>CAWHYB010000004.1:0-250409 GCA_963833555.1 uncultured Actinomycetes bacterium | reverse complement strand
CGGGCAGCAGGCGCAAGCCAACGAGGCCGCGGCCTAGCAGGCGGGCTGCACATGACAGCGGTCGGTCCCTCTAACGGCTAATCATGCCTAGCACGTTGGACGGACGAAGGACCATCCGGAGGCAGCATTCCGAACCCGAACGAACTCATCGATGAGATGATCAGGCAGACTCCGGACTGGCGCGGCGCGGCCTTGGCGGAGTTTCGCAGGATCATCCGCGACGCCGACCCGGAGATTGTCGAGGAAGTGAAGTGGAAGCGGCCCAGCAACCCTCTGGGTGCGCCCGCCTTCGAGCACGACGGTAGCGTCTGCACCGCCAACATCCTCAAGAAGAGCGTCAGGCTGAACTTCCCGGCGGGCTTTGCCCTGCCGGACCCGCACGGGATCTTGACCGCAGTCTCGGAGGGCAACAAGACGCGGATCATTGACATCGGAGAGGGCGATACGGTCAATGAGGACGCGCTGAGGGACCTCATCCACGCGGCCGTCGAGCGCAACCTCGCCAAGGCGAAACCTGCCCGCCGGAAATAGCGGATGCTTCACGCCTGCCTGACTCGGGCTTCACGGATCACCAGACGGCGCTGCTTGACCAGCCCGGTCGCCTAGGAGCTCGACGCCGTCCAAGAAGGGCATTGAGCAGAAAGCCCGAAGGTGGACTGACCTGAGAGGGTACGCGCGTCTGCTCATGCCTAGTCCGTTAGGCGCGAGCTTCGTCGGAGGGGGAGACTCGTGACCATTCTGTTCGGGTTGTTCTTGGTTGCCCATGGCTTGGTATACGCCATGTATGCGGCCCACGCCATGCGCCTGTTCGAGTTGAAGCCTGGGATGACATGGCCAGATGCGTCCTGGGCCCTGTCGGGGCCCATCGGGGATTCCGCCGTGCGTTGGCTCGTCGTGGTTCTGCTCCTGCTGGTGGCCGTGGGATTCGCGGTCTCGGGCGCTTCTCTGATGTCCCGCCAATCGTGGTGGGAAGTGCTGGCTGCAGCGGTCGCCGCCGTTTCCACGCTGCTGCTCTTGCTTGCCTGGAACGGACGGTTGCAGGGACTCAGCGAGCAAGGCCTGTATGCGATTCTGATCAACGCGGGCGTCGTCGTGTGCGCGCTCGTGCTCCACTGGCCCAAGGTCACCGGCTAGCCGGCTGGTGTCTACTAGCGCATCGAGCGGACCACCGTACGGTGGACTGACCTGAATCGTGAGCGGCGTCCGCTCATGCGCAACACGTCGGGCGGATGGTGAACACGCCGGCCGCGGCTGCGAGGACTAGTCGGCGAGAGGCGCCAGGGGCCGTCCCCGGCAGGTTGCTAAAAAGTTGCTAAAACTGCGGAAAACCGCAGGCTCGAGCTCAATCCACCGAGCCCGCTAACGAACCAAACGACCCCGGTCTACCCTCGAACGGCCCCGTTCGGGCGCCCTCGGCGAGCGGCGTGCGCGACAATGAGCCACCGGCGAGATCCGACCGCTGCCATGACGGCGCTAGAAGCCAGAGACGTACACCACGGCGCGCGTGAACCCGCCGGGCTTCACGACCACCGTGGTGGGCATGGGCCAAGGGCCGTTCTTCGGCACCTTCGGTGTCAGCACGTAGGTGCCGGGGGGAAGGGTCATCGTGAACAGGCCGTCGGATGATGGCTTCACGCTCAGTGTCGCCTGTGCACCCGACTTGGCCTTCGCCACGATCGTCGCGAAGGAGTAGGGCCGTCCCAGCTTCGTGGTCCCGAAGCCATCGGGCAGAGGCGAGGGGCTGATGATCCCCGGCCCGCCGGAGAAGAGCAGGATGCCGCGAACCCCCGACGAGGGACTCGGCTCGGGACTGGGCTGCTTGCCGCCACAGCCGCCCAAGACCACGAGCACCGCCAGCACAGCCACCGCCGGAAGAAGCTTGCTCCGGTACATCCCTACCACCTCCGTCTTGAGGGACGGTCCCTTGTCCCACTCGACGCGCTGACGCTGTCCACACGTTCACGGATCGTCGTCTGGCAGTGTACTCCGGCGGCCAGGACCCGCGCTCGGTCCCGGGCGAAGCCGGCTCTCACACTCTGATCCGGTCGCGCAACCTGACGATGTTCAACTGGAGGTCCTACCTCGCCAGGCCGGGCCGCGCTAGTACGCGCACCTGGCCGCCGCCCGGCGTGACGCGCAGGGCGTTCTCGACAAGGTTCGAGGCGGCCTGGAGAAGGCGGCCGCCGTCACGACGGGCAATGGTGGCTCGGGGGCATCGATCTGGAGCGTGACGCCCGGTGTGGACGCGAGGCTCTCGAAGCGCTCCGTCACTTGGGCGGGGGGAACTCGAACCCGCGGCCGGCGCTTATAGGTTCGCCCCCTGCGCCTGTCGTTGACTGCGGTCGCGCCCGCCACATCCGCCGTCAACGGACCCCGGCCGGTCGCCATCTCTGGGCCGGCATTTGTGTAGGCAGATGGGCCGCCCCATATGGGGCCGGCCCATCTGTCATCGAGCGACTACGTACGGTAGATCTAGCGGTCCGTCAGCGTCTTGAGGAAGGCGACGATCGCTTGTTCCTCGCCCCCCGTCAGCCCGAGGTTGCCGACTTCGGTGGTGTTCATGTTGGCGGCGTACTCTGGGGCCGGCCACGGCATGCCCTTCCATCCGGCACCGGAGACGTCGCGGGTGTTGTAGAAGTGGACGATCTCCCTGAGGCTCTTGAAGTAGCCGTTGTGGCCGTAGGCCTTGACGAAGTTCGCGGAGGGCCGCTTGTCGACGTTGCGCAGCGTCGGCACCTTGAACTTGCCGAGCTCCGACGTGTAGATGGAAGTGTCGTAGCCGGCGGACTCGAGGTAGCCACCGAGGCCGTGGTCGACCCAATCAGCGCCCAGCGGGTTGTACGTGAGCTCGCCGTAAAAGGGGTTCAGCGGGTTCTTGGGGATGCCCAGGTTGTCGTAGCTGTAGTCGGTGAACAGCGGCGGCACGTGGCAGCCGGAGCAGTTGGCCTTGCCGTTGAAGAGAGCCATGCCCCGCTGCTCCTGGCCGGTGAAGTGGGCACGACCGGCGAGGTAGGCGTCGTACTTCGACGAGAAGGAGCTCACTGCGGACGAGCGCTCGAACGCTGCGATGGAGCGCGCGATGGCCTCGTAGGCCGCATGGGTGTCGGCGAAGATGCCGGCGCCCCAGACCGCCTTGAACAGGGGCGCGTAGCTCGAGGCCGCGACCTTGTCCACGACCACCTGGGCGCTGGCGTTGTTCTGCTCGAGGGGGTTGAGGAACGGTCCCTGAGCCTGCTCGGCCAGTGGGTCGCCGAGCGTGTCACCGGTTGCCCGTCCGTCCCAGAACATGCCGCCGACCCATCCGGTCGTGCTGTCCACGAAGTGAAGGACGGGGCTGTCGCCGGCATACGCAGCCGAGGGCGGCTTGCGGTTGCCGAAGCGTCCGGGGAACGCGCCCGGGTAGACCGCGCCCGCCCGGTTGACCGACGCATCGGGGCCGGTCCAGCCGACGTTGCCCGCGTGGCAGGCGGCGCAGGCCTGACCGGCCGGCTCTGAGAGAGTGGTGTCGAAGAACAGGGACCTGCCGACCTTCTGATTGTCGGTGAGCGCCTGCGCCGTGCTCGCCGCGGCGAGCAGCAGGCAGGCGAGGCCCACCAAGGCGACTGCCGGGAGGATGTATCTGCGTGTGTGCATGACGCCCTCCAATGCTGTCTTCCCGCGTACCGACGTGCGGACGGTGACCTCCGGCCTGGACTGCGACGGGACATGCCACTATGCCGCGAATGTCCAGCGGAGTGGCCGGCCGGATTGGCCGGAAACCGTGTCCTCCCCTCATGAGTCCGGCGCGGGCACCCCCTGGCCCGCATCACTTGTGTGTACCTACCCCTTGGTGCGCCTCAGCAAATGCGTTGGGGGTTGCACGTAAGGGGGGTCGAAACAAGAACCCGGCGAGCGTACACCCTGCATCCCGGCGAATGGGCGAGATCCCGAGAATTGAGTTCCTAGCTGCGGGTTGAGGTCACGAAACCTCTGCAGGCTCAGTCAAGGAACATTCGGGCTGCGGACGTTGAGACGTCGTCGGTTTCTTCAGGGCTTGGCGAGCCGAGCCGGAGCCAAGTGCCCTGGCGGTAGTTGGTTCCCTAAGGCTCACGCCCCTCGGGCTGCCAGCGCCGTGGTGATCAGCGAGCCGACCTCTGCCTGCGAGGGCACCTTGCCGCTCAAGACGACGTCGCCATCGATGACCAACGCCGGCGTAGACATCACGCCGTAGGCCATGATCTTGGGAAAGTCCTCTACCTTCACGAGCTCGGCGTCTTCGATGCCCAGGTCGCGTACGGCAGCTTCCGTGACGGCCATCAGCTTCTGGCAGTTGGCGCAGCCGGAACCAAGGATCTCGAGTTTCACGTGTCTCTCCTTCGATGTCAGGGGCTAGGAAGCGGCGCGCACGCCGCGCTTCTGTTTCGTGGCGCATGGGGATGCTGTGTTGACGGGATGTGGGGCATTCCGTGCCTTGTTGACGAAATCAAGGAAGCCGGCCAGGTCGCCGTCGAACCGCTCCCAGTTGATGAAGTAATAGGTCCTCGCACCCTCGTCACGTGCCAGGACCAGCCCGGCGTCACGAAGCAGCGCGAGGTGGTGCGAGACCAGCGGCTGGCTGACGTCCAGGGGTCCGGTCATCTCGCACACGCAGCGCTCGCCGGCGAGCAGGAACTCGACGATCTGGGCCCGTGTGGAGTTGCAGAGCGCCTTGAAGAAGGGGACGAAGTCCTCGACTGTGGCGTGATTCGGGGTCGTCATATGACCTCCCGGGTCGGGGGAATCGTGGTCTGGGGCAGGGCGTCGCAGCCGACCTCGTCGCAGCCGGCCTCGACCGCGGCCGGTAGCGGCTCGTCGGTCATGCCCCAGTACCTGCGTCCCATCCAGACGGCGACGTTCACCAGCCCGATGAGCACGGGGACCTCGACCAGCGGCCCGATGACCGTGGCGAAGGCCTCGCCGGAGTTGAGGCCGAAGGTGGCGATGGCCACGGCGATGGCCAGCTCGAAGTTGTTGCTCGCAGCCGTGAAGCTCAGCGTCGCCGTCTTGGAGTAGTCGGCACCGATCCGCCGCCCCATGAAGAAGCTGACGAAGAACATGATGACGAAGTAGCAGAGCAGCGGAATGGCGATGCGCACGACGTCGAGCGGCAGCTTGACGATGAGGTCGCCCTTGAGGCTGAACATCACGAAGATCGTGAAGAGCAGGGCGATGAGCGTGAGCGGGCTGATGCGGGGGATGAATCTCTTCTCGTACCAGTCCCTGCCCTTCGTTCTGAGGCCGATGAAGCGCGTCAACATCCCGGCGATGAACGGGATGCCGAGGTAGATGAAGACGCTCTTGGCGATCTGGCCGATCGTGACGTCGACAGTGGCCCCCTGCAGCCCGAAGAGCGGCGGCAGCTTGGTGACGAAGATCCAGGCGAAGACGCTGTAGAAGAGCACCTGGAAGATGCTGTTGAAGGCGACCAGGCCGGCCGCGTACTCGGTGTCGCCGCGAGCCAGTTGGTTCCAGACGATGACCATGGCGATGCACCGGGCGAGCCCCATCATGATCAGGCCCGTCATGTAGGCGGGGTAGTTGTGCAGGAAGATGATCGCGAGGAAGAACATCACGAACGGGCCGATGAGCCAGTTCTGCACGAGCGACAGCCCGAGAACCTTGTGGTCCCGGAAGACGTCGCCTAGCTCCTCGTATCGCACCTTGGCCAAGGGCGGATACATCATCACGATGAGCCCGATGGCGATGGGGATGTTGGTGGTGCCCACCGTCCACTTGTCGATGAACTTGGGCAGGCCGCTGAAGGCCCAGCCCAGACCTACGCCGATGAACATGGCGAGGAAGATCCACAGCGTCAGGTAGCGGTCGAGGAACGACAATCTCTTGACGGTGCTCTGTGCCATGGCGCGTGTCTCCTTGGCTGCGTTAGCAGCCGCAGCCGGACGATGGGGCAGAAGCATCGATTTCGGTGCTCGGCGCCGACTGGTCACCGGCGCCGCAGCCACAGCCAGAGACAGGCGCCACAGCCGTGAAGCCTGACTGCCGCTTCAGGATGACGGTGATCGAGCTCATGCGTTCTCCCTGACTTTCCGGGACTTCCGGCGGCGCGCGCAGCGGGCGTGCCGCATTGACAGGGTACATTGACATTCCTTTATGGGTCAAGGTAACTTGATATAAACGTTGGTCGATAAAAGGACTGCTCCTTGAGGACACTGCAGCTCGACACACCCTTCGCCCTGTTCAGCGACGTGCACGGCAACCTGCCGGGCCTCGAGGCGATCCTGGCCGACATCGAGCGTCGCGGCGTTCCGCAGACCATCTCGCTCGGCGACCTCGTCGGGTACGGCCCCTCGCCCAACGAGGTCGCCCTGCTCGTCCGCGACCGCGGCATCCCCTCGCTCATGGGCAACTACGACCAGGGCATCGGATTCGAGACCGGCGACTGCGGCTGCGTCTACAAGACCGACGATCAGCGGGCCGAAGGGGCCGTCTCATTGGAGTGGACACAGCAGGTCGCCACCGACGAAGTGAAGGCCTACCTGCGAACGCTCGAGGACCACTTCGCGCTCAAGACGCCCGCCGGTGAGCTGCTCGCCGTGCACGGCAGCCCGAGGCGTATCAACGAGTACCTCTACGAGGACCGTCCCGCCTCGGCCATGGAACGCATGGCCCGCGAGTATCCCTATCCCGCCATCTTCTTCGGGCACACACACGTGCCCTACGCGAGGTCTGTCGGCGAGACCGTCTTCGTCAACGTCGGCAGCGGCGGCCGTCCCAAGGACGGGGACTGGCGGGTCTGCTACGCGATCGTCGACCCGGGTCGGCTCGGCGAGAACGGCTTCGTCGAGTTCGTGCGCGTCCCGTACGACTACGAGCGCCTGCGGCGTGACCTCGCTGCGACGCCGCTGACCACGAGCTTCACACCACCGGCAAGCAGCGAGGAGTCATAGGCATGAGCGAGCAGACGGTCGAAACCGTGCCGACCATCGATGTCGCAGAGGACGAGGTTCTCGCCGACGACGAGTCTGCTGCACTCCCGACCTGCGCATGCGGCGGGTCTGCCGGTGTCGATGCGGCGGGTCTCGGGGCGGACGGTCCTTCTGGCCGAGCCCTCGGGCGCCTGTGGCTCGGTCTGCCGCTCTGGCTGCGCCTCGTCCTCGGCGTCGGCGTCTGGGCGGTCGTCTACCACTTCTGGCTGCCGTGCACCGTCTGGCTGTTCCACGGCGTCCTGCACCTGGGGGACAGCCGCTGGGCGTCGGCGCTCGAGTTCTTCGTCTACGACTCAGTCAAGGTCCTGCTGCTCCTCACTCTCGTCGTCTTCGGCGTCGGCGTGGTGCGCTCATTCTTCAGTCCCCAGCGCACCCGCGCCCTGCTTCGCGGCCGGCGTGAGGCCACCGGCAACGTGATGGCCGCCAGCCTGGGCATCGTCACGCCCTTCTGCAGCTGCTCGGCCGTGCCGCTGTTCATCGGCTTCGTCGAGGCCGGCATCCCGCTCGGCGTCACGTTCTCGTTCCTCATCGCCGCGCCCATGGTCAACGAGATCGCCCTGGTTCTGCTGTACGGCATGTTCGGAATCAGGGTCGCCGCCCTCTACCTCACGACCGGCCTCGTCATCGCCATCCTCGCCGGCTGGGTCATCGGCCGCCTCAAGATGGAGCGCTACATCGAGGACTGGGTGCGGGCGATCCGCATGGGCGACGCGGCCGCCGAGGAACAGCTCGACTGGGAGGGACGCGCGAGCTACGCCTGGCAGGCGGTCAAGGACATCGTCGGCAGGGTCTGGCCATGGGTGCTGGCCGGCATCGCCGTCGGCGCCCTGATCCACGGCTACGTGCCGGAGGACTTCATGGCCGGCATCATGGGCGCGAACGCCTGGTGGAGCGTGCCGCTGGCGGTGCTGATCGGCATCCCGATGTACTCGAACGCGGCCGGGATCATCCCCATCGTCCAGGCCCTGCTCGAGAAGGGCGCCGCGCTCGGCACCGTGCTCGCCTTCATGATGAGCGTCATCGCCCTCTCGCTACCCGAGACGATCATCCTCAAGAAGGTGCTCAAGTGGCAGCTCATCGCCGTCTTCCTGGGCGTGGTCGGGGCCGGCATCATGCTCGTCGGCTTGCTCTTCAACCTCGTGCTCAGCTAGGGCACCTCCACTTCGAAAGGCTCCAATGAACGTCAAGCGTCTCATCGTCGTCCTCGGCCTCGCCGGCTTCATCGTGATGGCCGACAACTGGGTGGTCTCGCCGCTGCTGCCCTCGATCGCCCGCACCATCGGCGTGCAGCCCGCCAAGGCCGGCATCCTCATCGCCGCCTACATGCTGCCCTTCGGCCTCTTCCAGCTCCTGTACGGGCCGCTCGCCGACCGCTTCGGTAAGCTGCGCGTCGTCGGCGTCACCCTCGTCTTCTTCACCGTCGCCACCGGCCTCTGCGCCGCGGGCGTCGGGCTCGGCGACCTCACCGCCTATCGGGCGCTCACCGGGATCTTCGCCGCCGCCACCATGCCCATCTCGCTGGCACTCATCGGCGACCTCGTCCCCATGCAGCATCGCCAGCAGGCGATCGCCAACTTCATGGGCATCGCCTTCCTCGGCCAGGCCACCTCCATGACCATCGGCGGGACCATCGCCGCCGTCACCAGCTGGCGCGGCGTGTTCCTCACCTACGCTGCGGTCGCAGCCGTGATCACCATCGTGCTGCTCGTGACGGCGCGCTCCTTCGCCGGCGACCTGCGCGGCGACCCACACAGCCAGTTCGTGCGTCCCTACGTGCGCCTGCTCGGCCACTGGCCCAGCCTGCGGACGTACCTCGTCGTGTTCTTCGAGGGCCTGCTGATCCTCGGCTCCTTCTCGTACCTGGGCGCGTTCGCGTCTAAGAGCCTCGGCCTCGGCACCTTCGAGATCGGCCTGCTGATGGCCGTGTTCGGGATCGGAGTGATCGCCGCCAGCCGCGCCTCGGGGC
This sequence comes from uncultured Actinomycetes bacterium, assembly GCA_963833555.1. Classification (GTDB taxonomy): domain Bacteria; phylum Actinomycetota; class Thermoleophilia; order UBA2241; family UBA2241; genus CAWHYB01. Next base: position 241,478 of record CAWHYB010000004.1, on the reverse strand, counting down.
CGCTCGCCGAGCGGATCGGCCGTCACCGCCTCGTGGCGCTGGGGCTCGCGTCCGCCGCGGCCGCCGACCTGCTCGTCGTCGTCGGACCGACGCATCTCGGCGTCGTCGCGCTCGGCGTCCTCCTCCTCGGCCTCGGCTTCATGTTCGCGCACTCCTCGCTGCTCACCACGGCGACCCAGTTCGCGGCCAAGGCCCGCGGCACGGCGATGTCCTTGGTCGCCTTCGCCTTCATGGTCGGCGGCGCGCTGGGCACCGCGCTCGGCGGGCGGATCATCGAGGCCGCGAGCTACCGCGAGTTCTACCTCATCGGCGGCGCCGGCCTCGTCGCGCTGACGCTCGTCGCCCTCGTCGCCGTCCCGCGGCAGCCGCATCTCGAGGAGATGCCGCTTCACTTGGAGTCGCACGAAACCCGCGCCGATCTCCTCGGTGGCGAGAACGCCTGACGGAACCGGCCGTGGACGCTCTGACCACATTCAGCGATCGCACCGAGTTCGAGCGGGCCAAGGCTCTGCTCGACCGACTGGGGATCGACCATCAAGTCGTCTCGCCCGACCCCGGGTTTGCCGCGGTCGGCTTGCCGGCGCTCGTGCTGCCGGCCGAAGGCCGCTCGGCGTTCCTGGACGGCGGCGGCGCCGAAATCGTGAGTGCCGGCTGGGTCGACTACCGAACTCCGGCTGACGCCGTTCCCGACGTGGCGCCTGCCGCGTTCGCCGAGGACCTCCTCGGCAGGCTGGCGGTCGTCGTCCTGACGCACTGCGTCGCGGACCCGGCCAAGTTGCGCCTCATCGCCCACTTCGCGGGTGACGTTGCCGAGGCCCTGCCGTACCTCAACGCTGAGCTCCTCAAAGGCTCCTACATGCCGACGATGCCGGTCTTCACCTTCATGGACGGCTACCGCATGGTCTCGCTGTTCCGCGACCGCCTCGCGATCGCCAAGGCGAACGACATCGTCGACGCTTGGGCCAGCCTGGAGCGGGTGCGCTGCCTCGTGGGCGATGTCTGGGCGCGTCGGGCCGCGATCGTTCCTTCCTCGGAGACGCGCCGCCGCCCGCCCGCCCTCGAGATCTACAAGCGCCTCCCGGGCACGAACTGCCGTGAGTGCGGGGAGCTGAGCTGCACGGCCTTTGCATGGGCCGTATGGCGCGGCGACGCCCGGCCACACGACTGCGTGCCAGTGTTCGCAGGCGACCGGAGCGACCTCAAGGACGCACTGCTGCTGATCTGCGCCGGCCTAGGGGTCGCAGACGAGGATGACGACTGATGCTGAGCGGCGCCTCGCCTGCGTCGATGCGGCCTCGTGCGATTGGTGCGGACGCTGCGTCCCGAGATGCCCCTTCGGGGCGATCTCGCGTCCCCGGCCAGGTACTCCCGTCGTCGTCGACGCTGCGGCATGCAGCGGCTGCGGCCTTTGTGCCACGGGCTGCCCCACTACTGCGATCACGATGACGCCGCTGCCGGCGTCGGTCACCACCTGAGTCTCCAGCACACGAAAGATAGCGGAGGACGAGAAGCATGACGACAGATAAACGAATCTTGATGAAGGAGGAGTCATGATCACTCCGTACCTGCCCCCCGACTGGGCCTTCGAGTTCCACGGCCATCGCTGCCCGTTCATGCCCATCGGCTATCGCATGGGGAAGCTCGCGCTCGAGAGGCTCGACGTGGAGCGCGAGAAGGACCACGGCCTGTTCGTCTTCCCCGAGCTGGGCGAAGGCCACCCGCAGACCTGCATGATGGACGGCATCCAGGTCGTCCACCGGCGCGACCTACGGCAAGGTCCTCATGGCCAAGACCTTCTACGGCAAGCTGGCGGCCGTCTTCTACCACCCCGACCGCGGCGCCGTCCGCTTCGTGCTGCAGCCGGGCTTCATGGACGAGATGGGCGCACACGAGTTCTTCGCTTACCGAAAGCGCGGCATCGAGCCGTCCGAGATCCCGGCCGAGGTCACCGACGACCTCATGGGATGGGTCGCCGAGCTCCCCGACGAGACCATCTACAAGGTGCAGGACCTGCCGGACTTCGTCTACCAGCCGGTCAAGGGCTCGTTCAACAAGACCAAGTGCTCGAGCTGCGGCGAGTACGTATTCGACCGCTACGTGCGCATGAAGGACGGCGAGCCCGTCGTGCATCCCGTGCTCCGGGTACGAGCCCACGGCGACGCGCCGCTAGGCGAGCAAGATCCGAGGTACCGGTGCTGCCAGACGTCGTGACCGCCCGATTCCATCCAGTCGTCAGTCTTCAAAGAAGGAGTCACCATGCTTGATCAGGACCTTCTCGACCTCGGTCTCAAGTTCCACGGCCACAAGTGCCCGGCCATGCCGATGGGCCTGCGTACCGGGCTGGCCGCCATGAAGGCGCTCGGCGTCGAGCACGCCGCCGACGGCCAGCTCGTCGCCCTCGTCGAGATCGACGAGGACCACTGCGCCACCTGCTTCGCCGACGGCGTCCAGGTCGCCACGGGCTGCACCTTCGGCAAGGGCAACATCCGCCGCCTCGGCTACGGCAAGTTCGGCCTCACGCTGGTCGACAAGCGCACGCAGCGCGCCGTGCGGGTCGTGCCCAAGGGGAGCGTCATGATGAAGAATCGCGAGTCCGAGTTCATGAAGCTGCGCAGCTCGGGTACGCCCGCGTCGCAGATCCCCGCCGAGGTCGCCGACCCGCTGGTCGCGATGGTCTCCTCGGCTCCCGACGAAGCCATCCTCAATGTCGGCGAGGTCACACCCTACGAGTGGCAGGACGCGCCGCACACCTTCGAGGCGTTCCTCTGCCCGGAGTGCGGCGAGATGGTCGTGGAGCGCAACGCGCGCGTCGAGAGCGGCGTGGCGATGTGCCAGCCCTGCGCCGAGCGTTAGGCCACCGGGAAAGGACGCCGACGTGACCACCTACTTCATCGCGGCTCTCGTGACGCTGGCCTTCACGATCGTGCTCACCGTGGCGGGCCTGGGCGCCGCGTTCATCCTCGTGCCCATCTACCTCGCCCTCGGCGTCGGCATGCACTCGGCTCAGGCGACGGCGCTGCTGCTCAACGCCATCGCCATGGCCTTCGCCTGCATACGCTATATCCCGGCCAAGCTGGTCGACTTCCGCATCGCCGTACCCATCGCCGTCGTGGCGACCGTGCTCTCGCCGCTTGGCGCCTACACCAGCTCGTTCGTGCCGGTGACGACGCTGAAGTGGCTGTTCATCGGCTTCCTCATCTTCGCCGGCGCCATGATGCTGTTCTACAAGCCCAAGCCGCGCGAGGTGGCCAGCCGCGGTGAAGTCGCGGGCGTCGGCCTCGGCGTGGGCGGCGCGGCCGGCTTCCTCGGCGGCATGCTCGGCGTCGGAGGCGGTAACTTCGTCGTCCCCGCGCTCGTCTGGCTCGGCCTGGACGCGAAGCGGGCCGCCGGCACGACCGCCTTCGTCGTGGTGTTCGCCTCGTTCGCCGGGTTCCTGGGGCAGGCGTCGGTGGCCAGCATCGACACGGCCCTGCTCGGCTGGACGGCGGTGGCGTCGATCACCGGCGCACTGATCGGCTCGTGGCTCATGCACCGCAAGCTCCAGGCGGCGCAGGTCAAGACGTCCATCGGCGTGCTGCTGTTCTTCATCGCCGGGACGATGGCCTACAAGCTGCTGTCGTAGCAGGCCGAGCATGGCACATGACCACAGCCACGGCAGGCTCGGCCGTCGACTTCTCATCGGCCTCGTCATCAACGCGGGCATGCTCGCCCTGCAGATCGTGGGCGGGATCTCTGCCGACAGCCTGGGGCTGCTTTCCGACGCCGCCCACAACGGCAGCGACGTGGCCGCTCTGGGCATGGCCTACGCCGCCGACCGGGTGCGCGAGCGCCCGGGGACCGACAAGCTCACGTACGCCTACGGCCGCTGGGAGGTCCTGGTCGCGCTGGTCAACGCCGTGGCCCTGATCGCCGTGTCGGCGGTGATCGTCTACGCGGCGGTCGGCCGCCTGCTCCATCCCTCGGCGGTGAACGGCCCACTCGTTATGGCGTTTGCCCTCGTCAGCCTCGTCGGCAACGCGGTCGCGGCCTGGTTGCTCGAGGGGGAGAAGAGCGTCAACGCCCGCAGCGCCTTCCTGCATCTGGTGGGCGACGCGGCCGCCTCCGGCGCCGTGCTCGTCGGCGGCCTGCTCATCTGGGTCGCGCACCTCGATCGCGTGGACCCCGTGCTGTCGATCGCCATCGCGGCGTGGATCACGTGGGGAGCGATCAAGATGATCGTGGAGGCCGGCAGGATCCTGCTCGAGGGTGTGCCGGTCGGCCTCGACCTCGCCGACGTCGAGCGCGCAGTGCTCCGCGTGGACGGCGTCGCCGGCGTGCACGACCTGCACGTCTGGTCGGTCTCCTCGACCGACGCCGTGCTCTCGGCGCACGTGCAGCTCGCCGACGGGCAGCTCTCGGGCGCCACCCGCGTCGTTGATAGGGTCAAGGAGGCTCTTGCCACGTCCTTCGGCGTCCGGCACGCCACCCTCGAGGTCGAGTGCGTGGGCAGGGAGTGCGCCGACGGCTGCTGCGTGTATGCGCCCGCCGAAGCAGCTCACTAGTCCATCCAACGGAAAGGAACACCATGCCCTGGTTCGCCGGAGTCCCGCGTGGGGACATCGATTGGGGGCCGACGATCGACCCCAAGAAGTGCGTGTCCTGCGGCCTCTGCCTCAACTGCGGCAAGGACGTGTTCGACTGGGTCGACGGCAAGTCGGTGGTAGCCCGCCGAGACGACTGCGTGGTCGGCTGTATGACCTGCGGCAATCTCTGCCAGGGCCACGCCATCACCTTCCCGCTGCTCGACGACTTGCGCAAGTTCTACCGCGATCATCACGTGTGGACGCAGGTCAAGGCGGCCATGGTCGCGGCCGGCAAGATCTCGGACGGCGACGTCGACAAGCGCAAGGAGAGCGTCATCGACGACGCAGACTCGTGACCATCGGGGATTGAGTCACTGCCGCTCCGCGGCCATCCAAACCAGGGAGGAACTGAGATGGAGAACAGCGCCAAACCGAGCCCCATGGAGATCATGCGCAACACGGTCCCCGAGGGAGCCAAGTCCTATCTGGAGCACAAAGCGGCGATCATGGAGAACCCTGAGCTCCAGGCGGTGCCGACCAAGTACAAGCTGCTCGTGGGCATCGGCGTCGCGGCGGCGCTGCAGTCGAGCACCTGCACGCTGATGTGGACCAAGCTCGCCAAGCAGGCCGGCGCGACCCAGGCCGAGATCGCCGAGGCGATCCTCGTGTCGCGCCTCATGAAGATGGCCACGGTGAACGACACCGCCGCGGATGCCCTCGCCTGGTTGGGCGCCGAGTCATGACGGGCCCACGCGAGCGCCGTCAGTGACCTTCCATGCGTGAGAGGCGCGACGGGCGACGATCGGCATGAACGTGCCTGCGACTGAGCCGCCTCGCGTCGCGCCCGGCCACGGACAGTCGGGTAGCGCGGTCCTGCCGGTCAGGCTGACCGCGCTGTTCCTCGCGTATCTGCAGATCGGGCTGACCGCCTTCGGCTTCACGATGCTGCAGAAGGTCGTCCAGCTCGTCGTCCGGCAAGAAGCGCTGGCTGACGCGCGAGCAGGCCGACCACGGCCTCGCCCTGGTGCAGCTCTACCCGGGACCGATCATGGTCGACTTCACGGCCTACGTGGGCTACCGGCTGCGCGGCGTGAACGGCGCGCTGGCGGCGGTCGTCGGCTTCGTGCTGCCCTCGTTCGCGCTCATGATCGCGCTCTCCGCGGTGTACTTCGCCACGGGCAACATCGCCTTCGTGCACGCGCTCTTCATCGGCCTCGACGCGCTGGTCGTGGGCATCGTCCTGAACCTCACGCTCGACTTCGGCCAGCGCGCCCTCAAGGGTCCGGTGCAGGCCACGCTGGCCGTGATCGCCTTCGCGGTGATGCTGTTCGGTCTGAACGCGCTGCTCTCCATCCTCATCGCCTTGGTCGCCGGCGCCGTGTTCCTGCGCCCGGCCGCCGACCAGGGCATCCCGGCAGGTCGCGCCATCGGCCGGGTCCGCGGCGGCGGGATCGGCGGCCCAGCCGGCAGCCGTGCCCGCCGCCGGCCGGGGGCGTCACGTCGCCACCTGGTGGCCGATCGCCGCGACGGTGGCCGTGGTCGTCGCGGTCGCCGTCGCCGCTGCCCTGTGGGGCGGGATCGTCGGCGCGATGGCGCTGTCGTTCTTCAAGATCGGCTCGGTGGCGTTCGGCAACGGCGCCACGATCATGCCGCTCATCCAGGCCGATGCCGTCACCCACTACCACTGGCTCACCCAGGGCCAGTTCGCCGACGGCATCGCCCTGGGGCAGATCACCCCGGGGCCGTTCCTCATCACGGCCGCCTTCGTGGGCTACAAGATCGGCGGCATCTGGGTCGCCCTGCTCGCCACCTTCGCCATCTTCGCGCCCTCGTTCGCCATGACGCTGGTGTTCACCGAGGTCTTCGAGCACCTGCACACGCTGGCGTGGGTGCGCGGCGCCCTGGCCGGCATCCTGGCCGCGTTCGTCGGTCTGCTGGCGGTGGTCACGCTGCAACTCGGCAGCGTCACCGGCGGGCGGCCGGGTCTGCTCACGCTCGCCGCCGCGGCCTTCGTCGCGGTGCGCTTCTTCAAGCTCGACGTGCTCTGGGTGTTCGCCGGCGGGCTCGGGCTTGTGGGCCGATCCTGCACGCGTTCGGCTGGGCTTGACGGACGGGTGTCCGCCGCGCGATTCACTCCGACCGAAATGTTTGCGTCGGCGCTCCAACGGGGCGCCTGAACGCGGCGATCTTGCACATGCCGAGGGCGTCTACCCCAGCACTGGCCAGGAGAGCCGCCCTCACCAGAGCTACTCGGCGAGCGACGACCCGGCGGCGTTCGAGCGCGCGAGTGACCGCAGGACGCTTCACGCGAGGACGACGCCTTACGAGCGTTGAGCGGCGGCGGGGTGACGTGCGTCACCCCGCCGCCGCGTGAACCGTGCTGCGCTGCGTTAGGCTACCCGCTCAGGCTGCCGGCGCGTGGGTGTGCGCATCGTGAACGGGGTTCGGCAGCGCTGTGCCGGGGATGGCGTCCGCCATCCGGCCCGACGCATGATCCTCGCGCGCCCAGACTTCGCCGGTAGCCACCGCCCACAGCGTGCGGCCGGCGACGATGAGCCAGAAGACGGCCAGCACGACGAACAGCACGGCGGCGAAGCCCTCGATCCAGCCGCTCTGCCATGCCCGCCCGATATTGAATGTGGCCACCGTGTAGGCACCGATCGGGAACGTGAATCCCCACCAGCCCAGCCCGTAGGGCAGCGGGCCCTCGCGCAGGTAGCGTGTGAGCATGAGCGCCGCAGCGGTCAGCGCCCAGAGGCCGAAGCCCCAGAAGGCGCTCACGAAGAGCAAGGTCAGGAGGCCGACGACAGGGGCGGCGGGCCCGAAGAACTGCGCGCCGCCTTTCGCGAGCGCAAGCAACGCGAGGCTGCCGGCGCCGATAGGACCGAGAAAGATCCACAGCGACGGCGCCAGCGAGGCGTGCGGCATCGGGTGGAGTACCAGGCGATCGTGGACCATGGAGATCACGAGGATGAAGAGGAAGAACCCGATCCCGAAGAAGGCGTAAGAGAGCGCCATGAGCAGCCGCCCCGTGGATGGCCCGACGTGCGCGAGGAGGGGCATGAGAGTCAAGGGAACAATGATGTTGACGACCGGCGGGATCAGCCAGCCTCCGTTGACGGCCTGAGCGTCGGTCTCGCCGGTGAAGAGCAGGTATGTGAAGGTGGCGGCGATGGCGAAGGAGAGCACGGTGCCGATGATCGCCAGCGTCGCGACCGTTGGCGTGATGGCGCCGGCCGGCAGCAGCGCCGGCCCCATGGTCGACACCAGGACGGCGACGATGAGAAGACCGCCGGGAAAGAGCCCGTAGAGGGGACCCAGAACGGGGTGGCGCAGGTCGCTGAGGGCGGCGTCGAAGTGCACCACCCAGCGGGCGATGTAGGCAATCGTGAGCGCGATTGCGAGCACGACGGCAATCACCGCGAGGATGTCTCCTGCCACGTGTGCGGTGCCGAGCAGCGAGGCCCGGCTGCCGGGGTTCTGGTAGGCGGCCAGGGCAAGAACGCCGGTGCCCATCACGCCGCCGAACCAGCCGGGGTGCAGGCCGCGCAAGCGGCTGGAGCGGAACCCTGCATCGGCGTTCTCGGCGTCACGCGTGCCCCCCGTCGCAGGCTGAAGGTGACGGCCGGGGTCGGCGACCGCGTTGCTCCCCGCGGACGATGTGGTCGATGTGAGGTGGTGTCGAGTCAAGTTCACGATGATGCCCTCCCAGCAATGTACGGTCGACATAGGAAACGATACGTTGCGTTTCCTTTCTACCCCATGCGGTGATAGTGCAATCATCGAGTGACGTTCAAGTACACCGGGACAAGGGAGTGGCGTTCGATGACACAAGGTGGTGCGACGACTACGGGCGTGGCGGGCCGCCCGCGCAGCGAGCGTTCGAGACGAGCAATCATCACGGCGGCCGGCGAGCTGCTGGAGGAGCAGGGGCTGCGCGCCATGACGGTCGAGGGCGTGGCGCAGAGGGCCGGCGTCTCCAAGAAGACGATCTACCGCTGGTGGCCACGCAAGGGCGTTCTGGCGCTCGACGCATTCTACGACGACTGGTCGAGCGCACCGGAGGAGCTCATGCCCGACACGGGCACGCTCATGGGCGATCTGCGGCTGCGGGCACGGGCGACCGTGAAGCTCATGACGTCCGAGCGTCTCGGGCCGACGTTCGCCGCACTGCTCGTGGAGGCGCAGAACGATCCGGCCCTTGCCGACGCTTTCCGCGAACATGTGCTGGAGCCGCTGCGCGAGCAGGCGAGGGCGATCTTCGGCCGAGCCATCGCCCGCGGCGAGCTTCGCCCCGACACAGACGTCGAGGTCGCCATCGATCTCTTCCAGGGGCCCCTGTTCCTGCGCCTCCTCTACACGCACTCACCACTCGACGAGGCGTTCGCCGACGCGATCGCCGAGATGGCGCTGGCGGGCGTGCTCCCGCGCTGATCGATGGCCTGAGCGGGCAGGCCGAGCCGGAGGGCCGCCGGCACGCACCCCAGCCCGGACGTCGCTCGCTCAGCAGCAGCAGGGACCGGCGCTGCACCCTGCCCGCGCCGGCTTGACGGCACGAACGAAGCCGCTCACCAGTCGCACACCGTCGGGCAGCGGCGGCGCGCCGCACATGTTGTTCTCCGCGGAGCCGTCGTAGACGTTGGTCACCTCGATGCTCGGATCGGCGAAGCCCGCACGGCTCAGACGCGCGATGAAGTCCCGATCCTCGAGAGCACCCGAGATGCAGGCGGACCAAGCGCCGGGGTCATCGAGCAGCGTGCGTGGGACGCGGGCCATGTCGCCCTGAAAGAGCACGTCGCTGATCGCGAACCGGCCGCCCGGCTTGAGCACCCGGAACGCCTCGGCGAGGGCACGGTCCTTGTCGGTGGAGAGGTTGACGACGCAGTTGCTGATGATCACGTCCACCGAGGCGTTGGGCAGCGGGATGTCTTCGAGCTCGCCCTTGAGGAACTCGACGTTTTCGATGCCGGCCTTGCGCTGGTTCTCGCGCGCCAGGGCGAGCATCTCGTCGGTCATGTCGAGCCCATAGGCCTTGCCGGCGGATCCGACGCGCCGGGCGGACAGCAGGACGTCGATGCCGCCGCCGCTGCCGAGGTCCAGCACGACCTCACCGGGCAAGAGTTCGGCGAGCGCCGTCGGGTTGCCGCAGCCGAGGCTGGCGAGGACCGCGGTCGCGGGGAGTCCGCTCGTCTCGTCGATGCTGTAGTGCCCACGGGCGACGTCGTCCATCGGCTCGACCGCAGCGGCTGGTCCGCAGCCGCAGCCGCAGCCGCAGGGCGGTGACTGGCTTGCAGCGACGGCTCGCTCGGCATAGTGGTCGCGGATCTGAGCCTTGAGTTCCGCGCCGCTCTGGGTCTCGGGCATGTCTTCCTCTCGTTCCGTCATATCAATCCGACTAGCTTTGATGATATAGTCATGAAGAGTGATGTCAACTCCATATCAACTAGTATTGTGCTGAACTCGATTCGAGGTGGACCTCATGGCGCTCAGCGATATCGAAGAGCAGGAGGCGACCCGTTGCTGTCCGTCGCCAGGACCGTCCGCTGATCGCTGCTGCCCCGCGCCCGACGCCGGGGACGTGCAGCGGCTCACGCAGGTCGCGAAGGCCCTCAGTGATCCTATCCGTCTCGGCATGCTCGAAGTTATGGCTCAGGGCCGGGCCTGCTGCGGCCTGCCTGAACCCTCAGAACGGGGCGTGCCGGGTGCCGACGAACCGGCTGGCATCTGCGTCTGCGACTTCCAGGAGCACTTCAGCCTCGGTCAGTCGAAGGTGTCGTACCACCTCCGCATACTGCGCGAGGCCGGCCTCGTGCGCGAGGAAGCCCGCGGCAAGTGGAGCTTCTACGCGATCGACGGCGAGGCGGCCGCTGAGGCAATCGAGGCCTTCGAGGACCTGCTTCGCGTCTGAGGTCAAGCCGGCGGCAACGGGACACGAGAAGAGGAGACTGGGCGTGAGCGCTACTGACACGAGTCCTCAGGGGTTCGTCTGGGGTCCGACCATCGACGAGGCCGCCTGCACCGACTGCAAGGTGTGCCTCGAGTTCTGCCAACAGGGCGTCTACAGCATGATCGACGACCACGTGCGCGTGGTGTCCAAGTCCTCCTGCATGGAGGGCTGCTCTCACTGCGCCGGCATGTGCGAGGCAGGGGCGTTGACGTTCCCCACCCTCGATGAGCTTCGCGCCGCGAAGCGGAAGCGCTGAGCCCGCCAGGATGACGAGGGACGCGAGCCTGCCGAGCAAGGTCTACGTCGAGCCGACGACTGCCTGCAATCTCGATTGCCGCACCTGTGTACGCCACTCTTGGGATGAGCCCGAAGGCTTCCTGGAGTGGAGGGCGTTCGAGGCCGTGGTCGACGGGCTCGCCGCGGCCGACGAGCCCGCCACTCTGGCGTTCATGGGCCTCGGCGAGCCGCTCCTACACCCGAGCTTCCTCGAGATGGTCCGGCTCGCCAAGGGCGCGGGCTTGCGCGCCGAGGTGACGACCAACGCGCTGTTGCTCGATGAGCCCCTCGCTGCCGGCCTGCTCGACGCGGGACTCGATCAGCTCGTCGTCAGCATCGACGGGGCTTCTGCGGAGTCCTTCGGTCGCGCCCGCTCCGGCGCCTCCCTCGACCGGGTCGTAGAGAACGTGCGCCGTCTGAACGACGCTCGAGGTCCCGGCTACGGGCCGAGCATGCGCATCGGCGTGGAGTTCGTGGCGATGCGCTCGAACATCGAGGAGCTGCCCGGCCTCGGCCGGCTGGCGGCCCGCCTCGGTGCCCGCTTCATCATCGTCACCAACGTGCTGCCCTACACGGAGGAGCTCGCCGGCGAGACGCTCTACGACGTCGGCGTGATGTCCGGCGACTGGACCGAGACGACGACGATGCCCCGCTGGCAGCTGCCCCGCTTCGGCTGGGATGAGCGGGTCGGGGCGGCCGTCGGAGGCGCTCTACGGCGCGGCGGACTCGTGAGTCTCCTCGACGGCGATGCCGGTGCCCTGGCACGCTGTCCCTTTGTCGAGGCTGACGCCTGCGCCGTAGCTTGGCACGGCGGCGTGAGTCCCTGCCCGCCCCTTCTTCACACCTACAACTGCTTCGTTCGAGGGCAAGCGAAGCGAGCAAGGGGCTGGCAGGTCGGCAGCGTCCCCGCCGAAGACCTGGCTTCGATCTGGAGTCGACCGGACTACGCCGCATTCCGAGATCGAGTCCGCAGCTTCGACTTCCCCCCCTGCACCGACTGCTCCTGTGAGCTTGCGGAGAGCAACGAGGAGGACTGCTTCGGCAATCCCCGCCCGACTTGCGGCGACTGCCTCTGGGCACGAGGAGTGATCCGTTGCGCGTAGGGGCCAAAGCTGGTTGCCAAGGAGTTGCGAGATCTGCAGGAAACCGCAGGCTTGCCCTCGATGGACGGACGGGGGCCGGGCGGGGCTGTCGCCCCGCCCGGCCCCCGTCGCTCGAACAGTCTCAGGCGGCCCGGCGGCCTGACTCGCTGACGAACTGCTTCTGCTCCAGCACCTCGGTGATGCGGTATCCGGCGTTGGACACGACCCGGCCGGCGGGGCCCTTCCAGACCTCCTGCAGCCGGCCTGCGAAGGTCTCGGCCTCAGCCAGGCCGTCGAACTCGAGCTCGCCGATCACCGTATGTTCGTCGTCCATGGGTCGCTCGATGCTGTAGCGGCGTATGCCTGACGCCTCGCGGCCGAGCGGGTCGCTGTCGAACACCTTCTTCCACTCTGCATAGTCGGCGACGGTGTGCCAGTAGTTCAGGACGTACATGACGCAACCTCTCGTCTAGGATTCTCAAGATGTCCGTCTATACCCCAAGAATGGGCAACGGACGTCGCGCCGTGCGCAGGGTGGTCGTCGGACCGCCATGGCCGGCCTCAACGCGCGCACCTCGCGGGCTCGTCGGGCATCTCGCCTACGAAGCACCTGACGGAGAAGGAGCTGGCGGAACGCGCCGTCATCCCCGGCGCGAGCCCACAGCGTGCCGCGCACGGGCGCGCCGTTCAACGACAGACTGGAGGCGTTCCTGAGCGCGGCGCAGGCGGCACGAAAGGCAGCGTAGCGGGTCTGTACCGTGCTCCGCTACTCGACCTGGGCCAGGACCGGCTCGTCCAGAGTGGGGATGCGGCCCAGAAAGATGTTGCCCGTGCGCCCGTCGATCGACAGCCAGTCGCCGGCGTGCAGCTCGCTGCCGGCCAGGCGGGCGATGCCGTCGCGCTCGATCACCTCGAGGTCCATGCAGTCGACCACCGCCGTCTTGCCCAGGCGCTTGGCGGTCACAGCGGCGTGCGAGGTCGCGCCCCCTCGGGCGGTCAGGATGGCATTCACCCGGGTGATGATCGCGATGTCCTCCGGCACAGTGTCGGGCCGCAGCAGCACGACGTTCTCGGTGGGCGCGTCTGCGAGCAGCTGGTCGATCTGCTCGGCGTTGATGGCGACCCGGCCCGAGTAGGCGCCGCCGGCCACCCCCATCCCGACCGCCACCGGCGGACCGTGGTCCGGCGACGAGGCATCGAAGTATGGTGAATGCCTCGTCTGCTCCTGGACCACGGGCCGCTTCTGCAGCACGTAGAGGTCCTCGGCGGACGCCGACTCGAACGTGAACTCGATCTCCTGGGGGTCGAACTCGCGCTCGCTCACCAGGTCGCGGGCGACCGTCAGCAGCTCCTGGTAGATCTCGGGGAAGTTGCGTTCGAGCGACTGCTCGGTGCCGCGGTAGGTGGGGCTGCCGAGCCGCTGCGCCTCGGAGATCGGCAACGGGAACACGAGCCCGCCGACGAGGTCTTCGCCCTGGCTGCGCACGGCGAAGTCGCCGAACAGGCGGACCTGGCGGCTGTACGGCTCGAGCGGGTTGTTGGTGAAGGTCACGCCGGACCCCGACTCGCGACTCAAGTTGCCCAGCACCATGCGCTGGACGACCACCGCGGTGCCCCATTCCTCGGCGACGTTGATGTACTGGCGGTAGAGGCGCGCATGCGGCGAGTCCCACGAATCGAGCACCTTCAGGACGCAGGACACCACCTGGGCGAAGGGATCATCGACGAAGACCACGCCCCCTTCGCGGGCCCGCATCTTGTAGGTGAAGGCGATCTCGCGCATCTGCTCGGGCGTGAAGTCGAGCTTCTGTTCGACCCCGTAGCGGCTCTTGAACTCGCTCATGATGCTGTCGAAGAAGTCGCGGTCGATGCCGTCCGACATCGCCCAGGACTGGAGGAAGCGCCGGTAGCAGTCCCAAGCCGCCCAGCCGAGCCGTGGTTCGGCCGCGAGCGCCTCGGCGAGCTCGTCGTTCAGGCCCACATTGACGAAGGTCGTCATCAGGCCGGGCATCGAGATGGCGGCGCCGGAGCGGATGGACAGCAGCAGTGCCCGTGAGGGATCGCCGAGGCGCAGCCGGGTGCGCCGTTCGAGCTGGCCGAGCTCCTTGCGGATGCGCTGGATCGTATCGTCGTAGAGGGGTCGGTACGACATCGCCGGGATGGCGCTGAACAGCTCGGTGCTGATGATGAAGCCCTCGGGCACGCGGTGCCCGTACGACGCCATCTGCTTGAGGCCCAGCCCCTTGAACCCCAAGGTCATCTGGTCGTCGGTGGCGGGCGTCGGCTTGTGGATGGGCGACACCAGGCGTTCGGGATCGTAGTTCATCATGCGGGTCAGGGCCTGGCTGCCGAGACGCCCATTGAGCATTGAGATGCGGCGCAGCCCGGCGCCCACATAGCGGTCGAGCACCTGCATGCCGAGCGCTGAGACGAGCACCTCGCGCAACACCATCTCGGCCACGGCGTCGACGGACATGGCGCGGGCCTCGCACTGGCGCGGGTCGTTGGTGAGCACGGCGTGCAGCACCTGGTCGTGGCTCAGGATCGAGGTCGCCGAGAGCTCAGTGACGCTGTTGACCAGGAACTGGAACACGTTCTGGTACTGCCGGAAGGTGAAGTTGTGGCTGCTGAAGCTCGCCATCAGCATGTTGAGGTTGGCGCTCAGGGCGCGCGAGTCGATGCCGTCGATCGCGAGCGCGCGGTCGAAGCGGGTCATGGCCTGCGCCATGCCGCGCAGCGACTCGCGCGTGACGTAGGGCTCGATGCCCTCGTCGACCAAGTCATCGAACAGCCGGCCGACCAGGTTCTCGACCCTGAACGACAAGCCCAGGGCGTCGAACTTGGGCTCGTTGTAGTTGCCGTAGATCGAAGGGATGCCGGCCGCGATGTGGCGCTTCTGATAGATGTTCTCGGTCGGGGGCGAGGGGGTCGGGCAGAGGATGATGGCCTTGAGCTCCTCGAGCACGGCGAGCGCCGCGTCGAGCAGGCGGTCGCGGGCGGCCGGCAGGGGCGCGACCTGCCACGAAGCGAGGGCCCGCCCGAACCGCTGACGCACCCTGGTCGCGAGCTGCAGGTGCCGGCCGACCGCGTCGCCGACGTCGCCCGCCGCCAGCGAGTACTTGTGGGCAAGCAGCTGGTAGGTCCGCACCATGAGGGCGACGCGACGAGGGGCCATGGCCCAGGCCGCGCCCGCGTGCGTCGCGTCGCTTCGCAGCGCGCCATCGCCATCGCCATCGTGCCCGTCGTCTCGCACCGCAGGCTCGAGTTGTTCGGCGAGCAGGGATTCGAGCGCCGCCGGAGCGAGGTCGAGGAGCCAGTCCAGGAACATGTCCTCGGGCTGCACGTCGCCCGGCGGGACGGCCTTGGGGACCGCCGCCTGCGCCTCGGGGGCGCGCCGCAGGGCGACGAGCGCTTCGTGCGGGCCTTCGGCCCACTCGCGCTCGCGCCGCATGGTCTCCATCGTGTTGGCCGACAGATAGGGCTCGAGCCCCGCCGCGTCCAGGGTCAGCCAGTAGCGCAGCACGGCGCGGCTGAAGTCGACGAGCCGGTTCGACGATTCGGCGTGCAGCTGTTTGCGCAGGAAGTGCATGAGCGTGTCGTGGCGGCCGCAGATCTCATCGATCTCGGTCGACACGGCGCGCAGCTCGCCCTCGGCGCCGACCTGACTGAAGTACACCGGCAGCGTGCGCAGGAGCTGCTTGGCGACGAAGTAGATGGGCCGGATGTCGGCGTTCAGGAACCGGGTGACGTCGCGCTGGAACAGGTCGGTGTCGGCGATATACACGCCGCCCAGCCTGAGCTGGACGTTCAAGGCCGCGGCGAGCCGCTCGTAGAGCGCGGGGTTCGATTCGATGATGTGCATCCAGCAGCGGATCTTCGGCAGGTGGTAGGGGTTGACCACCGTCTCCCATTCGTCGGTGGCGCCGCGGATGTCGGGGTACTGGAAGCGCCAGTACAGGACGTCCTCGATGAGGTGGTCGGCCGCCTTGACGTTGCAGGCCTCGCCGATAGCGACCCCGATGACCTCGTAGCACTTGAACCGCATCAGCAGGAACTGGCTGTCGCGGTCGCGGAAGAAGGCGGTCAGGCGGGTGAGGATCGTCTCGACGTCGAGGTGCTCGTCGGGGCGCAGCATCTGCTTCACCACACCCAGCAGGTCGGACATGACCTCGTTCTGGCGGTAGCCCAGGGTCTCGTCCTTGAGCAGGAAGAGGCAGACGGCAAAGCGGTCATCGAGATTGTCGATGTGGAACAGCTCGTCGATCGTCTGCCCCAGGATCTCGGACATGACCGGCCGCTGCGAAGAGAGCAGCTCCTCGTCGGGCGCGGACCGTACCCCTCGGATCAGCGCGGTGAGGCGCGCCCGCGCGAGGAAGGCGAACTGCCTGCCGACCGCGGGCGCGTCGGTGAGGCTGGCCTGCTGGCCCTTTGCCCACTCGGGGACGTCGAGGCGGTCGCGCAGGCGCTCGTAGCCCGCCAGCAGGACCGGCCGGTAGAGGCGCAGATAGACCGGCGCGAGCGCAGGCCGCGCGACCGCCTGCTCGACAAGGTTGCGCACCAGTGCGTCGCGCTCGAGGAACGCCGTCATCTGGCCCGGCAGCAACTCGAGCAGCGCGTCGCCCACCATCTCGAGACCATCGTCGTAGCCGTCGCCGAACGTCCCGGCAAGCACCGCACCGCACCACGTCAGCAGGCGGCTGAGCAGGACCGAGAACTGTCCCGGCGCGAGCGGGCTCTCGAGCAGCTTGAGCACCAGCTCCGCGAGGAGCCCGAACAGCTCGGCGCGCTCCTCGGAGCGCTCGAAGTAGGTCCAGTTGCGCAGCAGGATCGCCTGGAAGCCTTCGACGAGCAGGTCGGTGTTGCGGAAGCTATGGAAGTACTCGCTGAGTGTCTCGGTGAGCGAGGTGCACACGCCGTAGAACTGCTCGACCGACCCGATAAGCGGCAGATAGTGGTCGGGAATGACGACTTCCTGGGCGGTGCTCGCGAGATTGGCGCGCAGGGCGTCCGAGTCGAACGGGACGGGAGTGACTCTCATAGCCTCATGATAACCCGACCCGCGGCGAACGGCAGCGGAGCGCGGCAAAGGTCGACGGCCTGGCCACCGGTCAGGCTCGGCTCGCTCCAGCTTGGTGGTAGCCGCCCGCGCTTGTCTTTAGGATGATGACGTCATCGGCGCATATCCCGACACGATGCGCCCAGGCGGGCTCCTGACGGAGACCATGCCCCGCGACGGGCGACAGAGGAGGCAACGTAGGCCATGGCTGCGCAACGGACGCTTGGGATCAACGGACTGGGCCGCATCGGCAAGCTGGTGCTCTGGTCACACGTGGGACACGACGACTTCGACCGCTTCGTGGTGAACACCGGCCGCCAGGTCGGTACCTCGCTCGAAGCGGTCGCACAGTACCTCGCCAAGGACAGCACCTACGGCCCGCTCCACCGCTTTCTCTACGGACAGGCCGGCGTCCGCGACATCCAGGTCGTCGACGAGGAGAAGGGCCTGATCAGGGCCTACGGCAAGGACATCGTCGTCCTGCGCGAAGCCCGCAACCCCAAGGACATCCCCTGGCGCGACAACGGCGTCTCGCTCGTGGTCGAGTGCACCGGCAAGTTCAAGGACCCGCACGCCGAGCCCGACGCGCCGGGCGGCGCACTGCGCGGCCATCTCGCCGCCGGCGCCCGGGTCGTCATCCAGAGCTCCGCCTTCAAGAGCAAGAAGGACATCGGGCTGCCGGACGACGCCTTGATGCTGATCGACGGCATCAACGACTACCAGTTCGATCCCGCGACACACAAGATGGTCTCCGCGGCGTCCTGCACCACGACCGGCCTGGCGCACATGATGCGGCCCCTGCTGGAGCGCGACCTCACCCGCCACATGATCACGGCCGGCATGAGCACAGTCCACGCGGTCACCAACTCGCAGCCCGCACTCGACGCGGTGCCGAAGGCGGGGGCCAAGGACCTCCGCAAGAGTCGCGGCGCCCTGGGCAACGTCATCCTGACCTCGACCAACGCCGCCGCCGCGCTCGAGCAGGTCATGCCCGAGATCGGCCGCATCGGATTCATGGCCGATTCGGTGCGGATCCCCACCAACACGGTCAGCCTGATCATCCTCAATGTGACCTTCCAGAGCGAAGCGCTGCGCGACGGCACGGTCTCGGTCGAGCGCGACGCCATCAACCAGATCTACAAGGACGCCTCCGAAGGCGAGGCCCGCGGCGTGCTCCAGTACACCGAAGAGCAGAACGTCTCGACCGACCTGGTCGGCGAGAACGCCGCCATCGTGATCGAGGCCGCCGAGACCCATACCCGCACCGGCTTCGTCGACATCGTGGTGCCGTGCACCAAGCCGGGCGAGACCGAGCCCGAGACGGTGCGCGTGCCGCTCACCCACGTCAAGATCTTCGGCTGGTACGACAACGAGATGGGCAGCTACACTTATCGCATGGGCGAGCTGACCCGCAAGATCGCCAGGACCCTCTAGGATCTCTCGCGGCGCGGCGAAGGGGCGGGCGGCCCGGATGGGCCGCCCGCCCCTTCGCCATCATCCCGCAGCGTCTATCTCCTGCGCCGCCGGCCTTGCGCGGGCGCGGCGTGCTGCTGCCGCGGTGCGCTTGGGCAGTCCTTGACTGAGGATCCGGTACGAGGCGGCGAAGACGACCATCGCCACCGCCGCCAGCGACGGTCACGATGTAGAGCGGCTTCGACGTGTCGGTCCCGGCAAGTGCCGCGTGGATGGTCGTCAGCCAGAAGACCCAGTAGCTCACGATGTGGATGTCGCGCCACCACTTCCGCGAGAGCCGCTTCATGGCGAGGGCGGTGACCTCGACGGCGATGAGAAGCCAGACGGCCACGACGCCCACGGCGACCGCGGTCGGTCGCCACGTGCTGGCGTACGGGACGAGCATGTCCACAGCGCGGAAGTGCGCGTGTCCGGTCGGCCAGAAGCGCGCCCAGGTGACCGGCGACGAAGAAGACCGTGAGTCCGGCGAGCCAGCGGTGCAGGTCGAGCAGCCATGCCGGCCGGCGGCGCCTGGGGAACAGGTCGGTCGACGAGCACGATCCCCCACAGCACCGACGCGGTCAGCATGAGCCAGGCCACGATGCCCGAGGCCCGCGAGACGATACCACCAGGATCTGGGCGCTCATGCGGCGCTCCCTTCGGTGACGCCGCCGTCTCGCAGAGCCGGACTTTCTACGGTGCGTCCGTCGAGGGTCATCGCGATGCCGTCGAGTCGGTGCCTGGCCGAGGTAGTCGAGCACGCGCCCGCTGCCGCAGAGCAGCGCGGCGGTGGCGTGCGCCTCGGCCTCCCACCCCGCCCGCGCGATCACGGTCACGGCGGCGAGGTCGGTCGTCGCGCAGGTCCGCGTGTGCGGGTCGATGGCGTGGTGACGGCGGCTGCCGTCCTGCAGCCACGTGCGCGACAGCGTGCTCGACGTGGCGACGCCGCCGGCGTTCGAGCGCGAGTGTCGTCAGCCGCCCGCGATGGGTCGAGCGGGTGTTCGACGGCGACGTGCCACCCGTCGGCCGTGGGCGGCGTGCCGGCGGCGGCGAGATCGCCGCCGACGCCGACCAGCGCGCCGCCGGTGCCGCCGCGAGAAGCTCGGTGACGACCATGTCGGCGGCGAGACCCTTGCCGATCCCGCCGGGGTCGAGGCCGAGCGCCGGCGGGCACGACCACCGCGGTCGTCGCGGGATCGATCGCCACGTCGGCGATCGTGTGCCCGACGGCGCGATCGCCGAGGCGTCCGGCTCGTCTCTGCCCGGACCCGTCGATGCTCGCCGAGTAGCCGGCGGCGACGATCGCGGCGAGCATCGTCGGGTCGTAGCGACCGTCCGTCACGCGCCACGCCTCCTTCATCGCAGTCGAGCAGCGACGATCGTGTCGGGCGACACCAGCATCAGGGCCTCCCGGCGTGGTGTTCAGCCGCGAGACGTCGCTGTCCGGCAGAAACCGGCTCCAGCGCCGTTCCAGCTCCTCGAGACGGCGCCGGGCGTAGTTCCGCGGCGCCCGCGGCCGGGTCGACCAGGATCACCTGCGCGGCGCTGGCCATGACGCGGAACTTGAGCTCCTGGACTTCGTGTGGGCCGATGGGCGCCACTCGCGCTGCCACGCCTGCAGCCTCAGGGACGACTGCCGCCGGTGCTCGCGACGGGCGCAGCCGCGGGCGCGGGAGCGGCGGCCGCGTACGCGGACGCGCCCGAGCTGCTGTAGCCTGCCGGCGCCGGCGCGTTGACGGTGTGCACCACGGCGTGAGGCGTCAGGACGATCGGCCGGCCGCGACGCGGCGGTCTGGGCGGCCGACACCGCAGCCCGGTAGCGGCGTCGCCACGGTCCGCCGCGCGCCGACCATGCCGGTCGACGGCGACAGCTGTCGCCGGCGACTGGGCCTGGCCGCTGGTGACCTCCATGCTGCTCACCAGGCCCACCATCGCCGCGACACCGATGCCCGCGGCGGCGATCCGCGACCGCGGGCGGCGTGCCGCGGCCGCTTGCCGGCGCCGCCCGGCGCCTGGGTCCCTCTCTCGGGTCGGGCCGGCGCCCGTCCGGGCGCCGGCCCGACCGCTGGCCGTGTCTCGTCAGTCATCGGCTCCTCCTCCGCCGTGGCCGGACTCGTCGCTGTGCGCTGGTCGTCGGCGGCCGCCGCGGCGGGCGGCCGCGGCGCGAGCCGGAGACCACGCGACCACGCTCGCCGACGGAGCGACGGCACGACCTTCGTGACCGGCTGGTCGACCCGAGCCACGATCGTGCCGTGGCGGCCGAGCGACGGCCACGAACGTGTAGGTGGTCGAGCCGGACCGGAACGTCACGGTCAGCTTCTTGTCGGCGGTCTGCGCCAGCGTCCACTTCCAGTGCGGCCTGGCGTCACGTCGACGAGCCGCACGCCGGTCTTCGTGGCGGCGACGCTCACCGTGCCGGCCTTCTTGATGACGTACTTCTGCGTGACGTCCGTCGGGCCGTGCGGCCTTCGTGCCGCCGGCGTACACGCGTGACCACCTTGGAGCGCCGCTCGGTCTGCACGCGGCCGACGCCGACAGCTTGCCGACCGGTCGCGAATCGGCGACGTTGAGGATGCCGAGGTTGGCGCCGACGGCGACGGCGGCGGCGAAGATCACGAGCGGCGATCGAGCCTGCGGTGATCAGGGCGGTGCGGTGTGCCATGCGCGACTCCTCTCTCGAGCGTGCGAGCGTCGAGGCTGTGCTGAGGCGAACACGTACAGACCGGCACTCCAAGGCAGGCCCAGCGCAGGGTTAAGCGTTTGGCAAAGACATGCGGTGCGCAGCTCGCGTTCTCGTGCGAACATATCGGCCATGCGCCTGCTGGTCGTAGAAGACGACGCCACCATCGCCGAGCCGCTGCGCACGGGTCTGCGGCGCGAAGGGTTCGAGGTCGACCTGGTCGGCACCGGCGCCGGAGGCGCTCGCCGCCGGCGACTGCGACCTCGTGCTGCTCGACCTCGGTCTTCCCGACCTCGACGGACGCGTCGTCTGCCGGCAGCTGCGCGAGCGCTCGGACGTGCCGATCATCGTCGTCACGGCGCGCGGCGACGAGATCGACCGCGTGACCCTGCTCGAGCTCGGCGCCGACGACTACGTCGTCAAGCCGTTCGGGTTCCGCGAGCTCGTGGCGCGCATCCGCGCCGTGCTGCGCCGCACCGGCGGCGGCCGCGCTCGCGACCCGGACGCGCTGCCGCATCGAGGTCGGGCCGCTCTGCAGATCGACACGCGGACCCGCGAGCGTGACCTTCGACGGCCGGCCCGTCGCGCTGACGCCCAAGGAGCACGACCTTCTCGTGTACCTCGCCCGCGACCCGGACGCCGTCCACACCCGCGAGAAGATCATCGAAGACGTCTGGGACGAGAACTGGTGGGGCTCCACCAAGACCCTCGACGTGCACATCGCCTCGCTGCGCAAGAAGCTCGCCCCCGAGATCATCGAGACCGTGCGCGGCGTCGGGTTCCGCCTCGTCGACGGCACCGCCTCGCCGTGACCCGGCGGCTGCTGCTCAGCTACCTGACCATCGCGGTCATCGTGCTGGTCGTCCTCGAGGTCCCGCTCGCCCGCTTCTACCAGCAGCGCGAGACCGAGCGCCTCACGGTCGGACGTCGAGCGCGACGCGAACGTGCTGGCGAGCCTCTACGAAGACGCCCTCGAGCACGAGACGCCGCTCGACCCCGGCATCGCCGCCGACGTACGCCGCCCGCACCGGCGTGCGCGTCGTGGTCGTCGACAAGACGCGGCATCTCGCTGGTCGACACCGCGGGCACCCCGGGCGCGACTTCTCGACGCGTCCCGAGATCCAGGCGGCGCTGCGCGGCGACCGCACCACGGGCATCCGGCATTCGGACACGCTCAACGCCGACCTGCTCTACGTGGCCGTGCCGATCGCCTCGGGCGGGAACGTGCTCGGCGCCGTCCGCCTCACCCTCGACACCGCGCGAGGTCGACGCGGCGGTCCATCGCTTCTGGCTGGGCCTGCCGGCCGTGGCCGCGGTCGTGCTCACCGCGATCGCCGGCATCGGCTGGGCCATCGCCCGCTCCGTCACCCGGCCCCTGCGCCACCTCCACGCCGCCGCGGCCCGGTTCGCCACCGGCGACCTGACCGCCATCGACCCCGACCCCGACGCGCCCCCCGAGATCGCCGCCCTGGGAGCGACCATGAACACCATGGCGCAACGTCTCGACCAGCTCCTCGGCAGAGCAGCGGGCGTTCGTGGCCGACGCCTCGCACCAGCTTCGCACGCCGCTCACCGCCCTGCAGGCTGCGCCTCGAGAACCTGCAGAGCGACGCGGCCGCGCGGCGAGCGCCGACGACCTCGGCGCCGCGATCGACGAGACCGGCAGGCTGGCCGACCTCGTCGGCGACCTGCTCAAGCTCGCCCGAGCCGAAGCAGACCGCCGCGCCCGAGCCGGTCGACCTCGTGCAGGCTCGCCCGCGACAGGGTCGACACGTGGTCGGCGATCGCCGACGCCGCCGGCGTCGCCCTGGACTTCGCGCGCGCCGGACGGCGCCGTCGTCGTCAGCGCCGTCCCCAGCGGAGTCGAGCAGATCCTCGACAACCTCATCGACAACGCGATCACCGCGTCGCCGTCGGGCACCCGCGTCGCCGTGACCGTCGTCCCGCGGCGAGCGGCGACCACCGGCTCGATCGTCGCCGACGAGGGTCCCGGTCTCAGCGACGAGCTCAAGGCGCGCGCGCTCGACCGGTTCTGGCGGCTCGACCATGCTCGAAGCCCGGCACCGGGCTCGGGCTGCCCATCGCCCAGGCGCTCGCCGAGGCGTCCGGGGGATCGCTGCGCCTCGACGACCGCGACGGGGGCGGCCTCGCCGTCACCGTCACCCTGCCGGCGGCGTCTGTCGTTGGCGGCGGGTGAGTCTGCGACTCACCCGCCGCCACACTTCACATCCCTTCGTCTTCGAGATAGACGTGCGCGACCTTGTCGATCGCCTGCGGGTTTCGCGACCGCAGAACGAACACGAGCACGATACCGAGCACCACCCACCCGGCCATCACGTAGGGCGCATACGAGTACGGTTTGGTGAGCGCCGAGATGAACGAGAGCCCAGGAACGCCGGTGATGCCGGCCACGCTGAAGAAGCCGGGGATCAGCAACAGGGCCCCGATGACCGGCACGATGACATGGGAGACCCAGTTGTGCTCCTCCCTGCGATGCCGCGCGAAGTACCCGATGCAGGCGATGTTGGAGGCGATGTAGACCGGCACCACGATGACGACGATGGCGGTGCCGAGGATGCCGAACGCGACCTGCGGCGTGTACTTGAATCCCAGGGCCAGCCCGAGGACCAGGCTGAGGATCAGCTCGACGAGGATCCCGACCCGCGGCGACTTGAAGCGCGGGTGCAGGTCGGCGAACGCGCGTGGGAAGGCACCGACGCGCCCGAACGCGTAGGCGGTGCGCGTGAAGACGTTGGCGCCGGCGTTGGCGTTCGCGAGCGTGGAGTTGATGATCGCGAACAGCACGAGCGCCCAGAAGACGACGGAGATGGTGCGGGCCAGGCCGTCCCACGGCACGCCGTCGGCCGACGCGGCGAAACCGGAGAAGTTCGCAGGCCCGTAGGCGACGGTCGCCGCATAGGTGGTGAAGATGTACAGGGCGCCGATCAGGATCGTCGAGAGGATCACGGCGCGCTGGACGTTGCGGCGTGGGTCTTTGGTCTCTTCGGCCAGCGGCGCGGCGGCCTCGAAGCCCGAGAAGGCCAGCAGCGCGCCGACCGCCCCCGCGATCACGCCGGTCGTACCCGCATAGCCCTTGGCGTTGGCGTAGTGGGTGGTGAAGACCTGCAGCGTGTTGTGATTGCCGGCCTTGATGACCAGGACGATCGACAGGGTGAGAAAGACGACGATCTCGACGAAGCCGAGCACGACGCCCACCCGCGTCGAGGTCTTCACGCCGCGATACACGAGGTAGCACATGAGGATCGTGCCGGCCGCCATGAAGAGCCACCACAGGCCAGTCGGGAATGAATGCTGCTCGGAGTGCCACTCGCCGGCCACCGTGTAGCCGAGCTGCAGCATGACGAGCGGCACGATCAGGACCTCGACCGCCGCGTAGGCCCAGCCGACGAGAAAGCCGACCACGGGGTGCAGACCCACGGCGTTGTAGGTCGCGACGGAACCCGCCGCCGGGATGTGCTTGGCCAGCTGGCCGATGCTCCACGCGGTGAAGAGGATCCCGACGAAGGCGATGAGCGACCGAGAGCGGCAGGGCGCCGGCCGCGAAGCCCGCGCCTAGCGGGATCGACGCGGCGATGGCGGCCCCGGGAGCCATCGAGGTGATGGACTGGAACAACACATCGATAAGACCGACGGCGTTGCGCTCCAGCTTCGCGACCTGCCCACCGCCGGTGGTTGAGCTCGAGCTGCTCACGGGCGTCCCTTTCATCCGTGGTTGCGCCGCAGTGTGATCACTGCGCTGACCTGAGATTGCCGCACTCTAGAAGGCCCGCCTATCTACGACCAGCATAGTCGGCCCGTCGCGGGCCCTTTAGACGAGGTCGCGACCGTAGGCGGCGATGACGGTCTTCGCCATGGCAAAGCGCGCGGTCTTGAGAGGGTCGACGACTTGCGAGACCTGCAGCTGCCCGGCGGCGCTCATCAGCATGGTCGCGTCGGCGGCCGACAGCTCGAGCCGCCTCATCACCAGGTCGGCCATGTCGCGCGTCGCAAGCTCGGCAGCTTCGTCCAGCGTCTCGGCCGACGCGATGGTCGCCACGACCTCGGCGGTCTCGAGCACGGGATTGACGATCGCCAGGTCGCGACGAACGTCAACGACCATGGTGATGGCGCCGGCGACCTCGATCCCCGTGCCGCAGATCTCGCCGTCGCCCATGGCCGCGTGCAGGTCGCCGGCCGCGAGCAGGGCGCCGGGCGCCGAGACGGGCAGGTACAGCGTGGCGCCCTCGCCGATGAGCCGCGTGTCCATGTTGCCGCCGTGGGACCCCGGAGAGCCACACGGCACCGGGTCGCCGACCGGAGCCACGCCGATCACGCCGATCATGGGCCGGACGGGGACGTCGGCGCCCGAGACCTGCGCCGTGTCGCCTGCGATGGGCACGATCTGGAACGACATGCCCTGGAAACGGTGGTGGAGCACGCCCGAAGTCGTCGCTGACCGCCATCACTCCCGGCGATGTCACCTCGACCTTCTCGATCCGCACCGACAACACGTCCCCAGGCTCGGCGCCCTCGACGAAGACCGGGCCGGTCGCCGGATTGATGTGCGTCCAGTCGACGGCGCCGGGGGTGTCATCGGGAGAGCGGACCTGGCCGCTGAAGCAGTCGGCCGTCTCGAGCACCACCGTGTCGCCAGGCCTGACCCGTACAACCGGGGCAGCCTCTGCCGAGAGGCTGAACACGCTCTTGTCTGCAGTCACGCGAGTCACGTTCGGACCATCCTTTCGTTCCAGGTTCCTTCGCGGAGTCGCCAAACGTAGGCTTTCCCGGTAATCGTGCTCGTTAACGGGGTGGGGCGGGCGGTCCGTCACGGACCGCCCGCCCCACGAAACCTCGTTGGCAGCAGGTACTACTTGCCGGCGCCGATCTTGAACATCTTGGTGCCGCACGTCGGGCAGACGCCCTGGGTGGCCGGCTTGCCGTTCTTCATGGTGACTTTCTTCTCGTCCTTCATCGTCGCGCTTGGTGCGGCACTTGACGCAGTAAGCCTCGGTCGCCATGCAGGCCCTCCTTTCCGGCCGGGGTGGATCCCCTGCCGATTGTGCCCCTCGCTTTCGCGCGCTAGTATAGCCGTCCGAGCCTGAGCGTGCAATGAAGCTGACGCGACTGTTCGACACGTAGGCCCGCCGCACGCCTGGCCGCGCGAGCCTGCACGGCCGGGCTACGCCGATCGCGCGTGAGCGACCAGTTGCCGCCGGCCACCAGCCGTCTGGTAGAAGATGGTCCATCGTGACACTACCAGAGGCCTGAAAGGACGACTACCATGAATCAGGAGCGCCAGGCCACCATCCGCAAGCTCGTCGCCGACGAGAACGTGAAACACATCCAGCTGTGGTTCACCGACATCCTCGGCAATCTCAAGATGGTCGAGATCCCCGACCGCCAGCTCGACAGCGTGATCGAGTCGCGGCGCCGCCTTCGACGGTTCCTCCATCACGCGGCTACGCCGAGATCGAAGAGTCCGACATCGTGGCCATGCCCGACTGGAGCACCTTCAAGCTGCTGCCCTGGTCGCAGAACCACGAGAAGACCGCGTTCGTCTTCTGCGACGTGCTCGGCCGCGACTACAAGCCGTTCGAGGGCGACCCGCGCTGGGTGCTGCGCCGCCAGCTCAGAGCGCGCCGCCGACATGGGGCTCGACTTCTTCGTCGGTCCCGAGCTCGAGTACTTCTACTTCAAGGCCGGCCCGAGAGCCCGAGCTGATCGACGAGGGCGGCTACTTCGACGTGCTGCCGGCCGACCTCGGCAACGACCTGCGCAAACAGACCATGCGCACGCTCGACAGGCTCGACATCCCCATGGAGGCCTCGCACCACGAGGTGGCCCCATCGCAGCACGAGATCGACCCGCACTACGACGAGGCGCTGGTCATGGCCGACCGCGTCATGATCTGCCGGCTGATCGTCAAGGAGGTCGCGGCCCACAACGGCGTGCACGCCACCTTCATGCCCAAGCCGCTCCACGGTCAGAACGGCAGCGGCATGCACGTGCACCAGTCGCTCTTCCGCGGCAAGGACAACGCCTTCTTCTCAGAGGACGACCCCAATCACCTGTCGCGACCTCGCCAAGGGCTTCATCGCCGGCCAGCTCAAGCACATGCCCGAGATCTGCTCGCTGCTCAACCAGTACGTCAACAGCTTCAAGCGGCTGGTGCCCGGCTACGAGGCGCCGGTCTACATCTCGTGGGCGCACCGCAACCGCACCGCCCTCATCCGCGTGCCGCTCTACGTGCAGGGCAAAGAGAGCACCGTGCGTGCCGAGCTGCGCAACCCCGACCCGGCCGCCAACCCCTACCTGGCGTTCGCCGTCATGCTGGCCGCCGGCCTCGAGGGCATCGAGCAGGAGTACGAGCTGCCGCCGTCGGTCGAGCCCAACATCTACAAGATGACCGCCGACGAGCGCGAGGCCGTCGGGCTCGACTCGCTGCCCAACAACCTCTACGAAGCGGTCCGCGCGACGCAGGAGAGCGAGCTCGTGCGCCGCACGCTCGGCGACCACGTGTTCGAACGCTTCATCACCAACAAGCTCAACGAGTGGTACGAGTACCGCGAGCAGGTCACGCGCTGGGAGATCGACAAGTACTACTCCATCGTCTGAGGCGGCCCCGCCGCCGGGCGGGCGGCCTGCGGCCCCCGCCCGGCGCCGTCTTCGTGACCAGCCCTTGGGATCCCGAGCGGCAGGGTCGCGTCGCCGCGGCGCGAAGCGTAGGCTCATGATCGCCGTCACCTCTGACGACAACGAGGGGGGCATGGGCAAGACCGCGCGGACACTTCTCGCACTCCTCCCGGCCGCGCTGGTCCTCGTCGCCGGACCGGCTCTCGGGCTGTCGCTCGCCGCCCCGGCCCGGGCCGACGTCTGGGTCGTGCCGTCCGACGCGAAGGTCTTCCCCACCACTCCGCCGTCCGCTACGGCCACGCCGGCGATCACGCTCAGTGCAGCGCGCAACGAATACGAGGCCGCCCAGATCGTCGTCTCCGGGGCGAACCGGCGCAGGGTCGCCGTCTCCTGGGCGGACGACAGCGATCCCTTGCTGCTCGGCGCGGCGGACCTGTTCAAGATCGGCTACGTGATGGTCAGACGACCCTCGACCGGAGTCGGCTCGCGACCCGGCCTCTACCCCGACCCCCTGTTGCCCGCGACGTTCGGCGCCCCGACGGTCGCGCTCAAGGGAGCGACGTCGTTCTACCTGCGCCTGCACGTGCCCGTCGATGCCACCGCAGGGCTCTACCACGGCACCATCCTCGTCGCCGACCCCGCCTCCGGGGGCCCGGTCGCGGTCCCGGTCACGCTCCAGGTCTGGGACTTCGGCTGGATCGGACGAGCCTGCGTACGTCGCTCCCGTTCAGCGTCAAGTCGATCGTGCGCAGCCTGAGAGGCGCGGTCCCCGGGACGCCGGCAGTCGAGGCCCGCCTCGCCGATGTCTACACACGATTCTGGGCCGAGCACGACATCAGCCCGACCTTCCTGCACCCGCAGCCGACGGTAGACCCGGTGAGCGGGCACATCCTGCTCGACAGGACCGACTCGACCCTGTCGCCCTACCTCGGCGAACGCGACGTCTCGCCTGGTATGTTCAACGCGACCGCCTTCCCCCTCTACGATCACTGGCCGTGGGCTGGTCTGGACCCCGCCAGAGTCTCAGGACCACTGGCGACCTATCTCGACGAGTTGTTTCGCGTCTACGTCGACCACGGCTGGCAGGATGACGGCTACTTCTACGTCTACGATGAACCTCGGACACGCGAAGAGCACTACACCGAGACCCTCGCCCAAATCGCCCATCGCGTCTCGGCCCGGTTCGGCTTTCGGGCGAAGGTGCTGGTCACGGACTGGCCGAGGCGCACGGCCGTCGCCGGCCGCCCGGCGAATGCATTCCTGTTCGACTCCGTCGACGTGTGGTGCCCGAGCGTCTATCACTTCTTCGACTGCCTGCCGGAGCTGCAGAGGCGCCGCGACGCAGGCAGCGAGACCTGGTGGTATACCTACGCGAGCCACGACCTCACCCGGTACCCCACCTTCCTCATCGACGAGCCGCTCGCGAAGGAACGCGCGGTGCCGTGGCTATCTTGGCGTTGGGGCGCGACGGGCTTCCTCTACTGGGGCGCCACTCGCTGGGGCGACGGCGTCACCGGCGAAGGTTATCGCGATCCCTACCTCGACACCGCCTCGTACGCAGGAGCAAACGGCTGGGTCGCCAACGGCGAAGCCAGCCTCGTGTACCCCGGCTACGAGCCCAGGCTCGGCCTCACCGACCCCTATGCGGCTCCGGTCTCGTCGCTGCGTCTCGAGGCGCTGCGCGACGGCATCGAGGACTTACGAGTATCTGAGGCTGGCCAGCGCGACGCCGCCGCGACACCCCGGCGGGCTTTGAGGCGGCGGCGTGCGCGCAGCGTGTCGCCGCCGCCATCTGCGACTACCGCTACGGCGCCTACCCGCGGCAGCTACCTCAACATCCCGCGCTTCGCGGCCGACGGGCGCACCTTCTCCGCGGCACGCAGCCATCTCGCCGACGCTACATCGAACGAGCGCGCCGCAGGTCAGACGCCGGTGACCGTTGCGGCGCGTCGTGACGCAAGCGGGCGGCACCGGCGACCGTCGCCGGCGCCACGGTGAGCGACGGCGTCGTGAGCGCGACGAGCGACGCCCTGGGCCGGCTTCAGTCTCGCCGGCGTCCTGCCGGGCTGGCGGCTGACCATCTCTCATCCCCTGTTCACGACCGCGCACATCACGGGTCGAGGGAGACGACGCCGCCCTGAGCGTCCCTCTGGCGCGTGACCCACACACGCGGCTGCTCGACGGTTTCGAGTCGCGACCCGGGTTCCGTGTGACGGGCGGCGGCGACTCGGCGCCAGAGAACGAAGCGGTGACGAG
The DNA here is from genome assembly GCA_963833555.1 of uncultured Actinomycetes bacterium. Classification (GTDB taxonomy): domain Bacteria; phylum Actinomycetota; class Thermoleophilia; order UBA2241; family UBA2241; genus CAWHYB01. Next base: position 211,534 of record CAWHYB010000004.1, on the reverse strand, counting down.
CGGCCGTTTCGGGGCGCGGCTGGCGCTGCCGAGCGGGGCGGCAGCGACCCTGTCGCTGCCGCCCCGCGACCTGCGACGTTCGCCATCGCTGGGACTCGACGTCTTCAGCCCGGCGCGCTGGATCACGCACATCCCTGGTTCGTGACACTCTCGGCACGCGACGCCGCCGGCCATGAGACGTCCCTGCGATTCCTGCTTCGTCCCGGGGGCTGGACGCATCTCTCGCTGCCCCTTGAGGGACAAGCGGCCTCGCTCTGCGGCCACCTGCGTACGGTGCGCCTGCAGGCCGGACCCGGTGCGCACACGGTCCTCGTCGACACGCTCGTCGCCCGCTGATGCCACATGTCGAACGCCACCCGGTGCGGCCGCTGCGATAGACTGACCCGGTTCGTCAAGACGGAGGGCACCATGGAGCGACTGGCGGCACACCTCAGCGACTGGCTGCACGAACAGATCGCTGCGAGCGGCGGCAAGGGCGCCGTCCTGGGCCTCTCGGGCGGCATCGATTCGGCCGTCGTCGCGGCGCTGTGCAAGCGCGCCTTCCCGGCCCACACGCTGGGCCTGATCATGCCCTGCGAGAGCGACCCGGGCGACGCCGACGACGGCCGTCTGACGGCGACACACGTCGGCATCGCGTCGAGTCTCGTCGACCTCACGCCCACGTTCCGCGCGTTCACGGCCGAGCTGCACGACTGCTGCAGCGAGGTGCCCGACCGACGACAAGCTCACCTGTCGCCAACATCAAGCCGCGGCTGCGCATGACGACCCTCTACGCGTTCGCCAACCACCTCGACTACCGCGTCGTGGGCACCGGCAACGCGCAGCGAGCTCGCGATCGGCTACTTCACGAAGTACGGCGACGGCGGCGTCGACCTGCTGCCGCTCGGCAGCCTCACCAAGACGCGCGTGCGCGAGCTGGCCCGCCACCTCGACGTGCCGCAGCGCATCATCGACAAGCCGCCGTCGGCCGGGCCTGTGGGCGGGCCAGACCGACGAGGGCGAGATGGGGTTCACCTACGAGGAGCTCGACGCCTTCCTCGCGGGCGAGCGAGCGACCGAAGCGCCGACGCGATCGACCGCGCTCGTGCGCGGCGAGCGCCCACAAGCGCGAGCTGCCGCCGATCGCGCCGCTGCCCGACTGACAAGTCGGGCGCCGCCGGTCTGTCCTTCCCGGCCGCGCTTCCGGTACACTCACAGTCTCCGCAAGTCCTGGAGGTCTCCCGCATGACCATCGTCGTGCAGAAGTACGGCGGCAGTTCGGTCGCCGACACCGAGCGCATCATGAACGTAGCCCGGCGCATCGTCGCCACCTACGACGCAGGCAACAGCGTCTGCGCCGTCGTGTCCGCGCGCGGCGACACGACCGACGAGCTGCTCGCCATGGCCGACGAGATCACCGCGCGCCCGCCCGAACGCGAGCTCGACATGCTGCTCTCGACCGGCGAACGCATCAGCTGCGCGCTGCTCGCGATGGCCATCCACACGCTGGGCCGTGAGGCGGTGAGCTTCACCGGCTCGCAGGCCGGCATCGTGACCGACACGACCCACACCAAGGCCAAGATCGTCGGCATCTCGCCGCGGCGCGTCGAAGAGACGCTCGGCCGAGGGCAGGATCGCGCTCGTGGCCGGCTTCCAGGGCGTGTCCACCGACAAGGACGTCACGACGCTCGGTCGCGGCGGCTCCGACACGACCGCGGTCGCTCTGGCCCATGCGCTGGGCGCGACCGTGTGCGAGATCTACACCGACGTCGACGGTGTCTACACCGCCAATCCCGCGATCGTGCCCAACGCGCGCAAGCTGCACGAGGTCTCCTACGAGGAGATGCTCGAGATGGCGGCGTCCGGCGCACAGGTGCTGGCGCTGCGCTCGGTCGAGTACGCGAGGCGCTACCACGTCGTGATCCACAGTCGATCGAGCTTCTCCGACGCGGAGGGTACCTGGGTGAGAGAGGAAGACGTTTCCATGGAACAAGCGATCGTCAGCGGCGTGACCTACACGACCGACGAAGCCAAGGTCACGGTGCGCGGCGTGCCCGACCGGCCGGGCGTGGCCGCCGACGTGTTCGCGGCCCTGGCCGACGCGCACGTCAACGTCGACATGATCATCCAGAACGTCAGCGAGCAGGGTCATGTCCGACATCTCCTGCACGGTGCCCATCGTCGACCTCCCGGACGCCCGCGAGGCGCTCGACAAGGTGGTCGCCGAGCTCGGCGCCAAGGGCTATTCGGCCGACGACACGATGGCCAAGATCAGCCTGATCGGCGCCGGCATGAAGACCCACCCGGGCGTGGCCGCGCTCATGTTCCGCACGCTCGCCGACAGGGGCATAAACCTCGAGATGATCTCGACGTCGCCGATCAAGGTCTCGTGCGTGATCGCCAAGGACCGGGTCGAAGAGGCGGTGCGCGCGCTGCACGACGCCTTCGGGCTCGAGAGCGACGCCGTGACCCACGAGCGCGCCGAGCGCGGTGTGCGCCCATGAGTGAGCGGCGCTACACGGTCGCCATCGTCGGCGCGACCGGCGTCGTCGGCGAGCACGGTGCGCCGCATCCTCGAGGAGCGCGCCTTCCCGGTCGGCGAGCTGCGCCTGCTCGCGAGCGAGCGCTCGCGAGGCGCGCAGCTCGCCTTCCGCGGCGAGCCCGTCGCCGGTGCAGGTGCTCGACGACGGCGCCTTCGACGGCGTCGACCTCGCCTTCTTCGCCGCCGGCGGCCCCGTCAGCAAGGAGTTCGTGCCCAAGGCCGTCGCGGCCGGCGCCGTCGTGATCGACAAGTCGAGCGCCTTCCGCGGCGACCCCGCCGTGCCGCTCGTCGTGCCCGAGGTCAACGCCGACTCACCTCGCCCGCCACAAGGGCATCATCGCCACGCCCAACTGCTCGACCATCCAGATGGTGGTCGCCCTCAAGCCGATCTACGACGCCGCCGGCATCGAGCGCGTCGTCGTGTCGACCTACCAGTCCGTGTCGGGCAGCGGCAAGCGCGGCGTCGACGACCTCGACCGCCAGGCGCGCGCCTGGGCGGCCGGCGACGAGTCCGAGCCCGGCTTCTATCCGCACCGGATCGCCTTCAACCTGCTGCCCCACATCGACAGCTTCCTCGCCGACGGATCGCACCAAGGAGGAGCAGAAGATGGTCGACGAGACGCGTCAAGATCTTCGCCGACCCCGAGATCAAGGTGACCGCCACCTGCGTGCGCGTGCCGGTCTTCGGCGCCCACTCCGAGGCGGTCAACGTGCAGACGCGCAAGCCGCTGGGCGCCGCCGCCGCGCGCGCGCTGCTCGCGGCGGCGCCCGGCGTCGAGGTCGTCGACGATCCGGCCGCGCTGGCGCTACCCCATGCCACTCGACGCCGAGGGCAAGGACCCGGTCTACGTGGGCCGCATCCGCGACGACGAGACCGCGCCGAACTGCCTCAACTTCTGGGTCGTGGCCGACAACCTGCGCAAGGGCGCCGCACTCAACGCCGTGCAGATCGCCGAAGAGCTCGTTACCCGGGGGCTGCTATGAACTTCGTCGTACCGTCACGCCCTAGCGACGCGACCGACAGCTTCGACGTGGCCATCGTCGGCGCCGGCCCCGGCGGCATGACGGCCGCCATCTACTGCTTCGCGCGCGCGTCTCGCCACCGTCGTGCTCGAGCGCAACACCGCCGGCGGCATCATGGCGATCACCGAGCGCGTCGAGAACTACCCCGGGTTCCCCGAGGGCATCACCGGCTTCGAGCTGTCCGAGAAGATGAAACGCCAGGCGGCCCAGTTCGGCGCCGACCTGCGCGAGATCACCGACCGTGGCTGCGCTCGACCGCCAGCCCGACGGCAGCTGGGTCGATCGTCACCGACGAGGAACGCGTGACGGCCAAGGCGGTCATCCTGGCGCCCGGCGTCGAGGCCCGCAAGCTCGGCGTGCCCGGCGAGGCCGAGTTCCTCGGCCGCGGCGTCTCGTACTGCGCGACCTGCGACGGCGCGCTCTACCGCGACAAGGAGGTCGTCGTGATCGGCGGCGGCGACTCGGCCGTCGAAGAGGGCCTGTTCCTCGCCAAGTTCGCCTCGACCGTCCACGTGATCCACCGCCGCGACGAGCTGCGCGCCCAGAAGATCGCCCAGGAGCGAGCCTTCGCCAACCCCAAGATGCACTTCATCTGGAACTCGCAGGTGCGTCGCATCGCCGGCGAGACCAAGGTCGAGGGCGTCGACTACCAGAACGTGATCGACAAGTCGGTGACCACCCTGCCGGCGGCGGGCGTCTTCTTCTACGTCGGCCAGCTGCCCAACACGGCCTTCCTGCAGGGCGTCGTCGACCTCGACGAGAGCGGCTACATCCTCACCGACGCAGCGGCTGCGCACCAGCCAGGCCGGCCTGTTCGCCTGCGGCGACGCGCGCGCCGGCCTCATCAAGCAGATCGCCAACGCCGTCGGCGAGGGCGCGCTCGCCGCCATCGAGACCGAGAAGTACCTCGACACCCTCGAGTACGATGCCGCAGCCGAGACCGCCGGGCACGCGCCCGGCGCGGCCTCCTAAAGGAGACCACGACCAGACGAGCCAGTCGCAGGAGGGACACGTGGACGCAGTGAGTCAGGACACCTTCAAGACCGAGGTGCTCGACGCGCCGGGCAAGGTCGTGGTCGACTTCTGGGCCGAGTGGTGCGGCCCCTGCCGCATGGTCGAACCGGTGCTCGAAGAGATCGCCGAGCACCACCCAGGCGTGAAGTTCGTCAAGCTCAACGTCGACGAGTGCCCGCAGGTCGCGCAGAGCTACGAGGTCATGAACATCCCCACGCTGCTCGCCTTCGAGGACGGCACGCTCGACCAAGCGCATCGTCGGCGCTCTCGCGAAGCCCAAGCTCGTCGAGGAGCTCGGCGGCTGGATCGGCTAGGCGACGACCTCTCCTGAGGCCGGCCCCGTGCCACGGTGGGCGGGCTTCCGCGCCGCGCCGTCAGGCTCGCTCGAGCCTGAAGCCGGCTTCGTCGAACGAGAACGACACCATGCGGTCGGCGACGGCGAGGTCGAGTGCCGTCTGGACCTTGAGCGGCAGCTCCTGCAGGCGGGTGCGGATGAGGTCGGCGCGGCCGGCGTCGACCGCCGCCGCTTCGAGCCAGTACTCGAGGTTCGACCGTGCGATGCAGCCGGCGCTCGTCGGTCACGCGCAGACCGGCCTGGGCGAACTGCTCGACGAACTCGGCGTGCGTCGCGTAGCGGCGGTGTGAGGCGTCGCTCAGGCGCGCGAGCTCGTTGAGCGGCCGGTCGAGCTCGTCGTCGACCATGAGGTCGGCGACGACCAGCCGGCCGCGAGGCGCCACCACGCGCGCCATCTCCTTGAGGGCGGCCACCGGCTGCGGGAAGCGATGCAGCGCATCGCGACAGGTGGCGAGCGTGAAGGCGCCGTCGGCGAACGGCAATGCGTAGAGGTTCGCGAGGGTGAAGGTGACGTTTTCGACCCCGACTTCGTGGCACAGACGCCGTGCCTCGTCCATCGTGTCCTCGCGACTGTCGACCGCCTCGACGCTGGCCACGGTCGCGGCCAGGGCGAAGGCGGTCGTGCCCACCGTGGTGCCGAGGTCGATGACGAGGTCGTCGGCCGTCGGGGCGGCCAGATCGATCACGAGCTCGAGCGAAGGATCGCCGTGGATGCGTGTCTTTTCGTCGCTCACGTGCCTGCCTCTCAGCCGTAGTTCACGGTGAAGATGGTGCCCGTCGTGGTCAGGCCGACGAGGACTTCGCGACCCTCGACGCGCACCGTCTGAGTGTACTCCCTGCGATGCTCGCCGAATTCGAGCTCGCTGGCAAGGGTCTCGGTCTTGATGAACGCCGCCTGGCGTTCGGCCAGCGCACGCAACTCTGGGGGGATCCCCAGCGCCAGGCTGACCGTGTCCTCGATGCGCAGGCCGGCGTTCTTGCGGCAGAGCTGAACGGCGTGGACAAGCTCGCGGACGAGACCCTCGTCGCGCAGGGCTTCGTCGATGGTCGTGCGCAAGGCAACCGCGAAGTCCGCGTCGCCTTCGACCCGGTAGCCCTCGGGCGAGACCGTCTCGACGAGCACGTCGTCCTCGTCGAGACGCACCTGCTCGCCCCCGGCCAGCACGAGCGGCGCCGAGCCGCCGGTGCGCAGGGCGGCGACGAACTCGGCGGCGTCGACGGACTTCAACGCCGCCGCCACCGCTCCGACCTGCCGGCCGAGCCGTGGCCCGAGCACCTTGAGGTTGGGCTTGAGCGAGTAGTCGAGCAGCTCGTCGGCGGCCTCGACCAGGCGCAGGTCTTTGACGTTGAGCTCGTCGAGCACGATGTCGGTCAGGCGCCCGAGGGCGGCGCGCTCTGCCGCGGCCGCCGCCACCGCGACCTCGCCCAGCGGCTGGCGGTTCTTGACGGCGGCCGCGTTGCGCGCCGCCCGGCCGAGCTCGACCACGCGGCGGGCGACGTCCATGTCGAACGTCACCGTCTCGTCGATGGCGGCCTCGTCGACCGCCGGCCAGTCGCAGAGGTGGACACTGGCCGGCGCCGCGGGATCGACCGAGCGCACGAGGTTCTGGTAGAGCTCCTCGGCCACGAAGGGCGTGTAGGGCGCGAGCAGCTTGGCGAGCGTCACCAGACACTCGTAGAGCGTGTGGTAGGCCGCCAGCTTGTCGCTGTCGCCCTCGCTCTTCCAGAACCGCCGCCGGCTGCGCCGCACGTACCAGTTGGAGAGCTCGTCGACGAAGTCCTGGATGGCGCGCCCCGAGTTCGTGACATCGTAGTCCTCGAGGCCTTCGGTCACCCGACGCACGAGCTCGGCGAGGCGGCCCGCGAGCCAGCGGTCGAGCAGCGGCCGCTCGGCGAGCGGCAGCGGCTCGACCGCCGGGTCGAAGCGATCGATGTTCGCGTAGACCGTGAAGAAGCTATAGGTGTTCCAGAGCGTCAGCAGGAACTTGCGCACCACCTCGTCGACCAGCTCGGACGAGAAGCGCCGCGGATACCACGGGCTCGACGCCGTGAACAGATACCAGCGGAAGGCGTCGGCGCCCTGGCGGTCGAGCACGTCGTCGGGCTGCGACCACGTTTCCGCGGCTCTTGCTCATCTTCTGGCCCTCGCCGTCGAGAATGTGCCCCAGGCAGAGCGCCGTCTTGTAGGCGCTGCGGCCCTCGACCAGCGTGGCGACTGCGAGCAGGCTGTAGAACCAGCCCCGAGTCTGGTCGATCGCCTCGGCGATGAAATCGGCCGGGAAGCGCTCGCGAAACTTGCTCGGCGTTCTCGAACGGGTAGTGCCACTGGGCGAACGGCATCGAACCCGAATCGAACCAGGCGTCGATCACCTCGGGCGCGCGGTGCATGTCGTCGCCGCACTCGGGACACGTCAGAACGACGTCGTCGACGTAACGGTCGATGCAGTTCGAGATCGTCGGGCACGCTCGCCGGCGGCCAGTTCGCGCAGTTCCGCCACGCTGCCGACGCAGTGTGTGTGGCCCTTCTCGCAGCTCCAGATCGGCAGCGGCGTCCCCCAGTAGCGGTCGCGCGACAGCGCCCAGTCGACGTTGTTCTCGAGCCACTCGCCGAAGCGCCCGTGCTTGATGTTGCTCGGGATACCAGGTCGACGGCTTCGTTGGCTTCGATGCAGCTGGTCCTTGATCGCCGTGGTCTTCACGTACCACGTCGTCTTCGAGTAGTAGAGCAGCGGCGTGTCGCAGCGCCAGCAGAACGGATAGCTGTGCTCGTAGGGCACCTCGGCGAGCAGCAAGCCGCGCTCGCGAAGGTCGACGATGATCCGGGGATCGGCGTCCTTGACGCAACGTGCGCCCAGGGCGTGACCTCGGCCGTGAAGCGCCCGGCGCCGTCGACCGGGTTGACGACGGGCAGATCGTTGTCGACGCCGATGCGCATGTCGGCCTCGCCGAAGGCCGGCGCGATGTGGACGATGCCCGTGCCGTCTGTCGTGGTCACGTAACCGTCGCCGACCACCCGCCAGGCGGGCTTGTCGGGCGTCACGTAGCGGTACGGCGGCTCGTAGTCGAGGCCGAGCAACTCGCGGCCCGGGATGACGCGCTCGACCCTGGCCTTCGCGCCGAGCACCGCCTCGACCAGATCGACGGCCAGCACGAAGCGCTCGCCGCGACTTTCGGCGAGCGCGTACTGCGATGTCGGGATTGACGGCGGTCGCGACGTTCGAAACGAGCGTCCAGGGCGTGGTCGTCCAGATCGCCAGAGACACCGGGCCGGCGGCGGCGGGAGCTCCCTCGGCGGCCGCTCCCAGGGTCATCCCTTGGCCGCCGCCTCGGGAGTGAGCGGGAAGCGCACGTAGACCGACGGCTCAGTGACGTCCTGGTAGCCCTGCGCCACCTCGTGGCTGGAGATCGCGGTGCCGCAGCGCGGGCAGTAGGGCACGACCTTGAAGCCCTGGTAGAGCAGGTCCTTGTCCCAGATCTGCTTGCAGCAGCGCACCAGACCGACTCGATGTAGTCGTTGGTCAGGTGTAGTAGGCGTCGTCGAGATCGATCCAGAAGCCGATGCGCTCGGTCATCCGGTCCCAGTCCTTGAGATAGGTCAGCACGCTCTCGCGGCAAAGCGCGTTGAACTTGGCGACGCCGTAGTCCTCGATCTGCTCCTTGCCGTCGATGCCGAGGCGGCGTTCGACCTCGAGCTCGACGGGCAGGCCGTGACAGTCCCAGCCGGCCTTGCGCGGCACCTGGTAGCCGCGCATCGTCTTGAAGCGCGGGAAGATGTCCTTGAAGACGCGCGACAGCACGTGGTGCGACCCGGGCAGGCCGTTGGCGGTCGGCGGGCCTTCGTAGAAGACGAACAGCGGGCCGTCCTCGGCGCAGCTCGAGGCTCTTCTCAAAGATGTCGTCGCTCCTTCCAGAACGCGAGGATGCGGGCGTCGAGCTCGGGAAAGTCGACCTTGGGCGAGACCTCGCGGAACCGTGGCGGCCTGTCGTTCACCGGCTGGTCACTCTCCTGTCGCCGGATGAGCGGCGTGCGGGCCGGTCGGCCTGCCGAGCGAAGACCGGCGTTCGGGCCGTCGATTCTAGCAGACACGATAGAATCGACTCGTGATGACGCTGCCACAGCCTCCACTCCCCGCAGCCCGACGGCTTCCCGACCTCACGCGTCTGCTCGTGCTGCTCGACTACGACGGCACGATCACCCGGCGCGACATGCAACGAGGTCGTCTTCCAGCGCCTGATCGGCGACGCCTGGCGACCGTTCGAAGACGCCGTGCGCGCGAGGCGAGATCGAGCCACGCCGAGTGCTCTCGACCGGCAGGTCGGTCTGCTGACCGTGTCGCGCGACGAGCTGATCGCCGCGGCCATCGAGGCCGCCGTGCCGGCGCCGGGCTTCGCGGCGTTCCTCCGCGACCTCACCGGCGGCGGCGCCCGTGTGGCGGTCGTCAGCGCCGGCTTCCGCGAGGCGATCGAAGGCGGTGTGGCGCCGCGAGAGCCTGCCGCCCGTGCCGATCTTCGCCAGCGAGGTCGTGCCGCGCAACGGCCGCGACGGCCCGCCCTGGAGCGTGAGGTTCGACCCCGCTCTCGGCGACTGCCCGGTTTGCGGGCCGACGGCCTGCAAGGCGGGTGTGCTGCGCGCCCTGCGAGAGGTCGGAGACGCCGTCGCCGTGTTCGGCGACGGCGTCTCCGACCTCTGCCTGGCGCGCGCAGGCCGACATCGTCTTCGCCCGCGGCGTGCTCGCGGAGCTTTGTCGCACCGAAGGCATCACGTATCATCCGCTGAGCGACTACCGCCTGGCCTGGGTGCGCCTGATCGAGTGGATCACCGCCGACAAGAGAGCGTAGTGGAGCCGCCGGCAGCACCGTCAGGGACGCGCGGCGCGGCCGCACCGTCCCGTTCCGCCCGCATCCGCGGCGACCTCCTGCAGTTCGTGCGGTTCTGTGTGGTCGGCGGCAGCGGCGTCGTCGTCAATCTCGCCGTCTTCACGCTGACCCTGCTCATCTGGCTGGCCGTCGCCGGTCACATCCACAACGGCAGCGACGTCGTCCACGCCGTGCGCGACCTCGTGACCCGCCGTGAGACCGTCGGCGTCGCCCACATCGCCTCGTATGTGGCCAACGCCGGCGGCTTCGTCGTCTCGGTGCTCACCAACTACTACCTGAACCGGCGCTGGACGTTCCGCTCGACCAAGGGCGTCGCCGGCGAGCTGCCCAAGTTCGTCGCGGTCAGCGTGATCGCCTACGGCGGGCAGCTCGCCGTCTTCTGGCTGTTCCGCACGCAGGCCCACGTGGCGCCCATCCCGAGCCAGCTCGTCGCCATCGTCGTCGTCATGCCCATCAACTTCGTCGCCAACAAGCTCTGGAGCTTCAGGTGACGAGCAGGGCGCGCCGCGAGCGCCGCAGCCGGGCGCTGGCTGCGGCGGCCAAGGCACGTGCGGCGGTCCCCGAACGCCGGTCGGGCGCCGGCGGCGACGGTCGCGCCCGTGCCGCCGCGAGGCCGTCCCCGATCGTCGTCGGTCTCGACGAGGCTCGCCCCGACCGCCGCGCGCTGCTGCGGGCGACCGGTCTCGCGGCGGCGCTCTGCGCCGCCGCAATCGGCGTCATCGTCCTGCTGTTCGGCGTGTACCACGTCTGGTACGGCATCCACGACATCTCAGACACGTCGATCTACTTCGATTACGCCTCGCGCATCGCGGCCGGCTTCCGACCCTACGTCGACTTCCCGGTCGAGTACCCGCCGCTCGCCATCCCGCTGTTCCTGATCCCGGGCCATACCGGCAGCGTCACCGCCTACACCGACTGGTTCAACGTCGAGATGTTCGTCATGGTCGCGGCGGCGGCGGCGGTCACCGCCGCCGCCGCCGCCCACCTCTGGTCATTCGGCCGCAGGCCCCTGGTGGTAGCGATCGCCTTCGCGGGCACCGTGCTGGCGACCGGCGCCATCGTCGGCAACCGCTACGACGCCGCCGTGGCGCTCGTGCTCGCAGTCTTCCTGCTCCTCGCGGCACGCCGCCAGTGGACCGCGGCGGCTCTGGTGCTGGGCATCGGCTTCGCCCTCAAGCTCACGCCCGCGATCCTGCTGCCGCTCGTCTTCGTGCTCGCCGCGCGCCGGCGCCCGATAGTCTGGGGAACCGTCTACTTCGCGCTCGGCGCCACGCTGCCGTTCGTGCCCTATCTGGTCAACGGCACCAAAGGCCTCGAGTACATCTTCACCTACCATCTTCACCGCCCGCTGCAGATCGAGAGCGTGCTGGCGACGCCGCTGCTGTTCGGCCACGCGATGGGCTGGGTGTGGGCCGAGGTCGGCACCTCCTACGGCTCGCAGTTCATTGCCGCCACCGGCGCCCAGACGCTGGCCCGGGTGTCGCTGTTCCTCGAGCTGGCCGCTCTGGCCGTGAGCTACTGGCTGGTCTGGCGGCGTCGCGCGACGCTGCGCGCGACGCCGCGACTCGTGCCCCTCGCGGTGCTCTCGGTCGTGCTCGCCTTCATGACCTTCGGCAAGGTGCTCTCGCCCCAGTACTTCATCTGGATCCTGCCGTTGATCGCCCTGGTGATCGTCGAACGCCGCGTCCTGGGAGGGCTGCTCATCGGCGTGCTGCTGCTCACCCAGATCGAGTTCCCAGCCCATTACTGGTCGTTCGTCTACCTCGAGCGCGGGGCGGTGCTGCTCGTCGTCTCGCGTAACGTTCTGCTGCTCGCGACGTATATGCTCTCGCTGTGGCACTTGTGGCGACTTCCCGAACCGCCCGAACCGGCCGGGCAGGTCGGCGCGGGATAGGACGGAGAGACAGGGCAGTTGGCCGTCCAAGCGGAAACGACCGACGCCCGAGCGGGACGGACGGCTCGCCGCCCCTGCGCTCGGCCCCGCCTACTGGAGCAGCACCTTGACGACCGGGCTGCTGGCGACTCCATCCCAGGCGACCCGGTACGACGCCGTGCCGGTCACCCTGACCGTCGCGCGGTAGACGCCGCCGGTGCCGCTGCGCACGCTCTGCAAAAGCGCCCATCCATGACCCGGCACCCGGCGGTAGACCGACAGCGTCTTGCCGCCGAGTCCGCCGAGGGCAGGCGAGCTGAGTCGGCCAGACAGAAGCGCCCCGGCGCCGAGTGGCTTCGCCGTCGGCGCCGTCAGGGTGATCGTGGTGCCGCCGGAGAACGCAAACCAGGCACGCTTGAAAGAGCCGGTCGTGGTGACGAGACCCGAGTAGACGCCCCAGACGTCGGCGGCAGGCTTGTTGCGGCCCGTATCACGGTACGGGTACCAGATCAGCGCCTTCACCTGGGGAAAGCGTGCCGCGTACCTGAAGGCCCTTCTGAGGAAAGCGGCCTGCCGGGCCTGATCGACGAAGATGCCGAAGGGGCCGCTGTACTTCGTGTAGTAGCCGTACTCGGTCAGGTAGAACGGCTTGTCCGGGATGATCTTGAGCAGAGTCGCGATGTTGCCAAGCGACACCGTGTTGGCGGGATTGCGCGGCATCCCCTCGGGGGTGATGTCGGTGCTGCCGCCGACCGCGTAGGGGTGATGTGAGTACGCGTCGTAGACCGACGACGACGCCATGGCCTTGACCAGCCTGGCGAAGCGCTGGGGACTGGTCTGCAGGCGGTTGTTGCGGCCGATCGGCCCCGTCGCGCCTGCGATCACGAGGGCGGCAGGGTCGCCGACCCGGACACCGCTCGAGAAGGCCTTCAGCATCGCCACGTACCGTCGCGCGGCGAAGGCGGCGTCGGAGGGCGTGCGCTGTGGGTAGAGCGAGGTCCACAAGTTGGGCTCGTTTCGGCACTCGTAGCCCAACACGTTGCCGGCGAACGCGCCCGCGATCTTCGACGCGAGCGTCTGGAGGTCCGCGAGGTGGCCTGGGGACGGCGGGTAGATCTCCCGATAGACTCCAGGTGTCTCGCCCGGCGGCGCCCATCGCCACAGCGAGCGGTCGGACGCCCAGCGCGGTGTGCCGTACAGGGTGACGATGACCTTGAGCCCGTTGGAGGCGGCGACCTGGAAGGTGTGCGCCATCTGGCTCAGGTAGGTCTCGTCGTAGACGCCGCGCTGCGGTTCGAGGTCGCTCCACCATAGATCGAAGCGCAGCAGTTCGGCGTGGACCTTGACGGCCAGGAAGTCGACGCGGGCATCGACATCTACGACGCCCTTCTTGGTCAGGGCCAGGTCCTCCGTGCCGCGGAGCACGGTCCGGCCCAGGGCCGCAGGCGCTCCCCCCATGAGAGCTGCAGCGATGCAGAGCAGCGTGACTGCGAACGTCGATCTCCTGGCGGACATCGCTCCCCCCTCCCTCGTTTACCGTGCCCGGCCGCGATACTGGACCGCCGCGCGGAGCGGTCGGACCAGATAGTACAGGGGCGACAACGCCGTGGGCAGGGACAGCCACTGCCAGTCCCGCCGTCCTGGTCTGACGACCGTCAGCGCGAGCTCGAGCGCCATGTCGACGGACGAGTCGAGCGACCGCGCCTGCCACAGCAGCCCTGAGACCCCCGGGGCAAGACCGGAGGGGACCGAGGACCGACAGGTCCGGGCAAGCGCCTCGGCCGCGAGCCGGCGGGCTCGCGGGTGGCCGGCAAGGGTCTCGTCCAACCCTGCGGGCAGGGGCCGCGGCGAGGCAGCGACGACGAGTGCGATGCCCGTCAGGGTGCGATACAGACAGCCACGGTCGGCGGCGTGGCGCAAGCGAAGGCGCCAGTCGGTCGCCGGCTCCTTGTGCAGGACGGCGGCCAAGGTAGCGATGCCCTCCAGCCTGTCCCATTGATGGTTGGCGCCGTGCGCAGCCAGCACGAAGAAGAGATCCTCGGGGTGCAGCGAAAGCACCTCCCTGCCCAGCAGCGTCCCGGGCCGACCCCTGTCCAGAAGCTCCTCCGAGGAGAACGCCGCGTGCCGGAATCGGGAACCGGTCCGCCAGTGAAGCTCGACGAGAAGGTCCAGAGAGGGATGGTGCATCATCACCTCGCGCTCGTTGGCGAAGAAGCGCGGTGCGGACGGGTCCCCCCGAACGGTGACGAACCCCCTCCGACCCAGGACCTCGCGCGCCGCCTCCACGGAGCGGCGAGGCACGAGGATGTCCAGGTCGCCGACTTGACGCGCGGTCACGTCACCGTAGGCGTGCTCGGCGAGGGACGGTCCCTTGAAGGCCATCGCCGGGATCCCGGCTCGCCGGAACTCCTCGAGCGCCGCGAGGAGCTGCGAGGTCATGCGCAGCGCCCGGGCCGCGTTCGCCTGTCGCAGAGCGGCAAGCCGGCGCGCAGTCGCAGGGGGGACGAGATCGGGACAGTAGACCGTGATCGCGCGCTGGAGCAGGACGATCATCGCGTGCCGCAGCGCGCAGGCGACGAGCTCAGCCCATCGGTCGAATCCAGTCAGCGAGCGGCGAAGACGGGCGCCCTCGTCCCAGTCGACATCGACACACGCGAGCAAGATCGCGTGTTCGTCCACCGGTACGAACGTGGGAGGGCGGGGCGAGCGCAGTGCGGACCGGATCCACGCCGCCTCAGGATCTGGCGTCAGCGGCAGTCTCGGGGCGAACTCGTTTCAGTCCAACGACGACGACCCGGATGGGCACGGTGTCGACGGGACGACTGTTCGGGGATGCCGAGTCGCCGGCTCGCTCAGGTGCCGGTGACGCCGATGCACGCGCCCTTCGGGGGCACTCCGATGACATGGCACGGGCCAGATGCCACCGGACCGGCATCGGACTGGTTCTTGCAGACCTGAAGGACACTCTCTTCCGGGGTGCCCCGACCCAGCACCACCAACTGTGGCTTCTGCCAGTCGCGTCCCATCGCTTCGCCCCCTACGTTGCTTGTCGTATCGGCAATCATGCCGCTTGTGCCCCGTTCGTGTCCAGTGTTAACGGGTTGGACCCGAGCTACGAGTAGTCAGGCGTGACAACGCCAATCGACGGACGTCACGTCGAAGAGAAGACCTCGGACCTCGCCGAGGCGATCTCGCAGAAGTGGGGTACTCTCGTCTCGAGGCTCCCGGTCTCCAGGTATGCGTGCGCCGGACACCAGGAGCACAGGTTGATGAGGCCGCATTTGCCGCAGGTCTCGACGTACTCGCCTCCGACGGCCGACCTCTCCCGGACGCTCGGGACGAACTCCTCCCAGGCCTGCCTCAGGCTCCCGTCGTGACGCAGATCGAAGGTGCAGCTCGGGTCGGTGAGCGACGGGCACAGGCGAAAGCGCCCGGTCGGACCCACCGCGAAGCTCATTACGCCGGCGGCGCAACGGAAGAGACGTCCCGACCGTGCCGCACTCTCCGGTCCGAGGACCAGGTGCGCGCAGGCATCGCGCCAGCCTTCGCTTCGTTCCGGATCGGCGCGCTCCAGCTCGATGACCTCGCGCGCGTCGAGACGCTCGGCGCGGATGTCTTCGTTCCGCGAGGGGTCGCGATCGTAGCGCAGATGGAGGACCGGATCGAAGCGGAAGTAGTCACAGGTGTGCGCCCGGCAGAAGGCGGCGATGGCCGGGAGCTCGCGAAGCGAGCTCTTCAGGGCCATCGCCTTGAGGCGGACCTTCACGCCGCCATCGAGAAGCCGACCGAGGCCGCGCTCGAAGGCCGCGAACGAGCTGGGCGTCCGCGTCACGGCCTCGTAGGTCTGCGCGGTCGCGCCGTACAGCGTGACCTCGAGGTCGCGCGGCGGGAAACGGCGGAACAGCTCGACGTGGCGCGGTCTGACCAGGCACCCGTTCGTGAAGACCGAGACGAGCAGACCGCGCCGCTTCAGGGCCAGGTAGATGTCATCGAAGTCGTCGCGCAGGAGTGGCTCGCCGCCTGTGACGAGGCACCACAGGGCGCCGAGCTCGACGGCGTCGTCGGCGAGGCGCTCGATCTCGGCCAGCGAGAGCTCGCTGGCGCGCGCCGTGCGATCGGAGGCCGGCAGGTTGATGCAGCAGTGACGGCAGTCGTTGTTGCAGCGCGCCGTCAGCTCGAGGTCGAACGAGAAGGGCACCCGGCGCGAGCCGATGACGTCCTTCCAGAGCCCGAGGTCGGGCAGGGCGACATGCCTGACGTGTCCGTTATGCATGTCGCCTCCTTCCGGCGGGCAGCGACGGCGCCAGGCGACGGCAGGCGTATCGCGCGCGGCGCAGGGTCGCGTGCCTGCTGACCACGGCGCGCAGCAGGCGGTGAGCACGTCCGCCGAGCCCGCTCTCGACGCCCTCGCGCTCGACGCAGGTCACCACCCCGATCACGTTCTCGGCCGTGAACCAGCCGTCGTCGCACCACGCGTTGTCTCCGCGGACTCGGTATGAGAGGCCTCTGCGCTGGACCACGCGATGCACAATGACGGAATCGACCGCGCCGACGACGACCACATCGCCGACGCGCAGCCACGCACCCGTGGCGGGACCCACGGTGATGACGTCGCCGTCGCCGATGTCGGGCTGCATGCTCAGCCCGCGCGCCCTGAAGCGAAGCCGCCCGCCGCGATGCAGCACGGCGACCAGGATCTCGCGCAGCGCGGACCCCGAGAGTGCCAGGTCCCGGCCGGGCACAGCGTAGAGCGATGGCGGTGGGTCAAGCGACGGCACGCAGCATGCGCCTGCTCACGAGCTCTTCCAGCAGGCCGGCGACGTCGGCGTCGATCTCCCCGGGCGGGCAGGTGAACTCCGCCGAGAGCAGCTCGACGATCTCGGCGACGGTCCTTCGCCCGTCGATCAGTGCCCAGATCTCCCGGCCCGTCTCGTTGAACGTGTACAGCGCATCCTCCATGTCGCCGAGGCCGCCGCTGAGCGGGACGATGATCAGCTCGCCCTCGATCTCGCGCGCCACGACCTCGTCGGAGACTGTGTAGACGTCTTCAGCCTGTACCGTCATCGCCGCATCGACCTCCCTCGCCGATCCTCCATCTCCCAGGAGCGCTCACCGGGGGGCACGAGGCCGAGGCCTCGCGCCCGGCGGTGAGCGCACTCGCACAGATACTCGACGGGCGTGTCCAGCGTGCCGTGCTCGCTCCACGACCATGCTGGGCACTGCTCGCACAGGGCGCCGAGAAAGCAGCGGGCGCAGCGCTCGAGGTAGGCCCGTTCGGTCGCCTTCCGGCGACGCAGGGCCGGGAAGAACTCGCTCACCGCCTCCTCGAGGCTCCCGCGAGAGAGATCGTAGACGACGTCGGGGTGCCGGACGAGCAGGCAGGGCAGAAGATCGCCGCGCGCGTCCATGCAGACCGTCTGCCCGGCGCTGCAGATGAAGAGCTGCTCACCGCGTGTACCCAGCCACTCCCCGCCGGCCTCCGGGCGCGCCTCCGATCGCAGGTAGAAGTCGGCGAGCTCGTCGGGCGATCGCCGCAGGGCGGCGATCGCCCCACCCCGTTCGGGCTCATCACCGGCCACCCGGCTGTGCAGGTAGGTCACGAACGTCGGCGGCGGCGCGTGCAGGGCGCGGGCCCACTCGCGCAGGTCGTCGGCCTCCGCTGCCGCCTGCGGCAGCAGGGTGCCCTTGAGCGCCAGCCGGACGCCGCGCTCCGCCAGGCGCTGGACGCCGCGTCTCATCTGCCGGTAGGAGCCCGGCGTCCGTGTCACCTCTTCGTAGGACCGCTCGCTCATGCCGTACACGGTCACGGACACCGGCTCCAGGGGAGGGGTGCGCTCGAGCAGCGTGGCGATGCGCTCGGTCACGAGGCAGGCGTTGGTGAGCAGCTCGACCACCATCCCGAGCCTGCGCGCGGCGAGGTAGATCTCGGGGAAGTCGTCGCGCAGCAGCGGTTCGCCGCCGGTGAGGCGGACGGCCAGCGCGCCGAGGGCGGCGGCCTCGGTGAGTCGTTCGATCACGGCCGCCGCCGGCTGCTCCTGATCTCGGCTCGCGCGATCGGCGGCCGGGCGGTTGACGTAGCAGTGCACGCAGTCGTTGTTGCAGCGCTCGGTGAGCTCGACCTCGAACCGGCCCATCAGGGGTCGGCCGCCTGCCCAGAGCGCGCCGCCGGGCAGGCCCGACGTGGTGGAGCAGACGTAGCTGCTCATCCCGGCGGTCCCGACTCGCCGGCCGGGGACTGCCGGCCCGCCCGGTGACCGTTCGAGGCGAGCTCCCGGAGCAGCGGCACCACCCGCCCGCTCGTGTCGAACTCGAGGGCGTAGCACGGCACCTCGGCGACGGCGTGCTCCACCAGCTCGAGGATCATGCGCCACCAGTCCGCCGTCACGAGCGGCTTCACGACGCAGGTCGCGAGCGCCGTCGCCGCCTCGCGCGGCGCCAGCTCGACCAGGCGGTTGTGCGGCGCCTGCCGCAGGAACAGGATCGCGGCCAGGGGCGCCGAGGCGGACGAGACCGTGGGCACCTCGCCGTGACTCCACGAGCCGTGCACGCGGAAGCCGTCGGGCCACCGGCGGATGATGTTGCGGTCGTCGCAGAGGACCTCGCCGGCAGACCCGACGAGGCGGACGGTCGTCGACTTGCCCGCGCCCGAATGTCCCACGAACAGCAGGCCGCTGCCGTCCATCACGACTGCGCTGGAGTGCAAGTAGCAGGCTTGACGTTCGGCGAGGACTCGCGCCAGGACGATCTGGTCGGTCGGAAACAGCGTGAGCGATCCGAACCCGCCGCCGGTGAAGGCGTCGGCCGACGGCAGTGGGCTGTAGATGCGGCCGCTCATGTGGTCCTCCGAGAACGCGGCGACCCGATGCAAGGGAGGGCCTTTCGTCGGCGAGACGCCGACGTAGATCCAGTCGTCGCCACGCCGGTAGATGGCCCAGGGCACTCTCTCGAGCACCGGCTCACCGAGCTCGGCCGCGTCGATCGCGGGCAGGCCGAGGTGGTGGTGCAGCCGCACCACCTCGCCCTCCGGTCGGTAGAGCCGGAAGGCCCTGAACTTCGGCGCGAACGTCCCATCGCCCAGCGGCATGTCGGCTGTGACCGCCACGGTGAGCCCAGCGATCCCGAAGAGGAGCGTCTCGCCGTCCGGGCGTCCGACCTCGGCGTCGGCACCGGCGGCAGGTCCGCCCTCGACGGGCGCCAACGGACGTGGCAGCGGGCTCCCCAGCGTGTGTGTCATGCCTCTCTTCACTCTCTCCATCAGTCGTGGCGCCCCCGGTCGTCGAGAGCCGCCTTGTAAAGCGCGATCGTCTGATCGGCGATGGTCTCCCAATCGTAGACCCTCCTGATCGCCGACGCAGCCTCGCTCGCCTCGTCGCGAAGCGCCGGCAGCTCATTGAGGGCAGCTTTGAGCTGCCGGCCCAGATCCCGCGCGTCCCCGGCGCTGAAGGTACGCCCCCGGCCGTCCAGCACCTCGCGGTTCGGGGCGATGTCGCTGGCAAGCACCGGGGTGCCGTATCCCAGGGCCTCGAGGAGCACGATCGGCAGGCCCTCCACGTCCGACGGCAGCACGAAGAGCGCGGCCTCGCGGTACAGCGTCGCCAGCCGGGGACCGAAGATGTACCCGGCGAAGATGACGTCCTCCCGCCGGCACGCCTTCCGCAGGGACCGCACATAGTCGGCGCTGAAGCTGGAATCGCCCGCCAAAACCAGCTTCATGCCGGTCTCGAGACGCTCCCACGCCTCGACGAGGTAGTGCGCCCCCTTCTCGGGCACGAGGCGCGAGGCGAACAGGACGTACCGTCCTCGTTCGAGACTGAACTCGGCCAGGACGCCGAGGTCCTCGTCCGCCTCCAGGGTGATGCCGTTGGGGATGTAGTGGACGGCGCGGCGGTACGTGCTCGACAGCTCGTCGGCCAGCGAGCGCGAGACCGCGACCGTCTCATCGGGCGCATGCATCGACACCCACTCCCCCGCCCGGAGCGCCAGGGTCGCGACGCCGCCCCACTTGGGCCGCTGCCAGTCACGACCGTGCACGGTGGCCACCGCGGAGACGCCCGCGAGAGCCGGGACCCACGACAGCAGCGCGGGACCGACGGCGTGGTAGTGGACGACGTCCGCCCGCTGGCGCAGGGCGTGAGCGGTGCACAACGACTACGTGGGTGATGGCATCGAGGTGCTTGGTCGCGACCGACGGGAGGGTCACGACTTCGACCCCCCGATACCGCCTGGGGGCCGACGGGTTGTAGTGCGCCCGGTTGTACACGAGGACGTGGTGCCCCCGGGCCGCGACCCTCGCCGCCAGCTCTTCGACGTGGCGTTCGACGCCGCCGTAGGTCGCGGGCAGGCCCTTCTGGCCGATGTAGGCGACCTTCACTCGCTGCCGTCGCCGGCCGCCGCCGCGCGGCCGGCGGGGCGACTGTGGCCGACGGCGGCGTGGCCCACCGGCGGCAGCGTCCCGGTCAGCTTGGCGCGCAGGACCCACGCGGCCGGGACCCGCACGTCGCGCTTCATCGCCGGCGCGACCGACCCGATCATCCAGCAGTTGCGGTCGCACGAGCGGACACCTGGCCCTGACCCGCTGCGCTTCGGG
Source organism: uncultured Actinomycetes bacterium (assembly GCA_963833555.1). Lineage (GTDB taxonomy): Bacteria > Actinomycetota > Thermoleophilia > UBA2241 > UBA2241 > CAWHYB01. The sequence goes on along the minus strand of CAWHYB010000004.1, from coordinate 191,283 downwards.
CTCGCCCAGATCTCCTCGAAGGGCTGCTCGCTTCAGCGAGCCCATCGTCTCCTCCATGGCGTTGCAGGGCCGCACCTCGCCGAACGGGTCGACGAAGAACAGATCGTCTGCCACGCCGCACGGCAGCAGGCGGTCGCCGCCGCGGACGTAGTTGGCCAGCCCCATGTTGAACCAGGCGCGGAACCAGTTCTTGGGTCGTCCGCGTGCGCAGCAGGTGGCCGGCAAGCTCTTCGAGCTTGCCGGCCGACGCGTTCGGGCTCGCTCGAACCCGTTGTCGTACTTGTGGAAGTAGTAGGCGTTGTGGACGGCTGCCGTGGCGAACTCCACGCCCATGGCGTCGGCCAGCTCGTAGAGCTCGCAGGAGGTCGTCGGCGTTGCGGTCGCAGAGCGTGATGCCGAAGCCGATGTCCTTGACGCCGCGAGCGCGCAGCTGCAGCAGCGTGCGCAGCCCGTGGTCGAACCCGTCGCGCAGCCCGCGCAGCTCGTCGTTCGCCGCCGGCAGGCCCTCGAGGCTGACGCGGACGCCCGAGCTGCGGGAAGCGGCTTCGCGAGAGCGACGACGCGGTCGGTGAAGTAGCCGTTCGTGCTGACGACGACGCGCTTGGCCTTCGTCGCGACGACGTCGACGATGTCGGCGATGTCGTCGCGCAGGAACGGCTCGCCGCCGGTGATGTTGGCGAACTCGAGCCTGGGCAGCGAGGCGAGGTCGGCGGCGGTGATCTCGTCTTCCGGCTCGCTCGGATGCTGCCACGTGTTGCACATCACGCAGTGCGCGTTGCACCGATAGGTCACCGCGATCAGACCGTCCACAATCCCTCCTTCGGTCCAGGGCTCCGGGCCGACTCGTTCGATTGTGATGGCTGCAGCGACGCGTTGACAAGCATTTGGGAGTGCGGCGAGGTCGGTGTAGCGGGCGGAAGCGATGACAATAGTTGGTTCTCACTGGGTTGTGGGCAAGTAGGTGCCGACGTTAGGATGACGGAACGTCAACGGGAGGCCGAAGGGTGGCAGACCAGGGACCAGCGGGAGTCGACGTGCGGCGCTACCTGACGGTGGTACGGCGGCACATCCTGCTCATCGCCGTGCTCACGCATCGCCCTCGGCGGAGCCGCCTACGCGTACTCTGCCTCCAAGACGCCCATGTACGAAGCCACGGCCCAGCTGCTGTACGTGCCCGCAGCTCGACGTCAACAACCCGCTGAACCAGGGCTCCATCGACCCCAACGCCCAGGAGCTCCAGATGCAGAGCGCGGTCACGATCATCACCGGGCCCGCTGATCGAGCAGCGCGTGATGACTCAGCTGGGAAACCCGTCCGCATTGCCTGGCTACTCGGTGTCGGCCGCCATCACCACCTCCGACGCCCAGGCCAGCATCCCCATCGACAACGGCGTCGCGGTCACCGTCGACTCCACCGACCCGCGCTGGGCGGCGCGCCTGGCCAACGCCTACGCGACCGAGTTCGTCGACTACCGCATGCAGAGCGATCGCGCCCGGCTCACTGCGGCCGCCAAGCGGTCATCGCCGCGAAGCTCAAGCAGTACGTCGACGCCCGGCGCAGAAGGCCTCGTCCGACTACGTCCTGCTCACCGAGCGTCTCAACGACCTGCAGATCCTGGCGGCCACCTCGACCGGGCGACTTCGCGCTGGCCGTGCCGGCGTATCCGCCGGGGTGCGCCCTTCTCGCCCAAGCCGCGCCGTCGGCCGCCATCGGCGTCATCCTGGGCCTCGTGCTTGGGGTCGGCCTGGCGTTCCTGCGCGAGAAGCTCGACACCCGCCTGCACGACCATCGCGAGGTCGGCGAGATCATGGGCTGCCGGTCGATCGGACGCGTGGCGCACATCCCCGTCGAGGCGCTGGCCAAGGGCTCGCTCGTGGTCATGAGCGAGGCCGACGGACGCGCCGCCGAGTCGATCCGTGTGCTGCGCAGCAACCTGCAGTTCGCCTCGCTCGGCGAGGAGAACCGCGTGCTCATGGTGATGAGCGCCCAGAAGGGCGAGGGCAAGAGCCTGGTGACGGCCAACCTGGCCGCCTCGCTGGCGCTGGCCGGCAAGCACGTCGCGCTGGTCGACGCCGACCTGCGGCGGCCGCGCGTGCACTCGATCTTCGGCATCCGCAACACGCGCGGCGTGTCGTCGGTGATCGCCGGCTTTTGCAGCCTGGACGACGCGCTGCAGACCTACGACCTCAGCGGCCCCAGGTGGTCACCGTCCGCGGCAACGGCGACGGGCCCCAGCCGGTCGACGCAGACAGCGCTGCCGCGACTGACGCTGCTGACCTCCGGGCCGATCCCGCCCAACCCCGGCGAGATGGTCGCCTCGAGGCGGTTCGCGCACGCTCATCCGCGAGCTCGCGGCAAGGGCTTCGACTACGTGCTCGTCGACTCCCCCGCCTTCCTCGCGGTCGGGCGACGCGGCGGCGCTGGCCGGCGTGGTCGACGCCATCGTGCTGCTCGTCAACATGAAGATGATCAACAAGCCGACCCTCGAGGAGGCCCGCGACTTTCTCGAGCCGCTGCCTCCCGACCAAGCTCGGCGTGGTCACCGTCATGGACAGACCGCCGGCAAGGCCGAGCGCTACCACTACTACACCAGGGACGACTCGAACGGGCGGCAGGCTCCGAAGCCGCCTGTGGCTACGGCGTCGTTCGATACGGACTTGCCACGCGACCCGAGCAGCTCGACGAGCGCGTCGACGTGCCTGTCGGGGTCGTGACGCTCCTCGAGAGCGTCAGCGCGCGCTCTCCCATGGTCTCGGCGCAGGGTTCGGCGAGCGCGGTCCGCAGGGCATCGGCGAGGGCGACCGGGTCGCCGGCCCGGAACAGCAGCCCGGCTCCGGTCCCGTGGAGGAGTGTCGTGCATCGAGCCGAGGTCCGAGGCGATCACCGGCGTGCCGCAGGCGAGGCTCTCGAGCAGGGAGTTGGGCATGTTCTCGTACCAGAGCGACGGCACGACCGAGACCAGCGAGCTCTGGAGGAGCTCGATGACGGCGGCCTCGTCGAGCTGGCCGCGCAGGGTCACGCCGGCGATCGGTCGCTCCCGCAGCCGCGCGCGGATGGCCTCGCCCGTCGGCGTCGACATGTCGCCGGCGATCACCAGCTCGACGTCGTGGCCGACGCCTCCGCGCCGCAGCAGCTCGACGGCGTCGAGCAGCACGTCGACGCCCTTGATGCGCTCGATGCGGCCGACGTAGCAGATGCGCCGCGCCCGGCGCGTGCACGAGGGCGATGGACGCGCCCTGACGAACGTGGGGAGCACGCCGGATCTTCGCGGCCGGCAGACCGCCCTCGACCATCTTCTGCCGCATGATCTCGCTGGGCGCGACGAAGACGTCGACGAGGTCGAAGAAGCGTCTGTGTCGGTGGTATTCGACGGCGAGGAAGTTCACGGTCGACGCGCCGTAGGAGTCCTGCACGCAGCGATAGCGCACGCTGGGCAAGGGCCGCCTGCCCACGCAGAGCTCGCACACGTGTCCGTCGCGGAACAGGTGCTGCTGAGGACAGACCATCGCGAAGTCCGACAGGCGCACGACGATCGGCACCCCGCGATCGTGCAGCGCGGCGAGCACGGCCGGCGAGAGCTTGCGCAGGTAGTGGAGGACGTAGGCGACCGCCGGCCGGCTGTCGTCGAGCTCCGCCGACAGGGCACGGTAGACCTCACGCGAGTAGAAGGCTCGCTCGAGCGCCCGCCGGAGCGCGGCGACGGACCAGGAGTGTTGCCGGAACATGACCTCGTCGTCGCCGGCGATCGGAGACACGAAGTAGCGCTCCCAAGGAGACGGCTCGTTCCGCTGGTAGCGCACCGAGAAGGGGACCACCTCGTGCCCGCGGGCCTCGAACAGGCGCTTGACGTCGAACAGGTAGCGCTCGGGCCCGCTCGAGACGAAGTATCGGTAGTTGACGAGCGCAGATCCTCACGACAGCGCTTCCCTGTACACGCTTTCCGTCTCTGTCACGAGCCGCTCGACGCTGAAGTCGGCGAGTACGCGGCGGCGGCCGGCCTCGCCGAAGCGGCGCGCGGTCTCGGGGTGATCGGCCAGGAAGGAAAGGGCTTCGGCGAGGGCCGCCGCTTCTCCCCACGGGACGAGGTGGCCCGTCTCGCCGTCGAGCACGAGCTCCGGGTTGCCGCCGCCCACACTGCACACGACGGGCAGGCCGCAGCTCATGTACTCCATGATGGCGTTGGAGCACCCCTCGCGATGGAGCGCCTCGTTGGTCATGAGAACGCCGATGTCAGCCTGTCGGACCAGCGGCAGCACCTCGAGCTCTGGGTCCGACGAATGTCACGACCTGGCGGGTTCCGAGCTCGCCCGGCTTCGTCGACCAGACGGCGCCGGTCGGGACCGTGACCGAGCAGCACGAAGCGCCAACGCCCCGGACGCTCACGGTCGAGCAGCCGGGCGGCTGCGATCACGGTCGAGAAGTCCTTGTCGGCAACCATGCGCCCCGTCATGACGACGGTCGTCGCGCCGTCGACGCGAGCGGACCGCTCGGACGAGCCGGCCGCGTCGAGCCGGTCGGGATCGAAGGCGTTGTAGACGACGCGTCCCTTGCGCGGGTCGACCCCCCAGGCGAGCAGCCCGGCGCGGCTGTTTGCCACGACCAGCCTCGACACCGCCGTGGCTGAGCCGCCGTTGCCGCGCGCCCTTGCGCCCGACGATGCCGTTGCGGATGGTCGCATCGACGATGGGGATGCCCAACAGACGGCAGACCGGAAGAGCCGCGAACGTCGACATCCAGTCCCATGAGTGGACCAGGTGCGGGCGCCACGACAGCAGGAGACGCTGCAGCGACGCCGCCGGCCGTCACGTCGAAGCGCGCCCGGCGGGCATGCACGTCGACCCGGTGGCCGTCGGCGGCGATCACGTCGACGAACGGTCCGCCGCCCATCAGCCACACCCGCGTCTCCCAGCGCTCGGGAAGGTACTTGACGATCGAGCGCGAGCTGGCGCTCGGCGCCGCCCGTCGGCAGGGCTTCCTTGAGCATGAGGAGGCGCACGTCGTTCACAGCTCCGCCACCGGAAGACGGTCCGTCGGCGGCCAGAGCCCGGCCCGGCCGTCGGTCAAGGTGGCGAACCCGTGACCGCGGTCCCGCGCCCAGGCGAACAGGCCGTCGAGCAAGCGCCAGGAGGGCGTCGACGACGTCTTCGCTGGTCGCCCGGTAGGGGCTGGCGCCCGGCAAGAAGCTCGCTGGAGTGGAACATGAGGACGCGCACGGCAGCCGCCGCGCTCGGCCTCGACGAGAAGCGCCTGCAGGTCGCCGAGACGCGTACTCCGGCCGCGGCCGCAGCCAGAGGGGCTGCGGCCGCGGCCAGATCCCCGACAGCCGGCGCGCGCGCCGCGCAACGGCCACGCCTGCCAGTGGTCGCGCAGCCCGGGCACGCGACGGGTGCAGGCGTACGTCGGCATGATCGTCACCGGCAGCTCGATCAGACCGGGCGTGCCGGTGCCAGCGATCCGGAACGGGTGCGCGGTCGTGCCGGCGGAAGTCGGGGCCGCCACCACCACCGGGGCGCCCCGGATGCGCAGCCCAGCTGACGCAAGGAGTGACCGACGAGTCGACTTCGTAGCCGAGCTCGGTCAGGACGCCGCGCACCGGCGGCGTCCACCCCGAAGCGGCCCGCCCGATACGACGCGGGCGGGACGCCGGCGACCACGCGTGACCTGGGCTGTGAGCGTCTCCAGCTTCGCTCGCAGCAGGTCCGGGCTCGAGGTCGCAGGGATAGACGTGCCGCGGATCGTTCTCGCGCAGCCCGGCAGCGTCGGCGAAGGGCGGCGTCGTCCACGGGTGCAGGTGGGCGCCGACCTCGGCCTCATCGGCCAACGCCAGTCGGCCGCAGGAACGAGACGGCCCGCGGATCGACCGCGATCTCGCTGGTGACGAGGTAGGTCGGCGGCGCCCCGTGTCGCCGGCACAGCTCCTGGAACGGCGGCCAGGCCGGCGACGTTGGCGGTCGTCAGCGGCCGCCCGTGCTCCCACTGGCCGTCGGCTTCGGTGTCGACGGTGACGACGATGCGCATGCGACCGCCAGTCCCGCGCCTTCAGGCAGCCCGGTCGGGCAAGTCCTGCGCGAGCCACTCGAACGTGCGCGCGATGCCCTCGTCGAAGCCGACCACCGGCTCGTAGCCAAGCAGCCGACGGGCCAGGGAGATGTCCGCGTACGAGTGCTTCACGTCGCCGGGCCGCGGCGCCGCGAACTCGGGCTCGAGCTCGCGGCCCGACACCCGGCTCACCGCGGCGATGAGATCGAGCACCGTCTTGGGATCGCCGGCAGCCGATGTTGCAGATGCGGCCCGCGGCGTTCGGCGCCGTGGCCGCGCTGAGCGTCGCGTCGACGACGTTGGCGACGTAGGTGAAGTCGCGCGACTGCAACGCCGTCGCCGAACACGACCGGCCGCCCGCCCTGGAGGGCGAGCCGCATGAAGCGCGGCACCACGCCGCTGTACTGCGAGGTCGGGTCCTGGCGCGGACCGAACACGTTGAAGTAGCGCAGCGACACGGTCTCGAGGCCGTAGACGGTGGCGAAGGCGCGCGCGTACTGCTCGGCCGCGAGCTTGGACACCGCGTACGGCGAGATGGGCTGCGGCACCAGGTCCTCGCGTCTTGGGCATGGCGTCGTTGGCGCCGTAGATCGACGACGACGAGGCCAGGACGACGCGGCGCACATCGTTGTCGCGCGCCGCGAGCAGCACGTTGAGCGTGCCCGTGACGTTGGCTTCGTTGGTGGTCAGCGGATCCTGCACCGAGCGCGGCACCGAGGGCAGCGCCGCGAGGTGGATCACGATGTCCGCCGCCTTTGACGGCGTTGTGGGCGCGCTCGTAGCTGCGCATGTCGCCCTCGAAGACCTCGACGTCGCCGTCCACGAGCGCCAGGTTGTCCGCGGCGACCGGTCGAGAAGTTGTCGAGGATGCGCACGCCGTGGCCGCGCGCGCAGCAGCTCGGCGACCACGTGCGAGCCGATGAAGCCGGCGCCTCCGGTGACCAGGTACAAATCCCCCACTTGAGCCTCCCCCACTACAGGTGCCCGACCACGCCTGCGCCGCGGTCGCGGCTGGATGGTACCGCGCATGGTACTACGCCGCGCCGTGCGGCCCGCCGAGTGTCGCCTCGGGCGGCTACGGCTTCGCCGCCCACCAGCTGGGCTCGGCGCCCAGTGCCATCATCGCAGGGTCACAGACGAGCGTCGACCGCGAGCTCCCTCCCCAGGGCGAGCAGCTCGCGGTGGAGACCGGCGGGCAGCGGGATGCCCCCGCGTAGGCGCGCCCGCCGGCAGCGGTCGGCCGACTCTCCCGGCACCAACATCTCGGCGGCGTCGTCGCGCAGCGGCGATGTCTTAATGGCGGCGATGAACGCACCCATCCTCTCTCTGAGCTCGTCGCGGTCGATGATGGCCTCGAGACGCAGGGCGATCATCAGGTGGCCCGTGCCACTGGGCTCGTCCGCCTGTCCATATTGGCTGTGCATGCCCAGCCCAAAGGCGGCCCCGGTGATCACGCCGCAGAGCACGTCGACGGCGTAGGACAGGCCGAGACCCTTGACGCCTCCGGCGGGGAGCCAGTAGCCGGCGAAAGCCGTGGCCGGGTCGTCGGTCGGCTCGCCGTCCTCGTCCACCGCCCAGCCGAGGGGGATCTTCTCGCCCCTCTCGCGAGCGAGCAGGAGCTTGCCGCCGGCGACGGTGGACAGGGACAGGTCGAGGAGAAACGGAAACTCCCCGTAGCTCGGCACCCCGATCGCGATGGGATTGCTGCCGGTGATCGGCCTGGTGCCGCCGGGGGCGACCACCTTGGGCGCCGTGTTCGTCATGACGATGCCGGCCATGCCCCGGTCGACCGCCAGGCGCGCGTACAACCCCGCCGCACCGAAGTGGCTGCTGTGCACGACGCCCACCACGCCCGCGCCGTGCTCGCCGGCCAGTGCGACCGCGTGCGACATGGCGTCCCGACCGACGAGAAAACCCTGGCCGTTGTCGCCGTCCATCACCTGGAAGGCCCCGTTGCCGCGCAGGAGCCGCGTCGCGGGACGCGGGTTGACCGCACCACTCCTGATGCGGGCCAGGTAGTGAGGGACGCGCATGACGCCGTGCGAGCTCTTGCCCCACAGTTCGGTCTGCACGAGACACTCGGCGCAGTACTCGGCGTCGGCGGCGGCCATGCCGACCCGCCCGTACAGGGCCGCGACGTACGCCTTCAGGACCGCCGCATCGACCTGAATCTCGTCCTCAGACATCGGCCCTCCTCGCCGGCGCCGTCGGCTCCATCAAACGCGCGCCGCCCGTCAGACGGCGCGCGCCCGTCGCTCCGCGGTGGCGCGCGCCTTCTCGGCCAGGCGGCGCGCACCCGACCGCGACAGGCGCCGCGCGACCCGCCACGTGATCACCAGAGACGGCAGGGGGTCGTCCCAGGCGAAGTACGGCAGGGCCTGCGGGTGTGCCACGCTGCGCAGCCAGACGGCGGTCGTCAGCCTCCCCTGGCGACGCAGCTCGACGAACTCGAGCGCGTCGGCCAGCGGGAACCACAGCCGTACTCCGCGCCGGTAGGTCGCCTCGCGAAGTGGCCGGAACGGCCTGCCGGTCAGGCGGCTGTAGACGAACAAGGGCAGGTCGTACCCGCTCGCCACCAAGATCTCGGTGGCCGCCGTGAAGCGGATGTTGCACTCGATGACCTTGAGCTTGCCGTCGCGCACGTCCCTCTTGAACTCGACGTTGCCGATGCCGCGATGGCCGACGTGCCGGATCAGCCGCAGGCCGGTCTCGAACACCTCGGGATTCCAGTCGGTGATGTGGTAGCAGCCGAACCCCTGCCGCTCAGGGTGGCGGCGAAGGATGCGTTTGGTGAACTCGAAGAGCGGCGTGCCCTCCTCGTCGATGTAGGTGTACATGCTGCAGAGGCGATCGTCGTCGCCCGGGATCTCCTCGAGCAGCAGCACCTCGACGCCCTCGGCATGCACCTTCTGGAACGCGTCGACCAGGTCCCCGTAGTCGTGCGCCAGGAAGTACTTGCCGGAGAAGATCTTCTTGAACCGGTGAGAGAACAGCGGCTTGACCATCAGGGGGTAGACGTACTCGTCGCGATGGGCCTCGACCTCGGCAAGGTTGCCGGCCCGCCAGAACAGCGGGGTGAGCACGCCGGCCTCGACGGCGGCCTCGTAGGTGCACAGCTTGTTGAGGAAGCAGCTCTGCGCCGACGGCTCCGCGATGTCGAGGACGTACTTCTCGGTCAGCGCCTCCCTCTGTCTGATGGTCATCTCGATGGCGTCGTCTGAACAGGTCAACAGGACGGCGCCGCGCAGCCAGTCGGACCGGACGTCGAGCAGGAAGCGGGCCCACTCGTCGGGCGTCTCGCCGCCGTCCAGCCGGGTGGCATAGCGCGAGTGACGCGACTCGCCGTTGGATCCGCAGAGCAGATACACCGTGATGCCGTGTCTCCCGAGACTCCGCGAGACGGAGACGGCGTTGGCAGAACTCGCGCCGACGAGGATCGCCGGCGGCAGACCGTTCTCTCTGTTGACCATGTCAGGTGGTCGGTCCACGCCCACTCCGGGCCTTCGTCGGCCGGCCCTGACGGACGTCCGTCTCACACAGCTGCCGCAGGATGAGCGACGCGACCGGGGTGGGCTCGCCGGACGTCATGTAGTGGTAGTGCAACCCCGGCCCGGTGTTGACCTCGATGATCGCGCCCCCGGCCTCGGCGAGCGGGACAGAGCGGTCGGGCGTGATGATGTCGACCCCCGCCAGACGGACGCCGACGGCCGCGGCGGCCTGGGCGCCCGCTTCGACCACCGCGGCGGAGATGGTGCCGGTGACCGACTCGTTGTCCTGGCGGTCGTGCATGTTGACGACCCGCCGCAGCCGGACGGACTCGCCGGCCGCGGGGACGTCGTCCGGCCCGCGGCCGGTCTCCCTCAGCAGGCCTCCGAACCGCCATGCGGCGCCGCGTGCCACCCAGGGCCCCGGGCGTGGCGCCGAGGCCCCGGGCTCCCGCGCCTCGACCAGCTCCCTGACCGTGGAGACCCCGTCGCCGATGATCTGCGGCGGGCGCCTGAGCAGAGCGTCGATCAGCCTGCCGTCGAGGTAGAGCAGACGGTAGTTGTCGCCGGCGAGCTGGTCCTCGATGACGAGCTTCTCGCAGTAACTGCCGGCGCGTCCCATCGCGGCCACAAGCCGCTTCCTGGTCGAGACGTCCATGGTGATGCCGGTGCCCCCGCCCGTGCCGTGGGCGGGCTTCACGACGCACGGCCGGTCCCGCCGGCCGACGAAGGCCCAGGCGGTCGCTACCTCCCGGTAGCCGCACACGCAATGTGACGGGACTGGCAAGCCGTGCCGGGCGAGCAGCTCGTGGACGAGCGGCTTGTCGGCGGCGATGGCGGCCGTGACGGCGTCGTCGAGAGAGGTGATGTTCCTGTACACACGCAGGACCGACGTCGGACACTGGATCTCGAAGAACCCTCCTCCGATGTCGGTCACCGCCACGCCCTCGGCAGCGGCGGCATCTCCCCAGGCCGTCCTGTGGAAGTCCGGTTCCCGCCGCCCGTCGCCGCGGGCGCGGGTGCGCTTCGGCAGGTGCTTCTCCAGCTTGTGCCAGAGCGCGCGCGAGCGAACCGTCCGATCGAGCAGCGTGTCCAACGGGGAAATGGCCGCGACCTAGTCTTCGATGGGGCAGTCGCCGGCGGCCAGCAGGTCGTCGACCCACTTGTTCGAGAACACGCCCTTCTTCACGCCCGCGAGATAGTCGGCGAGCCTGGCCTTGGTGGCGACGAGGCGCTCGAGGACGTCCTCGGCGTTGTCGCGCGGGACCATGACGACCCCGAAGGCGTCGGCGACGACCACGTCGCCGGGGTTCACCACGACCCCGCCGCAGCAGATGGGGTAGTTGATCTCGCCCGGGCCCCGGTGCAGGGGACCGATCGAGGTGGTGCCGCGGGCGAAGACCGGGAAGTCGAGCTCCAGGATGTCGGGAAGGTCGCGCACGTACCCGTCGACGACGAAACCGGCGATCTGGCGGTGCCTGGCTTTGGTCGAGATCAGGTCGCCGAGGGCCGCGTTCATGCGCGATGCTCCGGCGTCGACGACCACCACGTCGCCCGGCTGGGCGATGTCGAGCGACTTGTGGACCATCAGGTTGTCGCCCGGATACACCTTCACGGTACAGGCCGGTCCGACCAGCCGGTGACCCGGCCCCGTGAGGCACCGGATGTCCGGCGTCACGGCGTATAACCGGTTGAGCTGGTCCGAGATCTCGGGCGACGGGAACTCGCCGAGCTTGTGCATGAGCTCGACCGCCGGCCGCTCGAAGGTCGTCTTGATGCGGAATCCCGGGCCGGGGTTGATCTCCGACGACTGCGGCCGGTTGGGGACGGTTGTCGAAGATTCCATTGGACCCTCCTCCGCCTGAGACGTCCGCCCGCGTGCCCGCCGCCCGCCTGGGCCGGCCGATGTCGGACTTGCACACTCGGCGCGGGAGCCGACGATCTGCTGTTGGACCGCCCGCGCTGACGCAATGGTAGCAGACAAGGGTCGCCGCCGGCGTTGGACGCCTCCGGCACGCGTTGTTCAGACGGACAACGACGGCCGCGCGGCGGCGGCCAGGCGCTCGAACGCCGCGCCGACCGTCGCCGCGGCATGGGTCCCGGCGACGTAGCTGCGACCACGGTCGCCGATGATGCGGCGGACCTCGTCTTCTTCGAGCAGGGCGACCACGGCCGCGGCCAGGGTCTGCAGATCGCCCCCGGCGCAGATGCCGAGCCTGTCGTTCGTCAGCAGTCCGCTTGGATTCACCGCGAACGTCACGCACGGCCTGCCCGACGCCCACCCCTCGAGCATCACGTTGGAGAAGCCCTCGGACGGTGACGTGTTCAGCACGAGACGGTGCGAGACGATGGCCGCCCGCGTCTCGTCGTGCGACAGCGGACCGCGCAGGTCGACGTTGGCCAGACGCCTGAGGTGGTCGATGGCCTCGGCGTGATCGGCGCCCTCGAGCGCTCCCACGACGGTGAAAGTCACGCCCGGCAGGGCGGCCGCAAGGGCCGCGAGCTCCTCGAGACCCTTGGACCGCCGGCCCTCGAACACGTTGCCGGCCCAGACCACGTCACGCGTGGGCTCGATCCGGTCCAGTGCCTCCGGCGGATCGAGGACGATGTTGGGCAGCAGGGCGTGGTGGCAGGCAGAACCGGGAGCAGGCCTCGGCCTGCTCCCGGTTCTGCACCGTCACCCAGGTCGCCGACGGCAGCGCCCAGTCCCTGTACACCTTGTGGGCGAGACGTGCCACCGGCGGCGAGAGCGGCGAGTCCTTGAGGCTGAAGAGGACGGCGCGCGCGTCGGGGTAGAGGTCGCGGTCGCTCGCCAGGGCCAGGATGCTCACCGCTTTGACGTCGCGCGCCGCCCTGACCACGAAGGGAGTGTAGAAGCCGGCGCCGCGGGCGTAGTAGACGTCCGCGCGGAGGTCGCGAAGCACCTTGTACAGGTTGGGATAGCGATAGGTGAAGGCGCGCACGAAGCGCAGGCCACGGTGAGGGTCCCAGCCCGAGCGAAGGTCGACACCCGACACGGTTCGCGGCACGCCGGCGAGTCCGGTGACCACATAGGTCACGTCGTGCCCGCGCCCGGCCAGTGTCATGGCCAGCAGGGCCGACTGGCGCTCTGAGCCGCCGGCAGACGACGACGTGAGACCGGCGGCCGAGTGCCCGACGCAGCAGATCCTCACGACGGGCCGGCCCCGTCGCCGTCCGGGCGACCGGCCGGCCGGCTCCGTGCCCGCCGCAGGTCGGCGATGAACCCGATCATGCGCGTGCCATGCACGGCCGGATCGAACCGGGCTCTGGCGGTCTCGCGGCCTGCGCTTGCGACCCGCCGCGCCTCGTCTTCGTGACCGATCACGTGCCGCAGCCGCTCCGCGAACGCCCGCGCGTCGTCGGGTGGCACGAGGTAGGCATCGACGCCGTCGCTCAGGTAGCGCGGGATGTCGCCGACCGCGCTGACCACGACCGGACGGCCGGTGGCCAGGTACTCGCCCAGCTTCGTCGGCAGGCCGGCGCGCGAGAACGGCGCGTCGGGCCGCGGCATGGCGAGGATGCGGGCCGCCGCGAGCAGGGGCGGCAACTCGTCGCGCTTGACCTTGCCCAACAGCTCCAGTCGATCGTCCACCGCGAGACGCCTGGCGTGTTCGTGCAGGTCGGGCAGCAACTCGGGCTTGAGCGTCCCCCCGATCACCCTGAGGCGAAGCTCTGGCGTCGCGTCGGCGATGACGGCGAAGGCATCGACAAGAGCGAACACGTCGCGATGCGTGGAGTAGCCACAGTAGACGATCGCGTCGCCCACAGGAGGCGTACCGGCGGCCCGCTGGAACGCCGGGACGTCGATCAGGATCGGGACCGTCAGCACGCCGCCGGTCGGCCGCAGGTGCGAGCGGCAGTAGTCTTCGAGGAACGCGGAGATCGCGAGACAGCCGTCGAACCAGCGGAAGGCGACCCGCTCGTAGAGCCAGCGGCGGACCCGGGTCCGCGCATCGCTGGACCCGGAGGGGAACGGCAGCTCGCAGTCCTCGTGGATGAACAGCGCGCCGTGCCGGTGGCAAGCCAGCCACGAGATCGCCATCCACGCTAGCGAGCGCGAGTAGACGATGATCGCGTCGAGCCCGCCGCCGCGTGCGGCGCTCGTCTCGACGGCCCACCAGAACCGAGCCCATTTCGTCGCTTTGAGCCAGAGGCGCTGGCGGCGGTCGGGCGGTCTCGTCGTGCGGCCGTAGGTGTATGCAAACGGGACGCCGTCGTACGTGCCGCGCGCCGCGGTGTTCAGCGGCTCCCAGCGCGACTCGCTCGGTTCGACGCACAACACCGTGACGCGCGCGCCGTTGGCCAGCAGCCCCTTGGCATAGGCGTGGACGCGTGAGCTCGCCCCCGAGCCGTACGGAAAGCCGAATCTGTCACCCGCGATGACGACGTTGGGACCGGTGGCGTGCCAACTGTCGACTCCCGTCCCAGAGATAGCCGAGCACGATCTTGACCACCGTGCTCGACACGTCGTGGGCAAGGTACTCGGGCGGCGGCGACCAGGCCTGCGGCAGGGCGGTGACGGCGCGCACGCAGCGCAGCACCGTCTCGGGGTCGACGCCGGCCAGCATGTTGCTGCCGCACTCGACCGTCTCCGGTCGCTCGGTCACGTCGCGCATCGTCACCGTGGGCACGCGGAACAGGCAGCACTCCTCCTGCACCGTCCCGCTGTCGGAGAGCACGCAGAACGCTGCGCGCTCCAGGGCGACGAAGTCGAACAGGCCGAGCGGCTCGAGGAAACGGACGCGCTCGTCGCTCGCCTCGACCCCGAACTGTCGCATCTTCTGCTGCGTGCGCGGGTGCAGGCTGCAGATCACCGGCAGGTCGTACTCGCGGCTCACCCGCTCGAGCGCGACCGTCAGCGACCGCAGGCGCTCGTCGACGTCGACGTTCTCGGCGCGGTGCATGGTGACCAGGAAGTAGCGCTGCGGCTCGACGCCGAGCCGCTCGAAGACGGGCGCGGCGTCGATCTGCTGGCGCGTAGTGTTCGAGGACCTCGTTGATGGGGTTGCCGGTCACGTAGATGCGTTCGCCGGGCGACGCCCTCGCGCAGCAGGTTCTCCTTGCTGCGCGTGCGTGTACGGCATCAGCACGGTGCTGGAGTGGTCGATGACGCGACGATTGACTTCCTCGGGCACCCGATCGTCGTAGCACCGATTGCCAGCCTCCATGTGGAAGACGGGGATGCCAAGGCGCGCAGCAACGATGGCGCACAGGCCGCTGTTGGTGTCGCCGAGCACGAGCAGCCCATCGGGGCGCTCATCGCGCAGAACGTCGTCTATCGCGGCGAACAGGCGGCCGACCTGCTCACCGAAGCTGTCGCCCCTGATGCCGAGCTCCCGGTCGGGCGCACGCATACCGAGCTCCTCGAAGAAGACGTCCTTCAGACTGCTGTCGTAGTTCTGCCCGGTGTGTACGAGAACGTGGTCGCAGGACTCGTCGAGCTTCGCGATGACACGGCTGAGGCGGACCACCTCGGGTCGCGTGCCCAGCACTGTGAGGACCCTCATCGCCGCGTCCTCACGTCCGGCCTTCCTTCGATGTCTCGCCGTCGGACCCGCTCCGCCGCCGGAGGGTTGACCTCACGCAAGCCCTCAACTTGCGGGGGACGTGCGAGGCCCGAACGGCCTGCAGCTTGGACCATCGCCACGCCCTGTTGGGGCGGTCTGCCGCCTTCACGACACGGCGACCGAGTCTGTAGGCCGGCGAGCTCAGCAATCGCTCGATATCGTCGATGCGACGTCGCTCGACCGCCAGGTTGCCGGCCTCAATGTCGGCCATCATGTGCAGTACCTCGGGTGGGTGGTCTCCCTGGTAGCGCTCGATCCAGCTCGGCAGCCAATAGTGGCGCTCCACGTGGAATGGATGGCCGAGCCTGAAGTAGTTTCGCTCGGCCCACCTCTCGATCTCCGCGCAGGCTATGGGCTTCTCGTAGCGGTAGATCGCCGCCTTCTGCCTGACCTGGTGAGGGAAGAGGTGGTCGTAGTGGTACATGCGTACGCCACGCTCCTGCATCTGGGCGCCACTGACCCAGTGCAGCGTGCGGAGATCCCTCCCTCGATCGTCATGAACGATTGGAGGTTCGTGGGTGACGTAGCGATAGCCCGTGCCCCACTTGAACAGGCGGTGACACTGGATGCCGCCGCGCTTCCAATACCAGCCGTCATGCACGTAGTCGAGGCCGCCCCAGAAGGCCAGGAGGTTGAAGGACGCCGCCGAGATGGTCGGATCGTGGGTGATCATGCCGAGGACCGACGCCATCTGTGCCGGCAGGTAGAACTCGTCTATGTCCACTTGCCACAGGTAGTCGCCCGTTGCCCGTTCCGCGTACGCGCGCGACTGATGCGTCCTGTGACGCCCCGCTTCATCCGTCTTCGGCCAGAAGCCTTCGCGCGTGACGATCTCCACCTTGCCGAGAGGATCCTCCTCCGCCTTGAACCGCTCCAACGCCTCAAGAGTGCCGTCGGTCGAGTGGCCGTCGGGCGTGGTCACCGCCCGAGCGTCCTCGTGACCCCCCTCGACTACGATGATCTGATGCGCGTACGGATACAAAGAGCGGAGGCAGTATCGAGTGAACGGTTCGCCGTTTAGGACGATGATGCCGAACGTGACCCGAGGCGGTTCGAGGCCCGCGATGCGGAAGCTTCCCGCTTCGGGCAGGTCGCCACGGACAGCAGGCCGCCGGCCGCCGGAGGGCGACGATGACGCGTGTAGCGGGCCCGCGTGGCCAGTCACGACAAGCGAGGTTGACGACCCACGGCGTCGAGCGCTCGCCCCGGAGCGACAGCGGGCTCGAGTTCCTCAGAAGGCCGCAGAGCCTCAGCGGCAATCAACGCGAAGATCCAGAACCCCATCGGGGCGACGTCCGGGTCCATGAAGACCCAGGTCTGGAAGCCCATGATGACGGTTAGCGCGAGGACGATGAAGTAGGCGAGCGCGAGCTCGCGTCGCAGCTCCGGCGGTCTGCGGGAGAGCGACAGGGCACGTACCATGAACCCCGCGATCAACAGCGCGAAGAGCACCAGGCCCACGTAGCCGAACCGATACATTATGGGCAGCCAAGCCATGTCCGAGGACCACAGCCAAACGTGAGCATCGACGGCGTTGGACGCCGGGTGTGGAAAGCCGAGGCCGAAAGTCAGGTCGGTATGGGCCACCACGCGCTGTACCGCATCCCAGTGGATCATTCGCACACGCCAGTTCTGGACTTCGCCGCCGCCGGCAGTGAACTCGCTGAGCCGCTTCAGCAGAAATGCCCAGTAGACGGGCGCGACACGACTGAACGCAACGACCACCGCGGCGAAGGCCAGGATAGTGGCCCCTGTTCGGCGCGCCATTCGTCCGAAATCGGGGCGTGCCAGCTCGCGCGCGAAAATGGCAATCACGAGCCCGACCAGCGCGGCAATGAACATGGTCCGGGTCAGGGAAACCATGATCGCCGCCAGGGTTATCGCCAGCACCACGATCCACGCAGGACTCCAGCGCCGCTTCGCGAGAACGAAGCCGAGTGCAAGCAGGTTGAAGACAGGAGCGTACGTCGTGGCCCGGCCGACGTTCTGCCCGGCGTAGACGTAGTTTGCGTTTACCGCGCCTAGATAGATCGGCAGGTGTAGCCCCTGGTGCAGCACAAACAGCGCACACGCCAGCGTGTTGACAACGACCACTGCGGCGAGAAACTCCTGGGTCTCGACACGACTCGCGCGGCTCACGATGCCCCTGACCAGGAGGTAGCCAAGGACGAAGTAGGACGTGGCGGCCGCGAGAGAGAATGCGTCCACGAGGTCCCTGCTCGCCGTGAATGATGCCAGTGTGTGGACGATGATCAGAAGGGCTATGCCGGCCAGAGGCAGCTCTTCAGGAAGGACGCATCTAGCACCAAACACGCCTAGCGATGGATCGCCCGCGAACTGCCATCGACGCACAATGGTCACCAGCCACACGAGCACGAGCCAGCCCATGAGCAGGGCGACGGGCGCGAATCGCCCCGGCATCCAAAACGGCTTGACGTTCTGGAAGAAGACCGAGCCTCGCATAACCATGAGCACTGGGATTCCGAGGAGGAAGAGAGGGTTGCCCCTCGCCTTCCATATGAACCACAGGGCGAGCGCGGCCGGCAGGGCTAGGCGCAGAAGGCCCATGGCCTTAGACGGGTGGAGTTGATGGTGTCACGTCTTCGCCAGTCGCAACCCTGGGCTCGGCAACCTCCTCGCCACCGTCACTCATGCGCCAGTCCAGCAGAGGTGAAATCGGACCAGGGTGCCTGACCCAGGAGAACGGCGACTCGAGGTGGTCCTTCACGACGTCGAACCAGACAGCCTCGTCGCCGTTGACGATCCAGTGGCTCCGGTACACATCGGCCCGCGGTGCCACGGCGTAGCTCCCCTCGTTGAGCATGCCGGCGGGAATCACGCATCGCAGCGTGCTGCGGCCCACGCTGAGCGGCGGCCAGTCGTCGGGCGGCCCGTCCGTGTGCCAACTGCGCAGGACGAGACCGTCGCCAGACAGCAGGTCGAAGCCGACCTGGTAGGCGGCGTTCTGCGCGCGCGACCTCGATGTCGATCTCGACGGCGACGGGCTGGCTGCTGTGGAACGGCCCCTCGGTCCTGCCGTCTTCATCGACGCACGCGGACGGCAGTGATGAGCAGCTCATCGGGCTTGCCCAGCGGTCGCGGCAGATGGAGCACCGACCCCGACGTCGCCAGCTGCTTGGCGATGTAGCTCGTTCACGATCTCGTCGGACGGGCCGTCGGCGACCAGGTGGCCTGCCTCGATCTCGACGACGCGCGTGCACAGGCTGCGCACGGCGCCCATGTTGTGGCTCACGAAGACGACGGTGCGTCCCGAGCCGGCGATCTGCTCCATCTGCCCGAGGCACTTGCGCTGGAAGCCGAGGTCGCCGACCGACAGCACCTCGTCGACGAGCAGGATCTCGGGCTCGAGGTGGGCGGCGACGGCGAAGGCGAGGCGCACGTACATGCCGGTGGAGTAGCGCTTGACCGGGGTGTCGAGGAACTCGGCGATCTCGGAGAACTCGACGATGTCGTCGAACTTGCGCCCGATCTCCGCCCGCGTCATGCCCAGGATGGCGCCGTTGAGGTAGATGTTCTCGCGGCCGCTCAGCTCCTGGTGGAACCCGGTGCCCACCTCGAGCAGGCTGCCGACGCGGCCGTGGAGCGCGATGCGCCCCGTCGTCGGCTCGGTGATGCGCGAGAGGATCTTGAGCAGGGTGCTCTTGCCGGCGCCGTTGCGGCCGATGACGCCGATCACCTGACCGGCGTCGACGTCGAAGCTCACGTCCCGCAGAGCCCAGAGCTCGCTCACATGGCCCGTCGACGAGCCGGCGTGACGCAGCCGGCGGACGGGCGCGGTGGCGGCGTTCGTGATCGCGTCGCGCAGGGTCCCCGCGCGCTGCTGCGCGGCGCCGATCATGTACCGCTTGCCGAGCCCGGAGATGCTGATCGCGGTGCTCATACGACGTCCGCGAAGACGCGTTCCATGCGCCTGAAGTAGAAGAGGCCGCCGACGAAGACGACCAGGGTCATCGCGGCGGAGAGCCAGAACATCGTGCCCGGGGCCTGCTGGCCGAGGAGCGCCCAGCGGAAGCCGCCGACGACCCCGGTCATGGGGTTGAGGTTGTAGATCACGCTCGGCCAGCCGGACGGGATCTTGCTCGTCGGGTAGATGACCGGCGTGAGGAAGAACCACAGCTGCACCAGGAACGGGATGATGTACTGCACGTCGCGGTAGAGCACGTAGAGGGCGCTCAGCCACAGGGAGACGCCCAGCGCCGTGACCAGCGCGAGGAGCACGAAGAACGGCAGGAAGACCACGTTCCAGGTGGGGGCCACCTGGTAGACGGCCATGAGCACGACCAGCACGACGAAGCCGATGAGGAAGTCGGGCAGCGTGCCCAGGACCGCGCTCGACGGTATCACGAGGCGCGGGAAGTAGACCTTGGTGATGAGGTTGGCGTTGCCCACCAGGCTCGTGCCGGCGCTCGAGAGCGACCCGGCGAAGAGGTTCCAGGGCAGCAGGCCGGTGAAGGTGAACACGGCGTAGGGCACGCCGTACGAGCCGCTGCTGACGCCGAGCAGCTTGTTGAAGACGACCGTGAAGACGACCATCGTGATGACCGGGTTCAGCACGGCCCACAGCACGCCGAGCACGGCCTGCTTGTAGCGGACGAGGATGTTCCTCCAGGTGAGGAAGTAGAGCAGCTCGCGGTACTGCCAGAGCTCGCGGAGTCCCAGCCTCACCCAGCCCTTCGAGGGCTGGATGACCGTCGTGAAACTGCTGGCCGTCTGTGTCTGCTCGGCTTGAGCGGGCACGGTCAGTGGTCCCCTTCTCGTAGGCAAGGCGATCGCCCACCACGGCTCACAGACGCCTGCGTTCTGGTGATGTCGGTCACAGAGGTCCCCATTCTCGACTGCACCGGCCCCAACATGCGCGTCGGAGGCCGGCCCCAAACCATACGATAGCCACCCGACCTGCCTGCGTACAACCGCGCGGCGTCGACAGCGTCGGTTACGGAAGGGCCGGAATCGCGCCCGCGAGCGTTTACTGAACGAGCAACGGGTATGGCCCCCACCCTCTCATCATCTCGCCTCGGCTGCCGACTCTACACCTAGTAGATCTAAGGGGGTCGGGGCGACGGGTCCCCGCCGCCGGACGCACGTCGACCCGGGTCGTGCGAGTAACCGGCGAACCGCGCGGATCGTCCGCTCCAGAGGACCGCCCTCCTCACACGAGACTCGCGACTGTGCACTCGGTGCACCAGAGGTGCTCGCAATGAAACCGCTTGGCTACATCTGGCTTGCCATGCTCGTCTTCGCCGCGACGTTGTCGTTGTCGCTGTGCCCCGCGGCCCAAGCCTGGCAGAACGGGCGTTCTGTTGAGGGACTGGGACGAACGACGGTCCAGCAATGGATCCTGGCGCGGGCCGTCGCAGAGGCAGAGGCCGCCGGCTATGGTTGGGTCGACCTCGCAGCTGCCCAGCAGACCGTCGCGCTTCCGGACACGGTCGCTCGCGACTTCCGCTATCACATGTACGAGCGCTGGGGTGGACAGCATGCCGGCGCAGCTCCTGAGAGGACGGCCGTCTACTTCGCCCTGGTGCGCGATGCGCTCCAAGCGGGCGACAGGAGTGCCGCCAGCAGAGCCCTCGGCATGCTCGCCCACTACTACACCGACGCGTGCGACCCGCTCCATACCGCGCAGTCTCGAGGCGAGCGCCGCATGCACCGCATGTTCGAGCGCCGCGTCATGGCGGCGTTGGACAGCCGCGGGATCTTCGAGCGACGCCTGCGTGCGGCGCTCGAGGCCGGCACCGTGCAGGCGGCCGGCGACCGCGCCGCAGAGGCTCGTGTCGGCGAAGCGGCCAGCGATGTCACGAGCTTCACCGGATTGTCTGCGAAGCGCGCGCACCGCAGCTACCACCGGCTGGTGCGGGGGTACCTGCGGAGCGGCTATTCGTTGGGCGCGCGCCGCATCGCAGCCGTGACGCTCGAGCGCTCGGTGCGCGGCCTTGCGACCCTGATCGAGGCGGCCACGCAGACCGCCCCGGCCCCCCAACCGCCTGTCTCGAGCACGCACCCGGTCTCGTCCGGGTGCGCCGGCTCGGCGAGCTCCGAGGACACTCTCTTCCACCCCGCCCGCTTCGCCACCGATGGTGACCTCAGGTCGTACTGGAGCGCGGCAGCGAGCGGCTATCCACAGTGGTGGCAGGTCGACCTCGGGGCGACGCGTGACATCTGCCGCGTGACGATCGATTGGGCGAAGGAGGGCTCTCGCTCCTACAGGTACGACCTACAGGTGAGCAACGACGGGACTTCCTGGAGCCGGTTGGTGGACCAGAGCGCCAGGGTCGCCTTCGGAAGCACGACCGATGCCTTCTCGGGCGTCCGTACCCGCTACGTCCGGGTCGATGTCCTCGGCTACAGCGTGAGCCCGACCGCGCGGAGAGACGCCGATAGTGCGGCGAAAGCGGCGATGGCCGAGTGCCGCGTCTACGATTCACCGGCACCGACCCCCGACCCAACCCCCAGCGCCACACCGACGTCAGACCCGACGCCCACGTCGGAACCCACGGCGACACCCACACCCACGCCAACCGCAACTGCGACTCCCACGCCGACTGCGACTCCAACCCCCAGCGCGACTCCCACGCCCGGCCGGGGAACGGTCTCAGTTCCCGGCGGGGCCACGAAGACCCAGATCGACGCCTGTGTCGCCCGCGCGGTCGCCGGCGGACCAGGCACGACGGTCGAGTTCCCGTCCGGCGTCTTCCCATATGCGGGCGTCTTCGTGGTCCCCGACGGCATCACTGTGCGGGGCCAGGGCATCTGGGATCAGGGCCGCGCCGACGGCGGCGGGGGAACCTGGCTACAGTGCTCGAGGGGCATGACCTGGGGTAGTGACTGCACGGTCGAAAGACTCTTGGTCGGCCAGAACGCGAGCGGCGGAACCTGCACCTTCCACCCGGTCGCACGCGGGAGCAGCGTGGCTGGGCAGTCCACCTACACTCAGGGCTCTCATCATTGCACCTTCAGGTATGTTCGCTTCAAGGGTGGATCGGATTCCGGGGCCGGTCTACTCGATCTCGGCAGCAACTTCGGCAGCGGCCTCTGGTCGGGTACGGTGAAGACCTACGACATGATTGACACCAACTGGTACGACTGCGAGTTCGAACGGCCCCAGGCATCAAACTCTGCCATCGCTGACGGCAGCATGGGCCACTTGCTCAACATCTGGCTCGACTGCCGCGCCGGCGGGGCTAAGGTCTACGGAAACGGCTGGTATCGCTGCCACTTCGGGGTCAAGAACGGCTACCGCACCGGCATCGACGGATACGGGACGGGATCGATAGCCATCTTCTTCCAGCCCGCGCCCGCGGAACATGCGAGTGACGGACCGCGACCAGCCAGCGGCCCCAACCTTGTTGGCGATCGGACGAACGGCTGGAACCCAGGCTTCGACTGGTCGCAGGTCGACCACGGCTTCTCGGACAACCACTTCGAGGACTGCCTTTTCGAGTACGCGCTCCTGTATCCCGCAGATATCTGCGACTACGCCCGGTCATACTCCGTCTGGCAGGGCAACCATAGTGCCCTGCCCACTACGCTATCGGCGGCCCTGTCGCCCTCAGCCAATCAGGCCACTGGATGGGGGAACCCGCCACAGAGCAGATGGACACAGATTCCCGGCACAATGTGGAACCTCGGTCTGGCGATGACACGATGCTACTCGAAGGGATCCCCGACCTCTCACAGTTTCATCGGCGAGCTCGGCAAGAACTGCACGTTCACGGACTGCCTCTGCGGCACTGGCTCGGTGTTCAATCAGGGCGGCAGCTTCGGCAACGTGGTCTCGGGCTTGTTCCTGAACGCCGAGCGTCCAACGACCAGCGTCTTCCCCGCCGGGTCCGGTTACGACTGGACTGGCAGCGCGACCATTTATACGCCGTCGCCGTACGACCCCTGACGCTACGGGCGAATGCTTGTGGCTGATAGCTGACCTCTGACGAGACGAGCGCGACGCGTTCACCGCTCAGCACCGGGGCCGAGCCAAGGGAACGTCTCTCGGGAAAGGACCCGGCGCCTTCTCGACGAACCGGGCCGCCTCAGTCCAGCTCAGCCCTGGGAAGTCGTGCAGCCTCCTGAACTATCGCCGCGAGGCGCGCCCCGCTCACACTCCAATTGAGGCGCTGCTGACTGATGGCAAAAGCCGATTGGCAAAGAGCCTCATACCGGACCCGATCAGTGAACACGTCCTCGATGTAGTCGCACCACTCGTCCACGGACGCATCGGGCGCAAATAGGTGACCGTTCTGCTCGTCTGACACTACTTCTGGCAGACCGCCCGTCCTGGTGGCCAAAACGGGCATGCCAAAAGCGCAGGCCTCGGCAGCGGCGAGACTGAAGCACTCGGCCTGCGTGGGCAGCAGCAGGAAGTGGGAGCCCGCATATGCGTCACGCCACAGTGCGCCCTCCTCAGGCACCGAATGGTGCAACGGCCCAAGCTGCCGCACAAGGGGGAGCAACTCTTCCCGTATGTTCTGCCTCGGCCCCATGAGTGTCAGCCGAACCGGTCGACCCCGCCTGGCGAGCTCGGCGATGATGGCGAGTGTTTTGGGACCGCCCTTCCTCAACCACTCGCGACTTATGAACAGCAGTTCGACGCGTTCAGTGCGACGCTGCGCGATCATGGCGTGAACGTCTGTGGCCCGAGGCACATCGGGCACATTGGCGCCCCGAGGTACGATCCGCAGCTTCCCGGGGTCGACGCGGTACTGTTCTCGGGCCGTGGCCGCGGCCCATTCGGACGTGTAAATCGCGAACGTGCAGCGCGTCAATGCAGCCTGGTCGATCCTGTGACCTTGGCGCAAGGCAGGCCGGCACATGTCGGTGAACTTCGCGTAGTAGTCAACGAGGCCGTCGAATGTGGCGTCAGTGTAGAAGACGAGGGGGCGTGGATCACGCAGTTGGCAGACGGGGATCGTCTCAGGACTGAAGATCACGTCCACGTCGAGGTGTCTGAGCGCTTGGTCCGCTTGGCGGTTGTAGTGGCGCACGACCGTCCAGGCACGTTCGGTGCGGTACTTCCTGCCAACACGCGCGTACGCTCGCAGGACGCGTCGATAGTAGGAAAGCCAGTGATGGTGAAGTGGGGCCACGATGGTGATGTCGAGTCCGGCATCCTCCAAAGCAGAGAGGATGAAGTGGACAGTGCCCGAGAGGGCGACCACGTCGCGTGGATCGTGGCGAGTGACGTAGGCGACCTTGAACTGCTCGTTCCGTCATGGCGTCAAGAAGCTAGCACACCTCAACATCTCGACCGCGCGAGGCTTCGACATCCGCGGCCCCTTCGACCCATGCCGCAATCGTCGCGACGATGCGACCGGCGGTCTGTCCGTCCCACAGATCAGGACGCCTCGGAGCGCCGCCCGGCGCGTCGCCCCCCGAAAGCTCGAAGGCGCTGCGCGCCACTGCGAGGACCGCCGCCTGATCGTAGGGATCGACCAGCCTGTTCGTCCCCTCGCTTACGGTCACCGGCCTCTCTGTTGTGGTTCGCGCAGTCACGCAGGGCACGCCGAGAACCGTCGTTTCCTCCTGTACCCCACCTGAGTCTGTGAGCACCGGCCTCGCCTGGGCCATGAGGGCGACTAGATACCCGAGCGGTCCTGTCACTCGGACGGCCGCTGAGCGAAGGAGGCGGTCCCCGACATCGGCCGCCTCCAGCCGCTTCCTGGTCCGCGTGTGGACCGGGAACACCACGGGACACTCGTCGGCCAATGCAATAATCACCTCGCAAAGGCGGGTGAGCTGGGCCGGATCGTCTACATTCGACGGCCTGTGCAGCGTCGCCAAGGCGTAGTGCTTGGGACTGAGGCCCGTCTCCCGCAGCGTATCCTGCCTCAGAGCCCGCTCGCGGAAGGCCTCCAGCGTGTCGATCATCGGATTGCCGACGAAGGCGACGCGCTCCTCCGTGTGCCCTCGGCTGCAAGATTGTCGACGGCGTCGGCGCAGGCCGCAAAGAGCAACGCTGACAGTGCGTCGGTCAGGACACGATTCGTCTCCTTTGGCGTCGTTCGATCGCGGCTGCGCAGCCCAGCCTCCACATGCGGGACTGGCAGGTTCATCTTGGCCGCGGTCAACGCTGCCGCCTGCGTCGAGTTGACATCGGCGGCGACGATCACGAGATCGGGCCTCTCCGACGCAAGGACCGCTTCGAGCGCGACCATGAGCTGAGCCGTCTGGCGCACGGGCGAGCCGTCGTTCGCGGCCAGGTAGTGGTCGGGCTCCGGCAGGCCGAGGTCCTCGAAGAAGATACCGCTCATCGCCAGGTCGTAGTGTTGGCCCGTATGTACCAGGACCTGGTCGACCAGGACCGCGCGTTGCTCGTCGCGGTTCCACGCCTCGACCGCCCGCATCATCGGGGCGACCTTCATGAAGTTGGGTCGCGTGGCGGCGACGAGAAGAAGCTGGGCCCTTATCGCCATGCGACTGCTACTCGCGGGCCCCGTCCGGAAGGTGGTAGACGGAACGCATCCAATCCGCCGTCAGCCGCATGCCCTCTTCGAGGCCGTAGGTGTTCTTGTGGTCGAGGTCGCTGATCGACTTGGAGATGTCGACGTTCTTCAAGAGGGTCGTCAGCACCTCCGAGTCCCTGTACTCCACAAGCCCTGGGTCGGCGCCGGTGACCTTGAGCACGATGTCCGAGAGCTCCTCGATGGTGTGCATGTCGCGACCGCCGATGTTGTAGGTCTCGCCCGGCTTGAAGTTGTCGACGATGTTGGCCAGCGTGCGCACGGTGTCCGCCAGGTACGTCGAAGTGCGTGAGTGGCCGCGGAAAACGGTCCACGGCACGCCCGTGAGGGCGCAGTAGAGGAAGCGGCAATTCACCGATCGGTAGGGGCTGTAGTACTCGCCCGGACCGTAGGTGTTGAAGAGCCGCACCACGACGGTCTCCGTGCCGTACTGGATCGTGGCGTTGCGGACCTGCATCTCGTTCACCCATTTGGTCATGGCGTAGTCGTTGAGCTGCTTGATCTCGTGGTCGTCCATGACCGTCTCGACCATCAGTTCGGGCCAGTCGCCGTAGACCTCGGACGAGGAGAAGTGGATGAGACGGAAGCCGCGCGCGATCTGCAGCCGGATCACGTTCTTGGTGCCGACCGCGTTGGTGCGCCACAGCGATTCGTAGAAATCCTCACCGTTCCAGCGTCCAAACTCGGCGGCGCAGTGGTAGACGTAGTCGAACGGGCCGCAGCGGTCGATGACGCGCTCGATCTGGCGGAACTCACCGACGTCGCAGCGCGCATAGGATGGCTCTTCGACATCGGTGCGCAGGCTGAACCCGATCTCGTCGGGCTGATGGTGCAGATCACATGAGACGACCTGATGACCGCGGCCGCGCAACTCGGAGATCAGGCCGCTTCCGACCGTGCCGAGACCACCCGTGACAAGAATGCGCATCCCCTGTCTCCTGCTCGATTCTGACAACCTGAACTCTGGCGCTGACCTCATCGACCCCAGACGAACCTATTGTCCGAGGTCTACTCCGCGAGAGTCATGGTAGTTCCCAGACAGACCATACACCGATGAGAACCGAGCGAAAAACGATGCCCGGACACCCTCATCCGACCGTGGTCCCGCTCTTCGGCAACTGCTTGCGCCTTGGGTCGGCAGCGTGGCGCAAGGCAACCGGCCTGCTCGTCCTCAACCCCGTCAGCCGTGCGTGCGCGGGCCGAGCACCTGGCTGAGCATCTCGATGAGGCCTACAATGCGCCCTCATGAGGTCTCTTCTGTTGACAATTCTAATTGCGTTGTCTCTGTTGACAGGTTCGCTCGTGCTGAGCTCCTGCGGCGGCCATGCATCGTCGGCCGGGCCGCGGCCATCACCGTCGTCCACGCAGACGCCACTGACTCAGACGACCATCACCGTCCCGAACGGCGCAACCACCGCTGACATCGACGCCTGTCTCGCCAGAGCGGTCGCAGCGGGCGCCGGCAGCTGGGTTGTGTTTCCTGCCGGGAAGGTCCCGTACGACGGTACGTTCGTCGTGCCCGACGGCATCAACCTCAGGGGGAAGGGCATCTGGAACCAGGGCGGCAACGACGGTGGCGGGGGCTCCTGGCTGCAGTGCTCGGAAGGGCTTCAATGGGGTAGCGACTCGACGATCGAGTACCTGCTTGTCGGCAAGAACACACCCGGTCTTGCCTGCAGCTTCCAACCCGTATCCCGTGGCAGCAGTGTGGCCGGACAGTCCACGAACGCCCAGGGCTCGCACCACTGCGTCTTCCGCTACGTGCGCTTCAAAGGTGGCTCCGACACCGGAGGCGCGCTGCTGGACCTCGGCAGCAACTTCGGCAGAGGCGACTGGAAAGGATCTGTCGAGACCTGCGATATGGTTGACACGAGCTGGTATGACTGTGAGTTTGAGCGCCCACAGGGAACGAGCGGCGCCATCATGAACATCTGGCTCGACGCTCGCAAGGGTGGGGCGCAGGTTAACGGCAACCGCTGGTATCATTGCCACTTCGGCGTCAGGAACGGCTACCACTCGGGAACCGACGGCTACGGCATCGGCAAGACGATCCTCTTCCAGCCGGCCCCGGCGGAGCACGCTGACGACGGACCACGTCCCGATGGGGGCAGCAACGTCGTAGGGGACCGACCAACGGCTGGAACCCGAACTTCAACTGGTCCCAGGTCGACCATGGGTTCTCAGACAACCGGTTCGAGAACTGCTTGTTCGAGTATGCGACCTGGGTCCCGATGGACATCTGCGACTACGCCCGCTCGTACTCCATCTGGCAGGGCAACCACACGGGTCTACCCGGCACCCTGACGACCGCCCTCTCGCCCTCGGCCAACTCGGCCACCGGCTGGGGCAACCCGCCGCAAGGCAACTGGACACAGATTCCCGACAGGATGTGGAACGTGGCTCTGTCGATGACGCACTGCTACGTGAAGGGCAGCTATCCCACCCCACACAGTGTCATCGGCGAGCTCGGCAGGGACTGCGCGTTCACGGACTGCTTCAACGGCACCGGCTCTGTGTTCAATCAAGGCGGCAGCTTCGGCAACGTGGTCTCGGGCTCATTCTCGAACGCCAGACGGCCGACGACGGCTCTCTTCCCGGCTGGCTCCGCCTACGACTGGACGGGGACTGCCACCAGCTACACGCCGTCGCCGTACGACCCGTGATCGAGCCGTCGGTCGCCCGGGCCGCACCTAGATCATTCGCTACTGGCGTGGCTGCAGCCTAGACACGCTCATGTGGAGACGCGCCAGCCGTCTCGGTCTCTGCTTGTTGGCACAGCGCCGCGCCAGCCCAAGGTCCTGTGTTGCCGGCGTTGTCAGGGTTGCAAACGGTTCCTGCATCTGGAAGACTGCCACGCGTCGCGACCAGACCCCCCGCAGCGGCACACCATAGAGCGGGGAACCAGACCGCGAGTCGGAGGTTCAAAGCCTGCCGCCGCGACGTATCCCCAATCGCTCCGTGCGCCACGGACTGCATCGCCGTGCTTCGCGCAGGCGGAGGTGGCCGGCGGACGGTGGTGAAATCCGGGGGCGTCCGAGCGCATGGCAATTGACTCGGCTCGCGCGTGTTGTACCCGAGACACGGGAGGATCAAGATGCGCAGACTCCTTACAATCCCGCTCCTCCTGACGGCGCTCGCCGTGCCGATGGCGGCCACTGCACAGACCTGCCTCGCCAGCGGTGCAGTCGTGCGGGTGTCGACCAGTGGCGGCATTGACCGCGCCGTCCGCACGGCGAAGGCCAAAGGTCCGGGCACCACCGTCTACTTCAAGGCCGGCTCCTACACCCACGCCTACATAACGTGGCCCGACGGAGTCAACCTGCGCGGGGACGGCATCGCAAGGACGAAGCTCGACTTCGGTGTCAGATTCGGATCACGCTCGGTAGTCGGCGGGCGCTATCCGTCGATGGGCCTGACGATGGGCAGCACCAGTGGGCGAACTGACTTCCTCATGAAGGACGGCGCCCACGATACCCGCTTCAGGTGGGTGCGATTCCGCAGTCGGGGACACGTGCTGTGGAACATCTGCGACTACACCGATCACTGGCGAGACGGCGTCGTGAGAAACACTGCGAATGCCCACAATATCGCCTGGATCGACTGTGAGTTCGAGTATACGGGCGATCCTAGCGGCACGACCTTCAACATCTGGTGGGATGCACGTGAGGGTGGCGGGAACATCTACAACCTCACTTGGCAGCGATGCACGTTCGGCGTCAAGAACTCGTCGGACCAGTACGGCTCGGGTTCCATGGGCATGCTCATCCAGCCTTCGCCGCCGGAGCACGCCAGCGACGGACCGCGACCCACGACGTCATCGGACCCCCGCGGCATCCGCTCGACCAACTTCGGCTTCGACTTCTCCAAGGTCACACACGGGTCTGGTCAGGCTGCCGTCGGCGGCGCGAAGGGGTACGGGTTCCGCATCTGGGATTCGGCCTTTGTGGGGCCAGCGAGTTTCACGAGCTTCGATCTGTGTGACTACATCCGCGCGTGGGCGATGGTGACGTACAAGCTCAGCAGCCCCGACGGAGTGACTCAGGCAATGAGGGCAGCCGCGCCCGACCGAATGACCACAAAGGGCGTGCACTTCCGCAACGTGTGGATGGCTAGCGAGCTGGTAAGGGAGTATGGACGCGGCGTGACGTTGTCTCATGTAAAGACAGCTCAGGGCGCGTCGCGCTATCACGTCCGTTCAGTCGTGTCGACACACGACCACCAGCTCTACGGCTTCTAGTGGCCGGCAGCGTGGGACAGGGCGGTCAGGAGCTGGCCTGACCGCCCCGGTCCCTCCGTGTAGGCCGTGCAGTCGCTTCTGTAGCGCCTGATGCGGAATGATGCGTCACGGCAGAGTGAATGGGCTCGTGACCGAATCCACCCTCCGCCGCCCGCCGTGCCTATCCACGGGTCGTTGCCCGAACTGACTAAGGACTAGGCTGGCGGCGGTTCGCGCGACGCGCCTACAATCACAGTCCAATCGTTGGGAGGCATCGGTGTCGCAGAAGCTGCGACCTTCAGGGAGGAACCGGCACTTCTGCTGACGAACGGCCCGATAGGCATGTTCTGGAGAACGAACCGGCAGGAGGCCGCTGACTGATGCAGTTCGTCTCGTTCGCGTTTGTCGTCTTTCTTCCGATCGTCTTCGTGGCCTACTGGCTGGTCGGCAAGCTCCGCCGCGGCGCGCCAGCCCAGAACCTGCTGCTCATCCTGGCCAGCTATGCCTTCTACGCCTACTGGGACTGGCGACTCCTGGCGCTGCTCGTGGCCGTGTCAGTCATCGGCTACCTGTCCGGACAGATCCTGGAGCGCAGCGACGATCCGCGGCTGCGCAAGACTGTCCTGGTGGCCACCCTGGTCCTCGCCCTCGGCATCCTCGGCTACTTCAAATACGCCAACTTCTTCTTGGATTCAATGACGTCGCTGCTCAACGGCCTCGGCATGGGCGCGCCGACCTATGCCCTCCGGATCCTGCTGCCGCTGGGACTCAGCTTCTACACGTTCCAGATGCTGACCTACCCACTCGACATCTACCGCCGGCACATGCATGCGACGCGCGATGTCCTCGCCTACCTCGCCTTTGCGAGCTTCTTCGCGCAGTTGACCGCCGGCCCAATCGGCAGGGCCAGGCTGCTGCTGCCTCAGTACGAGACGACGCGCCTTTTCGACGACGCCCGTTCCCGTGATGGATTGCGCCAGGTGCTCTGGGGCTTCACCAAGAAGGTGCTGGTCGCTGACACTCTCGCCCCGCTCGTCAATCACGCGTTCGCCACCTACCAGACCATGTCGAGCATCAACCTGTTCGTGGCGGCGGTCTGCTTCGCCGTCCAGCTCTATGCGGACTTCTCGGGCTACTCCGACATGGCCATCGGCATCGGCAAGTTGTTCGGGCTGGAGCTGCCGCTGAACTTCGCCAACCCGTACTTCTCACGCAGCACCGCCGAGTTCTGGCGACGGTGGCACATGTCCCTCTCATTCTGGATCCGCGACTACGTCTACATCCCGCTGGGCGGCAGCAGGGTCAAGACGCCGCGGCGTATCTTCAACGTCCTCGCCAGCTTCCTGATCATCGGCATCTGGCACGGGGCGAACTGGACGTTCATCGTGTGGGGCCTTCTGAACGGCCTCTACCAGGTCCCGGGGATCCTGCTTGGGCACAAGACGCCGCGCGACACGGTGGCACACGGCCGTCTGCTGCCAAGCCCTCGTGAGGCGGCAGCCGTGCTGGGCACGTTCCTCCTGGCGATCTTGGCCTGGGTGTTCTTCAGGGCCGACTCGCTGGCACAGGCGGCTGGCTACATCGCACGGTTCGTCACGGGCCCACGTGGCGGCTTCGACACCAGTTATCTGCCCTACCTCGCTCTCTGTGCGGCCCTGCTGCTCGTCGAATGGCTCCAGCGGGAGCAGACGTACGCTCTCCGGGCCGTCTCGCGCCTGCCGGTCGCGGCTCGCTGGGCGGCCTACTGCGCCATTCTCCTTGCCGTGCTAGTCCTCGGGAATCACGGCGCACGGCCGTTCGTCTACGTCCAGTTCTGATGCCGATGGTCAAGTTCGTCGCCCGTTGCGCGCTCTTCATCGTGATTCTGGCAGTGGTAGCCGAAGTCTTCTTCCGCACCGTGGTGCCGGCGACCATGCTGCCCGCCAACTACATGAGCACCGGCGGCATGATCTTCAGATTCGATCCAACGTGGGTCGCATCGGGGGTGGCCACTCACGGGCGGCTTGGCCTTCATCCGACCACTTGGCACATCAACAAGGCTGGCTGGAACAGCCCGTTCGACTATGCGCCGCCGAGTGCCGGCGACAAGCCACGCATCGCGATCCTGGGCGACTCCTACATCCAGGCGATCTCGGTCAATGTGAATCAACATGTCGACGTCGACCTGCATGCACTGGCCGATCAGCAGGTCGACGTCTACGCCTTCGGCGGCTCCGGCTGGTACCTGGAGCAGTACGTGGCCTTGTCGCGCTACGTGGGGACGCACTTCGCTCCCGACACCTACGTCATCTTCATCGACTGGCACGACATAGCAGACAGTCTGCAGGAGAACGGGGTGAAGACAGCGTACGCCTGGCAGATAGTCGCAGATGGGTCCGGATTCCGTGAGTTGCGGCCGCCCGTCCACTACGTCTTCGGCAAGAAGAGCCGCCTGCTGCGGCAGAGCGCGATCGTACGCTACGTGCGGGAGAACCTGGGCATCACCTGGGGCCAGAAGAACGCGGTGGTCGCAGACGTCAACCTCAACCCCGGGGGCGCGGCTCCGACCGAGCCGGCGACGCCGTCGCCGTTGGTCAGGAGAGCGGCGCGCTGGATGGTCGCGAGACTGGTCGCCGAGCATCCCGGTCGGTCGTTCGTCTTCGTGGTCGACACGGACCGCACGAGGATCTACGCGGGTAGCTCCTCGCCGGACCCGCGCCCCGAATACGAGGCGCTGCTCGAGGCCGCGCGCCCATTCCCGAACGTGCACTTCCTGGACCTGCAACCGGTCTTCCTGCAGGCGTACGAGGCCAACCACCGCAAGTTCGAGGGCTTCGACGGCGGCCACTGGAGCGCGTACGGTGATGCAGTCGTGGCGCGCGCGCTCTACGCGAGGCTGCTCCAGCTGGGACTGGTGCCGCCACGAGTGCCATGACGATCGGTACCGCCGACCGGTTCGGGGTCATCAGGGTGCTGCTCGTCGTCTACTTCCTCGGCAGCGTGGCGATCGCGCTGGCGCTGCTACTCGACCTGGGACGTTCGGGTGACCTGGCGGCGACGACCTCGGGCAAGATCCTCGCCGCGGCGTTGTTCGCGATGGGGATCGGCGCCCTGCGCGCAGCCCGGGACCCCTGGGGGCAGCGGCTCGTGGTTGAGGTGCTGATCCTGTTCACGGCGCTGTCGGCCATGGCGATCGTCTACCGGCTGGCCGTCGAGCGGCACCACCACGATCTCGCGTGGCTCGTCCTGCCGTTCGCACTGGCGGCGCCGGTGCTGCTCGCGTCCTTCTACCCCCGCCGAGGGCCGACGAGGGCGACCGACGATGGCTGACCATCGTGATCCCGCAAGGAAGGCCGGGTCGCTGGTCGAACGAGTCCGTGTCGAACTAGCCTGAGGAGGGTCCCTTGGCGGGCTTCATCCTGA
The DNA here is from genome assembly GCA_963833555.1 of uncultured Actinomycetes bacterium. Classification (GTDB taxonomy): domain Bacteria; phylum Actinomycetota; class Thermoleophilia; order UBA2241; family UBA2241; genus CAWHYB01. Next base: position 158,078 of record CAWHYB010000004.1, on the reverse strand, counting down.
TCGTGCGCCGCGATCAGTCGCGCGCTTCGACGGACGGCGCGAGACTGACGACCCTCGCGCGACATCTTGCACCCGACAACATCGAGCCGCATCCTCCGCACGTCTACGATGAACCGGGATTCGCCCGCGTGGTCGTCAACCCGGTAGCCAGCGTCCAGGCGGACGATCGCGGCATCCTGCTCGGCGTCCTCTTCGAGGACGCCGACTGGTCCGCACTCGACTCGCCGCCTCCCGATGGCACCTTCGCCATCGTGCGCCACGACGACGATCGCGTCGAGCTGGTGACCGACGTATTCGCGTCGCGCACCGTCTGGTATCTGCACACCGACCACACCTTCTTCGCCTCGACCTCGCAGCGGGCACTGGTCGCCCTGCTCGGCTCGTACGAGCCGTGCGCCGAGGCCGTGTCCTGGCTGGTGGCGGCCGGCAATCTCGGGCCGCAGAACGGATGGGACGAGCGCCTGCGGCGCGTGCCGGCCGCCACGTGTCTACGCCTCGACCGCCGCAGCTGGTCGCTCAGCATCGCGTCCAGCGAGCTCCGGTACGTACCCCAGGCGCTGCCAGAAGAGGAGCAGCTCGTCCGCCTTCGAGAGAGCATCTTCGCCGCCTGCGCGTCGCTCCGCCTGAACGGCGCGCAGGCGGCCCTCACCCTCTCGGGGGGGCACGACAGCAGATCGCTGCTCGCAGGGCTCGCCGACGCCGGCGCGCCCATCACCTGCCTCACGTGGGGGCTGGGGAAGTCCCTGGATGAACCGGACAACGACGCCGCCATCGCGCGGAGGCTGGCGGAGCGCTTCGGTCTGCGTCACGAGTACCTGCTGCTCGACCCCGGCGACCGGTCGGTGCGCGACGGCTTCTCACGGTTTCTGAGAGCCGGCGAGGGTCGGGTCGAGGACTTCAGCGGCTACACCGACGGCTTCGACGCCTGGCGTCACATCTTCGACGCCGGCATCTCCGTCATCATCCGCGGCGACTCGCCGGGTTGGGGCTTCCCGTTCGAGCCGATCAACGACTTCGTGACGCGCAGCATCGTCCACGAGATGACGCTGGTGAGCGATTATCCGGAGAGCGAGCTCATCCACGCCCTCTCACCCGCTCCCCAGCACCCGCCGGAGGCACTGTTCATGGGCGACGGCGAGACGCTCGACCACTATCGCGATCGGATCTACAACACGTTCGAACTGCCCGCTTGCATGGCCGCCTTCAACGAAGTCAAATGCGCCTACGCGGAGGTGGTCAACCCGCTCTTCGCACGCGCGGTCGTGACGGCGGCCTCGGAGCTGCCCGACCGGTTGCGCCACATGCGGTACGGGTTCGAACGCATGGTGGACCGGCTGGTGCCCGAGGTGCCGTTCGCCGTCCGGGGCGCCGACGAGCCGCTCGACCGGTTTCTCGCCAGAGAGGCCGTGCGGAGCGAGCTCCTGACGGAACTCTCGTCCGACGACGGGCGACGGGTGTTCTCGTCGGCGGCGCTCGCAGCCGTCGTCGCCGACCTCGAGCGGCCCCTGAGCGAGGCCAAACGACGCCTGCGCAAGCGGGTCAGAGCGGTCGTGCCGCGCCGGCTGGTACGCGCCGTGCGCCCGGCCCCGCTCCCGCATCTCGAGACCAGGGCCCTGGCCTACCGCATGTACATCGCGTCGCGCATGGCGACGATCCTGCGCGACGACGCCACGATCCTCTCGGAGCCGATCAAGTGATCGGGTCGCGGCCGAGAGGCCCGTCGTCACGTCGTGGCGCCCTCGTCCGACCCATCGCCGCTGGGGCTCACGACGACCGGGGCCGGCCAGACCTCCGCGTTGCTGGGCACATCTCTGGTCACCACGCTGTTCGCGCCTATGCGGACGCCGTCGCCGACCGTGATCCTGCCCAACACGGCGGCGTTCGGTCCACGTAGACGTCGTCGCCGATCACCGGCGCGCCGTAGCCGCCGCTGCCGTACCCCCGGCCGAAGGTGACGCCCTGGCACAGATGGCAGCCGCCGCCGAGCACGGCGGTGTCGTGGACGATGATGCCGCCGAAGTGGGTGATCCACAGCCCCGGTCCGATGGTGGCCCCGTGGCCGATCGAGATGCCGGTCACCGTCTCGACGAGCTTCTGCGAGGCGACGAAGACCGGTCCCATCAGCGGGAGCTTGCGTCCCTCACGGGCGAGCCGGTATTCGAGGCTTGCCCAGAGGCCCTGCTGCGTCAGGAGGGCCCGGCCGGGGGTCAGCCCGTCGTCCAGGTACCGTTGCAGGTCGCACTTGAAGTCGCTCAGCCATCCCATTCGACGTCCCCCCTGTCGGCCGTGACCCTTCGCCTCGCCGGCGCTCGCCGGAGATTGGGCCAGTATCGCACGACGAGGGGGTACCGGGCAGTGCGACGAGACGGGGGGCATCCCAAGGCGACTCTCGGTCGTCGACCGAGATAGAGTCAGGGCGACGGCTCCAGAAGTGTTGTCTCGGGAGGCGAGCCTGTCCCGCAACCCCGGAGCGACATGCTAGCCTGTCGGCAGAGTCTGATCTCGAGCGAAGGGATACCGCCGATGTCGTGGATCACCAGATACCGGGCGCGGACCTCTCCGTCGCTGGAATCGATCCGTGACCCCGACGTCCAGCGCCGCATGGCGGTGACCCCGCCCGCAGTCGTCGTGCCCGTCTCAACGGGCATCGGGCTCGGCGTCCTGCGCGACCTCGGCCGCCTCGGCGTGCCGATGATCGCCATGGACAGCGAGGCGAACTCGATCGGCCTCGCCTCGCGCTACGCGATCCCGCTGACGTGCCACGACCCCCGCTACGACGAAGAAGCCCTCATCGAGGACCTCGAGCGGCTGGGCGCCGCCCTGCCGCAGCGGGCGGTCCTCTTCCCCGGCTTCGACGACCATGTCTGGATGATCTCGCGGCACGCCGAACGCCTCGAGCGCTACTACATCATCCCGCTGGCGCGCTGGGCGGTGATGCAGCGCCTCGCCGACAAAGAGCTGCAGATGCAGGCGGCCTGGGATGCGGGCGTCGACACGCCGAAGACTGCCTTTGTGCACGGTCCCGATGATCTGGAGCGAGCCGTCGCCGAGGTGCCGTTCCCGGCGTTGTTCAAGCCGCTCCGCCATCAGGAGATGCGCCGCCGATTCGGGGTCAAGGTGGTGCTGGCGCCGACGGCCGACGACGTCGGCGCCGCCTACGAGAAGGCCCAGGTCTGCGGCCCGCTGATGTTCCAGGAGGTCATCCCGGGCGACGACCAGGACTTCTACACCTTCGGCGCCTATCAGGACGCAGCCTCACGGCCGCTCGGGATGTTCGTCTCGCGGAAGGTGCGGCAGCACCCGCGGTCGTGGGGCGAATCGCGGATAGCCGAAAGCCTGTGGGTCGACGAGGTCGCCGAGGTCAGCATGCGCCTGCTCAACGAGCTCTCGTTCCACGGCGTCTCCGGCACCGAGTTCAAGCGCGACCCTCGTGACGGGCGGCTGAAGCTCATGGAGGTCAACGCCCGACACTGGCTGCACCACGCGCTGGCGACCGCCGCGGGCGTCAACCTCTCGTGGATCGCCTACATGGACGCCCTGGGCCGGCCGGTCGAGGTCGGCCGGCAGACCGATGGCGTACGGTGGCTCGACCTGCCGCGCGAATCGTGGGACAGCCTGCTCGAGCTGGTGCGCCGCCAGATGAGTCTCGAGACCTGCGTCGCGGGGCTGCGTAACGTGCGGGTCGACGCTGTGGTCAGCTTCGCCGACCCCGCACCCGCCCTCCGCGAGCTCTCGACTGGCGTCAGACAGGAGCTCCGTCACGAGCTGGCCAAGGTCAAGCGCCGCCGGGAGTGAGTCCCGCTCGATGCGACCCTTGCCGCTTGCCTCGAGAAGCGTCGCGGGGGCCACGCCAACGGCGTGCGGCGGCTTGATACCTGACACGACGCGCGGGACAGTCTGATTGGCCGTAGTGCCGGTCGCGCGGTTATCGGGCCGCCACGAACGTCCGGAGTCCGGGCTGAGCACTGGCCGAGAAGCACGCCGCACTTGACCTCGCCGTCGAGGCGGGGCAAGAATACCGCGGCTCTCAATCGGAGGCTGAGTGGCGGATCTCATTCTGGAGTGCGGGCGGGCGGGGCGGGCACCGCGCGACGACGCCCGGCAGCGGATGGCGATGGTCGCGAGGCGCATCTCGCCGAGCAACATCGTAGCCCGCCCGCCCCGCATCCTCGAGGCTCAGGGCCTCTGCGTCACCATCGTGAATCCCTCCGGTGACGGCATTCGCGAAGCCGACGGCGGCGTGCTGCTGGGCGGCCTGCTCGGGGATGCCGGGCGTTGGTGGATCACCGGGGCGGAGCCCCCCGACGGCGCCTACGCTCTCGTCAGGTACTCCAGCGATCGCGTCGAACTGCTGTCGGACGTGCCCTCTTCCAGGACACTGTGGTATGCCTGGGACGAGGAGCGGCTGATCGCCTCGACGTCACAACGAGCCGTTGTGGCTCTCCTCGGCAGCTTCGATCTCGACCGCAGCGCCGTCGCGTGGTTGCTCTCGGCGGGCACGCTCGGCCCCGATCGCTCGTGGGACTCCCGGATCCGCCGGGTACCGCCGGACGCCTGCTTGTCGTTCGACCGGCGAGCATGGAGGCCGACCCTCGACCAACGACCCGCCGTCTTCGAGCCGGTCCGCCGAAGTCGCGACGAGCATCTCGGACTGCTGCGCGACGCGGTCGCGCGAAGCTGCGGGGACCTCGACATAGACACCTCGCGCTGGCTCCTGCCGCTCTCGGGCGGTCTCGACAGCCGTACGATCCTGGTGTTCATGGTCAGGAACGGCCGCTCGCCACGATGCGTCACCTGGACGACCCGGGCGTCGACCAAGAATCCGCTCTCCGACGCCGTTGTTGCCCGCCTGCTTGCCCGCCGGTTCCATGCGCGCCACGACTACCTCTTCCTCGACTCCCGCCAAGCCGTCGCCCCCGGCTCGCTGCAACGCTTCGTCGAGGTCGGCGAGGGGAGGACGGACGAGTTCGCCGCCTACGTCGACGGCTGCGCCATGTGGGCGGGCCTCTTCGACGCGGGCGTGAGCGGGGTCATCCGGGGCGACGAGCCCCTCGGGGGCAGGCGGCGGGCGGTATCCCTGGACGCCGCCCGCCGGCAGGGATCGTCCGTCATGGTCCGGGACTATCCCGAAGGGCACCTCATACGACGGCTCGGCCTCGCCGACCAAGACGTACCGGAGTGGCTGCGGCCGCGGCCCGGAGAAGGGCTCGAGGCGTATCGTGACCGCATGTATCATCAGGGCTACATCCCGAACAGCCTCGCGCCCCTCACCGAGATCAAGTGCCGCTACCTGGAGGTCGCGAACCCGCTGCTCGCGAGGGACCTCTTCCGTGTGGTCCGGTCCCTCCCGGACGAGCTTCGCATGTACGGTCGCGCGATGATGGCGATCGTCGATCCCGAGACGCGGCCCATCCCGCACGCACGGTTCGTCTCGACGCCCGCGCCGGCGGCCTACCTCGCCGAACAGGAGATCGTCCGGGAGGTCGTGGCGACGCTTGCCTCGCCGTCGATCGAGAGCGTGATGGGCGAGGCCGCCGCGGTCAGCCTGCTGACCGCGGCGGCCTCGCCTTCCCAGAGTCCCGTCACGGTGGCCAGTCTGGTGGTCTCCGCGATGAAGGCGCTACGCGTCGCCCTTCCGTCCCGGCTTGCGTATCGGCTGACGCCCCGCTTCGCCGGACCCAATCCCCTGTCCGCCGCGAAGCTGGCGTTCAGGGCGACGCTCGCGAGCAAGACAGTGGAGATGTTCCGGCGCGACGCCGAGGCGCTGGACCGGCGAGGACCGGACGCTCAGGCGGCGCAGTCAACGTCAGACCGACAGCTCCCGTAGCCACTCGGCTTCGCGCCGCAGACCCTCGTCGAGTCGTACCTGCGGCGCGTAGCCGAGCTCGTCGGTGGCCAGCGAGAGGTCGGCCCAGGTGTGCTTGACGTCGCCGGCCTGCACGCTCTCGCCTTTGACCTGCGCCCTGCACCCGCTCGCGCTCTCGAGCGTCTCGATGGCCTCGAGCAGGGTGACTCGCGAGCCACCGCCGAGGTTGTAGACGGCGCCGTCACGACCGTGCATCGCCAGCACGATGCCGTCGACGATGTCGCTCACGAAGGTGAAGTCGCGGGTCTGGTTGCCCTCGCCGTAGATCTCGAGCGGACGGCCCTCGAACAGCGCCCGCAGGAAGATGTGGAAGGCCATGTCGGGACGCTGGCGTGGACCGTAGACCGTGAAGAAGCGGAGGGAGACCGCCGGGACGCCGTGATTGCGCCAGTAAAGGCGGCAGAGCTGCTCGCCGGCCAGCTTCGTGACCCCATACGGCGACACCGGCCGGCAGTTGGCGTCCTCGCGCATGGGGAGCTGATCGGTGTCGCCATAGACCGACGACGACGAAGCGTAGACCAGCTTGGGCACGACCGAGCTCGCGGCAGGTCTCGAGGACGAGCTGCGTGGCGAGCACGTTGTTCTCGGTGTAGATGCGAAAGCTCCTGCCCCAGCTGGAGCGGACGCCGGCCTGGGCGGCGAGGTGCACGACGCAGTTCGCGCCCTCGAAGAGCCGGGCGAGACCGTCCGGACCGCCTCCGTCGGCCTCTTCCGAGCGCCAGGGCCAGCAGGTTGTCTTCGACCAGCGTGAACCGGTCGGACGACCGGGCCGCTTCGAGATTGGTCTCCTTCCAGCGACGCGGGTAGTAGTCTTCGAACGAATCGACGCCCACAACCTCGCACCCGTCCGCCAGCAGCCGGTCGACCAGGTGCGAGCCGACGAAGCCGGCCGCGCCGGTCACGACGATCCGGCGACGTGTCGGCTCCCCGTCGGCCACGCCCCCTCCGCTCTCTCGTTGCCGCCCCGGTCCGGGGCCCAGCTGACCCACTCTCAGTAGGCGCCCCGGCGGCCGACCACCGCCGGGACGGTCTCGATCAGCAGCTTGATGTCCCAGCTGAGAGCTACCAGCCCGTGACGTACATGTAGTCGAGCTTGACCATCTCGTCGAAGGGCACGTCGTTGCGCCCGGTGACCTGCCACAGGCCGGTGATGCCGGGGGTGATGTCGAGCCGCTTCTTGGTCCAGCCCCGGCAGCGCGCCGCCTCGTCGACCCAGAGCGGCCGCGGCCCGACCAGGCTCATCTCGCCGCGCAGCACGTTGAAGAGCTGGGGCATCTCGTCGAGGCTCCACTTGCGCATGCAGCCTTCCCACGCGGGTCGGCGCGGGGTCGCTGCTTCATCTTGAACATGGGTCCCGAGTACTCGTTCCGCGCGGCGAGCTCGTAGCGCAGGCGCTCGGCGTCGACGTGCATCGAGCGCAACTTGAAGATGCGGAAGACCTGCCCGCCGCGCCCCATGCGCTCCTGCCGGAAGAAGACCGGCCCCGGCGAGTCGAGCTTGACGGCGATCGCCAGCAGCCGCAACGAGCGGCGCGGCGAGGAGGACGAGCGAGCCGCCGACCACCAGGTCGAACACCCGCTTGACGACCACGTTGAAGCGCGACAGCTCGACGTGGGCGACGTCGAGCAGAGGGATGCCCTCGACGTCGTCCATCGCGGTCTGCGACGTAAGGATCTCGAACAGTCGCGGCACGATATTGACGCGCACCCCGTGATCGGCGCAGGTGCGCACGACGTCGAGGATCTGCTGGTGACGGGCCCGCGAGAAGGCGATGATGACACGGGTGACCTCGTAGCCGTCGATCACGTCGTCCAGGTCGTCGAGGCGGCCCACGACGGGCACAGTGCGGCTGCGACTTACGCCGAACGGCTCACCATCGTCGAGGTAGCCGACGAGCCTGAGGTTGTACTCGGGAGTGCTTGGCGATCTTCTCGGCCAGAAGATGACCGACGGCGCCGGCGCCGACGATGAGCGTGCGCTCCGACAGGCGGGAGCTCTGCCAGAACGCCGCGCGCCCAGCCGAGCGAGTCACCGGGACGAGCACCGCCGAGATGCCCCAGAACACCGCTATGAAGCCGAGGGCGTCGGTCGAGCCGGCCAGAAGAAGCATGAGACCAGGACGCTCCACGAGGCGACCGACAGTGCCGTGAGGCCTCGCAGGCCCTCGGAGAACACCCAGCCGTTGATGTTGCGCGCCGAGCTGCGATACAAGCCGTAGCCGTACATCACACTGATCGTCCAGGGCACCATCAGCACAGGATCGCCAGGAGCGGCGGACGGACCTCGGCGAAGTCGGCCAAGGCACGGCCGAACACCGGCAGGTGCGGGATCACAGGCAGCAGGATGAGCGCCAGAAGCATCGTGATGGCGAGCGCGATCACGTCGGCCGCGAGAGTGACGAGGGCGCGCCGGTTGCTGATGCCGCCGGCGCTGGGGTTGAGCGACTCGTCAATCGACAGGGCGGCCGCGCCGACCCCGCCTTGCTGGGGCGGCGCAACGTACGTCCTCTTCTTCACGATGCCGTCGGCCATAGCCTTCAGGACCCCCTCGTCCGGCGGGTCGCCCGCATGCGCGGATGATTGCGCCAGCCTACCCGGGTGCGGGTCTCCGCCAACACTGTTTCCGGCTAGCATCGGCATCAACAGCGCAGCTCGATCCGTCTCGATCGCGGTCGCCCGACCGGCCACCGCTGGTCGACCAGGACGCCGTCGATGCGCACGTCGCCGTCGGCGACCTCGAACTGCACCGGCAACTCGGTAAGGAACCGCCGCAGGATGATCTCGCTGCGCACGCCGATCACCGATGCTCGTAGGTCCGCACATGCCGACGTCGGTGATGGCCGCCGTGCCCTTCGCACTCACCCGCTCGTCGGCGGTCTGGACGTGGGTGTGTGTGCCCGATGACGGCCGTCGACGCGACCGTCCAGGTACTGGGCCATGGCCACCTTCTCGCTGGTCGCCTCGGCGTGGATGTCGACGACGATCGTCTCGGCCAGGGTCATGGCCTCGTCGACGAGCGCGTCGACGATGCGAAACGGCGAGATGCCGGAGTCCATGAAGACCTGCCCCATGAGGTTGATCACAGCGACCTGCTCGCCGCCTCGGTGGCGCGCACGGTCAGTCCTCGCCCCGGGCTCGACGCGCGGGAAGTTGGCGGGTCGCACGATACGGTCGCTCGACGTCAGGAAGGGATAGACCTCGCGCTGGCGCCACACATGATTGCCGGTCGTGATCACGTCGACGCCGGCGTCGAGCAGCTTCTGGGCGATCTTCGAGGTGATGCCGGCGCCGTTCGCGGCGTTCTCGCCGTTGGCGATCACGAAGCTCGACGGCGTGCTCGTCGACGAGTCCGGGCAGCGTCCCGCACGACGGCGTCGCGACCCGGCTGGCCGAACACGTCGCCCAGGAAGAGGATCCTCATTGTGCGGCTTGACCCCCTCGTACTCACGCGCCCGCAGCCCGCAGGTGGCGGTATTGTACCCCGCGAACGGAACTCATGCCCGTGCGGGCGACGGCGGAGCCGTCGCCCGCACGGGCTCGATACTGTCGGCCCGGCGCAAAGCCCGCGGCGCCGGCCGACACGAGCCGGTCGGCCTAGGACCCGACCAGCAGTCGCACGGCGCCCTGCGCCGCCGCGATGATCGGCGCCGGGTAGACGCCCGACCGCGAGCACGCCGAGCACGGCCACCGCCAGCGAGGCCGAGACGCCGGCGCCCGACCGCCTGCAGCTCGGGCGCCTCGCCCTCGGCCTCGCGGAAGAAGAGGTACCACACGACCCGCAGGTAGTAGAAGGCCGACACCGCGCTCATGAGCACGGCGACGACGGCCAGCCAGGTGAGGTGGGCGTCGACGATCGCCGTGAAGAGGTAGAACTTGCCCCAGAAGCCGGCGAGCGGCGGGATGCCGGTGAGCGACAGCATGAACAGCGTCATGGCGAGCGCGGTCAGCGGCATGGTCCGCCCGAGCCCGGCCAGCTCGTCGAGCGTGTAGGCGAACGCGCCGCCGGTTGCGGATGCAGCACGAGGATGCCGAACGCGCCGAGGTTCATGAAGGTGTAGGCGGCGAGGTAGAACAGCACCGCGCTGGCGCCGGCCGATCCGTGGCTGCGGCCGATGGCGATGAGGCCGAGCAGCAGGTAGCCGGCGTGGGCGATGCTCGAGTAGGCGAGCATGCGCTTGAGGTTGCGCTGCGGCAGGGCGAGCACGTTGCCGACGACCATCGTGAGCACCGCGAGGACGATGAGTGCACGTCGGACCAGGTCGTGCCGGCCGGGATCAGCGCGAACGCCACGAGGCGCAGCAGGCCCGCGAAGGCCCCGGCCTTGATGCCGACCGACATGAAGGCCGTGACGGGTGTCGGGGCGCCCTCGTAGACGTCGGGCGCCCAGCCGTGGAACGGCACGGCGGCGATCTTGAAGCCGAACCCGGTCGACGACCAGCACCAGAGCCACGATCAGGACGCCGCTCGCGCGTCGGTGCAGCGCCAGGCCGGCGGTGGATGCCGGTCGTAGCCCGGTCGCTCCCGTGGCGCCGTAGACCAGCGCCAGGCCGAAGGCCAGCATCGCCGAGGCGAAGGCGCCGTTGATGAAGTACTTGATCGCGGCCTCGCCGGACGCGCCGGTCGCGGCGCAGGAAGCCGGCGAGCACGTAGCGTGGGCAGCGACATGAGCTCGAACGAGACGAGCAGCGCGATCAGGTCGGTCGAGATCGCCATGCCGATCATGCCGGCGATGACGAGCAGCAGCAGCGCGTAGAACTCGCCGGGCTTGACGCCGTGACGCGACAGGTAGCCGTCCGACAGCATGATCGTCAGCACGCCGATGGCGCAGAACAGGACCGTGAAGAACAGGCCGTACTGGTCGAGCTCGACCATGCCGTTGAAGCCGTACTCGGCCTGGCGCGTGTTCCAGACAAGCCCGCCGGAGAACACGCGCCAGAGCGCCGCGCCGCCCGTCCAGCTGGTCCACTGCGCGAGGGCGACCACGGCGACGGCCACGAGGCCGCCGGCAGCGATCCAGGCGAGGGCGCGCTTGCGCGCTCGACAGAAGCGCGTCGACGAGCAGCACGACCACGGCCGTCGGCGACGACGATCGACCGCCGGCAGGATGACGTGGAGCGAGTTGTTCATCTAGAACAGCCCCCGGGTGACGTGCACGACGCTAGGCGAGCGGTCCGCCGTGCGCCTGGGCGAGCGACGGGCCGACGCGGTCGACGATCTGCTGGACCGGGCACATGCAGGAGGTTCAGGAACGTGTTCGGGTACACGCCGACCCACACGGCGAACACCACGAGCGGCAGCCAGCGAGGCGATCTCGCGCGGGCTGAAGTCGCGCAGCGAGAAGCCCGGCATGACCGTCGTCGTCGCCGCGATCGTTGAACATGCACCCGCTGGTACATCCACAGCAGGTAGCAGGCGGCCAGGATCACGCCGATGCGCGGCGACGGCGCGCCATCCAGTGCGAGTAGTGGAACAGCCCCAGCAGGCTGAGGAACTCGCCGACGAACCCGGACAGGCCCGGGCAGGCCGAGCGAGCCGAGGGTGAAGAAGAGGAAGAAGCCGGCGAGGACGGGCAGCGGCGTGGCGAGCTGGCCCATCGCGCGCGATGTCGCGCGTGTGCGTGCGCTCGTAGAGGAAGCCGACCAGGAGGAACAGGGCGCCCGTGAGCAGGCCGTGGCTGAACATGACGAGGATGGCGCCCTCCATGCCCTGCGCGGTTGTTGACGCACGGCGATCGCGACGAAGATGCCGAGCGTCACGAAGCCCATGTGGCTCACGCTCGAGTAGGCCACCAGCTTCTTGAGGTCCTTCTGCATCATCGAGACCAGCGCGCCGTAGATGATGGCGACGATCGAGAGCGCCACGACGAGCGGGATGAACGTCACGGCCGCGTCGGGGAACATCGGCAGGCAGAAGCGCAGCATGCCGTAGCCGCCCATCTTCAGCAGCACGCCGGCAAGGATCACCGAGCCCGCGGTCGGCGCCTCGACGTGGGCGTCGGGCAGCCAGGTGTGCAGCGGCCACATCGGCACCTTGATGGCGAAGGCCAGGAAGAAGGCGAGGAAGGCCCAGAACTGCAGGTTGTAGGGCAGCACCAGCTGCGAGAGCTCCTGGATGTTGAACGTGAGGCCGCCCGCCGAGTGGCTCGCGCGTAGTAGACCAGCGACGATGATGGCGACCAGCATAAGCAGGCTGCCGACCAGGGTGAACAGGAAGAACTTGATGGCCGCGTAGATCTTCCGCGGGCCGCCCCAGATCCCGATGATGAAGTACATCGGGATGAGCATGGCCTCCCAGAACACGTAGAACAGGAACAGGTCGGTGGCGCAGAACACGCCGGTCATGCCGACCTGCAGCAGCAGCAGCGAGACGAAGAAGCCGCGCTCGCGGTCCTTGACGTAGTACCAGCTCGCGATGATGACGATGAAGCCGAGCAGCGTGGTGAGGAAGATCAGCAGCGCCGCGATGCCGTCGACGCCGAAGCTGTAGTGGATGTTGAAGCGCTTGACCCAGGTCGACGTCCTCGGCGAACTGCATGCCGGGCAGCTGCGTGTGGAAGCGCAGCAGCATGACGCAGGCCAGCGCGAACGCGGCCAGCGTGACCGTGAGCGAGACGACCTTGTAGAAGATCGGCCGGCCCTTGCCGAAGAGCAGGATGGCGAGCACGCCGACGAGCGGCAGGTACGTGATGACCGAGAGGATCGGGAAGCCCGCCTGCTGGTGCCAGCCCACTTACGCCCCCCAGACATACCGGATAACGATGACGAGCACGAAGAGACCGCCGAAAACGCCGAACGCGTAGTTCTGGGCGCGCCCGGTCTGCAGCGGCCGCATGGTGCGGCCGAAGAGGCCCCACAGCCGTCGCGATGCCGTTGACGGCGCCGTCGATCACCTTGGTGTCGACGAACGATCCACAGCCAGGTCGCGACGGCCAGCAAGGGGCGGATGACCGCCGTGTCGTAGAACTCGTCCATGTAGAACTTGTTGAACGAGGCCTCATAGGCCCACGGAACCCGTGCGGCGGCCTGGGCAGGCAGCTCCGGCCGCCGCAGGTACGTCACGTAGGCCGTGTAGATGCCGGCCACGACGACGACGAGCGAGACGAGCATGAGCAGGCCGCCCTGGCCGAGCCAGGCGAACTTCTCGGTCTCGACGTTGAAGAACACGGGCTCGAGGAAGCGATGGATCCAGCCGCCCTCGGGCGGCAGGCCGACGACGAGACCGAGTAGCGCGGCCGGGATCGCCAGCATGACGAGCGGCACCGTCATGACGGCGGGCGACTCGTGGATGTGGTGCTGCACCTCCTGCGAGGCGCGGTTCTCGCCGTAGAAGGTCAGGAAGATCAGGCGGAACATGAACAGCGCGGTGACGAACGCGGTGACGATGCCGACGATCCAGACGACGTAGTAGCCGCCCTTGAAGGCGCCGCCCAGGATCTCGTCCTTGGCCCAGAAGCCGGCGAACGGGAAGAGCCCGGCGTTGGCCAGCGCGCCGACCAGCATCGTCCAGAAGGTGAGCGGCAGCTTCTTGCGCAGACCGCCCATCAGGCGCATGTCCTGCTCGCCCGACATGGCGTGGATCACCGAGCCCGAGGCGAGGAACAGCAGGCCCTTGAAGAAGCCGTGCGCGAACAGGTAGAAGATGCCGGCCGCCCAGGCGCCGGCGCCGAGCGCCATGAACATGAAGCCCAGCGACGAGATCGTCGAGTAGGCGATCACCCTCTTGATGTCGTTCTGCGTGAGGGCGATACAGGCCGCGTAGATGGCCGTGAAGGTGCCGATGATCATCACCACCAGCATGGCCGTGTGCGAGTGGATGAAGAGCGGGTAGCGAGCGCGCCACCATGTAGACGCCGGCGTTGACCATCGTCGCGGCGTGGATCAGGGCGCTGACCGGCGTCGGACCCTCCATGGCGTCGGGCAGCCAGACGTGCAGCGGGAACTGCGCGCTCTTGCCGACCGCGCCGACGAAGAGCAGCAGGCAGATCGCAGGTGAGGGTGCCGCCCGCTGCACCGGCGACCGCCTTCGCGAACACACCGCTGAACTGCAGCGTGCCGAAGACGGTGAAGATGAGGAAGATGCCGAGCGTGAAGCCGAAGTCGCCGACGCGGTTGACCAGGAAGGCCTTCTTGCCGGCCTGCGAGGCGCTCTTCTTGTGGAACCAGAACGAGATCAGCAGGTACGAGCAGAGACCGACGCCCTCCCAGCCGAGGAACATCAGCAGGTAGTTGTTGGCCAGGATGAGCATGAACATCGCGAACATGAAGAGGTTGAGGTAGGCGAAGAAGCGGTAGTAGCCGTCGTCGCCCTTCATGTAGCCGATCGAGTAGTAGTGCACGAGCATGCCGATCGTGCCCACGACGACCAGCATGACGGCGCGTCAGCGTGTCGACGAAGTAGCCCCACTGCGACGTGGAAGCTGCCGGCCGAGACCCAGGTGAACAGGTTGAAGTCGAGGGGCTGCGTCGCGATGTCCGAGGACGTGGACGAAGACGAACATGCTGAGCACCCACGACGCGGTGACCATCACCAGCGAGACGATGTCGGGCCGGCGTGCCGAGGAAGCGCTTGCCGAGCAGCAGCGTGATGACGAACCCGGCGAGCGGCAGCAGCGGGATGAGCGTGACGACTGTCTTCACGGCGGGCTCCACCTACCCCTTGAGCTCGTTGAACTCGTCGGCCTGCACGCGTGCGGCGGTTGCGGTAGTTGGCGATGACGATGGCGAGACCGACCGTCACCTCGGCCGCGGCGAGCGTGATGACGAAGAGCACGAAGAACGTGCCCCGCCCCGCGGCCGCCGGCATGAAGTTGGAGAAGGCGACCAGGGCGATGTTGACCGCGTTCAGCATGAGCTCGAGGCTCATGACGATCGAGGATCACGTTGCGCCGCGCGAGCACGCCGTAGGCGCCGATGGAGAAGAGCCCCGTGGCGAGCGTCAGATACCAGTCGATGGCGCTCACGGCACGCGTCCTCTCTTGCGGGCCAGCACGATGGCGCCGATCATCGCCGCCAGCAGCACGAACGAGACGAGCTCGAACGGGAAGACGTACCTGTTGAACAGCCCGCTGGCGATGGCGGGCAACGAGACGTTGTGCGAGACCGATCCGTTGGGGCTCATGCTCGAGGTCACGAGAACGACGGTGAGCAACACCGCGACCGCGACCGCGAGCGGCAGCGCGAAGATGCTCTGGCGGTTGAAGAAGAAGCCACGGCCGGCGAGGCGCTGGTCGGTCAGCATGATGGCGAAGAGGACGACCACAGAGATCGCGCCGACGTAGAGCAGGATCTGGATGACGGCCAGCAGCCCCGCGTTGAGCAGCACGTAGACCGCCGCGACGCCGAGGAAGCAGAAGACCATCGACACCGCCGAGTGCACGATGTTGCGGAAGGCCACGACGCCGACGCCGCAGACGAGCACCCAGAGCGACGACGACGATGAAGGCACGGGGTGGAAGTCGCCGTGCGGCATCACACTCCTCCTCGATCTCGTCGAGGCCGGCCCCGTCGCCCTTGAGCGGCGACCACTGCCAGCCGTCGCCCGCGACCGCGTCGCGCACGTGCGGCACGAGGTCGGGGACGGTCTCGCGCAGGGCGTCGACGGGCTTCGGCCCGCGCACGAACAGCGACTCGCCGGCCAGCTGCGTGCGGCTGTAGTCGGCGAGCTCGAAGAAGTCGGTCTGCTCGAGCGCGTCGTAGGGGCAGACCTCGACGCACTCGCCGCAGAAGATGCAGCGGCTCTCGTCGAGGTCGTAGCTGGCGAGCAGGCGCGGATTGGTCTCGATCGAGCCGGTCGGGCAGGTCTCGGCGCACTTGCCGCACGAGACGCAGCCGACCATCTGCAGCGGCAGGTTGTCGGGCGTCGAGACGATCGTGTCCCAGCCGCGGCCCATGGCGTCGTAGCAGCTCGCGCCGACCTCCATGCGACAGACGCGCACGCAGCGCAGGCAGTTGATGCAGCGGTTGGGCTCGCGCATGATGAAGTCGTGGCGGAAGTCGGCCGGGTAGTCGTGCGCCGCCTGGCCGTGGAACCGGTTCTTGAAGACCTCGTACTCGATGCCGTAGCGCTGCAGGTCGCAGCTGCCGTTCGCCGGGCAGTAGCAGTCGAGGCAGAGCTCGGCGCCGCGCTGCGCCTCGGCTTCGGAGAAGCCCTGCTCGATCTGCTCGAAGTTGGTGCTGCGCTGCTCGGGCGAGAGCTTGGGCATCTCGGCCGGCGGCCGCGGGCTGCGATGACGTCGGTCGTCATGTCGATGAACATCGGCGGGATCTCGGCCATGCGCGCGATCGCCGGGTCGAGATCGCTCTCTGCGTTCAGGCGCCTTGAAGAACGGCGTCGCGCGGAGCTCGGCGAGCTCGCGCGAGACCTCGCGCATGTCGTCGCCGCGCAAGAAGGCGTCGATGCTCCAGGCCGCCTTCTTGCCCTGGGCGACCGCCTGGATCACGGTCTGCGCGCCGAGCACCACGTCGCCGCCGGCGAACACGCGCGGATCGTCGGTCTGGAAGGTGAACTCGTCGACGTCGATCGTCTTCCACTTCGTGCGCTTGACGCCCTGCTCCTCGCTCGTGCCGTCGAGCATCGGGAACTGGCCGATGGCGGCGATCACCTGGTCGCACTCGACGACGAACTCGGAGCCCTCGATCGGCACCGGCCGGCGACGGCCGGAGGCGTCGGGCTCGCCGAGCTCCATGCGCTGCATCTCGATGCCGGTGACCTTGTGGTCGTCGTCGACGAGGATGCGCACCGGGGCGACGAGCAGCTCGAGCTTCACGCCCTCTTCCTCGGCCTCGTCGACCTCGGTGAGGTGGGCCGGCATCTCCTTGCGCGAGCGGCGGTAGAGGCAGGTGACCTCTTTGGCGCCGTTGCGCACCGAGGTGCGGCAGGCGTCCATGGCGGTGAAGCCGCCGCCGATGACGGTGACCTTGTCGCCGACGTGCACGTCGCCGTTGAGCTCGAGCTCGCCGAGGAAGTCGACGGCCGAGACGACGCCGTCGGCGTCCTCGTTGTCGACGCCCATCTCGTTGGAACCGAAGGCGCCGAGAGCGAGGAACACGGCGTCGTAGTTGCGCTGTGAGGTCCTCGAGCTGGAAGTCGACGCCGAGGCGCGTGTCGCACTGGAGCTCGACGCCCATGCGCCAGAGCACGTTGATCTCCTTGTCGATGAGGTCGCGCGGCAGGCGGTAGCTGGGGATGCCGTAGCGCAGCATGCCGCCGGCGTGCGGCAGGGCCTCGAAGATCTTGACCGCGTGCCCTTCGAGCCGGGCGTAGAAGGCGCAGGCCAGGCCGGCCGGACCGGCGCCGACGATGGCGATGCGCTTGCCGGTGTCGGGCTTGGGTTCGACCGGCAGCAGCAGCTCGCCGGTCTGCTCCTCGTCGAGTGCACTGGTCGGCCATGAAGCGGTGCAGCCAGCAGATGGTGATGGGGTGCTCGACCAGCTGGCGGCGGCACGGGCCCTCGCAGGGCCGCGGGCAGACGCGGCCGAGGATGGCCGGGAACGGCAGGTCCTCGCGCAGCTTGCGCACGCCGTTCTTGTAGTCGCCGTGGGCGATGTAGTCGAGGAACTGCGGGATCTTGATGTGCGTCGGGCAGGCGTCGCGGCAGGGCGGCGTGCAGAACGAGTTGTGGTCGGAGAGCAGCAGCTCGAGGTAGAGGTGGCGCATCTCGCGCACCTTGCTCGGTGTCGGTGTGCACGACCATGCCGTCGGCCGCGGCGTGGCGCAGCTCGGCACCATCTTGCGCGCGCCCTCGACCTCGACCATGCAGACGCGGCAGGCGGCGAGGCCGGCAGGCGCGGCTCGTAGCACAGCGTCGGGATGTGGATGCCGACGCGCTGGGCCGCCTCGAGGATCGTCTCGCCCGCGTCGCAGATCACCTGCTGGTCGTCGATCGTCAGGGTGATCTGCGGAGCGCGCGCCCGTCCCGCGGGCGGCGGCTTCACGCTGCGGGGGTGCCTGTCGATCCTGTCTTCGATCGTCGCCATGTCCGTCACGCTTCCTCTGCCGGCGCGGAGCGCTGCTCGATGCCGGAGCGGACCTTGACGGCGTCGAAGTTGCAGACCTGGCGGCAGGTGTCGCACTTGATGCAGGCGCCGTCGTCGATGACGTGCGGCTGCTTCTTCTCGCCGGTGATGCGCTGCGTCGGGCACTTCTTGGCGCACAGCGTGCAGCCGGTGCAGTTGTCGTCGATGTAGTAGGTGATGAGCGCCTTGCAGCGGCCGGCCGGGCAGCACTTGTCGTTGATGTGCGCCTCGTACTCGTCGCGGAAGTACCGGAGCGTGGTGAGCACGGGGTTGGGGGCCGTGCCGCCGAGCGCGCAGAGCGTGCCGTCGATGATGTAGCTGCGAGAGCTCCTCGAGCAGCTCGATGTCGCCCTCGCGGCCCTCGCCGGCGATGATGCGCTCGAGCATCTCGAGCATGCGCTTGGTGCCGAGACGGCAGGGCACGCACTTGCCGCAGCTCTCGTCCTGCGTGAACTGCAGGAAGAAGCGCGCGAGGTCGACCATGCAGGTCGTGTCGTCGACGACGACCAGGCCGCCGGAGCCGACGATCGCGCCGGTCGCGGTCAGCCGCTCGTAGTCGATCGGCGTGTCGAGCATGTCGGCCGGCAGGCAGCCGCCGGACGGGCCGCCGAGCTGCACGGCCTTGAACTCGCGGCCGGGCAGCATGCCGCCGCCGATGTCGAAGATGACGTGCCGCAGCGTGGCGCCCATCGGCACCTCGACCAGGCCGCCGTTTGGCGACCTTGCCGGTGAGCGAGAAGATCTTGGTGCCGCGCGAACGGCCCATGCCCATGGCGGCGAACTCGGCGGCGCCGTGGTTGATGATCCAGGGCACGTTGGCGTAGGTCTCGACGTTGTTGATGTTGGTCGGCTTGCCGAACAGGCCCTCGACGGCCGGGTACGGCGGGCGCGTGCGCGGCATGCCGCGACGGCCCTCGATGCTGGCCATCAGCGCCGTCTCCTCGCCGCAGACGAACGCGCCCGCGCCCTCGTTGATGTGGACGTCGAAGGCGAAGTCGGTGCCGAGCACGTCGTCGCCGAGGATGCCGCGCTCGCGCGCCTGCTCGAGCGCCGCGCGCGAGGCGCTCGACGGCGAACGGGTACTCGGCGCGCACGTAGACGTAGCCCTCGGTGGCGCCGATCGCGAAGGCGGCGATCATCATGCCCTCGATCACGACGTGCGGGTTGCCCTCGAGCACCGAGCGGTCCATGAACGCGCCGGGGTCGCCCTCGTCGGCGTTGCAGATGACGTACTTGAGCTCGCCGGGGCTCTGCGCGGCGTGAGACGCCACTTGGTGCCGGTCGGGAAGCCGGCGCCGCCGCGGCCGCGCAGGCCCGACTCGGTGACGGCCTCGATGACGTCCTCGGGGTCGTCGTCGGCCAGCACCTTGGCCAGCGCCGTGTAGCCGCCGTGGGCGAGATAGTCGTCGATCGAGTAGGGGTCGACCTTGCCGTTCAGCGCCAGCACGAGGCGGCGCTGCCCGCTGTAGAAGGGGATGTCCGTCTCGTGGGCGATGGGCTCGCCGGTCTCCGGGTCCTTGTAGAGGAGCTTCTCGTCGATCGCCGTCGTCGACGATGCTCGCCTCGATGATGTCGGCGACGTCGTCCGGCACGGACGCGCGGGTAGAACAACCCTTCGGGCTGCACGACGACGATCGGACCCTGCTCGCAGAAGCCGTGGCAGCCGGTCTCGACGACGCGCACCGTCTCGGTCAGGCCCTGCTCGGCGAGCTCTTCGCGGAAGGCCGCGGTGACGGCCGGACGGCCCGAGGCGTGGCAGGCGGTGCCGGCGCAGATGCGCACCTCGACGGGCGCCTTCGTGGGCGACGACGCGTCGGCCACGCAGGCGCCTCGAGGGCCGCCTGCACATGGCGCGTCCGTCGTCGGTGACGACGCTCATCGGTCGCCCTCGCCCGGCGCGGAGATCGTTGACGAGCTCGCGCGCCTTGTCGGGCGTCATGCGGCCGTGCGTCTCGTCGTCGCCGACGCGCACCACCGGCGCCAGCGCGCAGGCGCCGACGCAGCTGACGGTCTGCAGCGTGAACAGGCGGTCCTTGGTGGTCTTGCCGACCTCGATGCCGAGCTCCTCGGAGAACGCGTCGGTGATCAGCGGCGCGCCGGCGACGTGGCAGGCGGTGCCGTGGCAGACGGTGACGATGAAGCTTGCCCGACCGGCGACGAGGCGGAACTGGTTGTAGAAGCTCGCCACGCCGTAGAGCTGCGACAGCGAGATGCCGGTCTGCACGGCGATCTCCTGCAAGCGCCAGGCGCGGCAGATAGCCGTAGATCTCCTGCGTGTGCTGCAGCACGGCCATCATGCCGGTGCCGGTCTCGCGGTAGTGGTCGATGACCGGCGCGAGCAGGGCCAGGTCGGGCGTCGGCTGCGACGTCGACGCGGGCGCGCTGCGATGCGCGCCTCGTTGACGGCCGGCAGCGTCGTACTTGGAGCTCGTAGTTGACGCGGATGACCTGCACCGGGCAGTTGGTCTCGCACAGCGTGCACGAGCGGCAGCGCGGGTCGTCGGTGGCCGGGTCGATGACGACGCGGAACAGGCCGCGGCTGCGCTCGGGCAGCTGCTTCGCGCTGCTCGGGGTACTGCACGGTGATCTTCCTCTGCGGCAGGTGCGCGAGCGTGGTGCGCATGGCTTTGAGCATGCCGAGCATCAGGCGAGCACCGCCACGCTCTCGCGCTGCCGCTCGAGCCGCCAGCGCAGCACCGTGTCGAACAGGCCGACGAACAGCACCAGCGCAGATCCAGCTGAAGACGGCCATGGCGAGCTTCCAGTGCGGCGCCCAGAGCATGCACGGCCGCGGTCGCCAGGATGTTGACCAGCCCGAGCGGGATGAGGATCTTCCAGGCGAAGCCCATGAGCTGGTCGACCTGCAGGCGCGGCACCGACAGGCGGATCCACACCAGCGCGAAGACCAGCACGTAGGTCTTGACCAGGAACCAGACGATGGGCACGAGGGCGACGCCGTGGATCGACGACGGCGTCCGCGAAGGGACCCTGCCAGCCGCCGAAGAACAGCGTGACGGTGACCATCGACATGATCGTCATGCCGGCGTACTCGTTGAGGAAGAACATGCCGAAGCGCATGCCCGGAGTACTCGGTGCCGTAGCCGGCGACGAGCTCGGACTCGGACTCGGGCAGGTCGAAGGGGCCGCGGTTCAGCTCGGCGATCGAGGCGATGTAGAAGAGCAGGAACGTGAACGGCATGGTGAAGGCGAACCACTGGTAGTGCGACTGCGCCGCGACGACGTGCGTTGAGGCTGAGCGAGCCGGCGGTCATCGCCACCACGAGCAGCGCGAGGATCATGGGCAGCTCGTACGAGACCATCTGGGCCGCCGAGCGCAGCGCGCCGACCAGAGAGTACTTGTTGTGCGAGGCCCAGCCGCCGAGCAGGATCGCCAGCACCGTGAAGCTCGTGATGGCGACGATGTAGATGAGGCCGACGTTGAGGTCCTGGCCCGTCCAGCCCTTGGTGTAGGGGATCACGAGCTGCACCGCGACGGCGCCGACCATGACCATGATCGGCGCCAGCGTGAAGATCGCCTTGTCGGCCGCGCGCCGGCGCGAAGTCTTCCTTGCCCATCATCTTGAAGGAGTCGGCGACGCTCTGCAGGATGCCCTGCGGGCCGGTGCGGTTGGGACCGAGCCGGTCCTGCAGGAAGGCCAGCATGCGGCGCTCGAAGAGGATGTTCACGAGCGCCGCGACGAACACGACCGCGTAGGCGATGACGATCGCGACGACGACGCGCACGATGGCCCAGACGAGATCCCAGCTCATCGGTCGATGCCTCCGAGGACGAGGTCCATGCTGCCCGAGATGGCCACCGCGTCGGCGATCTTGTTGCCGCGCAGCAGCTTGGGGAAGATCTGCAGGTTCACGAAGCAGGGGTCGCGGTACTTGAGCCGGTACGGGTAGCGCGAGCCGTCGCTCACGATGTAGGTGCCGTACTCGCCGCGCGGGTTCTCCTGGCCCGTGTAGCAGGCGCCCGGCGGCGGCGTGATCACGTACGGCGGGCGCAGACGTGCCGACCTGCACCGGGCCGTCGGGCAGCATGTCGAGGCACTGCAGCACGATCTTCGCCGACTCGCGCATCTCGTCGACGCGCACCTGGTAGCGGTCGTAGACGTCGCCGTGCGTCGCGCAGGCAGATCTCGAAGTCGAGCTCGGGATAGACCGAGTAGGGCCGCGTGCGGCGCAGGTCGTGGGCGACCCCGGAGGCGCGCGCGTTGGGCCCGGTGATCGCGTAGTCGGCGACGTCCTCGGGTGTCATGACGCCCTTGCCGATGCAGCGCTGCAGGAACACGGCGTTGTCGCTCACGAGCGCTTCGTACTCGTCGCACCAGCTTGGGCGACTTTGAGCATGAGCCTCGCGACAGCGTCTCGACCCAGCCGTCGGGCAGGTCGTAGCGCACCCCGCCGAAGCGGAAGTAGTTGAACATCATGCGCGCGCCGCTGGCCGATTCGAACAGGTCGAGGATCTCCTCGCGGTCGCGGAACGCGTAGAAGACCATCGCCGTGCCCAGCGGCGAGAGGTCGGCGGCGAAGGTGCCGACGCCGACCTGGTGGCTGGCGATGCGGTTGAGCTCGGCCATGATGACGCGGATGAACTCGGCCCGGCGCGTCGGCCCGATGCCGGCCAGCTTCTCGACCGTCATGACGTAGCCCCACTCGCAGTTCATGCCGGCGAGGTACTCGGTGCGGTCGACGATCGGGATGTACTGGAAGTAGGTGCGCTTCTCGGCGAGCTTCTCCTTGCTGCGGTGCAGGTAGCCGATCACCGGGATGACGTCCTTGACGAGCTCGCCGTCGAGGGTCACGACCAGGCGCAGCACACCGTGGGTCGACGGGTGCTGCGGGCCCATGTTGACGACGACCTGGTTGAAGCCCAGGCCCTCCATGTCGCTGCCGTGACCGGCCGCCTCGGATTCGGCGATGCGGCGCAGCGCGAGCGCCATGGCCTCGTCGGGGGCGCTGTGTCGCGAACTGATCAGACATGCGGGTGGTTCTCGACGAGGTCGACGTAGTCCTTGCGCAGCGGGTGACCGACCCAGTCGTCCTTGAGCAGGATGCGGCGCAGGTCGGGATGACCCTCGAAGCGGATGCCCATCATGTCCCAGGCCTCGCGCTCGTGCCAGTTCGGCCGCGGGCCACACGTCGGTGACGGTGTCGACGACGGGCTTGGCCGCGCGGCACGTCGACGTGCAGCTCGAGATAGGTGTTGCGTGGCGAACGAGTAGAGGTGGTAGACGGTCTCGAAGCGCGTGCGATGGTCGACCGCGGCGACGAAGTTGCACGACTCGTAAGCGGCGCCGTCGAGCTCGCGCAGGCGCCGCGCCAGGTCGTGCAAGCCGCCGCGGTCGACGCCGGCCACGACGGTGTCGGTCCTCTTGGACGCGCACGTCGGTGAGCTCGCCGTCGAACTCG
The DNA here is from genome assembly GCA_963833555.1 of uncultured Actinomycetes bacterium. Lineage (GTDB taxonomy): Bacteria > Actinomycetota > Thermoleophilia > UBA2241 > UBA2241 > CAWHYB01. The sequence continues at coordinate 134,781 of CAWHYB010000004.1, read as the reverse complement.
GTGGCCAGACGCGCGCGCGACCTCGTCGATCGACAGGCCGGCAGACCCGATGGCCGGGAGCACCTCAGTCCTCCTCGGCGCGGACGCCGGCCGGCACCGGCGGTACGATGCGCATCGCCTGGATCTTCTTCTGCAGCTCGAGCAGCCCCTGGAAGAGCGCTTCGGGGCGCGGCGGGCAGCCGGGGATGTAGACGTCGACCGGCACGATCTTGTCGACGCCGTTGACCACGTTGTAGCCGTCGTAGAACGGACCGCCGCTGGTGGCGCAGGCGCCCATGGCGATGACCCACTTGGGCTCGGACATCTGCTCGTAGAGGCGCTTGAGCACCGGCGCCATCTTCTCGTTGACGGTGCCGGCCACGATCATGAGGTCGGACTGGCGCGGCGTGGGCCGGAAGACCTCCATGCCGTAGCGGGCGACGTCGAAGCGCGCGAAGCCGGAGCTGAGCATCTCGATGGCGCAGCAGGCGAGACCGTAGGTGAACGGGAACACCGAGTGCGACCGCGCCCAGCTGAAGACGAGGTCGACCGTCGTAGTGACGACGTTGGGCTGCTCGAACTGGTTGATGTTGGGGTACGTGGACCCTGCCGACCAGGCCTTGCAGATCGAACCCGTCGTTCAGACCCACTCGAGGACCCCCTTGCGCCAGGCGTAGACGAGGCCCGACGCCGAGCACGCCGATGAACACGAGCACCTCGACGAACCCGGCGGTGCCGAGCGTGCGGAACGTGATCGCCCAGGGGAACAGGAAGACGGCCTCGACATCGAAGACCAGGAACAGCAGCGCGAAGATGTAGTAGCGCACCGCGAACGGATGCCACGAGTCGCCCACCGGCTCGATGCCGCACTCGTAGGTCGAGTACTTCTCGCGCGACGGGTGGATCGGGTAGACGAGCCGCGACATGAGCAGGATGCCCACGACCATCGCGGCGCCGGCCGCGACGAACACGGCGACGTAGATCCAGTTGGTCAGGAATGCGGTCGTCATACTCCGTGGCGGTAGAGATGGTGCACAGCAGGCACGCCTGCGGGCCGATCACGAGGCCGACTATAGCAAAGCCGCTTCGGAGCGTGCAAGCCGGGCGGCGCCTCGAGCAGGCCATCGCTGATGTACGCACGGTTTGCAGGCATTTCACTACCGGGACCGCCGACATGTCCAGCCCTGTGTGGCCAGATTAGACAGCCGGTTCTCACCATGTCGAAGGTAGTTGGTCGGACCGCCAGCCCGTGCAGTTGACGCACGCAGGCCTCGTCCTTACCCTTGATGAAGACCTCACCCAGTACTTCCACCACCCAGGAGCCTCATCGCGATGCCCAACATCGGCCTACCTGAGATCATCATGGTGATCATCATCGCACTCGTCGTGTTCGGGCCCAAACGGCTGCCCGAGATGGGTCGCCAGGTCGGCAAGGCAATCCGCGAATTCCGGGCGGCGACCTCCGACATCCGCCGCGAGGTCGGCCTCGACGAGCTTGCCGACGCGGTCAACGGCCTCAAGCCGACATGAGCCTGACCGCGAGCGGCGACACAGCCGCGGCGGCCGAGCCGGCGGCGACAGCCGCCGGCCCCGCCGCCGCGGCTCCGTCAGGCCCTCCGACGGCGCCCTCGTCGGACGTCCCCGCGCCCGACGACACAGCCGTCGAGACCTTCGGCAGGTTGAGCCCCCGCAAGGTCACAGCCCCGCCGCCGGACGGCACCCCGGCGCCTCCCGGCGACGCGACGGCTGGGCCGACGGCCGGCTGACGGCGGCATGGTCGCGTTCGAAGAACGGCTGACCCTCGTCGAGCATCTCGGCGAGCTCCGGCGGCGCCTCATCACGGCCGCCGCGGCGCTTGCCGTCGGCGTGATCGCCGCCGCCATCCTCAACCACTATGTGTTCGCCGCGCTGCTGCGCCCGCTCCACCACTTGAGCGGGTCCGGCGTGCCGCATCGCATCATCACCTTCAGCCCCGCCGAACCGTTCATGGTGAGCCTCAAGGTCTGGGTGTACGTCGGCCTCATCGTGGCGTCGCCCGATCCTCATCTACCAGTTCTGGGCCTTCATCGGCCCTGCGTTCGCTCCATCGAGCAGGCGCGCCGTCTTGCTCGTCGTGACGATCTGCGCGCTCCTCTTCCTCGGGCGGCGTCGTGCTTCGGCTACCTCCTCGTGTCTGCCCAAAGGCCTCCAGTGGCTGTTCGGCTTCAACAGCCAGTACTTCAACGCACAGGCGCGGGCATCGGACTACTTCTCGTTCGTGGCCTGGTTCCTGGTCGCCTTCGGGGCCGTCTTCGAGGTGCCTGTCGCGATCATCGCGGCGACCCGCATGGGCATCGTCGAGCACGAAGACCCTGCGCCACCACTGGCGCTACGCCATCGTCATCAACGCCATCGATCGCGATGGTGGCCACGCCGAGCCAGGACGCCTTCTCGTTCATCGCCATGTTCATCCCGCTCGAGATCCTCTACGAACTCGCGCTGCTGGTGGCGCGCGTCATGGAACGCCGCCACCCGAGGGCCGTCCGACAAGGTGATTCCGCCGTCGACGAACGCTCCGGCCACGGCCGAGTAGGCGGTGGGGCGCCGCCCGTCCCGGGCGGCGCCCCACCGCCCCGGCCCGGGAGCCGCTACAATAGAGGTCGCCCAATGAGCAACGACACTCAGACTCGCCCCCTTTCCCGCGCCCGTCGGCGGCGTGCGGCCCGCAGGCCCCGCCTTCACTGGTGGCGCCTGGCCCTGATCGTCCTCGCCGTGGCTGTCGTGTCGCTGGTGGCCGGGCTTACCGGCACCATCGTCGCGGTCTCGCGCACGCTGCCGAAGCTCGACGACATGACCAAGACCCACCTTGGCCAGAACACCGTCATCTACGACCGCAACGGGCGCCGCATCGCTGAACTGTACGGCGCCATGAACCGTGTCGTGGTGCGCAGCGATCAGATCCCCCAGGTCATGAAGGACGCGACGGTGGCCATCGAGGACCAGCGCTTCTACGAGCACCACGGTGTCGACTTCAGCGGGATCGCGACGCGCGCTGGTCGAGCGACATCAAGGCCGGCCACGTCGTCCAGGGTGCGAGCACCATCACCGAGCAGTACATCAAGAACGCCTACCTGAGCGACGATCCCACCCTCACCCGCAAGCTCCGCGAGGCGGTCCTGGCCTGGCAGCTCGAGGACAAGTGGTCGCAAGGACCAGATCCTCACCGCCTACCTCAACACGGTCTACTACGGCGCCGGCGCCTACGGCGTCGCAGGCGGCGGCGATGACGTACTTCCACAAGCCGGTCGGCGAGGTGACGCCTGCCGCAGGCCGCGATGCTCGCCGCCCTGCCCAAGTTCCCCAGCGAGTACTCGCCGATCACCGACCCCAAGGTCGATCACGCAGCGGCGTGACCTCGTCCTCGGCGACATGGCCGACCAGGGCTACATCACGCCCGGCCAGGCGGCCGCGGGCCAGGCGACCAAGCTGAAGGTGTTCGACAGTCCGCCGGCGACGCGCAAGAGCCCGGCCGCGTACTTCGTCGACTACGTCACGCGTCAGCTGGTCGACAAGTACGGTTCGCGCCAGACGTTCGAGGGCGGACTGCGCGTGTACACGTCGATCGACATGCGCATGCAGCAGGACGGCATCACCGCGGTCAAGGGGACGCTCCCGGCCGGGCCGGCCGGCGCCCTCGTGTCGATCGACCCGGCGAACGGCTTCATCCGCACGATGGTCGGCGAGCACCGACTGGAAGCACTACAAGTACAACCTCGCGTGGCAGGCGCAAGCGGCAGCCCGGTTCGGCGATGAAGCCCTTCGCGCTCGTCGCGGCTCGTCGAGGCCGGCGCCAACCCGGCCACCACCTACTACGTCTCGCACCCGCTGCATATCCCGTGGGCCGGAGCAGGCCAGCGGCTTCTGGGACGTGTGCACCTTCGAACACAGCACGGGCTCGACGCGTATGAACCTGGTGCACGGCCACCCTCAAGTCCGACAACACGGTCTACGCGCAGCTCGCCATGGACCTCGGCCCAGCCAAGATCGTCAAGGTCGCGCACCAGATGGGCATCACCAGCCCGCTCGATGCCGGTGCCGTCGATCGTGCTCGGCAGCGAAGAGGTCAACCCGCTCGAGATGGCCGACGCCTACGCGACCCTCGCGAGCGGCGGCATCCACCACAAGCCGCTGGCGATCGAACGGGTCGTCTTCCCCGACGGCCGCGTCGAGAAGGCCAAGATCAAGGGCAACCGGGTCATCTCGGCCGGCGTGGCCTACACGGTCAACAAGATCCTCGAGCAGAACACGTACAGCGGGACAGGCGCCGGCGATGCGCTCGTACTACCACGGCGTCGCGGCCGGCAAGACCGGCACGACGACCGACTCGGTCGACGCCTGGTTCTGTGGCTTCAACCCCAAGCTGGCGACCGCCGTCTGGATGGGCTATCCGCAGAATCGTATCGCCATGCCGGGAGTGCAGGGCGCGACCTACTGCGTGCCGATGTTCGGCAAGTACTACTACGCCGTCTTCGGGACGTCGGCGGTGCCGGAGTTCGTCCATGCCCTCCGTCATGCCCATCTGGAAGCCGTGGAACGGCAAGTACTCCAAGCTCTCGCCGTCGCCTTCGCCGTCGCCGTCCAAGTCGAAGAGCGGCAAGCCGGGCCCCAAGCCGACGAACACGATCACGGCGCACCCCTCGCCCAAGCCCACCAAGACCACCCCGCCGCCGACCACCCCGCCGCCGACCACCCCGCCGACCACCCCGCCGCCGGCGCCCAGGCCCGGGCCACTCGTGGCGCTGGCCGTCGAGCCCGATCCGCTCGGCACGGCGCTGGTCGGGATCTTCGGCTGGCTCGCGTTGTAGGGGGCGCCCGGCGGCCTCAGCCGCGTCGGGTCACCAGGTCTCGTACCGGTCGCTACCCTTGCGGTACTCCTGCGCACCTGCCCCGACAGCCCTCCGCGATCGTCAGTATCTTGCAGGTCATCTCGAGCACACTGGTGATCTGATAGGCCTCCTCGAGAAGGTGGCCGATGGCGAACGGCCCGTGGCCGCGCAGCATGACGATGTCGTACTCCTTGAGCCATTCCGGCAGCAGCTCCGCGACCTCGACCGAGCCTGCCGTCAGCTCGGCGGCCACGACGGGCACCTTGTGGAGCAGGTACGATCCCTCCGAGTCGACCGGCACGATCTCGTCGGCGTGCAGCGACCGGGCGATGGCGTACGGCGGGTGCGTGTGGACGATCGCCAGCGCCGAGGTGCCCTGGTAGATCGCGCGGTGGACGCCGATCTCGGTCGAGGCGAGCGCGACGTTGGAGTCGTTCTCGTCGAGACCGATGTCGATGACGTCGCGCTCCTCGAGGTGGGCGAGCATCGAGCCGCGCCGCGTGATGAGGATGCGGTCGCCCATGCGTACGCTCATGTTGCCGCCGTGCGACGAGATCAGGCCGGCGACGAACAGGTCGCGGCCGATGACGCTGGAACTGCTCGAGGACGGCCGAGCCGCTCACCATGCCGTCCCAGTCGGCGTGACCGCGGCGGCCGGCGCCGGCGGCGCGGTGGCTCCCAGCAGCCCCAGCCGGGCCGCGACCTCGTCGAGGCCGAGCGAGCGCAACTTGCGCTCGCTCGGCCTCCCCTGGTCGTCCCAGCCGCGCGAGATGTAGTACTCGTCGAGCATCGGCGGCAGGTCCACGACCTCGCCCTTGGACGGGCCCGCCAGCCACCGGTTCGTGCAGCAGCCGCGGCGGCAGGCTGTCGTCGGCTGCGCGTGAAGCCGGCCGCGAGGTTGAAGAGCCGCTCGAGCGTTCCAGATGCGCTCGCCGATGCGCAGCAGCTCCTGCGGCTCGACCGTCTCGCCGATCACCGCCGACAGCAGCCGGGCGTAGTAGTCCTCCTTCATGGCGAACGCCGTGAACTTGCACAGCGAGAGCGAGTCGAGGACGGCGTTGAGGTTCTGCATGTTGATGAGCAGCCCGGCCTTGCCGAGCGTGGCGAAGCGGTCGATCATCTTGGGGATGCCGAGGATCTCGGGGTTGAGCATGTTGGCGCGCAGATGGCAGCCGCCGCGGTTCGAGGTGGCGAAGGCGAGACCCTGGCCCTTCATGCCGCGCGGGTCGTAGGCGGGCAGCTCGAGGCCCTTGACCTGCATCGCCAGCTCGGGGTGCGCCGTAGCGCTCGGCGAGCCGGCGCGAGCCCGAGCGCGAGCTCGGCGCCCAGGCCGTCGCGGGCCGCGATCGCGGCGACCAGCGCGCGCCAGCGCCGCCCCGTCGCCGAAGCGCGGCCCGCCCTCGAGCGCGCCGACGCTCGGTCGAGCTCCATCGCGCAGGCGATCGTCGAGCCGATCGTGATCGTGTCGAGCCCGAGCCGGTTGCAGGCGTAGTTGGCTTCGAGGATGGCGCGAGAGGTCGCCGACGCCGCAGTCGGCGCCCAGCGCCCAGATCGTCTCGTACTCGGGCCCCTCGCCGCTCTCGCTGCGCGGTCGCCGTGCGCCGCGCGCAGCCGATCGAGCAGCCGCGGCAGGCGGCTGCGCTTCTTGGTGAAGCCCTTGCGCAGCGCCTCGCCCGAGATCGCCTCGGCGAGCTCGAACTGCGACTCGCGGAAGTTGCGCGTCGGGAAGCGCGCCGGCCTGGTTGAGCACGTTGACCAGCACGGCGGTGCCGAACTCGGGCAGCGCCTGCGAGGTGATGGGGTTGGACTTCAGCATCTTGGTCGCCTCGTAGACGACGAAGTCGAAGCGCTCCTCGTCGGCGGGCGACGGTCGCAGCTCGCCGTCGCCGGCGACGACGATCGCCTTGAGGTTCTTGGACGCCCATGACCGCGCCGAGGCCGCCGCGACCGATCGAGCGGCCGCGGTTGTTGACGATCGAGGCGAACAGCACGCCGTTCTCGCCCGCGGGGCCGATCACGGCCGCCTCGCACTGTCGGGTGGCGCTCGCGCAGCGCGCTGGAGCGTGTCGGGGACGTCGAGGCCCCAGAGGTCGGCGCGCTTCGCGGCAGCTCGACGCCCGCCGCGACCGATGACGCAGGTAGCCCGGCGCTGAGCAGCGCACCCTCGACCAGCAGGTAGTCGTAGCCGAGACGCTTGAACACGACCCCGAAGGCGCCGCCGGAGTTGCCGTCGAAGACGGTGCCGGTGAGCGGCGAGCGGGAACTCACGCTGTAGCGGCCGGCGGCCGGAGCGCCGGTGCCGGTCAGCGGGCCCGGTCGCGAAGATCAGCGGGTTGGCGGGGCCCAGCGGGTCGACGGCGTGAAACCCGCGCGAGAGCAGCAGGTACGCGCCCAGGCCACGGCCGCCGAGGTACGCGCGCGCGACGTCGTGGTCGAGCGGTGTCGTCGGAGCCCGTCGCGGAGGTGAGGTCGACGCGCAGCCCGCGGCCGTGCCAGGCGGCGGTCATGAGTTGGTCCATGGCCTCAGTATACGGCTGCTGTCGCTACTTCGGCCGCTTGTCGACGACGCGCACGGCCTTGCCCTCGCTGCGCGCGATCGTCCTGGGCTCCTTGAGCTTCACCTGGACCTGGATGTTGAGCACGCTGTAGAGGCGCTGCTGCACCGAGCGCTCGAACTTCTCGAGCTGGCCCATGGTCTCGCCGAAGACGTCCTCGCCGACCTCGATCCAGACCTCGACCATGTCGAGGTGGCCCTTGCGGTCGACGACGATCTGGTAGTGCGGCTCGATCTCGGGGATCGTCATCAGCACTTCTTCGATCTGGCTCGGGAAGACGTTGACGCCGCGGATGATCAGCATGTCGTCGCTGCGTCCGACCGGCTTGGTCATGCGCGCGAAGGTGCGGCCGCACTCGCAGGGTTCGTAGATGAGGCTGCAGAGGTCGCGCGTGCGGTAGCGCAGCAGCGGCTGGGCGCGGCGCGTGAGCGTCGTGAAGACCAGCTCGCCGACCTCGCCCTCGGGCAGCGGCTGCAGGGTCTCGGGATCGATGATCTCGGCCATGTAGTGGTCTTCGTTGACGTGCATGCCGGCCTTGCAACGGCACTCGAAGGCGACGCCCGGGCCGCCCATCTCGGAGAGGCCGTAGATGTCGAGCGCGTCGATGCCCAGACCGGCTTCGATCTGCACGCGCATCTCGTTGGTCCAGGGCTCGGCGCCGTGAAAGCCGACGCGGATCGGCAGGTCGCTCGGGCCGCAGCCCCCGGTCGCGGGCCGCTTCGGCGAGATAGAGCGCATACGACGGCGTGCACGACAGCGCCGTGACGCCGAAGTCGCGCATGAGCTTGAGCTGGCGGTCGGTGTTGCCGCCCGAGATCGGCAGCACGGTGGCGCCGAGGCGCTCGCAGCCGTAGTGCAGGCCGAGGCCGCCGGTGAACAGACCGTAGCCGTAGGCGTTCTGCAGCATGTCGCCGGGCTTCATGCCGCCGGCGGCAAGCGTGCGCGCGATGAGGTCGGCCCAGAGGTCGACGTCGCCGCGCCGTATAGCCGACGGTCGTCGGGTTGCCGGTCGTGCCGGACGAGGCGTGCACGCGCACGAGCTCGTCGCGGGGCACGGCGAACATCCCGAACGGGTAGTGGTCGCGCAAGTCGATCTTGGTGGTGAAGGGCAGGTCGCAGGCATCGCCGTGGCAGCTGACGTCTTCGGGTGAGATGCCGGCCTCGTCGAGCTTGCGGCGGTAGAACGAGACGTTGTCGTGGGCGTGGCGGAGCGTTGCCCGCAGCTGCCGCATCTGCGTGTCGCGAAGCCGCTCGAGCGGCATGGTCTCGGCGGCCTGCTGCCAGTAGTGGCCGCCGGCCTTGTCGGCGCTGACGGCTCCGGGCACGACGGCGACGGCGCTCACAGCGTGATCACGTCGTCGTCGGCCAGCAGCGTGACCTTGTCCTTGAGCAGCTCGACGGCGCGATCGACGTCGTGCACCGCGAAGCAGACGTTGTTGAACGAGATGCTGTAGAGATAGTCGACGGAGACTCCCTGTCCGGCGAGCGTGTCGAGCACGCGCGCCAGGCCGCCCGGTTCGTCCGGGACGGCGACGCAGATCACCTGCGTGAGGTGTGTGGTGAAGCCCGCATCGTGGAGGATCTCGCGAGCGCGGGCGGGATCGGGCACGATCAAGCGGACGATGCCGTATTCGGCGGCCTCGGTCGTCGAGAAGCCACGGATGTTGACGCCGTTGCGGCCGAGGACGTCGGCGATCTCGGCGAGGCGACCGCTGCGGTTCTCGAGGAAGACCGTGAGCTGGGTGATCTTCACTGCTATGCCTCCTGTCTCGGTGCAGCCGCATCGCGGCCGAGGGCGAACGCCCGGAGATTGACGTCGAGGATCTTGGGGGGAACGACAAGCTCGAGAGCGCGCTGCCAGGCGCGGGCGCCGAACGGCAGGACGTGCGTGGCCGCGCCGAGCAGCGCGACGTTGGCGGCCCGCACCGTGCCGGCCTCGCGTGCGAGGGCCTCAGCGTCAATCGCGATGAGCTGGATCTGACGGCTATGGGCAGCGTCGACGAGGTCGTCGGGGTACAGGCGCTCGCCACGCAGGACGCTGCCCGGCGCGATCATGGTGATGGAGTACACCAGCGTGCCCTTGTCGGCAAGCAGCGCCAGCGCACGACGCCCTTCGAGGGCTTCGGTGGCGATGATCACCTCGGCGCGCGGCGCCACCGGGGACCAGACCTGCTTGCCGAAACGCACGGTCGAGACGACGCTGCCGCCTCTCTGAGCCATGCCCTTGACCTCGCTGGCCTTGACGTCGTAGCCGTCGGCAATGGCCGCTTGCGCGAGCACAGCGGCGGCCAGGATGATCCCCTGGCCGCCGACGCCGGCGAGCGAGACGCTCTCGACGCCGTTCACGACGCCGGCCCGTCCGCCGGTCCGGCCCCGAGCTCGGGGAGACCGAGCGCATCGCGGGCACAGACCGCGATGCACACGCCGCAGCCCGTACAGTCGTCGGTGATCGCCACGGTATCGTCGCCGACAGTCAGGGCGGGGCAGCCGAGATCGACACAGAGCCCGCAGAGGTTGCAGCGGTCGGCGTCGACCACGACCTGCCGTCGCGGCGAGCGGTCCATGAGGATGCAGGGCGCCAGCGCCACGAGCACGCTGAGCTCGCCGCCACCGATCGCCGTGCGGATATGGTCGCGGACGGCATCTTCGTCGAAGGCGTCGATCGTCGTGGCCGGCACGCCGATGCCCTCGCAAAGGCGCTCGATGTCGACGGTGGGACCGACGCTGCGGTCGGGGTGGAGCCCCGTGCCGGGATGGCCCTGATGGCCGGTCATCGCCGTCGTGCGATTGTCGAGCACGATCACCAGACCGGGCGTCTGGTTGTAGCGGGCGTCGATGAGCGGCCGTGATGCCGGAATGGAAGAAGGTCGAGTCGCCGATGACCGCGACCGAGGCGACGCGCCCCGCAACCTTGTTGATGCCGGCCATCATGCCGATGCTGGCGCCCATGCACAGGCAGCTCTCGAGCGACAGCAGCGGCGGCAGGGCGCCCAGCGTGTAGCAGCCGATGTCGCCCATGACGGCCACCTTCTGGCGGCGCAGCATGGCGTAGACGGCGCGATGCGGGCAGCCCGGACAGAGCACGGGCGGCCGGACCGGCAGGTCGTCGACCGGCTGCGGCGCCGGCGTGATGACCGGGTGCGGCGGCAGCACCGGCGCGGCGACGCGGCGGCTTGCGCCTGAGCATCGGCTCGAGCGCGTTGAACACGATCTCCTGGTCGAGCTCGCCGTTGCGCGGGATGACCTCTTTGCCGACCACCGGCAAGCCGAGGGCACGCACCTGATCTTCGATGAACGGGTCGAGCTCTTCGACCACGAACACCCGCGACACCGAGCTGTAGAGCTTGGCGACCTTGTCGTAGGGCAGCGGATGGGACATGCCGAGCTTGAGGAACCAGGCCTTGGGAAAGGCCTCGCGCGCGTAGGTGTAGGCGACACCCGACGAGATGATGCCGATGTCGCTGGTGCCCGCTTCGAGCACGTTGAGCGGCGACTGCTCGGCGCGCTCGCGCAGGCGCTCGAGGCGCGCGAGCGCGATGCGATTGCGCTCGCGCGCATACTCGGGGACCATCACGTACTTGGCGATGTCCTTGACGTACTCGCGCGGCTCGACCGGCACGGGCGCGCGCGGCACCACCTTGCCGCGGCCGTGCGAGAGCCGCGTGGTCGAACGCAGCAAGACGGGCGTGTCGAACTCCTCGGACAGGTCGAACGCCCAGGCGACGAAGTCGTAGGCTTCCTGGCTGTCGGAAGGCTCGAGCATGGGCACTCGGGCGAAGCGGGCGAAGGCACGGTTGTCCTGTTCGTTCTGCGAGGAGTGCATGCCGGGATCGTCGGCCGAGAGCACGATGAGCCCGGCGTTCACGCCGGTGAGGGCCAGCGTCATGAAGGGATCGGCGGCGACGTTGAGACCGACGTGCTTCATGGTCACGAGCGTGCGGGCGCCGGCCAGCGACGCACCGATACCGGTCTCAAGGGCGACCTTCTCGTTGATGCACCATTCGGCGAGGGGCCCATCGAGCGTCGCGAGCTCCTCGATGACCTCGGTCGAGGGGGTGCCCGGATAGCCGCAGGCGAAGCGAAGCCCAGCGCGAGCGGCGCCGCGAGCGAGCGCTTCGTTACCAGAGAGAAAAGGGATGCGTTCCACGATGACTCCGCGATTATAGCGGGCGCGACGACCGACACCAGACATGCTCGCCGCGCTCGGACGGCGCAGGAGAAGGGTCGAAGACGACGAAGTCACGCCCATGCGCTCCGCTGCGTGTCACATGCACATCCCCCAAGGCGTCTCTGCGCGGTGAGTCCGACGCCTCGCAGACGCCCCTCTCAGGAGCTCTCGCGAGGCCGGTTCCGCACCCTCTTCTTCGTGGTGGTCTCCCTGGCCGCGGCGACCCTCCAGGTGTGGCCGGCCTTGGCCGCCGCGGCCGTGGGCGCAGCACTCGGCCTGTGGTCGATCTCAGTCGCGCGCACTCGCGGCCGCTCGCTCGGTCACAGCTTCGTCGCCTGCGACTGGCTCCTGCTCGGCCTGTGCCTGGCTTTGAGCAGCGGGCTGCGCAGTCCCCTGCTTGTCGCCGTGCCGTTCCTGATCGTCATCCAGCTCCTCCCGAGCCCCAAGGCGGAATGGCCGTATCTGATCGGGCCCAGCTTGCTCGCCCTGATCGTGGTGGCGATCGCCGACCCGTCGCTCGCAGGTCACAAGGTCCTCGGCTTGGCCGGCTTCGCCGTGCTCGTGTCGGCGGGGGCGGGGGCGGCGCTGCGGCTGCGGCGCGTGCCGCGCCGCAGCCGCAGCGCCGCCCCCGCCGTCGACCCCGCGACCGGCTTCTACACGAAGGCGCGGCTGGCCCGGCTGCTCGCCGCTGAGCTCGAGGCGGGGGCCGCATCCCATCAGCCGCTGACGCTGGTCTGCGTGCGGCTCGACCACTTCCGCGACCTGCACGACTTCCTCGGCGAACAGGGCAGCGAGCACGTGATCCAGACGATGGCGCGGCGGCTCAAACGCCTCACGGGCCCTGACGACCTCGCCTTCAGGCTCGCTCCCGACACGCTCGCCTTCACGCTGGCGGGCCAGGATTCCCGGGCTGCCCGCAAGTGGGCTCAAGAGGCCGGGCACGCCATCACCGCGCAGCTCATCGACCGGCAGCGACACACGGTCTCCATCGGGCAGGCCTCGTATCCGCCTCTCCGTGAAGGGCGCGCGCTGCTCGACGAGGCGCTCGCCGCGCTCGCGGCGCCCGGCGAGAACGGGCGCCGTCCCGAGCTGGTCGTCACGGCGCCGTCCGATCTGCCCGTCGCTGTCGCGCAGTAGACGATCCCCGCGCCCGTCTTCGGGCCTGCGGCGATCTCAACGCTTCCCCGGCTTGAACAGGCGCGACGCGTGGCCCTAGTATTGCGCTGTGGAGATCGACATCGGCACCGAGCAGGTCACCGCGGGGTTCGCCGTGCACATTCACGTCCGTCTGTCGGCACGCGAGCTCAATCGTCTCTTCCTCGCCGGCGACACCCTCATCCAGCTGCCCCTCGACGGCATCGCCGACGAGACCGGGGCGGCACCGATCCCGCGCACCAGCATGTTCCTGAGCGAGATGGCAGGGACTCCCGACGGCTTCACCCGGACCTTCGCCGACGCGGCCCATGCCGACGGCTTCACCCGGGCCGTGCGCGATCAGCTCTCTACTGCCCTGGAGGCTTGAATGAACGACAGCGACGCGCTCGCCAGCAAGCTCGCCCCCTACCGGGAGCGCCCTGGCATCAAGGCCGCCCTGCTTGTCTCCCACGATGGCTTCCTGGTGGCCTCGTCGGCGGATGCCGACGTCAATGCCGAGGCGCTCGCCGCCCATGCCGGGGGCGTGATCGACATCGGCGCCCGTCTTGCCGACGAGCTCGGTCGCCGCGAGACGCGTCTCGTCACGATCGAGCTCGACGAGTTGAACGTCGTGCTCGCGCCTTTCAGCGACGAGCTCCTGCTCTGCCTCGTCGGCACACCCGACGCCATCAGCCTCGAGTACCGGCTGCGCGGCGGGCAGGCATGAGCCTGCCCCCCGCTTCGCCACAGATCGCAACGACGCGGCTCCACGGCCGCGACGACATCCTCCGTCAGGCGCGACTCATGAAGGAGTGTGGTCACCATGGAAGACGCCGCTGAGAAGCTGGACGAGCTGGCGCGGGCCGAGAAGCAGTGCACGAAGTGCGACGACATCGTGTCCTGCCGGCTCCGCGCCCTCTCTGGTGCGGGTCACCCGCACGCCCACGTCATGTTCGTCTCTCTTCATCCCTCGCCCGAAGAAGAGGCCGGCGACCTGCCCGCAGGCACCGCGGTGGTGCGCGAGCTCGCCGAGTACATGCCGTCGCTGCTCAACGGCGGCCGCGACAAGGCCTTCTTCACCACGGTCGTGAAGTGTGTGCCGCGCAGCGACTGCCACCTGCGCCGGCCCGAAGCCTTCGAGCAGGACAACTGTTACGCGTTCCTGTCACGCGAGATCTCGATCACCACGCCGCACTACGTCGTGCCCATCGGCGACGAAGCGTCCAGGTTCCTGCTCGGGAAGCTCTTCGGCCACGCCGACGCCGCTGAGCACGACCCACTTGAGCTGCGCGTCTACGACAGCCCCTCGTTCAAGGTCGTGCCGATCGCGGCGCCGGGCGAGGTCGCCGTATGCGAGCCCAAGGCGCGCGAGGCGTACGTCAAACGCCTGCGCTCGCTCGCCTCGCTGATGGGACTCTAGGACTACCCCGCGGGCCCTACCTGACGACGAGCTGCCGGGCGGCCTCGTCGATGATCGCCGCAAAGCGCCCGGCGGCGCCGTCGGGCAGCGGCTTCGGCTCGTGCGTGGCCAGGATCTCGTCGACCCTCGCCGCCGCGCGCTGTACGTCGGTCTCGCCCTGCTCCGCCCACGCGTCGTAGCTCTGCCGCTGGTAGGCCTGCGGCCGGTAGTGCTCGCCGCTGCGCAACGCGCGGCGGGTCTCGCGGGCGGCCAGGTACTGGCCGCCCGCCCCCACCCGCTCGATGAGCTCGACCGCGAGGTGCTCGTCGTCGATCGTCAGGCCGCGTTGCACGGCGAAGAGCTGGCGGGCGATCTCGGCATCGAGCACGAGCTTGGGCAAATACAGCATCTGCGCGGCGTCCAGCAGACCGGCGCCCACCAGGGCGTCGGGATGCGTCAGCGCCGACGCCAGCGCGCTCATGCCGCCCTCAAAGCCGGCCACGACAGAGTAGTCCTTGGCGTCGCTCGTCAGGCCGGTCGCCATGACCGGCAGGCCGTAGGAGCGGCCCATCTCGACGAGGCCGAGATTCATGAGGATCGCTTCGGGCCCGGAGCAGGCGTACACGCCGGCATGCATGTCGAGCACGGCGCAATCGGCGGTGTAGATGACAGGCAGGCCGGGCCTGGCGAGCTCGAAGAGCACGATCGCGCTGAGGATCTCGGCGTTGGTCTGCACGATGCCGCCCGCGAGCGTGGGCGGCGCGGTCGCCCCGCAGAGGCCCAGAGAGTAGATGCAGATGGGCACGTCGTAGCGCGCGAGCGCGAGGCAGGCGTCGAGCATCTCGCGCTCGTGCTGCAGAGGCGAGACCGGGCAGTAGACGACCGAGAAGATGGGCCGTCGCGGGTCCCAGCGCCCACCGTCGCTCGCGGCCGCGAGCAGCTCCATGACGTATGGCACCTCTTCCTGGCGCTGCACCTCGGGCTGGACATGCTTGCCGGTGTTGGCCAGCAGCAGGGCGAGGACTTCGAGGATCTCGACGGTCGGCCGACCGTCGCCGGCGCCCACCGCGGGCCAGACGAAGCCGACCTCGTCGAGCGCGTCGGCGACCCGGGTCGCGGCGGCGACGTCGTCCGCCGTCGACGGTCGCCGCACGCCGGTCCGATGGTCGAGCGTGAGCGACCCCGTGCCGTCGAGGGTGAGCCACATGCGCCTGCCGTCCAGCAGACAGTCGCGGGCGCCGTCGCGTGCTGCCAGCAGCACCTCCCGCGGCGCCCGCGCCACGGCAGCCTCGACCAGCTCCCGCGGCAGACGCGCGACCATCGTCTCGTCGTCGACCCGCGCGCCCGCGTCACGCAGCAGTTCGAGGGCGGCGCGGCTGCCGTAGCGCACGCCGACCCGTTCGAGCACATCGAGGGTCTTCGCGTGGATCTCGTCGCGGGCGTTGTCGTCGAGCAGGCTCAGGCGGGGCAGCACAGGCACTCCTCTCGATGGATGGGTGGTCGTCGCCTCACGGCGTGACCACGTGCAGGGCGCCGGGCACGATGCGGCATTCGAGAGGCAGGCGCCCCGCCGGTTCGCCGTCGGTCTGCACGAGGACTTCGCCGCTCTCGCCGGGGGCGACCGACAGACGCGCGGCTCGGGTGCGGAAGTAGCGCACCTTGGAGTGCTGCATGGGTGCGCTGAGCAGCGCCGCGAGCCAGTAACCCGCGAACTCGAAGAACGACTTGTCGGTCAGCACGCAGACGTCCAGCAGCCCGTCGCGCATGTCGGCCAGCGGCGTGACACCGAAGCTGCCGCCGTAGTTCGAGGCATTGCCGAGCACGACGAAGTAGCCGTCGACACACTCCGTGTCGGTCTCGACGCGGATCAACGGCGAGTCGGCCGTGAGGTACTTCGCGAAGCCCTGGATGGCGAAGGCCGCCTCTTTGAGCGCCCGCTTCAGGGTCGGATTGAGCGACGAGACGACGGCCGCATCGACGCCGGCACCGGCCATGAGCGCGAAGTAGCGCTCTCCGGCGAGACCCAGATCGATGTCGATGGTATGGCCCTGCGCCGCCAGAAGGCAGGCATCAGGTGGGTCGAGCGGGATGCCCAACTCGAGGGCCAGCACGTTGACTGTGCCTGTGGGGATGATGGCCAGCGGCACCTCGCTGCCGGCCATGCCGTTGATGACCTCGTTCACGGTGCCGTCGCCGCCGATGGCACACACGATGTCGACGCTCTCGTCGACCGCGGCGCGGGCGAGCTCGGTGGCGTGACCCGGTGCTCTGGTGGGACGTTCTTCGACCGCGAAGCCGAGCGCGCCGAGCGACTCCAGGATGAGCCGCATCTCCCCGCGGAACCGACCGCCGCCGGATGTGGGATTGTAGATGGCGGCCAGGCGCCGCGCGTCGCTCACGAGCCGCTGCCCTCCGCGCCCGTCATGGGAGCGGCACCTGGGCGCGGTCGGACAAGCGCAACAGGCTCTCGTGCCCGCTGGCGCGCGCCAGCGACACGGCCGCCCCGAAGTGGCGCCCGACCTGCTCGGGCCAGTGGGCGTCGGAGCCCAGGACGAGGGGGATGTCGCGGGCGCGCGCCGCGTCGAGGATCGCCGGCGACGGATAGACCTCTGCGGCGGGCATGTCGAGCCCGGCGGTATTCAGCTCGATCGCCAAGCCGGCGGCGGCGATCGCGTCGAGGGCGGCGTCCTGGGCGGCGGCGACGTCGCCGGCCGGGCGGCGGCCGAACTTCTTGGGCAGCTCGAGGTGGCCGGCGATGTCGCCGTGTCCCCAGGCCGCCGCTTCGCCGATCAGCTCCCAGTACCGCCGGTAGATCCCGTCCGTGTCGCGCCAGCGCTCGTCGTCCCGATGCGATGTCAGGTCGAACAAGAAGTCGTCCACGAAGTGGACCGAGCAGATCACGTAGTCGAGCGGCAGCGCGTCGAGCACGGCGGCCATCTCGCCAGCCGTGTCCGCCGTGTAGTCGACCTCGACGCCCAGCAGGATGCGTAGCCCGGGGAACCGCCGCCGCGCGGCATCCACCGCCGCGACGTACTCGTCGAGCCGCCCGCGGTCGATGCCGTACCCCTTGAAGTCGAGCCGGCCCGGCACAAGGTGGTCGCTGAAGCCGATCTCGTTGATGCCCTGATCGAGCGCACGCCGGGCCATCTCGTCGAGGCCGGCGTGGCCGTCGGAGAAGTCCGAGTGCAGATGGTAGTCACACAGGCCTGCAGGAAGCGCGCTCATCGAGGATCGCCGTCCCAGCCGCGATACCCCGATCCCGGAGCAGGCAGCCGCCGCGCCCGGCGCAGCTCGCGCAACCGCCGGCCGGTGAACACGAACACGAGGACGACGCCGGCCAGGAAGCCTCCGACGTGGGCAGCGTAGGCGATGCCGCCGGTCGCGCCGATCGCTGCGACCCCCGACAGGAACTGCAGCCCGAACCAGAAGCCGAGCAACAGCCACGCCGGCACCCAGAGAACGATGATGAACGCCAGGGTGAGGACCCGCGCCCGCGGATAGAGCACGATGTAGGCACCGAGCACGCCGGCGATGGCGCCGCTCGCGCCGATCGTCGGAGCCGTCGAGCCGGCTGAGACGACGGCCTGCGCCAGCGCCGCTACGAGGCCGCAGACCATGTAGAAGACGAAGAACCTGAGGCGGCCCATGGCGTCCTCGACGTTGTTGCCGAAGATCCAGAGGAACAGCATGTTGAAGATGATATGCAACCAGCCGCCGTGGATGAACATCGCGGTGAGCGGCGTGAGCTCCCAGGGAACCAGGTCGCGTGGCGGGATGTCGACCTGGTGGACGATCTCGTAGGGGATCATGCCGAGTCGGTAGAAGAAGCCGTCCGTCGTGATGCCGTGGGCCGGCAGGGTGAGCTCGAAGGCGAACACGGCGGCGTTGGCGAGGATCAGTGCGATGGTGACGACGGGGAAGCGCCGCGTGGGGTTGTCGTCGTAGAGCGGGATCATCCCGTCTGAACGTTCCCCCCTCGCGGTCGTGTGAAGCGGCGGGGGCGGCGGGGCCGAGCCCCGCCGCCCCCGCCGCCGACGGTCAGGCCGGCAGCACCCGGCAGGCGCAGGCCTTGTACTCCGGGATCCGCGCCACCGGGTCGAGCGCCGGGTTCGTCAGCCGGTTGGCCGGCGACTCGCCGAAGTGGAACGGCACGAACACCGTGCCCTCGTCGACGCGGTCTGTCACGAAGGCGGGGATCGTGATGCGGCCGCGGCGCGTCTCGACGACCACACCGGCGCTATCGCTCACGCAGAGACGCTCGGCGTCGCGCGGGTTGATCTCGACGAAACCGGTCGGCACGAGCTCGTTGAGACCGTCCGAACGGCGCGTCATCGTCCCCGTGTGGTAGTGCTCGAGCAGGCGGCCCGTGGTCAGCCGCAGCGGGTACTCGTCGTCGGGCTCCTCGGCGGGCGGCTGGTAGGCCGACCGCCACAGAACAGGCCCTTGCCGCGCGTGAAGCTGCCCTCGTGTAGACGCGGCGTGCCGGGATGGTCGGCCGCCGGGCAGGGCCAGCACAGCCCGCCCTCGTCGTCGAGCCGCTCGAAGCTCAGCCCCGCGTACGACGGCGTCAACGTGGCGATCTCGTCGAACACCTGGCGAGTCCCGCGGTACTGCCAGTCGGCGCCGAGCCGGCCGGCAAGGGCGACGAGGATCTTCCAGTCGGCGCGTGCCTCGCCGGGCGCGTCGAGCGCCTTGCGCACGCGCTGCACCTTGCGCTCGGTGTTGGTGAAGGTGCCTTCCTTCTCGGCGAACGTCGCCGCCGGCAGCACGACGTCGGCGAGACGCGCCGTCTCGGTCAGGAAGATGTCCTGGACCACGAGGAAGTCGAGACTGCGCAGTGCCTCCTCGACGTGGGTGATGTCGGGGTCGGACAGCATCGGGTTCTCGCCCATCACGAAGAGCGCCCTGATGCGCCCGTCGAGCATGGCGCCCATCGCCTCGGTGACGGTAAGTCCGGGCGTCTCGGGCAGCTCCACGCCCCACGCCGCCGCGAACTTCGCGCGCGCGGCGGCGTCGGCGACCTTCTGGTAGCCGGTGTAGTCGCCCGGCAGCGCGCCCATGTCGCAGGCGCCCTGCACGTTGTTCTGGCCGCGCAGCGGGTTGACGCCGGTGCCCGGACGCCCGAGGTTGCCCGTCAGCAGCGCCAGGTTGGAGACCGCGAGCACGTGCTCGGTGCCGTGCGAGTGCTGGGTGACGCCCATCGAGTAGACGATCGACGCCGCGGCGGCGCCGGCGTACATGCGCGCCGCCGCGCACGATGTCCTCGGCGGGCACGCCGGTGATCTCCGCGACTCGCTCGGGCGTGTACTCGGCAAGCAGCGGCTCGAGCTCTTCGAAGCCCTCGGTGCGCGCGGCGATGAACGCGTCGTCTGCGAGACCCTCGTCGCAGGATGACGTGCATCAGGCCGTTGACCAGGGCGACGTTGGTGCCCGGGCGCAGTCGCAGGTGCAGGTCGGCGAAGCGCGACCAGGTCGATCTCGCGCGGGTCGGCGACGATGAGCCTGGCGCCATTGCGGACCGCCCGCTTGATGTACAGCGCGCCGATCGGGTGCGCCTCGGTCGTGTTCGAGCCGATCACGAGGATCGTGTCGGCCGCCAGGAAGTCGGCGAACGGGTTGGTCATGGCGCCGCTGCCCAGCGAGCTGTGCCAGGCCGGTGACGGTGGAGGCGTGGCAGAGCCGCGCGCAGTGGTCGACGTTGTTGGTGCCGATGACCGCCGCGCATGAGCTTCTGGAAGAGGTAGTTCTCTTCGTTCGTGCAGCGTGCCGAGGCGAAGCCGGCGAGCGCGTCGGCGCCGTGCTCGGCCTTGACCTCGCGCAGCTTGCTCGGCGACGAGGTCGAGCGCCTCGTCCCAGGTCGCCGGCACGAGCTCGCCGTCGCGGCGCACGAGCGGTTCGGTCAGACGGTCGGGGTGGTTGATGAACTGAAAGCCGTAGCGGCCCTTCACGCAGAGGTTGCCCTCGTTCGCGCCCTTCTCGAGCGGCGCGGTCACGCGCACGACCTTGCCGTCGTTCACATGCAGCTCGATGGTGCAGCCGCAGCCGCAGAACGGGCACGTCGTCTCGGTCGTGGCCGTTTGCCAGGTCCTCCCCGCCAGCAGGCTCTTCTTGTCCTGAAGGGCGCCGGTCGGACAGGCCGAGACGCAGTTGCCGCAGAGCTCGCAGTTGGTCTCGACCATCGACCGCCCGAACGACGTGGTCACCAACGACGGGAATCCTCGGTCGGCGAAATCGAGCACGCGGCAGCCCTGCACCTGCTCGCAGATCCCGACGCACCGGCCGCAGAGCACGCACTTGCCGGGATCGTAGGCGATGAAGGGATTGTCGTCGCGCGGATCGTAGGTGCGACGCTCGCCCTTGTAGCTCGTCTCGGCCACGTCGTAGCGGTAGGCGAGATCCTGCAGGCGGCAGGCGCCGGCCTGATCGCAGACGAGGCAGTCGAAGCGATGGTCTGAGAGCAACAGGTCGATCAGCACCTTGCGCTGCTCGGCGATCTCGGGGGTCTCAGTGGTGACCACCATGCCGTCGGTCACCGGAACCGTACAGGCGGTGACCGGTCCGCGCGTCGTGCCCTCGACCTCGACCAGACAGAGACGGCAGGCCGCGAACGGCTCGAGTCGCGGGTCGGCGCACAGCGAAGGGATGTCGACACCGCAGCCGCGAGCCGCGTTGATGATGGTGGTCCCGGGGGGGACGAGGGTCTCGCGACCGTCGATGGTGACACGCACGCGGTCCACTGGCTCTCCTTTCGCGTGAGACTCTGCGCCATTGTACTCTGCGGGCGCCACGCCGCCCTAACTCCCGACATGCAGCGCTTCTTCGCCGTCCCGTCGCCAGACGGGACAACGGCATCACGGTGAAGGCAGGCTCAGAAACGACTCCAGGGCCGTAGACTGCGCGCAGCCGGGCAACATCTCGGGGCAGGACTCACGGCGGGCGGGGCGAACGGACTCCTACCCCTGCCGACCGGGCAGCAGTCGAGGAGGAAGAGGAATATGGCGGATCCGCAGCCGATCACCGAGATCAAGACGATCGTCGTGCCGAAGGCGCTCGAGGAGTTCTTCGCCCACCGTCTCCAGTCCCGCTATGCCGAGCGCGGGGACGTGCGCGTCATCGTCGATCGCCGCAACGGCGAACGCCGGACGCAGCGCGACTCTGCACCGGAGATCGACCGCCGCGTGACCGATCGTCGCGTGCTGGCCGGCTGGTGGTCGCTGCCCGACATGCCGTTCAAGCTGTCTTAGCCGTTCGCACAAGGAACGTCCACGAGGCGGGCGGGGTGAGCAGAAGCTCACCCCGCCCGCCTCGTTCGTGAGGGCCTAGATCCAGCCGTGCTCGCGGCTGACGATGACCGCCTGGGCGCGGTCGACCACGTCGAGCTTGTGGTAGACGTTGTGCAGGTGATTGCGGATCGTGCTCTGTGAGACCTGCAGGGCGCTGGCCACCTGCTTGTAGGTCTTGCCCATCGACAGCAGCCCCACGACCTCGCGCTCACGCTCGGTCAGCGGGTTGGGCACGTCGCCGTCGATCGGCTCCTTCTCCTGCAGGTGGACCTTCACCCGCGCAAGCAGCTCCTTGATGTGGAACGGCTTGACGACGTAGTCGACGGCGCCCTGCTCGAAACCGTGGAGGCGCGAGTCGATGTCGCCCTGGGCGGTCAGGAAGATGATGGGACAGGCCAGGGCGATGGGCTTCTCGCGCAGCCGCTCTGTACACCGTGAAGCCGTCTTCGTCGGGCAGGCCGATGTCGAGCAGCACGAGGTCGGGCAGAGATAGCGCCCCGTCCCGCAACGCCGAGCGAGCATCAGGGCGCCGTCGTGACGTCGTAGCCGACGCTGCTCAGCGCCTCGTCGACGAGCCGCAGCACGTCGGGGTTGTCGTCGACGACCATGATGCGTTTGCCGCTCACGTCGCCTCGTCCTCCACGATGACCGACCCTCGATCCGCTGCTCGACGCCTCATTGGTGTGTCCTCATTCGTTTCGCGCACGCCCGCCATCGGCAACTGCGTGCCGCGTCGTCGTTATCGGCAACGGAGGGTCAAACCTTAGTGAAGCCGAGACTACTGGAGCAGGCTGTCCCCATAGGTGAACAGCAGCCAGACCGTGACCGCGACGACCGTGGCGGCGATGCCGATGTCCAGGTACTGCCTTCGCCGCGCCGCGTCGATCAGAAGCTCGACGAAGAAGAACGCCGCGACGGCCAGGCCGACGACACCCGCGACGACGATGACCAGGTTCACGGCGCGGTCTTGCCGGCCGTTCCCGCCACGTGCTCCGCGGCGCTCGCGGCGCCGAGCTCGAGCGCTTTCAGGTTGAGCTCGACGATCTTGGCCGGCAGGCGACGACGCACCGCGTCGCGCAGTGCTTCGAGCGTGACCGCCGCGGTGAGCGCCTGCAGCGCGCCGAGCATCACGATGTTGGCGGCGATGGCCTTGCCGAGCTCGGTCTCGGCGAGCTCGGTGAAGGGCAGGCCGACGCACGCGCAGTCCCGCAAGCGGCGCCGGACACGACCAGCCGCTCGTCGTAGAGCACAAGCGCCGCCGCGCACGGTCTGGGCTGCGTAGGCGTCGAAGGCCTCCTGCGAGAGGCAGACGGTGACGTCGGGCGCCGTGACCTCGGGGAAGTCGATCTCGGTGTCGGAGACGATGACCTCGGCCTTGGAGGCGCCGCCGCGCGCCTCGGGACCGTAGCTCTGCGTCTGGCCAGCACCTCGCGTGCCGCGTGGCGACGGCGGCGTCGGCGAGCAGGGTGGCGGCGAGGATGATGCCCTGTCCGCCGGAGCCCGAGAGGCGGATCTCGTGACGAGCGCCGACGGCGTCGCGCGGCGCGCGGCGCCGTCGGTCGCGGCGCGCGCTAGGCACGGCCTGCACGCGCGTCTGACCACGTCCGCGTAGGCCATCGTGTACTCCTCGCGCTCGGCGTGGTGGAGCACGCCGACGGGGTAGCGGTCGTGGAGGCGCGGGCCGTGCCCGGTCGAACTTGCTCGACCGGCACCGGCCCGCGCTGCTGGCGCAGCATCATCGGACGGGTCGGCGCTGCCGTTCTGGCGGCCGTAGTAGGTCGGGCAGGACGACCATGCGCCTCGACGAACGAGAAGCCCTTGTGGGCGATGCCGCCGGCGATGAGTTGCGACAAGTCTGCGTGTAGGCCTAGGACGTGCCGCGCGCGACGTAGGTCGCCCCGGCGGCCCGGGCCAGCTCGCAGATGTCGAAGGCCTGCTCGATGTTGCCGTAGACACTCGTCGTCGAACGGTCGCCCTCGAAGGTCGTCGGGCTCATCTGGCCGCCGGTCATGCCGTAGATCGAGTTGTTGAAGACGATCGCCGTGAGGTCGATGTTGCGCCGCGCCGCGTGGATCAGATGGTTGCCGCCGATGGCCACGCAGTCGCCGTCGCCCATGACGACGATGACGTGGAGGTCGGGATCGGCCGCCTTGGCGCCGGTCGCCACGGCCAGGGCACGGCCGTGCGGCGGTGTGCACGGTCGAGCAGTTCGAGATAGGCGGTGATGCGCCCGGCGCAGCCGATGCCGGCGACGACGCGCGATCCTGTCGGGGTCGAGCTCGAGCGAGAGGACGGCGTCGATCATGGCCCGCGTGACGATGCCGTTCGAGCAGCCCGCGCACCAGAGGGTCTTGGCCGAGCGCAGGTGCGGCTTGATCTGCGAGCGTCGGGTGCGGCGTGATCTTGGGCAGGCGCGCATCCTGCGGCGGACGTTCGAGCAGTTCCTCGTCGACGAGCGCCGTCATGGCGACTCCTCCCAGCGGTGGTAGTGGAACTCCTGCTTGATCAGCGTCCTGGATCTCCTCGGGACGGATGAGCTTGCCGTCGACGCGGCCGTAGTCGACGACCTTGGCACGGCCACGCACCGCCGCCTGGACCTCCCAGCCATCTGCTTGAGGTTCATCTCGGGCACGATGACGGTGCGCACCTGCTCGGCCATGTGGTCGACGGCCGTCGGTCGGGAACGGCCACAGCGTGATGCGGTCGCACGAGTCCGACCTTGACGCCCTGGCGGCGCGCCCACTTCATGGCCGCCTTGGCCGAGCGGGCCACCGAGCCGTAGGCGAAGATCGCCACCTCGGCGTCCTCCATCTCGAGCTCCTCGACTCGGCACGATGGCGTCGCGATGGTGGTAGATCTTCTCGCGCAGGTAGCGGCCGAGACCCTCGGCGACGTCGGGGGCGCCGGTGGCCGGCACGCCGCCGCGGCCGCGGTCGTACACCAGCCCGGTCACGTGCACGGCATAGCGCGAGCCCAGCGCCGGACGAGGCAGGATGTTGTCGACGGTCGACATGACCTCGTCGTACTCGCCGGGCTCGACGTCGGGCTCGCTGCGCGGTCGCCACGCGCAGCTCGTCGGGGCTCGGCAGCGCCACCGCCTCGCGCATGTGCCCGACGGTGGCGTCGGAGAGCACGATCACCGGGGTGCGGTAGCCTCGGCGAGGTTGAAGGCCTCGACGGTGAGCGTGAAGCACTCGGCGACCGAGCTCGGCACGAGGGCGATGATCGAGTGCTCGCCGTGGGTGCCCCAGCGGGCCTGCATGACGTCGCCCTGGGAGGGTTCGGTGGGCAGCCCGGTCGAGGGGCCGCCGCGCATCACGTCGACGATCACGCAGGGCACCTGGGCCATGGCGGCGTAGCCGATGTTCTCCTGCATCAGCGAGAAGCCCGGCCCCGAGGTCGCGGTCAGCGCCTTGGTGCCGGCCAGCGAGGCGCCGATCACGGCGGCGATCGAGCCGATCTCGTCCTCCATCTGGATGAAGTGGCCGCCGACCTGCGGGCAGACGGCGCGAGAGCACCTCGGCGATCTCGGTCGAGGGCGTGATGGGGTAGCCGGCGAAGAAGCGGGCGCCGGCGGCGATGGCCCCTTCGGCGACCGCTTCGTTGCCCTGCACCAGGCGGCGCGGCTGAGGCATCAGGTATCCTCCCCGGCGTCGCCCGCGCGGCGCCGATCTCGATCGCGAACTCGGGACAGTGGCGCTCGCAGAACGCACAGACGGTGCAATCGCCGAGGCGGGCGACGACCGGCTGGCCGAGCTCGTCGCGGTCGAAGACGTTCTGCGGGACAGAGGTCGATGCAGATGCCGCAGGCCTTGCAGAGGCTGAGGTCGATCGCGACCGCCCGGGGGGCGCGGTTCTTCGTGTCTGTCTTTGCTTCTGTCATCGTGGAGAACGGACCGACGGTCTCGGTAGGCAGACGCTCCACCATTCGCGTCGGCCGCCTATCAAGACCAATCTTGTCTGCATACAGTCTATGCGTTCCGTGTCCGGTTTGCCAGCCGTCGTCCGCCGGGTCCTCGCGACCTCTTTCACTCCCGCCGCCCGGAACCCTTTGGCGAGAGACCGTTCCTCCGGAACCCTTCGGCGGCAGCCCTCGGCGGACCCTCGCGGCCTCGACCGACGATCCGCCGCCCCAGGGCGGCGCGGCCGGCTCGCAGCTATCGCTGAAGGCGGCCGGCCAGGTACTCGAGCGGATGCTGGGCGCGGCGGGCGGCGAGGTCGCCGATCTGCGACCGGCACGACGTGCCGGTCGCCAGCACGGCGACCTCGCCGCCCGCCGCGCGGACCGCAGGCAGCAGGGTCCGCTCGGCGATCGCCACGCTCAGGTCGTAGCGCTCCCTGCGATAGCCGAACACGCCGGACATGCCGCAGCAGCCTGCATCGAGGATCGTGAGGTCGAGCCCGGGCACGGCGCGCAGGGCGCGTTCGCTGTCGGCGGCGCCGAAGACGGCCTTCTCATGGCAATGCGGGTGCAGCATCGCGGCGCCGCCCGGGGCGAAGGTGAGCCGGCCGGCGGCGGCGAGGTCGGCCACCACCCCGAGCGCCGGCCTCGCCGCCGCCGCGACCGCCGCCACGTCTTTGTCGCCGGGCAGCAAGCGCTGCCAGTCGTCGAGCACCATCGCCAGGCAACTCGGCTCGACGAAGGCGATGGTGGCGCCGCGGCGCGCATGGGCGGCCAGCGCGCCGCTCATCCGCCGCGCAGACCGCCGCGCCTTGTCGATAAGGCCGGTCGAGAGCATGGTGCGGCCACAGCAGCCGGCGTCGAGCACCGCCAGGGGCTCGCCCGCCGCCCCGAGCAGGCGCACGAACGCCTCGCCGATCTCGGGTTCCTGGTGTTCGATGAAGCAGTCCGCGACGAGCACGACGCCGGGCGCGGCCACGGCCGCACGGGCGCCGTCCCGGTCGGCCGTCGCCGAGCCGGCACGGTGCCGGCGCGACAGCGACCGGCGCGTAAGTGCCGGGGCGTGGCGCCGGGAGTCGACCCCGACCATGGGCAAGAGGGCGCGGGCCACAGGCCCGCGCCCCACCGCATTGACCAGCGGGGCGATGGGCGCGGCCAGCCGCGACAGGGGACGCAGGTCCGCGACGGCGCGGGCGAGCAGCGGCACGCCGTCGCGGGCGTTCAACTCAGCGAGCCACTCGACCTTGAGAGCCGCCATGTCGACCGCCGCCGGGCACTCGGCCGCGCACGCCTTGCAGGCGAGGCAGGTGCCCAGCACATCCTCGACCTCATCGTCGTGTAGCGACGACAAGCGGCACCGCCCCAGAGACGACCGCCTGCAGTACGTTCGCGCGGGCCCGGGTGGTCAGCCACTCGTCGCGTGTCACGGCCGCCGGCGGACACATGGTGCCGGTCTGCTTCTTGCACAGCCCGGCGCCGAAGCAGCGCTCGACGGCGGCCTCGAAGCCGCCCTCACGGGCATACGACAGGCGCGGCGTCCAGCCACCGCCCGCACGGTAGCCGGCGCCGAAGCGCAGGTGCTCGTCGATCGGCGGCCCCTCGACCTTGCGCCCCGGCGACAGCAGCCGCGACGGGTCGAACAGGTCCTTCAGCGCGACGAGCTCGGCGTAGAGCTCTGCGCCGAACAGCTGGGGATTGAACCAGGAGCGCGAGAAGCCGTCGCCGTGCTCGCCCGACAGGGCGCCGCGATGGTCGCGAACGAGCCGGCCGACGTCGCGGGCGATGGCGCCGAGCCGGTCGACACCCTCGGCGGTCTTGAGATCGAGCATGGGACGCACGTGCATACAGCCCGCGGAGGCATGGCCGGTGAACGAGGCACGGACACCGTGAGCGGCCACGAGAGCGGTGAACTCGTCGACGAAGTCGGCGAGCTCCGCCGTCGGCACGGCCGTGTCCTCGACGAACGAGGCCGGGCGTTCGACCCCCGGGGCGCCCATGAGCAGCGGCAGCGAGGCGCGGCGCAGCTCCCAGGCCTCGCTGACGTCGGCCGGATCGGCGAAGGTCACTGTGAGGCCGGCGCCGAGGTCGCCCCCGACCGCTCCGAGACGCCGAAGACCGCTCGAGTCCTTCGTCGTGCGTACCCTGGTATTCGACCAGCAGCACCGCGGGATCGCCGGCATCGAGGATCGGCCCCAGCCGAGTGAAGCGCCGCAGGTTGGGCGAGCCGCGCAGCGGCACGAGGTCGATGAGCTCGACGGCCGACGGTCCGGTCGTGAGGATCACGACGTTGGCCTCGAGCGCAGCCCTCAGGCTGGGGAAGGTGAGCGCGGCCAGAGGCCGGGCCTCTGGCCGCGCATCGAGCTGCACCTCGATCTCGGTGAACAGGGCCAGCGTGCCCTCGGAGCCGGCGAAGAGACGCGCCAGGTTGGGCCGGGGCTGCAGAAGCTCGGGGAGGTTGTAGCCCGAGACGCGGCGGGCGGTCCGCGGGTAGCCGGCGGCGATGCGCTCGCGAGCACGCTCGCGCATCGCCGTCAGGCCACCCGCCAGCCGCCCGCCGCCCGCCACGCCGCCGACGCCACTCACGCCGTCCGCCAGGTCGTCGGCCGGCGACACGGCCCGAACTCGAGCGCCTCTCCCCCGGCCAGCACGCCGCGCAGGCGCAGGAGCTTGTCCTTGGTCTCGCCGTAGATGATCGAACGCGAGCCCGACGAGTTGTTGCCGGTCATGCCGCCGATGGTGGCCTGCTCGACGGTCGAGGTGTCGGGGCCGAACTCCAGGCCGAACGGCACCGCAGCCCGGTTGAGCGTGCCCTGGACGACGCCGGGTTCGACCCGCGCCGTGCGCCGCTCAGGATCTATCTCGAGGATCCGGTCGAGATGGAAGCAGTCGACGGCGATGCCGGCGCCGAGCGTCTGGCCGGCGAGGCTCGTGGCGGCGCCGCGCACGCAGAGCGGCACCTCGAACTCGGCGGCGATCGTGGCGGCGGCGGCGAGGTCGTCGATCGAGCGCGCCACGAGGACGGCGTCGGGCAGCAGACCGGTAGATGGAGGCGTCGGTCGAGTAGAGCCAGCGGCTCAGCGCGCTCGTCCGGACCTCGCCGGCGACGTGCCGGGCGAGCTCGCGCGCGGCCGCGAGGCCGCGCGCATCGGGAGCGGGGATACCGGCCTGAGCGTCCATCGCCGTCAAGCATAGCCGCACCGCGCCTGAGGCTGCCAGCCGCGCCCGAGCGCGGGCGCCGCCGGTCGGCTACAGATCGAACAACCGCAGCCCCGGCAGGTGCCGGCTCACTTCGGTCAATGTGCCGGTGACGAGCAGCAGCCCGAACGCGGCCAGCACGACGCCCGACACGATCTGCACGGCGCGGTAGTGGCGCTTGAGGAACCCGAGGCGGGTCATGACGCGGTCGTAGGCCAGCGCCGCCAGCACGAACGGCACCCCCAGGCCGAGCGAGTAGACGAACAGCAGCAGCGCCCCCGACAGGGCGCTGTCGCCCGAGCCGGCGAGCACGAGGATGCTGCCCAGGACGTAGCCGACGCACGGCGTCCAGCCGATGCACACGACCGCGCCGGTGAGAAACGCCCCGGCAACGCCGGCGGCGGACCTGCCGGGCAGCGACGACAGACGCATGCCCGGCAGTCTGACGACGTCGGCCACGACGAGCCCCGCGACGATGAGGAAGACACCGCCGGCTATGGTCAGCCAGTGCCGCTGCCCGAACAGGAACGAGCCGATGCCGCCGGCGGCCGCGCCCAGTGCGACGAACACGACGGTGAAGCCGGCGACGAAGGCGAGCGCCACCCGGAGCACGTCGCGGCGGCGGCGGTCGAGATCGGCGACCGACACCCCGGAGACGAACGACAGGTAGGCGGGCACGAGTGGCAGCACGCACGGCGACAGGAACGAGACGGCGCCGGCGGCCAGCGCCAGCGCGACCGCCGCCGGCGAGAGCGCATGGATGGAAACGGCGATCATGGCGCGACGCCCGCCGGCGCCTAGAGCGCCTTCTTGAGCGACTCCTCGAACATGGTCCGCGAGGCGGCCCCGACCAGGGTGGCCTTGACCACGCCCGAGCGGTCGAGGAAGAACGTAGTCGGCACGCCGGTCACCTTCCAGGCGTCGGCGAGTGCGTTCTGCGGGTCGGCGACGAGCGGATACTTCAGTCCATACTTCTGAGCGAAGCCGAGACCGGCGCTCTGCGTGTCCTGGAGGTCGACGCCGACAAAGGCGACGTCGGGGTGCGCGGCGGCGAAGGCGGCCAGGTCGGGCGCCTCGAGGTTGCACGGCCCGCACCACGAGCCGAAGAAGTTGACGACGGTGACCTGGCCGCGGTAGGCGGTGAGGTCGAACGCCTTGCCCTCGAGGGTCGTGCCGCTGAGCGTCTTCGGCTGGCCGGCGGCGCCGCAGGCCGCGACGGCCAGCACCAGCGTCGCGATCGCCATCGTCACGATCACACCGCGCACATGCCGCTTCGTCACGCCTGCCTCCTTGCCGGATCCGTTGACTGCGCTATACTACCCCCCAGGGTATTTCTTCGCCAATCCGGACGGGAGAACCATGGCCACCTATGACCTCATCTGTCTCGACTGCGGCAACGCCTTCGAGCTGTTCGTCCAGGGCTTCATGAAGGACGAAGACGGGCAGTGCCCGGCCTGCGGCTCGTTCAAGGTCCGCCAGAAGTTCGCGCCGTTCCTCAGCAACGTCGGCGGTTCATCGGCGTCGGGCGGGTGCAACGCGCCCGCGACCAGCGGCTTCGGCTGAGGCTGAGAGCCCGGGCGCGTCGCGCCCGCCCGCCGCGTACGACCATCACCTCAGGCGTTCCCGCTCGCTCGATCGACCGGTGACTACCGGCATCGCCCGATGCAGGAATGATGGTTGCGCACCCCGCCGCGGCTGCTAGACTTCCGTTGCCAGTGGCGCCTGCAGGCGCCGGACGGTAAGAGGGGGGTCAGCGCCTAAAGGCGTCCCCTCCGTCACCTGAGCAAAGGGGGACACCTTGCGCAGACGCATGTTCCTGTCCATGGCGCTGGCGGTGCTGGTCACACTCGCCATCGGCGCCCAGTCGGCGCTCGCCGCGGCAGGCCCGCAGTTCTGCCCGCCGAACGAGGTCGCGTTGGTCAAGGCGCTCAAGCATCGCGGCGCCATCCCGCACGGCGCCAGCAAAGCGCAGATCCAGTCCATCCTGCAGCGGTACCTGCAGCAGAAGCTCGGCTCCCGTCCAGAGGATCGCCCCAACCTGGGCGGCGGTACCGGCGCGGCGGCCTTCTCGCCGTGGCGCAGCATCATGCGCGCCCCCGCGAGCGGCCCGGTGACCGACAACGCGCTGGTCATCCTGGTGGACTTCACCAACACCGATCTCGTCGACCCGCCCGGATTCACCGGCGACACCTTCCCCGGCGGGCCGCTCCACGGCCTGCATCACCCCGCCGGCCCCGGGCGACAACTCGACCTTCTGGCCCGGCCCAGGCAACAAGGGCTTCGGCGTCAATCACTACCAGACCATGCTGTTCGGCAGCTCGTACAAGGTCTACAACCCGAACGGCAGCCTGCGCGGCACGAGCACGGACACGATGACGAACTACTACCTGGCCGAGTCCAAGGGGACCTACAAGGTGACCGGCCAGATCGCCAATTGGGTCACCCTCGACAAGCCTGAGTCGTGGTACGGCCGCGACGGCAGCGCGGGCACCGACAGCTACACCGGTCCCGTCTGGCGCGTCGCCCGCGACGCGGTCGCCGCAGCTCGCCGCCGCCCATCCCGACTTCAACTGGGCCAAGTACGACCAGAAGAACCCGTTCGGGATCGTGCCCGGCAAGGCCGACCAGCCCGACGGCATCATCGACCATCTCATCGTCATCCATGCGGGCGCCGACCAGTCGGCCGGCGGCGGGGTCCAGGGCGACGACGCCATCTGGGCGCACAGCTGGTGGATCGACAGCGCCAACGGCCAAGGTCCCGGCGCCAAGGGCGGCTTCAGGTGCCCGGCACCGACGGCCAGGGTCTCGGCGGCAACGGCATCTGGGCCGGTCCCTACACCTGCGACCCCGAAGACGGCGGCAACGGCGTGTTCTGCCACGAGTTCGGCCACGATCTCGGCCTGCCCGACGAATACGACACGACCTACGTCGGTGAGTCCCCATCTTCGTTCTGGACGCTGATGGCGCAAGGCTCGTGGCTCGGCAAGAAGTTCGGCATCGGCACCGTCGCCGGCCCGCATGAACGTCTGGGACAGCCAGTTCCTCGGCTGCGGTCAAGCCCGCGACCGTGGCTATGGGCACGAGCAAGACCCTCAAGCTCGCCCCCTCGGCCACCGGCGCCGCCGGCAAGGTCGCCTTCAAGATCCAACTGCCCGAGCCTACCACTGCGATCGACCTGGGCGGCACCGCCGACGCGCCCGAACTGTACTCCGGCATGGGCGACAACCTCGACAACTGGCTCGTCACCAAGAACGCCATCTCCGTGCCTGACGACGTCTCGACGCCCGCGCTTACCTTCACGGCCTGGTACGAGATCGAGGACGGCTACGACTACGGCTTCGTCGAGGCCTCGACCGACGGCGGCACGACCTGGACGGCCCTCGAGGGGTCGAACACGGTCCTGACGGCGGCGGGATGCCTGCCCTGAGCGGATCCAGCAATCCCGACGGCGACGGCAATCCGCAGTGGCAGGACGAGTCCTACAGCCTCGACGCCTACCGCGGCCAGGACGTCCTGCTGCGCTTCCGCTACAAGACCGACGCCGGCTACGCCTTGCGCGGCTGGGAGATCGACAACCTCCTTGTCAGCGACGGCACCACCGACGCCTTCTCGAACGACGGCCACCTGAGCTCCACCGTCTTCGACACCAACGCTAACGCGGGCTCTCCATGGAACCTGGGCTGGAGTCAGATCGACGACGCGTGGACTGGGTGGACAGACCGGTACTACTTCGCCGAGTACCGCAACCACGCCGGTGTTCGATGCCTCCACCAAGACCTGCTACAACTTCACCGACTTCAACTACCTGCACGTGGAGTTCTATCCGTACAACACGGGGCTCCATCTGATCTACAACGACACCTTCTGGTTCGACAACAACGTCGGCATGCACCCCGGCGAGGGCGCCCGGATGGTGGTCGATGCCCATCCATACCCGGACATGAGGGTGGCCTGGGACGAGTTCTCGAACCCGATCCTCTACCCGTGGGCAACGCGCGTGCAGGTGCGTGACGCCGCGTTCAGCACAAAGGCGTCACCGACCGTCTCGCTGACACCGTTCGTCGGTACGCCCGAGAAGGTCACGCTGCCCGGGCGCAAGGGGCAGCCGGTCTTCGACGACAACGGCCAGGGGCGCTACTGGTTCCCCTCGGCCTGGAGCGCCGGCACCTACATCGAGCCGCTCGGTGTGAAGATCACCGTGAAGGGCTTCGACATGGCCGGCAACATGATCGTCACCGTCAGGGGCGCAAGCCTGCCGGAATGATCGACGACGCTACGCGGCTCGACTGCCGCAGGGCGTTGAACATCGGGGGCGGGGGCCGCAAGGCCCCCGCCCTTTCCGTTCGGGCCGGCCGCCGGCCCGGTGCGATAGCATGACGCCCATGCATGTGCTCGTCACAGGAGGCGCCGGCTACATCGGCAGCGTCATCAGCGCGCGGCTGCTTGCGGGCGGCCACGAGGTCACGGTGTACGACGACCTCTCGCGCGGCCACGAGGCCGCCGTGCCGCCCGGCGCCGAGCTCGCGGTCGGCGACATCCGCGATGCCGATCGCCTCGCGACCATCATGGGCATGTCGGGCTGTGAGGCCGTGGTCCACATGGCCGCGCTGGCAGAGGTCGGCGAGTCGGTGGCCGAGCCCGAGCGCTACCGGAACGTGAACCTCGACGGCACGCTGTGCCTGGTCGAGGCCGCGCTGGCAGCCGGGGTCGGCCGCATCGTCTTCTCGTCGACCGCCGCGGTCTACGGCGCTCCCGACCGGACGCCGATCGACGAAGCCGCGCGGCTCGCGCCGACAAATCCCTACGGCGAGACGAAGCTTGCGGCGGAGCGCCTGCTGGGCGAGGCGGCCGCCGCAAGCGGCGGCCGCCTCGCCGTCGTGGCGCTGCGCTACTTCAACGCGGCCGGCGCCGACGGGCCGCGCGGCGAGGACCACGACCCTGAAAGCCATCTCATCCCGCTGGCGCTCAGGGCGGCCCGCGACGGCCACGCGTTGCCGGTCTTCGGCGACGACTACCCCACTCCCGACGGCACCTGCGTGCGCGACTACGTGCACGTGGCCGACCTGGCCGAGGCGCACGTCGCCGCGCTCGAACGCCTGCCCGGCTCGGCCGGCGCCTACAACCTCGGGACGGGAACGGGCAACTCGGTGCTCGACGTGGTGCGGGCGGTCGCGTCCGCGACCGCCCGCCCCCTCGATGTCGAGATGGCGCCACGCCGGCCCGGCGACCCCCCGGTCCTGGTCGCCTCACATGCGCGGGCCGAGGCCGCACTCGGCTGGCGACCGCGGCGCGACCTCACGCAGATCGTGGGCGACGCGTGGGAGTGGTCGTGCGCGCACCCCAAGGGTTACGCGTGACACAAGGGCCTGGCGCGAACCCCTGACACGCGTGACGCAGAGGGGGTCAGTCTGACGAAGCCGACGCGGCCTGCGCGGCGAGCCGCTCCACGGCGGTGCCGCCGCTGGGGACGGCAAGTTCCGCCAGGGAGACCCCGCCGAGCACGTCCATCATGCGCTCCTGGGCAAGAGCCCAGACCTCGTGCATGCGGCAGTCACCGCTGCGACGGCAATCCTCGGGCCATAGCACACAGCCGTTCAGCGAGATGGGCCCGTCGACCGCCTCGATCACCTCGCGGATGGTGACCTCGGCGGGTGGCCGCGACAGCGAGAACCCGCCGTGCGCGCCGCGCTGCGAGGCGACGAGGCCGGCATGGACGAGGTTCTGGAAGATCTTGGCGAGGAAGCTTTCGGGGATGTCCTGCTCGACACCGATGTCGCGCAGCGACGAGATCTCGCCGACGGGACGCCGGGCGAGATACGTCATCGCCCGGATCGCGTACTCTCCCCCTCGTGTCAGCTGCAGTCCCACTCGACCGTTTCTGTCGGAGCCAGTCGGACAGTTTTTGTCCTCGTTTGCACTCTAGCCGGGGTACGGGCGACACGTCAAGCGACGGCGCTCGGCATTGTTAAGCGGGCGTTAACCACTGTTACAGTCGGCGCCGAGCCGCTGTCGGAAGCGGCCGGTCATGCCCCATACTAGTCGAGCCGACCGACCCCGAACACGGAAGGATCCACTGGCGTGAGGAAGCACTACGCGCTCGCCGGCATCGTCGTCGCCGTCATGGTGGCCGCGCTCATCGTCGTTGCCGGCTCGCATTCGTCCGGGACCGCAGGGTCGACCACCGGCACGAGCGGCAGCACATCTCTCCCGCCCGGTCACCCCGCGGTCGCACCCAGCAGCAGCGCCCGACCTGACTACGCCAAGATGATCGCCGCTCTCGAGGCCAAGTACGGCAAGCATCCTGACGACATCAAGACCGCGCTGTCGCTCGCCGACGCCTACCTGATGAACGAGCAGACCGCAAAGGCGAGCGCGCTCTATGCCAAGGTGCTGGCGCGCGAGCCGTCCAATCAGACCGCCAAGGTGCAGTACGCGATGGCCCTGCACGCAAGCGGCAACGACACCAAGGCGCTCGAGCTCCTGAACGATGCGATCAAGGCCAACCCCGACGACCAGCTCGCTCACTACAACCTGGCGATCCTGTACTTCTCGCGTCAGCAGTCGAGCCTGGCCAAGGCCGAGTGGCAGAAGGCCGCAGCGATCGACCCGACCTCGAGCCTCGGCGCGGCGGCCCAGAACTTCGTGGACCTCATGCAGAACAGCACGGGCGCGCCGCACCCCGCCACCAGCCCGTAGTCTCGCCGGACCGCCTACCCGACTCGTTCGAGCCGCGGGTTGGGGCTGTAGGCGCGCCCCTCCTTGGCGCACGGCTCGCCGTCGACCAGCACGACGTCGGCCGTGAAGTCGGTCTTGCCGCGCAGCAGGCTCGTGCCCACGCCGTAGGCGTCGGCCGGCACGCCCGTGCGCTCGAACTCGCGGATGCGCTCGGCGTCGAAGCCGCCGCTCACGACGATCCGCACGCGCTCGAAGCCCTCGGCGTCGAGCGCGCGGCGCACCTTCCAGACGAGCTCGGGTTCGACGCCGTCGGCTTGAACTGGCCCATCTCGTCCCACAGCGAGCGATCGACCATGGTCTCCGACGTGTCGAGGCGCACGCCCCAGAGCCGCTCGCCGAGCGCGCGGGCGCACGGCGAGCGACGTGCGCACGCAGTCGTTGTCGAAGTCGACCAGCGCGACGACGTTGACGTCGGGATCGAGCACGTCGGCGAAGGCGCCCGAGGCGGCCGACGGTGTCGCCGCCGTAGGCGGCGATGAGCCCGTGGGGCACCGTGCCGCCGCCCTTGCCGCCCCACCACGAGGCCTGCTCGTCGGTCGACACGCCGATGGCGCCGGCGATGTGCGCGGCCCAGCCGTCGCCGGCCTGGACCCGGTAATGGTCGAAGCGCGCCGGGAAGAAGAGGATCGGCTTGCCGGCGGCGGCCTCGACGACGCGGCGCACGTTCGTCGAGATCAGCGTGCGCCGCGTGAGCACTCCCAGGTAGACCGTCTCGAGGTGGGCGAAGAGCGAGTAGTCGCCCTCGATCGTCATGACCGTCTCCCAGGGCTCGATGTCGTCGCCGTCGTAGAGCGCCATCACCTCGAGCTCGTCCCAGCCGTCGACCCACGACGCGCCGGCCGCGGCGCTCGACGTGCCGGCCGGAGCACTGCTTGAGCATGGCGATCGCCTCGTCGATGCCGCCGAGCACGGCCCCTCTGTGTACTTCTGGAAGACCTGCATGAGCACGCGC
Organism: uncultured Actinomycetes bacterium; assembly: GCA_963833555.1. Classification (GTDB taxonomy): domain Bacteria; phylum Actinomycetota; class Thermoleophilia; order UBA2241; family UBA2241; genus CAWHYB01. Next base: position 98,615 of record CAWHYB010000004.1, on the reverse strand, counting down.
GGGTGGATGTCCTTGGCCTCGAGGACCTGCTTGGAGAAGTTGAAGTAGGCGTCGGAGTAGTAGCCCTCGCGCATGCGCTCGACAGGCAGGGCGAAGACCTCGGGGTCGAGGCGGCGTCGTTCGTTCACCAGCGGCGGCGGGCGCGTTGCCGATCATGGGCGGTAGTGTACCGCCGCGACGCCGGCGCGAACCGCGCTGGGCTCGTCGCGGCTGACCGCTCAGAGGCCGCGAGCCGCACGCATGGCCGCGACGAAGCGGCCGGCCATGCCCGGCGAGCGGCGAAGCTCGCGAACAGCGTCGTGGCCAGGCAGCGGCCGACGACGAAGCCCTCGGTGCGCGTGCTGCCGTCGGCCATCGTGACCTGGTAGGCGAACGCGTCCTGCTCGAGCACGAGGAACTCGAGGTCGAAGAGCTCGTGAGCAGCGACGTCACCCGTCGTCGAAGGGGTTGGCGCGGGTCGCGTCGAGCGCGCACGTAGCGCGGCCGGTCGTACCATTCGAGCAGCTCGGCCTCGGCCGGCACGAGACCGAGCAGATCGTGGCTGCGGCCACGACTGTCGGCGAGGCGCTGCAGCAGGAGCAGGGCGCCGCCGCCGAGCGCCAGCATCGGCAGGCCGTCGTCGACGGCGGCGCGCAGCTCCTGCAGCAGCGGCGCGTTGTCGGCGAAGGCGCTGATGCTGCTGCTCGTCGAGCGTGCCCAGAAGCAGCAGGCCGTCGCATGCTTCGGGCAGCTCGCGGTCGCGCGCGATGTTGAGCGGCACGAGACTGACGCCCATCGCCTGCAGCACGTCGACGTTCTCGAGCGTCAGGGGCTGCAGCGGCGGCCCCCAGGCGACCGCGACCGAGAGGTCGGTCGCCGAAGTCTCTGCCAGCAGCAGGCGGCGCGGCGCCGTCGGCACGAAAGCCGCGCCGCGCCGCGACCGCGGCGATCTCGTCGAGCTGCAGGTACGTGGCGGCCTCGCGGCACGAGCGTGCGCAGCGTCGCCTTCGCGGTGCCGGGCGCCGAGCGTACGCACGGTGCCGCTCGCGACCGCGTGCTGGCGCACGAACTGCTCGGTGAGCTGCGGCGGGATGCGGCCCAGCACGCGGCAGACCCACGTCGCGCCGCAGCGCCTCCTGAAGCTCGGCGCCGGCGGGCGAGTCGTCGCCGCCGACCAGCACGATGCCGCCGATCTCGATCTGGCCCGCCAGCGCACGGGTGCCGTAGACGGCGGCGGCGGCGCTGGCGCCGCGATCGCGCGCGTCGAGCACGAGGACGACCGGGGCGTCGAGCGCGTGCGCGCCAAGTCGAGCGGCCGCGAGCCGTTCACGCCCTCCCAGCCGTCGAGCAGCGGGCGCACGGCGACGCACAAGCGCGAGGTCCATGCGCGTCGCGTCCAGTGGTCGAAGAGCTCGTCGGCGACCGTGGCGCGAGTGCAGCGCCGGATCGAGCGCCCGCGGCGCGCGCGGCGGCACGTCGTAGATGAGGCGCCAGAGCGGCAGGTCGAAGCCGAGCAGCACGGCGCGCGCGGCGCGCTGCTCGCCGAAGCCGGCGAGCAGCGCGCCGGCCACCAGGTCGAGCGCCGGGCCCGGCTCGACGCCGGCGACGATCAGGCGTGGGACGGACACTGCCGCAGTCTCCTCAGACCGCATGCCCGCCGGCACGGACGGCCGACGGGCGTGGTCTTCAGCGTCGCAGCGTGCGATCCTTCTGGTCTGCGCGACGCCGTCCCGGCATCGTTTCGTCCGGCGCTGACGACGCCAATCCCTAAAGCCAACGGCCAGTGCTGTCGAAATAGAATACACGAGCTGCGAACGACGAGCTGGAGGCACTCCGACGGCGCAGACAGCTCAGAGAGATCATGACGGCGAGGATCATCCTCGGCGTCGCCGCTGTTCGTCGCCGGCATCGTCTTCCGGCTGCTCGAACCAGAGCTTCATCTCGCTGCCGCTGCTGGTCATCGTCGTGGCCTTCGTCGTCGTCAACGTGCCGTTCCTCTACCTGAGCCGGCGCGGCCACGAAGCAGCGGTCAGCGTCGCCATGGTCGTCGTCGACACGGCTCCTCGATCACGGCGGCCGTCATCTTCACCGGCGGCGTGCTCGAGCTCGGTCGCCATCCTCTACCTCTGGCCGATCGTCTCGGCCAGCCTGCTGCTGCCGCCGTGGGCCGCCGTACGTCACCGCCGCCGCCTGCAGCGCTCTCTACGTCGGCATCTGGGTGCTGCAGACGGCGCCGTCGGGCCGTTCGTCAACGACTCGACGATCCCGCCGCCGGTCCTGCCCGACAACTGGACGGCCCAGACGGTCGGCATCCGGGTGGCCGCCTTCCTGCTCATCGCCCTGCTCACCGGCATCCTCGCCCAGGCCCTCGACCAAGAGCAACGCGCAGCTTCGCGAGGCGAAGCTGCGCGCCGAGGGCCAGCTCGAACGCATGCGCGCCGTCAACGAGCAGCTGCGCGCCGATCGAAGAGACCAGCCAGGTGTTCATGCGCCATCACGACGTCGACGGGCTCATGCCCGACGCGCTCGACCAAGCTCTGCGAGCCTGATGCGCATCGGCAGCGGCTTCGCCCTGGTCGCACAACGACACCACGGGCGACGACCTGGCTCGCGACGCCAGTCGGGCGCGTCACGCCGAGCTCGTCGAACGCCTCAAGGAGATCGGCCTCGTCAGGCTGCATAGCCGTCGGCCTGCCGCACGCTGGCCGCCGATCGACGACGGCAGCGCAGTCGGCCCACGTCCTCAAGGTCATCGAGAAGGATGGCTTCCACGACCTCGTCGCTCGTGCCGCTGACCGCCAAGGACCGGCACCTCGGCCTGCTGTGCCTGCTCACCAGGTCTGGCGAGGCCGTGCGCGACACACAAGCTCGACGGCGCTCGGCCTCGCTGTCGAGCCAGCTCGCCGTCGCCCTGCGCAACATCCAGTACAACGAGGAGCTCGCCCAGAAGAACGACGAGCTCACCCACCTCGACCAGCTCAAGAGCGACTTCATGGCCACCATGAGCCACGAGCTGCGCACGCCGCTGACCTCGGTGATCGGCTACAGCGACATGCTGCTCAGCGGCGTGACCGGCGAGCTCAACGAGAAGCAGACGAACTTCGTCGAGCAGCATCCTCAAGAACGGCGAGTCGCTGCTCAACCTCATCAACGACGTGCTCGACCTGACCAAGATCGAGGCCGGCCGGCTCGAGCTCAACCTCGAGCCGTCGACCTGCGCTCGGCCCTGCTCGGCGTGCTGCCCGTCGTCAAGCCGCGCGCCGCCGACAAGCGCATCAAGATCTCGACCTTCCTGCCGACCGACGTGCCGCCGGTCATCGCCGACCCCGCCAAGCTCAACCAGGTCCTGCTCAACCTGCTGCACCAACGCCATCAAGTACACGCACGAGAACGGCAGCGTGAGCGTCGAGGCGCGCGCCCAGGACGGCTTCGTCGAGATCTGGGTGACCGACACCGGCATCGGCATCAGCCAGGAGGACATCGACCGCATCTTCCAGCGCTTCACGCAGGTCGACTCGTCGGCCAGCCGCACGCAGGGCGGCACCGGCCTCGGCCTCGCCATCACGAAGGAGCTGGTGGAGCTGCACGGGGGCGAGATCCGCGTGCAGAGCAAGCTCGGCAAGGGCTCCAGTTTCATCTTCACCATGCCGATATCAAACGAGCCGGCCGACCATCTGGCGGCCGGCAAGATCAGCTAGGCGGGTGGTCAGATCATGGCGCAAATCGATCGTCGTCGCCGATGACGACCCCGACATCCTGAGCATCGTCTCGATGTCGCTCGAGACCCAGGGCTACGACGTCCACAAGGCGACCAACGGCCGCGAGGCCGTCGACCTCGCGCGCGACCATCATCCCGACCTGATCATCATCGACATGATGATGCCGGTGATGAGCGGCTACGAAGCCGTCACCGAGCTCAAGGCCGACGACTCGACGCGAGCCATCCCCATCGTCGGCCTCTCGGCCAAGGCGATGGCGACCGACATGGAACGCGCCACCGACGTCGGCATCGACGGCTACATCACCAAGCCGTTCCGCATCGCGCAGGTGCTGTCGGTCATCGAGGGCTACCTCTGAGTCAGACGCACGCGTCCGCGGTCGACCGTCGCTCGGCGTGCCCGCTCATCCTCGCCCGTGAACTGCCGATAACGAACCGTGAACCGGCGCGACCGCCGCAGTACCAGCAAGTGCCCTCCGACCCCCGCGAAGGAGACGCCACGAGCGACCCGCACGACAGCCGCTCGCGCGTGAGCATCGAGGTCAAGACGACCGGCATGATCGTCGTGATCTTCCTGGTGCTGATCGTCGTCTTCTCGCGCCAGCTCGACCACGATCAGCTGCTCAGGCTCATCGTCGCGCTCGCGCGGCCTTCGCGCTCGTGATCGTCGTGCTCGACATCTGGGTCTACCGCCCGGTGAACTCGCTGATCCGTCGCTCTCGCCGCCGGCTCGGGAGCCGCTACGAAGACGACGATCCCGCGCCACCGCGACGAGATCGCCGAGCTCGACTTCCTCATCAACACGCATCATCCGCACCTTCACCGAGGTCGAGACCCACGAGGTCCGCACCGAGCGCGCCGAGAGCGATCTCATCCGCCTGCAAGCGTTCAACCGTCAGCTCGTCGAGGTCGGCGACATCGGCCAGGAGATCAACGCCGCCCTGCCCTACCGCGAGACCGTCGAGCGCATCCTGGCGCGCGCCAAGTCGTTCCTGCAGGCCGACTTCGTGGCGCTGATCTCGCTCGAGCCCAACACCCGCGCCTTCGACGTCGAAGGCGCGCTCGGCGTCCAGTCGCCCTCGATCGACGCCGACTGCTGCCTCTACACGGCCGACTGCCCGGTGCGCCTGGCGATCGACCGACAAGACGGTCGTGCGCTCCGCGGACCACACCTGCACGCTGTTCCCCAAGACGATGAAGAGCCAGCTCATCGTGCCCTTCGACGGTCGATCACCATGGGCGACATGGCGCTGCTGGCCACCTCGACGACGAGCGAGTACTTCGATGCGATCGCCGACGAACGTGCTGTCGACGCTGCAGGGCCACATGCACGCCGCGCTCTCGAACGCGCGCAAGTACGACAGCATCCGCCGTCAGGTGGTCACCGACCACCTCACGCGCCTCTACAACCGGCGCTTCTTCATGAACCGCGCCGACGAGGAGCTGGCGCGCAGCCTGCGCAACCAGCAGCCGCTGTCGCTCGTCATGCTCGACATCGACCACTTCAAGCATTCAACGACTCCTACGGCCACGCCACCGGCGACCGCGTGCTGCAGGTGGTCGCCTCGCGTGATGCAGCAGCACGTGCGCAAGTCCGACATCTGCTCGCGACACGGCGGCGAGGAGTTCGCCATGCTGCTGCCCAACACACCGGGCGACAACGCGCGCCTTCATGGCCAACCGCCTGCGTCGCACGCTGGCCGAGACACGCTACACCGGCCTCGGGCTGCCCAGCGACGTGAACATCACGATCAGCATCGGGGTCGCGACCTGCCCTCGCGACGCGACGACCGTCGTCCGAGCTCTTCGAGCTGGCCGACAAGGCGCTCTACCAGGCCAAGGCCGGCGGCCGCGACCGCATCATGCAGTACGGCGTCGAGGTGCAGCCGGTCTTCTACGACTAGGCGCGCAGCGAAGCCGCGCACGCCTGAGCGGCAACGACGGAGTCGATCGACGGACTGACCCTACAGGCCCATGCCCCGCCGGATCAAGGGCGGGAGTCGTGGCGCCCCAGTCGAGCAGCTCGTCGTGGAACTCCTTGAGCGACGCCGCCGCGCCCGCCACGTAGTCGCGGGCCAGCGCCACGATCTCTCGTTTGCCGATCATGTAGGCCATCGGGTATCCCGGAGCGCCGGACGTACCAGCGCACTTCGAGCTCGGCGCTGGACCGTTCCAGGTGAGCGTTCGCCGCCAGGAACTCGATCGCGTCCCCGTAGCTCATCGTGCCCAGGTTGACCTCCATGTCGATGACCACCCGGCAGGCCCGCCACAACTGGTCGTTGAGACGCATGAGCCGCACGCCCGGATCGGCGAGGAAGCCCTGCGCGCTGCATCATCTCCTCGCAGTAGAACGCCCAGCCTTCGATCAGCAGGGTGCCGCCGTCGGGGATGTAGGCGATGCGGCGGGCGAGCGTCGGAGCCTGGTTGGCGCGGCCGAACTGGGTGTGATGACCGGGATAGGCCTCGTGGACACCGACGGTGGGCATCGACGCGTAGGGGTGACCGGCGAGGAGCTCGCGCAGGCGTTCTGCCGGCGTGTCGGGCGACGGGATCGTCACCCAGTAGAAGCCCCGCTGGCGCGCCTCGAAGGGGCCGGGTCCCTCGTAGGCGGCGAACGGCAGCGAGGCGCGCAGCGGCGCCGGCGTCTGCTCGACCACGAGCTCCTCGCCCGGCGCCAGCGTGACCAGATCGTGGTCGACCACGTAGCGGCGCGCCGCCGCAAGGGCGTCGCGGTAGCTCGACAGCAGCTCGCTCTGCGAGGGATGGTCGGCCTGGACGGCGGCGACGGCCGCCGCGACGTCGGCGTAGCCCATCTCAGCGGCGAGCTCGGCCATGGCCACCCTCGTCTGCTCCATGGCGGCGCGGCCGTATGCGGCGATCTGCTCGGGGTCTCCTCGAGCAGGTACTCCTGCTCGAGGATCTCGACGAGCAGATCGCGTCCGGCCGCGACGTCGGCGACGGCGCGCGGCAGGAAGCGGTCTCGCAGCTCCCCGCCGAACCGCTCGAGCGCTGCGGCCGCCAGGCGCGCCTCGGCGTCGACCGCGCCCTCGAAGCCCAGACCCGCCACGAACGCGGGCGCCGCGGAGCCGGCCAGCTCGCGCATGCCGGGCACGTCGCCGAGAGCCGCCTCGACGAACGGCAGCGGCAGCTCTTCACGCAAGTTGGCCAGACCCTGTTCGAGGACGGCCGGCAGCGCCCGCAGGCGCCCGGCGAGCGCGGCGACCCGTTCTTGCGGCGTGCCGATCTCCTTGATCATGAGCAGCAACACCCCGTAGGCGGCATCGAGGTACAGGGTCGGCTGGCTGTCCTGGACGCGGCGCGTCTCGAACAGACGCACGACGCGCCGCGCGATCTGTCCGCCTGTGACGGCGTCGATGGCGGCGGCGAGGGCCTCGCCCTCGCCGCCGCCATCGACGCTCTTCAGCGGCGCCGCCGCCTCGTCGAGCTGCCGCTGCAGCGTCTTGACGTCGGCCACGACCGCCGCCAGCGCCGCCGGCGAGTAGTCGGGCAGCTCGCCCAGGTGATCGCTCATGCCGAGCTGCGTGGCGACGACCGGGTCGGCCGCGGCGACGCGCTCGAGGAGCCGTTGGATAAGGGCGGTCACGTCCGAGGGCATGCGAGCCTCCTGAGTGGTGGCCGGCCCTCTCGGGCCGGGCGGCTTGAAGACGGCGGCTGCGGCCGGCTATTCGAGCCGGCCGACAATCTGGTCCCAGACCGTAGCCGGCGTGACCACGATCTTGAGTCCGTAGTACCCGGCGGCGGGCGCGTGCAGCACCAGGAAGTCGTCGCGGCCGCGGGTCAGCCGGCCGCTCCCCTGCGTCAGGCTCCAGTAGGGCGAGTAGCTGACCTTGACGAGATACGGCCCGCGGGCCGAGACGTGCATGAGTATCGACTCGTGGTCGAGGGTGAGGATGCGCGCGCCGGCGGGTCGCGCCAGCGCCTGCACGAGCGGACGCGCCCCTCTCAGTTTGAAGACGGTCCACTGCTGCGTGCGGTAGGCGACGGTGAAGCGCGAGTCGCTCGTGAGGATCGCCCTCTCCTGCGGCCCCGAGAAGTCGAGCGGGGCGCTGGGAAGGAACACGTAGCGCACGCCCATCTGGCGCAGCCAGGCGACGTAGCTGTGCGCCGTGAACCGCGGCTGGCTCAGCAACTCGTTGTGGAGGGCGTCCGACTGGCGGTACCAGCCGCGCGTGATGGGGTAGCCGGCCATCGAGAAGTAGTAGGCCTCCCAGTGGTTGCTGAGCGCCACGACGTGGAAGCGATAGTCGGGATCGTCGTGGGCGGCGGCGAACGCCAGGGCGGGCGCGAAGAACGCGGCCTTGGTCGACTCGCCTTGGGCGGGACTGATGTAGTGGGTCGCCGGCACGATCAGCTGGCCGATGGCCACGGCGAGCACGAACGACACCACCACATAGCGCGGCAGGCGCACGCCGCGCAGACAAAGGATGAGCGGCAGGCCGAACACGAAGAAGAAGCGCCCGAAGTTGCCGCCCACGGCGTTCGGCGGCACCACCGCGGCGGCGGCGGCGAGCGCGGCGAAGGTCAGAAACAGGGCGGCCTTGGCCGCGCGCCGGGGATCGTCGCTGGCCCGTGCCGCGACGGCCCCGGTCACCCCGAAGACGACGTAGATCAAGACCTCGATGGGCCGGTAGTAGTAGCTTGCTGCCTCCCAGAAGGAGACGGCCAGCACCGCCCGCGCCAGGACGAGCGGCAGCAGGCACAGGGCCAGGCGCCGCAGGCCGGCGCGACGTTCGGGCACACCGACGTAGGCCGCGAGCAGGAAGATGCCGCCGACCATGACGGCGACCGGGTTGGCGAAGCCGGCCACGGTGATCGGGATCGCCGCGAGCAGGGGACGGTCGTAGGCCTCGAGCACGAGACCCGCCATGGTGAGCGCCAGCCCGAACAGGAACGGGTCCTGACCGTTCGCCAGATACACGGCGAGCACACCGGCGAGCGCCGCCGCGGGAGCGAACCCGGTCACATCGTAGGCGCGGCGCATGTAGAAGTGGAAGAGCACCGGCAGAACGCCCGCGGAGATCACGACCAGGGCCGTGTAGTTGACGAACTGCGCGAGCCAGTAGAAGACGAAGCCGTACGTGACGAGCTGGTAGGCGCCGCCGTACCAGTTGTTGTCCCAGAGGAACGAACCGCCGTGACGCAGCATGGCGATCTTGTAGAGATGGGCCGGCGCATCCCAGCCCAGGAACCCGACCAGATGCATGACGAGCGTCGCGCCCGCGACGACCGCGAGCGAGCCGGCCACGAGCCAGATGATGCGGCGGCGGACGGCCGCGGGAGCGGCCGTCCGCCGCCGCTGCACACCTATGACCGCCGCCTGCCGCACGAGCCACCCCCTAGACCCGGGATTCTACCTCGTATGCGGATCTTCTCACGCCGCGAGGGCCGGCGTTTCGCTACTCGTCGGGCGGCGGGGCGGTACGCTCGCGCTTGAGGCGCGCGCGCCGCTCCTTGTCGGCGAGGCGGCGCTCACGCGCCGCCCGCGTGGGCCGCGTCGCCACCCGCGGCGCGCGCGCCTCGGCCGCATTGAGCCGCGCCGCCTTCTCGCGCAGCCGCTCCAGGCAGGTCATCTTGTTCTGGTACTGGCTGCGCTGGCTGCGGCACACGACGACCATGCCGCTCGGGCGATGGCGCAGACGCACGGCGCTGTCGGTCGTGTTCTGATACTGGCCTCCGGGACCGCCGGCGCGGAACGCCGTGAAGTCACAGTCGGCAAGCAGGGCGTCGTCACTGTCCGGGAGCTCGATCATCTCTCTTCTCTACTGTGGTGCCGGCACATGATAGTCGTGGGCGATGCGCGCCACGATAGCCGAGCCCAGCCGCGAGGCGCCCGCCAGCGTCAGGTGGATGCCGTCCGCCTGGCGCATCAGCAGCAGGTCGCCGGCGGCCGTGCGCAGGTAGTCCGCGTACGCGCCCTCGCGAGTCGTGAACATCGGCCAGGAGTCGATGAACACGACGCCCGGATGCCGCGCCGCCTCGTCGCGGGCGACCTCGTCGAGCATGCGGGCGGTGCGCCGGTAGGCGGCCGCCCGCATGATCGGCAGGCCGACCCAGTACACCCTGGTGGCGCCGCCGCGCGAGAGCAGCTCCATGGCCGCGGCGACACGCTCGTGGTAGAGCTCCATCCAGGTCGGGCTGCCGAGCGCGAGCACCTCACCGTCGTACGAGACCGACTGACCGTCGTTGGCGCCGAAGAACGCGACGTCGACGTCGGGCTGCACTGTCCGAGCGATGAAGCGCAGACGCCGCGGCCAGTCGTAGTAATCCGGGCGGCTGAGGCCGGTGGAGATGTGATAGTCGAGCGTGGCCTTCATGACGCCGGTCTCGCGGGCGAGCTGCACTACCTGCGCACCGGTGGTCTGGGCCATCGAATCGCCGCCGACCCAGATGCGCAGCGGACGCTCAGGCGTCGGGGTGCGCAGGACGCCCGGGGCGGCGGCGCCCGTGGGCTTGCCGAGGTCGGTCAGCGCGGCGCGTGCATCGGTCTCTGAGGCGCGGCGCCCGAGCAGGCTTGCCACGGCCCGCGAAGGACGGTCCAGGAACAGGAAGTGGCTGAGCGCGGCGACCGGCCGCATGACCGCGACGGCGACGGTGCGCTGCGCGCCGAAGGGCAGCGCCCGGGCGCCGCGCTCGATGCTCGCCGCGTTGAGCAGCAGGGCCAGAGCGGAGCCGATCAGGACCGCGACAAGGACGCGGCCGGCGGGGACCAGCCGCCGTCCGCCGGGCGTCTGCGGCGCCGCCCGGCGCGCCCGGCGCGGCGGGAGCCGCGCGGCGCCGGGCTCGTCGAACCAGTCGCCGCCGGGCTGTCTGCGGTCGCTCATGACGGCCTCGCGCCGCGCATCAGAAGCGGAAGTAGAGGAAGGTCGCCGGTCCCTGGGGACCGAGGACGTCAAGCGCGAACAGCCCCAGCGCCAGGCCGACGCCCTGAAGCGCGGGCGACAGGCGCGAGAAGGCGACCTGAAGCGCGCCTGTCGCCCGCTCCGGGACGTACTGGACGGCGATGCCCACGACGATCACCAGCAGCAACGGCCCGGTGATCCCCTGGCCCACGCTGCCCCACGACTGGAAGAGGCGGGCGATGACCCGCCACGCGCCCGCGAACGAGTCGGCCCGGAAGAAGATCCAGGCGAAGCAGACGAACTGGAACGTCAGGAACCGCTGGCGCGCCCCCACGAGAAGCCCGGCTGGCGGATCCAGCCCGAGTGCGGCGTGCCGCGCGCGACGGGCTCGTCCGGCGCACTGTCCGGCGCCGTGCAACCCGCCCCAGAAGACGAACGTCAAGGCGGCGCCATGCCACAACCCGGCGAGCAGCATCGTCGCCATGATGTTCACGTAGGTCCGCCGCGGTCCGCGCCGGTTGCCGCCGAGAGGGATGTAGAGGTAGTCACGCAGCCAGCTCGAGAGCGTCATGTGCCAGCGCCGCCAGAAGTCCTGCAGGTTGCGGGCCGCATAGGGGGCGTGGAAGTTGTCGGGCAGCTCGAAGCCGAGCAGCAGCGCCAGGCCGATCGCCATGTCCGAGTAGGCGCTGAAGTCGCAGTAGATCTGCACCGCGTAGCCGTAGATCGCCACGAGGGTCTCGAGCGAGGTGTACTGGCCCGGAGTGGTGAAGACGCCGTTGACGAGGTGAGCGGCAAGGTAGTCGGCGATGAGCATCTTCTTGGCGAGGCCGGCGAAGATCAGGTAGAAGGCGCGGCCCGTGTCGATGCGGCGCGGGTCGCGCGGCTCGCGCACCTGCGGCAGCATGTCGGCGGCGCGGGCGATCGGACCGGCGAGCAGGTACGGGAAGAAGGCGACGTACACCGCAACGTCGAGCAAAGGCGCCGGCGCAAGCGTGCCCCGGTAGACGTCGACGACGTAGCTGATGACCCTGAAGGTCAGAAACGAGATGCCGACAGGCAGCGCGATCTCGAGCAGCGGCGGCGCGACCTGCAGACCGAGCGCGTGGAGTGTGTTCGCCGCCGAGGTCACGAAGAACCCGTAGTACTTGAACCAGCCCAGCAGCCCCAGGTCGAAGGCCAGCGCCGACGCGAGCGCCGCCTTGCGGGCGGTGCCCGGGCCGGCGCGATCCACTAACATCGCCAGCAGGCCGTTGGCCAGGGCCACGACGGCCAGCAAAGCCACGGCACGCGGGTCCCACCAGCCGTAGAAGACCGCCCCGGCCGCGATCATGGACCACTTCCACAGCGTACGTCGCGGCATGAGCAGCCAGTTCGCGACGAACACCGCGACGAAGAAGAGCGCGAATGTGATGGTAGGAAACAGCACAGTGACCCCTGCGACGATGCTAGCCCAGCCGCTGCCACTCGGCCAGCGGTTCTACAGGCGGCCCAGCCGGCTAGCGGTTCGCGGCGGCGACCGGCGGCGTGACCGGCGCCGTTCGCGGCGGCGGCGGCGCGAACACCGCGAGGGCCTTCGGCATCACCTCGATGCTGAGCGGCAGGCGGCCGAGCGCTTCGCCGTCGACGTCGAGGGCGAAGCGCTCGGCCGCCCGGGCGTCGAGCAGCTCGACGTCGAGCCCGCGACAGCTGAAGTGCTCGACGCCCGGCACCTCGAGGTGCTCGCCGCGGTAGACCTTGGGCATGTTGGCCAGGACCGTGCGCTTGTTGGCGGTCGACACCGACATGACTTCGAGCAGGCCGTCGTCGGGCACGGCCATCGGGGCCATCCGCATGCCGCCGCCGAAGGCGATCCCGTTGCAGACGGCCAGCAGGTAGGTCGCGACCTCGCGCTCGAGGTCGCCCGCGCCGGCCATCGCCGTCGCGCTCAGGTCCGCGCCGGTTGAGGCTTCCGAAGCGGCGGACGGGACTCCTCTCGCGACCAGCCGCAGGCGCGCCTTGGGACACTCGATCAAAGCGCGCACTGACGCCAGGGCGTAGGCAAGCCTGCCGCCCACGAAGCGCGGGTAGCCCGCGACGTAGCGGTCGACGAGCCCGCCGGGGCCGGCCGACAGGACGTTCACGACGTAGCGCTCGGCCGGCCCCCCGTCATGCCCCGTGAACCGCGCGCGCATCAGATCGATCTCCCTGACGTGACCGGCGGCGATGACGGCGAGGTAGTCGCTGAGGGAGCGGCCGATGCCGAGGCTGTGACCGAAGTCGCCGCCAGTGCCCAGCCCGATGAGGCCGACGCGCGGCGACGTCGCCGCCTGCGGCGGCACGCCGCGCGAGGGCGACTCGGGGAACTCCGGCTCGCGCGCCAGCAACACGCCGTTGACCACCTCGTTGAGCGTGCCGTCGCCGCCGACGGCGACGACGGCACCGCGCCCCTCGCGACACGCCCGCCGAGCGAGGTCGATGGCGTGGCCACGACGTTCGGTGGCCTCGATGTCGACGTCGCCGAGGACGTCCTCGACCTCGGCCACGAAGCGCAGCAGCGCGCCATGTCCGCCCATCCTGCCGCTCAAGGGGTTGACGATAAGAAGAGGCCGGCCGCTGTCCATGACGGGGAGTATAGCGGGGCTTCGGGGCCGTCCGGGACGGCCCGAGACGGGTCCACGACGGCGGCCGTCTGCTATCCTTGACGCCCACGTCAGGAGGGCCGCGTGGCGCACCGCACCGCCAGAGCATCGTACGAACAGCTGACTCGCCGCCTCAACAAGTTCCCGGTCGGGGTGGCACCGTCCGAGCTTCTTTACGACATCCTCGCGATGCTGTTCACCGAGCGCGAGGCGCGTCTGGTCGCGCAGCTTCCGGTGGCGCCCTTCAAGGCCGACGACGCGGCCCGTGCCTGGGGCACGAACGCCGGCCAGGCAGAGCGCCTGCTCGACGGCCTCGTGTCGCGGTCGCTGCTGATCGACACGGGCTTCGACGGCGAGCGCCGTTACTTCCTGCCGCCACCCATGGCCGGGTTCTTCGAGTTCTCGATGATGCGCACGGACGGCCGTCTCGACAAGCACACGCTGGCCGAACTGTTCCACCGCTACATGACGGTCGAGGACGACTTCGTGCGCGAGCTCTACGAGCCCGGCGAGACGCAGCTCGGCCGGGCCCTCATCCACGAGCCGGCGCTCACGCCCGACGACGAGTTGCGCGTGCTCGACTACGAGCGTGCCAGTGCGATCATGCGCGACGCCGACCACATCGCCGTCGGCCTGTGCTACTGCCGCCACAAGATGGAGCATGTGGGCAAGGCCTGTGACGCTCCCCGCGAGATCTGCCTGTCGCTCAACGCGGCCGCCGAGACGCTGATCCGGCAGGGCATCGTGCGACGCATCGACCACGCCGAGGCCATCGACCTGCTCGACGAGGCCTACGACCACAACCTCGTGCAGTTCGCCGAGAACGTGCGCCAGGGGGTCAACTTCATCTGCAACTGTTGCCGCTGCTGCTGCGAGACGATGATCGCCGCACGCCGCTTCGCGATGCTGCGGCCGGTGCACACGACGCGGTTCATGCCTGTCATCGACGAGCGGCGCTGCAACGGCTGCGGGCGCTGTGCCGACGTCTGCCCGGTCGAGGCGTTGGCGCAGGTGCTACCGGGCTCAGTCGCGCAGGTCGACCGGGCGGTCTGCATCGGCTGTGGCGTGTGCAGCCGTACGTGCTCGCGAGGGGCGATCACCCTGGTCACACGTCCGGAGCGCATCATCACGCCGCTCGACTCGGCCCATCGCACCGTCGTCATGGCCATCGAGCGCGGCAAGCTGCAGAACCTCATCTTCCCCGAACAGGGCCTGGCGAGCCATCGTGCCCTCGCCGCGGTGCTGGGCGTGATCCTGCGCCTGCCGCCGCTCAAACAGGTCGTGGCGAGCCAGCAGATCAAGTCCCGCTATCTCGAAGCGCTGATCGCGCGGCGGCGTTACTGGTGAGGGGCGGCACACACCGTCTTCGCCGGAGCAAAACGGCGCACGCCACGCCCGTTTGGGAACGTTGCATGGCTGAAAGGAGGCCCGCATGACCGATCCTGATGGGCCGCATCGGGCGGCCGACGCCGACGCCCGCCAGATAGACCACGAGCGGGTCCCGGCCGGCACGATGCTGCGCCGCGGCGCCGTGCCGTTCGTCTGCGGGTTGCTCGCCCTGGCGCTGCTGGCCTTCATCGTCCAGAACCGCCAGCACGTCGACATGCACTGGCTGGCGTGGACGTTCACCGCGCCCCTGTGGGTCGACCTGGTGCTCACCGCGGCCGCCGCCATCCTGGTCGTGTCGCTGCCGCTGCTGATAGTGCTGCGCCGGCGCGGAGCACGCTTGCGTCACCGGTAGGCGGCGGCCGCCAGAACCGGCGCCAGACCGCCCTCGTGCGGCCGCGGCCGCCTTGACTTGGTCATCGGCCCGCAGGCATCATCACGACCGTGCGGCATCTGACTCGACGCTCCTGGGTGGCTCTCGCTCTGCTCGCGCTCGCTCTCGGCTCTGGACTTCTGTTCCGGGCCGGCGAGATCGGGATCAAGCGGCAATTCAGCCACGACGAGATCATCAGCTACATCGCCGCCACTGGGCACCAGGACCGGTATCAGTGGGCAGTCAACGGCGGACTCACCGACCGCTGGGTACCCGCCTCGGAGTGGAAGAGCCTGACGCAGCCGGGCAGCTTCTGGGACTTCGGACAGATCCGCTCAGGCCTCGCACACACCGACACGCATCCTCCCCTCTACTTCTGGATCCTGCATGTCTGGGTCGCCATCTTCGGAGTCAGCCTTCGCTGGGGGTTGGTGCTCAACGCCATCATCGCGACTCTGACGGGCGTCGTGCTGTTCTTGCTTGCCAGACGTCTGCTGCGCAACTCGATCGAAGCAGCGCTGGTGGTGCTCGTCTGGACCGTGAGTCCCCCCGTGCTGAAAACGTCGATGATGGCTCGACACTACGATCTGTTCGCCTTGATGACGGTCATCTTCGCGTTCCTCGTCGTGCGCGCCGTCGACCTGGAAAGACCGTTCCGCTGGCGCGACGCCGCCGTGCTCGCGGTCGTCACCGCTGCCGGGGTCCTCACGCACTACCAGTTCTCCATCGTCGCGGTCACCGGCGGACTGTATGCCTGCTTCGTCCTGCTGCGGCGCAGCCGCCCTCGCCTGTGGCGCGTAGGGTTGAGCATGGTCGCGGGAGCGCCCATCTTCGTGGCACTGGCACCCCAGTTCTACCTGTCGGTCCGGCGGCAGCAGGATTGGCAAGCACACGGCTTCAGCATGAACGCCCTGAACGAGCGCATCCATGAGGTGTGGTCGGCGCTGTACCCGTTCTTCGGCCTTTCCGTTCACGATCTGCGTCGCGCGCCGAACTACTCGGTGCTGGTGACGAAGCCGTTCTGGTCGTTTCTGGCAGATGGCGGCGCGGCGAGGGCGGGGGCCGTGGTCGTGCTGCTGGCGGCCGTCGCCCTCGCCGTTTGCCTCTTCGTCGAACCGATGCGCAGCCCGGTGCGGCGGTACTTCGCCCGCGTAGACACCACCGGCATGACCGGCGCACTCTTCTTCCTGATCGGCGTCCTCGGCGGGATCTTCGCCATGTACCTTGCCTTCCGATCGCCCCACTACGCCGTGGGCGATCACTATCAGGCAGCCGGCTGGGTCTTCCTGGCGTTCACGCCTGTTCTTGCCGCACGACTGCTGCCCCGGCGCGCCCAGTACGCCGTGGTGATCGTGTTCTGGATCATGCTGCTGATGCCGGCCGGTTTCGGACGCCTGCACACGCTCCGCAACCACAGCCCCAACCCCCGCCCGATGCTTGCCGCGGCTCACCGGGTCGTCCTCGACGGCCCCGATCGCGGCAACGGCTCGCGCGTGTTGTTCTGGCTCCCCGACAAGACCATGGTCTATGCGGCGTGGCAGACCGACCTCCTGAGCGACCCGTCGGCCTGGATCCCCGAGATGAGGCCCCGCGATGTGCTGGTCGACATGCCCTTCCCCCCCAACAAGCCTATCTATCTCGATGCGATCAAAGGACTGCTCGCACCGCGCCTGGTGACGCATCGCACGCGCCTCGGCGTTCTCGGGGTCGGACGCACGTATTTGCTGCTGGCGGGCCCCGGCGTTTCCTCACAGTCGCCACAGGTGCCCGCCCCCTGAGACCTCACTTGCCGCCCGCCTCGCAGGCTAGCTGTGGTCGGAGGTAGCGGCAGCCCCGGAGGGCCCGCCGGCGGGGGCCGAGGCGGCGCGCGCGGCCGCCAGGAGCCGCCACTCCCGCCGTAGCACCGGAGCAGCGATGACCACACCGGCCAGCGCGAGCACGCCGTCGACGCTGAGCGCGTAGCCGCCGATGCCCCCGAACCGCACCACCGGCAGGCGGATGAAGCCCAGGCTCGCCCCCCCGAAATCGAGACCGCCGTACAGCACCGGAGCGATCACGGTGCCGATGAAGGCGGCGACCTGGATGGCCGCGCTCTGCATGCCCTGCACGGCGCCCAGCCACCGTTGCGGACTCACCTGGATGAGGAACGCCTCCTTGGCGGGGTACGACCACGCCCAGGCCAGCCCCTCGATCACGTTGACGGCGAGAAACAGCCGCAGGTTGTGCACCGAGCCGTAGACGAGATAGCAGACGCCGGCGATGGCGTAACCCGACAGGGCCAGCCGGAACCGGTTGGAACGGTCGGCGAAACGCCCGCCGAGGAACGACAGCAGCATGGGGATCGAGAAGGCGATCCAGGTGAGACTGATGAAGGTCAGCGAAGCGCCCAGCCGCTTCAGCCAGATGCTCCAGAGGACCTCGAAGCCGCCGGTGGCGAAGTTGGCGGTGGCGGCCACCAGGATCAGGGCCGCCACCGGCGGCGTCGCGAGCCGGCGGTAGCTCGGGGGGCGTGCGGCGGAGCCGGCGCGCAGCCGCTCGCGGCTGCGCGCCGGCTCCCGCAGAACGATGAGCAGCGCCGCGCTGACCAGTCCAGTCACCACGCCGCCGACCAGGAAGATCGCATGGAAGCCCTGGATGCCCCCGCCGCCGAGGCTGTAGATGGGCACGGCCAGGGCCGGCCCCAGGATCAGCCCCCCGAACTGGGCCGACATCATCCAGCCGAACGCCTGGCTGCGTTGGCGCTCCTCGGTGAAGTCGGCGATGAGCGCGTTGACGGCCGGGATGACGGCGGCGGTGGCTACACCTTCGAGGAAGCGGAAGCCCACGAACCACCACGGGTCTGTGGTCGTCAGGAACAGGAACATGGCGGTCGTGAACAGCAGCGAACCGCCGATCAGCACGGGCTTGCGGCCGATGCGGTCGCAGAGGCGGCCGAACAGCCCCGAGAACAGGAACGTGCCGACGAAGACGGCTGAGGCGACCACGCCGATGAGCCACGGCTGTGCATGCCCGACGTCCTGCAGGAACACGGGCAGGTACGGGTAGATCACGCCGAAGCCGATGGCCACGATGAACTCGAGCAGGAACAGCAGCCAGAGCTGGCCCCACTCGGTGCGCGGCACGCCCCCGCCGGCGTCATCGGCGCCGGCGCACGACGCCGGTTGCAGGGATCCGGTCATAGGGTCCAACCTCTCAGGCATCGGCCGGGCCGGTCAAGAGCAGAGCTTGTCCATACCCACCCAAGGCTGCGGCCTTGGGGTGGGTCCGATACAATCCCCGGTAGTCTCACCCGCCACGCCACGAGGGGGTCCACATGAAGGTGACGCTGCTGTCCGAGACCGAGATCCGTGGCTGTGCGGGATTCGACCGCGAGGCGCTCGAGGCGGTCGAGCTGGGCTTCACGCGGCTGGCCCAGGGGCGCGCCTTCGCGCCGCCGGTCATCGCCATCGAGATCCCCGAGCACAACGGCGAGGTCGACATCAAGACGGCCTACATCGAGGGGCTCGACAGCTTCGCCGTCAAGGTCGCGTCGGGGTTCTCCGACAACCCGGCCAGGGGCCTGCCCTACGGCACCGGCATGATGGTCCTGATCAGCGCCGAGACCGGCTTCCTGCAGGCGCTGCTCGTCGACAACGGCTACCTGACCGAGCTGCGCACCGGCCTGGCCGGCGCCATCGCCGCCGACCAGCTGGCGCGGCCCGACATAGTGACCGCCGGCGTGATCGGCTCGGGCTCTCAGGCGCGCTACCAGATGCGCGGCCTGAAGATGGTGCGCGACTTCAAGCGCCTGGTGGTCTACGGCATCATCCCCGACGAGGTGGCTCACCTACGTCGACGACATCGAAGCCGAGCTGGGCGTCCCCGTCATCGTGGCCACGACGCCCGAGCAGGTGGTGCGCGAAAGCGACGTCGTGGTCAGCACCACGCCGGCGCGAGAGCCGTACCTCGAAGCGACGTGGCTGCACCCCGGCCTGCACGTCACCTGCATGGGGTCGGACATGCCGACCAAGCAGGAGCGTACGCCGACTGCTTCGCCAAGGCCGATCGTCGTGGTCTGCGACAGGCTCGCGCAGTGCCTGGTCATCGGCGAGCTGCATCATGCCGTCGACGGAGGGCTGATCGACGAGCAGGCGGTGACGGAGCTCGGCGAGATCACGGCAGGCGTTCAAGCCGGGCCGTAGCGGCGACGACCAGATCACGATCTGCGACCTGACCGGCGTAGGCGTGCAGGACACAGCGATCGCCCGGCTCGCCTACCGGCGGGCGATCGACGCGGGACTGGGGGCGACCTTCGGCGGCGACGCCGCAGGCGTCGCCGCCCCCTCCACCAGCGAAAGCGCGAAGGAGTAAGCACATGACTGCCACCGAGCCGTTCGTCGAGTTCAAGCTCGAGCGCCTGCTGTCGACCTACGAGAACGAGGTCGAGATCAACCTCTCCGAGAGCGGCGTGCACCCCATGACCATGCGCGAGCTGCGTCGACGAGGACGGCGACGTCGGCCGACCTGGCGGCGCTCGCCGACGTCGAGCTCAACTACCCGCAGGCCAACGGCGATCCCGAGCTGCGCGACGCGATCGCCGCACTGTATCCGGGCGCGACCGCCGACAACGTGCTCGTCACCGTCGGCGCGATCCAGGCCAACTACACGAGCCTCGCTCACGGTGACCGACCCCGGCGACGACATCGCCGTCATGCAGCCCAACTACCAGCAGTTCTGGGGGCTCGCCCAGAACCACGGGCCGCACGCTGATCACCTTCGGCCTCAAGCAGCGAGCGCGGCTGGGCGCTCGACCTCGACGAGCTGCCGGCCGCGGTGACGCCGACGACCAGGCTCGTGACGGTCGTGAACCCGAACAACCCCACGGGCCGCATCATGCCGCGACGACGAGCGCGCGGCCGTCGTCGACGGCGGCCGCGCGCGCCGGCGCCTGGCTGCTCGCCGACGAGGTCTACGCCGGCGCCGAGACGGGTCACCGACGAGTTCACGCCGACGTTCTACGGCGAGTACGACAAGGTGCTCGCCGTCAGCAGCACCTCGAAGGCCTACGGGCTGCCGGGCCTGCGCATCGGCTGGGTCGTCGGTCCGGCCGACATCGTGCGAGCGATGTGGGCCTGGCAGGACTACATCACCATCTGCACGACCTGCCTCGGCAACAAGCTGGCCGCCATCGCGATGTCGCCGGACGTGCGGCCGCAGATCCTCGAGCGACGCGCGGCTACGTGCGGCGCGGCTTCGAGAACGTGCGAGCGCTGGGCGGCGGGGCGCGACGACGTCGAGGTCGCTGGCGCCCGACGCGGCGGCCATCTGCTTCGTCAAGTACGCCACGACGATCGGCTCGACCGACCTCGTGATGCGCCTGATGCGCGAGAAGAGCGCCTTCGTGGCGCCCGGCGACCTGTTCGGCCTCGACGGCCACCTGCGCATCAGCTTCGGCCTGCCCGACGACTACGTCAACGAGGGCCTGCGGCGGCTCGGCGAGCTGCTCGACGAAGTCGAGTAGCAGGCTCGCCCCGGCTGACTTGTGAGGATGGCCCGGCCATGACGATGACCCCAAGCTCCCAGAACGTCGCCCGGCCGGGCGTGATCGAGCTCGCCTTCGGCGAGCCCGACCCGGCCCTGTTCCCGGCCGCCGGGCTCGCCGACGCCTGCCGCGAGGCGCTCGCCGACGGCGGCGTCGCGGCGCTGCCCTACGGCGCCAACGCCGGGCCATCCGCACTGCGGCGCCTGGTCGCCGAGCGCCTCGGCAGCGCTCGAGGGTCGCGCCCTGGACGACGACGAGACGCTGATCACCGGCGGCAACTCCCAGGCGCTCGACCAGCTCGTCACGCTGTTCTGCCGGCCCGGCGACGTGGTGCTGGTCGAGCTGCCGACCTACAGCCTCGCGCTGGGCATCCTGCGCGACCACCCCGTCGTCGTCGAGGCGCTGCCGTTCGACGAGCGACGGCCTCGACGTCGACGCGCTCGAACGGCGGCTCGACGAGGCGCGCGCGACCGGCGTAGCGCGTCCGCCTGCTGTACACGGTCCCGACCTTCCACAACCCGACCGGCGTCTGCCTCGCCGGCGACGCGGCGGCGGCGGCTCGTCGAGCTGGCCGCCGCCCACGGGCTGCTCGTCGTCGAAGACGACGTCTACCGCGAGCTCTGGCTACGACGAGCCGTCGCCGCCCTCGCTGTGGAGCCTCGCGGCGCCGGGCACCGTGCTGCGCCTGGGCTCGTTCGCCAAGACGCTCGCGCCGGGGCTGCGCGTCGGCTGGCTCAACGGCTGCGCCCGCGCAGATCGAGCGCGTCGCCGCCAGCGGCCTGAACGACAGCGGCGGCTGCGTCAGCCAGTTCGCCGCCGTGCGTCGTCGAGCGGTTCCTCGGCGGCGGGCCGCTACGACGCCGCAGGTCGGGCGAGCTGCGCGCCGCGTACCGCGGCGCGCCGCGACGCGCTGGCCGCGGCGCTGCGGCCGGCACCTGCCGGCCGGGCTGCTCGCTTCGCCGTGCCCGGCGGCGGCTTCTTCATCTGGGTCGTCGCTGCCGGACGGCGCTGCGCGCCAGCGAGCTGCTGCCGCTGGCCGAGGCGGCGGGCGTGTCGTTCGTGCCCGCCGCCCGCAGCCACCTCGACGGCGCCGACGCGGCCTGCGTCTGGCGTTCACCATGTACGACGAGGAGACCCTCGCCGAGGGAGTGCGCCGCCTCTGCGCAGTGCTCGAGGCGGCGCTCAGTCGCGCCTAGGACGCGACCCAGCGGCGGTACAGCAGGTAGGCGACACCCCCGGAAGGGATCGGCAGCCAGAACGCGACCAGCCGGTAGGCGAGCGTCGCCAGACTCGCCTCGGCGACCCCGACACCGGCCAGACCCAGCGTCGCGACGAGGCCCACTTCGACGAAGCCGAGCCCGCCCGGCGTGATCGGCACCATGCCGAGCAGCGCGGCCACGACGTAGGCGAGCAGCACGAGCGAGGCGCGCGGGCCGCGCGCCGCGGCGGCCAGCGCGGCGAGCAGCGCGGTGTAGTCGAGCAGCCAGTTGCCGGCGGCGTAGGGCAGCGCCTCCCACCAGCGCTTGCCGAGCATGCTCTGATCAGGTCGCGCTCGTCGATCAGCCGCAGCGGGCAGCGTCGGTCAGGGTCTCGCGGCCGTGCAGCAGCCGGTTGCGCACCCGCTGCACGAGCGTACCGCCGCCCGCGTGAGCGGCCGATCGGTGAACAGCAGCACCGCGCCCGCCGCCAGGATCAGGGCGAAGACGATCATCGCCGTAGACGAGCGCGTGCAGCGAGGTTGCGGCGACCGCCACGCCGCCGAAGAGGACCGCCGGCAACGAGAGGACCGGCAGCGTGAACAGCACCCCCGTCGAGATGAGTGTGGTCGCGGTGAGGCCCGAGAGGATGCGCGCCGGCGGGGTGCCGGCTTGTGTCAGGAGCTGGATAGCTGGCGGTGCCGCCCGAGGCGGCACCGCCGGGGATCACCCGGCTGAGCGCGTTGCTGGCAAGCTGAGCGGTGCCGACCACGAACCAGCGCCGCTCGCTCAGGGTCAGTCGCATGAGGCCCCACATGCAGACGAAGCTGCCCGCTTCGAGCAGACCCATGAGGACGAACCAGACCCACGAGATGGGCGTCAGACGCGGGACCTCGGCGAACAGGCTGATCAGCTGCGGCCACACGAAGTACAGGCCGACGATGGCCATGCCGAACAGGATCAGTCGCCGCCACAAGGCCGACAGGTGAGGGCGACGAAGGCGCCGCCGGCGCTGGCCGGCGGCAGGCCGGTCAGGCTGACGCGGTGTGGTCGAACTGCTCATGTCCGTGAATGCTACCCCGTGACGCTCTGCTAAGCTGCGCGCCATGCCGTCCTATCCGAAGATCGAGCTCCACGTCCACCTCGAAGCCACCGTCCGGCCCGCAGCTTTGCTCGCCATCGCGCGACGCAACGGCTACAGACTACCGGCCGACACCGTCGAGGGCCTGACCGAGCTCTACGCGTTCCGCGACTTCTCGCACTTCCTCGCGATGTGGATCGCGACCACGCCGGCGCTGCAGACCGCGGACGACTTCCGCCAGATCGTCGTCGACTACGCCGCCGAAGCGACCTCGCTGGGCGCGGTCTACATCGAGGCCATCTTCTCGCCTGCCGAACCCGCCTCGCGAGGCGTGGCCTGGGAGGAGGTCTTCGAGGGCTACTGCGACGGTCGCGACGAGGCTCGGGAGCGGTTCGGCATCGAGATCAACTTCACGCCCGACATCACCCGCGCCTTCAGCCCCGAGATCGGCGACCAGACCGCGGCCTGGTGTGGCCGCTACCGCGACCGCGGCGTCGTCGCCGTGGGGCTCGGCGGGCCCGAGACCCGGCCCGAACCGTTCGCCACGGCGTTCGGCATCGCTCGCGCGCTGGGTCTCGGGTCGGTGCCGCACGCCGGCGAAGCCGCCGGACCGGCCTCGATCAGGGGTGCGCTCGAGCGCGCTCAAGGCCGACCGCATCCGGCACGGCATCCGCGCCGTCGAAGACCCCGGGCTCGTTGCTGAGCTCGCCGCGCGCGGCATCGTGCTCGACGTCACCCCCGTCTCGAACCTGCGCACCCAGGTCGTCGCCTCGCTCGACGAGCATCCGCTGCGAGCGCTCGCGGCGGCGGGTGTGCGCTGCTCGATCTCGACCGACGACCCCGCGCTGTTCACGACGGACCTCACGCTGGACTACGCCATGGCCGACTATCTCGGCGCCTCGCCGGAGTGGGTCTACGGAAACGGGCTCGCGGGCGCGCTCTGCGGCCCGGAGACCCGCGAGCGACTGCGCGCGCTGGGCGAGACGTTCGACTGGAGCACCGCCGACGCCCAGCCGGCGGGCCTAGTCGACACGCTGCGCTAGCGACGCCCTAGGCCTGCACCGAGTTGCCGCCGGCGCCGCGCGCCCGCGCCTGGGCGGCGTCGGCCGCCGCGAGCAGGCGGTCGCCGTCGGGCGTCTCCGCACCGAGCTCGGCGACGCCGGCACTGATCGTGACCCGCCCCCCGAGCGCCTTGCCACCCACATCACGGGCGAGGCCCTCGACGGCGTCGCGCAGGCGCTCGGCGAGGCCGGTGGCCCCGCCTTCGTGGGGACCGCCGGCCTCGCCGGCCTCGCCCTGTCCGGCGCCATGCAGCGTGGCATGTGGCAGCACGATCACGAACTTGTCGGCGCCGTAGCGCGCCGCCACGTCGACCGGCGCGTGGACGGCGCCCTCGATGAGCTTGCCGACGGCGACCAGCAGGTCGTTGCCGGCGGCGCGCCCGTGCGCGAGGACGTAGGCCCGGAACTCGTCCATCTCGAGGCTCACCAGCGACAGGGGCAGCCGGTGACGCCGCGCCCGGGTCACCTCCTGCGCGAGCCGCTCACGCAGGAACCGGCTGTTGGCGAGGCCGGTCAGCGGATCGATGTCGACCTGACGCTGCAGCTCGCGGTTCAGGCGTCCGTTCTGAAAGGCCACCGCCGCCTGTTCGCCGATCGCCCGCGCGAACTCGAGATCGTGGTCGCGTGAAGTGCCGCTCGCGCTCGGAGTCGAGCAGCATCATGATACCGAGCGGCGTGCCGCCGAACAGGAGCGGCACGTTGAGCGCCGTCTTCTCGCCCCACAGCTCCATCGACTCGCGGGTCGTCGGGTCGAGCGACCGGTCCGAGATGCTCTCGACGACCACCAACCCGTTCTCGAGGATCGCGCGATCGCCGGGGCCGTCGCTCAGTCGCTGCGGCACGCCGATCTCGGCGTACTGTTCCCCGGGGTTGTCGCGCTCGTGGCTGGCCCGCGGCACGATGCTGTCGATGTCTTCCATGTACTCGTAGATGACGCAGCCGGTCATGCCGAAGGCCTGCGTGGCTTTCACGGCGATGATGCCGAGGGCCTCTTCGAACACCGTGGCGGTCGTCAGCGCCTGGCCGATCTCGAGCAGCACGCTGAGGTCGTGCGTACGCTGCTGGAGCTGGTCGACGATCAGGGCCCGCTCGAAGGCTCCGGCGAGCATGCGGCCGACGCTGCGCGATGAAGTCGAGGTGCTCGGCAGTAGTCGCGCTCGCGGCTGTCGTAGATGTCGATGAACCCGAGCCGGCGGTCCTCGACGACCAGCGGCACGCAGAGGTTGGAGTTGAAGCCCCACTTTTCGAGCGCGGCCAGCTCGACGGCCGACAGGCGCGGGTCGTTGCGCGACGCGATCACGCGCGGCACGCCGGCCGCCATGGCCTGCACGTACGTGGGGTAGTCGGCGAGGTGATACTCGGTGCCGACGACGCTCTCGTCGAAACCGCGGCGGTCGACGCTCGCCAGGCAGGTGATCATCTCGCCATGCAGGTGCCAGACGTCGCAATCGTCGGCGCCGACCGCGGTGAACAGCGACTCGGCCACGGGGCGCACGAGCTCGGTGAGACTGTGGGCGCGCGCCACCGCGTCGCCGAGCGCGACGAGCTCGTCGGCGACACGCTCGCGCGCCCGCAGCCGGCGGCGGTCGCCGATCACCAGCACGGCGCCGGCGGCGACCTTGACGAGCCGTTCAGCGATGCCTCGTTCGGCCGCGTAGTCGCGGGCCGCCGAGTCGCAGAGCTCGACCAGACCGATGCCCTCGCCGCGCCCGAGAAGCGGCAGCAGCAGGGCGGATTCGTAGTCGTCGACCTCGGCCTCGCCGGCGCCGTGGCGGAAGACCGGCCGTCCGTAGCTCTCCAGCGCAAGCGGCAGGCCGGCGTCGAGCACGGCGCCGGCGGCGGGGGCATCTTTCACGGGAGTCGCGTGCAGTCCCGCCTCGAGCAGCGGCTGGCCGCGCTCGTTGACGACAAGGGGCACGAGATGGCCGTCGTCGACCAGATAGATGGCGCTCAGCCGGGAGTCGGTGAGGTCGCGCAGCTCTCCGGCGATCTGCCGCAAGGCCGCGTCGGGCTCTTCGTTGACGAGCTCGGTGAGGGCGAGCAGGGTGTCGACATGTGACGAGGGGTCGCGCAGTAGGCCGGCCGGCCGTCCCGCTGCGAGCGGCGCGCCGGCGTCGAGAGATGCTTCGTCCATACCTCCAGCCTGGAACGGGAAACGGTGAGCCTTCTATCGGCAAGCCGAGGAGCGAACTGGAGAGAGGCGGCGGACCCTAGCGCCCGTCGGCGAGCGCTGCCAGCGCCGCGGCGGCGTCGGGCTGCGCGTCGACGCCGCCGGAGGCGCGCGTCGAGAGCGAGCCGCACGCCGCCGCGAAGGCGAGGCTGCGAGAGACCGGCCAGCCCTGCAGGTGGCCGTAGACGAACCCCGCGTCGAAGCTGTCGCCGGCGCCGATCGTATCGACGGGTGCGACCGGCAGGGCGGCGGCGCGCACGACGGCGCCGTCGCTGAACGCGACGGCGCCCCGCGCGCCGCACTTCGCGATCGGCCGTGGCCCGAGCGCGGCAAGCGCCTCGAGGACCTCGGCCAAGTCCTCGTCGCCGGCCGAGGCTGACGCTTCCGGCAAGCCGCCCAGACTCGCCGCCACCGCCCTCGCCTCGTCCTCGTTCGGCAGGTAGATGTCGGTCTCGGCCAGCGTCTCGCGCAGGCCGCCCTGCCAGCGGCCCTCCCAGTCGCCCTGGGTGTCGAGCGAGGTGGTGAGCCCGGCCCGGCGGGCCTCTGCAAAGAGGCCCGCGAGGCCGGGCGCAAGCTTGGGCAGCAGGTAGAACGAGCCCACGTGGAGGTGCCGGGCGCGCTCGACGAGCGCGCCCGGCACCATCGCGGCGGTGAGCTCGCCGACGCAGCCGAGCGAAGTCAGCATGGCGCGGTCGCGCATGGCGCCGGGTCGCACGAGGTGGACGGTCAGGCCGGTGGCGCGCCGCGGCAGCACGATGCAGGCCGCGACGTCGACGCCGCGGGTCGTGAGCTCGTCGAGCATGAAGCGGCCCGCAGCGTCGTCGCCCACCACGCCGACGAACGCCACACGCAGCCCGAGCCGCGCGGCACCGCAGGCCATGATCGCCGACGAACCGCCGACCGTCAGCGTGCCGCGCTCGACCAGGGTCTCGGTCTGGCCGAAGGCGATCTCGCCGGCGACGTCCCCGACGATCACGTCGGGCACGGCGTCGCCGGCAACGAGCAGGTCGAGCGGGCCGGCGTCGCCGGCCCGCTGGGCGCACGGTCAGGATCGTTGGTCATTTCAAGCGCCATCCTAATCGACCACCGCGCTCAGAGCAGCGCGCCGGGCCACTACACCGCCCGAGTCAGCCGTAGATCGCCGCGCCGCTGTCGGGATCGAAGAAGTGCAGCGCCCGCGGGTCGATCCAGAGCCTCACGCGACCGCCCTCACGGGCCGCCGTCCCGGCGCCGAGCCGGGCGACGAAGATGCCCTCGGGTCGTCCCGCCACGCCGGCCGCTCCGGTCTCGGCAGACTCGGTCGCCTCGATCACGGCCTCGAGGGCCGGCACCGGTGCGTCGATGCCAACGTGCACGTCTACCTCGGAGCCGAGGTCCTCGCGCAGTTCCACGGTGGCGTCGATCACGCTGTCCGTGGTGCTGGAGTCGACCAGGTCTGCATCCTCGACGTTCTGCGGCCGCACGCCGAGCACGGTGTGACGACCGTCGTAACGCTCGAGTCCGGGGCGGGACGCGACCAGGTCGGGGGCGATTCTCAGATCGTGCGGTCCGAAGCGCGCCCGCAGCCCGTCGGGCTCACGATGCAGCTCGGCTTCGACCACGTTCATTGCGGGCGAGCCTATGAAGCTGGCCACAAACAGGTTGACGGGCCGACCGTACAGCTCCTGGGGCGGCGCCACCTGCTGCAGCACGCCGAGACGCATGACGGCCACGCGGTGCCCGAGGGTCATCGCTTCGACCTGGTCGTGAGTGACGTAGAGCATCGTCACCTTGAGGTCGCGCTGCAGACGCGCGATCTGGGCGCGCATCTGCACGCGCAGCTTGGCGTCGAGGTTGGAGAGCGGCTCGTCCATGAGGAACACCTTGGGCTGGCGCACGATCGCTCTGCCCATCGCCACCCGCTGACGCTGCCCACCTGAGAGCTGCTTCGGCTTGCGCTGAAGCAGCTCCTCGAGCTGCAGGATGCGCGCCGCCTCGCGCACGCGGCGGTCGATCTCGGGCTTGGGCTCGTGGTGCAGCCGCAGGCCGAACGCCATGTTCTGGTAGACGCTGAGATGCGGGTAGAGCGCGTAGTTCTGGAACACCATGGCGATGTCGCGGTCGCGCGGCTCGAGGTCGTTGACGACCTGACCGTCGATCACGATCTGTCCCGTGCTGATCTCCTCGAGGCCGGCGAGCATCCGCAACGCCGTCGTCTTGCCGCAGCCCGATGGGCCGACCAGCACCATCAACTCGCCGTCGGCGATGGCCAGATCGAGGTCGTCGACGGCCTTGGTCCCATCGAAGCTCTTGCTCACATGCTCGAAACGGATGTCAGCCACACCGGCCCTCCCGGCTCCAACGCCCCCGCGTCGGCCTCATTTGATGCTCCCTGCCATGACGCCCTGCACGATGTAGCGGTTCAGGACAAGCGCGATGATGGCGGGCAGGGCCGCCGCGAGCACCCCGATTGCGTTGAGCAGGGTGAACGGCACGACGCGCTGCCCGTAGAGCGCGGCCACGACGACCGTGACCGGTTGTGTGGCCAGGTCGCTGCTGAGCACGAGCGGGAAGATGAACTGCGCCCAGCCGAGCAGGAAGACGATGATGGCCGTCGCCGCGATGCCCGGCACAGAGACTGGGATCATGACCCGCCACAAGGCCATCACCGGCGTCGCGCCATCGACGAAGGCGGCCTCCTCGAGCTCGCGCGGCACGCTCGCGAAGTAGTTGTACATGATCCAGATCGCCAGCGGCAGGAACCCCGAGGTGTAGACGAGGATGATGCCCAGGTAGGTGTTGACGAGGTGGACGCTCGACATGATGCGGTAGAGCGGGATCAGCGTCGCATACACAGGCAGGAGCAGCGTGGCCAGCACGGCGATGAGGATGACCCGCTTGCCGCGAAACTCGAGCCGCGCGAAGGCGTAGGCGGCGAACAGGGCGATCACCACCGTGAGGACGGTCGCCAGTCCCGACTCGATCGTCGCGTTCAGGAACGATCGCCAGAACTGGCTGCCCACACCACCGCCTGTCTGATTGAGAAGTGTCGTGTAGTTGTGCGCGGTGAAGGGCCGCGGCACAAAGTGGGCCGGGACGCTCTGCGCCCCGTTGAGCGTCGTGAAGCTGGTGTTCAGCGCCCAGTAGATAGGGAATGCCGACCACAGCAGGATCAGGGCGATGAGCAGCGCCCGGCCGACGCGCTGGACTGCTGCCGGGACGCGCATCTAGAACTCCACCCGGCGATAGACGACGGCCAGGATGAGCAGCGAAAGCAGCATCGTCGCGAAGGTGGCCAGCAGCGACAGCGCATAGCCCTCGCCAAAATTCAGGTTGTTGAAACTGATCTGGTAAGTCTGCAGCATGATCGACGCCCCGCCCGGGGCGAAGCCGTTGAGGACGTAGACCTGGTCGAAGACGTTCAGCGACAGGATCAGCGATTCCACCATCGCCACGGCGAGACCCGGCCGGACCAGCGGGAGAGTGATGCGGCGGAACATCGCCCAGCGGCCGGCGCCGTCGACGCGTGCGGCCTCGTACAGTTCCTGGGGGATCGACTGCAGCGCCGCGAGGATCAGCAGCGCCGCCAGCGGCGTGATCTGCCACACCTGAACGAGCTCGATGAGGACGATCGACGTCACGCGGCCGATGCCGATCCAGAGGTGATAAGAGCTGATCAGCCCGGTCGACTTGAGGAAGCTGTTCAGCACGCCGAACGTGGGATCGTAGATCCAGCCCCAGATCACGGCTTCGACGACCGCGGGCAGCGCCCAGGGCAGCACGACCACTGCGAGAACGACGCCGCGCCAGCGCGAGCGGCGCTGCAGGACGAGCGCCATGCCGAGCCCGAACAGCGTGGTCAGGCCGACCCCGACGACGATGTACAGGACGGTGTTGACCGCGCTCTCACGTACGAACGGGTTGCGGAACAGAGCCTGGAAGTTGGCAAGGCCGGCGAAGCGCGTCGGGGGGTCGAGCGGATTGACCGTGAAGAACGCCTGCACGGTGGTGAGGATCGTCGGGTACAACGCGAGCGCGCCGATGAACAGGACGAGCGGCGAGAGGAGGATGTAGGGCAGGAAGCGGCCGCGCCTGCGCGGCCGCTTCCTGCCCGTTTGCGTCTTCTCCCCGCTCATGACGCGGCGCCGCCACGACGCCCGCGGGCGCCGGGATCAGCGGCCTCGATCGTGGCGGCGCCGCCCATCGCTGCTACTGACTCGCCTTCAGCGACGTGACCTGGCTGGCGATGTTGTTGACCGCCTGCTGCACGGTCTCGGCGCCCGCGGCGGCCTGGTGGATGTTGGTGTAGACGGCGTTGCTGAACTGCGAATACCAAGGCGGCGCCCCGGGGCCCGGGAACTCCGCGCGTGAGGTCTTGAGCAGCGCCAGCAGCTCGCTCGACCCGGCGACCTTGCCGCCCTGAGCCAGGAGCTGCAGGCTGCTGACGCGGGCCGGCAGAGGGAACCCCGAGATCACACCGGACGGCCCGTTCAGTCCGCCCCAGATCGCCTGGTTCTGGGTGTCGGTGAACCACTTGATGAAGGCCAGCGCCCCGGCCACGTTCTTGGCCGTCTTGGGGATGCCGATGCCGTCTGGGTTGGCGAGGTTGGGGACCGTGCCGCTGCCGGTGCCCGGCGTCGGGATG
Source organism: uncultured Actinomycetes bacterium (assembly GCA_963833555.1). Taxonomy (GTDB): domain Bacteria; phylum Actinomycetota; class Thermoleophilia; order UBA2241; family UBA2241; genus CAWHYB01. The sequence goes on along the minus strand of CAWHYB010000004.1, from coordinate 68,028 downwards.
TACTGGATCTGCCCGACCACCTTGGAGCTGCTCGGCACGTCGTAGACGGAGGCGACCGTGCCGGAGTAGTCAGAGAAGACCGACGCTACCCTGGCCTGCGCCATCTGTGACGTGAACCCCTGGTAGTCGGTCACGCCGATGTTGGCCTTCGGGACGAGGCCCGTCTTGTACGCGTTCACCATCCACTGCAGTGCCTTGTAGCCCGCTGAGCTGGGCGACGTGAACAGGGGGTTGTAGCTCGCGTCGAGCACCTGGCCGCCGAACGCCGCGGTCGTCTGGTACCAGTAGGTCGACAGACCTTCGGCCGCCGCGAACGGGATGTCAAGAGGGTTCGTCACGACGCCCTTCGACTTGATGGCGTTCAGCCCGTTCGTGTAGTCCGTGATCGTGCTCGGCGAGGTCGAAACCCCAGCCGCCTTGAACTGTTTGGTGTTCACGGTGGTGACTGTGAAAGAGGCGTCGAACGGCATCGCCAGCAGCTGGCCGTTGGCCTGGAACGTGTCGATCTGCGGCATGTCGCTCTTTAGCGAAGTCACGCTGAAGTACGGGTTGAGCTGGGTGAACCAGCCGGTCTTGTAGTACTGGCCGACCTTCGACCAGTCGACGTCGGTCAGGTCGGCGAAGTAGGTGTTCGACGTCGCGGCGGCCGCGATCTTGGTCTGCAGGTTGTCCCAGCCGATCTGCACCCAGTTGACCTTGACGCCGGTCTGCGTCGTGAACTGGTCGAGGAGCGCCTTCGGTGGGGCGGGGTAATGGTAGACGACCGTGATCGAGCTGCCCGGCGACGGCGAGGGCAGCACGCCCGGGGTCGTGCTCGTCGTAGGAGTGCTCGTGCTGCTGCTGGTGCTGCTACCGCACGCGGCGGCCAGGACCACGACGGCGGCCAGGACGACCAGAGCCAGCAGCAGCACCGGCGTCGCTCTGCGTCCTCTTGAATGCCATGGTACGTGTGTCACGTCTGCCTCCTCGTTGGTCATGACGGTGGGTCACCCTGCTGTCTCGTCGCTGTCGAATCGGTCTCATCCTCGCCTGTCAGCACGACGGACCGGCTCAAGTAACGTGGGTGGTCGGGATCGCGGCCGCGGGCCTGGGCCAGCGCGACGGCCAGCCGCTGGACCACGACCAGCTCGACCATCGGATCGCGGCGAGCCTGCAGGAAGGTCGCTCCTGTCACTCGTACTGCTTCGCGCAGGCTCGCCGCAGCGGGGCTGAACGCCCACACGACGCTTGCGGCATCGATGGCGCTGATCGGCCCGTGGCGGAACTCGGTCGACGGGTAGGCCTCGGTCCATGCGCCAGCCGCTTCGCGCAGCTTGAGCCCGGCCTCGCGGGCCAGACCGACGCCCAACCCGTGCCCGAGGAACACGAACTGCCGGACGGCGGCGGGATCGACCGGCAGGGGCTCGATCAGCGCGTCCTCGGCGGCGTCGGCAAGCGGACCGATCTCGACGCCGAGGTGGGCGCGCAGCAACGCCAGCGCGGTAGTGGCGAAGCGGGTCTGCACGATCGAGCGCTCATCGGCAAACTCGAGCACGACTGTCTCGTCGCACAGATCGACGAGGGGGCTGGCCGGCGTGCCCGTCACAGCGACCGTGCGGGTGGCGCCGGCCAGCCCCCTCGCGTAGTCGAGCACCTCCGTGGTCGTTCCTGAGCGGCTCAGCAGAACGACGGCATCGTAGCGCCGGGACGGGGCCTCAGACGGAGTGAACGCGTCGGTCTCGCCGAGGCCGGCGTGCTCACGCGCGGCCGCCCAGGACTCGGCCATGAACAGCGAGGTGCCGCAGCCGACGATCGCCGCGCGCTGCCCGGCGGCCGGCAAGCGGCCGCCTTCGGCGCGCGCGGCGCCGGCTGCGCGACGCCACATCGTCGGCTGACTGGCGATCTCCTCAAGGATGTGACCCATCTGCCGGTGCACCCTTCCCATCCGAAGCCGTGCGCAAGACGTTTGCCCGCGCCCTTCGTTTTCATCCCTGTTCGTTTGGGGCACAGTTGCGACACAATCGCTCAGCCTGCTAGGCTTGCCGGCGAGTTCACAAGAGGGAGGATCACGTGACCAGGATCGTCTTCATCGGTGCCGGCAGCGTCGAGTTCACGCGCAACCTGCTCGGCGACATCCTCACCTTCCCAGAGTTGGCCGATGCCGAGATCGTGCTGCACGACATCAACGCCGAGCGGCTCGAGACGGCCGAGGCGATGGCCCGCTGGACCAACGGCGCCGTCGGCGCCCACGCCCGCATCAGCTCGCATCTCGACCGCCGCCGCGCCCTCGACGGCGCCGACTTCGCCATCAACACCGTCGAGGTCGGCGGCATCGCCGCCACGCGCAAGGACTTCGAGATCCCGGCCCGCTACGGCTTGCGCCAGACCATCGCCGACACGCTCGGGGTCGGGGCGATCTTCCGCGCCTTGCGCACCATCCCCGTGCTGCTCGACATCGGCGCCGACCTCGCCGAGCTCGCCCCGCACGCGCTCTTCCTGAACTACACCAACCCGATGGCGATCAACTGCCAGGCCTACTATCAGGGCTCGCCGCACAGCGATGTCGTGGGCCTGTGCCACTCCATCCAGAACACCAGCCGTCAGGTCGCAGAGTACGCCGACGTGCCGTTCGACGAGGTCACGTTCCTCGGTGCGGGCGTCAACCACATGAGCTGGGTGCTGCGACTCGAGCGCGACGGCGAGGACCTCTACCCGCTGCTCGACAAGGCGATCGCGGCCGACCCCGAAGGGCTCGGCCGCCACGTCCGCGTCGAGATCTACAAGCGTTTTGGCTTCTTCCCGACCGAGTCGAGCGAGCACTTCGCCGAGTACGTCCCGTGGTTCATGCGCGACGACGCCGAGATCGCGCGGCTGCGGATCCCGGTCGACGAGTACATCCGCCGCAGCGAAGAGAACCTCGAGTTCTACGCCGACGAGGTGCGCAAGCTGGCCGCCGGCGAGCCGTTCGAGATCGAGCGCAGCGGCGAATACGCCTCGCTGATCATCCACTCGATGGTGACCGGCACGCCGCGCACCGTCTACGGCAACGTGCGCAACGCCGGTCTGATCACCAACCTGCCCCAGGACGCCTGCGTCGAGGTGCCCTGCCTGGTCGACCGTGCCGGCGTGCAGCCGACCGTGGTCGGCGAGCTGCCGCCGCAATGCGCGGCGCTCGACCGCACCTTCCTGAACGTCGCCGGGCTCACCGTGAGCGCGGCGCTCGAAGAGCGCCGCGACCGCGTGCTGCAGGCGATGCTGCTCGACCCCAACGCGGCCGCCACGCTCTCGCCGGCCCAGATCGAGCGGCTCTGCGACGAGCTGCTGGTCGCCCACCGCGAGCTGCTGCCGCCCGGCCTGCGCTGATCCTCGGGCCGGCAAGGCGCCGCCGGCCTCGGTGAACGGGTGCACACTCGGCGAGGACACCATATCCTCTGGTACGTTGATGCCGTCACCACGGCCCGGTGCGGCTCGACAGGTTAGGAACAGGCACATATTGGGGTAGCCAAAGGCGTCTCGTACTCGAGGGGGTCAATGCAAGCGTACGTGGCCATCACCGGAGCCGGGTGGCCGCTCCTCGTCTACTCGGTCCTGGCCGTGGTGGTCACTGGGGGCATGATCGGCCTGAGCGCGCTGCTCGGGCAGCGTCACCGCGACCTCACGACCGACGTACGCTACGAATCCGGCCTGCCGCCCGCGGGTCCGCTGCCGCGGCGCTTCTCGATCGAGTTCTACCAGATCGCGGTGTTCTTCGTGATCTTCGACCTCGAGGCGGTGTTCGTGTTCGCCTGGGCGATCGGGCTGCGCGAATCGGGCTGGCGCGGTTACGCCGAAGCGATGGTGTTCATCGCGCTGCTGCTCGCCGGACTCGTCTACCTCTGGCGCCTGGGCGCGCTCGACTGGGGCACCAGCGCCCGCCTGCACCGCCGTAAGCGGGGGGCCGCATGACCCGATCGCGCGACCGCCGGGCCCGCCCGACGATGCCGTCGCTGCTCGCGGCCCTTGTCATCGTCGCCTTGCTGTGGCTGGTCTGCGTCGGTGCGGCGGCCGGCGCGACCGCCTCGCCGCTCCCATCGCCTGCCTCGTCCGGCTCGCCGCCGTCGCTCGGCGCGCCGCCCCCGTTGTATTCACCGGCGCCAGTCGGCAGCCCGGCGCCCGGCTCGGGCGGCGCGATCTACGCCGCCAACTGCTCCGGCTGCCATGGCCCCCAGGGCCAGGGCAACATCGGCCCGAGCCAGCAGGCCGACGCCTTCCCCAGCCTGGTCGCCGGCATGGTCGAGCGCGGCGGCATCAGCATGCCCCGGCTCGGCCGCGGCCTGACGCCACAGCAGATCCGGGCGGTCGCCGAGTTCGTGGCGACCTCCATCGCCGACCCGGTCGCCCGGACCGCGACCGCGGCGAGCGGCGGAGTCATCTTTCGCATCTACTGCTCGGGCTGCCACGGCGAGACCGGGCGGGGCGGCGCACTCGTGGCCGGCAAGAACGCGCCCTCGCTGGCCAGGTACCCGGCGGCCGAGGCGATCGCCGCCATGATCTACGGCCGCACCAACATGCCTGTCTTCGCAGACACCGCGCTCGACGTGCGCCAGCAGGCCGCGGTGGCGCTCTACGTGCAGACGCTCGAACGGCCGACCTCGCCTGGCGGGAGCGGCCTCGGCTACGTCGGGCCGGTCTCCGAAGGCCTCATGGGGTACCTGGGTCTCGCGGTCCTGGTCGCCTTTGCGGGCTGGCTGTCCTGGGGCAAGGGGGGAGGGACGACGCTTGAGTGACGTCCGTCACGACGAACCGCCGACCGAGCCCGTCGCGACGCCGCCCGGGCCCGGCCACGGGCGCCTCCCGGCCCCCGGCTGGCCGGCCGGGATCGGCATCGTCGTCGCGATCGCGGCTTCTGTGGCGTTCGTCGTCTTCTACGTCGGCGGCAATAGCACGCCCCGACTCGGCGCCGCCATGGCGCTGGCCTTCATCGGGCTCGGCTTCGCGCTCGCCTATTGGGGCCGCGATCTCGTGCCGGACGAGGTCGAAGTCGGCCGCTATCCGCTGCCGCCCGAGACCGAGGCCGGCGCCGACGAGCTCGCCGACGCGCTCGAGCACGAGACCGGTACGATCACGCGCCGGCGGTTCCTGACGAAGCTCCTCGTCGCCGGCGCCACCGTGTTCGGCCTCAGCCAGGTCGTGCTCGTCGCCTCGCTGGGTCCCAAGTCGCGCGGCCTCAAGTCGACCGCCTGGACGCCGGGCGCCCGTCTCGTGACCTTCGACGGGCGCCTCATCACGCGCGACGCCCTGGCGGGCGGCGGCTATGTCGTGGCCTTCCCTGAAGGCCACACCGACGCCGCCGACTCGCAGGTGGCGCTGCTGCGGCTCCCCGGGATCGCTCCCCTGCGCGGCCGCGAGTCGTGGAGCCCCGAGAGCTTCTTCGCCTACTCGCGGGTCTGCACGCACGCCGGCTGCGCCGTGGCGCAGTACGAGGACCAGGCCCTCATCCTGCTCTGCCCGTGCCACCAGTCCAACTTCGACCTGACGAACGGCTGCGCCCCTCTCGGCGGACCGGCCGCCAGGCCGCTGCCCCAGCTGCCGCTGGCCATCGACGCCAACGGCTTCCTCGTGGCCCAGCGCGATTTCGATCAGCCCATCGGCCCCGGCTTCTGGAACCTCTATGCCTGACAATCGGCTGACACGCTCGCTCGCCACGGCCTTCCGCCTGCCGCGGCGGCGCTATCGCTGGCTCGCCGGCTGGCTCGACGACACCACCGCCGAAGCGAGCACCATCCGCCGCGAGCTGCGCCACATCTTCCCGGACAACTGGTCGTTCTTCTTCGGTGAGATCGCCCTGTACTGTTTCATCATCCTCGTGATCACAGGCGTGTTCCTGTGCCTGTTCTTCAAGGCCTCGGCCGCCACCGCGGTCTACACGGGCAGCTACGCGCCGCTCCACGGGGTGAGCATGTCCGAGGCCTACAAGTCGGTGCTGCAGATCAGCTACGACGTACGCGCCGGCCTCGTCATCCGCCAGGTACACCATTGGGCCGCGCTGGTGTTCGCCGGAGCGCTCGTGATGCACCTCTTCCGGATGTTCTTCACCGGCGCCTATCGCCGGCCGCGGCGGCTCAACTACCTCGTCGGGCTCATGCTGCTGCAGCTGGTCTTCGTGAACGGCGTGTTCGGGTACTCGCTGCCCGACGACCTGCTCTCGGGCACAGGCCTACGCATCGCCTTTTCGATCACGCAGTCGATCCCGATCATCGGGCCGAACCTGGCCTCGCTGCTGTTCGGCGGCAACTTCCCCTCGCAGTCGCTGATCGCGCGCGTCTACCCGGTCCACATCCTCCTTGTGCCGGCCGCCATCGCCGGGCTGCTCGGCCTGCACATGACGATGCTCTGGATCCAGCGCCACACCGAGTATCCGGGACCGCGCCACGACGACCTCACCGTGGTGGGTACGCCGCTGTTTCCCGCCTACGCGCTGCGCACGACCGGGTTCCTGTTGCTGGTCGCCGGCCTGCTCACCGCCCTGGGCGGGCTGTTCCAGATCAACCCGGTGTGGCTGTACGGCCCCTACGAACCGTGGAACGCCACGACCATGGCGCAGCCCGACTGGTATACCGGTTGGCTCGAGGGGGCGGTGCGGCTGTTCCCGTCCTGGGACATCCACATCGGCGGCTTCCTGCTGCCTGGGCTGTTCTGGCCAGCCGCCGTGCTGCCCGGGATGATCTTCGGGTTCTTCTTCATATGGCCGTGGGCCGACGCCCTGTTCACGCGCGACAACGGCATCCACAACGTGCTCGAGACGCCGCGCGACCGACCCGGCCGGACCGCCATCGGCGCCGCGGTGCTCACCTTCACCGGGATGCTCCTGTTCGCCGGCGGCGACGACGTCTTCTCGGTGCTGTTCGGCTGGAGCCTCAAGCCGCTCGTCGGGATCATGCAGGGTTTCACCCTCGGCATGCCGATCGTCGTCGGCCTGATCGTGTACCTCGTCTTCCGGCGCCGGCATCTCGCCGTGGCCGGATAGGGGCGCCGGTGAGCTGGGTCGATGACAGCATCTCGCCGGCGCGGCCGTCGCTTGCGGCGGGGCTCGCCCGCGCGGGGCGCACCGCGCTCGCGCTCGGCGCGGTCTGCAAGCCGAGGATCGTCGCGCTGTTCGCGGTCACCGTGCTGGTGGCGAGCGTGCTGGCCGGCGATGCCGGCCCGGCGCTCGCCACCCTGACCGTCGCGGCGGCGGCGCTCACCGTCGCCGGTGCCGCCGCCGTCAACAACTACCTCGAACGCGACCTCGACGCGCGCATGGCCCGCACGCGTCGCCGGCCGACGGCGGCGGGCACCGTCGCCCCGTCCGCCGTCCTGGCCTTCGGCCTGACGGCGACGGCGGCCGGCGTGGTCGCGGTGTGGGTGCTCGGCGGCGCCGTGGCGGCGGGCTTCGCCGCGGCCGGCGCCGCCTACTACGTCGTGGTCTACACGATGCTCATCAAGCCGCGCACCGCACTGAGCTCGCTGCCCGGCGGCCTGGCCGGCGTCTTCCCCGCCCTGATCGGCTGGACCGCGGCCGGCGGCGGGCTGAGCGGCGAGATCGTCTTCCTCTGCGCGGTCATCGCCGTCTGGTCGCCGCCGCACTTCTGGGCGCTGTCGCTGGCGCTGCACGACGAGTACCTCGCCTCGGGCATCCCCACTCCGTCGGTGACGATGGGCGAGACGGCCGCGGCGAGGCTGATCCTCGCCGCCGCGGCCGCCCTCGTCGCCCTGACCCTCGTGCCGGTCGCCTTGGGGCTCTACGGCCTGCCCTACCTCGCCCTCGCCGGCCCGGCGGGCGTGGTGTTCCTGGGCGTCGCGATCAAGCTCGCCGCCCGGCCGGCGCGGCCGACCGCCTGGCTGCTGCACAAGATCTCCGGCCCCTACCTCGCGGTCATCCTCGCGGCCATGATCGTCCAGCGGCTGGCGGCATAGTGATGGCACCGGACGAACGACATCGTGGGAACGGTTTCCGCCGGTCGCAGGCGCGGGTAGGGACGGCGCGAGCCAAGGGGGAGTCAGACGTGCCGGAGACGATCGACGACCAGACCGTCCGCAGGACGCGTCGTGTCGTGCTGCTGTGCGCGCTGCTGTCGGTCACCCTGGTGGTCGCGCTGACCGGCTGCGGTTCGCACTCACCCACCGTCTTCAAGCCCACGGGCACGGGCAGCAAGGACATCGTCACGCTCGCCTACGAGGTGTTCGGCATCATGAGCGCCGTGCTGCTCACGGTCTGGGGCATCCTCGCGTGGGTCATCCTCCGCTACCGCAAGCGCCCCGAGTCCGAGGCCAGCCAGACCGAGGGCAACACCACCCTCGAGATCGTCTGGACGGCGATCCCAGCCGTCATCGTCATCGTGCTGTTCGCGTTGACCGTCCACACCACCGGGCAGCTCGGCGTTCTCGACGAGCAACATCGAGTTCACAGCCACCGGTCATCAGTGGTGGTGGCAGGTCCAGTACACCGGCGCGAACTTCAACACCGCCAACGAGATCCACGTCCCCATGGGGCGCGCGGTGGCCGCCGACCTGCTCTCGGCCGACGTCATCCACAGCTTCTGGGTGCCACAGATGGGCGGCAAGGTCGACCTGATCCCAGGGCACGTCAACAAGGTCACGTTCGTGCCGATCCAGAACGGCCGCTTCCTCGGCGAATGCTCCGAGTTCTGTGGCCAGCAGCACGCCAACATGCGGTTCCTCGTGATCGTCGAGCCGTCGGCCCAGTTCGCGGACTGGTTTGCCAATCAGGTCAAGCCGGCGGCGGCGCCGGCCGGGCCGCAGGCCACCGCCGGCGCCGCCGCGATCAGCACGCTCACCTGCGGCGGCTGCCACACGATCCGCGGCACCTCGCTGCACGGCACCTACGGTCCCGACCTGACCCATCTGGCAAGCCGCACGACCATCGCGGCGGTCACGTTGTCGAACACACCCGCGAACCTGTACCGCTGGATCCAGGACCCGCAGGCGGTGAAGCCCGGTACCTACATGCCGGTCATCCCCATCCCAGGGCAGACCCTCGACCAGATCGTCGCCTACCTGAGTGAGCTGAGATGAGCCAGATCGCCGTGCCCCAAGAGCTCGCCTACGGCCACGTGGAGCGGCGCGGCCTGACGGCATGGCTCACGGCGACCGACCACAAACGCATCGGCCTGCTCTACATCGAATCGGCCCTGCTGTTCTTCATGATCGCGGCGACGCTCGCGATCATCATGCGCACGCAGACCATGCGGCCCGGTCAGAAGCATCCTCACGCCGGAGCAGTACAACCAGTTCTTCTCGGTGCACGGCACGACCATGGTCTTCCTCTTCGGCATGCCGATCCTGATCGGCTTCGCCAACTACCTGGTGCCGCTCATGATCGGCGCCCGCGACATGATCTTCCCGCGGCTGAACGCCTTCAGCTACTGGATGTTCCTGTTCGGCGGCCTGCTGCTCTACTCGAGCTTCCTGTTCGGCGGCGCGCTCGACACCGGCTGGTTCAGCTACGCGCCGCTGACCGAGCGCGCCTTCTCGCCGCACGACGGAGTGACGTTCTGGATCGTCGCGCTGGCGCCTGCTCGGCGTCTCGTCGCTCGCCGGCGCGGTCAACTTCATCGTCACCATGATGCAGCTGCGCGCGCCCGGCATGACCTGGCGGCGCATGCCGCTCTTCGCGCAGGCGACCTTCATCAACTCGTTCCTCATCCTGTTCGCCATCCCCAGCCTGACCGCGGCGGTCGGCATGCTCTACCTCGACCGCCAGTACGGCACGTCCTGGTTCAACGCGATCAGCGGGGGCGACCCGATCATCTGGCAGCACCTGTTCTGGTTCTTCGGCCACCCCGAGGTCTACATCCTCATCCTGCCCGCCTTCGGCATGATGAGCGAGGTCGTGCCGATCTTCTCGCGCAAGCCGCTGTTCGGGCGCACGACGATGATCATCATGCTCGTGGCGATCGGCTTCCTCGGCTTCCTCGTCTGGGCGCACCACATGTTCACGACGGGACTGCCCAGCTTCTTCAACACCATCATGGCGGGCACCAGCATGCTGATCGCCATCCCCACGGGCGTGAAGATCTTCAACTGGCTGGCGACCATGTGGGGCGGGGCGCTGCGCTTCAAGACGTCGCTGCTGTTCGCCTGCGGGCTTCATCGCGCTGTTCGTGATCGGCGGCATCATCGGGCGTCTCGCAGGCCGTGATCCCCTTCGACTGGCAGGTCGACGGACACGTTCTACATCGTCGCCCACCTGCACAACGTGCTCTTCGCGGGCACGGTCTTCGCGGTCTTCGCGGGCTTCTACTACTGGTTCCCCAAGATGACCGGGCGGATGCTCTCGCGACCGGCTCGGCAAGGTCCACTTCGTCGTCCTCACGACCGGCTTCCTGCTCACCTTCATGCCGATGTACGTCCTCGGTCTGCTGGGCATGCCGCGCCGCATCTACACCTACGCCCCGAACCTCGGCTGGAACACTCTCAATCTGATCTCGGCGCATCGGCGCGCTCATCATCGGCGCCGGGATCATCGTCTTCGTCGTCAACGTCGTGCGCAGCCTGACGAACGGCGAACCGGCCGGTGACGACCCCTGGGACGCCTGGACGCTCGAGTGGGCGACCACCTCGCCCCCGCCGACCGGCAACTTCGCCGTGCTGCCGCAGGTGCACAGCGACCGTCCGCTGTGGGACATGAAGCACGACAAGACGCAGCCGCGCGACAAGGCCCAGGTGCTCCACGCCGTCCCGATGGTCGAAGAGTTCAGCGGTCTGCCGATCTTCGCGGCGCTCACTTTGCTCATCGTCGGGGTGGGGCTCCTCACGGCGCTTCCCATCACGTTCATCGGCCTCGGCCTGCTCGCCGCCGTGGCGGCGCTGTGGATGTCGGCGGGATGGCCGGCGACGGAGTCGCCGGCCATCCCGCCCGAGCGGTTCTCGGCGATCGGCAGCGGGGTGCTCGCGTTCATCGGGTCGGAAGTCATCCTGTTCGGTGCGCTCATCGCCGCCGACATCCACGTGCGCGTCCACTCCGGCACCCTGACCACGCGAGGGCCACTGCATCTCACGCTGCCGATCGTCAACACCGTGATCCTCCTCAGCAGCGGCGTGGTCGTGCCACTACGCCCTGGTGGCCTACCGGCAGCGCAAGCCGGCCCGCTTCCGCGCGCTCCTCGTGCTCGACGATCGTGCTGGGCGCCGCGTTCCTCGGCGGCCAGGCCTGGGAGTACACACACGTCGGCTTCGGACTCTCGTCCGGCTTGCAGGGCACGACGTTCTTCACGCTCACCGGCCTGCACGGCCTGCACGTGACAGCCGGTCTGCTGGTGCTGGTCTACCTCCTCATTCGGCTCGGTCAGGGAGCGGCGTCCGCGCCTCACGTCCGACACGGTCGAGACTGCCCGGGTAGGGGCCGCCGGCATGGTCGAAGCCGGCACCTACTACTGGCACTTCGTCGACGCGGTCTGGGTCGTCATCTTCATCGTGGTGTACCTCCTGTGAAGACCCGGTCGATGAGGAGGCTGCTCGTCATCTCGGCGCTGGCACTGGCCGCGCTGCTGCCGTTCGCACCGGCGGCCTGGGCGCACGCCGACCTCGTCAGTGCCAGCCCGGCGCCGGGGTCCTCGGTGACCCTGTCGCCCCAGCAACTCGTGTTCACCTTCGCCGAGCCGCCCGACACCGCGCACTCGGTCATCCAGCTCATTGGGCCCGACCGGGCAGCCGGTGCCCGGCGCAACGGCGGCCAAGCCGTTCCCCGGCAATCCGCTCCAGATGGTCATCGACGTCACGCGGCCGCTGCCGCGCGGCGTCTACACGGTCAACTGGAAGACCGTCTCGGCGCTCGACGGTCACGTGGCGAGCGGCTCGATGCTGTTCGGCGTGCGCGAGAACCCGCCGCAGGTCAGCCAGTTCGGCAAGTCGCTCGGGTCGACTTCGCGCTGGCTGACGGGCGCGTCGGCGACCGGCCGCTGGCTGCTCTACCTGGGGCTGGCGCTGCTGGTCGGCGCCGCCGGCACGTGTATCGTCTGTTTCCGCGACCGGCTGCCGGCCGGCGGCCGCCCGCTGCTGCGCGGAGCGTGGCTGCTGGGGGCCGTCGGCCTCGCGGTCATCGTCCTCGCTGAGAAGGCGGCCGTCGGCGCTCCTTCGCTGCTGCCCCTGCTCCAGACGAGCGAGGGTCACGCGTACGTCAACCTCGGCTCCGCCCTCGTGGTCTGCCTCGTGGCAGTCATCCTCGTCGATCTCTGGCCCAACCGCTGGACATTCGCGACGCTCGCAGCGACCGGCGCCCTGGCCATGCTCATCCACGTCTTGGCCGGGCACGCGGACGCGGTCTCGCCGCGTCTGCTCAACCTGCTCGCGCAGTGGATCCACATCGTGGCGGTCGGCCTGTGGATCGGCGGGCTCGTCTGGCTGCTGTTCGGCGTGCGCGTCGATCGCAGCATCGACCGGCGCTCCGCCGTGACGCGGTTCTCGACGATGGCCGGGATCGCGCTCGGGGTCGTGGTCGTCACCGGCGTGCTGCGCGCCTGGGCCGAGGTCGGCTCGCTGCACGCGCTGGTGAGCACGAGCTACGGCGCCACGCTCTTCGTCAAGGTCGCGCTGGTCGTGATCATCGCGCTGCTCGGCGCGCTCAATCGCTACCGGCAGGTGCCGGCGCTGCTCGCCGACGACGGCCGGCTGCGGTCGTTCCAGCTGACCGCGCGCGGCGAGCTGGCGCTCGCCGCCGCGGTGCTCGCGGCGACCGCCGTGCTGACCGGGCTCAACCCGGCCGCGACCGCGGCGAAGCCGGTGGCGCTGACACGCCTCCAGCAGGTCGCGGCCGCGCCGGCGGCGGCGCACGTCACCGCAGGCGCCAGCCTCACCGACGGCGCATTGCTCCCAGCCGCGCCCGACCGCCATCCGCCTGCGGGGCCGCCCCGATGAGCCCGCAACGGCGTACCGGCGGGCCGTCGCAGACGGCCCTCGCTCTGAGCGGCCTCGAGCGCGGCCGCCCGGAGTGGCGGCCTCGCGCCCGGCGACCGCGCTGCTCGGCAGCCTCCAATCGCTGGTCGCCTGGGGCCGCAAGAACTCGATCTGGCCCTTCAACTTCGGCCTCTCCTGCTGCTTCGTCGAGCTGGCCACCAGCCTCACGCCGCGCTACGACATCGCCCGCTTCGGCGCCGAGGTGCTGCGCACCTCGCCGCGCGAGGCCGACGTCATGGTCATCGCCGGCACCGTCTTCCTCAAGATGGCGCCGGTCATCCAGCGCCTCTACGAGCAGATGATGGAGCCGCGCTGGGTCATCTCCATGGGCTCGTGCGCCAACTCGGGCGGCATGTACGACGTCTACAGCGTGGTGCAGGGCGTCGACTAGTTCCTGCCGGTCGACGTCTACGTGCCAGGGCTGCCCGCCGTCGCCGACCGTCGTTCATGGAGGGGCTGCTGCTGCTGCAGGAGGCAGTCGGCGCCGAGACGCCGGCCGCTCACCTGGGTCGTCGGGCCGCAGGGCGTCGACGCGCACGCCGCGGCCGTCGCTGCGCGACCTCAAGCGCGACGAGCGCGCGCGCGACGACCGTGCTGCGCCCGCAGGACGAGGTGTGAGAGGCCGGCGACGAGGCGCGAGGCAGCGCGGTCCCGCGGCGTGCGTCGCGCCGAGCTGCGAGGCGCCGGTTCCCGCGGACGCTCCGAGCTCGACCGTCGGCAGCCGACCGCCGACGGCGATCCCCACCGTCTGGGTGCCGCGCGAGCGGGCGCGCGACGGTGCTCGCGCTACCTGAAGGACGAGGCGCCGCAGCCCTACCGCGATGCTCTACGACCTCACCGGCGATCGACGAGCGCGAGCGCGCGCACCGCGAGGGCCAGCCGGCGAGCGACTTCACCGTCGTCTACCACCTGCTCTCCTTCGAGCGCAACGCGGACGTGCGCCTCAAGGTCGCCCTGCGCGGCGAGACGCCCGTCGATCGCCGACGGTCACCGACCTCTGGCCGGCGGCCGACTGGTACGAGCGCGAGGTGTGGGACATGTTCGGCATCGGCTTCGACGGGCCACCCGAACCTGCGCCGCATCCTCATGCCGCCGTGGTGGGAGGGCCACCCGCTGCGCAAGGAGCACCCGTGCCGCGGCACCGAGATGCGGCCCGTCTCGACATGTCGCCCGAGCAGGCCGTGGAGTGGCAGGAGGAGCTCGCCTTCCGGCCCGAGGACTGGGGCCTCGACGAGCTGGCCGCGCGACCCGGAGGTCATGTTCCTCAACGTCGGCCCGCAGCACGGCGGCACGCACGGCGTGGTGCACATCGTGCGTCGGGCTGCGCGACGAGGAGATCGTCGACTGCGTGCCGTCGACATCGGCTACCACCACCGCGCCGCCGAGAAGATGGCGCGAGCGCCAGACCTGGCACACCTTCATCCCCTACACCGACCGCATCGACTACCTCGGCGGCGTCGTGAACAACCTGCGCCTACCTGCCTCGCCGGTCGAGCAGCTGGCCGGCATCGAGGTGCCGGACCGGGCCCAGGTGATCCGCGTCATGCTCAGCGAGCTCTTCCGCATCAACAGCCACCTGCTGTTCGTACGGCACCTTCGCCCAGGACATCGGCGCGCTCTCGCCGGTCTTCTACATGTTCAGCGACCGCGAGCGCATCCACGACATCATCGAGGCGGTCACCGGCGGCCGCATGCACCCCAGCTGGTTCCGCATCGGCGGCGTGGCCGACGACCTGCCGCGACGGCTGGGAGCAGCTGGTCGCGCGACTTCCTCGACTACCTGCCGCACGCGCCTGCGCGAGTACGACGAGCTGGTGCATGGAGAGCCGCATCGTCCGGCCGCGCGGCCGCGGCGTCGGGCGCGCTGACCACCGGCGAGGCGATCGAGTGGGGCGTCACCGGCCCGAACCTGCGCGCCTGCGGCTTCGACTGGGACTTCCGCAAGAAGCGGCCCTACTCGGGCTACGACCAGTTCGAGTTCGACATCCCGACCGGCCGACCAGCGGCGACTGCTACGACCGCGTCGCCGGTGCGCATGGAGGAGATGCGCCAGAGCCTGCGCATCATCGCGCCAGTGCCTCGACGACATGCCCGGCGGGCGACTACAAGGCGCGCCACCCGCTGGCCACGCCGCCGATCAAGGAGCCGGGCACCATGCACCACATCGAGACGCTCATCAACCACTTCCTGAGCGTGAGCTGGGGCCCGGTGATCCCGCCCGGCGAGGCCTTCGTCGGCATCGAGGCGACCAAGGGCAACAACGGCTACTACCTGATCAGCGACGGCGGCACAGTCGTCCTACCGCACGCGCATCCGCACGCCGTCCTTCCCGCATCTGCAGGTGCTGCCGCTGATGGTGCGCGGGCTGGAGGTCTCCGACCTGATCGCCATCCTCGGCAGCATCGACTTCGTCATGGCGGACGTGGACCGATGAGCGCGCGAGCGGCCATGCTGACGCGACGACGAGCGCACGCGAGATCGGAGCGCGCATGCTAGCGACCACTACCCGCGAGCCGAGCGCTGCGGCCGTCGGCCGGCGCAGCTGCGCGATCGTGCAGCGCCAGCGGCGGCTGGCTCTCGGACGAGGCGCCTGGCCGACGTCGGCCGAGCTGGCTCGGCCTCACGGCCGACGAGCTCGAGAGCGTGGCCACGCTTCTACAACCTGCTCTTCCGCAAGGCCGGTCGGGCCGCCACGTGATCCTGCTCTGCGACAGCGTCGCCTGCTACCTCATGGGCTACGAGCGAGATGCGCGACCACATCTGGAGCAGAGCTCGGCATCGAGCTGGGCGAGACGACGGCGGACGGACGCTTCACGCTGCTGCCGATCGTCTGCCTCGGCGCCTGCGACCTGGCGCCGGCGATGCTCGTCGACGACAGACCTGCACGGGCCGCTCGACCCGGCCGAGGATCGACGCGCATCCTGGCGCGCTATGAGTGAGCGTCCGACAGACAGTCGGAGCGACGTGGCCGACTCGACCAGCGGCCGATGACCGGCGCCACGCGCGCCGACGGCAGCGCCGCTCAGCCTGGAGGAGTACGAGGCGCAGCGGCGGCTACGAGGCGCTGCGCCGGGCGCTCGCGGAGCTGGCGCCGGCAGACGTCACCCAGATGGTGATCGACTCCGGGCTGCGGGGCCGCGGCGGGGCCGGCTTCTCCACCGGGCGCAAGTGGAGCTTCGTGCCCATGGGCCCCGACGTCCCGCAGCCCAAGTACATCGTCTGCAACGCCGACGAGATGGAGCCGGGCTGCTTCAAGGACCGCATCCTCATGGAGCGCAACCCGCACCTGCTGATCGAGGGCATGGCCCTGGCCTGCTACGCGATCGCAGTCGAGCGATCGCCTACATCTTCCTCCGCGGCGAGTACGTCGAGCCCGCGGCCGCCATGCGGGCCGCGATCGCCGAGGCCACGCGGCGCAGGCTACCTCGGCGAGCGCATCCTGGGCAGCGACTTCAGCTGGAGCTCCTCCTGCACATGAGCGCCGGCCGCTACATGTGCGGCGAGGCCTCGGCCATGCTCAACGCGCTCGAAGGCAAGCGCGCCCTGCCGCGCTTCCGCCCGCCGCACATGGCCAGCGCCGGCCTGTGGGCCAAGCCGACGATCGTCAACAACGTGGAGACGCTTCTGCTGCGTGCCGCCCATCGTGCGGGGCGGCGTGCCCGAGCGTGGATGAGCCTGGCACGCACCGACGAGGGCGGCACCAAGATCTACACCGTAGCCGGCAAGGTGAAGCGGCCCGGCTGGTGGGAGCTGCCGATGGGCACGCCGATGCGCGAGATCATCGAGGAGCACGCCGGCGGCATGCGCGACGGCTTCAAGCTGCGCGCCGTGATCCCCGGCGGCGCCTCGACGCTCGTTCGTCCTGGAGAAGGACGCCGACGTGCCGCTGGACTTCGACCAACGTGCCGAAGGTGGGCAGCCGGCTGGGCACGGCCACGATGGTCGTCGTCGACGACAAGGCCTGCCCGGTCGGCCTGCTGCGCAACCTGGAGATGTTCTTCGCCCGCGAGTCCTGCGGCTGGTGCACGCCCTGCTGGGGCGGCCTGCCCTGGATCGAGTCGACTGCTCGACGACATCGAGGAGGGCCGCGGCAGGCAGGGCGACCTCGAGATGCTCGAGTCGCTCGGCTGGTACGATCGGCGAGGACCACTGCTTCTGCGACCTCGCGCCGGGCGCCGTCGCAGCCGCTGGTCAGCGGCCTCAAGTACTTCCGCGACGACTTCGAGGCGCACATCCGCGAGGGGCGGTGCACCTACCGATGAGCGAGGTCACCATCACCATCGACGGCGTCCGCCACGACGGTCGAGGAGGGCAAGAACCTGCTGGAGGTCTGCCTCTCGCTCGGCTATGGACCTGCCCTACTTCTGCTGGCATCCGGCCATGGGCTCGGTCGGCGCCTGCCGCCAGTGCGCCGTGCAAGCATCTTCAAGGACGAGGACGACACGCACGGGCGAGATCGTCATGGCCTGCATGACCCCGGTCACCGGACGGCCTGCGCTGCTCGATCGACGATCCGGAGGCGAGTGCGCTTCCGCGCCGGCATCATCGAGCTGACTGATGATGAGCCACCCGCACGACTGCCCCGTCTGCGACGAGGGCGGCGAGTGCCACCTGCAGGACATGACCGTGATGACCGGCCACGTCTACCGCCGCTACCGCTTCGACAAGCGCACCTTCCGCAACCAGGACCTGGGCCCGTTCGTGACCCACGAGATGAACCGCTGCATCCAGTGCTACCGCTGCCTGCGGTTCTACGAGGACTACGCCGGCGGCCACGACTTCGGCGCCTTCGGCCTGCGCAACCACGTCTACTTCGGCCGCGCCGAGGACGGGCCGCTGGAGAGCGAGTTCAGCGGCAACCTGGTCGAGGTCTGCCCGATCGGCGTCTTCGACGACAAGACGCTTCGCCGGCCACTACACGCGCAAGTGGGACCTGCAGACGGCGCCCGCCGTCTGCGTGCACTGCGGGCGCGGCTGCACACCATCCCGGGCGAGCGCTACGGCGAGCTGCGCCGCATCCGCAACCGCTTCAACGCCGAGGTCAACGGCTACTTCCTCTGCGACCGCGGCCGCTACGGCTACGAGTTCGTCAACACGCGACGCAGCCGGCTGCGCGCGGCCCGCCTGCGCGGCCCCAGTCGGCGGCTCGGCGCCAAGACGACGCCGTCGTCGACCGCCTGGCGCAAGGTGCTCGACGAGCGGCGAGCCGCGTCATCGGCATCGGCTCGCCGCGCGCCTCGCTGGAAGCGAACTACGCCCTGCGCGCGCTCGTCGGCGCCGGACAACTTCTACCTGGGCGTCGCCGACGACGAGCGCGAGCTGCTCGACCAGTGTCGCTCGAGCTCCTGCGCGACGGCCCTGCGCGCGACGCCGGCCCTGCCGCGAGCTGGAGGCGGCCGACGCCTGCGTCATCGTGCTGGGCGAGGACCTCACCAACACCGCGCCGATGCTCGCCTTCGCGCTGCGCCGCTGGCTGCGCCTGCGGCCGACCGACGGAAGAGGTGCGGCTGCACATCACGCGCTGGAACGACGCCGGCGTGGGCGATGGTCAAGGCGCACGAGCCGAGCGCGCTGTGGTCGCGCGACGACGCACGCGACCAAGCTCGACGAGCTGGCGGCGCGGACGGCCTATCGCGCGCGCCCGCCGACCTGGCGCGGCTCGGCTTCGCCGTCGCCGCGCGCCTGGCGCGGCGCGCCCTGGCCGGACGAGCAGATCCCGGCCCAGCATCGCGCCTGGCGTCGAGGAGGCCGCGGCCGCGCCTGGCCGGCGCGCAGCACCCGCACATCGTCAGCGGTCCGTCGTGCGCCAGCGCCGACCTGCTGCGCGCGGCCGCGGCGCTGAGCGCCGCCACGCCGCAGCCGGCGATGCTCACGCTGACGTGCCGCGAGGTGAACAGCATGGGCGCTCGTGCATGCTGGGAGGCGGCCGGCTCTCGGAGGCCTTCTCGGCCGCCTCCCGCGGCAAGGTCGCGGCGGCCATCGTGCTCGAGAACGACCTCTATCGCCGCGCGCCGTCCGCGCAGGTCGACGACTTCCTCGCCGGCGCCGGCTTCACGGTCGTCGTCGATCACCTGGCCACCAGGACGGTGAACGGCTGTCGCGCGGCGCTGCCGGCGGCCACCTTCGCGGAGGCGACGGGGACCTACGTGAACCACGAGGGGCGCGCGCAGCGCTCGTATGCCGGTCATGGAGCCGCCCGCCGACGTGCACGCCTCCTGGCGCTGGCTGGCGACGCTGGCCGGCGAGGCCGGCCGCGGCGGGCGGCGTCGTGGACCGGCATGGACGACGTCATCGCGGCGCTCACCGGCGAGCTGCCCGCAGTTCGCGCCGCTGCGCTGAGCTGGCGCCGCCGGCCGGCTTCCGGCTGGACGGCATGAAGATCCCGCGCCAGCCGAAGCGCTACAGCGGCCGCACCGCCATGCACGCGCCGCATCCGCTGCTCGAGCCGAAGCCGCCCGACGACCCCGACTCGCCGCTGGCCTTCACGCATGGAGGGCTACGAGCGAGCAGCCGCCGGCGGCCTCTGACGGCCGACTTCTGGGCGCCGCGGCTGGAACTCGATCCAGGCGCTCAACAAGTTCCAGGACGAGGTCGGCGGCCCGCTGCGCGGCGGCGAGACGGGCGTGCCGTCTGGTCGAGCCGGCGGGCGGCGCAGGGCCGGCCCCGCTGGGGCCGGCAGAGGCGCCGCCCGCCTTCGACCGCGCAGCGCGACGACTGGCTCGTCGTGCCCCTGCACCACATCTTCGGCTCGGAGGAGCTGAGCGCCCTGGCTCCGGCCGTCGGCGCGCTGGTGCCGGAGCCCTACGTGGCGCTCTGCGACGCCGACGCCGCGCGGCTGGGGCGCACGCCCAGAGCGGGTGCACCTGCGCGCCGGCGGCGTGACCCTCGATCTGGCGCTGCGCGTGCTGCCCTCGCTGCCCTGCGGCGTGGCCGGCCTCGCCGTCGGCCTGCCGGGCCAGCCGCCCCTGGCGCTGCCCTGCGGCGCCGGCATCGTGGCCGTGGCCCGACCCGCCGGGCCGGCTCGGACTCGCCGGCCGCACGTCCCTCGCCGGAGCCCGGCGATGGCTGAGCCCGCTGTCCGGCATCGTCGCCTATGTGCTGCCGGAGGCGCCCGCAGCATCCTCTCGGCGCTGGCCGTGTTCGCCGTCGCCATGGTCATCGCTCCCGGCCTGATCTGGTTGGAGCGCCGCCTGCTCGGCTTCTGTCCAGGACCGCTACGGCCCCAACCGCGTCGGCCCGTTCGGCCTGCTGCAGGTCGCTGGCCGACACGATCAAGATCTTCTCCAAGGAGGACTGGATCCCGCCCTTCGCCGACCGGCCCGTCTTCGTGCTCGCGCCGGCCATCATCATGGTCACGGTGCTGCTCTCGTTCGCCGTCGTGCCGTTCGCCGCCGGCGTCGGTCGTCGCCGACCTCAACATCGGCCTGCTCTTCTTCCTCGCGCATGTCGTCGCTCGGCGTCTACAGCGTGGTGCTGGCCGGCTGGTCGTCGAACAGCAAGTACTCGCTGCTCGGCGGCCTGCGCGCCGCCGCGCAGATGCTCAGCTACGAGGTCTTCATGGGCCTGTCGCTGATGGGCGTCGTGATGCTGGCCGGCTCCTTCAGCCTGCGCGAGCATCGTCGCAGGCCCAGCGCGGCCTCTGGTTCTGGTCCCGCAGTTCGTCGGCTTCGTCGTCTTCCTGGTCGCCGGGCTGGCCGAGACCCGGCGCCTCCCGTTCGACCTGCCCGAGGCCGAGAGCGAGCTCGTCGCCGGCTTTCACACCGAGTACTCCGGCATGAAGTTCGGCATGTTCTTCGTCGGCGAGTACGTGGGCGTCACGCTCATCTCGGCGCTGATCGCGACGCTGTTCTTCGGCGGCTGGCTGGGGCCCGTGCTGCCGCCGGCATCGTCTGGTTCCTGCTCAAGACGCTTCGTCTTCATCGCGCTCTTCATCCTGGTGCGCGCCTCGCTGCCCGCGGCCGCGCTACGACCAGCTCATGAGCTTCGGCTGGAAGGTGCTGCTGCCGCTGGCCTGCTCAACCTGGTGGTCACCGGCGCCAGTCGTGCTGGCCGAAGGGATGAGGGACGGTGATCGGCGCTGCTGCAAGGCACTCTGGGTGGTCCTGCTCGCCACCTCTTCCGCAAGCCGCGACACGGTCCAGTACCCGGAGGAGAAGCCGTACCTGCCGCCGCGCTACCGCGGCCGGATCATCCTCTCGCGCGACCCCGACGGCGGCGAGCGCTGCGTCGCCTGCTACCTGTGCGCCGTCGCCTGCCCGGTCGACTGCATCGCCCTGCAGGCGACCGAGGACGAGCACGGCCGGCGCTACCCGGAGTTCTTCCGCATCAACTTCTCGCGCTGCATCTTCTGCGGCTTCTGCGAGGAGGCCTGCCCGACCTACGCCATCCAGCTCACGCCCGACTTCGAGATGGGCGAGTACGACCGGCACGAACCTGGTCTACGAGAAGGAGGACCTGCTGATCAGCGGGCCGGGCAAGTACCCCGACTACAACTTCTACCGCGTGGCCGGCCTGGCCATCGGCGGCAAGGACAAGGGCGAGGCCGAGAACGAGGCGCCGCCGGTCGACGTGCACGAGCTGATGCCGTGAGGCGAGTGCCATGAACGTCGTCTTCTACATCGCCGCCGCCGTGGCCGTCGTCGCCACCGCTGATGGTGATCACGCGCACCAACGCGGTGCACGCGCTGCTCTACCTGATCGTCTCGCTGCTCGCGGTGGCGGTGATCTTCTTCGCCCTCGGCGCGCCGTTCGTGGCCGCGCTCGAGGTGATCATCTACGCCGGCGCCATCATGGTGCTGTTCGTGTTCGTCGTCATGATGCTCAACCTGCGGCGCGCGAGGCGCGAGCGCGAGGAGCGGCCGGCTGCGGCCGGCCGTCGTGGGCTGGGCCCGGCCGTGCTCGCGCTCGTCCTGCTGGCGGAGCTGATCTGGGTCGATCGCGGCGGCGCCGGCGGTGCCCGCGTGGGCGCCGCCGCGGTCGGGGCCGCGCGCGGTCGGCGCTGGCGCTCTTCGGGCCCTACGCTGCTCGGCGTCGAGCTGGCCTCGCATGCTGCTGCTGGCGGGGCTCGTCGGCGCCTGCCACCTGGGCCGCGCAGCCAGGAGCGCGAGGACGACGTCTGCGAGCATCGCCGGCCAGCCGGGCGCGGCAGCCGGCCGAGCCGCACCTGGAGGGGCGACGCTGATGCCACGGTGCCCCTCGATCGGCTGCTGTCCTGGCCGCCGTCCTGTTCCTGCTCGGGCTGGTCGGCGTGCTGGTGCGCCGCAACCTCATCTTCGTGCTGATCTCGATCGAGATCATGCTCAACGCCGCCGGCCTCGCCTTCGTCGTGGCCGGCGCGCGCTGGGGCCAGCGCCGACGGGCAGGTGATGTTCATCTTCATCCTGGTCGATGGCGGCCGCCGAGGTCGCGGTCGGCCTGGCGCTGGCTGCTGCTGCTTCCGCCGCCGCTTCGGCACGCTCGACGCCGACGCGGCCAGCGACGATGAGGGGCTGACGATGCTGCACGCTCGCTCTGGCTCGTCCCCGCTGCTGCCCTTCGCCGGGCTTCGTCGTGCTGGCGCTGTGGCGGCGGGCGCCTGCGCGCGCCGGCGATCGGCCTCGTCGGCGCCGGCTCGCGTCGGCCTCGCCGCCGCTGGTCGCGCTGCTCGTCGGCGCTCAGCTTCATCGCTCTCGCCGCCGGCCGGCCACGCCTTCACGCCAGGTCCTCTGGACCTGGATCAGCGTCGGCGGCTTCGCGCCGCGCGTCGCGCTCTACCTCGATGCGCTCTCGCTGGTCATGATGCTGGTCGTCACCGTCGTCGGCTTCCTCATCCACCTCTACTCGACCGAGTACATGGCGGACGACGAGGGCTACAGCCGCTTCTTCGCCTACATGAACCTGTTCGTCGGCTCGATGCTGATCCTGGTGCTGGCCGACAACCTGCTGCTGCTCTACCTCGGCTGGGAAGGCGTCGGCCTCTGCAGCTACCTGCTGATCGGCTTCTGGTACCAGGACCCGGCCAACGGCCGCGCGGCGCGCAAGGCCTTCATCGTCACGCGCGTCGGCGACACGGCGCTGGTCGTCGGCCTGTTCCTGCTCTTCACGCAGCTCGGCACGCTGCAGATCCAGCCGATGCATGGCGCGCGCGCGGCGCAGCCTGGCCGCGTCGGCTCGGCGCTGGCCGTCGCCGCGGCGCTGCTGCTGCTGGGCGGCGCGGTCGGCAAGTCGGCCCAGCTTCCGCTGCAGACCTGGCTGCCCGACGCCATGGCCGGCCCGACGCCGGTCAGCGCGCTGATCCATGCCGCGACCATGGTCACCGCCGGCGTCTACCTGATCGCCCGCACGCACGTGCTCTTCGACCTGGCGCCGCCGGTGCGCGCTGGCGGTGGCGGTCGATCGGCGCGGTGACGCTGCTCTACGCCGGGCGTCAGCGCCCTGGTCGCAGACCGACATCAAGCGCGTGCTCGCCTACTCGACCATCAGCCAGATCGGCTACATGTTCCTGGCCCTCGGCGTCGGCGCCTGGTCGGCGGCGATCTTCCACTTCATGACCCACGCCTTCTTCAAGGCCCTGCTCTTCCTCGCGCGCCGGCGTCGTCATCGAGGCGCTGCACGACGAGCACGACATCTTCAAGATGGGCGGCCTGCGCACGCGCGCTGCCGGTCGCCTTCTGGACCTTCCTGATCGGCGCCGCGTCGCTCGCCGGCGCTGCCGCTGGTCACCGCCGGCTTCTACAGCAAGGACCTGATCCTCGACCGCGCGCTCGGTCTCGGCCCAGGGCAGCGCCTGGCTGTGGGCCGGCGGGCCGTCGTCGGCGCGCTGCTGACCGCCCTCTACACCTTCCGCGTCGTCTTCCTCGTCTTCTTCGGGCCGGTGCGCACCGAGGTCGCCGAGAGCTACCGGCCCGGACCGCGCGATCGCCGTGCCGCTCGTACGTGCTGGCGGCGCTGGCGCTGGTCGCGCGGCTTCATCGACCTGCCGCGCGGCTGGGCCCACGTCGCAGGTGCTCGACCGACTTCCTCGAGCCGGGTGCTGCCCGCCGCGCCGCTGCGCCACGGCGGCCGCGCCGGCGACATCGTCGCCGCGCTCGCGCCGGCCGTCGTCGCCCTGCTCGGCATCTGGCTCGCGCTGGCTGCTGTACGCGGCGGCGCGCGGCAGGAGGCCGCCGGAGGCGCGCAGCTCGCGCCGGCCGCCGCGCTACTTGCTCGCGCGGCTGGGGCTTCGACTGGCTCTACGACTACGCTGTTCGTGCGGCCGTTCGACTGTGGCTCGCGCGCGTCAGCCGGGACGACCTGGTCGACCGCCCGTGACAGGGCATCGCCTGGCTGCGCTCGCACCGGCTGGCGCGGCGCTGTCGCGCCACCCAGACCGGCCTGCGTGCGCTGGTACGCGGCCGGGATCGCCGGCGGCGTGGTCGTCGGCATCGCTCGTGGTGGTGCTGCGATGATCCTCGTCGCTCCTGCTCGCCTGGCCGTTCGCCGCGGGGCTGGTCGCCTGGCTGGCCGGACGCCGCCGGCCCGACGCCGCCCGCTGGGTCGCGCTCGTGGCCATGGGCGTCGGCCTCGTCGTCGCCGTGGCGCTCTGGATCGTGCAGGGCCGGCGATCTGCGCGTCGCCGCCGCGCGGCCCGTTCGCTCGAGAGCGTTCACGCGCCTGGATCCCGCAGCTCGGCATCAGCTTCCTCCTGGCCATCGACGGCCTCAGCCTGCTGCTCGTGATCCTCTGCTACGCGCTCGGCGCTGATCGCGGTGCTCGTCTCCTGGCGCGAGATCGACCGACCGCGTCGGCTTCTTCCACTTCAACCTGCTGTGGTCGCTCGCCGGCATGATCGGCGTCTTCCTCGCGCTCGACCTGTTCCTCTTCTACTTCTTCTGGGAGATGATGCTGGTCCCGATGTACTTCCTGATCGCGATCTGGGGCCACGAGCGGCGCGTCTACGCGGCCGTCAAGTTCTTCCTCTTCACCCAGGTCGGCGGCCTGCTCATGCTGGTCGCGATCCTCGGCCTCTACTTCGTCCACGGCCGCGCAGACCGGCGTCTACACCTTCGACTACACCGCGCTGCTCGGCACGCACCTCTCGACCGCCGCCGCGACCTGGCTGATGCTCGGCTTCTTCGCGGCCTTCGCGGTCAAGCTGCCGGTCGTGCCGCTGCACACCTGGCTGCCCGACGCCCACACCGAGGCGCCCACCGCCGGCAGCGTCATCCTCGCCGGCCTGCTGCTCAAGATCGGCGCCTACGGCCTGCTCCGCTTCGTCGTGCCGCTGTTCCCGCACGCCGCGTTCCGCGTCGCGCGCCGGTGGTCATGGGCTTGGCGGTCGCTCGGCATCCTCTACGGCGCGGTGCTGCGCCTTCGCGCAGCGCGACCTCAAACGGCTCGTCGCCTACACGAGCGTCAGCCACATGGGCTTCGTGCTGCTGGGCATCTTCGCCTGGAACACGCTGGCGCTGCAGGGCGTCGTGCTCGAGATGGTCTGCCACGGCTCTCGCACCGGCGCGCTGTTCGTCATCGTCGGGCTGCTGCAGGAGCGCCTGCACACCCGCGACATGGCCAGATGGGCGGGCTCTGGGTCGACGGCGCCCCGGATGGGCGGCGCCGCCATGCTCTTCGCCCTGGCCTCGCTCGGCCTGCCGGGGCTGGGCAACTTCGTCGGCGAGTTCCTGATCCTGGTCGGCGTCTTGCGGGTGAGCGAGCCCGCCGCCGTGCTGGCCGCGGTCGGCCTGGTGGCCGCCGACGGTCTACTCGCTGTGGATCGTGCAGCGCGTCTTCCAGGGCCGCGAGACACCGGCCGCCGAGCTGCCCGACCTGGGCCTGCGCGAGGCGGCCATGCTGGCGGCGATGATCGCGCCGTCTGCTCTGGCTGGGCGTCTACCCGCAGCCGCTCGATCGGCGACGGTCCGCTCGTCGCTCGAGGCGCTGCTGCGCTGCGGGGGCCAGATGAACGGCGGCGACCTGATCACGCTGCTGCCGATGCATCGCGCTCACGCTGACGCCGGTGATCGTCATGCTGGCCGGCACGTTCCACACGAGTCACCGGCTCACCGTGGGCATCACCGTCGCCGGCCTGCTTTGGGCGCTCGCCATGCTGCCCGTGGCCGCGTCACACGGTCATCGCCAGGTCACGTCGCTGCTGCTGCTCGACGACTACGCGCTGTTCTTCATCGGTCTGCTCGCGCTCGTCACGGCCGGCGTCGTGCTGTTCTCCTACGGCTACCTCGAGCGCCGCAGCGACCCCATCCACGACTACTACGCCCTGCTGCTGCTCGCCACCCTGGGCGGCGCGACGCTGGTGGCCTCGACCCACTTCGCCTCGTTCTTCCTGGGCCTCGAGATCCTCAGCGTCTCGCTCTACGCGCTGATCGCCTACCCGCGCCTGCGCGCCGGGTTCGTCGAGGCGGCCGTGAAGTACCTCGTGCTCGCGGCGGTGACCTCGGCGTTCCTGCTCTTCGGCATGGCGCTCGTCTACGGCGAGCTCGGCACGATGACTCTCACCGGCCTTGCTCGCCAGCATGTCATCGGCGCCGGCCCGGCCGAGACCTCGCTGCTCGTGGGTGGCTTCGCGCTGATCGTCGTCGGCATCGGCTTCAAGCTCGGCGTGGTGCCGTTCCACATGTGGACGCCCGACATCTACCAGGGCGCCCCGGCGCCCGTGACGGCCTTCGTCGCCACGGTCTCGAAGGGCGCCGTCTTCGCCCTGCTGCTGCGCTACTTCCACGCGGTCAGCCTCAACCCGCACGACGCCATCTGGCTGATCTTCGCGGTCATCGCGGTCGCCTCGATGATCGCCGGCAACCTGCTGGCCTTGCTGCAGGACAACGTCAAGCGCATCCTCGCCTACTCGTCGATCGCCCACCTCGGCTACGTGCTGGTGGCGTTCCTGGCGGCCGGCCGCACGGCGACCGTGGCCGTCATCTTCTTCCTGGTCGCCTATCTCGTGACGTCGCTGGGCGCGTTCGGCATCGTGGCCGAGCTGTCGGGGAGCACCGAGGACGCGGAGGACATCGCCGACTACCGTGGCCTGGCCGCCCGCAGGCCGCTGCTCGCCGGAGCGTTCGCTGTCATGCTGTTCTCTCTGGCCAGCGTCCCGCTCACGGCGGGGTTCCTCGGCAAGTTCTACGTGATCACAGCTGGGGCGGGATCGCGGCTGTGGT
The DNA here is from genome assembly GCA_963833555.1 of uncultured Actinomycetes bacterium. Lineage (GTDB taxonomy): Bacteria > Actinomycetota > Thermoleophilia > UBA2241 > UBA2241 > CAWHYB01. The sequence goes on along the minus strand of CAWHYB010000004.1, from coordinate 40,987 downwards.
GGCTGCTGGTGATCCTCGTGGTGACCAGCACGATCGGCCTCTACTACTACATCCGGGTGGTCGTGGCGATGTACGTGCAGCGCGCCGACGAGACGACCGCCTCGCGGCTCGAACGCCTCGGGGTCGCGGTGACGAGCCCCGCCGGCGGCGGCGTGCTGCTGGCCGTCGTCGGCGTCGTGGTGTTCCTCGGCATCTACCCCTCGCCGCTCATCAGGCTGATCGAGCACGTGGTCACCAGCCTGCCGTGAGCGGTCTCATGAATAGCTCAAGGATTGCGCTGGTTCAATGCCGCGCGGCGCTGCTCGATCCGAAGGCTTTGGAACGATGGTCCACCTTGTAGACTTGCGGTCATGAAGACCATGCATGGTGTCCTGCCCACTGTCACCTCGGGAACGACCCCGACGACGAAGCTGCTCCTCGAGCTCGTCGAATCCAACCGCCACGGCCACGCCGTCGGCATCCCCTCCGTCTGTTCCGCCGACCGGTTCGTACTCGAGGCTGCCATGCAGCAGGGCAAGCGCGACGACACGATCGTGCTGATCGAATCGACCTGCAACCAGGTCAACCAGTTCGGCGGCTACACGGGCATGAAGCCGGTCGACTTCCGGGCGCTGGTCGCTGAGGTGGCCGCGGCTCGGGACTACCCGTTCGCCGGGATCATCCTCGGCGGCGACCATCTCGGGCCGTACCCGTGGCGGCACGAACCGGCGGCGCAGGCGATGGCCAAGGCCCGCGAACTGGTGCGCGAGTACGTGCGCGCCGGCTACACCAAGATCCACCTGGATTGCAGCATGCGCCTGGGCGACGACCCGGGCGCTGCGGGCGACCCCCTGAGCGACGAGACGGCGACCGCGCGGACGGTGGATCTGGCCGCGGTCGCCGAAGAGGCGTGGGGCGGGCTGCCCGGAGGGCAGCCCGCCCCCTCTACGTCATCGGTACCGAGGTGCCGGTGCCCGGCGGCGAGCAGGCGGCCCAGGCCGGTCCCGCCGTCACGACCGTCGAGCACGCTCGCCGCACCTGCGAACTCTGCCGTCAGGCCTTTGCCGGCGCCGGTCTGCACCACGCCTGGGACCGCGTCGTCGCGCTCGTCGTGCAGCCCGGCGTCGAGTTCGGCGAGGCGGTCGTGTTCGACTACCGGCGCGCGCCCGCGGCGCTTGCGCTGGCGCGCGCCGTCAAGGATCTCCCCCACCTCGTCTACGAGGCGCACTCGACCGACTACCAGACGCCCCAGGCGTTGCGCGCCCTGGTCGAGGACCACTTCGCCGTCCTGAAGGTCGGTCCAGCGCTGACGTACGCCATGCGCGAGGCGCTGTTCGCGCTCGCGGCGATCGAGGAGGAGCTCTTCGGCCGCTCGCCCGGAGGCTGGGCCGTCGTGCAGCCCTCGCACCTGCGCGCCACGCTCGATCGCGTGATGCGCGAGCATCCCGACCACTGGCGGGTCTACTACGCGGGCGACGAGGCCGCTTCGCGGCTCGCCCGCGACTTCAGCTACAGCGACCGCATCCGCTACTACTGGCACCAGCGCGACGTCCGCGACGCGGTCGAACGGCTGATGGCCAATCTGTCGGAGCACCCGGTCCCGGCGACCCTGCTCAGTCAGTTCTTGCCCGACGAGGCGCGGGCAGCTCGCTGCGGCGAGCTGCCCGCGCAGCCTTCGCCACACGAGCTGATCCGCCACAAGATCCTCGCCGTGCTCGACGCCTACGCGGCCGCATGCGGCATGCGCTGAGGGTCAACCCTCCGCGGGACGCCTGCCGGCCGGCCGCCACCCGTCAGGCCGCCGCCGCCACGCCGCGAGCCAGTCCGGCAGCACCCCCAGCAGCGTCGCCATGACCTCGCGGCAGCGCCGCTCGAACTCGCCGTAGTCGTCGTAGACCTCGCCGCCGGCGGGGTCGACGAGGTCGCTGACGCAACGCAGGATCAGGCAGGGCACGCCGTTGCGCGCGGCCGTCCAGGCGATCGCCCCCGACTCCCAGTCGGCGGCGATCGCCCCGAACCGCGCGCGTAGCTGGGCGATCTGCGCCGGGACGATGTCACGGTCGGCCGAGACCAGCCTCGCTGGCCGCACCGGCGACGGGTACGGGGGCACATCGCCCAGCCAGGAAAGGTCGAGCGTCGTAGTGAAGTCGGCGATGGCTTCGTCGGGGTCGGTCATCTGCTCGACGATGTCGTAGACGAGCGTCTCTTCGGCGAGCAGCACGTCGCCGCGCTCGACGTCACCCGTGAAACCGCCGCACGTGCCCAGATTGACGAGCAGCTCGGGCGCGAAGCGGTCGATGACGTGCTGGGCCGAGGCAGCGGCCGCGATCTTGCCCCAACCGCCGTAGACCAAGGCGGTCTGGTAGCCGGCCGCCTGCGGGTCGGGCAGCGTGAGCCAATCGCCGAACGGCGTGCGGCCGCGGTCGGCGGGTTCGGGCACGAGCGCCTGCACGGCGCGCCACTCGGTCGTCGCCGAGACGACAACGACGATCTGCGGCTTTCGATCTGCCATCGCTACCCCTCCCCCCGATCCGAACGTTCGCGGGCTCGTAGCGGATGATATCGCGCGCCACTTTGGGGTCTGAGCGTCCGCATCGACCACGACGTGGGGCCACGTGCTCAAACGCGACGCCCTCGGCGCTGGCAGCCCCATGAACCCGCTATGCGCGCGCCACATATCACCGCACCTCGAGCCTGCCGTGACGCCCTACACAGAAAGGCGTAGGCTCTGTCCGTTGCTACACAGACCGCATAATCATTGTTCGATGGACCGACCCTAGGGGATGGTTTTGTCGTGAGACGCGCTCTCGCCCTACTCGTCCTCGCTGAGCTGGCTACATCTCTTGCCCTCCTCAGCGTTGGCTGCGGCAGCGGGACTCAACGACCGGCCCCTCTTCACGTGGGGCTGCTCGTCGAGGCCGGGGGGAGCTCCCTCATAACCAGCTCCGATGGCGGAGGCTCCTGGAGCAAGTTGAGCCAACCCGCCTCCGATGCCACGCTGCACGCCATGACCTTCGACGGCGCCGGCAACGGCTGGATCGTCGGCTCCGACGTAGTCATGCGCACACTCGACGGTGGTTTGAGCTGGCAGATGCGCCATGCCAGCGGGGAGCTGATTGCCGTCGCCGCCGACACCGCATCCAACACGGTATGGGTGGGTGGCGCCGTGAACGACACCCCGGCCATCCAGCGAAGCCAGGATGGCGGAGTCACGTGGACGGCAGCCGCGCTACCGCCGATCGCGGGGCCGTGGGTGAACAGCCTGGCCTTCGCTGACGCCAAGCACGGTTGGGCACTCGGCAACACCGCCATCCTGCGCACCGGCGACGGCGGCCTCACCTGGGCCCGCCAGCCTCGGCCCGCAGTGCGACAGCTCATGCAGATCACCTGCGCCGGGCAGGACCGCGCTTGGGCGGTAGGCGAGTCGGAGGAGGGCGGGTCCCTCATCCTCGCCACCGTCGACGGCGGTGCTCACTGGAAGGTCCAGTTCGACCGAGGTGCGAAGGGAGCCGTTCTCACCGACGTGACCTTCGTGGACGCGAGCCACGGCTGGGCGGTCGGGTTCCGAGGGGAGCTCCTCGCGACCATGGACGGCGGTGCGCACTGGCGGTCGCGGCCCATTGCGGTGCGGGGCCGTCGTCCCACCCTGCTGACCGTTGCCTTCTCCGATCGGCAGCACGGCTGGGCGACCACCGGCGGCTACTTGCTGGGCACCGAAGACGGAGGGCGCCACTGGCAGAGCCTCGATATTCCAGGTGGCGACTTCCAGATGGTCACGGTGACCGGTGCCAAGACCGGCGGATGAGGGCCATCGAACAAGCACATCGAGCAGACAGGCCCGAAGGTATGATGCGAATTGCGAGGGCTGCGATGGCCTGCAGCTCATGTGCGAAACGTTAGCTGTGGCCAGTCCAAGGGGGGCCTGAGTTGTACTGTCCCAATTGCCACGCCGAGTACCGATCGGGCTTCACCCGCTGTTCCGACTGCGGCGCCGAACTGGTGCAGGAGCTGCCACCCGCGGCATTTCGCCTCGGCGAGCCTAGCCGTCGCCCGCCGGCACCGCCCGACGTGAGCGCCTATGAGGGCCTCGACGGCTCACCCGCCTGGCTTGCCCGCTATGCGCTCTTGTGGTTCTCGGCTCTTCCCCTTGTCGCCTACGTCATCCTTGCAGCGGCACATGTCAGCCTCGCGGGAACGGCCTCGGTGTCGACCGGCCTGGCGGCCCTGCTTGTCTGTTGGGTCGTAGGCGAGCGACAGAACCGGCCCGCACGGCCGCTCCTGCGGCTCCTCGTCTTCGCAGCGGTCTCGGCCTGCTATGCGATGGCCCTGGCGGCCAGCAGCCCGGTCGTGCCAGCAGGGGTCACGCCGGCGCAGTACTATCTGCCGCTCGCTCTGGTTGCGGGCCTACTCGCGCAGGGGACGCTCGCGCGAAACGCCGGCCTGCGCCGGCTCGCACAGCCACTCCTGCGCTGGCGTGCGTCCTGGTACGTCTACGCGCTCGCCCTGGTCGCCTTGCCGCTGCTCGCCCTGCTCGTGGTCTGGCTCTCGCGCCACCTGCCCGGGGCTACAGCCGAAGCCGTCGGCGGCTTCTCCGTAGCTCACACCGTGCGCATCGCCTGGCTCGACGCGCTGACGATGGCGCCGTGGGCTCTCGCCTGGTTCGGCTACGGCGTGCCGGTGCTGCTGCGGCGGTGGAGCGCGCTCCTTGTGGCGCTCACACTGGGCGTGCTGACCTGGCTGCACCTCGCGATCTCGCTGCTTGTCAACGGCCACGTCAGCTCGCCGGAGCCTTTCCTCAATCTCGGCGGCGGTCTCGCCGTCGGTGTAATCGCGGTCTGGCTCTTCCAGCACGCCCGCGGCAGCGTCTGGCCGGTCGTCATCCTTGAGGGCACGACCGCCGTCATCTTGCTCCTCAACGTGGCAGGCGACGGCTTCGGCACCGGCGACTACAGTTCGTGGACCGCATTGGTGGTCGCCGAGGCGACGCTCGCTGTCGTCCTTGTCGCTGTCGGGCGCATGTGGCGGCGGGCGGAACTTGCGACCTTCTCAGGGTCGGCGGAACAACCGACCCATGAGCAAGGCGGTCGGTTCGTTGCAGAGCACAGCTAGCAAGCACATCGAGCAGACAGGCCCCGCAGGTATGATGCGACTCGTTGGGGCTGCGATGGCCTGCAGCTCATGTGCACTACGTTAGGCGGACTTCACTCTGGGCTAGAACTCAGGAGGGGGGTGCCATATGCGACCGGTCGTGGGCGAGACTGCTTGGATCCAGCAGGCCTTGCTTGCCTGTGGAATCCTGGCGCCGCTCGCTTACGTTGGGACCGACCTGCTATCCGGCTTGCTGCTCAAGGGCTACAGCCTCTCGGCGCAGTCCAGTAGCGACTTGAGCGCCTCGGGTTCTCCAGTCAGGTCGCTCTTCGTGGCCCTCACGTGCGTGGCATGCGGGCTCATGGTCGCCTTCGCGATCGGGGTGTGGAGGGCTGCCAACGGCGCGTTCCCTGTTCGCGCGGTTGCCGTGCTCCTGATCGCCAACGCGGGCCTCGGGCTCGTCGCCACCGTCTTCTTCCCGACGCGCTACGGTGAGAGAGCCGCTTTCGGTACTCCCGGCGTGATCCTCATGTTCCTGAGTGTCGTTTGCTTCGTGCTGGCCATGGTGGTCGGTGGAATCGCCTTCGGCGGTTGGCTGCAGGATTCTCTCCATCGCGATACCTGTCGGCTATGTCGTCCTCGCCGCGCTGAGGCTTGCGACAGCCGCTCCGGCAAACGCGGTATCGCTGATCGGAGCCCAGGAGCGCACCATGGCCTTCAGCTTCCTGCTTTGGGTGGCGGCGCTAGCCGTCTACTTGTTGCTATCGAGCGGGAGTGCGATGTCATCGAACCCGATCGCATAGCGACCGGCCGCCTAACAAGGGCATCCAGCAGAACGCCACGAGGTAGACTTCCGAAGAGAGGCGTCTTCGCGTCTGCTGATGCCCAAGACGTTAGACACATCGGGGGGAGGTGCGTGGTGGCCGATCGAGTGACACGTGTCGCGTTGCTGCTTGCAGCACTGCTCTCGCTGGCTTCGTGCGGCCGCGCAGCACGCCCTCAGACGACTGCCCCGCCGAGTCCCTCGTCAGGCATCTACGGCATCGCGGTCACTGGCCCCCTGGGCTTAACGACCAAGCCGTCACCGCTTCCCGGCGGCTTCGGCAAGAGCTTGAACGTGCCGATTGCGAACGCGCGCCTCGTGGTGAAGGACGGCGGCGGAGCCGTGGTGGCTCGCGCCACCGCCGACGAGCAGGGCATCTTCCGCCTCTCGTTGCCGCCTGGCACCTACGCCGTCTGGGGCACAAGCTTGAGCAAGGTGAAGACCAAGGTGGTCGTCAAGCCCGGCACCTACACGCGCGCTGTTTGCTACGCCTACTTCCACTACTGAGTGTGTAAGTTCAAGCCCGAAGTGCAACACCTGCGCTTCTGACGTTCTCTTCTACCTGGCTTCTGCATAGCACTCCTCAGGGGTCCTGTAGCCGAGGCGCTGGGGTAGTATCTGACGATGGCCTCCACTCCGACAGTGAGCCTCCGCGAGATCACGCCGGCGAACCGGGCGGCGGTCGAGGCACTGACGGTCACCGCGGTGCAGGCCGAGTACGTCGCGGGTGTCGCGGAGTCGCTGATCGAGGCGGCAGAGACACCTGACGCAATGCCCTGTACCGCGCCGTGTACGCAGACGACAGGCCCGTCGGCTTCGTCATGATCAGCGACGGCATCACGGTGGTGAACCCCGCCTACCTCGGCCCGTACTTCCTCTGGCGGCTGCTAGTCGACCAGCGCTATCAGGCCAAGGCTACGGCAGCGCGACGCTCCGTCTGGTGGTCGAGTACGTGCGCACGCGGCCCGGCGCGCGAGTGCTGATCGTGTCGGTCGTGCAAGGCCCGGCCTCGCCCATCGGCTTCTACTTGCGACAGGGCTTCCGGGCAACCGGTGAAGTGCACGAGGACGAACTGGTGCACGAGCTCGACCTGCTGGTCGCTCGGGCACGAAGAGGCACCAATCGAGCCGTTCGAGGCTCTGTCAATCGGAGTGAGACCGCATGAAGACTTCTCTCGGCGCAAAGACTCTTCTGTATCCGGCCCCGGTATTGGTGGTTGGCACCTATGATGAGCACGGCCGTGCCAACGTGATGACTGCTGCCTGGGGCGGCGTTGCCTGCTCACGGCCGCCGTGCGTGTCCGTCTCCTTGCGTGCCGCTACCGCATCGCATGCGAACATCGTGGCTCGCGGGGCATTCACCATCAGCCTGCCCTCCGAGGCGAACACGGCCCAAGCAGACTACGTCGGCATCGTCTCGGGGCGCGATCACGACAAGTTCGAGGAGCTCGGTCTGACACCGGTCGCCAGCGACGTGGTCGATGCGCCGTACGTCGGCGAGTTCCCACTCGTCCTCGAGTGCCGGCTGGTCGAGACCCATGAGCTTGGGCTGCACACTCAGTTCATCGGTGAGGTGATCGACGCCAAGGTCGAGGAGGCGTTGGTGGGCGAAGGGCAGAAGGTGGATATCGAACGGCTGAAGCCGATCATGTTCACCGTCGACTCTGCCGTCTACTACGGACTCGGCAGCTCGATCGGGAAGGCCTATTCGATCGGCAAGGGCCTGGACGAGCGCGGCCAAGGAGCGTAGGAGCAGCCCGAGAGGCGCATCGAGCTGACCGGCAGAGGCCGGCGGTCGGAGATCGAGCCGATGAAGATCCTGGAGGCCACGCAACATAGGGATGACCCTGGAAAGAGAAGTGGAGGATGAGCCGGGGCCGCTTCTGCTCTACTCCATGAGTGTACGGCCGAAGCGCCACGACATCCTTCGTTAGCAGGAGGCGCAGGAGCGGGACCGGCGACCGCGCCGACGACGGCCGCTACGTCCCGCAGTGTCGCATCACGATGAGGGCCATGGCGGCTGCGTAGTCGACGAGCTCGTCGACGGCGACGAACTCGTCGTCTGTATGGGCCCTGAGGACGTCGCCCGGCCCGAACGAGAACGAAGGGGTCGCCCCGTAGAGCGTGAAGGCGGCGGCGTCGTGCCACGAGTCCATGCCGGCCACCCTACCCGGCCGCCCGAGCTCGTCGCCGGCCCTCAGGGCAAGCGCGAGCAGTGGATGGTCGAGGGCGATCTGGGCCGGAGGAGCGCCCCAGCCCCACTCGATCTTCGGCGGATGCGCGGCCAACCACGGATCGGCGGCCGCTGCGCGATCGAGACACTGCGCCACCTCGAGCTTGACCGTTGAGCCCGACCCGTCGGGGTCAGCCTGCACCGGCAGGTACTGCACGTCGCACGTGACCACGCAGCGTGACGGGTAGGTCACTTCCCACGTGCCGCCCTCGATCAGGGTCGGCACGATATCGGGCGCGGCGAGCAGCGGATGGCGCAGCTCGGATCGGCCGGCCCACTCCTCACGCAACCGACGGACCGCGTCGAGCACCGTCACGGCCTTCTCGATGGCGTTGACGGCGCCGCCCTCGCTCCACGGCGGCTGCTTCATCTGGCTGTGACCAGCGCGGCCCGGCACCGTGACGTACAGCTTCAGGGTCCCGCGGCACGCCGGCCAGACGTCGAACGACGACGGCTCGGCGACGATGCCGGCGTCGGCCCGCACGCCGTGCTGCGCCAGCGCCCACGAGCCGGCGCCGTAGCCTTCCTCGTCGGTGTTGGTCGTGAACACCAGGTCGCCGCGCAATGTCACGCCGGCGCGGGCCAGCACCTCGCACGCGATGAGCTGGCCCGCGATGCCGCCCTTCATGTCGACCGCGCCGCGCCCGTAGAGCAGGCCGTCACGCACCTCGGCCTTGAGCGGATGGCTCGTCCAGGCAGCCGGCTCCGCACGAACGGCGTCGATGTGGCCGTTGAGCAGCAGGCTTGGTCCGCCGCCCGCGCCGCGGATCGTCGCCGCCAGCTGGGGCCGACCGACGAAGTCCAGGCCGGCCGGAAACAGCGGGTTGCCCGCGGCGATCGGCTCGGGCTCGAACAGATCGACCTCGGCCCCCAGCGCGCGCAGCCGCGCTGCGAGCAGACTCTGCAGCCTCGCCTCGTCACGCGGCGGGTCGCCGATCTTGCGGGCGGTGGTGTCACACGCGACGAGCTCGGCGGTCAGGGCGACGAGCTCGTCGCGCATCTCCCGGGCGATGCCGACGACCCGCTCCTCGACGGCCGATCGCTCGTGCGTCACGTGGGTCACGGCCGGCCCTCTACCTGTTCTCTGCCCGGGCGGCCATCGCCGCGAGCTCGTCGGCCACGGACGGGGCGAGCGCGAACGCGCGCGGCTCGGCGACGAGCTCGCTGGTCCTGGCCGCCAGGCGTTCTTTCAGCGTGCGCCCGCCCCCCGCCGACCAGCGGTCGTAGACGGTCTGGTCGTACAGGGCGGGCTGCCAGAACGACCGATGGTGGGCGCGCGTGTAGGGCCTGGCGAGGTGGTTGCCGCCCGGTCCCACCGCCTTTATCTCGTCGAGGGCCATGGTCTCCGCATCGAGCGCGGCGGCGCCGTCGAGGAACTTCTTCGAGTAGCCGACGAGCTCGTCGCCCATGACGATCGACTCGAACGCCGCCTGCAGCCCGGTCTCGAGGTAGCCGATGTCGTGGAGCAGCGTGGCCCGCGACAGCGCGCCCAGGATCGTCGTGATCGAGATCTCCGAGGCCCACTGCCCGTCGAGCAGCTTCGAGTCGGACATGCCCGCATAGCTGAAGCTGGGGAGCCCGTAGTGGCGACCGAGGTCGGTCATCGCCTGCAGGCCGAGCAGACTCTCGGGAACGCAGTAGGCGGGCAGCATGGTGCGCATGCTCATCGCGTCGCAGCCGCAGCCGTAGACGAACGGCGCACCTTCCCTGACGAGCTGGTGGATGACGAGGCCCGACAGCACCTCGGCGTTGCTCACGATGACCGTGCCGGTGACCGACGCGGGACCGGTCGTGCCGCAGCTCGGTGCCGACGCGTAGACGAACGGCACGTCGTGCTCGGCCGAGGCCGTGAGCTTCGTGATCGCGTCGTCGTCGTGCGTGAGCGGCGGTGCCGGCATGCCGTAGACGATGAGACTGTCGGCCTCGCCGCACAACGCGGCCATGCGCTTCATCTGGCCGATCACGCCGCCGGTGCGCGGCGACATGATGATCGGCTTGCGCGAGCCGCGCAGCATGGCGGCCATCTGGGCGAGGTCGTCGACTTCCTGAGGCACGTCGTCGGGCAGACCCATCGACATCACGAAGTCGATGTGGGCCAGCTTCTCGCTGAGGGCCGCCATGGCCTCGACGTCGGCCACCTTGACGCGGCGGCGTTCGCCACCGGGATCCTTCACGTAGAGACAGTCGGAGCCCGTGCCGTAGAAGCTGTTGCCATCGCGCAGCTCCATGACCTCCTCGCGGCCGCGCGACCTGACGAGCCACGAGCGCGGCGCCGAGGCGAGCGCGGCGTCGACGAGGCCGGCGCTCAGGCGGACCCTCGTGCCGTCGACCGATGCGCCCGCCCGGCGGAGCAGGGTCAGGGCGCCCTCGTGCCTGACCTCGACGCCGGTCTCGGCAAGGACCTCGAGCGTCGCCTCGTGGACCGCACTGCAGCCCTGTTCGTCCCAGACCTGCAGCCGCGCACGCCCCGCCGCGGCGCTCGTCGTGTCGATCCCTGCGCTCGTCATCCGTCGACCTCCCGTCGCGCGCTCCACGCGGCACACGCCGCCCGTCCTGGTCACTAGCCTTTCGTGACGTCGTTGGCGGGTCAACCCGAATAGCGTCGCGCCAGCGTCCCGGTCGTGTTGCCGCCGGCCATCGTCACCCGCTGCAGGTCGGCGAGCTGCTCGATGACGGTGTCGTCCTCGAGGCCGGGCACGCAGACGACCTCGCCACGCGCGAGACCGGCGACGATCGCCGCGGCGGTGTCTTGCGAGCTCATCAGCGCCGGCATGCCCGGCGGCCTCGTCTGCTGGGTGATGCCGTGGAACTCGCTTTCGACCATGCCGGGCAGGCAGACCATGGCCCGCACGCCGGTGCCCTCGAGCTCGCTGCGCCAGCGACTGGTGAAGACGAGCTGGAACGACTTGGCGCCCGGCGTAGGTCGCCCGGTCCGCCCATGCCGCATCTGGAGCGGGCCCGCTGAGCGACAGCAGCGAGGCGACGTTGACCACCGCGCCGGAGCCGCGCGCGATCATGCCCGGCAGCGCCGCGCGGATCAGGCGCACCGGCGTGGTGACGTGGATGGCCATCACGCGGCGCATGAGTCGGGGTCGATCTCGGGGAACGGACCGTATCCGGAGAAGCCGGCGTTGTTGACGAGCAAGGGTCAGGCGGTCCTCGCCGGCGACGCGCTGCTCGACCCGTCCGACGTCGCCGGCGTCGGTGAGGTCGGCGACGAGCACCTCGACGCGCGCGCCGTGCTCGTCGCGCGACTCGCGCCGCCAGCGCCTCCAGGCGCTCGCGGCGGCGCGCGACGACGATCAGATCGTGACCGTCGCGCGCCAGGCGCTCTGCCAGGGCGCGGCCGATGCCCGACGAGGCGCCGGTGACGAGAGCGAGCGGGCGCGGACCAGATGATGCCGGCATGAGGGCCTCCGGGGTCAGACGATGTCCAAAGCGAGCACAGCCAGCAGAGGATACCCGCCCGGGAACGGCTCAGTCCGAGGCGGCCGGGGCCGCGGGCGGGGCGGGGGGTGCGGGCGGTGCGGCGGCTGGGGCCGCGGGCGGCCCCAGCCGCCGCACCGCCTCGTCGACCGTCAGGAACACGTGATCGTCGCCCACGTGGCTGCGCATGCCGGCGTTGGCGGCGTCGCGCGGCATCTCGCCGGTCGCGCGCGCGACGGCGAAGTCGGCGCCGGCCTGATGCAGCTCGTGCACGACGCGCAGCAGCATGCGGCCGCCGGTGTAGTCCAGGTCCTCCATGCCGGACGCGTCGAGCACGAACAGCACAGGTGGCGGCGTGGCCGCGCTCACGACCTCGTGGACCCTGTCGCGGAACCGCGTCGCGTTGGCGAAGTAGAGGGGTGCGTCGTAGCGGTAGGCGACCACGCCGGGCAGCTGCTCGCCGTCGGGCCGTTCGCTGAGCGGCCACCACACCGTGGTGCCGGGCACGCGCCCAAGCAGCGCATCGCGCGGCCGGGCGCTGCGCCAGGTGCGGTCGAGGATGGCAAGCGACACGGCCACCAGGATGCCGGGCCCGACACCGATGAACGCCACGGTCGCGGCCGTCGCCAGCGCCACCGCGAACTCGACCCGGTCGAAGCGCCAGATGTCGGCAAGGTCGCGCACGCGCACGAAGCGCACGGCCACCAGGATCAGCACGGCGCCGAGGGTCGCGTCGGGCAGGTCGCGCAAGGCGCCGGCTGCGGCGACCAGCACGAGCGCCACGATTGCGGCGGCGGCGAGGCCCGGGACCTGCGAGCGGCCGCCCGAGGCTTGCACGACTGCAGTGCGCGGCGGGCTTGCGTCCACGGCAAAGCCGCCGGTGAACGCGGCCAGCAGACTGCCGGCGCCGACACCGATGAAATCGCGGTCGATGTCGGCGTCGAACCCGCCGAGGTCGGCGAACGAACGCGACGTGGCCGATGTCTGGGTGATCACGATCAGGGCCGCGCTCAAGGCGCCGGGCAGCAGATGCCAGACCGTGACGGCCGAGAGCGCCGGCAACCGCAGCGGCGGCAGGCCCGACGGCAGCCGGCCCAGTGTGACCACACCCTTGGCGGCGAGGTCGAACAGGCTGCAGGCGAGGATCGATATGATCACGGCCACCAGGGCGCCCGGCACGCGCCGGTCGAGCCGGCGGGCGGCCAGGATGACGGCGAAGACCATGGCGGCGACCGCGAGCGTGTAGCCGTTGGTCGAACCGAGCTCGCCGGCCACGCGCACGAGCTTCACGACGGCGTTGCCCGAGACCGACGGCACACCGAGCACGTAGGACAGCTGCCCGGCGATGATGGTCACGGCGATGCCCGCCAGGAACCCGGTCGTCACGGGCACCGAGAGGAAGTCGGCGATCCAGCCCATGCGGGCGACCCCGACGACGACCACGATCGTGCCGACCATGAGAGCGAGCAGCGCCATGTCGGGACCGTAGGCGCCGTGGCCTGCGGCCACGGCGCCCGCCACCGCGATCGCCAGGATCGGCGCGACCGTCGAGTCGGCCCCGACCGACATGACGCGGTTCGAGCCGAGCAGCGCGAACAGCAGGACGCCCGCCAGGAACGCATACAGGCCGGCGACCACCGGCATGCCGGCCAGACGGGCGGTGGCGAGCTGTTCGGGAATAGCGACCGCGACCAGCGTGACGCCGGCGACGATGTCGAGCGGCAGACGGCCCGCCCGGTAGCCGGCGAGCCATGGCGCGATGACCGGCCGGTGTCCACCGCCGCTCGACGGAGCCTTGCCTATCGGCGAGCCCGGAGCCCCCGTCACGTCGGTCTCATGTCGCGCGTAGGCTTCATCACCTCGATAGTATGGCCCGTCGCGTCTGCGCGTCATGCCGATCGCTCACGGTACCGGCCCGTCGTCGAGCGCCGGCACGATGGCGGCGTGGCGAGCGCCGGCCCAGCTCGCCCCGCCGGCGGCGACCATCACCGCGACGATGGCGGCGAGGTCGAGGCCGCTCAGGCGCTGGCCCGCCAGCAGGAACCCGGTGAGCGCCGCGATCGCCGGCTCGAGGCTGAGCAGCACGCTGTAGGTCGCGGCGCGCACCAGCCGCAGGGCGATCAGCTCGACGAAGTAGGGCGCCGCCGACGAGAGCACAGCGACGGCGGCGCCCAGCCCCACCGCGCCGGGATGGTGCGCCAGCCGCGGACCAAAGAGCAGCAAGGCCGGGGTCAGCAGAACCGCTGAGCCCGTGAGCATGAGCGTCGTGACGTGCAACGGGTCGAGGCTGCTGACCGCGCGCCTGCCGAGCACCAGGTAGAGCGCCCAGAACGTGCCGGCGCTCAGCGAGAGCAGCAGGCCGGCCAGGCCGATCGAGCCGCTCGGACCGACCAACGCGACGATGCCACCGGCCGCCAGCACGACCCAGACGAAGTCGAGCGGGCGGCGCGAGCCGGCGACGGCGACCACGAGCGGCCCCGTGAACTCGATCGCCACGACGATGCCCAGCGGCGCCACCGAGATGGCGCCGTAGAAGCTCAGGTTCATGCCCAGCAGGGCGAGCGCGAGCAGCGCGACGAGGCCGCGCTGCTCGCGCGGCGGTAGCCGCAACGAGCGCGGCCGCACGGCGATGAGGATGAGCGCCGCGATGGCGGTGCGCAGCCAGAGCGCATCGAACGGCCCCACCGCGCCGATGACGCGCGTCGCCAGCGCCGAGCCGCTCTGCATCGTGAAGGCGATGGCGATGACGAGCAGCGGCGCGAGCCACGACGAACGCTGTGAGTGGTCGTCTGACCTCAAGGATGGTCCCCCGGTCGGTCGGGGGTCTCAGTCTACAGGGAGGGCGGGCCGGGAGCGGGCGCCGGAGCTGCGGGCGCCGGAGCCGCGGATGCGGGCGCGGCGGTCACTGCCGCTTCGAGTGAGTCGCCGGTTGCGGCGTCGAACAGGTGCACCTGGTCGGGCCGCAGCGCGAGCGGCAGACGCTCGCCGCGGCGCACCTGGCTGAAGCCGTGCAGGCGCGCGGCGACGCGCGCGCTGGCGCCGGGCAGCGGCGCCGGCAGGGTGGGGTCGATCTCGATCGAGGCGACCTCGCCAGGGATCTCTCCGTAGACGAGCGTCTCGTTGCCGAGCTCCTCGACCACGTCGACCGACATCTCGACCACCGGCAGGCCGGCGGCCTCGCGCGCCGGCACCAGCGCCTCGGGCCGGAAGCCGACGCACGACGGGACCGTCGGGCACGCCCCCGGCCCGCAGCTCGAGCGTCGCCGGCGCGCACCACGCCGCCGGCCACCGCGCCGCGCAGCAGGTTCATCGAGGGCGTCCCCATGAAGGCCGCCACGAACAGGTTGCACGGGCTGGCGGAAGACCTCCTCGGGCGTGCCGAGCTGCTGCAGGCGGCCGGCGCTGAGCACGGCGATGCGGTCGCCCAGCGTCATCGCCTCGGCCTGGTCGTGGGTCACGTACAGACGGGTCACGCCGACGCGCTTCTGCAGCTGCGAGGATCTCGGCGCGCATCTGGCCGCGCAGCTTGGCGTCGAGGTTCGAGAGCGGCTCGTCGAGCAGGAACACCTGCGGCTCGCGCACCAGCGCCCGCCCCATGGCGACGCGCTGGCGACTGGCCGCCGGAGAGCTGCGCCGGCCGGCGATCGAGCAGCGCGTCGAGCCCGAGGATACGGCTCATCGCGCGCACGCGGCGGTCGATCTCGGCGCGCTTGACGCTGTGCTCCTTGAGGCCGAAGGCGAGGTTGCCGTAGACGGTCAGGTGCGGGTAGAGCGCGTAGCTCTGGAAGACCATCGCCACGTCGCGCCGCCGCGAGCGGCAGCTCCTGCACCTCGCTGCTCACCGATGAGGATCCGTCCCGACGGTCGGCTTCTCGAGGCCGGCCACGCAGCGCAGCGCCGTCGTCTTGCCGCAGCCCGACGGTCCGACCAGGATCAGCAGCTCGCCGTCGGCGATCTCGCAGGTCGAGCCCTCGAGCGCCACCGTCGGCGGCTTGCCCGGGAAGACCTTGCGCACGCCTTCGAGTGTGACGGTCGCCATGCCGGTCTCCTTATCGCCTTGATCCCGGAGTAGGCCAGCGACTGCACGAACCAGCGCTGCGCGAGCACGAAGACCGCGAGCATCGGTATCTGGCTCATCACCGTGCCTGCCATGAGCACCGGCCAGTTGGTCGCGTGCGCCCCCTGGAAGGTCATCAGGCCGAGCTGCAGGGTCATGTTCTGCGGGTCTGGATGGCGATCAGGGGCCAGAGGAAGTCGTTCCAGACGTTCAGCAGCGTGACGATGGCGAGCGGTGGCGAGCGGCGCCGACATCGACGGCAGCACCACCTTGACCAGGGTGCCGAGGCGGCTGGCGCCGTCGATCCGCGCCGCCTCCTCGATCTCGACCGGCATCGTCTTGAAGAACTGGCGCAGCAGGAAGATGCCGAACGGCGTCACCAGGTTGGGCACGATCAGCGCGCCGAGCGTGTCGATCATGCCCAGGCCGCGCACGATGAGCAGCGTCGGCACCATGACCACCTGGAACGGCACCATCAGCGTGGCCAGCATGACGAGGAACAGCGCGCCGCTGCCGAAGAAGCGGATGCGCGCCAGGGCGTAGCCGGCGAGGCTGCAGAAGACCAGGTTGCCGATCACCACGACCACCGAGACGATCGTCGTGTTGAGGAACCAGCGGCCGAACGGCGCGAGGTGCCAGGCGTCGATGTAGTTCTGCCAGTGGATGCCGTGGGGCAGCTGCGGCGGGAACGTGCGCGTCTCGGCGAGCGTCGAGATGCTCGTCATCACGAGCCAGAAGAACGGGAACAGCATGACGAGCGCGAGCGGGATGAGCAGCAGGTGCCAGGCGGCTCGGGCGGCGGCGGCGCGTCGCCGCGAGCTCGTGCTCCAGAGCGGCGACGTCGACCGGCGGCGCGCCGCCGCCGCCCAGCGGCGCTCACGGGTGTCGTCACCGTGGCCGTCGTTCCCGCCCCCTACGACCGGTAGTGCACGAAGCGTCGCCCGAGCAGCAGCTGCGACGATCGTCAGCGCCAGGATGCCGAGGAAGAGCACGTAGGCGATGGCCGTGGCGTAGCCCGCCTCGAAGAAGCTGAAGGCCTGCTGCGTAGAGGTAGTAGACGACGCACGGTCGTGGCCTGCAGCGGCCCGCCGCGCGTGGTCACGTAGATCTCGTCGAAGAGCTGCAGCGCGTTGATCGTCAGCCAGATCGACGCAGGAACAGCGTGGTGGGGCCGAGCAGCGGCAGCTGCACGCGGCGGAAGACGCGCCAGCGGCGTGGCGCCGTCGATCTCGGCCGCCTCGAGCAGCTCCCGCGGCACCCCCTGCAGGGCCGCCAGGTAGATGATCACGCAGAAGCCGAGCCAGCCCCACACGGTCATCGCCGACGATGCAGTACAGCGCCTGCGACGGGCTCTGGAAGAACTGCTGCTGCGGCGATGCCGACCTTCGCGAGGACCGCGTTGACGATGCCGATACGTACGGGTCGAGCAGCCACAGGAAGATGATCGCCGTGGCCACCGTCGAGGTGACCACCGGCGCGAAGACCGCCGTGCGGTAGAAGCGCATGCCACGAGCCGGCGGTTGAGCGCCACCGCGACGGCCAGCGAGGCGACGAGCGTGATCGGCACGAACAGCACGCGTGTAGACGATAGTGCGCCGGAGCGAGCGCGCAGAACAGCGGGATCGTGCATCAGGTGGCGGTAGTTCTTGAGGCCGATCCAGGTGCCGCTGCGTCACCAGGTTGTTGCTGCTGGAACGAGAGCACGAACGACCAGACGATGGGCACCACGCCGAACAGCGCCGATGAGCACCACGGCCGGCGAGACGAAGAGCCAGCCGGCCAGGTGGTCCGAGGCCGAGCAGGCGGTCCGCAGCGAGGCCCGGCGCGGCGCGGAGCGCCGCGCCTCGGCCGCTCCGCGCCCGCCTCGTCGGCCGCCTGCTCGCTACCTGCGACGCTGCGATCACTGCCCGCCGGCGAGGATGCTGTTCACCTGCTGCTCGGCCTGGGTGAGCGCCTGCTGCGGCGTCAGCTTGCCGAGCAGCACCGCCTGCACGGCCTGGCCGAGCGCGGCCGAGATCTTCGGGTAGGTCGGGATGTTGGGCCGCGCCTTGGTCACGTTGTTGAGGTTGGCCACGAACACCGCGACGGCCGGGTACTTCTTGAGGTAGACGCTCTGGTACTCGGGCAGCTTCGTCTCGGACTTGCGGATCGGCAGATGGCCGGTCGCGATCGCGTACTTGCAGGTGCTCCTCGGCGACGTGAACCATTTGATGAAGGTCCAGGCGTCGTTCACGCGCTGCGGCGCCGTTGTCGAGGACGACGTAGTTGTCGGGGCCGGCGATGGTGGCGTGGCGTCACGTCGCCGGGCAGGATCTGCACGCCGAACTGCACGCCCGCGTTGATCGACGAGATGTCCCAGGGACCCGTCCACAGCATGGCGATCTTGCCGGCGTTGAACAGGTTGAGGTAGTTGCCGTTGCCGCTGTCGAGGTAGACCGACTTGTCGGTGACGGCCATGTCGTGCAGCAGCGTCATGGCCTTGAGGCCGGCCGGCGAGTTGAACGCGGCCTTGGTGTTGTCGGGCGTTGAGCAGGTCGCCGCCGGCCTGCCAGAGCAGCGCGAGGAAGCGCCAGACGGTGTCCTCGCTGCCGTCGTTCACGTAGGCCCAGCCGAACTGCTTGGTCTGCGGCGTTGGTCAGCTTCTGCGCGGCGCTGCGGAAGTCGGTCCAGGTCCAGTCGGGCGTCGGGTAGGCCACGCCGGCCTGGTCGAACAGCTTCTTGTTGTAGACGAGGGCCAGGTTGTCGACGAGCGCGGGCACGCCGATGCACCTTGCCGTTCGACCGTCGCCGCGAGCCGCTCGGCCGGGAAGAAGTCGTTCCAGTTGAAGGCCGGGTCGTTGACCCGCGAGGTCAGGTCGACGACCTTGCGGCGAGCTTGGCGAGGTTGGCCATCGACGAGCCGTACTGGTAGGCGATGTCGGGCGCCTTGCCGGCGGCCAGCGCCGTCAGCAGCTTCTGTCAGCGCGTAGTCGTTGTTGCCGGCGAAGACGGCCTTGCACCGTGAAGCCCGGGTTGGTGGCGTTGAAGTCCGCGATCGCCTGCGTCGGTCGCCGTGCGCTCGACGTCGGTGTAGCCGTGCCAGAGCGTGATCGTCTCGCCGCCGCCGCCGGTGCCGGGCGAGACGCTCGCGCTCGACGTCGGGCTGCTGCTGCCGCAACCGGCGAGCAGCAGCGCGGCGAGCAGGGCGGCGACGGCGACGAAGGCGCCCGTCGCCGCGAGCGACGGTCCGTGTGCGGTTCATTGGGCACCTCCAGGCTGTGGCTGGACGGTACAAGCGGGCGGCGCTCATGGCCGCACCTCCGTGGGATGGCAGGATCGACCGAGCGGGTGAGGCTGCGCGGCCGGTCGGGATCGAGGCCGCGGTCGCTCGGCCTCGGCGACCGCGAAGCGCTGCGCCAGGATCGAGCGCCGCCATCGGGTCGAGACCGCCGGTGTCGACCAGCGTCGCGCCGGTGGCGTGGATCTGCTCGGCGAGGCCGGGCGGCAGACGGCCCGAAGGGCCAGACGGCCCGGCCGCGGCGCGGCGATGCTGATCGGGCCGTGGCGGTACTCCATGGCCGGGTAGGACTCGGTCCAGAGCTGGGCCGCCTCGCGGCACTTGAGCGCCGCCTCGTTGGCGAGGCCGACGGTCCAGCCAGTGCCGAGGAAGGTGATCTGCGTCGACGGTGCCGGGCTCGAGCGGCAGGGCGGCGGCGAGGGCCGCCTCGGCGTCGCTCGCCGCCGCCCTCACGTCGTCGCCGAGCGAGGCCCGCAGCAGCGCCAGCGCGGTCGTCGCGAAGCGCGTCTGCACGACCGACTCCTCGTCGGCGAAGTCGAGCACGATGACTGGCGCGGCCGCGATGGCGCAGGGCGAGTCCGCCGACCGCGGTGATGCAGCACCGACTCGCTGTGCTCGCGGCAGCGACGCGAGCAGCGCCTCGACCTCGCTGGTCGTGCCCGACCGCGAGATGGCGACCACCCACGGATAGGCACGCGTGCGCGGGAACTCGGAGGCGGCGAAGGCGTCGGTGCGGCCGTGGCCGGCGGCCTCGCGCGCGGCCGCGTAGGCCTGCGCGACGAACCACGACGTGCCGCAGCCGACGACGGCCGCCTCGACTCCGTCGGGCGGCAGCGCGGCCGCGGCCGCTGGCGTCGCCGCCAGATCGGCAGCCGTCGCCAGCAGGCGGGCTGCGTAGCTTATCTCGGTCGCGGTCTTGCTCATTTGTGGCCATATTATTGGCGTTTCGCTCACAAAGCAACAGTCAGTCGCCGCCGCGTGGGACGTGCAGGGCCGGCTGGACCCGGCCACACCGCCCCACCAGCCTCAGGCCTCGCGTGGCTCCTGACCACTGGCGTGCTCCGTCCCGGCCAGCACGCGCCAGACCCACACAGCCGAGGCGAGCTCAAGCGCGGCGGCGCCGGCGAACAACGCCGGCGCCCCCAGCCGCGCGAACACGAAGCCGCCGATCGACGGCCCGATCACGGCGCCGACGCTCCAGCCGAAGGTCTGGATCACGGCCTGGCCGGTCGACAGCAGACGGCGCGGCACGAGCCGCCCGACGATGACCACCACGCCGACGTACTGGAGCGCGAAGGCGACGCCGTCGGCGCTGGCCACCAGCGACAGCACGAGCGGCGAGCGGATCAGGGTCCAGGACAGAAAGACGAGCGCATAGACGGCCACTCCCGTCACGAACACGGAGCGCAATCCGAAGCGCCGGGCGATCGCCGCCGCTCCACTGCATGACGGGGATCTCGATGAACGCTGCGAGCCCGGCGGCAAGGCCGACGAGCAGCGGGCCGCCTCCGGTGCCGACGATGCGCAGACTCACGAACGACAGCGCGCCGTAACTGCCGATACTGCTGATCACCAAGCCGCAACGTGAACGCGGCCAGGCCGGGCGAGGCGCGGAACACATCGCCCAGGGCGCCCAGCCGCGACTCGGCGCGGACCGGCACGAGCACGCCGCGCGGCAGGCGCAGCGTCCACAGCGCAAAGCCCGCTGTGCCGAGCGCGTACAGCGGCAGCACAGACTCCAGCCCGACCCGCTGGTACAACGCGCCGAAGACGATCACGGCGACGCCCCAGCCCAGGCTCGCCCACAGGCGGATGCGGCCGTACTCGCTCATGCGCTCGTCGCCGAGGTAGGCGACCGCCAGGGCGTCCGACAACGGCGTCCCGGGACCGGAGCAGACCGACATCGCGCCGGCCGCGAGCAGGATAGGCACGAACCCATCGGGCGTGACGAACAGAGCGACCGCGAACACGACCGTCGCGACAGACGAGACGACGAGCACGCGTATCGCGCCAAGCCGGGTGTCGGCGAGGTGGGTCCAGACGGGCATCGCCACGGCCGACGCCAGCGACGGCGGCGGCTAGCACGAGGCCGATGTCGCTCGGGACGCAGGCCGCGATGGCGCAGCAGCAGGGCGAAGAAAGGGATGAGCGCCGAGCCGCTCGACGCCCGCGATGAGAAACTGCAGGCGCATCGGCCAGAGGCCTTCGAGCGTGGGGCGGGCGCGGCGGCGAGGGCGATCGGGGCTCACGCCGGGCATCCTAGCAGCTTGCAGACGGTGCTCCTTCGTGTTCGGTACGTGCCCTATTCGTGCAGAAAGCGTCAGAACCGTGTGGTAGGATGCCCACATGCGCCAGGAAGAACGCCTCAGCCCTGATCCTCGAGCGGCTGTCGCCGACGGCGGCTCGGGGTCGCCGACATCGCGACCTCACTGGGCGTCTCGACGGCGTCGGTGCGCCGCGACCTGCAGCTGCTCGACGAGCAGCACCTGCTGTCGCGCACCCACGGCGGCGCGGTCGCCAACACCCTGACCTACGAGCTGCCGCTGCGCTACAAGGGCGGCCGCCACAACGACGAGAAGCGCCGCATCGCCGCCAAGGCGTCCGAACGCGTCGACGGCGATATCGCCACGGTCGGCCTCACCGGCGGCACGACGACCACCGAGGTCGCGCGCGTGCTGGTTGACGCGCGACGGCCTGACGATCGTGACCAACGCTCTCAACATCGCCTCTGAGCTCGCCCTGCGCCCCAACCTCAAGCTCATCGTGACCGGCGGCACCGCGCGCAGCGAATCCTACGAGCTCGTCGGCCCGCTGGCCGAAGCCACACTCGACGGCCTCAACCTCGACGTGGCCTTCGTCGGGGTCGACGGCATCACGGTCGAGGGCGGGCTGACCACGCACCACGAGGTCGAAGCGCCCACCAACCGCGCCTCATCGGGCGAGCACGCAGGGTTATCGTCGTGACCGACGGCTCCAAGATCGGCCAGCGCGCACTGGCGCGCATCTGCGGGCTCGACGCGGTCGACGAGCTGATCACCGACGGCGGCGGCGATCCGCTCGAGCTCGAGCGCATCGCCGCCGCCGGCGTGCACGTCACCGAAGTATGAGCCCGGCGCGACGGCCGTCCCGCTCCGAGTCGAAGATCCGCTCGTAGAGGTCCTGACCGTGGCTCGTTGACAGGGGCTCTCCTTCCATCATGCGGAACGTTCTCGCTCCATCCGCTCGCCGTTCGGCCCTCAGGAAGAGACCCGCCTGCCAGTCCTCCCGAAGGAGACTGTCAGCGAGGTCGAAGAGATGGGTGACGAGGAACACTTTCACTCCCGTCTCGAGCAGCGGCCTGATCACCTGGCGGCCGATCTCCGATCCCTCTCGCTCATTGGTGGATGCGAACGACTCGTTGCAGAGCAGGAGTGAATGCGGGTCGATAGCTTCGACGATCCTGCTCATGCGCCTGAGCTCGTCGTCGAGCTTGCCGCTCTCTAGACTCTCGTCCTCTTCGCGCTTGTAGTGCGTGAAGATGCCCTCGCGCACGTCGGCCCGGAAGGCCTCTGCCGCCACGAACATGCCGCACTGCATCATGAGCTGCGCCTGGCCCAGACTCCGCAGGAAGGTCGACTTGCCGCCCTGGTTCGCGCCCGTGATCACGCCGAGCGCCTTCCCGTCCCCCACCACGTCGTTGCCCACCACCCTGCCGTCCACGTGCAACGTCAGACTCACGTCGTACAGGCCCCGCGCCTCGAGCTCGGGGCGGCCGATCGGTGAGGGCACGGGGAGGCAGATCGGCTCGCCCTTCTTCGCCAGCTTCTCCTCGAGATTGAGGCAGCCGACGTAGAAGGCGAGCTCCGCTCGCAGCCGTGTGAAGAAGCTCTCGATGTGGTCGGCCGACTGGGCGAGCGTGCTGGCGACCTCGTTGAGGCCCGCTCCGCGCAGCTCGTCGAGGGCTCTGGCGCCGGCCGTGTCGTCTTCGCCGACGCGAAACCAGTAGCCCGACCCGGTCCGTTCGGCGATGCGCTTGAACCAGCTCGGCCTTGGGGCGGGCTCATGCAGCACGTAGCTGCTCGCCCTGTTGCCCGGACCGAGGCCGGCGCTGATGCGGAGGCCCTCGCGAAAGCGCAGCGCCTTCGCGTGACCGTCGATCGTATGAAGGTAGTCATCGTCAAGCTCCCGCTTCAGCATGGCGAAGAAGCGGACGAACGGCTCGGAGGAGAACTTCTCGGCGCACTCGTCTGCGATCCTTCTCAGCTCCTTCAACCGCTGTGCGTAGAACGCGTGTGCCTGCAGTGAGGTGTGCATGATCGTGCTGGGAGAGGACCATCGCGAGAGGTAGGAGGGCGGCCGAGCTTCGACGGCGTGGACGGCCAGGGCATAGATCTCGCGCACCGCGGCGGGAGCCCGCAGGCAGTCGGCGAGGGCCTGCTGCCTGTAGAGGATGGCCTGAGGGTCGGTGAGACTCGAAAGCAGCGCCTTGCGCGCCACCTCGAGGACGAAAAGGTCGCCGTCCGCCATGGCGGCGAAGAGCGTCGTCAGCTCCAGATCCTGCGTGAGCTCGTCGGCCTGGGGGGCGATCCCCGTCGCCCGGCGAGGGCGAGAGCCTGGTCCCAAGGGAGGCCACCGCTGGCCCAGTCTTCGTAGGGGTCGAAGGTGAAGTCACGACCGCGATGCATGAAGAAGGCCTTCATGCCAGCCGTCTCCTCATCGACTCGTAGCTCAGGTGGTACTTCTCGGCGATGGCGGCGGCGTAGGCCAGGCCGTCGGCCGGTCGGGGCAGGATCCTGAAGGTGCGCACATCGGGGTTCCCGGGTTCGACGGTGCCGACCATGCTCACCGTGGCTTCGCTCACCGAGGCGAGCTCGTCGATGAAGGTCACCCAGACACACAGCGGACCCAGGTCGATGATCTGCCTCATGACCGCCACGCCGAGCTGCAGGGCGTCGTTCAGGGTGGTGGAGAGGAGGCTCTCGTTCAGCACGAGCAGGCTGTCCGAGGTGGCTTCCTGAAGGATGGCGTGCAACCGGACCAGCTCGTCTTCGAGCTTGCTGTGGAGGGTGGCGATTGCCTCCTCGCGCTCGAAATGCGTGAAGACGCGGTCCGGCAGGAAGAGGCGCGCCTCCCTGGCAGGCACGGGCAGGCCGAGGCACGCCAGGTAGTGCAGCTGGCCAATCATGCGCGCGAAGGTGGTCTTGCCGCCCTGGTTCGGGCCCGTGACGACGAGGACACGCTCCGGCCCCTGCAAGGCGAAGTCGTTGCCCACCACCTGTGCGTTCTCGCGCTTCAGCTTGTCGGCCAGGGCGAGATCGAAGGCCTGTACGACCCTCTCCTCTTTTGAGCTGCCGGAGACCTGCGGCTGACAGAAGCTGAGTCCTGCCGCCTTGAAAGGCGCGATGAACTCGAGGTAGGCCAGGTAGAACTGGATCTGCCGGTCGAAGACGCCGACCGTCGGGTCGAGGTAGTCGGCGTGAGCTTCGCAGCAGTCCTGCAGCCTGGTGAAGACGTCGGGGTAGAGCCGCGCCACGAGCTCGAGGATCTTCTCCTCCACGTGGTTCATCCGAGGCCCGGCCTGGACCTCGGCCCGGTAGTCCGACGCAACGGCCTCGAACCTCGCGAACGTCCTCTGCACGGCTTCGCCGTAGTCGGCCTCACCGCGGAAGGCCTCGACGCGCACGCGCCTACCCTTGATGTCCAGTGAGTACCTCACCGTCGCCAGCGCGTCGCGGACCTCCAACGTGTCGGAGGTGAGGAGGGCGAAGACCTTCGAGCTCGTGTAGCGCTCGAGGTAGTCACGCATGCCGCGCAGGGCTCGGGATCGCAGGTCGAGACGCTTCAGCTCGCCTGCGAGCGAGCGCACCGCCTCGCAGTAGACCGCCGCCCCGTCGATGAACCACCGCTCCTGCTGGAGGCGATAGAGGAGCTTCGTCGCCAGCGCGAGGCAGACGCGGCTCTCGCGCATCCTCTCGGCGAAGACCTGGACGGCGGCCAGGGCAGCCTCCTGCTCCAGGTCATTCACGACCTCCTGACGGTAGCGCACGGCGTCGACATCGCGCAGAGGAGCGTAGAAGTAGGCCTCGAGCCCGTACTCTTCCCGGCCGGCCAGGATCGCCGCCAGGACCTGGTCGAGGTGCAGGTCGGCGAAGGACTCGGGCTGGGTCGCCTGCTCGCAGGGCTCGACGCCGCCGTGAGGGAAGAGGAGATCCTGAACGTGCACGGGCGTGGCGCCAGGGGGCGTGGCGAGCTGGCCCACAGGCGGCGGCCATGCGTCAGCCGGCATGCTATTACCTCCTTCCCGAACGAAGAGAGAAGCCACGAGCCGCGGGAAGGCGGCCGTTGGAGACGGGCCTCATCGCCTTCGATCATCTTATCAGCCGTTCGGACCACGGCGGATGTGCACGAGGACCGCCATGGCCTCAGACGGCGATGAGCGCGGTGCTAGACTGGCGCCGTTGCGACCGGGAGGATGCGATGAACGACCAGCGCGGTGACCGCCCCGACGACGTCGAGTCACTCGAACGCGACTTCCTCGACCACCTCTGGCCGCCGTTCACCCAGATGCAGGGCCTCACCCCGATCATCATCGAGAGCGCCGAAGGCGCGGTCATGCGCGACGTCCACGGCAACGAGTACATCGACGCCTTCGCCAGCCTGTGGACGGTCAACGTCGGCCACGGCCGCCAGGAGATCCTCGACGCCGATCGCGCGCGCAGGCCGCGAGCGTCGCCTGCTACCACATCGTTCGGCATCGCCAACACGCCGTCGATCAAGCTGGCGGCCAAGGTCGCCGGCGCTGCTGCCCGGCGACCTCGACCACGTCTTCCTCTGCCTCGGCGGCGGCGAGGCGGTCGAGACCGCGCTCAAGATGGCGCGCCAGTACTGGCGCAACCAGGGCAAGGGCGCCAAGTACATGGTCCTCTACCGCGACCGCGTCCTACCACGGCACGACCTTCGGCGCGACGAGCGTCCAGGGTCTCGTGCCGTCAACCGCCAGAAGTTCGAGCCGCTGCTGCCCGGCTTCGTCAAGATCGGCGCGCCCTACTGCTATCGCTGCGCCTGGGGCAAGACCTACGGCGACGTGCGGCCGATCGAGTGTGCACGTGTGGTCGAGCAGGAGATCGCCTTCTACGGCGCCGAGAACGTCGGCACGCTGATCGGCGAGACGATGATCGGCACCGGCGGCGTGATCCCGCCGCCGGCCGAGTACTGGCCGCTGGTCGGCGAGATCTGCAAGGCCAACGACGTGCTGGTGATCAACGACGAGGTGATCACCGGCTTCGGCCGCACCGGCACCTGGTTCGGCTTCGAGCAGTGGGGGTCAGACCCCGACCTGGTGACGATGGCCAAGGGCCTCGCGAGCGGCTACCTGCCGCTGGCGGCCGTCGCCGCTCGCGACCACGTCTACCAGGCGTTCCTCGGCGCGGCCGCCGAGATGAAGCAGTTCATGAGCGGCGCCACCTTCCAGGGGCACCCGCTGTGCTCGGCCGCCGGTCTCGCCAACCTCGAGATCATCGAACGCGAGAAGCTGGTCGAGCGCTGCGCCGAGCTCGGGCCCGTACCTGCAGGACGGCCTGCGCACCCTGCTCTCGCACCCGATCGTCGGCGACGTGCGCGGCGTCGGCCTGGTGGCCGGCGATCGAGTTCGTGCGCGACAAGGCAGACGAAGGAGTGGTTCCCGCCGTCGGCCGGCGGCGCGCGCCGAAGGTACGCGACGCGGCCTTCCGAACGCGGCGTGTTCGTGCGCCTGCTCGGCGGGCGGCCACGTGCTCGGCATCGCGCCGCCGTTCATCATCACCAAGGAGCAGATCGACACGATCGTGCGGGTGCTCGACGAGTCGATCACCGTCGTCCGGCGGGAGCTGGGCTACTCGTGAGAGGCGGTCTCACGTCCGTCCGTGCCGCGGGGCGCCACTCGGCCTGATGGCCAGATACAGAACATCCTGGGACCGCGTCGTGGCGGTCGCGCTGTACGCGGCCGCCATGGCGGTGGTCGAGGCGATGGTCGTCGTCTACCTGCGCAAGCTGTTCCAGCTGCAGTACGGGACCGTGTTCCGGCCGGGCCATTTCACGTACCCGCACGCCTGGCTGCGCTACGAGCAGGTGCGCGAAGGCGCGACCATCGTCATGTTGTTGGCGGTCGGCTACCTCGCCGGCCGCGGCTGGTGGCAGCGGCTGGCCCTGTTCCTGTTCGCCTTCGGCATCTGGGACATCGGCTACTACGTCGGCCTCAAGATCATGCTCGGCTGGCCGCCATCGTTCGCGACGCGCGACCTGCTGTTCCTGTCGCCGAGCGAGTGGTGGGCGCCGGTCTGGGAGCCGCTGCTCGCTTCGTGTGTGTTGGTCGCGTTCGGACTGTTCATCGTCTGGAGGAGCAGACGCACGAACAGGATCAGATGACGGCCGGCGCCGGCTTGCGCGTCGCCACCTTCAACATCCGCAACGGCATCGCCTTCGACGGGCTCGACTCATGGCCGTTCCGGAGGCGGGCGACGGCGGACGCCGTCGCCCGCCTCGACGCCGACCTGCTCGGGCTGCAGGAGGTCTACGGCTTCCAGCAGCGCTACCTGCTCTCGCGGCTGCCCGGCTATCTCGCGACCGGCGCCGGACGCACCAACGGGCGAGGGCGAGGCGAGCGCTGCGCGGTGCTGTACCGCAGCGCTCGCCTCGCCCTCGAACAGACGCGCACCCGCTGGTTCTCAGACACGCCCGACGTGCCCGGCTCGACCGGCTGGGGCAACCGTCTGCCGCGGGTCGTCACCCTCACCCGCTTCAAGGACCGTGGCAGCGGCCAGTCGTTCGGCTTTGCCGACTGTCACCTCGAGGGCTGGCCGGCCGGCGCGCGTCATCGCGAAGCCCGGGCGCTTGTCGACTGGCTCGACCCGGACGTGCCGTGGATCGTCGGCGGCGACCTCAATGCCGAACCCGACGACGAGGCAGTCCGCACCGTCCTGGCGGCCGGACTGCGCGATGTGTTCGCCGGGACACGTGGCGACGGACTGGCGTCGACGCAGGCTTCCGACCGTAAGCCTCTCCCTCAAGGCGAACAAGAGAGTGAGGCTGAAAACGTGCCGGCTGGGCCGACGACCACAGGCGGCTTCTCGGGCCGCGGAGAACGGCGGCGCATCGACTACCTCTTCGTCGGCCGAGAGTGGCGCGTGCTCGATGCCATGGTCGCCGGCGGCGGCGGGGGCGGCGTCCCGCCGCCCCCGCCGCCCCGCGTCGGACCACTGGCCCGTCCTCGCCATCGTCGAACTCGGCCGCTGAGCGACTATCCCTCAGGAGTTAATGTTCACCGTGTTCGGCGTATACTGAACACACTGAACGACAGTCGGACGGTGACGGTATGAGCGAAACGGTGACTCCTGAAGACCGTATCGACGAGCGGACGCAGCGCTTCGTCGAAGACATGGCGCTGTTCTTTGAGAAGTCCGGCCACACGCGCATGGCCGGCCGCATCCTCGCCTGGCTACTCGTCTGCGACCCCGCCTACCAGACGGCCGGACAGATCGCCGAGGCGCTGCAGGCCAGCAAAGCCTCGATCAGCACGAACGTGCGCATGTTCACCGACTTCGGCATGGTCGAACGCTTCACGCGCCCGCCGGACCGCCGCGACTACTACCGCCTGGCGAGCGACGCCTGGCCGAAGGAGCTGACTGCGGGCCTGCCGGCTCTGGTGACGTTGCGAAAGCTGGCGGAGGATGCCTTCGACCTTCCTGGGATGACCGACGAAGCCCGCTGCCGACTGACCGACCTGCGGGACTTCCTGCAGTTCTACGAAGCCGGGTTCGCCGAGCTCATCGGGCGCTGGCAGGCTACGCAGACCCCACGATGACAAGCGTGACCTCGGGCGCGACGAAGACGAACGCCGGAGCGGCCATCGAGACCCTGGCGCTGACCAAGTTCTACGGCAAGCACCGCGGCATCGAAGCGCTCGACCTGCGCGTCGACCGCGGCGAGGTCTTCGGGTTCCTCGGTCCCAACGGCGCGGGCAAGACGACCACCATCCGCACGCTGCTCGACCTGATCCGCCCGACGTCGGGGGCGGCGCGGGTGCTGGGCCTCGACACCCGCGCCGGGACTCTCGAGATACGCGGGCGCACCGGCTATCTGCCTGGCGAGCTGACCCTGTACGAGCGTCTGAGCGGCGGCGAGACACTGCGCTTCTTCGCGAACCTGCGCGGGGGCCTCGACGGCGACTACATGCACGAGCTGACCGACCGCCTCGACGTCGACCTCGCCAAGAAGGTCGCCGACCTCTCGACGGGCAACAAGCGCAAGCTCGGCCTCGTCCAGGCCTTCATGCACCGGCCCGAGCTGCTCATCCTCGATGAACCGACCGCCGGCCTCGACCCGCTCGTCCAGCACGAGTTCTACCATATGGTCGAGGAGGCCAAGACGGCGGGACAGACGGTGTTCCTGTCGTCGCACGTGCTCCCCGAGGTCCAGCGCGTGTGTGACCGCGTGGCGTTCATCCGGGAAGGCCGCCTGATCGCGGTCGAGCGCGTCGCCGAGCTGACGGGCCGTGCGGTGCGCCAGGTCGAGGTCGAGTTCGCGACGCCGGTCGCGCCGGCGGTCTTCGCCGGCGTCCCCGGTGTCGCATCGGTGGCCGCCGACGATCACGGCCTGCACATGAAGGTGACCGGCTCGCTCGACCCGCTGGTCAAGCGGCTCGCCGAGTTCGAGGTCGTGACGCTCACGAGCCGCGAGCCCGACCTCGAGGATCTGTTCTTCACCTTGTACGGCGAGGGTGGCGGGCGGCCGGACGGCACACCGGCGGACAGCGCCACACCGGCCGGCGGCCCTCAGAAGGAAGTCGGCCATGTTGCGTGACGTCTTCAGCAAGAGCCTGCGCGACCAGACGCGCTCGGTCCTCTCGTGGACGCTCGGCGGCGCGATCTACATCGTGCTGCTCATCGCACTCTATCCGAGCCTCAGAAAGAGCATGGGATCTGTCCAGGGCTACGTGAACAGCCTGCCGAAAGCCATCAAGGCGGCCTTCCTCGGGTCGGCCGGGGACTTCGCCTCGCCGACCGGCTACGTCGACACTGAGCTGCTGTCGTGGCTGATCCCGATCATCTTCATCGCCTTCGCCGTCGCCGCCGGCGCGCGGGCGCTGGCGGGTGAAGAAGAGACCGGCACATTGAGCCTGCTGCTGGCCTACCCGATCGACCGGACCCGGCTCGTGCTCCAGAAGTACGCCGCCTTCGTCTGCGCCCTGGCGATCGTCGCCGCAGGCTGTCTCGCAGCCGTGCTCGTGATGGTCAATGTGACGAACATGGGCGTCGCCGCCGGGCGGCTCGCCCTCGCCGTCGCGGCCACGGCGCTGATCGCGCTCGTCGTCGGCAGCCTCGCGTTCGTCGTGGCTGCGGCGACCGGGCGGCGCACGGTCGGCGTCGGCGCGGGCGCCGCTGCCGCAGGCGCCATGTACCTGTTCAACACGGTCGCCCAGATCAACTCGACGCTGCACCCGCTCGAGCACCTCTCGCTGTTCCACTACGCCGGCAGCCCGACACCCCTCGCCACGTCGATGACCAGCGGCGGTCTGGCCGTGTTCGCGGCGGCGACTGCGGCGCTGCTCGGGCTGGCCGTTGTGCTGTTCGGGCAGCGCGACGTGACGGTGTAGAAGCGGCGGGGGCGGCGGCATAGCCGCCGCCCCCTCACTTGCCTGTCGCCTATCAGCCCCCGCGCACCACGGGCTTCGGGTGAAGCCGGCATCTCGCCGCGGCGTCGAACAGGGCAGGGAAACGCCGACAAGGGGGACGCTGTGTCGCTCCACCGTCTGACTGTGATCGTGGTCACAGTCGGCATCGCAGTGGCGTTGCTCATGATCCTCGTGGTACCGCGCTTCACCGGCATCGACGGTCGGGTCATTGCAGACGGAGGTCCTCCGGGGTTCGTGGGTGGGCCCATCCCACACATTGCCGTCCGGGCCCTCGATCCTGAGACGAAGCATGTGGTGGCTCAGACCGTCACCGACAGCCGAGGGCGCTTCGCGCTGTCGCTCGCGCCCGGTCCATACCTGCTGGAGGCCCGGTCTCGCCCCGAGATCAGGCCGCTTCGTGTCCATGTCGGACTGTTCGGCCACACCGATGTAACGCTGGTAGCGATCCTGCGGTGAGCTCGCGTGCTCGCGCGACCGGCCGTCATGCTTGCTCTCATGCCAGTCGGCCGCGCGTCGCTTGTGTACACTCACAGCACCGATGAATGCCCACGCCACAGACGCCCGCACCCCCCGCCGCCACTCGCTCGAAGCCGCCGGACTCGTGCTCGCCGTCGCGCTGGCGGCCGCCTTGCTCGTGTGGGGCGCTCACCAGGGCAGAGCCGGCGTGCGTAGCGTCGATCTGGGCTGGCCCGGCGGGAGCAGCCTGATCGTCTGGCGCAGCCCGAACGGCATCATGACTGCAAGGCTGACGCAAGCCGACGGCGCGACTATCCAGCGCGATCTCGGACCGGGGACGGACGCCCGTCTGGTGACCGGCGACGGCACACCGCTCCTGCTCATCACTGACGCATCCGGCGGCCGCCGGCTGCTGCGCTTCTCACCGACTACCCACAGGTGGACCACGCTTGCCGCCTCGCTCACGCCGGACGGCCTGACGACCGCCGTCGCCGGCGGAGGGCTCGTGTACTTCACCGAGGGGGCGGGCAAGGGGGCGGTGGTGGTCGCCGTCCGGACGGACGGCCGCACCGCCGCCCGCATCGTGGCCCGCTACCGCCTGCCGGTGCTGCCACCCGACCCGCAAGCGCTGCTGCCCGGCTACTCGGGCGCGGGCGCGGCGTCGCCCCTGGCGACGCCGCGCCGCGGCAAGGTCGATGATCTGTTCGTCGCCGGCGGCCATCTCCTCGCGCTGACCTCGACACACGACGCGGCGGCGGTTGCCGACCTGACCTCGGGCGTCACGACGCCGCTCACCGGCTTCACCCGCATCGCGGCCGCGACCATGGGCGGCGACGGGCTGCTCTACGTCCTGGCAGGGCGAGCCGATCCGACCTTCTCGCTGCAGTTCCTGCGCGTCGACCCGAAGCCGATGCAGGTCATCTCCGCCTGGGACACCGGCGCGGCCGACCTGTTCGAGCCGGTCACGGCCCTCCCCACCCGGTTCGGCGCCGTCTTCTACTCACCCGGCACGCCGCACACGCTCGGGGCGTCGTCGGATACCAACGTCTGGCTGGTCGACTCGAGCGGCATCCACCAGAACTCTGCGGTGTCGTCGAACACCGGCATCCGCATGGGGCCGGGGCGGAGCGACACCGTGTTGCTCTACGGCTTCCCGGCGGGCGGGACTGTCTCACGGCTGGGAACGTCCGACGGGGCGCTGAGTCGGGCTTCAGCCCGACTCAGCGCCCCGTCGGACGCGTCAGTCCTGGTCGCCGCCGACTAACAGCGGCGGGCGGCCGGGTCGCGGCGCGCGGGCAGCGCCGGGCGCGGTCTGCGGCCGGAGACAGCCCGCGTCGCGCGTGCCGCCTTGATCTGCGCTCTACGGTCGGCGCAGCAGATGTCGAGTTCGTGGCGCCGACGCGGGCTTCTGCTGCTCGAGCACCTCACGCGCCCGGTCGGCGTAGCGCTCGCGGTCCTGGAGACGCGCGGCAAGTGGAGCTTCTACGCGCTCGACCGCGAGGCCGCGCAGCGGGCGCTCGAGGCGTTCCGCGACCTGTTCAAGGCCTAGGTTCAGGACGAGACGGGCGGCTACTTCACGACCACTTTGGCGTGCATCGCCGGCAGGCTGAAGTGGATCTTGCACTCGTAGAAGTAGGTGCCCGGCTTGGTAAAGGTGAAGCTGAAGCTCTGGCCCTGGCTCAGCGTGCCGCTGGTGAAGAGGTTGGTCGGCGTCGCGCTGGTCGAGATGTTGTTGGCCGAGGTGACGTCGTGCGGCACCGGGTCCTTGTTGGTCCAGGTCACCTTGGTGCCCGCCGACACCGTCAGCGTCTGGGGCGTGAAGGCGAAGTTCTGGATGGTGACGTTGGTGGTGTTCGCGCCTCCCGCGGCCGGCGTGCTGGCCGGCGTGTTGGTGGTGGCCGCTGACGACGAGCTGCCGCAGCCCGCGACTACCAGGACGATCACGACCGCGAGTCCGGCTACAGGCCCTGCGAGGAAACGCTTCCGTGCGCTCATGGGGAACTCCCGTCTGTAGAATGCGTGTGGTTGCCGCAAGTGGTGCCGCCGCCTCTTGTCCTGCCGCTGCTGTTCCCCCCTCTCCGACAGGAGAAACGGAAAGGACTGATGACGATGCAGCCCTACCTCGGGTCGTTCGGGCTCTTCATCTTCACGGGGAGGGGCTGGCTCACGCTCGCGCACGGCATCGTCCTCGGCACGTCCTTCCTGGCGGCGCTTGGGATCACGTTCCTGGCGCTCTGGACGTTCCGGCCCGCGCTGCTCACCACTGAAGGACGGGCCCGCCGAGTCCGGACACTGCGGTCCGGCGGCGGCAGCCATGATGGTCACCGGCTGGGCCACGGTGCTGATGGGCACGCTCGTCGTCGATCCGTTCTTCCACGGCGGCGCCGACCCGCCCGCGCACATCCTCGAATCGTACGGCGGGACGGTGCGCTGGGTGACCTGGGCGATGCCGGGCAAGGAGAACCTCGCCTGGATGTCGGTCATCCTCGCCACGGTGGTGGCGGTGGCCCTGTGGCGTCATGCGAGCGAGCTGCTCGACGACTCGTGGGCGCGCCGGCTCGTGCTGGCGACGCTCGCGCTCGCGTTTGTCTTCGCGAGCGTCGCCGGCCTGCTCGGCGCGCTACTCGCCAAGGTAGGACCGATCGTATGAGCGCCCGCCCCCACGCCGCGCTCGAGCGTGCAGTCGCGCACGGCTGCGTGGCCGCCGCCATCGCCGCCGTCGCGCTCGGCGCGATGGCGCTGCTGCGGGTCGCGAGCACGCAGGTCGATTCGTGGCTCACCTGGCGGAGCGCCACCCAGATGCTCGGCCCCGGCGTGATAGCGGTCGGGGTGTGGCTCGCGTCGTGGGCCATCCTGCGGCTGGCCTGGCGCGAGCCCCGCGTCGACCGCCGCGTCGTGGCGATCTGGGGCGCGTTGCTGGTGCTCGCCCTGGTCCTGGCGTTCCCGCCGCTCGACCAGCTGTTCGCCTGAACCCCGTCGCCTGAGCCGATCTCGCGCTCGCACGGTCCGCGCGCGTCGACGCGCTCGCGGCACGCTCGGCTCAGCCCGCGCGCGAACCCTCGATCAGCGCCGCGCGGATGACTTCGTCTGAGGGGATGCCGCCGGACCCGGCGGGTGGCAGGTACGACCGTCAGCCCAGGCCGAAGTCCGTCTGTCCCCGCGCTGCGATCTCGACGTCGAGGCCGCGGACGCGCACGGTGGGAGAGCCGGGGAGCCGGGCCGCCTCGGCTTCGGCCGGAGTGGCGATGAGCCGCTCGGAGACGCTGACGTCCAGCGCGGCTTCGTGAGCGACCCGGATCACGGCGTCACGCGCCGCCTGCCAGGCGCCTCAGCCGGAGCTGTGCAGTACCTCGACCGGGACGGGACGGACCACGTCAGAGCGGGCCGTCATTGATCGACGCCCATCGCGAAGCGCTTGCGGCGCGCTCCCAGGACTGGGAACAAGGAATACTCCATGTCGTCTGTATCTCTCCCATTGCGGCCATGACCCGGACGTGACTACGGTACTCCAGACGTGACCGGCAGGAAAACCGCGGTCCAGGACCGCTTCAGCGGCCGAGCGTCTTGCGGATCGCCGGCCAGAAGGCCGGATCCTCGCCGCCCATCACCCAGATGGCGACGCCGGCGATCGGCGGCTGCTGCGCGGTGGCGAAGGCAAGCTTGCGGGCGATCGAGACCGGGTCCTGGAAGTACACCGTATGGACGACGCCGCCCGAGGTGTAGTGGAAGTACGGTTCGCCCGAAGCGGAGCGCAGCACGGTTGACCCATGAGCTGCGAGGAGCGCTTGAGCGTCCGCCCAGAGCAGATAGCGCGGCGTCCCTACACCCCAGTCGAAGCCGTAGAACGGCACGCCCAGGTAGATCTTCGAGGGGCTCACCTGCGACTCCGCATAGGCGAGGACGCGGGCCATCCAGGCGGGCGCCGAGAGCGGCCCAGGACCGGTGAACGAGCCGTGCTGACCGAAGGTCAGCACCTTGAACTCATCGACCGCCTGGCCCAGGGCGCGATAGTCCTCGGCCGCCCGGGCGCTCGCCTCTGTGCCCCCGGGATAGTCGCTGGTCTTGTCGTAGACGGCGATGCTCAGGCGCTTGCCGGCGGCGTGAAGCCTGGCGGCCAGCAGCTGGACGAAGCTCGTGAACGAGGCGCGATCGGCCGCGTGCAGCGACTCCCAGTCGACGTCGATGCCGTCGTAGCCGCGACTCTTGCAGAGCGCCACCAGGCGCGCGACGTGCCGCGCCCGTGTGGCCGGGGTGGCGAGGATCGCCTCGGCGATGGCCGGGTCGAACGGCGCGTAGTCGTTGGCGCGGTTGGTCACGGTGGCGAAGACCCTGAGATGGTCGGCGTGGGCCTCGGCCACGAAGGCGGGGTTGACCGACTCCGGTACGAGCGAACCATCGGCACGCGCGTGCCACCAGTCGAGGTCGACCTCGTTCAGAGCACGGGCGGCTGTCGCCGCCCGCAGCGAGGCGAGATCGCCACGGCTCCAGGCGGCCACCGCGAAGGGCGGCCGTGGCGAACCACCCGCTGACGGCGAGGCCGCAGGGCTCCGTGAGCCTGAGACGGACGAGCCGGCCGGCGAGGGCGTGAGGCCCGATGTGCTGGAGGTCGGCTGCCCGGCGGCCGGCGTGCGATGCGTGCCGAAGTGCGCCCAGGCCACGACGAGGACGCCTACCGAGATCACGAGGGCCGCGATGACCGTGATGCGCACGGGTGCGCGACGCCGACTCCTGTAGACGCGTCGCGCACTATCTCCGCCGGGCCCTCGACCGCCCGTGTTCATGCTCTGCCATCCGACGAGTGCATGAGGTCAGTATCCGCCATTTGTGAGCAACGGAGCGCTCGCCGCTCATACCTCAGTGGAGCGTTGACGGTGTCAGTGCAACGTCTTGAGGTAGGCGAGCAGGTCGGTCCACTCCTGGCCTGTGAGCTGCCATTGCGGCATAGGCGCGGCAAGACGCGCGCCGGTGGGGTCGAGCCCTTGCGTCACGGCCGTGCGGATGCCCGCATCGCTGTACGTCGGCCCGCGCGAGCCATCGGGCGCGACCATCCCCTTGGGGTCGGTCAGATTCGAGTAGGTGATGTTCGGAGCAGTGAACGTGGGCGTCATGCGACGACGACCGTCGATGCCGTGACAGGTCGCGCAGCCGCCACGGGCCATCATGCCGCCGCCGCTCATCATCCCGCCACCGAGGCCGCCCGTCCGTGGGACCGGCCGCCCGTCGAAGGTGCCGGTGCGGTAGATGACCTCGCCGGCGGACGCCGATGATGCGGCGCCGGTGCGATGTGTCGTCCCCAGAACGACGATCGCGACCGCCGCGAGCAGCGCGACGGCGAGGGCGACGCCCGCGATCGTCAGGTCTCTGCTTCGGCCCACGTCCCCCCTCCTGCGGCCGCCTGTGCCTATTCGAGGTCCTTCAGTCTCTGCAGGTAGTCCTCGCGATCGATCTCGCCGGCGGCGTAGCGCCGCTTGAGGATCTCCCGCGGCGAGTCCGGTGGCGCCGGGGTCTGACCGCCAAAGCTGCTTGCGCGGGCGGCGGCTTCCGCCGCCCTACCCGGCGCCGACAGCCCCCGCACGAGATAGACGACGGCAACGATCACTGCCGCCACGACCACCAGCATCAGCAGGAACATGATCCAGGCCTCCCACGGCGCGCCGCCATGCCAGGGTGAGTTCCAGTCGTGCATCATCGATTCGTCACCTCACATCGGCTGGCGCTCATCGCGCTCCTATCCGTCCATGCCTGAGAATCTCTACCACCACTATAGGCGCAGCCAACGCCGGGGTGTAAGAACCGGGACCTCCGCGTGTTTGTAGGTCAGAAGGCAAGCGACCGAGTGGAGGTTCTCGTGAACGTGATCAAGACCATCGTGCTGACGGCGGTAGTCGCGTCGTTGGGCACAGGTGTGGCAACGGCCGGCGTACACGCGCTGGCGCAGCCCGACCCGAGCGGCGCCGCTCCGGCGGCAAGGCAAGCGCAGAAGGCGCAGGTCAGGTACACGGTGACGCTGACCGCCAAGCAGCTCAGCCGGCTGGCCGGGATGCTCGGCGGCCGGCACTCCCAGAGTGCCCGCACGGCCCACCGCGACCGGACGACAGCCCGTCATCAGGCGCAAGCGAGAGTCCAGAATGCCGTCTGGCACGCCCCGACCCAGGTGACGAGCGGGTACACCGCAGCCCACTCCCGTTCGTCCGGAACGAGCGGCACCGGCACCGGCGGCTACCACTGCCCCCACGGTAGCGGCGGCACGTCGAACGGTACCCACAGCGGCTGCGGCGACGGCCACGGCGCCTGCGACTGAGGCCGGGCCCGTCCGCGGCGACGGGTGGGTGGGCGGCGGGTGTCGACATGTCGACACCCGCCGCCCACCCACTTACACTGGCCGCAGGGTCACTTCCTCCTGAATCGATGAGGTAGACAGGCAGATCATGATCCCCGCCAGCGACAGAGACGCCGCGAACGCCGTCGACGACGATCTGGTCGCCTCGCTGCGCGCCGGTGACCAGGGAGCCTTCGAAGCCGTCTACGGCAGCTATCACGCCGGCATCTACAACCTCTGCGCCCGCATCGTTTGCGACCGTGAGGAGGCCCAGGACTTGGCCCAGGATGTGTTCGTCACGGCGTTCCGCCGCCTGCCGGAGATGCAGGGTGAGCTGCGCCTGCGGCCGTGGCTGTACCGCGTGGCCACCAACGCCTGCCTCAACCACCTGCGCTCGCGCCGTCACCGCGACCCCGGCGACCCCGCCGTGCTCGACCGTGTCGCGGCGCCCATCGACGAGTTCGAGCGGGCGCAGACCGTCGGCCTGGTCGAGGAGTCGCTCGCGGAGCTCAACGACCGCTATCGCACAGCGCTGGTGCTGAAAGACCTCCAGGGACTGCCGTCCGACGAGATCGCCGCCGTCATGGACGTGTCGCGCGCCAACGCCGACGTGCTCGTGCACCGCGCCCGCGCCTCGTTCAGGCGCGCATTTGCGGGCCTCGCCGGCGACGGCGCGCCGGCGCCGGCGAGTCTCGCCGCCGTGCTCGCCCCGCTCGCTGTGCCGGCGGCGCTCCACGCCATGCCGGCGCTCGTGAGCAACGCCGCAGTGGCTGCGGGCGCGTCGGCCGCCGCCGTCGCGGGATCGGGCTCGGGCGCCGTCACCGGGTCCGCCGTCGCACATGTGGCGGGACACGCCGGCAGCCACCTCGGGGCAGGCCTGGTGTCGAAGCTCGGGGCAAGTCTGACGGCCAAAGTGATCATCGGCGCGGCGGCGGTCACGGTCATCGTGGGGGGCGGCATCGCCGTCGACAGATACGAGGCGGCGCGCTCGAACTCTCACCATCCTTCGTCCCCACCGGCCGCGACAGTCCCCGTCAGCACGGTGGGAACGCCGGCACGTACGACCATCAGTGCCCGGTCGGGTAGCGGAGACTGTCACGGCTGGACGCGCTGGGCTGGTCATGGTGCCGCCCATGACGGCTACAGCTACCGCTGCAGCGACCACCATGGCGTCTGGGCCAGCAGCACGACCTGGGCAGCGCAAGATGCAGACGACACGTCTGGCGGTCATGAAGGTGACCACTCGGCCGGCACGACCTCGCATGACAGCGGCGGCTCAGACACGCACGCAGGCACAAGCGGAACGCTGTCAGGCGATCACACCTCGAGCGACACGACGACATCTGGCGACCACATGACAAGCGGGTCCGGTGACTCCCACATGGACTCAGCAGGCGACTAGCCGGTCTGATGCAACGCGGAGGGCGGGGTGAGGCCTCACCCCGCCCTCCGCGTTGCATAGCGCTCCACGCGCGGGGTACTGTGACGCAAGCCGATGGCAACGCCTGCCGACGCCACAGTCGCCGGAGGACCGGCGGCAGCGACCCTCCCGTCCGACCCGGCCGCGGCGGCACTCCAGCGCGAGCGGTTCGGCGAGGACCGGCTGATCCTGGGCCTCGCCGACGAGCCCACCTGCCTCACCGATCCCGACGGCCTCGAATGGCTCGTCGACCATGTCGAGCGCGCCAACGGCGGCCCGGCGGCGGGCGGGGTGACGATCGTCTGGATCGTCACCCCGCCCCCGCCGCACCTCAGCCGGTCATCTCAGCGGTCTATCAGAAGACCGTGACCGTCTTCTTCGCGCTGGTGTTGGCAGCGTTGGCGGAGTCGCCGGCGTACTTGACCCGGAAGAAGTACTTGCCCTTCTTGGTGGGCGCTCTCCAGGCCAGCTTGACCGTCGAGCCGGCGGCCAGGACCTTGGTCTTAAGGTTCGTCCATGTCCTGCCGTTGGTGGACTTCTGGAAGGTGACCTTCTTGCCGGTCTTGTCCGGCAAGATGGTCGCGGTCAGCGTGATCGACTTCCCGTGCCTCACACGCGCGGCACTGGTCTTGAGCGTCGCCTTGACCTTGACGAACACGGTCGTCTGGACGCCGCGGCCGAGGCCGGGGAACGTCGAGCTCTGCACGAGCGTGTTCGGGTCGATCACGAGCGGGATCGCCTGGGTCAGGAAGACCGTGGTGTTGGCGTTGGCCAGCGGCTTGACCGACATGGTGAATGCCGTGCCCGGTCCACCCGACACCGACGACGGGGACACGGCGTTGAAGTCGGTCGTGCCCCTTGCCGCAGTGTAGGCCGTGACGGCGCCCGTGTCGGCCGCCGCGGGGAGTGCGTGGCCTACGCGGTGACCCTTGATCGTCGCCGAGCCGCCGTATGCGATCGTGTAGGTCTTGGCGCTCAGCGTCGGCCGATGGCAGGTGTCGCAGGTGATGTAGTGGATGTTCTGCCACTTGTTCGCGTTGAACTGCAGGTCGCTCGCCGGATCGGCGGCGAACTTGGCGTGATCGGTCAGGCTGGTGTTGAGCGTGGTGACGTCGGGATGGCCCGGGTTCACCGCGTTTGCGCCGCTGTGGCACTTCGCGCACGATGTCGCCGCGATGGCATCGCCCTTCTGACCGGCGTCGAGGTTGTGATTGAAGCCGGCCGCGCCGCTCGGATCGGCGCCGTGACAGTCGATGCACGACAGGCCGGCGTGGACCGACGGCGTGAGCGCGTTGCGCGAGTCGTCGCCGTTGGGCTGATGGCACTTGTCGCACAGCCAGACGACGTCGGGATAGGGACTGCCGCTCGGACTCGGCGTGATGGTCGGCACAGCCGAATAGGTGTAGGTCGCCGGGTCGAAGTACGAGAGTGTCGGCTTCCCCGTCGTGGGGTTGAGGTTGGTCACGTCGTGACACTCGCGGCAGGAGATGCCCTCCCACGCCGCTTGGGTCGCCGCGGGAGACGGCGTGGCTGCCGGGAGCCAGAAGCCAACCGGGCTCGAGGCCGCGACGGCCGTCGCGTACGGCGTCGTCAGACTCCAGACGCCGGCCGGGTCACCCGTCTGGTCGACCGGCGTGACGAGCTCGCTGATGTTGGTGGCCGTGGCGCCGTCCATGTGCCTCGCCGAGAAGGGCGAATGACAACTGATGCAATCGTTCGTGAGCAGCTCGTCGGTGTTGTGACCCGCGTCGGTGAGGGTCTGCGTCATAGTGACGTTGTGGCCCTTGAGCTCGCCGTAGGCAGGCAGCGTGTAGATCGTGCTGGCCTTCCAGTCGGTGAACTGACCCGAGTGGCACGACCAGCAACGCGTGACGTCCGAACCGGTATAGGGATGGACTGCGGCAGACGCCGGCGCGGCAGCGATCAGACCGGCGACGACAACGGCCAGTACGATGACAGCTCGAAGTCCTCGCGGTAGCGATCGTCGCCGCAGCGCGCGCGTGTTCCCCATTGGCTCCTCCTTGCGCAGGCCGGACGTACCGGCCAAGACGTGCCACGCCCTTCCCGCGCGACACCCACACGTCGGCCCCCGTTCGCTCCCCCCGGACGGTGCGAGGTCCGCGAGCCATGCTAGACCTTGTGAAGGGAGAATCAACCCCAGTGAGCGTTTGAACAGCGCAAATGCGCCAAAGCGGCCCGGGCGGCGGAGTTCGAACCAGACTCAACGCGCCAGCGCGGGGCGGCCCAAGGACGAGGACTGGCG
>CAWHYB010000003.1:0-230302 GCA_963833555.1 uncultured Actinomycetes bacterium | reverse complement strand
TTCGACAAAGCCGATCGCCCCCTCGAGCGCGTGCGCGGCGTCGAGCAGCAGGTTCTCGGAGAAGGCCGGCCCCATGATCTGGAAGCCGACCGGCAGGCCCTCGGACGAGGCCGCAGGGGATCGAGATCGCCGGCAGGCCGGCGAGGTTGACCGGGATGGTGCAGATGTCGCTCAGGTACATCGCCAGCGGGTCGGCGGTGCGCGCGCCGATGGCCGAAGGCGACCGTCGGCGAGGTCGGCGAGACCAGCACGTCGACCTCGCCGAAGGCCGTGGTCGAAGTCGCGCGCGCACCAGCGTGCGGACCTTCTGCGCCTGGAGGTAGTAGGCGTCGTAGTAGCCCGACGAGAGGGCGTAGGTGCCGATCATGATGCGCCGCTTGACCTCGGCGCCGAAGCCCTCGCCGCGCGTGCGTTCGTACATCTCGATGAGGTCGCCGGCGTGCGCCGACGCGATAGCCGTAGCGCACGCCGTCGAAGCGCGCCAGGTTGGCGCTGGCCTCGGCCGGCGCGATGATGTAGTAGGCGGGCAGGGCGTACTCGGTGTGCGGCAGGCTGACCTCGACGCAGCGCGCCGCCGAGCCTCTCGATCAGGGCCACCGTCTCGTCGAAGCGCGCCGCGCACGCCCGGTTCGATGCCGCCGCCGAAGTACTCGTTGGGGATCCCGAAGCGCAGGCCCTCGAGCGCGCTCGGCCGTCGGCAGCGCGATCTCGGCACGGCAGCGCGACGCGAGGTCGAGTCGCACGGGTCGTGGCCCGACGATGTGGCGCAGCAGCAGGGCGCAGTCGCCGACGGTGCGCGTGAACGGGCCGATCTGGTCGAGCGAGCTGGCGAACGCGATCAGGCCGTAGCGCGAGACGGCCGCCGTAGGTGGGCTTCAGGCCGACGACGCCGCAGAGCGCGGCCGGCTGGCGGATCGAGCCGCCGGTGTCGGAGCCGAGCGCCCAGAGGGCTTCGCCGGCGGCGACCGCGGCGGCGGAGCCGCCGCTCGAGCCGCCCGGCACCGTGCTCAGGTCCCAGGGATTGTGCGTCGGCCCGAACGCCGAGTTCTCGGTCGACGAGCCCATCGCGAACTCGTCCATGTTGGTCTTGCCGAGCATGACGATGTGATCTCCCCACAGCCGCCGCACCGCCGTCGCGGTGTAGACGGGCTGGTAGCCGCCGAGGATCTTCGAGCCGCAGGTGGTCGTCACGCCCTCGGTCACCATGTTGTCCTTGATGGCCGTCGGCAGACCGGCGAGGGCGCCGCGCGCGGCGCCCATCTCGCGATCGATCTCGGTCGCGTACTTGGCGGCGTTGTCGGCCGTGACCTGGATGAAGGCATGCACCCTGGGTTCGACCCGCTCGATCTGATCGAGGTAGGCCTTGGTCAGCTCGGACGCGGCGATCTCGCCTTCGACGAGCAGGCGACGGGCCTCGCGGGCGGTGAGGCGAGGGTGTCGAGGCGCGGTCACGACTGCATCCTGGGGACCCTGAAGCACTCGTCGCCGACGACCGGCGCGTTGCGCAGCGCCTCGTCGAGCGACAGCTCGGCCGCGACCTTGTCGGGGCGCGTCACGTCGGTGACGGCGAGCACGTGCGCGGTCGGCGCCGACGTCACCGAGGTCGAGCTCGGCGATCTTGTCGATGTGCGTCGAGGATCTTGGCCAGCTCGGCGGTCATGCGGGCCGCCTCGTCGGGGTCGAGGTAGAGCCGCGCCAGACGCGCGACGTGACGGACATCGTCCTGATCGATCATCTGCGAGTCCTCCTCACGCACCCCGCTCGAGCGGGCCTGCAATCGTACCACAGGACGGACGAGCCCAGACGGATGCGGTTTTCGGGTCGCCGGCGAGGCGACAGACACATCCGGGGCGACCCCACAAAAGGGAGCGGCCCCGCCGGCGGGAACGCCGGCGGGGCCGCGTGACCAGCTGGTCTTCGGAGTGGAGCTACCCGACCGGTACCACCTTGGAGGCCTGCAGGCCCTTGTCGCTCTGGGCGATCTCGAACTCGACTGCCTGACCCTGGTTCAGGGTCTTGTAGCCGTCGACTCTGGATCTCGGAGAAGTGCACGAAGAGATCTTCACCCTCTTCCCTCTCGATGAAGCCATACCCCTTCTCATTGCTGAACCACTTGACTGTTCCTCGGGCCAACGTGTCCCCTCCTGCTGCATGCCGCGGTAATGCCACGCGGCACCCCCCGGAGCCGCCGCTGCTCGGCGGCACATTCCAAACGCGGCAAACGGTACACACCAGAGACCTGCACTGTAAATACGTAGTAGGCCGTGTGCGGGGACAATGGCCGGATGGAGCCACTGTTGGCACGACGGTGCTGGTGCAGTACAGTGCTCGATGGGAGGCCTTTCCCTACGATCGCGGCGGGGTCGAGCATGCAGGCCGCTAACGCGAGACCCCATCCCGCCGTCGCCCCCGGGCGAGGTGTTCGTACCCATCGCTTTCGAGCCGCTGTGCGCAGGCCGGCACTGGTCAACCCACGGTGCGGAGGATGAGACCGATGGACGACCGCCGTCGCGAGCAGGTCGCTGGATCGAGTCGGCGCAAGGCGCTCGAGCTCATGCAGAAGAGCGAACTGACGCCAGACGAGCAGGAAGACGTGATCGCCGACTGCGTCGAGAACTTCACCCGCTACGTCAACCCCGGCATCCTCGACTACCGCAAGTCGGTGTCGACCGACTACACGGCGGTCGAGTGGAGCGACGGCGGCGCCACCTTCAACGACATCCACGGCACGCGAGTTCATCGACTGTCTCGGCGGCTTCGGCATCTACATGCTCGGCCACCGTCACCCGACGGTGATGAAGGCCGTGCTCGGCCAGCTCCAGCACCAGGCCCTGCACTCGCAGGAGCTGCTCGACCCGATGCGCGGCTACCTCTGCGAGCTCGTCGCCATGGTCACGCCGGGCGACCTGCAGTACTCGTTCCTCGTGAACTCCGGTACCGAGGCCACCGAGGGCGCGCTCAAGTTCGCCAAGGTCTACGCCTACGAGAAGAAGCCCGACCACATGCTGGGCGTCATCTCCACCACCCGCGCCTTCCACGGCAAGTCGATGGGCAGCCTCAGCGTGAGCGGCAAGCGCGAGTTCCGCGTGCCCTTCCAGCCGCTCATGCCGGGCACGCGGTTCGTGCCCTACGGCGACGCCGACGCCCTCGACCGCGAGCTCGAGATCTGCGACATGATCGGCTTCGACATCGCCGCCTTCATCGTCGAGCCCGTGCAGGGCGAGGCCGGCGCCATCGTGCCGCCCGACGACTACCTGCCCAAGGTGCGCGAGATCTGCGACAAGTGGGACGTCGTCTTGATCGCCGACGAGGTGCAGACCGGCATGGGCCGCACCGGCAAGCTGTGGGGCGTCGACAACTGGGGCGTCGCCCCGGACATCATGACGATGGGCAAGGCCTTCGGCGGCGCCGTCATC
The DNA here is from genome assembly GCA_963833555.1 of uncultured Actinomycetes bacterium. GTDB lineage: Bacteria > Actinomycetota > Thermoleophilia > UBA2241 > UBA2241 > CAWHYB01. The sequence continues at coordinate 226,886 of CAWHYB010000003.1, read as the reverse complement.
CCCTGCGGCAACATCGTCGTCACCGAGCGCGTCTTCCAGGCGATGTTCGAGAACCCGTACCTGCACACGACGACGTTCGGCGGCAACCCCCTGGCGACCGCCGCGGCGATCGGCGCCCTGCACGCCACGCTCGAAGAAGACATCCCGCGCCAGGCCGCCGAGAAGGGCGCCTACCTCAAGGGCAAGGTGCAGGAGCTCGCCGACGAGTACCCCGATCTGTTCGACGAGGTGCGCGGTCTCGGCCTGCTGATCGGCATGGAGTTCAAGACCGCCGAGATCGGCTACGCCGTCTCGTCCGGCCTGTTCGGCCGCGGCGTGCTGGTCGGCGGCACGCTCAACAACGCCAAGACGCTGCGCCTCGAGCCGCCGGCCGTCATCACGCTACGAGCAGCTCGACGCGGTGGTCGAGCGCCTGGGCGCGGTGCTGCGCCGAGCGTCCGCGACACTGCAGACGCACGGCGAGCTCGCCGCGCTGACTCATGACGCCGGCGCTCTGCACGGCGACGCCACAACACGGCGAGGGGCGGCGAGGCCTTCCGGCCTCGCCGCCCCCGCCGCTCTCGTTACGCGGCCGCCGTCGACCGACCGCGCGCGCGGCATCTGACTCACCAGTCGGAGAAGCCGGTGTTGTACCAGATCTTGCTGGTGCCCTTCTTGGCGCGCTTGTTCCAGCCCTTGGTCTTGGGCTCGGCCTCGATGCGCGCCAGGAACTGGTCGCAGCGGTCCTTGACGTGCTGCCGCTGCTCGTCGGTGAAGGCCGCCACCTTGTCGACGTGCTCCTTGACCCGGCCGAAGTTGGTCGTGGCCGTGTACCAGAAGCCCCAGTCGTCGGCGAAGCGCTTGGCGATGTAGCGTCTGGTTGATCTTCTTCTCGTCGTCGTCGCCGATCTCGGCGGTCGTCAACAGGTACTCGATGTCCTTGAGGTCCTTGTCGTTGATCTCCCAGATCTGCAGCTTCTGCAGCATGATGTCGGCCAGCGACACGCTGTAGGCGTCGAGCTCGAGACGGTCCTCGTAGTTGACCTCGTGGCAGTAGTCGAGCTTGTCGAAGAACACGTCGATCATCGGCACCGGGCCGCCGTAGTAGATGTGGCGCGTCTTGCCCGACGACCATCATCGTCTGCAGGTCGCACTCGTAGCCCGATGCGTCTCCATGAAGTCGAGCATCTTGCCGCTGGTCTTGCCGTAGGCGGCGTAGTCGATGTCGGTGAAGTAGCGATCGCCGAGGCGCTCGAGCCTCGCGTACAGCTCGATCTGCTCCGGGAAGTAGTAGTGCAGCGCGAGCGGCCCCATGACGCGCATGATGATGCCGGCGCTGCTGGGCCGCGTCGACGATCCGCTTGCCCTCGGCCAGGAAGACCTCGGGCTTCGGGTACTGCTCGAGCGGGATGTCCTTGGGCAGGATGAACGGCTTGCGTGCTCATCGCCGCTATCGCCTCCTTTCGGTGCGACGACCGTCTGCTCGGCGGCTCGGCCGCTCACGCGGGGATCAACCCGACGTGAAGACGTAGTCCTTGACCTTCTTCTTGTCGAGCATGACGATGACGCCCTTGAGGATGCCCTCGGAGTACTCGCTGCCGGGGTTGATCATCAGCGTGCGGCCGGCCTTCTGGGCGCCGCGCGACTCGTGGATGTGGCCGTGCAGGCCGAGCAGCGGCTGGTACTTCTCGATCACCTGCTTGGCGCCGATGCTGCCGGCGTGGATCTTCTCTTCGGCCGCCATCTTGAGGTCGTCGTCGAGCTTGGGGCAGAGGTCGAGCGAGTAGCCGTGCGGCGGCACGTGGAAGTTGAAGATCGCCTTCTCGTAGTTGTTGACGCGCTGGACAGAGCTCCTCGAGATGGGCGGCGAGCTCCTCCTCGGACTCCTCACGCGGCGTGTCCCACGGCGTCGGGTTGCTGCGCGAGCAGGAGACCATCTCGTGACCGTCGATGTCGACGACCAGGTTGTCGCAGGGCTTGATGAGCTTCATGCAGGAGATCATGTCGTCGATCTCCCACCAGTCGTCGTTGCCGGGGCAGATGTACATCTGGTGGTTCTTGCCGTCGAGACGCTCGTCGGCGAGGTCGAGCCACTCCTGGATGCGCAGTAGGCGGCGTGCTTGAAGAGCTTGTCGATCGCCTTCGGGTCGGCCTTGGTGGCGTCGAACTCGTCGCGCGTCTGGTGCACCCAGTAGTAGCCGGCGTTCTCGACGATCTTCTTGACGTCGGCGAGCTCCTCCTCGCGTGCTCGATCTCGGTGTACTTGCCCATGAGATGGCACTCCCAGCCGCCGCCCGGCTTCTCGACCAGCGGGATGAGCACCTTGCCGAGGAGGTCGCCGTTGAGGATGGCCACGTCGACGCCGTAGATCGGCAGCGCGTTGAGGAACTTGCGGTAACAGACGTTCGAGCCGTGGATGTCGGTCACGTAGAACAGCTTGATCATGCTATCACCTCCCGTCGAAGACGTGGGGGGCGGGAGCGCCGAGCTCCCGCCCCCCACGCGTGCAGCGTCGCGGTCACTCAGGCGGCAGCTCGCCGTAGGTGACGCGGCACGTCGACGCCCACCGACTTGCTGCGCGCTTCCAGAAGTAGTACCAGACGACGCCGAGGACCCAGACACCGACGAACAGGATGATGCGACGGCGTCGTGAACGTCGCGGTCGCCGCGTTGTGGACGATGAAGTAGTACAGCAGGATGCCGAGGTAGATCGAGGTCGACGACCGCGCCCCAGACGACCACCGGCAGACCCGAGGAAGTTCCACTTCTTGTACGGCGACGAATCCCAGACGCCCTTGGCGCGTCTTCGAGTAGGGGAACAGCAGGGCGGCGATCGCCGTCGGGATGAACACCGAGGTGATCTGCATGCCCGGTCACGATGATGTTCTGCATCTGGTTCTGTAACGCCAGCGTAGTAGAGCGACGAGCAGACCCTCGCCGAGACCGAAGCAGAGGATGTGGTTCTTGACCGGCGACGCATACCGCGGGTTGATGTCGGTGAACCACTTCGGGCCCATGCGGTCCATGCCCCACGCGAACAGGATGCGCGGGAAGGCCAGGTACGAGAGCGCCAGCCACCAGAGGGTGAAGGCCACGTACGAGAAGCCCATCATGGCCGCGAGCGAGCTTCGTGTACCACGCCGAGGTGCCGATCGATGTACACCGCCAGGTCGATGAAGTTCGTGCCGAACGGCATGTTCGCGATGCCGGCGACGATCGGGCCGTTGTTGTCGTTCCACGCCGACGCGTTCAGGAACTGGAAGCCGACCGTCTGGTACAGCACGATGGCGAACCAGAGCATGAAGACGAACGGCACCAGGATCGCGAACACGTTGGCCCAGATGATGGTCTTGTCGGGCCGCTTGACCTCGCCGGCGATGAACGAGATCGAGTAGGCGTAGGCGAACAGCCACGACATGGCGACCATGACGCCGAACGTGGCGCCCCAGTTCCAGTGCGTCGGCATGGCCTGCGCCGGCGGCTGTCGCCGCCGACCTGCTGCAATGACGACCTGTGATGTAGGTCGGTGGTGCGTTGGCGGCCGCGGCGGCGTTCCACTTGTCGATGAAGTTCGCGCGCGAGGTGAACGTGAGCACGAGGCCGATGATCGCGCAGCCGCCGATGCCGAAGAACATGACGATCTTCTGCGCCCGGGCGAAGATCTTGATGCCGAACACCACGAACAGGAAGCCGACGATGTTGAAGATCGTGGCGATGATGAAGCGTGTGCCACGTGGCGGTCTGACCAGCCAGTTCGGCCGCCCTGTCCAGCCGAGGTAGTTGAACGTGATCGTCAGGCCCGGGATCGACGGCCAGCGGCGCCAGCACGTAGATCCACATCAGCCAGATGGCGGCGTCGCCGAAGCTCTGGGCGATGCCGAAGATCGGGTGGATGATGCGCGAGTTGTAGACGTACTCGCCGCCCGACCGCGGCATGGTGCCGCCGAGGATGCCCCAGACGAGCGGGAAGCCGATGCCGGCGAGGACCGCCGAGATGATGGCGGCGATGATCAGGTTGCCGCCGAGGAAGACGCCGAGACCGAGGCTGATCGTCACCCAGATGCTCGGCGTGAGCCCCTGGTTCATGAAGCCGACGGCGAACGCGTCCATCATCGACAGGCCGCGGACGAGACCGCTTGCCTTGCGTGCAAAGGCTAGTTCTTCAGCCACTATCGCCCCCTTGCTGTCGCTTCAACGACCGCGCCGCGATGCAGGCGGGATGCGAACGGCCGTCCAGAACCATCACCTACCTCGGCTAGCTAGAGCCGCCCCACTCCCCTTCTCCCGCGACGCGTCTCGGGAATGCGCCATTGTAGACGTCCTTGAGCTTCCAGGGGACCATGACGGTCCGGGTCCGCGTGACCCCCGGGACCTTGCCGATCACCTCGTCGACGAAGCGCAGCAGCTCCTCGGTGTCGCGAGCGTAGACCTGGATGCTCAGGTCGCCGTCGCCGACCGAGCCGGCGACGTAGCTGACGTTCTCGAACTGACAGAGCTGCTCGGCGACGTCCTGCAGCATGCCGGGCGCGACCTCGATGATGCACGTCGCCCATGACGTCGAAGCCGATCGGCCTGCGGATTGACGACGGCGCGTGACCTTGACGACGCCGGCGCGCACGAGGCGTTCGATGCGGTAGCGCACCGCGCGCTCCGAGACGTGGCCGATGCGCCGGGTGATCTCGGCCGACGAGATGCGCCCGTCCTCGGCAAGCAGCGCGACGATCTGGCGATCGATCGCATCGAGACTGAATGGCACCACATGCCCCTCATGTCATGTCCAACCACGGCGTAGTTCGATACCAACCGTCGGAAAATGTCAACTCGGCGGGAGATGCCGTCAGATTCCGACGTCGATTGCGACGCTCGTCGGTTTCGGACACTCATACGGCCGACGTGAGACCGGAGGACCAGCCGAAGTGCGAGCCCCGCCCATGGGCCGAAGAATACAGCAGGCGCGGCCATGCTGGCAGAAGCGCGTTCTAGTGCTCGAGATCGCAGCGCAGGCAGCGCCCCGCCTCGCAGCGCGCCTGGTCGGCGGTGATCGTCTGCACACGACCTCGACGAAGCTGCGCACACGCTCGTCCGGGATCGACGCTGGGCCGGCGTGCACGCGGGGCGAGCTCGGGCTCGTCTCGACGAGCGCCGCGCGGGCACCCGCCGCAGCCGCTGCATCTCGTCGAGAGTTCTTGCGCGGCGAGCGGCCGGTCAGGAAGCGCTCGATGGCGAAAGCGGCCCGCTGGCCGTCGCCGATCGCCTCGACCAGCGTCGACGGCCCGCGCACGGCGTCGCCGCCGGCGAAGACCTTGCGGGTTGGCGGTCTGCAGAGCCGAGCGGGTCGGCGACGATGGTGCCCCAGCGCGCGAGCTCGACGCCGTCGCCGTCATGCCAGGACAGGTCGACCGAGAGGCCGATGGCGGGGATCGACGTGTCGCACTCGACGACGAACTCCGAGCCGGCGACGGGCACGGGGCGACGCCGGCCGCTCTCGTCGGGCTCGCCGAGCTCCATGCGCACGCACTCGAGGCCGCTCACGCGGCCCGCCTGCGTCGATGACGCACACGCGCGGGGGCGGCGAGGTACTCGAACTTCAGTCCCTCCTCGTCGCCCTCGAGGACCTCCCATTCGAAGGCCGGCATCTCGGCCTGCGGAGCGGCGGTAGACGAGCGTCACGTCGCGCTCCAGGCCGGCCATCTCCTGCAGCCGCAGCAGGCTGCGCGCCGCGTCCATGGCGACCGAGCCGCCGCCGACCACCGCCACCTTGCGGCCGACCGGCAGGCTCGCGGCCCAGGTTGACGTCGCGCAGGAACTCGATGCCCGGGCAGCACGCCGGGGGCGTCCTCGTCCTCGACGTCGAGCGTCTTCGGTCTGATGAGCGCCGATCGCCAGGAAGACGGCGTCGTAGCCGTCCTCGAGCAGCGACTCGACCGTGAAGTCGCGGCCGAGTCGCTGGCTCGTGCGGATCTCGACGCCGAGGTCGACGATCGCCTGGACCTCGCGAGCGACGACGTCCTTGGGCATGCGGAAGGCCGGCAGCCCGACCTGGAGCATGCCGCCCGCCACCGGCAGCGCTTCGAACACCGTCACCGGGAACCCGGAGAGGGCGAGCTGGTAGGCGCACGAGAGGCCGGCCGGGCCCGGCGCCGACGACCGCGACCCGCTTCGCTGCGACGCGCGGCACCGGCGTAAGCACCTCGACGTCTGGACGGTGTCGCCCATGAAGCGCTTGACCGCGGTCACCGAGACGGGATCGTCGATCTCGGCCCGCTTGCACATCGCCTCGCAGGGATGGTTGCAGACGCGCCCGCAGATGCTCGGGAACGGGTTGCGCTCCATGTGCACCGCCATGGCGTCCTCGAACTGGCCGGCCGCCACCAGCGCGACGTAGCTCGGCGTGTCGACACCGGCCGGGCAGGTGTGGCTGCAGGGCGCCTTGACCAGCGCCTCGCACTGGCAGGCCGAGCACTTCTTCTCGAGGATGTGCTCCTCGTACTCGTGCCGGAAGTACTTGAGCGTCGAGAGCACCGGGTTCGGGCGCCGTCTGGCCGAGGCCGCAGAGGCTCGTCCTCTTGATCGTGAGGGCGAGCTGCTCGAGCCGGTCGATGTCGTCCATCTCGCCCTCGCCCCGGGTGATGCGCTCGAGGATCTCGAGCATGCGCTTGGTGCCGATGCGGCAGGGCACGCACTTGCCGCACGACTCGGCCTGCGTGAAGTTGACGAAGAACCGGGCGAAGTCGACCATGCAGGTGGTCTCGTCCATGACGATGACGCCGCCCGAGCCCATGATCGCGCCCGCCTCGTTGAGCGAGTCGTAGTCGACCGGCAGGTCGAGGTGCTGCTCGCTCAGGCAGCCGCCCGACGGACCGCCCATCTGCACGGCCTTGAAGTGCCGGTTGCGCGTGATGCCGCCGCCGACGTCGAAGATGAGCTCGCGCAGCGTGACGCCCATCGGCACTTCGACGAGCCCGGTGTTGTTGAGCTTGCCGGCCAGCGAGAAGACCTTCGTGCCCTTGCTGCCGTCGGTCCCCATCGCGGCGAACCAGGCCGCGCCGTTCAGGATGATCGGCGCCACGTTGGCCCAGGTCTCGACGTTGTTGATGTTGGTCGGCTTGCCCCACAGGCCGGAGACCGCCGGGAACGGCGGCCGCGTGCGCGGCATGCCGCGCCTGCCTTCGATGCTCGCCATCAGCGCCGTCTCCTCGCCGCACACGAAGGCGCCGGCGCCCTCCTTGATCTTGAGGTGGAAGGAGAAGCCGCTGCCGAGGATGTCGTCGCCGAGCAGGCCGAGCGACTCGGCCTGCTCGATGGCGATGTGCAGATGCTTGATCGCCACCGGGTACTCGGCCCGGCAGTAGACGTAGCCCTCGTCGGCGCCCATCGCGTAGGCGCCGATGATCATGCCCTCGAGCACGGCGTGCGTGTCGCCCTCGAGCACGCCGCGGTCCATGAACGCGCCCGGGTCGCCCTCGTCGGCGTTGCAGATCACGTACTTCTTCGTCGCCCGGCTGCTCGCGCCGTGAGCTCCCACTTGACGCCGGTCGGGAAGCCGCCGCCGCCGCGGCCGCGCAGTCCGCTGGCGACGACCTCGGCGACGACGTCCTCAGGGGCCATCTCGCGCGAGGACCTTGGCCAGCGCACGCATAGCCGTCGCGCTCGATGAACGCGTCGATGTCGGTCGGATCGATCGTGCCGCAGTTGCGCATGACGACCGTGCGCTGCCCGGCGAAGAACGGGATCTGGTCGAGCTGGGCGACGTGCTCGCCGTCGTCGCTCACGTAGGTGAGCCGCTCGACGACCTCGCCGGCCAGAGCGTGCAGCGACGATGTCTGTCGCGTCGCCCGGCTCGACCATCTGGTAGAAGACGCGCTCCGGCCCATCGCCGTTGCCAGAGGCTCGACGACCACGACCGGCCCGCGCGAGCAGAAGCCGCGACAGCCGGTCTTGCGCACCTCGACGTCGCTGAGGCCGCGCTCGCGCACCTCGCGCACGAGCGCCTCGTGAACGGCGGCGCCGCCGCCGGCGCGGCAGCCCGTGTCGCCGCAGACGTGCACGACCGTCGGCCGCGCGGGGCCGGGACAGCAGCTGCCGCCGGTACTCCGCGAGGGCGGCGATCGACGTGAGGCGGGGGCGCGCGAGGGCCGCCACGGTCACGCCTCTGCAGCCCTCGCGCGCCCCGCTCCTGGACTCGTCGAGGATGGGCGTCACGCGAGAGCCCTTCATCTTGCCGAAGTACTGCCCGTCGACGGTCATCACCGGCGCGAACGAGCAGGCGCCCAGGCAGGCGACCGTCTCGAGGGTGAAATCGAGGTCGGGCGTCGTCTCGCCGGGACTGACGGCGAGGTCCTTCATCGACGGCCCGCAGCACCTCGTTGCCGCCGCGCACGTGACAGGCCGTGCCCTGGCAGACGCAGACCTTGTGGCGTCCGCTGGGCACGGTCGAGAACTGGGCGTAGAACGTGATGACGCCGTAGATACGCGACGCCGGGATCCCGGTCAGGCGAGCGATCTCGTCGACGACCTGCTCGGGCAGGTAGCCGTAGTGATGCTGCACCCGCTGCAGGATCGGGATGAGGTCGCCGGCCGACGGTCGGTCAGCCGATGAGCGCGGGCAGTGCCGAGAGGTCGATCGCCGGCTGTCCCGCGGTCGTGACCGCGGCCTCGCTGTGCGGCATCCGTCGCGGCATCAGCCGGCTCTCCGCTTCTCAGATGCCATGCAGGTCCTCGCGCTCTCCATGATCGGGTGCCTCCACGCGTCCGTCATCACTAATGTGCGTCTGCGCGCTTCATACTCGTCGAGAGTACACCAGTCGCTCCCGAACGGCACCACTCTCGGATCGCTGGCTCTCTGCACCGGTCGACCCCGACTACCGGGTCGCCGTCTGCGCCTTGCAGGCCTTGAGCGCGTTCTCGAGCAGGATGACGTTGGTCACGGGGCCGACGCCGCCGGGCACGGGAGTGACCTTGGACGCGACCTCGCAGACGGCGTCGAACTCGAGGCTGCCGACCTGCTTGCCGTCGACACGGATCGTGGTCACGTCGACCACGATCGCGCCTGGCTTGACCATGTCCTTCTTGATCAGGTTCTGCACCGGCGCGGCGCAGATCAGCACGTCGGCCTCGCGGCAGGCCGCGGGAACGTCCTTGCTGAACACGTGCACGACGTGCACCGAGGCGTTCTTGTTGAGGCACAGCAGCGCCGCCGGCTTGCCGACGATGTTCGAGTGGTTGACGATCGTCACGTCGAGGCCTTCGAGCTCGACACCCTCGCGCTCCAGGATCTCCATGCACGCCGACGGCGTGGCCGGCGCGAACAGGAAGTCGCCGAGCAGCACGTGGCCGATGTTGGCCGGGTTCACGCAGTCGAGGTCCTTGAGCGGCGTCGATGGCGTTGAACACGGCGTTCTGGTCGATGCCCGCCGGCCATCGGCATGAGCGCCAGGATGCCGTGCACCGCCGGATCGGCGTTGAGCGCGGCGATCAGCTCGAGGACCTCGGCCTCGGCTCGTGCCGGCCGGCAGCGTGTGATTGAAGTAGTCGAAGCCCACCGTGGCGGTGTTCTTCTCGATCTGGCCGCGGTAGAACTGCGCGCCGCCGTCGTCGCCGACGAGGATGGTCGCCACGCCGGGCTTGACGCCCTGCGTGGCGAGCTTCTCGACCTCGGCGACGATCTCGGCGCGCATCTGCTCGGCGATCGCCTTGCCGTCGATGATCTGCGCTGTCATGGCTTCTTCCCTGTGTTCACAGTCTTCTGAAGCGTGATGGTCACGACGTCGGCGCGCAGCTCGGCAGCCTCGGCGAGGATCGTGTCGAGCTCGGCGCGGCTGGCCGCGACGTAGTCCTCGTCCCTGATCGAGCCGAGGTTGATCTTGACGTTGAGCGCGCCGCCTTGCGCGGCGGCCTCGCCGAGGATCGCCCCGATGGCCGGCGTCGGTGATGGCCGCCGGGTTGCCGAGCTCGGCCGCCGTCTTCGAGAGGCGGCAGACGTCGAGCGCCACGCGGGCGATCTCGAGCGGTACGTTGGCGGCCACCTTGAGAGCGGCCTGGATGTGGGCGCTGCGGGCCGCCTGCTGCTCCTCGGTGTCCTTGGGCAGACGGTAGCCCTCGATGACACCGTTGTAGGCGATGGTGTCGTCCTGCAGCAGCTGTTCGAGCCTGGTCGCGGCACTCCTCGGAGCGCGCCGACGATCTCCTTGACCGCCGGCTCGACCGACGGCGAACTTCTCCTTGCCGATGGTCAGGTTGCAGACCATCGAGACGAGCGCGGCGCCGAGCGCGCCGGCACACGCCGAGACGCTGCCGCCGCCCGGCGCGGGCTTGCCCGAGGCGGCGTCGTCGAGGTAGGCCTGCAAGGGTGCGTCGCGATAGATGATGGCCGTCGCTCACCGCGTACCTCCGAACGAGGGATCGGGGGCGGGCGGCTGAAAGCCGCCCGCCCCCTCCAGTGTCTCTAGAACAGGCCGATGATGCGGCCCGTCTCGACGTCGATGTCGACATCGACAGCCGCCGGCCGCTTGGCCAGGCCGGGCATGGTGCGCATCTCGCCGAGCAGCGGGTAGAGGTAGCCCGCGCCGGTCGCCGGGCGGACGTCGCGGATCGGCACGCGGAAGCCGCGCGGGCGGCCCTTGAGCGCCGGGTCGTGCGACAGCGAGAGGTGCGTCTTGGCCATGCAGAGCGGCAGCTTGTCGAGGCCCTGCTCGGTGAAGAGCTTGATCTTGGCCTCGGCCTCGGGCAGGTAGTCGACGCCGTCGGCCCCGTAGATCTTGGTGGCGATCGTCTCGATCTTCTCCTTGATCGAGGCCTCGAGCGGATAGAGGAAGTGGAAGTCGCCGCCGCGGTCGGCCGCAGCCTTGACGACCTCGGCCGCCTCGCGGCCGCCGTCGCCACCCAGCGCGTGCACGTTGATCGGCACGGCGTCCTCGGCGCCGGCCGCCACGGCCTCTCTGCGCACGATCTCGACCTCGCTGTCGCGGTCGAAGGCGAAGCGGTTGATGGTCACCACGACCGGGATGCCGAAGAGCTTCATGTTCTCGATCTGCTTGGCGAGGTTCTCGCAGCCCTTCTCGAGCGCGGCGTTGTTCTCGGCCTTGAGCAGCTCGGGATCGACCGGCAGGCCGCCGTGCATCTTGAGGGCGCGCATGGTGCAGGTGATGACCACGGCGCTCGGCGCGAAGCCGCCGTAGCGGCAGATGATGTCCATGAACTTCTCGGAGCCGAGGTCGGCGGCGAAGCCGCTCTCGGTGACGACGTAGTCGGCCAGCTTCATGGCGACCTTGTCGGCGATGATCGAGTTGTTGCCCTGGGCGATGTTGGCGAAGGGGCCGGCGTGGACGAGCGCAGGCGTTGCCTTCGAGCGTCTGCATGAGGTTCGGCTTGATGGCGTCCTTGAGCAGGACGGTCATCGCGCCGCCGGCGCCGATGTCGTCGGCGGTGAGCGGCTTGCCGGAGGTGTTGTAGCCGAAGGTGATGCGGCCGAGGCGCTCGCGCAGGTCCTTGAGCGAGGTGGCCAGGCCGAGGATCGCCATGACCTCGATGGCGACCGTGATGTCGTAGCCGGTCTGGCGTGGGATGCCGTTGAGCTTGCCGCCCAGCCCGTTGACGATCTCGCGCATGGCGCGGTCGTTCAGGTCGACGCACGCGGCGCCATGAGATCGTGAGCGGATCGATCTCGAGCTCGTTGCCGTGCATGAGGTGGGTATCGACCATCGCCGCCAGCAGGTTGTTGGCCGTGCCGACGGCGTGGATGTCGCCGGTGAAGTGGAGGTTCAGGTCCTCCATCGGGATGAGCTGCGAGTAGCCGCCGCCGGCCGCGCCGCCCTTGATGCCGAACACCGGCCCGAGCGACGGCTCGCGCAGGGCGAGCATGGTCTTCAGACCGATCGCGTTCATCGACTCGGCCAGGCCGATCGAGGTCACGGTCTTGCCCTCGCCGAGCGGCGTCGGAGTGATCGCCGTGACGTTGATGATCTTGCCGTCGGGCGCGTTCTTGAGCCGCGCGAGCAGCGCCATGTAGTCGATCTTGGCCTTGTAGCGACCGTAGAGCTCGAGCTCCTCGTCCAGGATGCCGGCCTTCTCGGCGATCGCCTGGATGGGCTGCATAGTCGCGGCCTGGGCGATGTCGATGTCGGACGGGACGGGGGACTTGCGGACAGGTTTGGCGGAACTCAACGCGCCCTCCTCAGTAGATCCACTTTCCACGCGTTCAGGATGGAGGGACGGCGACCCGAGCCGGAGCGCCGTCCTTCCTGTGAGCGATTCTACAAGGGCCCAAAATGGCGGGTCAAACCGGGCGGCGGCGGCCCGCGCTTGTCACTCCGCGCGCCGGGCGGCGGCCCGCGCCGCATCGTAGACGTCCTGGAGCGGGCGCCCGGCGCGGGCCGCCGCGCGCCGGCAATCCTCGTACTCGGGCGAGGCGGTGACGAGCCGTCCGCCGAGGAACCCGAGGCGAACGCGCACCGCCTCGCCGCCGACCTCGACCGTCTCGTGGCGCTCGTCCAGCAGCATGCGACGGACAGGCACGACGCGCACCCCGAACGTCGAGGTCTCGCGGAAGATCGCCTCGGCGACCGTGGCCTCGTCCTGGGGCCGCGTCAGCGCGTGCAGCACCGTTCCCGGCCGGCTCTTCTTCATGACTGCGGGCGTGAACCACACGTCGAGCGCGCCGGCCGCGAACAGCCGTTCGGCGGCGGCCGCCAGCAGCTCGCCCGAAAGGTCGTCGATGGTCGTCTCGAGCAGCTCGACGTCGTCTTCGGACCACAGCCCGACGCCAAGCGGCTGGGGGCTGCGGTCGAGCGGCCCGACCAGCACGGCGCGCAGCACGTTGGGTCGGCCGGCGAGCTCGCGCCGGCCGGCGCCCACCCCGACGGCGGCGAGCCGCCCGGCCGGCAGAGTACCGAAGCCGTCGGCGAGCTCGGCGAGCAACGCCGCGCCCGTCGGTGTGGTCAGCTCGCCCGCGGCCTCCACGGCACCCGCGCCGGCCGGGCCGTCCCCGGCGGTCGGCAGGCCCCGCAAGAGCTCGAGCACCGCGGGCGCCGGGACCGGCAGGACGCCGTGCGCCGTCTCGACCACACCGGCGCCCAGCGCCGGCGGCGCGGCGATCACGCGGACCGGCGCCAGATGACGGATGAGGCTGACGACGGCGATCAAGTCGACGGCGGTGTCGAGGTTCGAGAGCTCGTGCAGGTGCTCGCCGCCGCGGCCGTGGACGGCGCGTTCGGCGGCGGCCAGGCGCGCGGCGACCGCGACGACGCCGTCGCGGACGGCGTCGTCGAGCGCCGCGCGCCCCACCGCCGCCGTCAGTTCGGCGAAGCTCGCAAAGCCGGGCCGCTCGTCGACTGTGAATGACAGCGCGGCGAAACCGCCGCGCTCGGTCGCGGCGACGTGGACGACCGTGGGGTCGATGCCGGCCGCGGCCAGCGCCGGCGCCACGACGGCATCGAAGGCGTCGCTGTGCGCCGCGCCGTCATCGCCAGACAGCGCCAGCAGCGCCGCGGCCAGCATGTCCCCGCTGACGCCGCCCGCGCAGTCCAGAAAGAGCGTCGCGGCCGGGTCGCTCATCGACTGCCGACCCTGCCGAAGCGATCGCCGTTCATGATCGTTCCTCCGTCGCCGACTGCCCGGCCGCCCGGAGCCGCTCGCGCGCGGCGCTGATCTCGGCGTCGAGGACGGCTTCGTCGATCGTCTCGGTCCAGCCCTCGTGAGCCGCGACGTTGGCCATGAACTCGAGGTAGCTACCGCCTTCTTCGTCTTCGGCCGCTGCAAGCTCATAGAGGCGACGCAATTCGGCAAGCGGCTCGGGATGGTCCTCGACCTGCAGCCGCAGGTAAGGCACGGCGGTAGTGTCGACTACCAGCAGCGCCGCCGATTGCCTGCCGCGAGCGTCACCGCCGGCGGCCTGGCCGGCGTCGAGCACGCCCAGCAGCCGCTCGGCGAACTCGCGCCCGGCGAGCTCCCGGAACGCCCGTTCCATGGCGACGACCACGGCCTCGCCGGTCAGGATGTTGCCGGCCAGCGCGTAGTCGGGACCGCTGCGACCGCCGCACCAGGGGATACAGCGCGGGCCGGTGAAGGACACGCCGCGGCCCAGAGAGTCGACCACATTGACCTGGCGCTGCTCGGGGTGGGGATCATGCGCCAGGGCGAGGGCGAGTGCGGCCTCGGCGCCGAGCCCGTCGGCGAGGTGCCCGAGGATTGCCGGCCCGAGCGACGGGTTGACCAGCGACTGCGTCGCCACCGCCCCGACGGCCGGCCTCCGCAAAGGGGCAGAGCATGCCGACCGAGAACGCCTTCGACGTCACGGCGACCCCGAGCATGCCGGTGGCCGGGTCGCGCGCGGCGATCGAGAACGTGCCGAGTCGCGGCGTGACGGGCTGCGGTCGCATGACGGCCTCCTTTGGCAGGCAGCATCCTAGCATCGCTGGCGGGCGGAGCGGCGAGACCGTTGCCTCAGGTAGAATCCCCGCCATGAAGATCGCCCAGATCGCCCCCCCGTGGATCACCGTGCCGCCCGCCGGCTACGGCGGCACCGAGTGGGTCGTCAAGCACCTCTGCGACGGCCTCGTCGCCGCCGGCCACGAGGTCGCACCTGTTCGCCACCGGCGACTCGCACACGCCGGCCAAGCTGCGCGCGCTCTTCCCGACGCAGATGCCCGACGTCATGGCATGCCGGCGCAGAGCCGCCTTCGACGCGCGCCACGTGGTCGACGCCCTCGCGCAGATCGCGGCGCCGGCGACTTCGACCTCGTCCACGACCACTCCGGCTTCCGCTCGTCGCCTTCAGCCGCTACCTCGGCCTGCCGCCGTCGTTGCACACCGTGCACTGCGCCTTCGACGCCGCATGCCTACCGGCTTCTACGAGCAGTTCCGCGACGTCGGTCGCCTTCGTCTCGATCAGCGACTACCAGCGCTCGCTGGGCCCGCCCGGCATGAACTGGGCCGGCACCGTCTACAACGCGCTGCCCGTCGACGGCTGGCCGTTCCGCGCCGAGCAAGGACGACTACCTGCTCGCCTTCGGCCGCGTCTGCGAGGACAAGGGCTTCCACCTCGCCATCGAGATCGCGCGGCGCACCGGCCGCCGCCTGATCATGGCCGGCGTCGTGCAGGACTGGTACGCGACTACTTACGAGCAGCGCATCGCGCCCGAGGTCGACGGCGAGCAGATCGTCTTCGAGGGCGAGGTCTCCGACGAGCGCAAGCGCGAGCTCTTCGCCGGCGCCGCCGGGTTCCTCTTCCCCATCCTCTGGCCCGAGCCGTTCGGCCTGGTCATGATCGAGGCGATGGCGTCGGGCACGCCGGTCATCGCGCTGCGCAACGGCTCGGTGCCCGAGGTGGTCGACGACGGCGTGACGGGGTTCATCTGCGACGACGTCGACGAGATGGTCGCGGCCGTCGGCCGGCTGGACGAGATCGACCCCGCACGTCTGCCGGCGTGCGGTCGAAGAGCGCTTCAGCGTGGCGGCGATGACGGCCGACTACGAGGCGCTCTACGCGGCGCTTGCTCCGCTAGGCCCGCCCAGCGCCGGCCGCCCCCGCCGTCCCGGCCGCGTCGGCGGCCCGCTTGCGCGTCGATGTCGGCGAACTGGGCCTCGATCCACTTCTCGACGCTGTTGCCGCTCGACCACGTCGCGGATGGCCGCGGCGCGCGCCGCGCTTCTCGGCGCCGGCATCGTCAAGCGCCGTGTGGATCGCCGCGGCCTGCTCCTCGATGTCGAACGGGTTGACCGGCACGGCGAAGGCGCCGAGCTCCTCGAAGGCGCCGGTGTTCTCGGAGAGGATCAGCACGCCGTCGCGCTCGTTGACGAGCGCGCCCTCCTTGGCCACCAGGTTCATGCCGTCGAAGATCGCGTTGACCATGAGCGCGTCGTAGTGCGGTAGGCGGCCAGCGTGGCCGGGAAGTTGTCCTGGATGCGCACGTCGATCGGCATCCAGTCGGTGTTGCCGTGCCTGGTGTTGATCTCGGCGACCGTGCGCATCACGCGGTCGCGGTAGGCGACGTACTCCTCGACGTCCTCGCGCGACGGCTGCAGCAGGGCCAGGAACGTGATGCGTCTCCTTGAACTCGGGATGCAGCTCGAGGAAGCGGTCGAAGGCGATGAAAGCCGCGGATGATGTTCTTGGACAGGTCGAGACGGTCGACGCGCACCAGCAGGTACTCGCGGCGGCGTGCGCAGCAGCTCGCGCTCCTCGGCGCCACGCGCGCCGAGCGCGCCGCGCGCTCGAGCGTCGTCGGGGTCGATCGACACCGGGTAGGCGCGCACCCAGACCGTGCGCTCGCCGACGCGCACCGGCCTTGCCTGCGTAGTCGACGTCCGCGTCGAGCACGTCGACGCAGCCCTGCAGGAAGTTGTCGACGTAGTGCTGCGTGTGGAAGGCGACGATGTCGTTGGCGAGCAGGCCGCCGAAGATCTGCCTCGCGGATCTCGCGCGGCAGGACCCGCCAGTAGTCGGACTGCGCCCAGGGGATGTGCACGAACTGCTGCAGGAACGCCTTGCGGCGCGCCGGCGCGCACCAGCGGCGCGACCGTGTAGAGGTGGTAGTCGTGCAGCATGACGAGTACGGCCGGCCGCCGTCGCCGTCGAGCTCGTCGAGCGATGGCCTCGGCGAAGAGCCGGTTGACGGGCAGGTAGCCCTCGTGCCAGGCATCGAGCTCGTTCTGCGCGGATGTCGGGGTGCCGGGCCAGGTCCCAGAGGTAGTGCTGGATGAACCACAGCATCGGGTTGGCGACGATGTTGTAGTAGCGGGCGTAGGTCTCGTGGTCGGCGGACACGTAGCGCACGCGGTAGGGTCGCCGTCGAGCGTCGACCGCGACCGAGCTCGCCGCGCGGCGGCGAGCCGCTGCCTCTTCCTCGCTCGCGCGCCGCCGCGACCCAGACGCCCGGGTGGCGCGCAGCATCGCGGTGAGCACGGTCACCAGGCCGCCGGCGCCGCGGGTGACGACCGGCTCGCCGGACGGGTCGCTGTGGAAGGAGACCGGACCGCGGTTGGCGGCCACGATCAGGTCGGGCGCTCGCGCGACGCTCCCGCCGTCCTGTCGCCTGTCCCGTTCTCGCCCGTCGCCCTGGCGCCGGCCCCTCGCCCGGCGCACGCCGCCCTCCGTGGCTACGCCTACGCCGCAGCAGCTCGTTGAAGATGCGCAGGTAGTCGCGCAGCAGGCGCGGCGTGAGGAAGTGCTCGCGCACGTGCTCCTTGCCCGCTACGCGCCATGCCCGCGCGCCCCTCGGGTCTGTCGAGGATCTCGAGGCAGCGCTCGCGCGCAGGCGGCGCTCGAGTCGACCAGGAAGCCGCGTCACGCCGTCCTCGATCTGCAGCGGGATGCCGCCGACGGCGCCGCCGACGACGGGCCGCGCCTTCCAGAGCCCCTCGCTCACGGTCAGCCCGAAGCCCTCGCGGGTCGACTTCTGCATGACCACGGCGGCGTGCGACTGGAAGGCGTTGATCTCGACGCTGCCGACGTTGTCGAGGTTGGAGAGGACGAAGACGTCCGGATCGCCGCCGACGTAGTCGTGCAGCTTCTCGAGATAACTCCCAGCCCTCGGGGTCGTCCGATGCCATCGAGCCGACCAGCGCGAGCTGCACGTCGGGCCGCTTCGCCTTGACCGTGCGGTAGGCGTCGACGACGCCCAGCGGGTCCTTCCACGGGTCGAAGCGCGAGACCTGCAGCAGCAGCGGCCGCTCCACGTCGATGCCGAACTGGCGCACGATGTAGCGTCGCGTCGTCGGGCACGAGCGTCATGTTCTTGGGCGCCAGCGGATCGATCGCCGGCGGCACCACCTCGACCGGGACGCCGAGATTCCGCGGGCGCGTACGTGCGCCATCGTGTAGATGGCGCGGTCGTAGTGGCGGATGAAGGGGAGCAGGTAGTCGTACAGCGCCTCGTCGGGCGTCGAGGTGTCGATGTGACAACGCCAGATCCAGTGGGTCGCGGCATCGCCGTCGCCCGCGCCCTCACCCAGCCATCGGCGCATGGCGCACGGCTGCGGGTCGTGGATGACGACGAAGTCGTAGTGGCGCGAGAGCTGGGCGGCGTTGCGGCGGTTGACGTCTCCTCGTAGATCGCGCGGACCTCGGCGGTGAGCTCGATCGGCGCGCCCTGCAGACCGTTGTGGAAGCTCTTCGTGACGTTGAAGAACTCGCTGTCGGCGGTCATCACCTGCCACTCGGCCTCGAGCCCGACGTCGTTCATGAGCGGCACGAGGGTGTAGAGGATCTCCGCCACGCCGCCGCCGAACGAGGTCGCGTTGACGTGCAGCACGCGCTTGCCCTCGAGCGGTGCGGCCAGGACCTCGTATCTCGTCGTATAGGTCCTTGAGGATGATGCTCTGGTAGTCGGCGATGAACTTGTGGCCGACGTTCACGTCGCGCATGAGGCCTCCGGTATCGCGGCTCCGTAGTACATCACATCGGCGACGTGACCGACACTGCGCCGGGGCGGGGAGGTGCGGGAGCCTTCAGTGGTGACCTGTCTTCCCCGCATCGAGGGCGGGACGCACCTGCCCGCCGCCGGCTGACCGAGACTAGAGGACGTCGCGCGAGGGCGGCAGGAGGTCGCTCTGGCGTTCGGCCAGACCGAGCCGGCGCAGACGCAACGACATCGCCTGGACGCTGACCTCGAAACGGTCGGCGAGACGATGGGGATCGGCGCCTTCTTCGAGGGCGGCTTGGCGCACGAGGTGTTCGGGCATGAGCAGCTCGGCCGCGAACTGGTCGGCCTCGCGCTCGAGGCGGGCCGTGGCCTGGTTGGCCATGCCGCCGCGCTCGTTGCCGACGCGACCACGATGCAGCACGAAATGGCCGATCTCGTGGGCGATGGTGAAGCGGAGGCGGCGTTCGTTACCTCTGCCGCGCAGCTCGATGACGTGACCGTCGCCGACGGGAACGAGCGCCGCCTCAGAGCTGAACGGCTCGCGGGACTTCTCGAGCAGCGACAGGTTGAGGAAGCTGACCACGTCACGCAGCGGCACGGGGGCTTGCTCGACCCCCGCTGCCAGGAGCAGCTTCTCGGCCTCGCTACGGATCGATTCGGGACGCGGCATGTGACCTCACGAAATGGGACTGGATCAGGGGCACAGCCCCCAAAGGACATGGTATCAGCAAGCCGCTGTTGACGACTGCCCGCTACCCGTTGGCCGCGCGGAGAGCTAGAGGAGCGGCAGCAGGTGGGCGGCCGCCCCGCCGACGGCCAGGGCGACGCCCACCGTGCCGGCCGAGATCAGGGCCGCTCGGGGGCGTCCCAGCTCGCGGGCCAGAGCAGCGATGGTGGCCACGCAGGGCACGTAGATGGCGTTCACAAGGCCGTAGACGACGAGCTGGTGGGGGCTCATGAAGTGGCTGAGGGTATGGGCCTGCGCGCCGTAGGCCGCGACCGCGAACACGACCAGAAGCTGCAGCGCGAGCTCTTTGCGCAGCACCGCGAAGATGAGGGTGAGTCCGGCCACCGCCGGCAGCCCGAGCCACCAGCCGACGACCGGCTCGAGTGGTTTGGTCAGATACCAGACGAGTCCGGTCTCGTAGAGAGCTCCCAAGGCGAGACTGCCACCGACGACGATGGGCGCGGCGACCCAGGTGAACTCGGCGAAACGCCGCCACGCCTTGGCGCCGATGAGCCGCAGCGACGGCCACCGCAGGGGGAACATCTCCATGATGAAGGGACCCGGCTCGCCGGGCAGCAGCCGGTCCAGTATCAGCGCCGCGCTGATACCGACCGCGCCCACCACGATGTAGACGAACACGGCCCACTGCCACCCGGCATACAGCGCGACGGCGCCGAGGATCACCGCCGTGCGGGCGCTGCAGGGGGTAAGGGTGATCAGCACGCAGGCGATCATCCGCTCACGCATGGTCGACAGGACGCGTGTGCCGAGGATCGCCGGCACGTTGCAGCCGGCGGCGGCGATCAGAGGGATCACGGCCTGGCCGTGCAGGCCCAGGCGGCGCATGGTGCGGTCGGACAAGTAGGCCGCGGCGCTCATGTAGCCGGAGTCTTCGAGGGCGGCGAGGATCAGCGAGAACGTGAGCACGTAGGGGATGCCCACCGCGAGCGTGGCGAGCATGGCGCCGTTGATGCCCCACAGGGCGATCGCGGCGACCGTCGTGTGGCCGAGGACGGCGTGGACGCCGGCGGCGCTGGCCGGCCCGAGAGTGGCCGCCCAGGCGCTGGTGAGCAGGCTCGAGAGCAGGTCACCGACCAGGAACAGCGTGGCGAGCACCGCGGCCAGCACGACGACCATGAGCGGCAGGCCGGTGGCCGGCGAGGTGGCGAGCCGCCACAGGCGGCTCGCCTCGGCCGGCTCGGGCCGCGCGGGGGCGGCGGCGCAGGCGAGAGCCTGCGCCGCCGCATGACGTTCGGAAGCGATGCGCAGCGAGAGCCCCATGGGGCGGCCGTCGTGCTGGCCGTCCTCGCCCTCGAGGGCGATCAGGGCGGCGGCCCGTGGCGACAGCCGCGGCGCGTCAGACTGCGGCGCGAGGCGCTTGGCAAGCGCCTCGCGCCGCGCCTCGACGTGATGTGAATAGCGCCTGGTGTCGCCGGCGGGCGCGCCCGGTTCGGCGGGTGCGCGGGCCGCTACCTCGAGCACGACATCCTTGAGAGCGGCCACGCCTTCGCCCGTGGCCGCGGAGGTGGGCACGACGGGGACGCCCAGCTCGGCCTGCAAGGCCTCGAGATCGATGCCGGGCATGCGCTTGCGGGCGAGGTCGACGAGATTGGCGGCCACGACGACGGTGAGTTCGAGATCGAGCAGCTGCAGGACCAGGTAGAGCGAGCGCGCCAGATTGCCGGCGTCGACGACGGCCACGACGACGTCGGGGCGGGCGGCGAGCAGATGGTCCCAGGCCAGGGCCTGCTCGCCGCCCGCCCCGACCGAGTATGCCCCGGGGAGGTCCGTCACCTCGACCTCGCGCCCGTGCCAGCTCGTCTCGACGGCCTGGGGAGCGACCGTCATGCCGGCATAGTTGGCGACCTCGGCAGTGGCCCCGGTGAGGCGGTTGAACAGGCGCGACTTGCCGACGTTGGGATTGCCGGCGAGACAGATCGAAAGAGGGCGCTCGGCACCGTGGCGCGCGCGGCTCGCCGCGGGGGCGCCAGGTGACGCGCAGCAGCCGGCGGTGGGCGAGGGTGCGGCGCGCAACGGCGGACTACCCGGCGACGAAGATGGCGGCAGCGACCTCGCGGCCGAGCGCATACTGCGATTCGCCGACGTGCACGAGCAGCGGTCCGCCGAAGGGTGCCGCCCCGTCGACGATCACCCGCGTGTCCGGCAGCAGGCCCAGCGAGGCGAGGTAGCGCAGCAGGTCGGGACGTTCGTCGGCGATGCACGTGATGACGCCGGCGGTGCCGGGCGCCAGGTCGGCCAGGGGACGGGCCGGCACTTCGTCGATCGAACCGTCTTCGGCCGGGATCACGTGACCGTGCGGGCAGGTGCGGGGATTGCCAAGCTGTGCGGCGAGACGCGCTTCGACCTCGGCGCTGAGCACGTGCTCGAAGCGGCAGGCCTCGTCGTGGACCGCGTCCCAAGGCAGATCGAGGTAGTCAGAGAGGAACCGCTCGCTGAGGCGGTGGCGGCGCACGAGTCGGGCACCCTCGCGCAGCCCCTGGGGCGTGAGCGAGGCCGCACCGGCGGCGCCGCGTGCGACGAGACCGGCGTCGGTGAGCCGGACGAGCATCTGCGAGACCGACGGGCGGGCCACACCGAGATCGGCGGCGAGGCGGCGCACGCTGACCTCGCCGCCGCCGCGACCGGCCTTGAACAGCGCCTCGAGGTACTCCTCGACGCTCTCGCTGCGGCCCGTGTCCGCGGGCGCGGTGTCCTGGGACTTCGTCGTCTGGCTCGTCGACATGTCGTTAGCTTAGCCTAACGACTACCGATAAGGCAAGCGCACGAGATGGGAAAGGCGAGGCTCACGAAGCGCCGGTGAACCCTCTGGCCCGCGGGAAGCGTCTCCTACCCGATGCTATACTCACGGAACGTCATGCCGAGCAGCACCTCACAGCACGTTCGCAGCGCCGGCCGCATGGTCGTCCCGGCTGTCGCGCTTCTCGTGCTCCTCGCGCTCCTCGTTCTCTCGCCCACCGTGGCAGGTTCCTCGGGCAGCGCGGCAAGCGCCTACGTCGCCGCCGCGGCCGGGCAGATCACGGGCCAGATCGACGTCGGCGGAGCGGCCACGGACAACACGACGACGGCCGCTGCTGCTTCGCTACCGGGCGTCTCGCTCAGCAGCGGGTCGGCCGGCGGCTCGTCGTTCGTCAACGGCCAGTCACTCATCTCGACGGCGACGGTCACGGCCGGCGGCGTCGACCTCCTCGGCGGCATCGTCACCGCCGGTTCGGTCCAGATCCAGGCGGTCGCGACGGCGTCTCGCGCCGGCGCGACGATCTCGACGAGTGGCAGCTCTGTCACGGTGACCCACATCGAGGGAGTGCCCGACACGGACATCCCGTCCCAGGGCACGATCGACGTGCCGGGAATCGGCACCCTGACCATCCTCGGTGTCACCTCCGAAGCCAGCGGTGGTTCGTCCAGCGCGCAGATCACGGGCTTGAGCCTCGAGGTCACGACCCCGACCAACGGCTTCCCGGCAGGCACCTACGTCGTCGGCTCGATCTCCGTGCGAGCCGACCAGTCCACCCTCGACGGGCTCGTCGGCACGCCGACGCCTACCCCCAGCCCATCGCGCACGCGGACCCATTCGCCGTCGCCTCGGCCGTCGCCGTCACCGACGCGATCGACCTCGCCGACGCCGACGGCGACGTATCCGACCACCACCTATTCGCCCATGCCGGCCCCCGCCACGCCGTCGTCCGACGCGCTGTCGCGCTTCCCGGGCGCCGTCTTCCCCGTCGTCGGCACCTACACGTACACCGACACCTTCGGCGCGCCACGCGCCAACACGCCACAGGGTCATCAGGGCGCCGATATCTTCGCCAGCTACGGCTCGCCTGTCGTCGCGGTGCAGGACGGCACCCTGACGACGAGCACCTACGGCATCGGCGGCAACAACCTGCACCTCACAAACGCCGGTGGCGACTACTTCTACTATGCGCACCTTTCGCGCTTCGCCACGGGGCTGCAAGAAGGCCAGCACGTCGTGGCCGGGCAGACGATCGGATACGTGGGCACGACGGGCGACGCCCAGGGTACACCGCCCCATCTGCACTTCGAGATCCATCCCGGCGGAGGCGCGGCCGTCGACCCCACTCCCTACCTCGATGCCTGGCGTTCGGCCGGGCACGTAGTCACGACCGGCGCCACCGGCCAGGGAACGACACAGTCCGGCTCGGCGCCCCAGCACGATCCACAGCGAAGCGGCGATGCCGCCTCCGCCCTCGTGCAGCAGGTGGCCGAGCAGTTCGCCGCGCTGCAGGCCGGCATCACGACCGGCCGCAGCAACGTGCCGGGCCACGGGGGGATCGATCCGATCGGGGCGGTGTTCGTGGTCGTGAACACTGCCGGCGCGCTCGTCATCAAGCGCCTGCAGCTCGGCGCGGCCCTGCTACTGCTGTAGCAAGCGGTCCGGCACCGTGCGATCGGCACGGTCATGAGAACGCAGACGGCTGGAGCGGGTGACCGGGCTCGAACCGGCGGTCTTCAGCTTGGGAAGCTGACGCGTTACCAGCTACGCTACACCCGCGCCGGGCCATAGAGTACACCACACCAGCCACGCGACGTTCAAGAGACGCCGGCTGGGCTCAGCTCGGCCCCACCGTAGCCGCAAGGCGCAACGCCGCGCCGAACGCAGTGTAGGTATCGAGGTAGTCCTCGTGCTCGATGCGGATGCTGCGCGCGTCGATGCGTTCGACCCCGGGGCAGATCGCCGCCGCGTCGCAGAAGTCGGTGCGCATGAACACGACGCGCAGCGAGCGTTCGTTCCAGTCGAGCGGTGCGGGGGGCTGCTGCGCAGCCCCCCGCACCGCTCGCTCCGCCGCCGCAGCCAGAAGCGGCCTCGTGACGACCGGGGAGAACAGCCGAGCCACCCGTCGCGCCTTCGCCTCTTTCACGACGGCCCCTTCGACGCCGGGGACGGTCTCGCGCGCCTCGTCCAGAGTGGCCGCATCGCCGGACACGAACACCGCCGGCACGCCGAACCGCCCGGCAAGCGCCGCGTTCAGGGCGAACTCGCCGGCCTCGGCCATGTCGTCGACGCGCACGCGAAAGACCTTGTAGGTGAAGGTGTGGTCGAGCACGGCCGCACGCGTGCCGGCGCGCGCATGGTAGCCGACGAACAGCGCGGCGCCGAAGCTTTCGTCGATGCCCGCCATCATGCCCAGCGGCTCGGGCGAGCCGCTCACCAGGCGCACGTCGATCGGCAGGCCGGCCACCGCGAGGTTGGCGCCGCGATCGTGTGCGTCGCAGACCACCATCTCGGTCGCGCCGCCGGCGCGGCAGCCGTCGAGCACGGCGTCGAGATCGCCTCGCATGAGCGCGCGCGCCTCCTGCCAGGCCAGGCGGCCCGGTTCGATCTGCTGTTCCCTGCAGACGCCGGTGACACCCTCGAGGTCGATACTGACGAAGACCTTCATCGCAGCACCCTCGCCACACTCATCGCCACGACAGCCGGCTCAGGCCCGCGGCGTGAAGAAGGCCGGGTCGGTCTCGCCGGCCAGGCGTCCGGCCACCGCCGCGATGAGCCGCGCGCTGGCTTCGAGGTCGTCGAGATGAGCGACCTCGTGGGGTGAGTGCATGTAGCGCATCGGCAGGCCGATGTTGATCGCCGCGGCGCCGCCCCCGGATGCCTGCAGCATCTCGGTGTCGGTCTGCGTGTCACCCGGATATGCCTTGACCTGTACGGGGATGCCCTCGGCGGCTGCGACCTCCTGGAAGAGAGCGAACAGGCGCGGGTTGCTGCAGCCGCCGCGGGCCGAGCGCCGGCCCGCCGCCCAGCACGAGCGTGCCCCCGGCACGCCGCGGCTCGACCTCGGGCTGGTCCGTAGCGAAATCGCCGTCGACGACTACATGCACGTCTGGGCGACTGCCGCCGGGCCTGGCCGAGGCACCCATGTACCTGGTCTCCTCCTGGACGGTGGACAGCGCCGTGAGCGACGTCGTGCCGCGCGCCTCGGCATAGAGCTCGAGCGCCCGCACGGCGACGTAGACGCCACAGCGGTCGTCGAGCGCGCGGCCGGCAACGATGCCCGGCGACAGTTCGACGAAAATGCGGGGCGAAGGTGATGGGGTCGCCGCAGGCGATGCGCGCCAGCGCCGTCGTCGCGGTCGCGCGCGCCGATGTCGATCCACTGCTCGAAGATCTGCTGCGCCTTGCCGCGGTCGGCTTCGGGGATCATGTGGGTCGGCTGCTTGCCGACAACGCCCCAGACGGGACCGCGTTGCGGCGTGGACGACGACCGCGCGGCCGGGCAGCAGCAAGCGGATCGACGCCGCCCAGCTTGTCGAAGTACACGTAGCCGGCGTCGTTCACCCAGGTGACTTGAAGACCGATCTGGTCGGCGTGGCCGGCGACGACGATCGCCGGCGCGACGCCTCCGTTGAGCGTCGCCGTCACGTTGCCCAGAACGTCGGTGACGGGTTCGGCGATGCCGGCGACGCGGCGCCGCACGACCTCTTGGACCGGCTGCTCGAAGCCACTCGGCCCGGGGGCCAGGACAAGGTCGCGCAGGAACTCGACATCGGCCGTCATCACAGAAACCTCCCTCGTTGCCCGAAGCGGTCATCCTAGCAGACGCCCGCGCGCGCGATGGTTTATGGCGGACATGGCGTGGCAATGGTAGGTACCACAGTCCTTAGTACGTCGATTGCTTCGCAGGGCCATTGGCGATGTTTCCAAGAAGCGCTACCAAAGGGGGCGGGCGCATGGATCACATAAGGCCGAAGTGGCTGAAGAGCACCAAGGGCGCGCCGTTCACAGGGATCGGCTCGCTCGAGGCCGACATCCTCGCGATCATCTGGGAGCGCCAGCGCGCGACAGTGCGCGACGTGTACGAGACGCTGCGCGAGCAGCGGCACGATCGCCTACACGACGGTCATGACCGTCATGAACAACCTCGTCAAGAAGAACCTGCTGACCCAGGACCGCACCGACCATCGCCTACGTCTATACGCCGGCGATCCCCGGCAACGAGGTGGCCAGCACGATCCTCGACAGCGTCGTTCAGCGGCTGTTCCGTGGCCGGGCGAACCTCGCGCGTCTCGCACCTGCTCGGTCTCAAGCGCGACCTCAACCCCGAGCAGGCCGAGGAGCTGCGCAAGTACGCCGAGAAGCACTTCGCCGCTTGAGCCAAGCGGGCGGTCCATCCGCCCGAGGCGCGACGTCGGGCGAGGGCGGCGGGTGGCACATGTGCCACCCGCCGCCCTCGCCCTTTGTGCTACATCCGCTCCGGAGCGCTGCACGCCGAGCAGTCCGAGTCCCCGCGCGAGCGTCGCCCGCGTGGCGCAGACACAGACCCGCTGCGGAAGGCGGCGACCTCGGGGTCGTCGGTCAGCACCCGGCAGTGACGGTAGAACACGTGGAACTCGGCGGCGAGCTCACCGAGGTAGGCGTGCACGCGGTGCGGGCCGCGGCGCTCGACCGCCTCGAGCACGACCAGCGGGAAGCGCGCCAGCGCGCGCACCAGGGCGCGCTCGTGGGGCCCGACCGCGACGTCGCCGAACACCGGACCGCCGGCCGCGGCGGTCCGCGCAGGGCCCGCGGTCGCGTCGTCCTCGCGCCCGATTGCGCAGGATGCTGCAGATGCGGGCATGCGCGTACTGCACGTAGTAGACCGGGTTCTTGTTGGACTGCTCGACCGCCAGGTCGAGGTCGAGGTCGAGAGTCGAGTCGTGGCTGCGGCCGACCATGAAGAAGCGCACTGCGTCGACCCCGATCGCCTCGATCAGGTCGTCGATGGTGACGATGTCGCCGCGCGCGCTTGGACATGCGCCGCGACTCGCCGCTCTCGAGCAGGTTCACGAGCTGCCCGATGATCAGTTCGAGCTTGCTCGGGGTCGTGCGGCGGCAGTGCCGTGAACATCGGCCTTCATGCGCGGCACGTAGCCGTGGTGGTCGGCGCCCCAGATGTCGATCAGGTGCTCGAAGCCGCGGTCCATCTTGTCGCGATGGTAGGCGATGTCCGAGAGGAAGTAGGTAGGCAGACCCGTCTGGCGGATCAGCACCCGGTCCTTGTCGTCGCCGTAGTCGGTCGTGCGCAGCCAGACGGCGCCGTCGGCGTCGTAGAGCTCGCCTTCGTCGTCGAGCTCGCGCAGCGCCTTGCCGACCTCGCCGCGCGAAGCCGCGATGCGTCGTCGCCGCCCTCGTAGAGCGTGGCCTCGCTCGTCCACACGTCGAACGGCACCCGCAGGCGGCTCGAGCGTGTCGCGGAACGCGCGCCAGGATGCGCGTCGCGGCCCCACATCTTGATCTCGTCGACGACCTCGGCGGGCACGCGCGGTCGGCGTCGGGCGCGGCCGCCGCGACGGCCGCGCGGTAGCGGTCGCCGACCTCGGCGACCAGCTCGATCGGCGATCTCGAGCAGGTAGTCGCCCTGGTAGCCGTCCTCGGGCACCGGCATGTCGATGCCGAGACGCTGGCGCGTAGCGCGCCGCCAGCGACTGGCCGAACTTGACCATCTGGGTGCCGTAGTCGTTGACGTAGAACTCGCGCGTCACGTCGTGGCCGGCGAAGGCGAACAGCCGGCAGAGCGCGTCGCCGATCGACGGCGTAGCGGGCGTGGCCGACGTGCAGGGGCCCAGTCGGGTTGACGCTCACGAACTCGACGTTGACCTGCGGCGGCGCTCGGCGCGGCAGCACGTCGCGGCCGTAGTCGGCGCCCGCGTCAGCATGCGCCGCACGGCGCCGCGATACCAGGCGTCGCTGAGGAACAGGTTGAGGAAGCCGGGGCCGGCGACCTCGTAGCGGTCGCAGACCGCCGCCCCCGTCGCCGGCGCACCAGCGCGCGGCCGAGCTCGTCGGCGAGCTCGCGCGGCTTCACGCCGGGCGCTCTGGCGGCGACGCAGGGCGACGGTGCGTCGACACGTCGCCGAACTCGGGGCGCGGCGGCAACGAGATCTCGGCCTCTGACAGATCGACGGGCGCGATCGTCGCGAGGCGTCCGCGCGAGCGAGCGGCCCAGCCCGGACAAGTCGTACAGCTCGTCGTCCTGGTCGCGCGTCGTGTGCTCGTCGTGCTCGCTCATCTCGGCCCTCGTCTCGTCGATCCCGTTCGCGGCCTCCGTCACGCCGGGAGCTAGTGATGGTACGTCTCGCGGCGGGCGATCTTCAGCGCCCGGAACAGCTGCTCGGCCAGCACCACCCGGGCGAGCTGGTGCGGCAGCGTCAGCGGCGACAGCGACAGCAGCTCGTCGCGCCCGCCGACCGACGTCGGCCGCCAGGCCCAGCGAACCGCCGACCACGAACGTCACCGGCGCCGCGCCCGCACCAGTCCTGCAGGCGCTCGCGCGAAGGCGCTCGCTGTCGTAGCGGCGGCCCGCGACGTCGAGCGCCACGACGACGCCTGCCGTCGCGCGGCAGCGCCGCCAGCAGCCGCCTGCCCTCGTCGCGCAGCACCTCGTCCGCGGCGCGGCCACGCAGCGGCACCTCGCGCACCTCGCGCACGTCGAGGCGGGCAAGGCCGCGCGATGCAGGCGCCGATAGTGCTCGAACGCCGGCCGCAGGTCGGCGTCGAGCGTGCCGACGGCGAGGATCTCGAGACGTTCAGGCACGGCAGGCTACGCTACCACGGCTCTCGCGGCGATCGAGCGACCGGCGGCTGCAGCCGCCGTGCGTCCGAAGGTCGTCGTCAGGCGGCGAGTAGAAGCCGATCTGGCCCTCGCCCCGCGACTTGGCGACGTACATCGTCGTCGTCGCCTTGGCCACGAGCTCCTCGACCAGCTCGCCGTCCTCGGGGAAGGTCGGCCACTCCGGCGCTGGCGCTGAGCGTGAAGGTACGGTCGCCGACTTCGCTGCGCACTCGCCTTGAGCGCCGCCAGCAGGCGCTCGAGGACCTGGTCGGCCTGGGCGTCGCCGGTCTCGGGCAGCACGAGCAGGAACTCGTCGGCGCCGTAGCGGCAGGTCAGATCGCACGAGCGCAGCAGCGAGCGCAGCTGGTCGGCCCACTGGCGCAGCACGGCGTCGCCGCCGGCCTCGCCGACACGCCAGTCGTTGACCGCGGCGAAGCCGTCGATGTCGAGCATGACGAAGGCCACCTGGCGCTCGTAACGCCGCGCCCGCGCCAGCTCGAGCGCGGCGTGCTCGCGCAGATGGCGGAAGTTGTACATGCCGGTCAGCGGGTCGCGCGTCTCGGCGTAGTCGCGGTCGACGACGAGGCGCAGGTTCTCGAGGGCGATGTCCGACTGGTCGGCGATGCCCGCCAGCAGCCGGCGCTGCACCTCGCGTTGCGAGCCGTCCTCGGCGTACACGTAGCCGTCCCCGTCGGCAATGATAGGCCTCGAACTGGCAGACGGTGTCGCCCAGGCCCCAGCACAGCGTCTCCTTGGTGATCACGTCGGCGCCGGTGATGCGTTCGAGCACGCCGTCGATCAAGCCCGCGCTCGAAGTCGCAGAGGGCAGAGCCGGTCGCCGGCAGACGGTAGCAGGTCATGCACTTCGACAGCTTGACGAGCACCTTCTCTTCGTCGAGCTCGACCTCGAGCTCGCCGAGCATCATGTACGAAAACCATGACTTGAGGTCCTGGATCGATCGCAGCTCGAGGCTGCGGCTGAAGCGCTTCGCGGCCATGTACTGGATGGGACCCGCGCTCGGCGCCGAGCACCTCTGGCAGCAGCACGAGCTGCACCAGACGGAACAGCGCCGGCGGTACGCAGACGTCGGAGTCGGGGGCATTGAGGATCTGGGCGGGAGAAGGCACGGAGCGCGGCACGTCGGGCTGTGTGAGGGCCACGAGGTTGCCGAGCGTGCGTGCAAACAGGTCGGCCAGCGTGAGCTCCTCACGCGAACGGATGGCCATGGTCCGACCCCCTCGAACAGGCCCCACTCGGGGCGTTGCCGTGTGTCACCTGCGCCTGAGCCGAGCCCGGGAGCGGCTCCGGCGACCGCTATACTATAGCCCAACAGAGGCGCGGGGTGCGGTGGGGCGGCAGCCCCGCCGCACCCCGACCGTTTCCCCATGAGTCCGGCTTTCGACACCACGCAGCACCCGGCCGACCCCGCCGCCGAAGGCGCCAAGCGTGCCCTGCGCGACGGTGTGCTCGCACGCCGCGATGCGCTGGCGGGCGAGGAGCGCGCGGCGAAGAGCCGCGCGCTCCTCGCCCGCCTCATCGCGCTGCCCCAGATCACCGCCGCTCGCGTCGTGCTCGGCTTCGTCACGTTCCGCAGCGAGGTCGACACGCTGCCGATTCTAGTGTGGTGTCTGTCGCACGGCATCGCGGTGACGGTGCCGCGCATCACGGGGCCTCATCACATGGAGGCCTGTCCGGTCACCGACCTTGCGAGCGATCTCGTCGACGGCCACTTCGGCATCGCCGAGCCGCGTGAGGGGCTCGCGCCGATCGACCCGTCGCTGATCGACGTCGTCCTGGTGCCGGGCGCGGCCTTCGATCGCCACGGCGGCCGCATGGGCTACGGAGGCGGCTACTACGACACGTACCTGGATCGGCTGCGCGACGATGCGCTGCGGGTCGGTGTCGCCTTCGATCTGCAGCTCGTCGACGACGTGCCACGTCAGCGCCACGACCGCTGCGTCGACCTGGTGGTCACCGAAGCCCGAGCGGTCGAGACGGGCTGTCGCGGCGACGCCGGGCCGGGCCGGACTCGCTAGGCTCGCAGGCGACCAGCCGTCCCCCGCGTCGGGCTAGGCTCGGGCGCCCAGCTCGCGCGCCATCTCGCGCGCCATGCGCACGACCGACTCCGTCAATTCGGCGTTTCCTGCCGCATCGCCAGCCCGGTAAGGCCATGCCACTTGTCGAGAGCGGCTTGATGCGCTTCTGCGAGGCCAGCGCGATGTAGCGCTCGAGGCCGGCTATGGTCTCGTCGAGACCTGTGCTCTCGGCGACGGCGATCAGCCCGACCGAGCGGGCGCTGAGCCAGGTGCCGTGGTAGTTGTTGAAGCAGTTGCGGTCGATGAACAGCTTGAGCTGGGCGGACATGTCCTCGTAGTAGACGGGCGTGGCGAAGAGCAGG
Source organism: uncultured Actinomycetes bacterium (assembly GCA_963833555.1). GTDB lineage: Bacteria > Actinomycetota > Thermoleophilia > UBA2241 > UBA2241 > CAWHYB01. Next base: position 195,850 of record CAWHYB010000003.1, on the reverse strand, counting down.
CCGTCCGCGGCGTAGACGCGGTCGAGCAGGGCACAGGCGTCGTCATCGAGCGGGCAGACGGCGAGGTCGGCGCAATCGTCGTGTCCCTCGCACGGCTGGATGCGATGCTCGCCGATCATCACCTTCTCGCAATGCAGACCGCTGCGCTCGAGCTCGGCGATGGCGACGTCGACGAGGTGGGAGCTGTTGCCGTCGGCCCGGGGGCTGCCGCAGACGGCGACCACCGTCGGCACGGCGCCGTGCCCGGATGCTGGTTCGGACGTGTCGCTCATGTGGCGCTCCGCTGCTCGGGTTCGGTCAGGATCGGGCGCGGTCCCCGCGGCCCATCTCGCAGTCTACCGTCGCACCTCCGGCCGGCGAAAGCGGCGCGCGACGCTGCGGTAGACTTGGGAGCGTGAACGACCAGCCTCCACAGAGCGCAGCAGCCGTCACGACCGCGGTGCTGCTCGCGGGCGGCGAAGGGCGCCGGCTCGGCGCAGCCAAGCCGGCGCTCCGGCTGGGCGGCGACACGCTGCTGACCCGCAACCTGGCGATCCTGCGCGAGCTGTTCCCGCGCGTCGGAGTCTCGCTGCGACCCGGCCAGCAGCTCGGCGCCGACGTGACCGACCTTGTCGGCGTCGAGCTGCTTCCCGACATCCTGCCGGGCTCACCTCTGGGCGGCATCGTCACGGCGCTGGACCGCTATCGCGAGCCGGTCTTCATCCTGGCCTGCGACATGGCGCTCACCGACCCAGGCGCGATCCGCGAGGTCGTCGACGCCTTCGGCGAGGCTGCGGTCGACGTCGCCGTGCCGGTGGTCGACGGCAACTACGAGCCGCTCCACGCAGTGTACGGGCCCGCTTGCCTGGCCCCGATGCGCCGCCTGCTGGAGCGCGGCCGGCTGCGCGTGGTGGCCTTCTTTCCCGACGTGCGCGTGTTGACCGTCCCCTTCCCCACTGCGCGGCCCTTCTTCAACATCAACAAGCCTGAGGACTACGAGGAGGCGCTGCGCCTGCAGGTCGCCGGAGGCGCCCGACAAGCTCCCAGGGACATGACGACCGCGGTGGAGGCGGCCATGCCCGTCGTGACGGCGGACGGCAGCCCGGCCCTTGTGGCTGTGGTCGGCAAGAGCGACAGCGGCAAGACGACGTTCATCGAGGGGCTCCTGCCCGAGTTGCGCGCCCGGGGGCTGCACGTCGGCACGGTGAAGCACGATGTCCACGGCTTCGACATCGACACGCCCGGCAAGGACTCGTGGCGTCACGCCCAGGCCGGCGCCGAGGCGTACGCCATCGCCGGCCCCGACAAGCTCGCCTTCATCACGCGCCTCGAGCGCCCGCTGGGCCTCGCCGAGCTCGCACGGCGCTACTTCGCCGGCGTCGATCTGGTCGTCGCCGAGGGCTTCAAGCGCGAGGCGCCACACCGCATCGAGATCTTCCGCACGGGCGCCGGCCACACCACGCCGCTGTGCGCGCCCGACGAGTCGCTCGCCCTGGTCACCGACGCTGCGCTCGAGCACCCGCACCGCTTTGCGCTCGACGATGCCGCCGGCGTCGCCGGCCTCATCGTCGAGCGCCTCGCCGAGCTGCGCCGCTACTGACCGCGATGACGCGCGGCGGGGGCACCGACCGACCAAGCCCTTCCGCCTCACCTTGCTTGCCGCGTCGATAGCTCGTACAGTGGGCGAAGGTGTCCGGCGCAACATGCGCGCGGCACCTCCGCCGTCGGCGGGGACCTGTGTCGACCAGAGAGATGTGCCATGCCGAACATCGGGCTTCCCGAACTGCTCATCATCTTCGCCATCATCGTGCTGCTGTTCGGCGCCACTCGCCTGCCCGGCTTGGGCAAGTCTGTGGGCCAGAGCATCCGCGGCTTCAAAGACGGGATCAAGGGCGCCGAGGACGAAGCTCCGAAGGCGATCGACAAGCCGTCCGTGCCCACCGACACCACACCGCCGGCGCCCCCCACGGCCTAGTCTGCAAGCGACGCCGCCCGGGCTCGCCCCGAGCGGCTAGCGCTGCTCGATGCAGCAGACCGCCGTGGCCGAGACACCCTCGCCGCGTCCCTCGAAGCCGAGACCTTCTGTGGTCGTCGCCTTGACGCCTACGGCGCTCGCGTCGACGCCGAGCGCGACCGCCAGCCGCGCCACCATTTCCGGACGGTAGCCGCTCAGCTTCGGCCGCTCGGCGACCACCACGAGGTCGACGTTGCCGACCCGCCAGCCGGCGTCGGCCAGCCGAGCAGTGACCTGTTCGAGCAGCGCGATGCTCGAGACGTCCTTGTAGGCAGGATCGGTGTCGGGGAAGAGGACGCCGATGTCGGGCTCGCCGGCGGCGCCGAGCAGAGCGTCGATGAGGGCATGCACGGCGACGTCGGCGTCAGAGTGACCGGCAAGGCCCTGGTGGTACGGCACCTCGACCCCGCACAACACGAGGCGCCGGCCGGTCGCGAAGCGGTGCGCGTCGAAGCCGATCCCGACCCTAGACGTCAGTCTCGGTCTCCCAGGACAGCAGCGCGCCGGCCAGAGGCAGGTCGGCCGGCGTCGTGATCTTCACGTTGGCCGGCGTCGACGGCACGACGACTACTTGCGCGCCGGCCCGTTCGAGGACGCCGGCGTCGTCGGTGGCGCCGTTGAGGTCGGCACGGTCGTAGGCGGCCCGCAGGGCCGCCGCCGTGAAGACCTGCGGCGTCTGCACGGCCCAGAGCTCACTGCGGTCGACCGTGTGCAGCACGCGCCCGTCGTCGCCCGCTTGCTTGAGGGTATCGACGACGGCGGTCGCCGGCACGGCGCCGTCGGCGCCGCCCGGCCCGGCGACCGCCGCGATGCATTCGAGGAACGCGTGCCGGCCGAACAGCGGCCGTGCCCCGTCGTGGACCGCGATGAACTCGGCGTCGGCGGGCACGGCCGCAAGCCCGGCACGCACGGAGTCGGCCCGCCGGCGACCGCCTTCGGCGATCAGCACCGGCTTGTCGGTCTGCTCGATGACGTCGAGGCCGGCGAAGCGCACGACGTGCGAGGGGTGAAGCACGACGACGATCCCGGCGACCTCGTCGATCCGCGAGAGCCGGCGCACCGAATGGCAGATGATGGGCTCGCCGGCGAGCAGCAGGAACTGCTTGGACTCGCCCTCGGGCAGTTCCATGCGCCGGCTCTCGCCGGCGGCGGCCACGATCACCCACACGCCTTTGCGCCCGCTGTCGGTCATGGTCTCACCATCTTCGTGAAGATCATCTTCCCTGAGGGGTTCTGCAGCACGCTCGTGACGTGCGCGCGGACCGTGCTGCCCACCATCGCGCGCCCGTCTTCGACCACGATCATCGTCCCGTCGTCGAGATACCCTACACCCTGCTCGGCCTCACGCCCCTCGCGCAGGACCTTCACCTCGATCTCCTCGCCGGGCAGCACCGCGGTCTTCACGGCGTTGGCCAGCTCGTTGATGTTGAGCACGGTCAAGCCCTTGATCTGGGCGACCTTGGCCAGGTTGAAGTCGGTCGTGAGGATGTCCGCCCGCATCGCCTGGGCGAGACGCACGAGCTTGTCGTCGACGCCGTGCAGGTCGGCGAAGTCGTCGTCGACGACCTGCACGTCGTCGTTCACGGCCATGAGCTTGCGCACGAGGTCGAGGCCGCGGCGGCCGCGCAAACGCTTCTCGGGGTCGGCCGAATCGGCCACCTGCTGCAGTTCGGCCAGCACGAAGCCGGGTACCACCAGATCGCCCTGCAGGAACCGGGTCTCGACGATGTCGACGATACGTCCGTCGATGATGACGCTCGTGTCGACGACGTGGACCGGGCGTTTGGTCTCGGGCTCGGTGTCGCCGCTCGACGCGCTGAGGCCGATGAGACGCAGGATCTCGATCGCCTTGCGGGCGGCGAGATAGGCGAAGGCATACCCCAGGATGAGGAACAGCGGCGCCAGCAGATAGGGCCCGCCCGGAAGGTGGATCACAGCGAGGCTCGAAAGGGCCGCGATGCCGAGCCCGACGACCAGCCCGACCGCGCCGACGACTACCTCGGCGGCCGTGCGCTTGGCAAGGAACCGCTCCATACGATCGACAAGCCGCACGAACAGCCGTCCGACGACCCCGCCCAGCACGAAGGCGATGAGGCCGCCGAGCAGGGCGAACAGACAGTAGGCGAGGAACAGGTAGCCGTGCCCCAGGAACGCGAGGCGATCGCCGCGCTGCAGGTAGGCCGCAACCTGATACCCGGCAAGCGCGCCGAGCACAGTGAACACGAACCGGACGGTCTCGACGAACACCGTCTAGTCCGGCCGTGCGCCGCCGAACTGAGGGCTAGACGACAGGCGCGACCTCGACGGCGAGATCGATGTCGGGCTGCTGAGTGAGTCCCGCCGCGCCGACTTCTTCGAGGACGGCGTCGAGGAAGGAGTTGGCTTCGTCTTCGGACATGTCGCGCGCGTACATGAGCTCACTGGCCAGGATCTTCTTGGCTTTCGAGAACATCTGCTTCTCACCGGTCGACAGACCCTTGTCACAATGGCGGATGGCGAGGTTGCGCACGACCTCGGTGACCTCGAAGATGTCGCCGGTCTTGAGCTTGTCGCGATTGTGCTTGTAGCGACGGCTCCAGTTCTTGGGCATCTTGGTGGGGTTGCCGTGGAGCACGGCAAGCACCTCATCGACCACATCCGAGGCGACGACCTTGCGCAAGCCGGCACGGTCGGCCGAATCGACCGGCACCATGACGGTCATGTCGTTGTGCAGGATCTGGATGGTGAGGTACTCGCGGAGTTGCCCGCGGACTTCCATGTCCTCGATCTTCATGATCTTGCCCGCGCCATGATGCGGGTAGACGACTTTGTCGCCGACTCTGTACAAGATCAGCCACCTCCCGGCCACTCGTCTTTTGTGGCGCCCCCCGCTTATGGCCCGGGTGACGACAGGGCCTTGGTGATCGCGTCCCTGAGACTGGCGAGACCCTCCACCGGGGCGCCTTGCCTGCTCAGGCGCCGGGCGTCGGTTTGTGGCATGAACACCGTCTGAAAGCCCGACTTGGCGGCTTCGGTGACGCGGCGTTCGGCCTGACCCGACGACCGCAACTCGCCGGTAAGGCCCAATTCGCCGAAGACGGCGACCCCGGCTTGGAGCGAAACGCCACGTTCGGCGGAGGCCACTGCGAGCGCTACGGCCAAATCGGCTGCAGGTTCTTCGATGCGCACCCCGCCGACTATGTTAACAAAAATATCCGCGCTTGCCAAAGTAAGCCTGGCGTGACGGGCCAGCACGGCCACGATCATGGCCAGACGATTGCGGTCGAAACCGGTCGCCAGGCGCCGCGGCAGGGCGAGATCGGTGGGGTTGACCAGAGCCTGGACCTCGACGAGGAAGCAGCGCGTGCCTTCGACAGCGATGTGGACGCACGAGCCTGCCGCGCCGCGCTCGGACAGGAACAGGCTCGAGGGGTCATCGACTACGACCAGGCCGCGCTCGCCCATCTCGAACACACCGAGCTCGTTGGTCGAGCCGAAACGGTTCTTGACCGCGCGCAAGAGCCGGAAGAAGCGGTTGCGGTCGCCCTCGAACTGCAACACCGTGTCGACCATGTGCTCGAGCACGCGCGGACCGGCGATGGCGCCGTCCTTGGTCACATGACCGACAAGGAACACCGCCGTGCCGGATTCCTTGGCCAGCCTCAGGAATCGGGACGTTACCTCGCGCACCTGGCTGACGCTGCCGGGCGCCGACGAGAGCTCGTCGCTGAAGAGCGTCTGCACCGAGTCGACCACGACCAGCGCCGGCGCAGCGGCGGCGAGCGTCTCGAGCACCGTTTCGAGCTCGGTCTCGGCAAGCACCTGGATGCCGCCCGGCGAGTTGCAGATGCGTTCGGCTCGCATGCGCACCTGAGCCGGCGATTCCTCGCCGCAGACGAGCACGACGGAGCGGTCGGCGCCGGAGGCGCCGACCGCGTCGAGCACCTGCAGCAGCAGGGTCGACTTGCCGATGCCGGGCTCGCCGCCGACGAGCACCAGCGAGCCCGGCACGATGCCGCCCCCGAGCACACGGTCGAGCTCTGGGATGCCGCTGCTGAAGCGGTCCTCGGCGGAAGACGAGAAGTCGGTGAGGGGGCGGGCGGCGGCAGAGCCGCCGTCCGCCCCCGGACGGCGGCGGGGCGGGGCGGCCTTGCCGCCCCGCCCCGCCACACTGCTCTTGACGATCTCTTCGGTGAACGAGTTCCACGCCCCGCAGTCGGGGCACTTGCCAAGCCAGCGTGCTTCGGTGCGGCCGCACTGGCCGCACGTGAACACGACGTGGTCCCTGCGCACCACGAGCCGGACGTTGAGGCCGGTGGCCTAGCCCTCGCCGGGCACTTCGGCGAGGGACGACGAGCCGTCGCCGGTCGCCGCCGCCGCGGCTTCGGGCCCGCTGGTGACGAAGCCGTCGTCTACACCGATCAGCGACAGGTCGTCGATCGGTGAGCCGACTTCCTCGCCGTTGGCGGTGAGCACGGTGTCGTCGTCGCGGCGATCGATCATGATGACGGTGCCCGGTTCGAGCTTGCGCTCGAGCATGGCGTCGGCCAGCTTGTCTTCGATATAGCGCTGGATGGAACGGCGCAGGGGGCGGGCCCCGAGCGACGGGTCGTAGCCCTTGTCGACGAGCAGGTCGGTGGCCGCGTCGGTGAGCTCGATCGAGAGCCCCTTCTCGGCCAACTGCTTGCCGGTACGGGCCACGAGCAGACCGACGATCTGACGGATCTCGTCGCGGGTCAGCTTGTGGAACACGATGACTTCGTCGACGCGGTTGAGGAACTCGGGCCGGAACAGCCGCTTGAGCTCACCCGTGATGCGTGACTTCATGTCGCTATAGCTGATGCCCATCGTGTCGGCCACCGCGAAGCCCAGCGGGGTGTTCTTGCTGATCATGCCGGCGCCGATGTTGCTCGTCATGATGATGATCACGTGACGGAAGTCGACGGTGCGGCCCTGCGAGTCGGTGAGCCGTCCGTCTTCGAGTATCTGCAGGAGGATGTTGAAGACGTCGGGATGCGCCTTTTCGATCTCGTCGAGCAGGACCACGCTATAGGGCTTGCGGCGCACGATCTCGGTGAGCTGGCCGCCCTCTTCGTGGCCGACATAGCCGGGAGGCGAGCCGACCAGGCGTGAGACTGAGTGCTTCTCCATGTATTCGCTCATGTCGAGCTGGACGAGCATGTCCTCGTCGCCGAACAGGAACTCGGCCAGCGTGCGCGCGAGCTCGGTCTTACCGACGCCCGAGGGGCCCAGGAAGATGAACGAGCCGGCCGGCCGCTTCGGGTCTTTGAGCCCGGAGCGCGAACGACGGATCGACTTGGACACCGCCTTGACGGCGACGTCCTGGCCGATGAGCCGCTTGTGGAGCTCGTCCTCCATGCGCAGGAGCTTCTTCGACTCGGCCTCTGTCAGCTTGAACACGGGGATGCCCGTCCACATGCTGACGATCTCGGCGATCTCGTCTTCGCCGATGCTGGCCCGCAGGCCCTCGTCTGAGGTCTTCCACTGCTCTTCGAGCTCGAGCTTGCGGTGGCAGAGCTTGCGCTCCTTGTCGCGCAGGTTGGCGGCCTTCTCGAATTCCTGGGCCTCGATCGCGGCTTCTTTCTCTTTGCGCACGGTGGCGATCTCGTCTTCGAGCTCGCGATAGCTGGGCGGGGCAGTCATCGTCTTGATGCGCATGCGGCTCGCGGCCTCGTCGATCAGGTCGATGGCCTTGTCGGGCAGATACCTGTCGGCGATATAGCGGCTGGACAGGATGGCCGCCGCGTGCAGGGCATCGTCGCTGATACGGATGCGATGGTGTGCCTCGTAGCGATCGCGCAGTCCCTTGAGGATCTCTTCGGTCTGCTCGGTGTCGGGTTCGGCGACCCTGATCTGCTGGAACCGGCGCTCGAGTGCGGCATCGCGCTCGAGATACTTGCGGTACTCGTCGAGCGTTGTCGCGCCGATGGTCTGCAGCTCGCCGCGAGCGAGGGCCGGCTTGAGGATGGAGGCCGCGTCGATCGCGCCCTCGGCCGCGCCGGCGCCCACCAGGTTGTGGAGTTCGTCGATGAACAGGATGATGTCGCCCTGCTCGCGGATCTCCTTCATGACCTTCTTGAGGCGCTCTTCGAACTCGCCGCGGTACTTGGAGCCCGCGACCAGCGCCGCGAGGTCGAGCGTGTAGACCTGCTTGTTCTTGAGCAGCTCCGGCACCTCGTTGTTGGCGATGCGCTGCGCGAAGCCTTCGACCACGGCGGTCTTGCCCACGCCGGGCTCGCCGATCAGGACGGGGTTGTTCTTGGTGCGCCGCGAGAGGATCTGCATGACCCGCTCGATCTCGGTCACGCGACCGATGCAGGGATCGAGCTTGCCCTCTTCGGCGAGCTTCGTGAGGTTGCGACCGAACTGGTCGAGCATCTTGGGGGTCTTCTTGCCTTCGCCCCCGCCGGTCTGGCCGCGCCGCGTGGGCCCGGACAGGGTGCGCATGACTTCGTTGCGGATCTTCTCGGGCTCGGCGTCGAGATCGAGCAGGATACGGGCCGCCACGCCTTCGTCTTCTCGGATGAGCCCGAGCAGGATGTGCTCGGTGCCGATGTAGTTGTGGCCGAGCGAGAGCGCCTCGCGCAGCGCCAGTTCGAGGACCTTCTTGGCCCGCGGCGTGAACGGGATCTGGCCGGTAGCGACCTCTTCGCCGGTGCCCACGATCCGCACCACCGCGGCGCGCACCTCTTCGGTGGAGATCTCGAGGGTGTCGAGCACCCGCGCGGCCACGCCTTCTTCTTCGCGCAGCAAGCCGAGCAGGAGGTGCTCGGTGCCGATGTAGTTGTGCTTGAGGGCTCGCGCTTCTTCTTGGGCGAGCACCACAACCTGCCTGGCACGTTCGGTGAAGCGCTCGAACATGCTCACTCCTTTGAATGGGTTCCCACCTATGTTACCCGATTCCCCGAACGGGGCGACCTTCGCGCGGGCCAGATGGGATGACGTTACCGGCGGTGAGCCTGAGTTGTACCTGTTCAGGCTCGGATCGAAACGAGGGGTGCTAGCCGCGCAGCGCCGGGAAGAGGATGACGTCGCGGATCGACGGCGAGTCGGTCAGCACCATGATGAGACGGTCGATGCCCATGCCCATGCCGCCCGTGGGCGGCATGCCGTGCTCCATCGCCTCGAGGAAGTCCTCGTCGAGCTGATGTGCCTCTTCGTCGCCGGCATCGAACGCGACGAGCTGGTCAAGGAAGCGCTGACGCTGGTCGTCGGGGTCGTTCAGCTCGCTGAAGGCGTTCGAGCTCTCCATGCCGGCGATGAAGCCTTCGAACCGCTCCACGAAGCGCGGATCGTGGGGCGTCTTCTTGGCGAAGGGGCTGAGCTCGAGCGGGTACTCGGTGATGAACACAGGCTGGATGAGGTCGGGCTCGACAGTCTCGCTGAAGAGCTCGTCGACCTGCTGGCCCCAGGTCGGTTCGAAGGGCACCTTGTCGTCGAGCCCCTTCGACTTGATGGCGGCTTGCAGACCGGCTACGTCACGCACCTCGTCGGCGGCGATGTCGATGCCGGTGGCATCGGCGATGGCCCTGCGCATGGTCAAGCGCGGCCACGGCGGCGTGAGGTCGATCTCGTGGCCGCGGAAGTGCGTGACGAGACTACCGACGGCATCGGCCGCCGCGCCCACCAGCTGCTCGACCATGGCCATGACGTGGTTGTAGTCGACATACGCTTCGTAGGTCTCGAGCATCGTGAACTCGGGGTTGTGCTTGAAGCTCACGCCCTCGTTGCGGAAGTTGCGGCCGATCTCGTAGACGCGGTCGATGCCGCCGATGATGCAGCGCTTGAGGTACAGCTCGACGGCGATGCGCAGGTAGAGGTCGCGCTTGAGCTCGTTGTGATGAGTGACGAAGGGCCTCGCCATGGCGCCGCCGTAGAGCGGCTGCAGGATGGGCGTCTCGACCTCGACGAAGCCGCGCTCGTCGAGGAAATGCCTGATGGCCGTGATGATGCGCGCTCGCTTGACGAAGACCTCGCGCGAGTCGTCGTTGGCCACCGTGTCGAGGTAGCGCTTGCGGTAGCGCGTCTCGACGTCGGTCAGACCGTGGAACTTCTCGGGCAGGGGCCGCAACGCCTTTGCCAGGAACTGCCAGCTCGACGGCTTGAGCGACAGCTCGCCGCGGCGGGTCTTTACGATCCGGCCCTCGGCGCCGACGAAGTCGCCGAGATCGAGGTCGAGCAGCTCGTGGTACGAGTCGGCGCCGAGGACGTCGATCTGGGCGAACAGCTGGATCTGCCCGCTGCCGTCCTTGACCGTCAGGAACGCGAGCTTGCCGTGCTCGCGGCGCGACATGATGCGGCCGGCGACGCGGTGTGTGCCCGGCGCCTCGGCGCCGGGCTCGAGCGCGTCGTAGTGCTCATGCAGGGCCGCGATCTCGTCGCGGTCGTCGAACGACGTCGGGAACACCACGCCGCCGCGCTCGCGCAGCCGCGCGAGCTTGCGGCGCCGCTCGTCGGTGACGTCGGTCGGCTGGTCGCCGGCCGGCTGGTCGCCGGCCGGACCGGGAGATTGGGTGTCGTCGGGCATGGTCAGGCCGCGGGGCTAGGCCCGCTCGATATCGATGATCTTGAGCCTGGTCTCGCCACGCGGTGCGGTGACCTTGATGATCTCGCCCGGCTTGTGGCCGATGATCGCCCGGCCGACGGGCGATTCGTTGGAGAGCTTGTGGTCGGTGGGGTCGGCTTCGGCCGATCCGACGATCGAGTACTGCACCACGTCGCCGGCCTTGACGTCCTGGAGCGTCACCTTGGTGCCCACACCCACCACGTCGGTCGTGACGTCCTTGGCGTCGATCACAAGAGCGGATCGGAGCTTCTCCTCGAGGGCGAAGATGCGCTGCTCGAGCATGGCCTGCTCGTTCTTGGCATCGTCGTATTCGGAGTTCTCGCTGATGTCGCCGAAGTAGCGCGCCTCTTTGATACGGTCGGCGACCTCTTCACGCTTCTTGGTCGAGAGATACTCGATCTCGTCCTTCAGGCGCCGGTACCCCTCGGGGGTGAGGATGATCTCTCTCTCCGGCACAGTGTCTTCCTTTCTTGACGACGAAACGGGCCGCGCGAGCGGGCCCGAGTAAGCAAGGCATTATAGGTTGTTCCCTGCGAAGGCGCCAGTCCCCCTCACAAGCGGTCGCGTGGACGTTCTCAGGCACAGGCGGCCAGCAGCTCGTGGACCGCCGCGATATCGGGCGCCGTCATCAGGGCCCTGGCGACCGGCGGCGCGACCGTGCCGCTGCGCCTGTACCTTCCCCAGAACTGGCGCAGATGACGGACGGCGCGCGGGCCGAGATCGGCCTCGGCGTCGGCCACGAAGCGGCACAGGTCGGCCAGACGTTCGTCGGGCGGCGGCGGGGGGCCGCCGTCGAGCAGCTCGCGGAACACCCACGGCCGGCCGAGGGCGGCGCGGGCCACCATGACGGCGGCGACGCCGCCGTCGAGCAGGCCCGCGCTCGTCGCGCGATCGATCTCGCATCCCGGCCCGCCAGCCGCCGGCCGTGCCGTCACCGTCGTCGCGATGTCGCCTGAGGCGATCACCGGCACGTCGAGCTCGAGGGCCAGCGCCAGGGTGACGCTGTGGTCGGCCTCGCCGCGATAGAGCTGAGCGGCGTAGCGCGGGTGGATGCACACGGCGGCCGCGCCGGCGGCGACGAGGCGGGGCGCCAGCCGGCGCCCGGCCTCGTCGCCGATCGTGACCCCCGAGCGGATCTTCACTGTCACAGGCACCCTGCCCTCGACCGCTTCGACGGCGGCCTTCACGCACGCCTCCGCCAGCTCCGGCGTGCGCAGCAGGGCCGCCCCCGCTCCAGTCCTCATCACCTTGCGCACCGGGCAGGCGAGGTTGAGATCGACGAGGTCGGCGCCGGCGGCTACGCAGCGGCCAGCGGCGCGCCCGAGGGCCGCGGGATCGGCCGCGAAGAGCTGGAACCCGATCGGGTGCTCGTCCTCATCACAGGCGAGATAGGCGATGGTGTGCGGGTTCTCGTGATCGACGCCGTGCGCCGAGATCATCTCGGTGAACACGAGCCCGGCGCCCCAGCGCCGCACGGCGTGCCGGAACGCCGGCATCGTGATGCCGGCCATGGGGGCCATGACGAGCCTTCGGTCGAGCCGCAGCGCGCCGATCGTGAACGGCTCGAGGAGCTTGTCGCGGAGGCCATCCACGATGCCCGCCGCAGGCGCCATGGAGCTCAGTGGGTCTGCTGGCGGCGCAGGATCGACGCGATACCCCGCAACGTGAGCGAAGCGTCGACCTGCGAGATCGTGCGACTGTGGGGCGCGATGAGAGCGGCGAGGCCGCCGGTAGCGACGACCGTGGCCGGCGCGCTGAGTTCGTCGCGGATCGCTTCGGCGATCCCGTCGACCTGGCCCGCGAACCCGTAGACGGCGCCCGACTGCAATGCCTCGAGCGTGTCGCGCCCGATCGCCCGACCCGGTTCGACGATATCGACCTTGGTGAGACGCGCCGCCCTGGTCGTCAGCGCCTCCATCGAGACCTCGACGCCGGGCGCGATCGAGCCCCCGACATAGTCGCCGTCGCCGTTGACGACATCGAAGTTGGTGGAGGTGCCGAAGTCGACGACGATCACGGGCGCGCCGTAGGTCTCGAGTCCGGCCACCGCGTTGGCGATGCGATCTGCGCCCACCTCGGCGGGGTTCTTGAGCAGGAGCCGCATGCCGGTGCGGATGCCGGGGCCGACCACAAAGGGCGTGAGACCGAGGTGCTTCTCGCTCATCGCCACCCACTGCGCGGTGAGACGCGGCACGACCGAGGCGATGGCGACCTCGTCGACCTCGTCGCTGAGCCGCTCGCCGCGCAGCGAGAAGAACCCCTGCAGCAGGCCCGCCATCTCGTCGGCGGTCCGGTGCCGCACCGTCGCGCTGCGCCAGCTGTCGAGGATCACGCCGCCGTCCAGCAGTCCGATGACGGTCTGGGTATTGCCCACATCGATGACGAGCAACATCGTCTCTGCTCAGTCCACGATCATGCTGAGATCGACCCACTGCGCCGCGGTCGTCAGAGCGCCCACCGAGATGACGTCGACCCCCGTCGATGCGTAGTCGGCCACGCGTTCGAGCGTCACGCCGCCGGAGACCTCGAGGACGGCCCGGCCGGCGACCTTCTCGACCGCCGCACTCACCGCGGCCGGTCCCATGTTGTCGAGCAGGATCACGGGCGCTCCGGCTGCCAGCGCCTCGTCGAGCTGCGCCGGCGTATCGACCTCGACCTCGAGGAGATGGGCGTGCGAGAGGCCGGCGCGCACGGCGGCCACGGCCTGGGACAGGCCGCCGGCCGCCGCCACGTGGTTGTCCTTGATCATGGCACCGTCGAAGAGCCCGAACCGGTGGGGACTGCCGCCGCCGTCGGCGATCGCCTGCTTTTCGAGCGCGCGCAGCCCCGGCGTGGTCTTGCGGGTGCCGGCGATCACGACGGGCGCGCGACGGCCCGTACGATGTTCCGAACCGCCGCCCTCGCCGGCTGCGCCCCGCGCCGCCTCGACGTAGCGGGCGGTGAGCGTCGCGACGCCCGACAGGCGGGCCAGGAAGTTCAAGCCTGTGCGCTCGAGCGCGAGGATGCTCGCCAGGCGTCCGGCAAGGGTGACGATGACGTCGCCGGCGGCGAACCGCTCGCCGTCGCCGACCGCGAACAGAAGCTCGAGCCCGGTGTCGATCAGCGCCGCAGCCTCGGTGAACGGGATGCTGCCGGACAGGACGCCGCCGGCGCGCGCTTCGACCCGCGCCCGTCCGGGCGCGGGGAACGCGCGCCCCGTGAGGTCGCCCAGCCCCGCTAGGTCTTCGTCGAGGGCGCGGCGGGCCGCCTCGCGGCCCGCCGCGCGCAACGTCTCTGCGCTGAGGCCGCGGCTCACGCCGGCCCCTTCGTCGCCTGGTACTCGGGCAGGCGCAGTGTGACGTGGCGCTGCCAGTGGTAGTCGTCGCGCTCGGGGTAGTCGTCGCGCACGTGGACCCCACGGGTCTCTTCGCGGAGGAGGCCGCACTTGGTGATCTGGGTGGCCAGCGTGAGGATGTTGAGCAGCTCGAACTCGTCGGGACCGGCATCGCCGAGCCGCAGCGCCGAGTTCGCGTCGCGCAGCTCCTGCAGAGCCTCGACCAGGCCGCTTTCGTGGCGTACCCAGCCGACCTTGTCCGACATCAGCTCGGTCACCCTGCGGCGGACCGCGGCTATGTCGCTACGCTCGGTCGAGACCTTGCGCGGCGGCAGCTCGAACTGCAGCCGCCGCACGTCCTCGCCGAGCCTGCCGATGTACCGGTCGAGGTGGCGCACGACACGGTCGCCGAACACAAGCCCCTCGAGCAGCGAGTTGGACGCCAGGCGGTTGGCGCCGTGCACGCCGGTGCTGGCGACCTCGCCCGCGGCGTACAGGCCCGGGACCGTGCTGCGCCCCCACACGTCGGTGGCCACGCCGCCGATGAAGTAGTGGGCCACGGGCGCCACCGGCACGAGATCGCGGCGCATGTCGAGACCGCGCTCGGCGAGAAGCCCGCTCACGCGCGGGAACCGCTCGCGCAGCATGTCCGCGTCGAGAGCCGTGGCGTCGAGGTAGACGTGGGACGAACCCTCGCGTTCCATCTCGGCGAGCATGGCGCGCACGACGATGTCGCGCGCCGCGAGCTCGGCCTTGGGGTCGACGCCGACCATGAAGCGCTCACCGGCGGCGTTGCGCAGGACGGCACCCTCGCCGCGCAGCGCCTCGGTGACGAGCGGCGTGGGCGACCCGCCGACCGCCAGGCCGGTCGGGTGGAACTGCACGAACTCGAGGTCGCGGATCGAGGCGCCGGCGCGATAGGCCATCGCCACCCCGTCGCCGGTAGCGACGAGCGGGTTCGTGGTCCGCGAGTAGACCTGCCCCGCCCCGCCGGTCGCCAGGATGGTGACCATGGCGAGGTTGAGCGTCATCTCGCCGTCGGCCAGATCGAGCGACAGGGCGCCGATGCAGCGGCCGTCGATCGTGAGCAGGTCGATGACGAACTCGTTCTCGTAGAGCTGCACGCGGCTGCCGACCCGCGCGGCTTCGGACAAGGCGCTGGAGACCTCGCGGCCGGTGGCGTCGCCGCCGGCATGAGCGACCCGGCGCACCGAATGAGCACCCTCGCGACCCAGCACGATCTCGCCGTTCTGGCGGTCGAACCGCGGGCAGATCTCGATGAGCTCACGCACACGGTCCGGCCCCTCGTTCACGAGCACGCGGACGGCTTCGGGGTCGCACAGACCGGCGCCGGCGTTGACCGTGTCCTGGAAGTGCAGCTCGGGCGAATCGGACGCGCCGAGCGCGGCGGCGATGCCGCCCTGCGCGAGGAACGTGGTGGTGTCGCTGAGGCTGGCCTTGGTGAGCAGGCCCACCCGCCAGCGGCGCGCGGCGGCGATGGCGGCCGTCAGGCCGGCGATGCCGCCGCCCAGGACGAGCACGTCGAACTGGCGGCGCGCCAGAGGCCGATCGGGGATGCTGGCGATGTAGGGGCGCGTCATGTCGCGCTACCTCGTCGGAACGCGACCGGCGTGATGTTCACTGATGTCAGTCCTCCGCGACGTACAGCGTGACGGCTTGCTTGCGTGCCAGCCCTGCGGCCAGCGCGGCGACGTCGGTCTGTGGCATCCCGCGCGCGTACGACCAGAGCTCGGCCAGCGGCACGAGCACAAAGGCTCGTTGCCACAGCCGTGGATGAGGGAGCGTCAGCTCGGGCTGATCGGTCTCGACCCCCTCGACCAGGAGTATATCGACATCGAGGGTGCGCGGACCAAACCGCACGCCACGCTCCCTGCCCGCGTCGCGTTCGATCGCTTGCGCCGCGGCGAGCAGCCGATGCGGCGCCAGCCGAGTGTCGAGGCAGACGACCTGATTGAGAAACGCAGGCTGGCGGACGAGATCCTGGGGGGCGGTCTCGTAGATGCGCGAGACGGCTACCAGGACGGTGCCGGGCAGGCCGGCGAGCGCGGCGCGGGCGGCGCGCAGCGCCGCCGCGCGCTCGCCGAGGTTAGAACCGAGCGAGAGGAAGACGCGGCGCGGCACCGATGGCTCATGGCTCCGGCCGGCGGCGCTCCCCTGAGGGTCGTCGGGCGCCGCGTCGGTCACGACCTGTACCTGACCTCGACGCAGGCTGCCTCCGCAGGAGCGCCGACCGGCGGGTCCGGCTTGCGCACGGCCACCGCCAGCTCTGCCAGACGTCCGCCCGCCCAGAGGCGGTCGGCGATCTCCGTGGCCAGCCGTTCGAGCAGCCTGTAGGGGCGTTCGGCGGCGGTCGCAGAGCGACCGCCGCGACCTCGCCGTAGTCGATGGTCTCTGCCAGGTCGTCTGCCGCATAGCCCGGGGCCATCCCACCAGGTACCGGCGCCGCATCCTCGCCGCGGGACCGCCCGCCGCCGAGCGGCGTGAGGCGGACGTCGACGAGCAGCGTACGCGCCTCACGCCGCTCCTCCGTCGGTCACGCCGATGCGGCACGGCACCTCGAGGCGCTCCAGCGAGATGTGGACATCGCGAAGCCGCTCGGCCGATTCGGCCGCGGCGCCTCTCACGGCGCCGGTCGGCTCAGCGCCCGAGGCCGACCAGCGCACCTCGCCGTCGTCGGGCCGGCGCGCCGGCGTGTCGCGCCTGGTCATCAGGAGAGCTCGTCTCTGAGCGTGATGTCGGCGGCAGCGCCTTCGCCGGCCGACAGGACGGCGCAAGCGACGGTCAGCGCCTCGACGTTGGCGGCTACGTCGTGGACGCGCACGACGGCGGCGCCGAGGGCGGCGCCGAGCACTGTGGTCGCCACCGTGCCCGTCACGCGCGTGCCCGCCGCGGCGGCGCCGCCCAGCAGGGCGCCCAGGAACCGTTTGCGCGACGCGCCGAGCACGACGGGGCGGCCCAGCGCGACGATCCGGTCGAGGTTGCGCAGTAGGAGGAGGTTGTGCTCCAGGGTCTTGCCGAAACCGATGCCGGGGTCGAGCAGGATCTGCTCCTCGTGGATTCCAGCCGCGAGCGCCGCGGCCATGCGGCCCTCGAGGAACGCGATCACCTCGCCGACCACGTCGTCATAGTGCGGATCGTGCTGCATGGTCTTCGGTTCGCCGAGCATGTGCATCAGGCAGACCGGGCAGCCGGCGGTCGGCGACGACCACGGCCATCTCGGGATCGCCGCGCAGCGCGGTGACGTCGTTGACGAACGTCGCGCCGGCCTCGAGCGCGGCGCGTGCGACCGCGGCGACGTAGGTGTCGACCGAGATCACGACCCGGCGTTCCCCGGCCGCTGCCGAGATCTCGGCGGCCAGCCGGGCGACGACCGGCACGACGCGGCCGAGCTCCTGCTCGGCCGCGACCGGTTCCGACCCCGGCCGCGTGGACTGGCCGCCGACATCGACGATCGCCGCCCCCTCGCTCACGAGGCGCAGACCGTGGGCCACGGCGGCGTCGCGATCGGCGTAGAGGCCGCCGTCCGAAAACGAATCGGGCGTGACGTTGACGATGCCCATGACGCACGGCAGAGGCACCGGCAGCACTGTGGCGGGATAGCGCATCGCGGCGCGGCGACTCAGGCGGGGGCGTTGATGAGCGCCAGGACCTCGGCACGTGTGGCTTCGCTCGACTCGACGATGCCGCGCACCGCGCTGGTCACGGTCCTGGCCCCGGGGCTGCGGACGCCCCGCATCGACATGCACAGATGTTCGGCCTGGATCAGCACCATCGCGCCCATCGGATGCAGCGTCTCGACGATCGTGTCGGCGAGCTGGCTCGTGATGCGTTCCTGCAGCTGCGGCCGCGCGGCGATCGTGCGCACCACCCGGGCCAGCTTGGACAGGCCGGCGATCCGCCCTGACCTGCCGGGGATGTAGGCGACGTGGGCGGTACCCAGGAACGGCAGGAGATGGTGCTCGCAGATCGAGTAGAAGGCGATGTCGCGTACGAGCACCATCTCGTGGTGCTCGTCGTCTTTCATCGGCACGAGCAGCTCACGCGGGTCGGCCTCGAGACCGAAGAAGATGTCGTCCCACATGTCGGCGACCCGGCGCGGTGTCTCCACCAGGCCGGGTCGCTCGGGATCTTCGCCGATGCCTTCGAGGAAGAGTCGCGTCGCCCGTTCTATCTTCGCCTTGTCCACGTGCCGGCCGGGGCTCATGCGCGGGCGCCGCGCCTACGTAGTCTCGGGGTTGAGTGGGTTGACCGGCGACGGCTGGCCGACGCGCGGCGGGCGAGCCGGCGCGCGTTTGCCGTGCTCCGCGTCCGCGGAGCGCTGCCGCGCCTTCTCGTCCTTCTCGCGGAAGACCTCGTCTTCGGGGGTGCCGGCGAGCAGCGCCTCGAACTCGCCGCGCTCGAGCGTCTCGCGCTCGATCAGGATCTTGGAGATCGCGTCGAGCTGCTCGCGGTGCTCGATCAGGACGGCCCGGGCGCGCTCGTGGGCGTCCTCGATGATGCGGCGGATCTCGGCGTCGATCTCGCGGGCGATCTCTTCGGAGTAGTCGGGCTCCTGCGAGAACTCGCGTCCCAGGAAGGGCTGGGCCTGGTTGTGGCCCAGCATGCGCGGGCCGAGCTTCTCGCTCATGCCCCAGCGCATGATCATCTGCTTGGCGGTGTCGGTGGCCTTCTCGAGGTCGTTGGCGGCGCCGGTGGTGATCTCGCCGTAGACTGGATCTCCTCGGCGGCGCGGCCGCCGAGGGTCATGGCGAGCGTGTCGTTGAGCTCGGCCATGGTCGTCAGGAACTTGTCCTCGGCGGGCAGCGAGATGGTGAAGCCCAGGGCCGCGCCGCGGGACACGATCGAGATCTTGTGCACCGGGTCGGTGTTGGGCAGGTAGTGGCCGACCAGGGCGTGGCCCATCTCGTGGTAGGCGGTGATCGCCTTCTCCTTCTCGGAGAGCAGGCGGCTCTTCTTCTCGGGCCCGGCCAGCACGCGCATGATGCCCTCTTCGAGCTCGGGCATGTCGATCACCTTGTGGCCGTGGCGGGCGGCCAGCAGGGCCGCCTCGTTGACCAGGTTGGCCAGGTCGGCGCCGGTGAAGCCCGGCGTCTGGGCGGCCAGGGTGTCGAGGTCGATGTGCTTGGCGATCGGCTTGCCGCGGGTGTGCACCTGCAGGATCGCCTCGCGGCCGCTGCGGTCGGGCCGGTCGACCACGATCTGGCGGTCGAAGCGGCCCGGGCGCAGCAGCGCCGGGTCGAGGATGTCGGGGCGGTTGGTGGCGGCGATCAGGATGATGTTGTCCTTCATCTCGAAGCCGTCCATCTCGACCAGCAGCTGGTTCAGGGTCTGCTCGCGCTCGTCGTGACCGCCGCCCATGCCGGCGCCGCGGTGGCGGCCCACGGCGTCGATCTCGTCCATGAAGATGATGCAGGGCGAGTTCTGCTTGGCCTGGTCGAACAGGTCGCGCACGCGGCTCGGCGCCGACGCCGACGAACATCTCGACGAAGTCGGAGCCCGAGATGCGAGAAGAACGGCACGCCGGCCTCGCCGGCCACCGCCCGCGCCAGCAGCGTCTTGCCGGTGCCGGGCGGGCCGTAGAGCAGCACGCCCTTGGGGATGCGCGCCCCGAGCTGCTGGAACTTCTTGGGGTTCTCGAGGAACTCCTTGATCTCCTGCAGCTCCTCGACGGTCTCGTCGACGCCGGCCACGTCCTTGAAGGTGACCTTGGGCGAGTCGACGCTGACGCGCTTGGCGCGGCTCTTGCCGAAGCTCATCACCTTGGAGCCGCCGCCCTGCATCTGGTTCATGATGAAGATCCAGAACCCGATGATCAGCACGAACGGCAGCAGCAGTGAGATGAGACCGCCCCACCAGGGGCTGCCTGGGTTCTGCGGGATGAGCTGGACGTTGTATTGGGCTACCAGGTCGGACGTGGTCTGTCCGGTCGTGTCGGGGTAGGTGACCTTGTATTTCAGGCCACCGCCTGCGGCGGTCTGGGTCACCTGCAGCGTCTGGTCCTTGGTGTTCATGACCACCTGCTGCACGCGGCCGTTCTGCAGGTCGTTCACGAAGCTGGGCGGCGTGTTGGGCGCGTTCGTCGTCGGCACAGCGCCCACGACGGACGTCACCTTGTCGCGGGCGAGCGTCTTCAGGAGCTGGTCGAACGAGCTGCGGTCGCTGTAGCCGAACACCACGCCGTAACTCGACGGTGGCCCGGACACGGGAGCTGTGCTGGTCGAGGTAGAGGGCGAGGGTGTCGCAGTCGGCGCGGACGACGACGCGGTGCTGCCCGTGCCTGCGCTCGCCGTGGTCGTGACGAGGGCAGCAAGCGTCTGCGAGTCGTAGACGACACGCTGCACCTTGCCGGCGGCCAGGTCAGCGCTCAGCTGGGCGGCCGGCGCCGTAGGCACGCCCTTGACGGTGGTCACGCCCGCGTAGACGTACTTGGGAGTCGACGTGCCACCACTCTTGAGGACCCACTGCACCACGACGGCCAGGACGATGACCACGAGGATGGGAAAGAACGCACTGCGGATGAACTTGCTCACGTCAACTCACTTCGGTGGGACCGACACGCCGTCAAGCGCCGACCGGGCATTTGACCCTAGCATACCCTCGAGACTGCCGCAAAGAACCGGAGCGCCCTCAGGGGGACTTCAGGGCGGCGATGGCTTCGTCGCTCAGGCCCGCCACGTGATCGAGCGTACGGTACTGTTCGCCGAGGTCGAGACCGTAGCCGACGACGAACACATTGGGGATCTCAAAGCCGATGTAGCGGCACTCGAGATGGATGCGACGGCGTTCAGGCTTGGTCAGCAGGGCACAGACCTCGAGCGAGGCCGGCTTGCGGGAACGCAGGTTCTTGAGCAAGTAGCTCAGGGTGAGCCCCGAATCGATGATGTCCTCGACGATGAGGATGTGGCGATCCTCGATGGGATGGTCGAGGTCCTTGAGGATACGCACGACCCCTGACGAGTCGGTCGCCGAGCCGTAGCTGGTGACCGCCATGAAGTCGATCGAAACGGGGATCGAGAGCGCGCGGGCCAGGTCGGCCAGGAAGAACACCGCGCCCTTCAGCACGCCTACCAGGACGAGGTCCTTGCCCTCGTAGTCCGTCGAGATGTGCTCGGCGAGCTCGGCGATCTTCGCCCGCAGCTCGTCGCGGCCCACAAGCGTCTCGCCGAATGGATCGGTCACGGCTCCTCCTCGTAGATGTGCAAAGTATACGGTGTGCCTTTGGACACCCTGAACGATTCCGACGAGCGCCCCGGCCAGACCCAGGCCACCTCGCCCGCCAGCTCGGCCACCACCGCCCGCCGTCGCTCGGCCATCGGCACCTTGGCAGCCGAGAACAGGCCGCTCAGCAGGACGTTATGGGCCAGCCCGAAGGGCCGCATGCGTTCGCCGCGACGGGGATGGCGCAGCACGACGAGCGGCCCGGAAGCGGGCCGCTCGGCCAGTCCCAGCCACGCCTCGCCGGCCGTGGTCTCGAACACCGCGCCCGGGAGGAGCTCCGCGCGGAAGCGCCGCTCGCAGAAGAGTGTCGACGACCCTGGGGCGAGGGCGGCGGGTGGGCAGGCATGCCTGCCCACCCGCTTCCTCACCGTCAGCATGTCGTAGGCACGGACCGCCTCGAAGCCCTGGGCCAGGCTCACCGTGCGGCTGCCTTCGGTGCCCGCCGCGAGCCGCGCCAGCGAAGCGAGCAGGCGGCGATCGATCAAGGCGTCGTCGCCGAGCGCGGCCCGAGCAAGGCGCCGCAGGCAGAGCGCCCGCAGCGCGGCCGGCTCAGCGCTGAGTCTCGTCACGTCGATGGCCGCATCGCTCGACGACTCATGCCGGTCGGCGGCCCGCGCGGCGCTCGTCGCCGGCACGGCCACCCGGCCCCACGACTCGTCCAGGGCGGCGTCGAGCACCTCGCGCTCGTCGGCGGCGAGGTCGGCCGCGGCCGCCAGCGTCTCGGTCACCCGCGGGTTGAGCCTCTCGAGCACGGGTAGCACCTCGTGGCGCAGCAGGTTGCGCGCGTAGTCGCTCTTGGCGTTGCTGACGTCCTCGCCGTAGAGGATGCCGAGGTCGGCGCAGTACCCGCGCAGCTCGCCGGCGGCGACGCCCAGGAGCGGCCGCGCGAGGTCGCCCTCGCGCGGCCGCATCGCCCGCAGCGAACCCGGCGAGGCGTACTTCGCCAGACGGTAGAGGACCGTCTCGGCCTGGTCGTCGCGATTGTGAGCGGTGACGATGACGTCGGCCTCGCCGCGCGCCACGACCGCCCGCGCGGCATCGTAGCGGATCTCCCTGGCGCGTTCCTGGAACCCGGCGCCGCCGGGCTTGCGCGGCAGACGGACGACGTGGAGCGGCAGGCCGAGCGCGCGACAGGCGTCCTCGACGATGCGCCTGTCGCGCGCCGAGTCGTCGCCGCGCGTGGCGTAGTCGACATGCAGCGCGGCCAGGACAAGTCCGAGGCCGAGGGTCCGGTCGGCGTGCCGCACCAGGTCGAGCAGGGCCATCGAGTCGGCTCCGCCGGACAGCATCAGCAGGGCGCGCTCACCCGGCCGCAGCGTGTCGCCGCCGGCAAGCGACGCCGTCACGCGGCGGCGCACGTCGGCGACCCGCCGTGAACCGGCGGCGGCGCGGGCGCCCCGGCTACGCCCGGCGCCCGCCCCATCGCCCGTATGCTCGCCTGCCCCAGGATCGCTCATAGCGCTGTGCCGACTCCTACCCGTGGCCTGGAACGACACGATCTTGTCGCCGCTCCGCACGAGACCGGCGAGGTCGCCGAACGTGCGTCCACAAGCCGCAGGTCGCCATTAGTCAACTCGCTGCCGTAGGGGCTCCCGTTCACGATCACGATCGTCGCCATCGTGCCTTTCTTCGTCATCTTGCCGCACGTCGCCAAGGCCAGCATAGTACCTCTCGACGAGCGCCGGCGCGGTCGCGGCCGGCGCAGACGAAATGGCAAAAAGAGAGGGCGCCCGAACGGGCGCCCTCAAGAAACTTGGTAGCGGGGGCAGGATTCGAACCTGCGACCTTCGGGTTATGAGCCCGACGAGCTACCGGACTGCTCCACCCCGCGTCGTCCCCTTGGTGGGGAAGGTATTGTACCCAGCTCGACATACTGTGTAAAGACTCCGGGAGCCTGCGTCCACCTCTCGGTCAAGCCGTCGGCCTGCCGGCCGATAGAGACTGGGAGACCATGAAGATCCGACACGACACCGCCCGGGCTCGCATGCGACGCGCAGTCGCCGTTGCGCTGCTGGCCGCCCTCGCATTCATGCTCGCGGCCACCCTGACCGCCGGCGCCGGCGCAAGCCCTACCGTGATCGTGGCCACCAAACAGCCGACGACCCTCCCCGAGCTGCAGCGCGCCGCCGACAAGGCGCAGCACCAGATCGACCAGCTCGACCAGCAGCTCGAGGTCGTGGTCGAGGACTGGAACGGCGCGCGCGTCCGCCTCGACGCCGTCAATATGGACCTTGGGCGCATCCGCATGGAGCTGTCGCGCCGCGAGAGTGAGCTGGAGACCCAGCAGGCGGTGTTGGCCCACCACCTGGTCTCGATGTACAAGCTCGGCGACCTCGGCCTGCTCGATACGCTGCTGGGTTCGGGGAGCCTGACCGACGCCGCCACCAGGGTGCAGTTCATCAAGCGTCTCAACGAGCAGGACCGCCAGCTGCGCGACCGCTTCGTGGCCCTCGCCGCCCAGGTGCAGTCGCTCGAGACCACGCTGAGCGACCGCCGCGACCAGGCGATGACAATCCAGCAACAGGTCGATGCTGAGCGGACGGCGATCGAAGACAAGCTGGCCGAACGTCAGGCGATCCTCGACGGCCTCGACGGCAAGATCAAGAAGATCCTCGATGCGCGGGCGCGGGCCGCGGGTCAGATCGCCGACCAGCTCGGCCGCAAGGCTCTCTCGCAGATCGGCACGATCAGCGGCACGCCGGCACAAGTCGGCGCAATCCGCGATGCGCTGCGGTTCTGTGGCGTGCCATACGTTTGGGGCGGAGCGAGCCCCACGGGCTTCGACTGCTCGGGGCTGGTGCTCTACGTCTATGCTCGCTACGGCGTCCGCTTCCCGCACTTCGCCGCCTATCAGGCCCTCATGGGCACGGCAGTCTCGGTCAGCCAGCTCCAGCCCGCCGATCTCGTGTTCTTCGGCAACCCCATCCACCACGTCGTCATCTACGCCGGCAACGGCCTCGTCGTACAGGCGCCGCACACAGGCGATGTCGTCAAGGTGAGCAGGCTCTCCGACTTCGAAGCGCCGAGCGCGTGCCGCAGGTACACCTTGCGCATGCCATGACGATGGCGACGCGGCGGGCGACGGGGCGCGTTCCGCGCGGCGTCGGAAGAGGGTAGACTGAAGCGCATGAACGGCACCGTCCTCTGGATCATCCTCGCCGTCGTCGCCGCGGGCACGCTCGCCGCACTCGCGCCGCTGGTGCTGCAAGGATGGCGGCTCTACCGCACCGTGCGGCGTGCCCGGGGCGAGCTTCTGCCGCTGGTCGACGGCCTCACGCAGCGCGCCGACGCGGCGGCGGGCAAGGCGGCCGCGATGGGCGCCCGCGGGCAGGCCCTGAGCGACAGCATCGCGTCGCTGCAGGGTTCGGTCGGCCGAGTCAGCGTGCTCGTGCGGGCCCTCCAGGAGGCGGGCGACCGCTGGAGCCGCGTCCGCCGCTTCGTCGGCTAGCAGCCAGCGCCGCCGGGCCTACAGCGCCGGCGCTCCCCAGCCGCGCGCCGCGTAGTAGTCGCTCAGCATGAGGTCCATCTCGTCCTGCGTGAGGGTCTGCGCCTTCTCGTCGTCGGTCGCTCGCTCGGTGATCCAAGCGGGCAGCTTCTCGCTCGTGCGTGCGGTGAAGCCCCGGCGCTCGTTGAACTGGTGAGTCTCGGTGAGGATGCGATTGGCGACCCGGTGCAGGTCGTCCTCTGAGTAGTCGGTGCCGATCGCCGCGTTGACGACAGCGGTGATGAACGGCCACGGCACGAGGTCGCGATAGAAGCGGCAGTAGATCAGCGTGTCCATGATGCAGAGCCGGTCTTCCCAGTCCGACGTACATCGCTGCCTTGCCCTCGACCACCTGCGGGTCGCTGAAGCCGGCGAGCTCGGCCTTGTAGAACGTGCTGCGCAGGTGGCAGGCGCCGCGCGCAGTCGTGGCGAAGGCGAGGCCCATGCCCTTGAGGCTGCGCGGGTCGTAGCCGGCCGGCTCCATGCCCTTGACGTGCACGGCGACGCCCTTGAGCTCGGGCAACTCGCGCTCGACGGCGAGCACGCCTTCGGCGAACAGGTCGCCGAGCGCGGTCTCGCGGCGACACATGGCCTCGAGGAAGGCGGCGACGCCGTCGGCGTCGCCGAAGTCGAGCTTCAGGTCGATCAGCCCGCGCCGTGACGCCTCGATGGCGAGAGCGCACAGGTTGCCGCCGGTCATCGTATCGACGCCGAGCCGGTCGCAGATGTCGTTCAGGCGCATGACCTGGGCGAAGTCGACGATCTCGCAGAGGCCGCCGAAGACGTAGATCGTCTCGTACTCGGGACCGTCGATCTCGAGACCGGCGAGCGGCCCCTCGGGCACGACATTGTGCTTGACGCACTGCATGAGGCAGGGCGGACAGACCTCGTTCTTGACGAGATGCTTCTCGATCATCGTCTCGGTCGTGAGCGGCTCGAAGTCGTCGAGGTGGCCCTTGCGCCAGTAGCGCGTCGGGAAGGCGTTCACGCCGTTCAGCAGGCGCACCATGTTGACGGTGCCGCCGCGCCTGTAGGCCGCGACACCGGCGTCGTCCTTGCCGCGCGCGGCCATGTCCTTGACGAGCGCCTTGAACTCGTCCGGGCGCGCCGACCTCGACGGGCTTGCGCTCGCCGTGGAAGACGACGCCCTTGAGCTTCTTGGAGCCCATCACGGCGCCCGGACCGCCTCGGCCGAGGCTGTGCCACTTGTTGTTCTCGATGCAGGCGAACCGCACCAGCTTCTCGCCGGCGGGCCCGATGACGCAGGCCTGTGCCTTTGGCGCCTCGGCGGCGTGCCTGGCCAGGAGCGCCTCTTCGGCCTCGTAGGTGTCGAGACCCCAGACGTCGTCGGCCGGATGAATGGCGCCGCCCGAATCGGAGACCTCGAGGTAGACCGGCTCGTCAGCGGCGCCCTCGACGATGACGACCTTGTAGCCGGTGCGTGCGAACTGCGGCGCGACGTTGCCGCCCGAGGTGCACTCGCCGTAGCCGTTCGTGAGCGGCGACAGGAAGTGGACGCCGTAGCGGTTGCCGCCGAACATCGTGGTGCCGCTGATCGGCCCCGTCACGAAGATGAGCTTGTTCTGCGGGCTGAGCGGTTCGACCTCTGGGCCGACCTCGTCGAGCAGGTAGTGCGTGCCGAGGCCCTTGCCGCCGATGTAGTCGCGGATGAGCTCGGGCGCGATGGTCTCCTCAGTCACCGTCCGGGAGGTGAGGTCGATCCTGAGCAGGTCTCCCATGCTGCGTCCTTTCAGACGCTCGGTCATCAATGCCGCCGGGTGACACAAGCGCCGCCCGGCGCCGTGCTCCTCCGTAAAGGATTCACCACGGCGCCCGGCGGCGCAAGTGCGGCGGGCTGGCCGACCCGGGCAGAAGGTGCCCGGCCGGGTGGCCCGGCTGACGTGCTGCTGGAGTGGGCGCTGTGTCCCTAGGCGACCGCCCCCGCCCCCAAAGCGTCGGCCAGCGGCGTGTAAGCGAGGCCGTGAGCGTCGGCCACCGACGGGATGGTGAGCTTGCCGCGATAGACGTTGACGCCAAGGGCCAGCGCCGGCTCGTCGGCGACGGCCTGCTCGAAGCCCTTCGTGGCGATCTCGCAGGCCGTAGGGCAGCGTCGCGCCGGTGAGCGCCAGCGTCGAGGTGCGCGCAACTGCGCCCGGCATGTTGGCGACGCAGTAGTGGATCACGCCGTCGACCACGTAGGTCGGCTCGGTGTGCGTGGTCGGCTTCGAGGTCTCGAAGCAGCCGCCCTGGTCGATGGCCACGTCGACCAGGACCGAGCCGGGCTTCATGTTCTTGAGCATGCTTCTCTTGACGAGGTGCGGCGCCTGCGCGCCACCGGGCAGCAGGACGGCGCCGACGACGATGTCGGCGTCGGCGATCTCCTGCTCGACGACGGCTTCGTTGCTCAGCACCGTCTCGATACGGCCGGCGAAGATGTCGTCGAGGTAGCACAGCCGCTCGGCGCTCTTGTCGAGCACGACCGTGCGAGCGCCCATGCCGACGGCGACCTTGGCCGCGTTCGTGCCCACCGTCCCGCCGCCGATCACGACGACCTTGGCGGGCGGCACGCCGGTGACGCCGCCGAGCAGCACGCCCTCGCCGCCGTTGTTGATCTGCAGATGCGTCGCGCCGGCCTGGATGGCGAGCTTGCCGGCGACCTCGCTCATCGGGAACAGCAGCGGATGCCCGCCGCCGGGAGTCTCGATCGTCTCGTAGGCGATCGCGCGGATGTCGGCCTTGAGCATCGCGTCGGTCAGCTCGCGGGCATAGGCGGCGCCGAGGTGCAGATACGTGTAGAGGATCTGGCCCGGCCTGAACTTCGCGTACTCGCTGGCGAGAGGTTCCTTCACCTTGACGATCATGTCGGCGCGGGCGAAGACGTCGTCGACGGCCGCGAGCTCGGCGCCGGCCGCCCTGTAGGCATCGTCGCTGAACCCGGATCCGATGCCGGCGCCGGCTTCGACGACCACGGTATGGCCCGCGCGCACGAACTCCTTCACGCCGATCGGCGTGACGGCCACACGGTATTCCTCGTTCTTGATCTCCTTCGGCACTCCGACGATCATCGTCGCCCTCCTAGCTCAACACCTTCACTGTCACGCCTGAGTCGAACTCCAGCGGCGGCGCGCAGGGGCGCGCCAGTCTTGGCAGTGTAGCAGATGCTGACCTGCCATTCCTTCGCTATGCGGAAGGAATATCGGCCTCGATTGCCGATTGTGAAAGAGCGCGCGAGGCCCGCAGCTCATATGCCGCTAGGACTGGTCGCCATCTTGGGCGGCCCAGGCGGCCGACATGGCGGGCGGCAGGAGCAGCCACTTGTTGCTCGACTTCATGACCACGAACATCTCGCTCGACTGCACGCCGCCGAGCTTCTGCAGGTCGACGTTGAGGAAGTCATACAGGCCGCCCATGCCCTCGGTCGTGACGACCTCGGCGATGATGTCGTAGCGGCCGGTGCAGACCGCCGCCCAGTTGACCTTGTCGATCCCGACGAGCCGCTCGACCATCTCCTCGAGGTTGAAACGCTCGAGCGTCAGTCCGACGATCGCGATGGTGAGCTCGGGGGTCTCGGACGAGTCGACGAGGCCGGCGATGCGCAGTACGCCGGCCTTGAGCAGACCGCGCAGGTGGCCACGCACGGTGGGCGTCGAGATGCCGAGACGGCCGGCGATCTCGGAGACCGGCAGCCGGCCGTCGTCGAACAACGTGCCGATCAGGGCCTTGTCTAGTGCGTCGAGTCCATGTTTCACGTCCGTCCCCCTCGTCGCCCGCGAGCCTGTCGCTTGGGGCATCTGGCCCTCTGGTATGTTTATCACACTGGGAGGCTGGGACGGTCGGCCCGGCGCAGCGGACCAACGGCCTGCCTGATGCCCGACGACGAAGGCGAGGTGGTACGTCGATGATGATCGAGGACGCCCGATGTCTCGTGATCGGCGGCGCTCGCCGGCTGGGCCGCGTCATCGCCCTCGACCTGGCGGCCCATGGCGCCGACGTGGCGATCGCCAGCCGCTCGCCGAACGAGGCGGCGGCGACCAGCGACGAGATCGCGAGCCTGGGGCGGCGCGGTGCAGTGGTCACGGGCGATGTCGCCGTGCCGCCCCAGGCCGCCCGTCTCGTCGCCGACGCCGCCGAAGCATTCGGTGGCCTCGACGTCGTGGTCTTCGCCGCCAGCGGGCCGTTCCGCCCCGCCGCTCCGCAGGACGTCGAGCCGGCCGACTGGCAGGCCTCGTTCGACGTCCTCGCCCGGGGCTTCTTCACCGTGGCCTGCGCCGCCCACGAGCGGTTCCTCGCCTCGTCCTCGTCGTCCACCCGGGCCACGCCGGCCACCAGCCGAGGCGTGATCGTCGCCATCACGGACTTGCTCGCCACGGTGCCGTATGCGGCCTTCGCGGCGCACGGCGCCGCGAAGGCCGCCCAGGTGATGTTGGTGAGGTCGCTCGCAAAGGCGTGGGCGCCCGATGGGGTGCGCGTCTGCGGCGTCGCGCCGGGGCCCGTCGACCTGCCCGACGATCGGCGACGCGACGCCACGGTGCGGGCCGCGGAACGCCTGACCTCGGGCAGGCTGATCGCCCCGGCCGAGATCGCCGCAGCCGTGCGCTTCTTGATCGACGACGACGGCGTCACCGGCGTGGACCTGCCGGTCGACGGGGGCGCCTTGCTCAGCTAGCGACGGGCGGGAGCCCTATGACTGGCGGACCTTCGCCCTCTTGCCCGACCGGGCGATGAGCTCGCGGGCCTTGAGCGCCAGCCAGAACTCCATGCGGTCCTGAGAGCTGCCGAGATCGCGTCCCGTGATCTCTTCGACGCGCTTCATGCGATAGCGCAGGGTGTGGCGGTGGACGTAGAGCCGCTCGGCGGCCTCGCCCCAGTGCCCGTTGGCTTCGAGGAAGCACGACAGGCTCTTCACGAGATCGCTCGCGTTCTGCTCGTCGTAGTCGTGCAGCTTGCCGAGCACGCTGTCGTAGAACACCTCGAGTGAGACAGTGTCCTGCAACCCGAGCAGCAGCCCATACGAGCCGAGGTCGTCGAAGCTCGCGATGACACCGCTGCTGCCCTTGAGCTTGCGTATCTGGATCGCATAGAGCGCCTCGTAGTAACTCTGGCGCAGGTCGACCAGCGAGCGGTGCGGCCGACCGATGCCGATCGAAACGGTGATCTCGGCGTTCATCGCGGCGATCGCGGTCTGCAGCTCGGCGGCGAGGGCGATGATGTCGTGTGGGCTGCGCTCGGCCGAGCTGCACCAGCACGACCACCGAATCGCTGCGCGAGGCCGAGATGAACAGCAGCTCGCGCTGCGCCAGGAACTCGTCGACCGCCCAGTGCAGCCGCTCCTTGACGTCCTGCACGACGGTCTCTTCCTTCTCGGGCACCCCGCCCTGGAGAGCCTTGAACTCGTCGATGTCGACCAGCATGATGAGCTGCTCGGCGGTAGGCTCGAGGCCGAAGAAGGCCAGCCGGCGAGCGATCTCCTCTTCGTAGAGATCGCTCGCCACGAGTTCGTCGAAGAAGTCGCCGGCCAGGCGCTTTTCGGTCTCGGCGACGGCCTTCTTCTTCACCAGCTCGAGCGCGGTGACGGTGACGACGTGGTGCAGGATGATGCGGTCGTAGTCGGAGAAGTCGCCGGTATCCTTGATCACCGCCAGGAACGCGCCGATGCGGTGCGACGCCACGACCGGATAGACCTGCACGCTGGCGGCCGCGCCGTGGCTGTCGACCGTGAAGGCCTGCCGCGAGGCGCGCTTGTCGGAGATGTCGCGCCAGAGGTCGGCCATGAGCTCGGCCGGGATGCGCCGGCGGTGCGCCGCCTCGCAGAGCACGAGCCCGTGGAAGTCGTAGAGCACCGCCGAGCACCCGACCAGCGCGGCGAGCGTCGAGATGATGAATTGCAGGCCCTTCTCTTCGAGCACGATCTTGGTGAGCTTCTCGTGGACCGCGAGCGAGCGCTGCAGCAGCGAATACTGTTCGTTCACGATCTTGGACGCGACCGCTTCGGTGATCGCGATGAACGGGATGTTGTAGGGCACCTCGAACAGCGGGAAGCCGTGCTCCTCGGCGAGCGCGACCATCGCGTCGGGCACCGTCTTGAAGCCGAACCCCACTCCGAAGCCGAGCCCGGAGATGTTGATGTCGATGAGCCGCTGCAGGAGGGCGAGCTGCTCCGACTCTCGATCCACGAGCGAGAGCCCGGTCGTGAGCAGCAGCTCGCCGCCCTTGAGCCAGCGGGTGGGATCGGCTCATCTCGGTGATATGCACCCAGCGGACCGGGTTGCTCACGGCCTTGCGGCCCGCCAGGAGCTTGAGGTTGAGCCCCGGGATCTCGAGGATGTCCTGAACGGTGATCATCGCGCTGGTCTTCCTTCCGGACTTGCAGGTGGCCGTACGATGTGCCGACGTACATTCTACTCAATGTCCAAAGGCAAGGCCAGACAGGGTCGCGAGTTGGCCAACCGGTCGAGATGGTGGCGAATCTAAGCGAACTCCTGTTCGCCTGGCGTCCCGATCAGGCCTCGGCGTCTCCCTCCACCACCACCGCCGTCCCGTAGGCGATCACCTCGGTCATGTTCTGCATGAGCTCGGTCGCGTCGTAGCGCACGCCGACGATGGCGTTGGCGCCCATCTGCTCGGCGTGAGCGACCATGATGGAGAAAGCCTCGGCGCGAGCCTGCTCGCACATCTCGACGTACTCGTCGATGCGGCCGCCGCCGAGAGAGCGGAGCCCGGCCGCGATCTGGCTCCCGAGGTGCGCGGAGCGCACCGTCACGCCGCGCACGACGCCAAGGCTGCGCACGACGTGGCAACCCGGCATCTCGAAGGTGGTCGATGTCCAGCTGTAGTCCACGAGCCATCCTCGCTGCGCCCCGTCCTGCGCTCAGTCCATCTCGAAGACCTGATACGGGTTCTCGCACGGCGTCCCCGCACACGCGTACAGGCGGCGTTCGTCGAGGTCGCAGATCATGCTGGCCACGGTCATGCCCTGTTCGGCGACGGGCTCGGATTCGTCAGGATGGCCGCAGATGCATTCGCTCAGCGACGGCTCGTGCGAACGCAGCACGCCGGCGATCAGCGCGATCGGGTCGTCGCCGCGCGCGACACCCTCGGCGAGCATGCGCTCGGCGGTCGCCAGGCGCGTGCGCGATCTCCTCGTACTCCGCCGCCTCGTAAGCCGCCATCTCAGGCAGCGCGTAGTGATTGGTGTGGCGCGAACCAGGCGCCTCCCTCGATCTCGCCGCTCGCCGTGGCCGACGTCTCGACGTCGCACAGCCGTCCCGCCGTGTCGAGGAAGAGCTGGTTCGTGCCCCTGGCGCGCGCCTCGAGCAGTCCCCGGGCGCGCGCCTCGCCGAGCGTGGCGGCTTCGATCGACCAGCGCCGCACGAAGACGTTGGGCACGCCGACGCGGTTGTCGTTCGAGTGCACCGAATTGCTCACGTTGCCGATGCCGTGCGAGTTCAGGCCGAGCATCGGCAGATAGGGCACGCCGGCGATCGTCAGGATCCGGGTGCCGTCCGGCACGGTGACGTCGAAGAGCACGTTGTTGTGCGACGTCGACCACGTACCAGTCCATGTTGTGGCCCACGACGTGGCGGCCGCCGGCATTGACCGCCACCGCCGTGCAACGGTCGTCCGTGCGAGCGCCGGTGTCCCGGAAGCTGCGAATAGCGCGCCGCCTCACCGGCTCGCCCGACGTGAACTCCTCGCCGCAGTTGGGCACGACGATCTCTGAGAACGCTCGCCCCGACCCTTCGGCCAGGCCCTCGAGCTCCTCGACGTACTGCGGCAGGTAGTCGCGTGCGTAGCGCAGGTAGGCGGCGGCCTGACGTTCGGCCTCGCCGAACGTCAGGCCGCCGCTCATCGCTTCGAAGTGTCGCGATAGAAGGCGATCGACGCCTCGATCCGGGGCGCGCGCCGCCTCGCCGACCTGCCTGCCGATCTCGCGATACGAGCCGCTGCGCGCGCACGTAGACGAAGGGGATCGCCATGTGTGTGCCTCCTTTCGCGGCGGCGGCCGGCGCCACGGCGGCGGCCGCCGCCGCTCGCACGCCTCCCTCAGTCACGCGGCTCGCCCGCCGCTCCTCGAGCAACCGGCGCGGGTCCGGCCACTCGTCGAGTCCGATCTCGCGGGCGCAGGCGTCGATCTGGGCGCACATCTCCTCGAGGACGTCGACCGGCAGCCCGACGGCGTCGCGGGCGAGCAGCTCGCGCACGCGCTCGCGAGCGATGTCGGCCATGCCGCGTAGCCGGAGCGCTGCCCACTCTTCGTTGCCGCCCCGGAACTTCAGCAGAGGCGTGACGAACTCGCTGCGGATGAAGCGCCGCGTGTGCTTGGTGCCCAGGAAGCCGCTGCCGGACAGCACGCCCTCGACCATCGCGTCGACGTCGAGCGCCTCGCGGTCCCACGGCCGCGGCGTGAGCGCATAGAAGGCGTCGTTCAGGATGTCGTCGTCGATGACGAGCGCCTCGAGACGACGACGGCGCCGGCTTGGAGGTCGCCGACGCCCGACAGGAACCGCGGCCGGGCGAGCATGCCGAGCAGCGCGTTGAAGGCGTGCTCGATGCCGAGCTGGGCGTCGGCCACCCTGCGAGTCGGTCGTCGGCCCGTAGCAGTCGCAGGCCATGCCGTAGCGCCGCGCGAGCAGCACCGCCGCCACGACGACGACGCCGGTCTCGGGCGTGCCCGATGTCGAGACGCCCGGTGCGCGGATCGACGGCCGAGAGGCGCGGTCCGTAGTAGGTGGGCGTGCCCGGGGCGACCGTCTGGACCAGGACGAGGCCGGCCAGCACCTCGGCGTTCTGCTGGGCGACGGCGGCGGCGATGGCGGCGGGAGCCGTCGTCGCCGCCGCCGGGCAGGGCAGGATCTCGACGACGACCCGGCCGCGGCCGCACGGTGTCGATCAGCGCGTCGGTCACCTCGGCGCCCAGCAGCAGCGGGCTGACCGGCGAGAAGGCGAGGTCGAGCGGATAGCGACCCCTCGTCGCCCGTGGCGCCGGTGAGCGCCGATCGCCATCTCGTGCAGGTAGCGCGCCTGGAACGGGAACGAGATGCCCGGCCCGCCGACGTACTTGTCGGTCTCGAAGGCGACCATGAGGTACGAATACAGCGGCTCGAGCGCGCCGGGGACGTCCTGGGGCTGCAGGAGCGAGCAGATCGTGTGCTGGTTGACCAGGTGGTGCATGACCCGCGTGAAGTCGCCCTGGTCGGCGATCGTGGCGCGGCGCAGCTCGCCGGTCAGCGCGTCGGCGATGTCGGCGGCGCCGCCCATGTTGTGGACGAAGATCTGCGCCGGGCTCGGCTGTCGATCTCGAGCGAGCGGCCTTCGCCGCGCGCGGCCAGCACGAAGGGCCGGCCGCAGCGCGGCAACCGCCTCGTCGACGACCTGCCGAGGGATAGAGCAGCCGTTCGTTCGGTGCCCGGCCGGCAGCCGGCGGCTTCGAGCAGGTCGCGAGCCGCCGGCGATTCGACGCGGGCGCCGGCTCGTTCGAGCAGCGCGAGCGAGGCCTCGTGGATGGCCTCGATCGCCTCGGCGGGCCACAGGGCCTGCACCGCGTCGTTCGATGACGGCCATCCCTACTCCTCGAGCGCCGCGACAGTCGGCGCGAGCGTGTGTCGTGGATGCATGCCGGATGACCCCCTGTGATGACCGTCGTTTCGCCGATTGAAAAGTGTGGGGGTGAGGCCGCCTGCGGCCTCACCCCCGCCCCATCGTCAGCTCGCGCCGTTGAGGCGCAGGCAGGCGGCGTAGTGCGTGCCGCCGATATGGACGTCTACGGGCGACTGCTCGCTGCAGATGTCCATGCGCACCGGACAGCGCGGGTGGAACCGGCAGCCCGGAGGGATGGTCGCCGGGTTGGGCGTCTCGCCGGTGAGGATGGTGTGCTCGCGCTTGGCGGTCGGATCGGGCACCGGGATGACCGAGATCAGCGCCTTGGTGTACGGGTGCTGCGGGTTCGAGACGACCTCTTCGGTCTCGCCGATCTCGACGATCTTGCCCAGGTACATGACCGCGATGCGGTCCGAGATGACCCAGGCCAGCGAGAGGTCGTGGGTGATGAAGAGATACGTCACGCCGAGCTCGTCCTTGTGCTGCGACCATCAGCTTGAGGATGTCGTTGCGGATCGACACGTCGAGGCTGGCCACCGGCTCGTCGGCGACGATCATGTCGGGCTGCGAGCACGATGGCGCCGGCGATGCAGACGCGCTGCCGCTGCCCGCCGGAGAGCTCGTGCGGGTAGCGGTACAGGTAGTCGCGCGCCGGCCGCAGGCCGGCGTCCTCGAGCGCCTTGACGACCCGTTCTTCCTTCTCATGCTCGCTCGGTGACGAGATGGTTGACCACCAGCGGCTCGGCGACGATGTCGAAGATCGTCTGCTTGGGATTGATCGAGTTGTAGGGGTCCTGGAAGATGATCTGGCAGTTGCGCCGGTAGTCGCGGATGGCGCCCGGCGTGAACTTGCTGACCTCGAGCCCCTTGTAGATGATCTCGCCGCCGGTCTGCCTCTCGAGCCCCAGGAGCGTGCGCCCGGTGGTCGTCTTGCCGCAGCCCGACTCGCCGACCAGCGCGAGGATCTCGCCGGGCGCGATCGTGAACGATATACCGTCGACGGCCCTCACCCAGTGCTTCTCGGTGGAGACCATCGCCTTGAAGAAGCTCTGGCGCACGGGGAAGAAGACCTCGAGCCCGCGGATGTCGTAGAGGACGTCGTCGGTCGCCTTGGCGGCGCGCAGGTCCTTGCGGCCGATCGAGCCCGATTTGACCTTCTCCTTCTCGAGCACGGCGACGCCGGGATCTAGCGTGGCCATCGTGTCCTTGTCGTCCATCTAGGCCACCTTCCAGCAGCGGGCGAAGTGCCCCGTCTCGATCTCGACCATCTCCTGCTCCTGCTCCGTGCAGGCGGTCTCGCCTTCGGTGCAGCGCGGATAGAAGCGACAGCCCGGGGGCGGGTCGAGCAGGTTGGGCGGGTCACCGGCGATCGAGCTGACCATCTCGCGGGTCTCGTGGATGTTGGGGAACGCGCGGATCAGCCGTTTGGTGTACGGGTGCTGCGGGTTGTTGAAGATGTTCGTCGTGGTACCCGACTCGACGACCTTGCCGGCGTACATGATGACGCCCGTGTCGCAGGTCTCGGCCATGACCGAGAGGTCGTGGCTGATGAGGATGAACGACAGGTCGAGCTCGTTGCGCAGGCGCTCGATGAGCTCGAGGATCTGCGCCTGCACCATGACGTCGAGCGCCGTGGTCGGTTCGTCGCCGATGATCAGCTTGGGATTGCAGGCGAGCGCCATGGCGATCATGGCGCGCTGGCGCATGCCGCCCGACATCTCGTGCGGGAACTCGGTGACGCGCTTGGGGTTGATGCCCACGAGATCGAAGAGCTCGCGGGCGCGGGCCATGGCCTTGGCCTCGGAGACGCCCTCGTGCAACAGGATCGGCTCGGCGATCTGCTTGCCGACCTGCTGGACGGGATTGAGGGCGTTCATGGCACCCTGGAAGATGATCGAGATGTCCTTCCAGCGCACCTTGCTCATCCCGAACTCGGTGCGTTTCGCGAGGTTCTTGCCGTCGAACAGCACCTCGCCCGACACGATGCGGCCGTTCTCGGGCAGCAGCTTGAGGATCGCCAGAGCGGCGGTCGTCTTGCCGCAGCCCGACTCGCCGGCGAGACCCAGACTCTTGCCCTCTTCGAGCATGAAGCTCACGTCGTCGACGGCCTTGACGTCGCCCTCGACGCAGCTTGAAGTACGCCTTGAGATTGCGCACGTCGAGGATGCCGTCGTGCTCGATGCGTTGCGCCTGTCCGGGCGCTGCGGCTGCGGGAGCCGTCTGCGGTACTCATATGACACCTCCCGGTCCAACGCCGGTGTCGCCTCCGTGAATCACAGCGCCGCCGGTGAGACCGGTCGGTATCGCCACTGCAGCGGTCTTGTCGTCGTCGGGCCGCGCGCCGCCCTCTTCGCGCTTGCGCAGCTTGGGATCGAGCACCTCGTCGAAGGCCGTGCCCATGAACGTGAAGGCGAGCACGACGAACACGATGGCGATGCCCGGCGGCATCAGGTACCACCAGGCCGGCAGGCCGGCGGCGCCCGAGTCCCAGGCGTAGTGGAGCATGGTGCCCCAGCTGAAGTTGAGCGGGTCGCCGAGGCCCGAGGAACGACAGGGTCGTCTCGGAGAGGATGGCGATGGCGACCACGAGGATGGTGTTGGCGAAGATCAGCGGGAACACGTTGGGCAGGATGTGCTTCTGCATGATGTGCCAGTTGCTCGAGCCGATGGCGCGTGCGCGTTCGATGAACTGCAGCTCGCGCACGCGCAGCGCATCGGCGCGCACCACGCGGGCGGTGCCCGGCCAGCTCGTGATGCCGATGATCAGCACGATGATCCAGTAGTTCTGGCCCCAGGCGGCGGCCAGCACCATGGCGAGCGGCAGCCAGGGGATGACGAGGAAGACGTCGGTGAGCCGCATCAGCACCTCGCCGATCCAGCCGCCGTAGTAGCCGGCCCCGATGCCGATGCCGGCGCCGAGGATGGTCGAGATGACCGTCGCGAAGAGTACCGACGGCGAGCGAGATGCGGGCGCTCCAGATGAACTCGGCGAGCACCGACAGGCCCTGCTCGTCGGTGCCGAACCAGTGGTAGTAGGAGGCGTCGGCGGGGCGAAGGGCGGGCCGATCTGGGCGGTCGGGTCGAGCAGCGCGTGATTGGCGAGGAACGGCGCGAGCAGCGCCATCGCCACGAAGAAGACCATGATGTAGAGGCCGAGCATGCCCTGCCAGTTGGAGCGGTAGAGGCGCCAGATCTGGCGCGTGTTCCACACCGTGAGCTCGGCGCGCTCGGGGTTGGCGGCGCCCCACGTCCACACACTGGCCGCGAGCAGCACGATCAGCGCGGCCTGGAACAGCCAGCCGAAGTCGCCGCTGCGGCCGGTGAGCGAGA
Source organism: uncultured Actinomycetes bacterium (assembly GCA_963833555.1). GTDB lineage: Bacteria > Actinomycetota > Thermoleophilia > UBA2241 > UBA2241 > CAWHYB01. The sequence continues at coordinate 158,328 of CAWHYB010000003.1, read as the reverse complement.
AGTGACCGTGGAGCAGACCGCCGGCGACGGCGGTCCACACGGCGGCCTCGACACCCGCGGCGAGCAGCACCCACGGGAACGGTGACGGCTTGGCCTGCCGCACCAGCTTGACGATGCCGTAGATCACGAAGACCGACCGCCAGGATGAGCGGGATCCAGGCCGGGTAGTTGGCGACTGTCGGGGCGAAGAACCCGCCAGCACGTGGACGATGCCGCTCGAGCTGGGCCGGTCCTTGGGGTAGGTGATGAGCTCGAGGACGAGCCAGACGATCGGCGTCCAGACGAAGATCCAGGTCTTCAGGCGCGCGGGGATCATGCCTTCACCCGTGGGTCGAGGTAGTAGTACATGATGTCGGCGATGAGGTTGGCGACGATGACCGCGATGCTGCCCAGCAGGAACACGGCCTGCATCACCGGGTAGTCACGCTTGACCATCGAGTCGTACGACAGCAGGCCCAGCCCCGGCCAGTTGAACACGCTCTCGGTGAGGATGGCGCCCGACAGCACGAAGCCGATGTTCATCATGACGAGGGTGACCGTCGGCAGCATCGCGTTGGGCGCGACGTGCCGCCAGAGCACGTTGCTGTCGGACAGCCCCTTGGCGCGGGCCGTGAGCACGAAGTCCTCCTTCATGACGCCGGTCAGCGAGCTGCGCATGATGAGGTGGTACTCGCCGGCGTAGGTGATGGCGAAGGTCAAGGCCGGCAGGAACAGGTGATGCATGCAGGGCCGTGAACTGCTTGAACCAGCTCGTGTAGATCGACGCCCGGGTCGTACATGCGCCCCACCGGGAACCAGCGTAACCACGTGGCGAAGATCATGATGAAGATCAGACAGACCCAGAAGGTCGGCATGGAGTACATGACCATGCCGGTGTTGGTCGTGATCACGTCGAACTTGCTGTTGCGTCGCCAGCCGGCGATCACGCCGGTGACGAGTCCGATCATGGTGGCGATGAGGGTGCCGGTGCCGACCAGCACGACCGTCGGCCAGATGCGCTCGCCGACGACCTGGGCGACCGGCCGCTTCTCGGCGAACGAGTCGCCGAACCTGAGCTGGACGGTGTCTTTCCAGTAGTAGACGAACTGCTCCCACATGGGCTCGGTCGAGGTGGAAGTTGGCGCGCTGCTTGGCCATGGCGTCCATGGAGAAGCGGCCCTTCGGCACCAGCAGCCGGGCCGGGTCGCCGGGCAGGATGCGGAACAGGACGAAGTTGAACGACGCGATCAGGATGATCGTCAGCAGCGCGTTCAGGAGCTTGCGGGTGAAGTATCGTCGCTTATCCACGGCTCAGGCGGGTGCAACGAAGATACGTGAGTCATCGCGCCCATCCCCTCCTCTCACGATCTCTCGCGGTCCTGCCGCGGCCCCCGGGCCCTGACGGCAAGCGGTCTCCCCCACTCAGGGGAAGATGCCTGCTGTGAACGGTGCGAAGCGAGGCGGTCGCCCACTGCCCGGCTGGCCGTCGCTCCCATCTCGCATCGTGTGAAACCGTCCCTGCATTCTACTCCTTTTCGGCCTCGTCTCCCAGACTGCCCGGGACCCTGGACGCCGCGCGGCAGACTGCGCAGGCCGCCCGTGCGCGGTCATGATCGCGCACGAGGCGGTCGAGCGGAAGAGCGTAGGCGACGTTGCCGTCGCGCCCCTCGACGTCGACCGCCATGCACAGCGAGTTGACGACCGCCTCGGCGGTCGCGTCGACGGCCGCCGCGAACAGCTCCGCCGTGGCATCGTCGCCGACGCTCGCGCGGCCAGCGGCGCGACGGTCTCGCGCGGGATGCGCCCGGCGGTGCTGAAGGCGACCATGATCTCGCCGCTGCCGTCGGCTGCGTACGAGCCCACGTCGCGCCAGGCCGAGCGCGCAGCGCTTGGCCATGCGCGCGCACTGCCGCGAGCTGAGCGGAGCGTCGGTGGCGAGCACCACGATGCAGGAGCCGTCGCGGTTCTCGAACGGCATGAGATCGGTGATCTCGCGGCCGACCGGCACGCCGTCGATCGTGCAGGTTCGGGCGGACGCCGAAGTTGGTGAGGACGATGACGCCCACCGTGTAGGTCACCCCGTCGGCGGTGGCGAGCCGCGACGACGTGCCGATGCCGCCCTTGAAGTCGTGACAGACCATGCCGGTGCCGGCGCCGACGCGCCCTCGTCGACGGCAGCCGCGGTCGACGCGGCGTCGAGCGCGGCATGCACGTGCTCGGGGAGCACGTGCATGCCGCGCACGTCGTTGAGGAAGCCGTCGTCGCACTCGCCGACGACCGGCATGACGGCGTCGTCGGTCCCGCCGGGTCTCGTCGCTGGTCCATCATCCAGCGCACCGTCGCGTCGTAGGCGATGCCGATGCCCTGCGAGTTGGTGAGCACGATCGGCGTCTCGATGCAGACCCCATTCGCGGATCGCCGTGCTGCCGATCACCTCGCCGACGCCGTTCAGCGGCGAAGACGCCGGCGCGCAGACGGTCGTGCAAGAGGTCGCCCTGGTGCGGGATGATGGCGGTGACGCCGGTGCGGGCGGGCCCCTGCCCTACGGGCAGCTCGGGCCCGCCCCACGAGACCGTGCAGTGGCCGACCGCGCACGCCGGGCACGTCGGTGATCGCGTTGAGCGGACCGGTCGGCAGCGTTCCGATGGAGATGCCGAGCGCGCGCGCCCGGCAGCGGTCGCCCGCCCCGGCACGTTCCCCTACTCCAGCAGCCCGGCGCGATGCGCCTTGAGGTAGCTTGCCGCAGAAGCTGTCCTCGTTGCGCAGCGCCTCGATGGCCTTGATCGTGGCCATCATCTGCTTGTTGCGCACGTCGAGGACGGCGCCGTCGATGCCGATGCCGGCGCACATGGCGACGAACGTGCGGTTGAGCAGCGGGCGGTTGGGCAGCCCGAAGCTGACGTTGCTGAGACCGCCGGTCGAGCGCACGCCGGGCAGGCGCGCCTTGATGAGCGCCAGGGTCTGCATGGTCACGAGTGCCGGCGGTCGGATCGGCGGAGACGGTCATGACGAGCGGATCGAACCACATGTCCTCGGCGGGCAGCCCGGCGGCGGCGAGCTTGTCGTGGAGCGTCTTGGCGACGGCGAAGCGCTCTTCGGCCGTGCAGCGGGATGCCCTCGTCGTTCAGGCACAGGGCGACGACCGGGCACTTGTACTTCTCGACGAGCGGCAGCACGGCGTCGATGCGGCTCTGCTCGCCGCTGATCGAGTTGATGTGCGGCACCTTGCCGCCGTCCTTGATGGCCGCTTCGACGCCGGCCTGGAGTGCGGCCGGGCTGGCCGAGTCGACCATGAGCTGCGTGTCGGTGACGCTGCGCACGGTGGCGATGAGCCAGAGGAGGTCGTCGACCTCGTTGCCGCCGGCGACGCCGCCGTTGACGTCGAGGATGTTCGCGCCGGCCGCGACCTGGTCGAGTCGCCAGGGCCTTGATGAACTCGGCGTCGCGCGCCTGGATGGCCTCGGCGACCTGCTTGCGAGTCCCGTTGATCGATTCGCCTACCAACAGCATCTCCACTACCTCCACTACGATGTGACGCGGGACTGGCCCGCGGAACTTCGGGTTTTCTGATGCGCGGGGTCCCGTATCTTATCAGGCCGTCGAGCGGCGTGCCAACCGTGCGGGAGGCGCGGACGGTCGAGGACAGTGCGTGCGGCTGAGGCGTCGGGCCGGCGGGACCGCGGGTCGGTCAGTCGTCGCGCCGGCGTCCGGGCCGGCCTCGAGCTCGCGCCGACGCCGGCGCCGGCCGATCGGCACGTCGCTCCCGAAGTGGGGCAGCGGTCGAGGAAGAGCGTGCGCGAGCGTGGGGTCGAACTGCACGCCGGCGCCGCGCGCTGATCTCGGCGCGCGCCTCGTCGAGAGTGCAGCGCCGCGCGATAGGGCCGGTCCGAGAGCATCGCCTGGAACGAGTCGCAGATGGCGATGAGGCGGGCGCCCAACGGGATCTCCTCGCCGCGCCAGGCCGTCCGGGTAGCCCCGTCCGTCCCAGCGCTCGTGGTGATGGCGCACGATCTCGGCGAGCTCGCGGGGCGCGTCGGCGTTGACGAGGATGTCGACGCCGACCTCGACGTGCCGCTGCAGCTCGCGGCGCTCGTCGTCGGTGAGCCGCTCGCCCTTCTCGAGGATCTCCGGCGAGATGCCGACCTTGCCCACGTCGTGCAGGCGTGCGGCGACCTCGTAGATGTCGCGGTCGTCGGCCTGCGCACGCCGGCCGTCTCGGCGAGCTCGCGCACCATCTCGGTGACCGCCTCGCCGTGGCGCTCGCGGAAGCTCGCCTTGGCGTCGACCGCCGCCGCCAGCACCTCGAGGCCGTTGCGCCAGAAGCGCTCGTCGCGCGTCGTCGTCGGGCGGCGCCGACCATCATCTCGCGCACGTCGCGGTAGTACAGCACGCAGTTGCGCCCGCGGCGCTTGGCCCACAGCAGCGCCGTGTCGGCCGCGCCCAGGATCGGTCTTGGCGTCGAGCCCGCAGGCCGGGAAGTCGGCGACGCCGATCGACGCCGACACGTGGAACTCGTCGCCGGCGTCGACGACGATCGTCGCGCACCTGCGTGCGGATGCGCTCGGCGAGCCGCGCGCGCGTCGTCGCTCGAGGTCTGCGGCAGCAGGACGGCGAACTCCTCGCCGCCGTAGCGCGCCACGTAGTCGGCGTCGCGGGTGGTGTCGCCGCAGGATCGTCGCCACCCGGCGCAGCACCTGGTCGCCGCGCGGATGGCCGAAGCGGTCGTTGACCCGCTTGAAGTGGTCGAGGTCCATCATGAGCAGCGAGAAGCCGCTCGCCGTAGCGCTCGCAGCGGCGCACCTCGCGCTCGAGGGTCTCCTGGAAGTGGCCGTGGTTGAACAGGCCGGTGAGCGGGTCGGTGACGGCGCGCAGCTGGCTCTTCTCGTAGAGCGAGGCGTTCTCGATGGCGATCGCCGCCAGGTTGGCGAACGGCTTGACGAGCTCGAACTCCTCCTCGCTGTAGGTCTTGCCGCCGAGCCGGTCGAGGTTGAGCACGCCGATCACCTTGTTCATCACGCGCAGCGGCAGCACGATCGACGCCTGCGGCTCGACCGGCGTGTCCGGCACCAGCACGGCGCGCGGGTCGGCGTGGGCGGCGTTGCAGCAGCACGGCCTCGTCGTGGGTGACCGCCCAGCCCCAGAGGCCCTGCGTCGACGCGTGATCGGGTTGGCCATCAGCTCCTCGGCGTACTCGTCGCGGGCGAAGACGGTGTCGATGCGCCGCGCTGCCCAGTCGACCTTGCTGATCGCCAGCGTGTCGTACTCGACGAGCAGCCGGAGCTTGTCGGCGATCGACTCGAAGACGACCTTCTCGTCGAGCGTGGCGAGCATCGACTCGCTCACCCGCAGCAGGTCCTGCTGCGACTGGAGCTGGCGCTCGAGCCGCCGCTCCTGCACGCTCGAGCGCCGCGTACTGCTGGGCGTTCTCGATGGCGATCGCCGCCTGGTTGGCGAAGATCTCGACGACTGCGGATCGATTCCATCGTGGGCAGGCGGCGGTCGACCGGGTCGTAGACGTCGAGCACGCCGAGCGTGCGGTCGTCGCGCGACAGCAGCGGCACGAACAGGCGTCGCCGGTCTGCCACTCGTCGTCGCCGCGCGCGACCGAGGTCGGTGACGGGACAGCAGGCGCAGCTCCTCGTCTCGTGCCGCGGCGCGCCGGCGCTGGCGGAAGTAGGAGTTGCCCATGCGAAACTCGGGCCGCATGCAAGCGGTCGAAGATCCGCTCTGGGGATGGGCGTGGCCGAGGTAGTCGCGTTGAGCTCGTCGGAGCCGCCGAGCGAGACGCGCGCGACGAAGGTCGTCGCGTCGCCTCGTCGTAGAGGAAGATCGCCGACCTCGCGATAGCCCAGCGCCAAGTCGACCACCGCTCGGCGACGCGTGTCGAGCACCTCGTCGAGGTCGAGCGTGGCGCGCAGCTCGTTGCCGAGGCGCAGCAGCGCCTCCATGGTGGACGACCGCTCGCGCGAGCTCGCCGGCCAGCCGCGCCTGGCGCTCGAAGAGCCGCGCGTTGTTGACCATGAGTGCGGCGAATCCGGCGACGGCCTGCCCGACGCCGATACGCTCGTCGTCGAAGATCGGCCGTCCTGGCCGGGCTCGTCGAGCACGGCGACGCCGAGCAGCTCGCCCTGAGCGACGCAGCGGCAGCACGAGGACCTTGCGGGCGCCGAGCTCCTCGAGCTCGCCGCGGCTCGACCCCCTCGGTGTCGGGCGTCAGCACGAGCGGCTCGCGCAGACCGCGCAGCCGCTCCAACGGCACGGCAGCCCTGCCCGGTCGCCGCGGCGGAGCCGACCGGCGAGCCCGCCCCGTGGAGGCGGCAAGGCGCAGGTGGTCGTCGTCGAGCAGCAGGATGCGCGCAGCGCGACACGCCCGACCGCGGCGGTGAGCTGCTGGGCCATGCGAGCCGAGCAGGTGGTGCAGGTCGAGCGAGGCGGCAAGGTCGGTCGCGACGTGGCCGAGCATGCCGGCCGCCGCGCGAGAAGCGCGGCAGCGAGTGCTGCGAACCGGGAGCGGGGCGGTGCCGCAGGGCGATCGCACAGGGCGAGGGCGCACACGGCCGCCAGGGCCAGGACCGTCGGGTAGACGCGCGTGTCTCCGTCGATCGTCAGGAGGCCGAGGAACAGCAGGAACCCGACCGACCGCGGTGAGCGCCGCCTCGTGCGACGGTGAGCACGAGGGCTCGCGATCAGCACCGGCAGCGCGTAAAGGAAGGCGACGCCCGAGTCGTCCGAAGCAAGTGCTGCAAGGAGCGCCATCACGGCCACGGCCGCGAGTGCCGCGGTCGTCTGCGGGACGCGTAGGCGTCTGCGCATCGTGTTGCCTCCCTGTCTCCTCCAGCCCCGGGCGTGAGCGCCCACCAGCATCATCGAACGTTGGCGACAGTTCCTTGAGCCGTTGCCCGCCCGGCCGAGCGTCTCTGCCGAGCGGTCGCCCGGGCTATCGTTCGCCTACAGGGGGAAGACCCACGCAGCGACGGCGCGACGGCGCTCGCCGCGGCGGCGCTCCGGCACCTCCGTCCGGCGCCACGTCGCCGGGTCGCACCGCCGCTCGTTGCGGCGTCGGTCCTCGATCACGCGCACGTCCGATCTGCCTGCATACAGCGCCTCGAAGCGCGCCGCGAGCCGGATGCGCTGGGGGCCAGTGACGATGAGATCATGGACGATGAGGGCTCTCCACGGGTGTCCTCCGACGCGCCCGCCGGTCCCGCAGGCCCGGCCCGCGAGTACCACTGCGTCAGTATTGCCGCGATGGCACGGAGCGCGAAACCGTCCGCGGCCCTGCTTCAGGCTCACACTAGGCGAATGTCCTATCCGGCGGATCGCCGCTGGCCAGACCAAGCAGGAGGGTCACGCGACGCACGAACAAAAGCGGCGGGCGGCTCGTCACCGAGCCGCCCGCCGCGACGCGAAAGGGGGAACCTGTCGTGTACAGGTGTGTCAGGTTCCCTGCAGCTGATCCTAGTGGATCACATCATCCCCGGAGGCATACCGCCGCCCGGCCACCGCCGCCCTGGCCGGCAGGCTCGGGCTTGTCGGCGACGATGCACTCGGTGGTGAGGATGTTCTTGGCGATCGACGCCGCGTTCTGCAGCGCCGAACGGGTGACCATGGCGGGGTCGATGATGCCGGCCTTGACCAGGTCCTCGTACTCGCCGGTGTCGGCGTTGAGGCCCTCGCCCGCGGGCAGGTCCTTGACCTTGTTCGACCACGACCGAGCCCTCGAGGCCGGCGTTCTCGGCGATCTGACGCAGCGGCTCCTCGAGCGCGCGCGCGACGATCTGCTTGCCCGTGCGGAAGTCGACGTCGTCGGACTTCTTGTCGACCTTGATCGCCGGGATGGCGTTGATCGAGCACGACGCCGCCGCCGGGCACGATGCCCTCTTCGAGGGCCGCGCGGGTGGCGTTGAGGGCGTCCTCGACGCGGTGCTTGGTCTCCTTCATCTCGACCTCGGTGGCCGCGCCGACCTTGACGACGGCGACGCCGCCGGCCAGCTTGGCGAGGCGCTCCTGGAGCTTCTCGCGGTCGAAGTCGGAGTCGGTGTTCTCGATCTCGGCCTTGATCTGCTTGATGCGGCCCTTGATGCGCGTCGGTGTCGCCGGCGCCGTCGATGATCGTCGTGTTGTCCTTGGTCACGACGACCTTGCGGGCGCGACCGAGCTGCGTGAGCTGGGTGTTCTCGAGCTTGAGGCCCATCTCCTCGGTGATGACCTCGCCGCCGGTGAGGATGGCGATGTCTTCGAGCATGCGCTTGCGGCGGTCACCGAAGCCCGGCGCCTTGACGGCGACGCAGGTGAACGTGCCGCGCAGCTTGTTGACGACGATGGTCGCCAGCGCTTCGCCCTCGACGTCCTCGGCGACGATCAGCAGCTGCTTGCCCTGCTGGATGACCTTCTCGAGGATCGGGAAGCAGGTCCTGCACGGCGCCGATCTTCTGGTTGGCGATGAGGATGTAGGGGTCGTCGAGCACGGCTTCCATGCGCTCGGTGTCGGTGATCATGTACGGGCTGAGATAGCCCTTGTCGAACTGCATGCCCTCGGTGAACTCGAGGTCGAGGCCGAAGGTGTTGGACTCCTCGACGTTGACGACGCCGTCCTTGCCGACCTTCTCGATGGCGTCGGCGATGACGTCGCCGACGGCGCGGTCGCGCGCCGAGATGGTGGCGACGCGGGCGATGTCTTCCTTGCCCGAGATCTCCTTGGACTGTGCCTTGATCGACGCGACGGCCTCGTCGACTGCCTGCTCGATGCCGCGCTTGATGGCCATCGGGTTGGCGCCGGCGGCGACGTTGCGCAGGCCCTCGCGTACGATCGCCTGCGCGAGCAGGGTGGCGGTGGTGGTGCCGTCGCCGGCGATGTCGTTGGTCTTGGTGGCGACCTCTTTGACGAGCTGGGCGCCCTGGTTCTCAAAGACGTCCTCGAGCTCGATCTCACGGGCGATGGTCACGCCGTCGTTGGTGATCGTCGGCGCGCCGAACTTCTTGTCGAGCACGACGTAGCGGCCCTTGGGGCCGAGGGTGATCTTGACTGCATCGGCGAGCGCGTTGACGCCGCGTTCAAGAGAACGTCGCGCCTCGTCGTTGTACTTCAGTTCTTTAGCCACGCTTGCCTCAGCCTCCCTTCTACAGTCGACCTTGGCCAGAATCTCGCTCACCCGCAGGATGAGGAGTTCGTCGCCGTCGCTGGTCTTGTACTCGGTGCCCGAATACTTGCCGTAGATGACCTTGTCGCCCGCCTTTGACGTCCATCGGGATACGCTTGTTGCCGGCCTCGTCCCACTTGCCGTCGCCGACGGCGATGACCTCGCCGATCATCGGCTTCTCTTTGGCCGTGTCGGGAAGCACGATGCCGCTGGCCGTCTTCTCTTCCTGGGTGACCGCCTTCACGACGACGCGGTCTTCGAGCGGCTTCAGCTTCATGCCAGCCCTCCTTCTCTTGGTTCATGATTCTGGCACTCTCATGGTGAGAGTGCTGATCCTTCGGGGTCGATATGGTATGGCCCCGAAGCGGCCTTGTCAAACGATGGCCCCGGGCTGGTGCCGGACCGCAGTCTTCCGCTGAAGATGCGCCGTTTACAGGCACTTCTTGGACTCCGGCACTCGCAAGCCTGGAATGACGGCCACGACGACGTAGAATGCCCGCCATGAGAGTGCTAGTTCAACGGGTGACGCGGGCGAGCGTGACGGTCGAGGGGCGCGAGGTGGCGGCCGTCGGCCGCGGCTTCCTCGCGCTCGTCGGCGTGACGCACGCGGACACGCCCGCGACGGCGGCAGAGCTCGCCGCCAAGACCGTCAAGCTGCGCGTCTTCGCCGACGACCGGGGGCTCATGAACCGCGCGATCGGCGACGTCGGCGGCGAGGTGCTCGCCGTCTCGCAGTTCACGCTCTACGCCGACACCCGCAAGGGCAACCGGCCGAGCTTCACCGACGCGGCGCCGCCCGGCGCAGGGCGAGGAGCTCTACGAGGCCTTCGTGGCGGCGGTGCGCGCCGCCGGCGTGCCCGTGCTCGACGGGCGTCTTCGGCGCGCACATGCAGGTCGCGCTGGTCAACGACGGGCCGGTGACGATCCTGCTCGAGGCGTAGAGGTCGGGATGCCGCGAGCGTGGCCGATGGTCACGGCAGACAGCGTCGGGCGCCAGCTCCAGAGGTCGATGCCCAGCTTCTCGTTCTCGGAGTAGTCGATGGGGATGTCGACGATCGACGGACCCGGTGCGGCGAACGCCTGCGCGCAGGATCGACGGCGAGGTCGCCGGCGCGCTCGACACGGTAGCCCTCGCAGCCGAACGCGTGCGGCGAGAGCGACGAAGTCGGGGTTGCCGAAGCGCGTGCCCCTGACGTGGCCGAAGCGGCGGCGCTGGTGCATCTCGATGAGCCCGTAGCTGCCGTCGGTCCACACGAGGACGACCAGCGGGAGGCCGAGCCGCTTGGCCGTCTCGAGCTCCCGTACGTTCATCAGGAAGCCGCCGTCGCCGACGATGGCCGCGACCTTGCGCCGCCCTCGTAGCGGCGAGAGTGGCGGCGATAGCCGCCGGCAGTGCCGAACCCCATCGCCGCGAAGCCGTTGGAGATGAGCACCGTGTTGGGCTCGTGCGCCTCCCAGAAACGCGCCACCCAGAGCTTGTGGGCGCCGACGTCGGAGACGAGGATGTCCTGCGTGCCCATGACCTCGCGCAGGTCGCGCAGCACGCGCTGCGGCTTGACCGGGAAGTCGTCGTCGCCGCCGACGTCGAGCGCGAGCCTGAAGGCCTGGTGATAGGGCGGCACCTCGAAGGCCGACAGCGGTTTGTCTCCAGAGCAGGCAGCCGAGCTGCGTGAGGATGTGGGTGAGGTCGCCGATCGAGTTCGATCTCGGGCACGATAGTGGGCGTCGATGTCGGGCGTGACCGTGTCGATGCAGACGATGCGAGTGTCGCCGTCGGGGTTCCAGGCGGACGGCGCCCACTCGACCAGGTCGTAGCCGACACAGATCACCAGGTCGGCGCGGCCGAAGATACCGGCGGGATAGTTCTGCGCCCGCAGACCGGCCGTGAACAGGAAGTGCTCGTCGCTCGAATCGACCACGCCCTTGCCCATGAACGTCGTGATCACGTGCATGCCCGTCTGGCGGCAGAAGTCGCGCAACGCCTGCGACGGCGCCCTGGCGAACGACGCCGTTGCCGACCAGCAGCACGGGTCGGCGCGCCTCGCGAATGAGGGCGGCCGCCGCGCTGCAGCGCCCCGGCGTCGGGCTCGATCACCGACTGCGGCGCGCGCTGCAGGCAGCGGCCGCCGACGACCGGTGTGCGCCATCACGTCGGCGGGCAGCTCGAGGTGGGTCGCGCCCGGCTTCTCGGCGACGGCGACCGAGAAGGCCTTGCGCACGGCCTCGGAGACCATGCGCGCGTCGTGAACACGCGTGTTCCATTTCGTCATCGGCTGCATCATCTCGACCGTGTCGATGAACTGGTGGGTCTCCTTGTGCATCCCGGAGAGGTCGACCTGACCCGTCATCGCCACGACCGGCGCGTGGTCGAGGTTGGCGTCGGCGATCCCCGTCGCGAGGTTCGTCGCGCCCGGCCCCAGCGTCGCGAGACAGACGCCCGGGCGTGCCGGTGAGGCGGCCGTAGGCGTCGGCCATGAAGGCGGCGCCCTGCTCATGACGCGTCGGCACGAAGGTGATCTGCTCGGAGCGCTCGAGAGCCTCGTTGATGTCGAGCGTCTCTTCGCCGGGGATGCCGAAGACGTACTCGACGCCTTCGTTCTCGAGGCAGGCGACGAACAGGTCCGCCGCCAGGACCGGCCGCTGCGGATCGGCGGGGATGACGGGCGTCTCGACGGTCTTGCCGTCGCTGGTGTCAGGTGTCGTGCGTGAAGTCATCGGCTGGCTTTGACTCTAGCAGTTCTACCCATCCAAGCGACCCGCGCACCGCGCCGCCCCGGCGTCCGATCTCAAGCGCGCTTGTGCGGACCGGCCAGAAGGGGCTCGGCGGCGTAGGCGTCGAGCCCCGCGTAGTCCGGCCAGGGGATGGGCTCGAGGAACCGCGCGGCGAGGCCGACCATCGCAGCGTTGTCGGTGCACAGGGCGGGTGGCGGGATGAACGCCTGCAGGCCGTGCTCGTCGCAGGCGTCGGCCAGGCGGCGGCGCAGCCGCGAGTTCGCGGCGACGCCGCCGCCGACCGCCACCCGGCGCAGACCCTTCCTGCTCGACGCAGCGCAGCGTCTTGCTGACGAGCTGGTCGACCATCGCTTCCTGGTAGGAGGCGGCGAGCGAGGCGCGCTGCGCCTCGCTCGCAGCCTCGGGCGTGCTCGCGCAGGTAGTACAGCAAGGCCGTCTTGAGGCCGCTGAAGCTGAAATCCAGACCGCGCGGCAGGCTGCGCGGAAAGCGCACCGCCGTCGGATCGCCCTGTGCGGCCAGCAGATCGAGCTCGCGACCGCCGGGGTAGGGCAACCCGAGCAGGCGCGCGCCCTTGTCGAACGCCTCGCCGGCGGCGTCGTCGAGCGTGCGCCCGACGATGCGCAGCTCGACGCCGCGCTCGACGACCGAGAGCAGGGTGTGACCGCCGCTGGCGGTGAGGCAGACGAACGGCGGCTCGACGCCGAGCGCGTAGCTCGCCGCGACGTGGCCCTGCAGATGGTCGACCGGCGTGAGCGGCAAGCGCCGCGCGTAGGCGATGGCCTTGGCGGCGGCGAGGCCGACCAGCAGCGCGCCGATGAGCCCGGGGCCGGTCGTCACGGCGACGCCGTCGAGATCGTCCCAAGTCAGCTCCGGCCTCGCCGAGAGCGTCGGCCACCGTGTCGGTCAGCAGCTCGGTGTGGCGCCGCGAGGCGACCTCGGGCACGACCCCGCCGAACCGCGCGTGGAACTCGTGTTGCGACGACACGACCGACGAGCGCACCAGCGGAGCGGCAGCGAGTGCGGCGGTCGTCTCGACGACCGCCGCACTTGTATCGTCGCACGACGTCTCGAGGCACAGCAGCACGCTCACGCGGTCTCTCCGCTCCCACTCCCTCCACATGATCAGCGCGTCCTCGCGGTTGTCGGCGTAGTAGCCCTTGCGCACGCCGGTGGCGACGAAGCCGTAGCTGCGATAGAGCTCGATGGCGGGCTCGTTGGAGACGCGGACCTCGAGCGTGTGGCCGCGGTGCGGCTCGGCTCTCGGTGATCTCGAAGTACTCCTCGAGCAGATCGGAGGCGACGTGCCGCCGCCGGCGGCTCCGGGTCGACCGCCAGGTTCATGATGTGCCAGACGTCGACGAACATGTCGGCGATCAGGTAGCCGACCAGCGCGGCCGCCGACGACGCAGCCCAGGCAGATGCGCCTCGCGCTTGGTCAGCAGCGTGCAGAAGACGTTGGCGTGCCACGGCAGCGTGAACGTGGCGCTGCTCGATCGTGACGACCGCCGGCGAGGTCGGCCGGACCGATCATGTCGCGGATCGACGCGGCTGCGCGACCGATCGTCACGCGCGCCGTAACCGCGCTGGTCGCCGACGGTGTCGCGTCGGGCTCGCGGCCGTAGATCGGCAGCGTGGCGGCGAAGCCGCGTCGTGACCGCCGGCGAGCCGGCAGCCAGGTGCGGGCGACCATGGCGCGCTGGGGGCGGCGACGGCGCGCGTCGTGCACGACGGCCGGCGGCAGCCGGTCGGCGTACAGGGCGGCGCCGTCGCCGCCCACCACCGCGCCCGGCCAGGCCGACGAAGAGTCGCGAGCTCAGCGCACAGGATCGCCGCGAGCGCGATCACCGGCGCGACGAGCTGGCAAGCCGTCGGCGGCGCCGCGCGACCAGCCGCTCTGCCCCACCGCGACCGTCGTCCGATCCGGCCTCGCGGCGCCGGTAGACCGGCGGCGAAGACCTCGTCGCGGCGGCCGTCGATGAGCGGCACGAACGTCGTGGCGCTCGCGCCGGCCTCGCCTGCGGCGAGGCCACCGGCGAGCGCCTCGAGCGTCGGCACGCCGCCGAGCGCGCAGCGCCGGCCGCCTGCGCCAGACGCTCGCGCCGTGGCGACGCCGATGCGCAGGCCGGTGAACGTGCCCGGACCGAGGCCGCAGACGACCGTCGCCGACCTCGCCGAGTCCGACGCCGGCGGCGTCAGGGCCTCGTGCACGCCCGCGAGCAGACGCCGGGCCTGCAGAGGCTCGACCGGCGATCCGCCGAGCAGCGACCCTCGTCGACCCGGCCGTCGCGCGTCGAGCACGGCCGCCGAGGCCGCCGCGGTCGCAGCGTCTCCAGCGCCAGGATCACTGCCGGCGACGTCCACGTCGTCGACGCCGGCCGCGGCCGCATGGCGGCCGAGCCAGCTCGTCCTCGAGCGCCCGCGCGGCGGCGCGCAGCTCGAGCCCGCGCGCTGTCGGCGATGCGATGGCAGCAGCACGATGTCGACGTCGGCGGGCGGCAGCTCCACCGCGCCCGCCTCGGGCCACTCGACGAACGTCAACGACGAGCCGTCGAGATAGTCGTCCCAGGCGAAGAGCGCGGCGTCGGCTCCGGGAGCCAGCCGGTAGAGATCGAGATGGTGCAAGCGTCAGGCCGTCGCGCCCCGCGATAGCTCTGCGCCAGAGTGAACGACGGGCTCGCCACGACGCCTTCGCACACCAAGCGCGCGCAGGACGTCGCGCACCAGTGTGGTCTTGCCCGTGCCGAGCTCGCCCCGGAGCGTGATCAGCGCCGGTGGGCTGCAGGCGGGCGGCAAGCAGGCGCGCGAAGCGCCCGGTTGCCGCCGGCGAGGAGAGCGTCGCCGAGACCATGTTCTAGAAGAGGCCGAGCTGTTCGGCCGGCCCGTCGGGGCTCGACGGCGGGAACGGGAAGTCGTCCTCGGCGGCGGCCGTGTCGGCGGCGCGGGGGCCGGCTCCGCCGGCCCCGTCCGCCGCCGCGTCCGCCGCCGGCAGCGCGCAGACCTCGGCCTCGTCGCCGAGCGGCAGTCCGAGCACTTCAGGGATCCGCAGGACGTCGTTCTTGAGCGTGGCCAGCATGGCGGGCGTGTAGAGCGCCGCGGCCGGATGAAAGAGCGGGTAGAGGTAGACCTCGCGAGCGGCGATCCGCGTGCGTTGCGGGATGCCGTGCACGCGGGTGATGCCGGTCTGGCTGCCGGACAGCAGCTTCGTCGAGAAGTTGCCGAGCGTGCAGATGACGCGCGGCGCGATCAGCTCGATCTGTTTGCATCAGGTACGGCCGGCACGCATCGATCTCTTCGGGCTTGGGGTCGCGGTTGTTCGGGCGGACGCGACTTGAGCACGTTGGCGATGTAGACGTCGTCGCGCGTGAGCCCGATCGTGGCGAGGAGTTGCTCGAGCAACTTGCCGGCCTGACCGACGAACGGCCTCCCCTGCTGGTCCTCGTGGTAGCCGGGCGCCTCGCCGACGAACATGAGGTCGCTGTGCGGGTCGCCCTCGCCGAACACCACGCGCGTGCGTGTCTCGGCCAGAAGGCAGCGCTCGCAGGTCTCGGCCTCGACGCGCAAGGCCTCGAGAGCGGCTACGACGGGGTCGGCGGGTCGCTCAGTGGCAGGTGGCACAGGAGGAACTCGCACACGACGCGCAGCTTTTGCTCGCCCCCCCGCCACCGAGCCCGGGCGAGGAGGAATGGACCGCGAAGCTCGACAGCACGCGCCGGACCTCGTTCGTCGAGCACTGCGGACAGCGCGGCTTGTCGCCGTTGCGCACGAGCTCCTCGAACTGGACCTCACACGTGTCGCAGATGAACTCGTAGATGGGCATGCCCGAAAGTGTACCATCGTCCACCGCATCCTCCCGGGTTTGTCCACGCGGTCGCACAGGCAGAATTGACCAGGCAGAGTGGCGTGCTTAAGCTGTTGCTTGTCCGATTTGCCATGATCATGGCCAATCGGACAAGCTCTCCGCTTCGAGCGCGCCGCCGGCCGAAGACGGGGAGGACCACTGACAGACAGTGCGCCGGGACGAAGGCCGGCGCGGTACCGCCCGCCGCGGGCGGACTGCAGCCAAGGAGCCTGCGCCTTGCTTCCACACGAAGCGCTGCGTGTATGCGTCATCGGACCGGGCCGGCTGGGACTGACGCTGGTGGCGTCGCTCAGGCGGGCCGGCGTCGCCGTGCCCGCCGTCGTCCCGTCGCCCGGCTCCTCGCTCGACGCCGCGGCCGAGCCTCCGCGCCTTGCGCTCGCCGAGGCCATCGCCGCCGCCGACGTCGATCTGGATCGCCGTGCCCGACGACGACATCGAGACCGTGGCCCACGAGTCGCCGATCACCTGCCGCACGCCTCTCGAACGGCCCATGGCTGCCATCCACTCGAGCGGCCTTGGCTCGCTCGACCTGCTCGCACCGCTCCGCGGCCGCATCGCCGGCATCCTGGCGCTGCACCCGCTGCAGACCTTCGCCGGGTCCGGCCCGCCGCAGGCGTCGCTCGCGGGTGTCCCGATGGCCGTCACCGGCGACACGCCGAGCGACGTCGAGTTCGGCTGCTGGCTGGCCGCGCGCCTCGGCGCGCGGCCGTTCGCCCTGTCCGACGACGCGAAGCCCCTCTACCACCTGGCGGCCGTCGTGGCGAGCAACCTGTTCGTGGCCCTGCAGAGCGAGGCGGCCGAGCTCACTGGCGGCGGCGGCGGGCGTGCACGCCCGCCGCCGCCGCTCGAGCTGCTCGCAGCCGCTGGTCGCCACGACCGCCGCGAACCTCGCCGAGCACGGAGCCCGTCGCAGGCGCTCACCGGCCCCGTCGCGCGCGGCGACGTCGGCACGGTGCGCGCCCACCTCGCGCTGCTCGGCAGGCCAGGCGCCACGCTTCGCCGACACCTACCGGGCGCTCTCGCTGCAGGCGCTGCACTTGGCCGCTCCGCGGCTCGACGACGAGACCGTCCGCACCCTGCGCGAGCTGCTCGACCGCGACGAGGGACGGCTATGATCACTGCGCTCGCTCACGCGCACGATCGCCGCAGACCCGCGACGTCGTCGGCCGCGCTGCCGCGGCCCGCTTGGGCTGGTGCCGACCATGGGGGCGCTGCACGAGGGCCACCTCGCGCTCGTCCGGACCGCCGCCGACGAGTGCGCCAGCGTGGTCGTGTCGATCTTCGTCAATCCGACGCAGTTCGGCCCGGGCGAGGACTTCGCGCGCTACCCGCGCGACGAAGCCCGCGACGTGGCGCTGGCTGTCGAGCGCCGGCGTCGACCTGGTCTTCGCGCCGCCGACCGCCGAGATGTACCGCGACCGGCGCCGCGACCACCGTGCACGTCGGCCGGGCCGCTGACCGACCCGCTTCGAGGGCGCCGAGCGGCCCGGCCACTTCGACGGCGTCGCCACGGTGGTCACCAAGCTGTTCGCGATCGTCGCCCCGGACCGCGCCTACTTCGGCCGCAAGGACGCGCAGCAGCTCGCCGTCATCCGCCGGCTCGTCGACGATCTCGACCTGCCGGTCGAGATCGTCGCCGTCGAGACCGTGCGCGAGCCCGACGGCCTGGCGATGAGCTCGCGCAACGCCTACCTGACGCGCGCGAGCAGCGCGGCCAAGGCGGCCGAGCTGCACGCGCGCGCTGCTTGCCGGACGAGCGGTCGCCGCGCACGGCCCGAGAGCGGTCGTCAACGAGGTCACCGCCAAGCTGGTGCTGGGCTTTCCACCCTACCTCGAGCCGCTCGGCGACCCCGACGCGCCTCCCCGGGTGCAGTTCTCGGTCGACTACGTCGCGGTCGTCGACCCCGACACCTTCCAGCGGGTCGAGGAGCGGCACCGGGACGAGGAACTGAGCGGCGTCGCAACGGGGTCGGTCCGGCTGCGCTCGACCGAGCCTGATCATCGCCGCGGCCCGGCTGGGCGAGACCCGGCTGCTCGACAACGTCGCGATCGGCGAGACCAACGCACAGCGAGGCATCCGCATGAGCCGGACCCGCAAGCCGGGCCGGCATCGCACGAGGAGGATGACGACCGTGGCGACAGTGATGATCAACGGACGCCAGCAAGGCAGCGGTGCGCGAAGGGCTCGCCTGCGTCGTGACCGGCACGATCGAGTTCTCGAGCGGCGGCGACGCCGACATCATCAAGATCACCGACGACGTCGCCGAGGCCGTCAGGCAGTCGGGCCTGCGCGACGGCACCGTGACCGTCTTCGTGCCGGGCGCGACCGGCGCCGTCACGACCCTCGAGTTCGAGCCGGGCGTCGTGCACGACCTGCAGGAGATGCTCGACGAGATCGTCCCGCCCGGCCAAGCACTACGTCCACAACGACAACCTCAAGGACGGCAACGGCCACTCGCACGTGCGCGCCGGCCTGCTCGGCCCGTCGCTGACCGTGCCGTTCGTCGACGGCCGACTCACGCTGGGCCGCTACCAGAACATCGTCTTCTGCGACTTCGACGCCCGCCCGCGTGACCGCCAGCTCGTCGTGCAGGTGATGGGCGTATGAGCGAGCGCGCGGGGCGCGTCGCGGCCGCCGCGCGTCATCGTGCAGGTCGCGCTCGACTTCGTCGACCTGCCGCGCGCCATCGCCGTCGCCAAGCGAGGCCGTCGCCGGCGGCGTCGACTGGGTCGAAGCCGGCACGCCGCTGATCAAGGCCGAGGGCCTGAACGCGGTGCGCGAGCTCAAGGCGGCGTTCCCCGACCGGCTCGTCTTCGCCGACCTGAAGACGATGGACGCCGGCCGCATCGAGGTCGAGTACGCCGCCAAGGCCGGCGCCGGCCTGGTCGGCGTGCTCGGCGCGGCCAGCGACTCGACGATCAAGGAGTGCATCGAGGCCGCCCACAACTACGGCTGCAAGCTCATCGTCGACATGATCGAGGTGGCCGACCCGGTCACCCGCGCCATCCAGGCCGAGGAGTGGGGCGCCGACTACGTCGGCATCCACACCGCGATCGACCAGCAGATGCGCGGCGAGGCGCCGTTCGACACCCTGCGGGCCGTGGCCGCAGGCCGTCTCGATCCCGGTCAGCGCGGCCGGCGGCATCAACTCGGAGACGGCGGCGGCGGCGGTCGCCGCCGGAGCAGGCATCGTCGTCGTCGGTGGCGCCATCATCAAGGCCACCGACGCGACCGCGGCCGCCGCCGCCAATCCGTCGCGCCGTCGACGAGGGAGTCGCGATCGAGACGACCCTCTACAAGCGTGCCGGCGCCGACGACCATCCGCACCGTCCTCGAACAGGTCTCCACCGCCAACATCTCCGACGCCTGGCACCGCCAGCCTAGCCTGCACGGCATCAAGCCGCTGCTGCCCGGTTCGCACATGTGCGGTCCGGCGGTCACCGTGCGCACCTATCCCGGCGACTGGGCCAAGCCGGTCGAGGCGATCGACGTCTGCAAACCGGGCGACGTGCTCGTGATCGACGCCTTCGACTCCTACCCCGCCATCTGGGGCGAGCTCGCCACGCACAGCGCTAAGGTCAAGGGGCTGGCGGGCCTCGTCGTCTGGGGCGCCATCCGCGACACGCCCGAGATCGCGCGGATCGGGTTCCCCGCGTTCTCGAGCCTGGTGAGCGCCAACGCCGGCGAGCCCAAGGGTTTCGGCGAGATCAACGTGCCGGTGCGCATCGCTCATCACACGGTCGAGCCGGGCGACTGGGTCGTCGGCGACGACGACGGCGTGATCGTGCTGCCCCGGGCGCAGGCGGTCGAGCTGGCCAACCGCGCGATGGACGTGCTCGAGAAGGAGAACCGCATGCGCGGCGAGATCGACGCCGGCAAGACGCTCGCCGAGGTCGCTTACCTGCAGAAGTGGGAGAAGGCCAGATAGGACGTGACGGTCCGCCGGGGACCGCCGGCGGTCTACTGTTGAGCCGGGCGTAGACTCGGGCGCACGTGTCCTGCTTCGCAAGGAGGTCCAGTGCACCCATTGCCCCCCGAGGTCCTGCCCGCCGTTCCCCACTTCATGTTCACGCTGCTGCACGTCCCGTTCACGGTCGGCTGGCCGAACCTGATCGCGTGGCTCGTCGTGATCGTCGCGTTCGTCGCCGGCGCGTGGGCGCGCCTGCCGCGCTGGGTCGGGTGAGGGGAGCATGAACCTCACCACGAGCGCCCAGCGCGCAGTGCGGCGCGCCCTCACCCTCGAGGACGCGCTGCCGACCCGCATGCCCGTCTACGTCAACTCGATCGCCTACCTGTTCGGCGCCACGGCGCTCATGTCGTTTCTGCTGCTCGTCATCAGCGGGGTGCTGCTCGCCCTCGGCGGCCCGTCCTGGTACCACACCAACAGCGTCGGCCGGTTCATCGACTACACCCACTTCTGGAGCGTGCAGCTCTTCTTCGCCGGCATCATCGTCCACCTCGCAACCAAGTTCTTCCTGGGCGCCTGGCGAGGCGGGCGCTGGCTCACCTGGATGGTCGGCGCCCTGCTCCTCGCCACCGGCATCTTCACCGGCCTGACCGGCTTTCTGCTGCAGACCAACTGGGACTCGCAGTGGATCGCGACGCAGGCGAAGGACGCGATGAACGCGACGGGCGTCGGGGCGCTCTTCAACACGATGAACACGGGCCAGGTCCTCATGCTGCACGCGATCGTGATGCCGCTCGTGGTGGCAGGCGGCATCGGCCTGCACCTGCTGCTCGTCCGCCACGACAGCCCAGTGCGCCCCTATGAGGACTGACGCGATGGACCCCAAGATGGGAGACGAGCCGGCGCTCGACCTGTCGAGCGCCGGCGAGCGCACCCGCGAGAACCTGAAGGGCATCCCGCTCAAGCCCTACGACCTGCTGCGCGAGGGCGCGGTCGTGTTCGCCTTCGTGCTCATCGTGGTCGTCGTGTTGTCGATCGTCTTCAAGGCGCCCGACTACCCGACTGTCAACGCCCAGAACGTCGCCACGCTGCAGCCGCTGGCATTCGTGCAGACGGCGGCAGGCATCCTCGCCGACGATCCCGAGGTCTCGGCGGTGTCCGGCTACGGTCCGCCTTACGACACCGACACGGGCGCGGCGCAACACATCGGCCCGCTCGCTCCGGCCGCCTGGGCCAAGGACATCTTCGGGGTCACCGACCCGATCGACCCGCCGCGCGACCTGGTCATCAGACCGCTGCGGCGCGCCGCCGCGCTCGATCCGACGCTCGGGTCTGCGATCGATCGCTACCAGGCCGCGACGCCGCAGCAGCAGGCCACGTGGCTGACGGCCTACCGGAAGGCCCTGGGCTCGGCAACCGAGTCCGGCTCTACGATCACGGTCGCGCCGGGAGACTACGGCCCCGTGGCGCAGATGATGGACGGGATGCTGCGACTGGGCCGCTCGGGCTTGCTCGAGGGCGCCTTCGCGGCCGACGACAACCGCTACTATCCGTACACCTTCGATGTCACCAAGGCGCTGCTGTTCTTCAGCATCGCAAGCCCCTACACCGACACTGCCTCACACCTGCAGCAGCTCGGCAACCCGCAGTGGGGCGTGGTCCACGAGACCGGCAACTATCCCGGCGCCTGGTGGCTCGACATCTACCAGGTCTGGTACGAGATCCCGGCGATCGGTGACGCCGACAACGCCGACCTGATCGCCGTGGTCATCGTGACCGCCCTGTTCGCGGTGTTGCTCGCGCTGCCGTTCATCCCTGGCCTGCGGCGCATCCCGCACGGCGTCAAGGTCTACCGGCTCATCTGGCGCGACTGGTACCGGAAGTACGCGTGAGGGCGCGGGGCCGAGCAGGGCTCGCTGAGGCGAGCGCCACCGTTGAGTCGTCCGGCACTCAGGTCTATGCTCGGACTGCCATCGACCGATGTCTGGGGGGACGATGAAGGATCGCGACAAGAAGAGCAACGAGGACGAGCCGGCCGACGACGATCTGCGCGCTGACAGGGAGTCCAACCACTCCCAGGGTTCCTGGGTCGGCGGAGGCGACATCCAGCCGATGCTTTCCGCCGAGCGTCTGAAGGATGCCTTCACGAGCGATCCGGAACACGATGCCAAGCACGACTCCTCGTGGCGCACACACAAGATCGAGGAGGACGAAGGACCCGACGAGCCCGGGGAATAGCGGGCGCTAGGCCCCGCGCACCCTCGCGTAGGCCTCCTCGTAGGCGGCGTTGAAGTCGCCCAGGTCGCGCAGGAACGTGCCGCGCCCCATCTGCGCGTCGGTCGGGCGCATCGAGCGTTGCACGAGGCTCCTGATGAGCGGATCGGCGGCCGGTACGACCGGCTGGTAGCCGGTGAGGTCGGCGTTCCTCGCCGCCACGTGCGGCTCGAGCAGGTAGTCGAGGAACAGGTGGGCGGCCTCAGGGTCGGCGGCGTTGGCGGGGATGCAGGGCGCGTCGGCCCAGATGCGATAGCCCTCGTCGGGCAGCACGAAGCGCACGCCGGGCGCGCCCATGGTGATCGCCGCCGCCACGTCCCCATCCCAGCAATGCACGATCGCGGTGCCGTCGACGATGTGCTTGGCGATGGCCTGCGTGTCGTACATGGTCACGAGAGAGCGCTGGTGGCGGGCCATCTCGGCAGCCTCGGCGAGCAGTGTCCGGTCGGTCGTGTTGGGGTCTGTGCCGAGCAGGAACAGCGCCGGGCCGAGCAGCTCGCGAGCGCCGTCGAGCATGGTGATCTGGCCGGCATAGGCCTCGTCGTAGAGCATGCTCCAGCTCTTGCGCGGCAGCGCGATCTTGTCGAGCCGCACGGCGAACCCTTCGGTGCCGAAGTAGCAGACCGACGTGCACTTCTCACCGTTCGTGCCGGGGTCGTACGGCGGGGCCTGGAAATACGACTGCGTGACGCCCGCCCAGTGAGGCAGCAGGCGCATGTCGAGCGGCTGCAGCAGTCCCCGTTTGAGCAGCGCCTCGGCCGCCCAGTCGGTCGGCATGAGCACGTCGAAGCGCTCGCCCGCCGCGACCCGCGTCACGAACTCCTCGTTGCGCGCGATGCACACCTCGTCGACGAAGATGCCCGTCTCGGCCGCGAAGCTGCGGTAGAGATCTGTCGAGAGATAGTCGGCCCAGTTGAGGAGCCGGATGGAACGCGTCGCCGTCGTCACTTCACACGCCTCCAGGTCACGCCGCCATCGACCGCCTGCGAGACCGCTCTCCCGTTCCTCACTTCGGCGCTCACGAGCTCGGCGGCGTCCCGCAGAATCATACGTCAGACTCGAACCGGCGTCAGGCGGCGGCGATGCGGCCGGCGGCGGCAGGCGCAGCAGATGGCCGCCGCAGCGGCAGTCGGACGAGCCGAAACCGCGCGGGTCGCGGGTCGCGGCGAGCTGGCCGACCAGCAGGTCGGCCAGCTCGCACTCGCTCAAGGGCGTGTCGACGAGCCACGCCCGGGTGGCGGGGTGGCGGGTGAAGAGATAGTCGGCGTGCCAGCGCAGCGGCTTGTCGGCGCGCAGGTGGCGCGCGACGCGGGCGTCCCGCCCGTGTCGCGCACTGCCCACGTAGGCGTACCAGCCGGGCGTGAAGCTCACGGGGCCGAGCGCCCCGACGGCGATCGTCTCGCGGCGCGGCAGCCGGGTCGCGACGACGTAGAGGTGATTGGTCACGCCTCGAACGGGCGACCGAACGCGTCCATGCGCACAAAGGTCTCGTGACGGCCCGGTTCGACCAGTGAGCCGTAGGTCCGCGGCCGGCGAAACGCGCCCCCGTGGACCTCGGTCCGCCGCCACTCGCGCAGCTCGTCGAGATCGAAGCGCGCGAGGGCGATCTGCTCGTCGCCGCCCGCACGCACCACCAGCGTGTCCCGGCTCGTGCCGTCGACGGCGTAGACACATGGATGGAAGGCCACCGAGTGGCCGTCGCAGTCGTCGTGCGAGGCTGGGTAGTTGGCCAGGGCGACGGCGACCATGTCCTCGAAGGCGCGGGCGCGCAGCTGTCCCGTGCGGTTGTCCTCCATGGGACAGGCGTTGGGCACGAGGATCAGCTCGGCACCGGCGAGCGCCAGGATGCGCGCCGTCTCGGGGAACTCGCGGTCGAAGCAGATCATGGCGGCGGTCGCCACCGGACCCGCAGCGGCATCGAGCACGGCCACGGGGAACTCGTCGCCGGGTGTGAGCGCCGCCTCAGGCAGATCGAACGCGCAGGTGTGCACCTTGGCGTAGGTCAGCGCCTCGACACCGCGGCGGTCGAACACGCTCACGCTGTTGCGCGGCCCGCCGGGCCATTCCTCGAGATAGGTGACCGCGATCGCCATCGCGAGCTCTGCGGCCAGCGCGGCGAACGCCCGCACGAAGGGGCCGTCGCGCCGCACCGCCTGCGCCCGCCAGCGCTCGAGGTCGTCGTCCTCGAAGCCGTACCCGATGTTCCACATCTCGGGAAACAGCGCGATGTCGGCGCCGGCCGCGGCGGCCCGTCGGCATGCCTCGAGACCGCTCGTCAGGTTCGCCGCCTGGTCGTAGCCGGCCGCCTCGATCTGCAGCAGAGCGACCGTCAGAATCGTCATCGCGAGTGCGGATGCTTCGTGCGGGCCGCCTGTTCCCGCGCCGCCCGATCGCGCTCGAGCGAGGCGCGGCCGGCGGCCGACAGCCGCCGGCCGCGCGGCACCGGCTGGCATTGCGGGCAGAAATGAGTGCCGCGGCCGCCCAACTCGACGCGGCGCACCGGCGTGCCGCAGACGCGGCACGGCTGGCCGTTGCGCCCGTAGACGTTCAGGATCTCCTGGAACCCGCCCGCTCACCTTCGGGGCTCACGAAGCTGTCGATCGACGAGCCGTCGTGGTCGATGCCGAGCCGCAGGGTGTCGACCAGCGCCGTCGTGCAGGCGTGCGACCTCGCCGGGACCGAGACTGCCTGCGCCACGCAGCGGGTTCAAACCGAGCGGAACAGCGCCTCGTCGGCATAGATGTTGCCGACCCCGGCGATGCGCCGCTGGTCGAGCAGGAACGACTTGAGCGGCGTCGTGCGGCCTTCGAGCGCGCCGCGCAGGTAGTCGCCGGTGAACGCGTCGCCGAGCGGCTCTGGGCCCATCGCCAGCGAAGAAGTGCTGCTCCTCGTCGGCCGGGACGGCCCAGACGCGGCCGAAGCGGCGCGTGTCGTAGAACAGCAGCTCCGTGGCGGGTTCGAAGCGCATGGTGAAGCGCGGCGCCCGTGGTCCTTCCTCGGGCCGGAACAGCAGGCGGCCCGTCATGCGCAGGTGGACGACCAGCAGCACGCCTTCGAACTCGATCACCAGGAACTTGCCGCGCCGGCGCAGTGCGAGTACGCGCCGTCCGGTCAACGCCTCGTGCAGCTCGACCTCGTTCTGCTGTCGAGACCAGCGGGTCGATGACACGCAGGCCGGTCAGGACGAGGCCGGGCAGACAGGCCTCGAGCCGGCGGCGCACGGTCTCGACTTCGGGCAGCTCAGGCATCGGACATCCCTTCGAGCTCGCGCTCCCACCAGCCCAGCAGGAACGACCGCGCCTGGTCGGGCGTCACGACCTCGCCGCAGTCGATCTCTTCCTGCAGCGCGTCGAGCGCGCGGCCGACCGTCGGCCCCCGGCTCGATGCGCAGGACCTCCATGACCTCGTCGCCGTCGAGCAGGCGCCGCGGTGGCGAGCGGCATGTCGCCGAACACGTCGCGAGCGATACGGAAGTGCCGGGCGATCGACTGCGGCGGCGTGCGCTCGCCGCGGGTCGCCATGCGATCGGCGAGCGAGAGCGACGATCGCCTCGAAGACGAATGGCTCGACGGCGCGGCGGTAGCGCACGAGGCCGCGCCGCGTGAGCGGCATGCTCGCGCACGAGGAACCCGAGGCGCAAATGCTGGCGAACGAGCGTGGCCACGAACTGCTCGAAACGGCGGCTCAGGTTGAAGCGCCGGCAGATGTCGGTGACGAGCCGTTCGCCCACCTGGTCGTGGTAGAAGAAGGTGACCCTGCCCTCGTCGTTGACGCCGCGCGTCGCGGGCTTGCCGACGTCGTGCAGCAACACCGCCCAGGCGAGCGGCACGAGCGGCGCCGCGCCCGGGCAGACCGGTCGCCTCGGGCGGCGCCAGATACCGCTCGCCGCCGAGCACCGCGACGACGTAGGGCAGGTGAGCGAGCGCCTCGAGCGTGTGCTCGAACACGTCGAGGTGGTGGTAGGCGTTCTGGGTGACGCCGCGGCAGGCGTCGAGCTCGGGCAGGACGACGGCGAGCGCATCGAGCTCGGAGAGGGCACGCACGGCGCGGGCGGCGGCGGGCAGACTCAGCAGCGCCGAGAGCTCGTGCTCGACCCGCTCGCCGCTCACCGCGGCCAGCCCGCCCGCCGCCGCCCGCGCCGCCTCGTCGACGCCCGTCGCCGGGCGTCGAGCCCGAACTCGTAGCGCTGACGAGCCAGCCGCAGGATCCGAGCGGGGTCGTCGGCGAACGCGCCGGGCGCGCAGAGCGCGAGGCGCCGCGGCGCGCAGGTCGCCGAAGCCGCCGCAGGGGTCGACGAGCGGCCCGAGCGGGCCACCGTCGCCTGCGGCGATCGGCCGCGCCATGGCGTTGAAGGTGAAATCGCGGCCGCGCAGGTCGTCTTCGATCGTGGCGCCGCGTAGCGGCGCCACATCGACGTGGCCGCCTTCGAGCTCGATGCGCCAGGCCGAGAACCGTTCGGAATACGCGAACACCGCGCCGCACAGCGCGTCGCCGAGCGCCCGCGCGAACGGCTTCGGCGTCGCCGGCGACGGTCAGGTCGACGTCGTCGCAGAGGCGCTGCAGCAGGCCGTCCCGGACCGCGCCACCCACCAGCCAGGCCCCGCCCGTGGCGCCGGTCTGCGCCGCCGCGGCGGCCGCCACGGTGTGTGGATCTAGCATCGGTCTACCATGCCCGGGCAGGACTCAAGCGGGATCGACCGAGGGTCCGGCTGGCATCCGCGCGAGATCGGCGCCGTAGAGGCCGGCGGTCGCGTCGACCGGCGCCTCGACGTAGCGCCGCACGACCCGCGGGGAGACGTCGCAGGCGACCTCGTAGTTGATCGTGTCGAGCAGCCGGGCGACGTCTTCGTCGAGGATGCGCTCAGCGCCCGAGGCGCCGATGAACACGACCTCGTCGCCGGCGACGATGGGGCGGCGGGCGGCCGGCTCGTCGGGCAGCAGGACCGTGAGCTGGTCCATGCTGATGGTCCCGTGATGCGACAGCGCCGGCCCGCGATGAGCACCTCGCCGCGGTTGGTCAGCGCCCGAGAGATGCCGTCGGCGTAGCCGATGGGCACGATCGCCAGCCGCGCCGGGCCGTCGGCGATGAAGCGCCGCCCGTAGCCGACCGACTCGCCCGGCCTGCACCTCGCGGAAGCCGGCCACGTAGGAGCTCAGCCGCATGGCCGGGCGCAGATCGTAGGGCACGGGGTCGTCGTCGAACGGCGACAGTCCGTAGATGGCGATGCCGTTGCGCACCAGTCGAAGTGTGCCGCGGGTTCGCGCACGGTCGCGGCGCTGTTGGCGATGTGGGCGATCAGCCGCGGGTAGCGCGCCTTGAGCGACGCGGCGAGGGCCGTGAAGCGCTCGAGCTGGGAGTGGAAGAAGGTCCGATCGTCCTCGTCGGCGGTGGCGAAGTGGCTCATCAGGCCCGACAGGGCGCCCGACGAGGCGGCGGCGGCGGCGAGCGCCGCCGCCGCCGCCTCGTCGCACCCCCAGCCTGCCCATCCCCGAGTCGAACTTCACGTGCACGCGGGCGCGCAGCACGCAGAGCCTCGTCGAGGAACGCCTGCGACCACACCGCGACCTCGGCGTGCGCCTTGACGGCGCGCGCGCAGCTCGGCGCCGGTGAGCGGTCCGAAGATCAGCACCGGCGCCGCGATGGCCGCCTCGCGCAGCTCCTCGGCCTCGGTGACGGTCGCCACGCCCAGCCACATCGCCCCCGCCTGCAGCGCCGCGCGTGCCACCGGGCACGGCGCCGTGCCCGTAGCCGTTCGCCTTGACGACCGCGCACAGGCTGCCGCCCGCCGGCAGAAGCGACGCGAGGTGGGCGATGTTGTGGCGCACGGCCGACAGGTCGACCGTGGCGAGCGCGCGTTCGCGGCCCTCGAGCATGCCTAGAGCCCCATCATGCGGATGATGTCGTGGCGAGCGACGATGCCGACCAGCTTGCCGTCGTCGTCGACGACGGGGACGCGGTCGATCTTGTGATCGACCATGACGGTAGCGGCCGCGCGTGGCGAGTCGCCCGGGCTGACGGTGAACACCTCGGTGGTCATCACCGCGCGGACCGTGTCGCCGACCATCTTGCCGAGCCGCTCCTTGAACTTCTTCTGGCTGCCCAGGACGACGACCTCGCCGAACATCTGGAAGAAGTGCGGCATGCGCACGTCCGCGTCTTCGATCACGAGGTCGCCCTCTGTGACGATGCCGACCACGCGGTCGCCTTCGACCACAGGGACGCCGCCGAGGTCCTTCTCCTGCAGCAGCTTGACGAGGTCGTGGACGGACGCGTCGGGAGCGATGGTGACGACATTGCGCTCCATGATGTCCGCGATGCGCGGCTCGGCGCCCGCGGGGCTGCTGCCTGTGCCTTGGCTGTCGTCACTCACGAGGTCTCCATTCGGCCGGTGGTGGTCAGTGGTCGTGGTCGCCAGGGGCGTGGCCCATGTCGTCGTCTTCGTCGTCGTCTTCGTCATCGCCGAGCACGAGTTGCTCGACGGCCAGCGGCAGGAACGTCGAACAGGTCGCTGGCGATGAGGCCCTCGGTGCTCACCGTGGTGTCGACCGCAAGGTCGGCGGCGAGGCCGTGGACGTAAGCGCCGAGGCAGGCCGCCTCGGTCGCGGCCAGACCTTTGGCGAGCTGTCCCGCGATGATACCGGTCAGGACGTCACCCGTGCCCGGCGTGGCCAGGCCGGGATTGCCCGTCGGCACCACGAACGCCGTCCCGCCCGGATCGGCGACGACCGTATGCGCCCCCTTGAGCAGGACGGTGGCGCCGCTGCGCCGGGCCGCCTCGCGGGCGGAGGCGAGCCGGTGGGCGCCGACCTCGGCCGCGGTCGTGGCGAGCAGGCGGGCCAGCTCGCCCTCGTGCGGCGTGAGGACGGTCGGCGCCGTGCGGCCGGCGAGCAACTCGAGGTCAGTGCCGAGCGCATAGAGCCCGTCGGCGTCGATCACCATCGGCACGGCGCCCTCGACCTGGGGCAGCTCGCGCGCCAGCCAGACCGTGTCGGCGTCGACGGCCCATGCCCGGGCCCAGCGCCGTCGCCTTGAGCCCGCCGATCTGCACGCGGATCGCAGCCAGCGCCTCGCGGCCCAGGTGGGTGTCGCCGGGCACGGCCACGTTGATGACCTCGAGATAGGGCTTCTCGTCGGCCAGGCCCGTGGGCAGGGAGCAGTGCACGAGGCCCGCGCCCGAGCGCAGCGCGCCCAGCGCGGCCATCGCCGCGGCGCCCGTCATCCCGCGCGAGCCGCCGACCACCAGCACCGTCCCGACGGACCGCTTGTGGTCGGCCTCGCCCTTCGGCCGCACGAGCAGGCCGACGGCGTCGGACGTGAGGGCGAAGACGTCGGCCTGCTCGTCGCACGACGGCGGGATGCCGATGGGCACCACCACCACATGGCCGGCGCAGCGGTCGCCGGGGCTCACGAAGTGCCCGACCTTGGCCGCGTGCAGCGTGACCGTAAGGTCGGCGATCACCGCCGGACCGGCGACCTCGCCGGTCGAGGCGTCGACGCCCGACGCGATGTCGAGCGCCACGACGGCGGCGGCCGAGGCGTTCATCTCGGCGATCGCCTCGGCCGCCGCCCCCTCGGCCACGCCGCTGAAGCCCGTGCCGAAGACGGCGTCGAGCGCCACGTCGGCGTCGCCGACCGGCTCGACGCCGTCGACGATCTCTACCCCCAGCTTCTCGGCGATCTCGCAGATTGAGACGCGCGTCACCCTTGTAGCCGTCGCGCCCGCCGATCGCGAACACGGTGACGTCGACGCCGGCGTTGAACAGCTCGCGCGCGACGACGAAGCCGTCGCCGCCGTTGTTGCCCTTGCCGGCGTAGATGACCACGCTCTCGGGGTCGAAGGCGAGCATCAGCTCGCGCGCGACGGCCACGCCGGCGCGCTCCATCAGATGGCCGCCGGGGATGCCGAGCCCCTCGATCGCGGCCGCGTCGGTGGCGCGCATCTTGTCGGCCGTGAGCAGGCCGACCGACAGCGACTCAAGCATCGTCATCCTCTTTCACTCCCTCTCGTCGGTGATCGGGCATCGCGTGCGGCGGGCGCTCACGCGCCCGCCGCCTCGTCCTTGACCGCCACCGCCACCGCATAGGCCATGCCGGCGGTGTGGCTCAAGGAGAGTTCTACCCTCGTGACGCCGAGTCGTCGAGCAATCGCGGCCACGTCGCCGTGCAGCGCCACGCGCGGCTTGCCCCCCGACAGCACCTCGATCTCGCGCCAGACGAAGCCGATGATGCCGATGCCCAGCGCCTTGCCGACGGCCTCCTTGGCCGCGAACCGCGCGGCGTAGCGCGGAAACGGGTCGGCGAAGCCGTCGGCGTAGGTCGCGCTCCTGCTCCGAGAACAGGCGCTCGTAGGCGCGCGGCAGGTGATCGAGCAGGCGCCGCAGGCGCGCCACCTCGACGGCGTCGATGCCGACGCCCGTCACGCCGGCCGGCAGGTCCACTTCTTCACTCCACCGTCACCGTCTTGGCGAGGTTGCGCGGCTGGTCGACGTTGAGGCCGCGCAGGCAGGCGATGTGGTAGGCCAGGAGCTGCAGCGGCACGATCGCCACCATCGGCCGCGACAATCGCGTCGCAGCGCGGGATCCACAGCGTCGCGTCGGCAATCTCGCTCGATGGCGTCGTTGCCGTCGGTCGCCACCGCGATGACGTCGGCGTCGCGGGCGCGGACCTCTTCGATGTTCGAGACGACCTTCTGCGTACACCGGCGCAGTCGTTGGCCACGACCACGACCGGCGAGCCCTTGTCGAGCAGGGCGATCGGGCCGTGCTTCATCTCGCCGGCGGCATAGGACTCGGTCGGGATGTAGGCGATCTCCTTGAGCTTGAGCGCGCCCTCGAGGCAGACCCCGTAGCCGATGTGGCGCCCGAGGTAGAGGAAGAACGCCTCGCCGGCGTAGCGGCGGGCGATCTCTTCGACCTGGGGGTTCATGACGAGGCACTCCGCGACCAGGTCGGGGACGTCGCGCAGCTCGCGACCGACCTGCAACAGTTCGTCCTGGCTCATCGTGCCGCGCACGGCGGCGAGGTGCAGTGTCAGCAGCAGCAAGCCGGCGACCTGCGCCACGTGCGTCTTGGTCGCCGCGACCCCGATCTCGAGCCCGGCGCGCGTGAACAGCACGGCGTCGGCGTCGCGCGTGGCCTGGCTGCCCATGATGTTGGTCAGCGCCAGCACCGGCACGCCCGCCTCGCGGCAGAGCCGCATGGCCGCCAGCGTGTCGGTCGTCTCACCCGACTGGGTGATGGCGATGACCAGCACGTCGTCGCCGAGCACCGGCTGGCGGTAGCGGAACTCGCTGGCCAGATCGACCTGTACCGGCAAGCCGGTGAAGGTCTCCATCGCGTACGAGGCGATCAGCCCGGCATGGTAGGACGTGCCGCAGCCGATGATGAGGATCCGGCGCAGCCGCCGCAGGAGGTCGACGGGGAGGTCGACCTCGGAGAGGTCGACCTCCCCGTCGTCGCTCAGCCGCCCGGCCAGCGTGTCGGCCAGCGCCTGCGGCTGCTCGTGGATCTCCTTGATCATGAAGGTCTCGTAGCCGCCCTTCTCGGCGGCGTCGGCGTCCCAGGTGACCTCGCCCTCCTCGCGCTCGACCGTCACGCCGTCGCGGTCGGTGACCGCGACGCCGTCGGCCGACACCACGACGACGTCGCCGTCGTCGAGCACGACCACGCGGCGCGTGTGGGCCAGGAACGCCGGGATGGCCGAGGCGATGAACGCCTCGCGGTCGCCGAGGCCGACCACCAGCGGCGCCTCGTGACGGGTGCCGACGATGATATTGCGGCTCGTCGGCGCTCACCGCGCAGAACGCGTAGTTGCCTTCGAGGCGGCGCGACGGTCGCCCGCACGGCGGCTGCCAAGCCGGACCCGATCTCGTCTTCGATCAGATGCGCCACGACCTCGGCGTCGGTCTCCGAGGTGAAGCTGTGGCCGCGCGATCTGAGCCCGTCGCGCAGCTCCTTGTGGTTTTCGATGATGCCGTTCAAGACGATCGAGATGCGTCCGGTGCAGTCGTCGTGAGGATGGGCGTTCTCGTGCGAGGGCCGCCCGTGGGTGGCCCAGCGCGTGTGGCCGAGCCCGACGACCGCCCGCGAGTCGTTGCTGCCGGCCGCCGCGATCAGCGCGTCGAGGTTGCCGACGGCGCGCACGACGTCGATACCGCCGCCGTCGAGCAGGGCGATGCCGGCCGAGTCGTAGCCGCGGTACTCGAGATGGCGCAGGCCGTCGAGGATGATGGGCTTGCCGGCGCGTCGCCCGGCGTAGCCAACGATGCCGCACATGAGACCTCGCTTCCGGATGGTCAGGGACCTGTGCGCGCGGATGGTGAGACGGCACGTTCGAACCGCTTTGTCTCCGCCGTTGCCGGTGGCCTTTGTCGGTCTCGATCACGACCGTGCCGGGCCGGGAGGCACCCGCCGAAGACTTCGATGGACCTCCGCCTCGTCACCCGCTCCCCGCTCGACGTTCGCGGGACGGGTCTGGCGCTTGGTGGTAGCTGGTCTGCTAAGACTGCTGGACCGCGTGCCCAGTGATTGGTCAGGTCTGTAGGGTCGTCACCTCCAGGGTCGTTGCCGCCATTCTACCCCACCCGGCAGCCGCGACGGCCGCCGGCGAGCCGGCGGTCAGGCGAGATACTCTTGCGACCACGGCGACGATACGGTCGCAGACCGCGTCGCATTCGTCCTGCGTCGTGGCCTCGGCCATGACGCGCACGAGCGGCTCGGTGCCCGAGGGCCGCACGAGGATGCGGCCCTCGTCGCCGAGCCGCTCGCTCTCGCGCTCGACCGCCTCCCAGACCGCGGTCGGCGCCCTCGAGCGCCTCGCGGTCGCGCACGCGCACGTTGACGAGCTGCTGCGGCAGGCGCTCCATGACCATGGCCGCCTCGTGCAGCGGCGCCCCATCTCGCCGAGTGCCTGCAGCAGCAGCAGGCGCCGTGGCCAGACCGTCGCCGGTCGTCGACACGTCGCGGTTGATGATGTGGCCCGACTGCTCGCCGCCGAGCACGTAGTCGTCCGCGCAGCATCTCGGCGATGACGTAGCGGTCGCCGACGGCCGTCGTGACGACGTCGATGCCCTCGCGCGCCATCGCGCGGCGGAACCCGAGGTTGGTCATGACGGTCGTCACGACGGTGTCGCGCCGCAGCAGTCCCTTGCTCTTCAGATGCCTGGCGAGGATGGCGATGATGAAGTCGCCGTCGACGAGGTCGCCGTTGGTGTCGACGGCCAGCACGCGGTCGCCGTCGCCGTCGAAGGCGAGGCCCAGGTCGAACCCGTCGGCGCGCACGAACGCCTGCAGCGCCCCGATGTGCGTCGACCCGCAGCCGTCGTTGATGTTGCAGCCGTCCGGTTCGGTGCACAGCATGACGACGTCGGCGCCGCTCTCGGCCAGGCCGAGCGGCGCCGCCTGGTACATCGCGCCGTTGGCGCAGTCGACGGCGATGCGCAGGCCGGACAGATCGAGCGGGATGCGGCGCACGAGGTCCCAGACGTAGCTCTCGAGCGCGCCTTCGATGTACGTCGGCGCGCCCGAGCTCGGCGCCCTTGAGCGAGGCCAGGTCGTGATCTGTCACGTGCTCTTCGATCTCGGCCTCTTCCTCGTCGGAGAGCTTGATGCCGAGGTGGCTGAAGAACTTGATGCCGTTGTCGGCGAACGGGTTGTGCGAGGCGGAGACGACGACGCCGGCGTCGGCGCCGCGCTTGCCCACAAGCGCGGCGAGCCCCGGCGTCGGGATCACCCCGGCGCATCTCGACCGAGCCGCCGCCGCTCGTGATGCCGGCGACGAGCGCGGCCTCGAGCATGGGGCCCGAGACGCGCGTGTCGCGCCCGATGACGAACAGCGGGTGCGCGCCCGCGATGGCGGGCCAGGACGGTCGCGGCCGCGCGCCCGACCTGCATGGCGAGTTCGGGCGTGAGCTGGTCGCCCGCGAGGCCGCGGATGCCGTCGGTACCGAACAGGGTCACGAGCAGCCTTTCAGCAGATGGCAGGGGAACCCGTCAATGGTATGCCGGAGGTGCGGACCCGGCAAACGCCAGTGCACAAACGGCGGCGGGCCGCTTTCGCGGCCCGCCGCCGTGACAATCGTTGTGAGAGGCGCGGTCTAGCGCTTGCTGAACTGCGGGCGCTTGCGGGCCTTCTTGAGGCCTGCCTTCTTGCGCTCGACGACGCGCGCGTCGCGCGTCAGGAACCCTGCCCGCTTGAGCGGGATGCGCAGGCTCTCGTCGGCGAGCGTGAGCGCGCGGGCGATGCCCATGCGGATGGCGCCGGCCTGCCCGGCCACGCCGCCGCCCACCACGTTGATGCGAGCGTCGAACTTGGCGCTGGTGTGGGTGGTCTCGAAGGGCATGACCGCGATGGTCTGCAGCACGCGGCGCCCGAAGTACTCTTCGATCTCTCTGCCGTTGATCACGACTCGGCCGACGCCGGGGGTGAGGATGACGCGGGCGACGCTGGTCTTGCGCCTGCCGGTGCCGGAGTAGGTGACTGCAGCCACGCGGCTACTCCTTGATCTCGAGCGGTACGGGGTTCTGCGCCACATGCGGATGCTCGGGGCCGGCGTACACCTTGAGCTTGCGGTACTGCGCGCGCGCCGAGCTTGTTGTGCGGCAGCATGCCCTTGACGGCGCGGCGCACGACCTCTTCGGGGCGCCGCGCGAGCAGGTTCTTGTAGAGCTCGCCCTTGATGCCGCCCGGGTAGCCCGAGTGGCGCCAGTACATCTTCTCGTCGGCCTTCTTGCCCGTGACGACGATCTTCTCGGCGTTGATCACGACCACGAAGTCGCCGGTGTCGATGTTGGGCGTGTAGATAGGCTTGCGCTTGCCGCGCAGCGTGTCGGCGACGACGGTCGACAGACGGCCGAGCGTCTGGCCGGCGGCGTCGACCACATACCACTGCTTTTCGATTGTCGAAGGCTTAGCTACGAAGGTCTTCACGCGGAACTCCTTGAAGGCGCGAAAGGGTATGATACCCATCCACTCGGGGGGACGCAACTTCTCGGCCGGAACAACCTCGTTGCTCTAGCCGATGCGGCGCAAGTCTACAGTGTCGCCCGGCACGAGGCCCAGGACCTCTTCGGCCGAGCCTGTGTTCACGGCGACCGCCACCTGTCCGTAGCTGTCGACCAGCACCATGATGTCGCTGGGCCGCGCCTCGACGAACGACCGCGCGAGCCGCGCCAGGTACCGTTCCCCGCCGCAGACCAGTTCGATCGGATCGCCCAGCTTGGCTTTGGCGAGCCGCTCGGCGTCGAGGTTCAGGGCGACGTTGCCGAACCGGTCGATGAGCACGGCCGAGGCGCGCAGACCGTACTTCGTCGTGCGCGCCGGGCGGATCTCGAGACGCACGAGACCGGCGGCGTCGATGGCGGGGCCCACGCGTTCCGGCGCAAGGCCGGTCGCCAGATGCGCGGCCACCGGCGCGAAGACGTCGCGACCGTGGAAGGTCGCCGACAGCGGCTTGAGGAACAGCTCCTCGTTCGTGATCTCCCAGACCTCGCCGATGCCGCCGTCGGCCTCGGCGGCGGGCACCAGCAGCCCGTTGTCGGGCCCGACGAAGAGCCGGCCGCCCTTCGAGCGCAGCACGACGGCCCGGCGCGGTCCCCCGACGCCGGGATCGACCACCGCCAGATGGATGGCGCCGTCGGGCATGTAGCGCATCGTGTTGCGCAGGACGAAGGCGGCGCCCAGCAGGTCGTGACGGGCGATGCCGTGAGTGATGTCGATGACGTCGACTGCAGGCGCGAGCCTCGCGATGACGCCGCGGCAGGTGCCGGCGAAGTCGTCCTCGCGGCCGTAGTCGGACAGGAAGCAGATGTGGCGGGATGCGGTCATGGGTCGAGGTAGCACTCTACCATCGTCGCCGCACTTCTCCGCCGATGGTAGCGGCGGCGACTAGCCCTGCGGCGACGACTAGCCCTGCGGCCCCGCCCCGGTCGGCTTGGGCCGCTCGAGCACGATGGCCTCCGGCGGCCCGGCGGCGCCGGTCGCGTCAGCGACGATCGCCGCCGTCAACCCCTCCGCGGTGTACTCGGCCGCCTCGATGGCGACGCCGAGACCATGCTCGCGCAGCGTCGTGCTGGTGACCGGCCCGATCGACGCCAGGCGCGCACGCGCGAGGCGCTGGGTGAGCAGCTCGCCGCCCATCAGGTCGACGAACGCCTTGACGGTCGAGCTCGAGGTGAAGGTGATGTAGTCGGCGGTCTCGATGCGCTCGCGCGGCACGTCGAGGAAGCGCGCGGG
Source organism: uncultured Actinomycetes bacterium (assembly GCA_963833555.1). Taxonomy (GTDB): domain Bacteria; phylum Actinomycetota; class Thermoleophilia; order UBA2241; family UBA2241; genus CAWHYB01. Next base: position 122,200 of record CAWHYB010000003.1, on the reverse strand, counting down.
GCGACGTCTCGTAGACCGTGACGACGTCGACCGTGGCGCCGCGCTCGCGGAGCGTGTCGGGCAGCACCCGGCGCGCCTCGCGGGCGCGACGGCACGAGGACGCGCGCGCCGGCGAGCCGGCGCGCGCGCTGCTCGAACGCGGCCAGCACGCCCTCGGCGACGTACTCCTCGGGCACGAGGCTCGGCATCAAGCCCGCGCTGCTCGAGAGCCGCGGTGGTAGCCGGGCCGATGGCGACCACCTCGACGTCGCCGAGCGCCGCGGAGGCGTCGGGCGCCAGGCCGCAGTCGCGCAGCCGCTCGCAGAAGACCTCGACGGCGTTGGCGCTCGTGAAGACGACGACGTCGTAGCCGGCAAGCCCCTCGATGGCTGCCCGCAGCTCGTCGGTCAGCGCCGACGGGGGCGATCTCGATGACCGGCGCCAGCAGCACGTCGGCGCCGTGCCCGGCGAGGAGCGCGGCCAGGCCGGCGGCCTGGCCGCGCGGACGCGTGACGACCACGGTGAGTCCGTCGAGCTCGCGCGCCGCGCTCACGACGCGTCCTGTTCGGCGCGCAGCTCGGCGAGGATGCGCCCGGCGCCGGCCGCCACCAGCCGCGCCGCGAGCTCGCGGCCCAGCGCCTCGGGCTCGGCCGCCGGTCCCGACAGCTCGTCGCGCACCGTGGTCGCTCCGTCGAGCGAGCCGACGAAGGCCTGCAGGACGAGGACGTCGCCGGCGCCGTCCAGCTCGGCGTAGGCGCCGATGGGGATCTGGCAGCCGCCCTCGAGCCTGGCGAGCAGGGCACGTTCGGCGCGCACCGCTGCGGACGGTCGGCGCGTGGTCGAGGCGAGCGACGAGCGCGTCCACGCGCTCGTCGCTCGCCCGCGTCTCGACGGCCAGCGCGCCCTGGCCCACGGCCGGCAGCATCTGGTCGAACTCGAAGACGAACGAGACGAGATCGCCACGGTCCAGGCGCCGCAGACCGGCGGCCGCCAGGACGGTCCCGTCCAGAGCCTCGTCGGCCGAGCTTGCGCAGCCGCGTCTGCACGTTGCCGCGCAGATCGACCAGGCGCAGATCGGGTCGCAGCGCAAGCAGCTGCGAGCGGCGCCGCAGGCTCGAGCTGCCGACACGGGCCCCCTGTGGCAGCGAATCGACACCAGGCTGGCGGTCGCCGCCCCCGGAATCCTCGGGCCGCAAGCCGACGAAGGCGTCGCGAACGTCCTCGCGCCTGGTGAACGCGCCGATCCTCAATCCCTCGGGCAGGACCGTGGGCATGTCCTTGGCCGAGTGCACGGCACAGTCGATGCGGCCGTCGAACAGGGCGACCTCGAGCTCCTTGGTGAACAGTCCCTTGTCGCCGATCTTCGACAGCGGCGTGTCGAGGATCTTGTCGCCGGTCGTGGCGATCTTCTCGACGGTCACCTCGAGGCCGGGTGACAGCTCGCGCAGACGCGCGCGCCACCCACTCCGCCTGGATGAGCGCGAGCACGCTGCCGCGCGAGCCGAGGACGATGCGCGCGGGTGTCGGGACGGGCGTCGGGGTCACGGCTGGATGGTCCCTCGGCCGGCGCTCAGGAGGCCTGACGCGAAGGAGCCGAGCCAGGCGCGTCAGTGACGACCATGTCGGCCACCGCTTCGGGATCGTCGAGGTCGCACGCCGGTGTGGCGGACGCCGACCCGTTCAGCCCGAAGAGGTGGCGCAGCGCGTCGACGTAGACGTAGGCGTCGCGTCTCGCCGGCGAGCTCCTTCATGCGCACCGTCGGCAGGTGGAGGATCTTGTTGACGATCGACGTCGTGAGCTGCTCGACCTGGGCGCGCTGCTCGGCGAAAGGTCGTCCAGTCGCGACCCGAGGCGCTCGAGCTCGGCCTCGCGGATACCGTCGACGGCGCTGCGCAGCAGGGCGATGGTGGGCACGACCTCGAGCCCGGCCAGCCACTCGTTCATGCGCGCGAGCTCGTCATCGACGATGCGCTCGGCGGCCGCGGCCTCGCGCTCGCGCTGCGCCGCGGTTGACGCTCGACGACGCCCTGCAGGTCGTCGATGTCGTAGAGGTAGCATTCGTCGATGTGGTCGATCGTCGGGGTCGAGGTCGCGAGGCACGGCGATGTCGATCAGGAACATCGGCTCGCGGCGACGACGGCGCATGACGCCCTCCATACGCGCCCGGTCGAGCGACGTAGTCGGGCGACGACGTCGACGAGATGACGATGTCGGCCTTCTCGAGCCGGTCGTCGAGCTCGTCGAGGCACACCGCCTGACCGCCGCAGCGGCGCGGCGAGCTCCTGCGGCGGTCTCGAGGGTGCGGTTGGCGACCACGACCGTGCCGACCCCCTGGGCGCGCAGGTGCTTGACGGTGAGCTCGCTCATCTCGCCGGCGCCGAGCACCAGCACGGAGCGGCGGTCGAGCTTGCCCAGCACCTGCCGGGCAAGGTCGACCGCCACCGAGCTGATCGACACCGGCCGCTCGCCGATGGCCGTCTCGGTGCGCACGCGCTTGCCGACCTCGAGCGCGTGCCGGAAGAGCTTGTTGAAGACGGTGCTGGTGCAGCCCTCGCCGCAGGCCGCCTGGTAGGCGTCCTTGAGCTGGGCGAGGATCTGGGCCTCGCCGACGACCATCGAGTCGAGGCTCGCGGCGACGCGGAACAGGTGGGCGATGGCGGCGTCGCCCGAGTAGCTGTAGGCGGCTGCGCGCAGCTCGGCGGCGTCCACGCCGCCGGACTCTGCCAGCCGCCCCATCGCCAGCTGCTCCGCCGCCAGCGTATCGGCCGGCGAACAGGTACAGCTCGGTGCGGTTGCAGGTCGACAGGACGACCGCCTCGGTCGACCCCGTCGTCGTCGAGCAGGCGGCGCCCGAACTGGGCAGCCTCGTCGTCGCTCAGCGCGAGCCGCTCGCGCAGCTCGAGCGGCGCTGTCTTGTGCGATATGCCCACCACGACCAGATGCATACGAAGTCCCTACCTACCCCAATTGTGGAAACCGCTCAGGTAGGGCACCGCCACGAACCGGATGGCGAGCAGGCAGACCAGACCCGCGAGGCCAGCCAAGCGGTGCGCCGGCCGCGCCAGCCCGAGGCCACGCGCAGGTAGACCGAGCCGGCGTAGACGAACCAGGTGACCATCGCCAGCAGCACGACGGCGTCGTCCCACCAGTCGGCGCACTCCGAACGTCTCGGCCCGGATGATGCCGGCCACGATGCCCATCGACAGGAACGGCAGGCCGAACATCACCGCGTGATTGACGAGCTGGTCGAGCGTGCGCAGCGCGGGCAGGCGGCCGAGGACACGGCCGATGCGGCGCCGCTTGAGCTGGCGGTCCTCGATGAGATAGATCAGCGCCGCGCCGCCGGCCACGACGAACGCGGCCACGGCCGTGAAGATCACGATGACATGGATGACGACGATGTCGCTCTTCAGCGCCGGCACCAGGCTGGCGGGCGGCGCGTACTGCATCCAGGCGAAGGTCGAGCAGCACCAGCACGGCCGGCATGACGTAGAGCCCGATCGCCTTGATGCGCGTGCGCCATTCGAGGACGAGGTAGACGGCCACCACCGCCCAGGTGAGTGCCGTCAGCGACTCGTAGGCGCCGACGACCGGCACGTGACCGGCCTGCACCCAGCGCAGGACGAGCGTGGCGGTCTCGAGCGCCCAGCCGGCGACGACGCAGGCCAAGCCCAGCCGGTTCTGCAACTCCCTCTTTGAGATCAGGTAGTAAAGAAGGTAGACGAAGCCGGCCGCGTAGAGCAGAAAGGCGAGCCAGAAGACGACGACCTGGACGTGTTCCACGCTAGGCGACCCCCTCCCAAGGGCAGGGCATCGGCATGATCAGTCGGGCGGGTGCGGCGGACGCCTCCTAGGAGGCGTCCGCGCCGCCCGCCCGCCGCGTCAAGCTCCTCGTCGATGACCTGCACCTCGCGCTGCAGCCGTCCGATGCGACGGCTGTAGACGAGAAGGTAGGCGATGAACACGACGAGGATGACCGCGTAGGCGGCGGCCACGTACTTGACGGCTTCTGCGAGCGGCATCGGCTATCTCCCGAGTCGGTTCTTGAGGTAGCGAGATCTCCTCGCGCAGGGCTTCGATGCCGCAGCTCGAGGCGCAGCAGGCCGACGAACAGCAGTGTCATGCCGACCATGCTGACGAGGAAGGCGATCAGGTCGCGCGCGGTCCAGTCCGCGTGCCGTTGGGCGTGAACACGACGGGGTGCAGGCCGGCGGGCAGGAGTCGCGTGGCGAACGAAGGTGATGGGCACGTCGACGAAGGCGATGATCGCGAACAGCGCGGCGTAGGTGGCGCGCCGCGACTCCTCCTCGACGGTGGTGCGCAGCACGAAGTAGCCGGCGTAGAGCAGGCAGGCGATGAGGAAGGTGGTGAGACGTGGCTCCCAGGCCCACCAGACGCCCCAGGCGGCCTTGCCCCAGATCATGCCGGTGGCCATGACGAGAAGGCTGAAGAGCAGGCCGAGACGCACCGCGGCGACGCCGAGGCGGTCGTACTTGGCGTCCTGGCGTGCGCAGATACAGGATGCCGGCCACGAAGGCGACGGCGAAGGCGACCAGCGCCGTCTCGGCGATGGGCACGTGGAAGTAGAAGATCTTCTGGCTGAAGCCGAGCGTCGAGGCGTCGGTCGGGCGCGATACCAGAAGGCGAGCAGCAGCCCGCCGCCGAGCGGTCACCGCGGCGGCGATGAGGATCGCAGCGCCGTGCGTCGCCAGTCTGAGCGGTCGCGGCGCGGACGGGAGCCGACGCTTGCGTCGATCGGTCTGCGGAAGCGCTCTCCACGATCACTCTCCTATGGCGAAGTCGTAGGTGCCGTAGGCCGCACCAGGAACACCGCATCGTACACCGGCAGGAACAGCAAGCTTGCCGGCCAGCGAGCCGAGGCCGGCGCCGTCGGCGAAGATGCCGCGCTGGTGCGCCGACGTCGCGGCGATGAGCAGCGGGATGATGAGCGGCAGGAACACGATCGGCAGCAGCAGGTCGCGCGCCCGCGTGTTCATCGAGATCGTCGCCAGCAGCGTGCCCAGCGACGCGCGATGCCGATGTCGGCCAGGACGAGCACGGCGAGGAAGGCCGGCAGGTCGGCGCCGCTACGCTCGCCCGACACGAAGAACAGCGCGAACACCGGCACGGCGAGCACCTGGATGACGACCAGGAAGATCAGGTTGGCGGTCATCTTGGCGAGGAAGATGGTGACGCGGTCGACCGGGCACAGCAGCAGCCCGTCGAGGCAGCCCTCGTCCTTCTCGTGCACGAACGAGCGGTTCAGGCCGAGCAGCGCGCCGAAGACGAACACGACCCAGAGCATGCCGCCGGTGAAGTAGCGTGAGGTCGGCCGCCGCCGCGCACGCGTGAAGGCGTAGTGGAACACGATCATCGCCAGCACCGCGAAGAGGAACATCGAGAGCAGCATCTCCTTGGTGCGCAGCTCCGAGATGATGTCCTTGCGCACCATGGCCGTGAACTGGCGGCGGCCCATCTAGTCCACCGCCCCTTCGCGGACGTGCTCGCGGTAGACGGCGGCGAAGTCGTCTTCGGTCGACGCGTCCCGCCTGGCGGAAGACGACCCGGCCGCCGTCCAGGATCATCACCTGGTCGGCGAGCTCGAGTCCCTTGCGGATGTTGTGCGTGACCATGACGAAGGTGTGCTCGGCGCGGATCTCGTCGAGCAGGCCGTCGAGGATGTCGACGGCGTGCGGGTCGAGGCCGGAGTGCGGCTCGTCGAGCAGCAGCACACGCGGCTTGTGCAGCAGCGCTCGGGCGATCGCGAGGCGCTGCAGCATGCCTTTCGAGAAGGTGCGCACCACGTCGTAGCGCCGGTGGCTGAGCTCGACGCGCTCGAGCAGGTCGCGGATGCGGCGGCCGTCGTCGGCGACGCCGTACATGTCGGCGTAGAAGCGCAGGTTCTCGTGCGCGGTCAGGTCGCGGTAGAGCAGCGGGCTGTGCGAGATGAGACCGATCGACGCGGCGGATGGCCATGGGGTCGTCGGCGAGCGTCGTGACCGGCGACCGAGACGCTGCCCGACGACGGCGAAAGCAGCGTGGCGACCACCCGCAGGGTCGTGGTCTTGCCGGCGCCGTTCGGCCCGAACAGGGCGAGGAAGCCTCCGCGGGCCGACCGTGAACGAGATGTCGTGCAGCACGTCGCGGCGGCCGAAGACCTTGGAGAGTCCTGCGACGCCGATCTCGGGGACCGGTGTGGCGGAGGCGATCGCCATCAGACCCCTTCTTCGACCGCCTCGTCGCGAACCGCGGCGACGGTGGCTGCCGCGGGCACCCGCTCACCCTTCGGCCACAGCGAGACGCCGGCGCCGATGACGAGCAGGATGGCGCCGCCCCAGACCAGCTCGACCAGCGGGAACACGTCGAGCTGCAGACGCAGGTTCTTGCTGGTCGTGTCGAACGGGTCCTGGGCGACCACGAACAGGTCCTGGCCGAGCCCGCCGAGGATGACGGCGCGGTCGGCGGCGCCCGCGACCGGATAGATGTCGGTGTGCGGCGCCAGGGTGCCGATCCTGCGACCGCCTTGCGAGACGGCGAAGTCGGCGTAGGTCCGCGTCGAGTCCTGGGGGCCGATGCTGGCACGGTAGCGCTGGAACGTCAGCGTATAGCCCGAGACCGAGGCGGTCGCGCCCGGTTTGGCGGCGATATAGGCGCTCGACTCGATCTTGTAGACATTCGAGCCGAGCAGGCCGGCGAGCACCAGCACCATGCCGAAGTGGGCCACGAACGCGGCGCTGCGGCTGCGGTCGCCCAGAAGGGCGCGGCGCAGGCCGGTGAGCAGTCCCTGCTCACCGGCGGCCCGCCGCGCCGTGAGCGCGATGAACTGCAGCACCGCAGCGCCGGCGAAGACGCAGACCTCAAGGCCGATCATGCCGAACGCGCTGCTGCGCCAGTCGCCGGTCAGCAGCAGCACCGGTAGGGCCACCACCGCGGCGGCTAGCGGCCAGCGTGCGTTGCGCCAGAACGTGCGCCCCTCGGTGCGACCCCAGGCGAACAGCGGACAGAGCGCGATCGCGGCCACGACGACCACACCGAGCGGACGGGCGAACAGGTTGTAGGTGCCGGCGCCGACGGTACGGTTCATGGCGAGCGGCACGACGACCGTCGCGAACAGGACGGCGATCGCGAACACCGACAACGCGACGTTGGTGAGGTAGTAGAGGAAGCCGCGCGAGGTGACCGAGTCAAGCTCGAACGCCGAGTCGAAGCGACGCCAGCGCCAGGCAAGCAGCCCGATCGAGACAGCGGCGACGACCACGAGCAGCGTCGTGAGGATGACGATCAGCGTGTTGTTGCGGCCGAAGGCGTGCACCGAGTTGATGAGGCCCGTGCGCGTCGTCCAGGTCGCCAAGATCGTGAGCCAGAAGGTCGCGGCGGCGAGCGCGACGGTCCAGCGCTTGAACACCCCGCGGCGGCGATACATGTTCATCGAGTGCAGGAGTGCCGTGGCGGTCAGCCAGGGGATCAGCGAGGTGTTCTCGACGGGATCCCAGCCCCAGTAGCCGCCCCACGACAACACGACGTACGCCCACCAGGCGCCCAGTCCGATGCCCAGCGACAGGAACGCCCAGCCGGCTACGCCCCATTTCTGGGCGCCCCCGACCCATTCGCGATCCGCGCGGCCGAGCAGAAGCGCGGCCGTGGCGAAGGCGAACGGCACGGCGAGTCCCGCATAGCCCAGGAACAACGCCGGCGGGTGGAGCACCATGGCCGGGTGCAGCAACAGCGGGTTGAGGCCCTGGCCGGCGACGCCCGAGACCGCTTTGACGAACGGGTTCGAGCCCTCGTCGAAGACCATCAGCACGGCGAAGAACGCAGAGACCGAGGCCAGCACACCGACGGCCGTGGCCGTGAGCCGCTCGATGTGCTCGACGTTCCGCAGCGCGATGACGACGGTCACGATCGCCAGGAACAGCAGCCAGAGCAGGAACGAGCCCTGCTGGCCCGCCCAGAAACCGGCGATGCGGTAGAACGTCGAGAGGCTGCGGTCGGAGTTCTCAGCGACGTAGGCGAACGAGAAGTCGCGCCCGAGGAACGCCGAGAGCAGCACTGCGCTGGCGACCACGACCGAGAAGAAGAACGCATACACGGCGATGTAGCCGTTGCGCAGCAGGTCGCGACTGTGCTGTCGCACGCCGAGCACGATGAACAGGACGGCGCTCAGCGAGAAGACGAGCGCAAGGACGAGAGCCAGCCGACCGACGACGATCACGGGGCTGACCTAGTTGGTGGGCTGGGGGAGCGGACTGGCCTTGCCCTCGTACTTCGAGGGGCACTTCGTCTGCATCTCGTCGGCGGCGATGAGGTTGCCCTGCGCCTCGTACTTGCCGGTGACGACCACCTGTACGCCGGCCGCGAACGTAGCCGGCATCTGACCCGAGTACGCGACCTTGACCGTGGTCGGCTTGCCGGTCAGGTCTTCGATCGCAAAGCGCACGCCTGAAGCATCGCGGAGGATCGACCCGTTGATGACCTGACCCCCCACCTTGACGTTCTGGCCGTTGCTCGACGACGTGAGGTCGGAGACCTGTTTGTAGTACGCCCCCTGCTTGGCGACCACGTAGACGATGCCGACCGCGAACACTGCGACGAGGACGACCGTCGCGACGATGAGCCGAGTGCGGGCCTTCTTGTTCACTTACTCTCTCCCGTCGTGAGGCCTTCGGGCAATCGGATTGTACTGCCGAACAACAGGTGCCGCGGCCGCGTCGCGGCCGCCGGCGCGGCTCAAGACTCCCGCCCGGAGCATGGATCGCACGGAGCCGCGAGTGCGGCGAGGAGATAAACCTGCAAAAGGCAGTGTAAACCTTGAGCCCGCCGGAGTCACTACCTTGGGCTGCCGCGACGCCTTGCCTCGCGCTAGTTGCGAATCGTTCGCAGAAGTCTTACCTTCGCGGCATGCACCATGCACGGGAGACATTGCGGTCCTCAGGCTACCGGTTGACGCCGCAGCGCACCAGGGTCTGGGAGGCGCTCCGCCGACACGGCGGCCACATGACGGCCGACGACGTGTCGCGAGAGGTGTGCCGCGAGCTGCCCGAGGTCGATCTCTCGACCGTCTACCGCACGCTCGACCTGCTGGTCACCCTCGACCTCGTCACCCGCACCCGGCTGGCGGGCGCCACCGCCTTCTATGAGGTGGCGCCCGACCCCGTCCATCACCACCTGCTCTGCGAGCGCTGCGGCGCGATCGACCACCTCGACGACGCCGCGTTCTCCACCATCTACGAGCGGCTCGACCGCGAGCGCGGCTTTGTCGCCACGCGGCTGCAAGCGACCGTGGTCGGCGTGTGCGCCGCCTGCCGGAAGGACGCAGATGCACATCCCTGACGGCTACCTCGGCCCCGAGACGGTGGCCGCCGGCTGGATCTCGTGCGCGCCGGCCTGGTGGTATGCGAGCCGGCGCGCCCGCGAGGCCCTCAGCCGGCCCAAGGCGGTGCCGGTGATGGCGGCCGGCGCGGCCTTCAGCTTCCTGATCATGATGATCAACGTCCCCGTGCTGGGCGGCACGACGGCCCACGCCGTCGGCGCGGTGCTCGTGGCGATCCTGGCCGGACCCGAGGTGGCCGTGCTCGCCGTGACGGCGGCGCTCGCCATCCAGGCCGTGCTGTTCGCCGACGGCGGCATCGTCGCCTTCGGGGTGAACTGCCTCAACATGGCGGTCGTGATGCCCTACGTCGGCTACGGCGTCTACAGGCTGGTCGGCGGCGGCGCCGAGCCGCGCTCGAAGCGCGGCCTCGCCGGCGCCGCCGCCGGCGCCTACGTCGGCGTGCTCGCGGCCGCCGCGCTGGTCGGCGTCGAGCTCGGCATCCAGCCCGCCCTGCACACTGTGCACGGCGTCGCCCAATACGCGCCCTACGGCCTGCGCACCTCGCTTGCCGCGATGTTGGGCACGCACGCCCTGGTCATCGGCCCTATCGAGGCAGCCTTCACCGTCGCCGTGGTCGGGTTCCTGGCGCGCAGCAGCCCCGAGCTGTTCCGCCGCGCGGGCGGCGCGGACGCGTCCGCGCCTCAGACCCGCCGCCTCGTCGGGGTCCTCGTGGCCCTGCTGGTCATCGCCCCGCTCGGACTGCTCGCCGGCGGGACGGCCTGGGGCGAATGGAGCGCCAGCGAGCTCGGACGGCGGATCGGCTACGTGCCGAGCGGCCTGGCAAGGGCCCAGGGCGCGAGCTGGCGAGGCCTCATCCCCCGTTACGCGCTCCCCGGTCATGGCACCGGGGTCTGGGCGGTCGTCGGCTACGTCCTGTCGGCGCTCGTGGGTGTGGCGGTGCTGGCGATCGTGGCCTGGTGTGTCGCGCGTCTGCGGCGGCGGGGCGGCCCAGCGGGCGACATGACCGCCCCGCCGCCGCACAAGGATTCGGGGCGGTCGCCGGCGTAGAGAACGCCGACGACCGCCCCTCCCGACAGGAGTCCGTTATGCAGGCCAGCATCTACGCCGACGTCATCGGTTCGCGCCAGCTCGACGACCCCGCGGCGCTGGAGCCCGTCCTCGGCGACGCCGTGCGGCGCCTCAACCATCTCTTCGCGCCGAGCCTCGCGACGCCGTTCGCCGTCGCCTTCGACGACGCCTTGCTCGGCACGTTGTCGGACCCCGTGCAGGCGCCCCTCTGCGTGAGTGTCGTGCGCGAGCTGCTCGCGCCGCTCATGGTGCGCGTCGGCGTCGCCTTCGACGGCTTGGGCGAAGACGCCTTCACGATCGCCTGGCACGAAGACCGCCTCGTGCATTTCAGCGGCACCGGCGAGGCCGGCGACCTGCTGCTCAACGCCTTCTGGCGCCTGCTCGACCCGTTCGTGCGCGGCCGCAGTGAACAGGAGTGGGCGGCCGTCGGCGCGATGCGCCGCAACGCGACGAGGGCCGCGGCGGCCAAGGAGCTGGCGATCAGCGACCGGACCTTGGCGGCGCGGCTGGTCGCGGGTCATTGGCGGACGATCGAGGACGCCGACGCGACAGTGGCCGCGTACCTCGCCCTGCTACAGACGGACGACGGTCCCGACGACGACTAGCCCCAGCCGCTCTACTCGACCCTGGCGCAGTCGCCGCCCATGTCGAGGAGCTTCTCGATGGCGTGCGGCAACGCGGCGCGCACCACGTCGAACTGCTCGCGGCAAGCCAGAGGGCTCCCCGGGAAGTTGATGATCAGCGTGGTCCCCCGCAGGCCGCTGACCGCCCGCGAAAGCAGTGCGTGCGGCGTCTTCTCGAGGGACGCGGCGCGCATCGCTTCGGCGAAGCCGGGCGCCTCGCGATCGAACACCGAGCGGGTGGCCTCTGGCGTGACGTCGCGCGAGGTGAACCCGGTGCCGCCCGTGGTGAGGATCAGGTTGGCCTGAGTGCGATCGGCGTAGTGGACCAGCTTCTCGGCGATCAGGAGCCGTTCGTCGGGCAGCAGCACGCGTTCGACGTACTCGGCGCCGAGCTCGTTGAGCAGTTCCTCGAGCACGGCGCCGCTTTCGTCGGCGCGCTGGCCGGCGTGGCCCGAGTCGGAGACCGTGATGACCACGGCCCGGATAGGTACCGGTTCGCTCATGTCCCGCTCACCTCCTTTGCCGTCGTGTCAGTGCCGGTCGCCGATCTTGGGGGCAGGCTCGTGACGGCGATCTCGTCGCCGGCTCGCAGCGAGCCGCCCTCGAGGACCCGAGCGAAGATGCCTTCGCGCGGCATGACGCAGTCTCCGGCCGCGCGATAGATGGCGCAATGATCGTGACAGACCTTGCCGATCTGGGTGACCTCGACCAGGCAGCCGCCCATCCGCAGCCGCGTGCCGATGGGCAGCTCGGCCACGGCGACTCCCTCGGTCGTGATGTTCTCGGCGAAATCGCCGGGGCCCACGTCGAGCCCCTTGGCGCGCATCGAATCGACGCTCTCCTGCGCCAGCAGGCTCACCTGGCGATGCCAGGGGCCGGCGTGGCCGTCGCCCTCGACGCCGTGATCGGCGATCAGCGCGATCTCGGGCCGGGGCTGCTTGCGCATCGCCCTTCTCGGGCGCGACGTTCACCGAGACGATGCCGCCCGTGGGGCAGCTCCCTCGCCTCCAGCGCCCGCTCTTGCCGCCGCGACTTCTCGAGCAGGCGGATGCCGCGTCGATCTCCATGCCGCGGTCGATCGCCTTGCACATGTCGTAGACCGTGAGGGCCGCGACCGACGCCGCCGTGAGCGCCTCCATCTCGACCCCGGTCCGGCCGCGTCAGCCGCATCTCGCTCGTCGAGCGCGCAGCCCGGGCAGCGCCTCGTCGGCGCTCGATCTCGACGCCGACGAAGGTCAGCGCCAGCGGGTGACAGAGCGGGATCAGCTCGTGCGTGCGCTTGGCGGCCATGATGCCGGCCAGCCGCGCCGTGGCGATGACGTCGCCCTTGGGCGACGCTGCCGTCGACGATCGCCGCCAGCGTCGCCGGCGCCATCACGACCAGCGCCTCGGCGCCGCGCCGCGCGCTCGGTCTCGGCCTTGTCGCCGACGTCGACCATGCGCGCGCGACCGGTCTCGTCGATGTGCGAGAGTCGCTCCACGGCGACGATTCTACCCCCCGATCTCGGACATGCCGCGGGCCGTCGCCGGGCGCCTCGACGCGACGGTCGAAGTTCTTGCCGTCGATCGCGGCCGGCGATCGCCGCGGCCAGCCCGGAGGGCGTGTCCATCAGCGGTCGCACGTCGATCTCCTGGCCCGAGAACAGGCAGGTCTTGAGCTGGCCGTCGGCCATGAGCCGCAGCCGGTTGCAGCGCGCGCAGAAGTGGTCCGAGACGCCGGCGATGAAGCCGATCGTGCCGCGCGCACCCGGCACGCGGTAGTACCGCGCCGGACCGAGGCCGAACGGCCCGTCGACAGGCTCGGCGCCGTGCTCGGCGAGCAGGCGCTCGAGGATGAACCCGGCGGGCACGAAGCCGCCGTCGGCGCCGTCGGGCGTCATGGCGAGGCGTCGGTCCAGGGGCATGTACTCGATGAAGCGGACGTGAACGTCGCGCTCGCGGGTGAGCGCCACGAAGGCGTCGACCTCGTCCTCGACGCCGGCCAGCAGCACCGCGTTGACCTTGACCGGCGAGAACCCGGCCGCGAGCGCCGCGTCGAGTCCGGCGAGCGCGTCGTCGAGACGCGCGCCGCGGGTGAGCTCCGCGTAGCGGCGCGCGTCGAGGCTGTCGATGCTGACGTTGACGCGCACGCAGACCGGCCGCCCGCAGCTCGGCCGCGAAGCGCGGCAGCAGCACGCCGTTGGTGGTGAGCGACAGGTCGGTCAGGCCGGGGAGGGCGGCGAGCCGCCCCACGAAGCCGACGATCCCCTTGCGCACGAGCGGCTCGCCGCCCGTCACCCGCACCCGGGTGACGCCGGCGTCGATGGCGGCGCGAGCGAAGGTCAGCAGCTCTTCGTAGGTGAGGATCTCGTCGTGCGAGCGCGGCGTCACGCCCTCGGCCGGCATGCAGTAGATGCAGCGAAGGTTGCACCTGTCTGTGACGGAGAGGCGCAGATAGTCGACGCGACGCGTGCCGGGGGAACTCACCCGACCAGTGTAGCGCGGCGGGCGGGTCAGGTCATGCTTCGCCTGCTCATCGCAACGCGGCGCGGGTCGCGCGGGCGGCTTCCGGTGGCGCGGCGGCACGAAGGCGCCGCCCGCGCCGCGCCAGACGGGGCCTACTTCTGGACCATCACCTCGGTCGCCTTGACGACGGCCGTCACCGTGTCGCCCTCCTTGAGACCCATGTTCTCGACCGAATGACGCGTGATGGCGGCCACGACCTCTGCGCCGCCGACGTCGATGACGACCTCGGCCATCACTGTCCCGAGGGTGATGAACTTGATGGTGCCCTTCAACTGGTTCCGTGCGCTGATCATGACCAGCCCCTTCCGTCCAGACGAGGCTGCAGCCGTGCAGCCATAGCGAGCGTGCCGACGATATCACCGGGCAAACAGGCGGCGGGGGCGGGGGCCGTCGGCCCCCGCCCCCGCCTGGTGTCCTGCCTACATGCCCTCGCGCTTGCAGGCGCCCAGCGGTGAGCCCGGGCTCTGCCAGTCCATCTCGCGGATCATGACCATCTTCAGCTCGGTCATCTCGCGGATGGCGTACTTGAGACCCTCGCGGCCCATGCCCGAGTTCTTGATGCCGCCGTAGGGCATGTGGTCGACGCGGAACGTCGGCACCTCGTTGATCATCACGCCGCCGACCTCGAGGTGGCGCGCCGCGTACAGCGCCTTGTTCAGGTCGCGCGTGAAGATGCCGGCCTGCAGCCCGTAGTCGCTGTCGTTGGAGATCTCGATCGCCTCGCAGATGTCGCGCGCCTTGATCACGCGCGAGCACCGGTCCGAAGACCTCTCCGGCGCAGACCTTCATGTCGCGCGTGACGTCGGTGAGCACGGTCGGGCGCAGTACGCCGTCGGCGTCGATGCCGCCGGTGGCCAGCGTGGCGCCCTGGTCGACCGCCTCCTGCACCCAGGCCTTGACGCGCGCCGTCTCCGTCTCGTCGATCAGCGCCGCCACGTCGGTCGTCTCGTCGAGCGGGTCGCCGACCTTGAGCGCCTCGACCGACGCCACGAGCGCCGCCAGGAACTCGTCGTAGACCTTCTCGTGGACGACCACGCGCTGCACCGAGATGCAGACCTGGCCGGAGTTGGAGAAGCCGCCGGCGACCACGCGCTGCACCGCGAGGTCGAGGTCGGCGTCTTCGTCGACGATCGTCGCCGAGTTGTTGCCCAGCTCGAGGGTGACCATCTTCATGCCGGCGTCCGAAGCGATCTGGCGGCCGACCGGCGGGCTGCCGGTGAAGGTCACCATGTTCACGCGGTCGTCCTTGACCAGCCGCGTGCCCGAGCGTCGCGCCGGGGCCGACGACGACCTGCAGCACGTCCGTCGGGCAGTCCGGCCTCGGCCAGGAACTCGGCCAGCCGCAAGGCCGTCAGCGGCGTGCTCGACGCCGGCTTGAGCACGACCGCGTTGGCGCCGGCCAGCGCCGGCGCCACCTTGTGCGCCACCAGGTTGAGCGGGAAGTTGAACGGCGAGATCGCCGACGATCACGCCGCGCGGCTCGCGGATGGTCCAGCCGAAGCGGTTCTCGCCGCCCGGGTCGGCGTCCATCTCGATGATCTCGCCGGCCGTGCGCTTGGCCTCCTCGCTGGCCCAGCGGAACGTCGAGGCGCCGCGCTTCGCCTCGACGCGCGCGTCCTTGAGCGGCTTGCCGCCCTCGAGTGCGATCAGCCGTGCGATCTCCTCGGCGTGTTCCTCGAGCAGGTGCGACGTGCGCTCGAGGATCTGCGGCGCGCTTCCAGGCCGGCGTCCAGCGCCACTCCTCGAGGACGGCCCGCGCCCTGTCGAGCACGCCGTCGACGCTCCTCGACGCGCGTCGTGTTGATGGTGGCGACCTCGGCGCCGTCCCACGGGCTGCGGACGGTGAGCGGATCGCCGGTCCCCACGGGACCGGCGATCCGCAGTCCGGGTGCTACCTTCTCGCGTGACATCTACGACTCACACGCCACTCCCCTCCTAGCGGCAGTTCCGGCAGTAGCCGACCCATTGGTCGGACTTGAGCTCCTCGTTGAACGGCCGGCGCTCGCTCAGCGAGACGACGTTATCCTGCCCGTCTGAGCTCCCACCATCACCATCGCGTGCAACGGCCGCCCCGCCGTTCCCGGCCTTGCCGCGCTGGTAGACGCCCAGCGGCTGGTCGGTCAGGTCGATGTTGATCTGCTTGACCTCCTGGTACTCGTCGAGCCCGAAGGTGCCCAGCTCGCGGCCGACGCCGCTCTGCTTGTAGCCGCCCCACGGCGCCTCGCTGTAGGTCGGGTGATAGGTGTTGACCCAGGTGATGCCGGCGCGCAGCTGCTTGATGACGCGCATCGCGCGCGTGACGTCCTTCGTCCAGACCGCGCCCGGCAAGCCCGTAGATGGTGTCGTTGGCGATCTTGACCGCCTCGTCTTCGCTGTCGAACGGGATCACGACCAGCACCGGCCCGAAGATCTCCTCCTGGGCGACGCGCATCTTGTTGTCGACGTCGACGAAGATGGTGGGCTCGTAGTAGAAGCCGCTGCCCGCCAGTCGATGACCGCCGGTCGCGAGCTTGGCGCCCTCGTCCTTGCCGATCTGCACGTAGCGCTCGACCGTGTCGAGCTGCTGCGCCGAGACCAGCGGGCCCATCTCGCTGGCCTCGTCGAGTCGGCGACCCGACCTTGATCGCCATGGCGCGCGACACGAGCTCGCCGACGAAGCGGTCGTAGATCGAACGCTGCACCAGCAGCCGCGAGCCGGCCGAGCAGACCTCGCCGGTGCCGGCGAAGATGCCGATCAGCGCACCGTCGATGGCCGCCTCGAAGTCGGCGTCCTCGAAGACGATGTTGGGGCTCTTGCCGCCCAGCTCCAGGCCGACCTTCTTCACGTTGTCGGCGCCCTTGCGCATGATGTGCTTGCCGACCTCGACGCTGCCGGTGAAGGCGACCATGTCGACGTCGGGCGACGCGGCGAGGTAGTCGCCGACCTCGCCGCCGGGGCCGGTCAGCGACCTGGAACACGCCCTCGGGCAGGCCGACCTCCTCGAAGATCGCGGGCCAGCTCGAGCGACGTGAGCGGCGAGACGGTCGCCGGCTTGAGGATCATGACGTTGCCGGCGGCCAGCGACGGCGCCACCTTCCAGGCGGCCATGAGGATCGGGAAGTTCCACGGCGTGATGCCGACCGTCACGCCGATCGGCTCGCGCACGACCATGCTCATAGCTCTCGGCCGGGACCTCGAGCGTCTGGCCGTGCTGCTCGACGGCGAGGCCGGCGTAGTAGTCGAAGGTGTGCGCGGCGTCGTTGACGTCGACGAGCGAGTCGGCGAGCAGCTTGCCCATCTGCCGGGTCTCGAGCAGGGCCAGCTCGTCGGCGCGCTCGCGGATGCTGTCGGCGACCGCGCATGGAGCAGGCTCGGCCCGCTCGACGGCGAGCTTGCGCGGCCAGGGACCCTCGTCGAAGGCCTCGCGGGCCGCCTGCACGGCGCGCTCGGCGTCGGCGAGGCCGCCCTTCGGCACCGTGGCGACGACCTGCTCGGTCGCCGGGTCGACGACGTCGTAGGTCTCGCCGCTGGCCGCGTCCGTCCAGCGGCCGTCGATGTACATCTGGTAGGTCTTGAGGGTCTTGAGCTCCCGTTGCACCGTAGACACTGTCGTTCCTCCTGTCACGAGCGCGAGTCCGACGGGCCCGCGCGCACCACCCCATGCTCCGCAGGAACTCGACAACGAAGAGAACGACCGCGTCCTACGGCTGATGAGAAGTTACCCACGCGGAAACGCCGGTTAACATCAGGACGATAGTGTGAACACCGTCGGCAGAGACGCGGAGGGCAGCCGTTGCCGCGGCGACGAGCCGGCCGCGGCGGCGGCGTGCGGCTTGCGGGGGCGCTCGGTCTAGAAGCAGCCGAGCTGGCAGTGCACGATCTTGATGCCCAGCTCGTTGCAGGCCTTGCCGACCTCGGCGATGGGGACCTCGAGATCGCGGGCGACCTTGAACGCCTCGCTGCACGGCAGGCGCTTCTCGTCGCCGGCGCGCACCTTGAGGACCTCGACGAGACGGGGGATGTTGCCTGCTACCATGTGTCCGAGTGTAGCAGAGCGGCAGGGCGGCCGCGAATGGACCGGGTGGGCGCTGCGGCCGCCGCCCCACCCTCTCATCCCGGGCCACGGTTCGACCGATAGAACCTGGACACCGGCGAAGGACATCCGTGAGCGACCCCGGCCAAGAGGCGATGCGACCCAAAGAGACCGCCGTGTCCCGCAAGGAGCGACGCGGGTCAGGGACTCCGTCATGCCTCGCCTCGAACGCGAGCTCGTCGCCCTGCTCGACGAGATGATCAACGACTTCCAGGCAGAGCCGCTCGGCGACGAACCCCGTGAGCACCTCGAAGCCCTGCGCGTGCTGCTCAAGTCGCAGGTCACGTCCTATATGGCCTACGTCAGGTCGCGTCGCGACGCGCTGTCGTCTACGACCTCGTCCATGTACGCCGACGAAGTCGGCCCCGCCGGGGTCGTGCCGACGACCCTCCGCGATCTGGTCGACGGCGGCGCCATGACCGTGGCCCAGGCCGGCGCGCCTCGCCGGCTACGTCGCCGACCGGCGCACCTTGCTCATCTTCGGCGACCGCGCCACCGGCAAGTCGACGCTGCTGAACGCGCTGCTCGCGCTCGTGTCTCGTCGACGAACGCTTCGTCTCGATCGAGCACACCGACCACCTGCCGGCACTCAAGGACCGCTCGTTCTGCGTGCGCCTTTCCGTCGATGACGACACCGACATCGAAGCCCTCTTCGGCAAGGCCATGAAGATGCAGCCCACCCGGGTCGTGGTCGGCGAGGTCCACGCCGACGAGATCCTCTACTTCCTGGGCGCGCTCAGAGCTCATCCCGGCACGGGCGGCTTCTGCACACTGCGCGCCGATTCGGTCCACAAGGCCGTCGCCAAACTGGTCCGCCAGATGGAGCTGCACATGACGGCTTCCGAGGCCAAGGCGCTGGTCGGCGCCACGCGGCCGCTGCTCGTGCACATGCGAGTCCGACGAGAAGGGCGCACCGCGGCTCGCGGCGATCTGGGGCGTCGAGGGACTCGACGCCGCCGGCGAGATCCTGTTGCGCGAGGAGCCCGCCGCGCTGGCCGCCAAGACGTAGCCCCGGCCGCGCCCGCGTCCAGCTCCGCCCCCGTCCACCCGCCCGCCTGCGCCTACCCTCGCCGCGGCTGCCGGCGAGGTCCTCGATCGTCTCCGACCTGAGAGAGGTACTGTCATCCTGGGGGCGCCGGGGACGGCTTCTCCGTCCCCGGCGCCCCCTACTATTGTTGAGGGCGACGCCGCACACTGGTATCATGCCGTGGTTGGCCGCCCTCGGGCGGCATTTTTCACCCCTGCTCCAGCAGCAAGGCTGGGGCCGCCAAGACCACAGGAGGTGAGTACCACGAACAAGTATGAGTTGATGCTCATGCTCAACCCGGAAGTCGAAGAAGACCGGCAGTCCGAGATCCTCGATCGTCTGTCCAAGACGGTCGAACAGGGCGAAGGCAAGGTCGGCTCAGTCGACGACTGGGGCAAGCGCAAGCTCGCGTACGAGATCGCCGGGCAGACCGAAGGCCTCTACAGCGTCATCGCCTTCACCGCCCTCCCGGCCACCCTTACCGAGGTCGAGCGGGTGCTGCGCATCACCGACGACGTCATGCGCTTCCAGACGGTGCGGCTCAAGGATTAGCGGCGACCGCAAAGGAGCAAGCCATGGCCGGATCAATCAATCGCGTCGTTCTCGTCGGTAACCTGACGCGCGACCCCGAGAGCCGCCCGGCAGGCGGCACCACCGTGTGCAGCCTGCGCATCGCGGTCAACGACCGGGTCAAGAACAAGGACTCGGGCGGGCTGGGAAGACTACGCCAACTACTTCACGGTCTCGGTCTTCGGCAGCAACGGCGAGCGCTGCCAGCAGTACCTGTCAAAGGGCCGGCAGGTCGCGGTCGAAGGCCGGCTGCGCTGGCGTCGAGTGGGAGACCCAAGAGGGGCAGAAGCGCGAGGCCATCGAGGTCGTCGCCGACAACGTGCAGTTCATCGGGCCGCGCGAGGGCGGCGGCGCGCGCGAGGGCGGCGGTGCCGACTTCGCCAAGACCGCCGATGTCGCCGAAGTCGACATCGGCGACGACGACATCCCGTTCTAGACTTCAGACAGCAAGAGAGGCCCTGGCGGCGGGCCGGCCGGCGCCGCCGCCAGGGCCAGACCGTAGACCAGAAAGGCCAGCATGCCAGCACTGACGGGCAAGCGCCGCGAGAAACGCAAGGCCGGCAGCCTTGGGCCAGTCGCGGCGGCGCTACTGCTACTACTGCAAAGAGAAGCTCGACGAGGTCGACTACAAGAGCAGCACCGTGCTCAAGCGCTTCGTCTCCGACAAGGGCAAGATCCGCTCGCGGCGTATCACCGGGGCCTGCCGGCGTCACCAACAGCAAGTCGCCGTCGCGGTCAAGCGCGCCCGCGAGATGGCCCTGCTTCCCTACGTCGCGCACTAAGGGGTAGTCATGGAGATCATCCTGATCGAAGACGTCGAAGGCGTTGGCGACAAGGGCGACCTGGTCAACGTGTCACGCGGCTATGCCCGCAACTACCTGCTGCCCAAGCGGCTCGCCGAGGTCGCAAGTCCCGGCCGCCTCGACGAGGTGCGGCGGCTCATGGACGAACGCAAGGCGCGCGAGATCCGCAGCGCCGAACACGCAGGCGAGGTGGCCGCCACGCTCAACAAGACGGTCGTCACGATCGGCGCCCACGCCGGCGAGGGCGAGCGTCTCTACGGCTCGGTGACCACGGCCGACATCGCCGACGCCATCTGGGACGCCCGCAAGGTGCGCGTCGACAAGCGCAAGATCCGTCTCGACGAACCCATCAAGAGCCTCGGCACGTTCATGATCGACATCGACGTCTTCGAAGGCGTCGAGGCGTCGGTCAAGATCATCGTCGTCCCTGAGTGACGCGGCGGCCGAACGGCCGCCCAGAAAGGACCGCGGGCATCGTGACCACCGGCATCGCGCAGGCTGACGGCCGTCACATGCAGCCGCACGACCTCGACGCCGAGGAGTCGGTCCTGGGCGCCATGATCGTCAGCCCGAACGCGATCCCGGTCGCCACCGAACTGCTCGACATCGACGACTTCTACCGCGACACTCACCGGCTCGTCTTCAAGTCCATCCGCGACATGTACGGCGACGGCAAAGAGGTCGATGCCGTGACGCTGAGCGCTGCCCTCGAACAGCAGGGCGTGCTCGACCGTGTCGGCGGCAAAGCATTCGTGCACACGCTCGTCGAGATCGTGCCGGCCGCCGCCAACGTGCGCCAGTATGCCGAGATCGTGCGCGAGACGAGCGTCCTGCGCCAGCTCATCCGCGTCGGCAACGAGATCGCCGAGCTCGGCTACGAGCATCCCGACGAGGCGACCACGCTGCTCGACGCCTGCGAGCAGAAGGTCTTCGCCATCTCACAGCATCGGCTCACGAGCGACTTCGCACCGATGATCGCCATGGTGCAGTCGACCTTCGAGCGCATCGAGATGATCCGCGAGGGCCTGCAGATGACGGGCATCCCGTCGGGCTTCCCCGACATCGACAAGACGACGGGCGGCTTCCAGCCCTCGAACCTGATCGTCCTCGCGGCCCGCCCCGGTGTCGGCAAGACGTCGCTGGCGCTCAACATCGCCCACAACATCGGCCTTGCCGGCAAGCATTCGGTGGCCGTGTTCAGTCTCGAGATGAGCAAGCAGGAGATCAGCGAGCGCATGCTGTGCTCGGCCGCCCGGGTGGCCTCGCACCGGCTGCGCTCCGGCCAGACGCTGCCCAACGAGGACTACTACAAGCTCGTCACGGTCGCCGGCGAGCTCGAAAAGGCGCCCATCTGGGTCGACGACACGGCGGGGCTCAACGTCTTCGAGCTGCGCGCCAAGGCGCGCCGACTCGCCAGCCGCGTGCAGCCGGCGCTCGGGCTCGTGATCATCGACTATCTCCAGCTGATGATGGGCGATCGCCGCGCCGACAACCGTCAGCAAGAGGTCGCCAACATCTCGCGGTCTCTCAAGCAGCTTGCCCGCGAGCTCAACGTGCCCGTGCTGGCCGTCTCGCAGCTCAACCGCGAGGTCGAGACGCGCGCCGAAAAGCGGCCGCAGCTCTCCGACCTGCGCGAGTCGGGCGCCATCGAACAGGATGCCGATCTCGTGATCTTCATCTACAAGGCGACCGACGACGACGCCAAAGACAGCCACGGCTCGCGCGACAGCAAGGGCATCGTGGCCGTCGACATCGCCAAGCACCGCAACGGGCCCACGGGCAAGTTCCGTCTCGCCTTCAACCCCAACTACACCAAGTTCATCACCCTCAAGGCCGACGAAGCCAGCAGATATGACTTCTGAACGGCGCGGCGTGGCGGCCCGGGGCGGCGCCGAAGGCGCCGCCGAGGCCGCCAAGATGGTCAGCCTCAACGGCACGCTGCTAGCCGAACGCGATGCCGTCCTGCCGGCGCTCGACCGCTCGGTCACTCATGGCATCGGCCTCTACGAGACGCTCAAGCTGGCTGGTGGGGTGCCCGTCTTCTTCAGCCAGCACATGGACCGGCTGCAATCGGGGCTCGACCTGCTCGAGATCGACCTTCCCTGGGATAGCGCCGCCATCGCCCACTGGATCGTCGAATTGTCGGCCGCCGACGCCGTCGCCGACGGCGGCTGCCGCGTGCTGGTCACCGGCGGGCCGGTCTGGGGGGAGCCGTCGGTGCTCATCCGCAACGACGCCAGGCCTGTGCCCGAACGCCCGCTCCGCGTGATCACCCACCGCGGCATCCGCGTCAGCGGCGCCCTCAAGGCGATGACCTTCCTGCAGTCGCATCTGGCGCAGCGCGCCGCCGCCGCGGCCGGGGCCGACGACGCCATCTTCGTCGACGACGAAGGCCGCATGTTCGAAGGCGCGACCTCAAACATCTTCCTGGCGCGCGGCGGCAGCCTGATCACCACGCCGGCCGAAGGAGCGATCCTGCCCGGAGTCATGCGCGCTACCCTCGAGCAGGTCGCCCAGGCCGACGGCATTCGCGTCGCCGAAGCCTACGGCCGCGTCCGCGACCTGCGTCCCGACGACGCCATGTTCCTCACGAGCAGCGTGCGCGGGATCGTCGCGGTGGCCGCGGTCGACGATCGGGCGCTGCGTGTCGACACCACGATGCTGCTGCGGCTGCGGCGGCTTGTCGAAACAGCCGAGCAAGCCGCCGCAGCCGCCTTCCGCGCCGCCTACCTCTAGCGCCCGGCGCCACCGCGCTTCGCCGCCCGAGAGCCCCGGCGAACGGGCCGGCTCCGCTTACTTCCTCCATCCCGCGGGCAAGCTGGCAGACGTTGGTGCCATCTCGGAAGGATCCCCCATGAGACATCGTCGCTTCCTACTGTGGAGCCTGGTCAGCCTGGTCGCCGGCGGCGCGCTCATCGTCTCCGTGCTGTTCAGTGCGGGAACGGGCGTGCGAGCGAGCGCCCAGACCACGGCCGGGCCCACCGTGTCCGCTCTCCCCGCCCCGACGACCTCGACCCCAGGACGGGCAGCGGCCACCAGCGCGATGGCCGCGGCGCGGGCGGCGGTCCCGAAGGTCGCGCTCCATCTCGTCGCGTCCGGCTTGTCCCAGCCGGTCTACGCCACGTCGCCGCCGGGCGACACGCACCGGCTGTTCGTGGTCGAGAAGACGGGCAGGATCGTCATCATCAAGGACGGCACGCTGCTGCCGACGCCCTTCCTCGACATCCACACGCTGGTCTCGACCGGCACCGAGCAGGGACTGCTTTCGATGGCGTTCGACCCCCACTTCGACACGAACGGCCGCTTCTACATCTTCTACACCAACACCGCCGGCAACATCCGCGTCGTACGCTACCGGGTCGGCGCCAACCCGGATGTCGCGAACCCGGCCGGCCGCAAGGTCTTGTTCTCAGTCGCTCACAGCGCACACCCCAACCACAACGGCGGTCAGCTCCAGTTCGGCCCCGACGGCCGGCTGTACGTCGGCATCGGCGACGGCGGCAGCGAGGGAGACCCCAACCTCTACGGCCAGAACCTCCACGTTCGCTACGCGAAGATCTGGCGCCTGAACGTCTCGGTGGCCAACCCGACGCCGCGCCTGTTCGCCTACGGGCTGCGCAACCCGTGGCGTTTCTCGTTCGACTCGAAGAACGGCAACCTGTGGATCGGCGACGTCGGCCAGAACCGCTGGGAGGAGATCGACTTCCTCAAGGCCGGCACGACGGCGGGCACCAACTTCGGCTGGAGCTACTACGAGGGTACTCACGTCTACAAGCCGCAGCCCATCGTGCGGCGGCGCCTCGTGTTCCCGGTCGCCCAGTACTCGCACAGCTTCGGCTGCGCGGTGATCGGCGGCTACGTCTACCGCGGCAGCGCGATCCCCGCATTGCAGGGCGACTACCTCTTCGCCGACGAGTGCAGCGGGCGCGTCTGGTTCAAGACGAGCCCGGCGGCGGCCAAGCAGATCCTCACCGGGATCTCGCAGAAGATCACGCAGGTCACCTCGTTCGGCCAGGACGCAAGCGGCGAGCTCTACCTGATGGACCTCACGGGCTCCCTCTACAAGATCGTGCCCTGACCCTCGTCGTCCTGCGCGCCCGGGGAGCAGCCGACCAGCACCCAGCTGACGTGTGCGTGCGGCGGACCGCCCGGGCGCTCCTCCTCGTAGGCGACCTCAGCGAGATGCTCGATCTCGAGGAACGCGAAGTCGGCGGCCAGCTCGTCGCGCCGGCACAGATGCAGGTAGCGCCCCTCGACGAACGAATCGGGCTCGCCCGGAACGGGCTCGCCCTTGCCGTAGTGCTGGGGATCGCTCACCGACAACGTCCCGACGAACACGAGGCCCCCGGGCGCCACACGATCGCGCACGGCGGCCCGCAGACGCTCGCGTGCGGGCGGGTCGAGCAGCTGATAGAGGTTCGAGACGAACACCGCGTCGTAGCGCTCGTCGCCGAGATCGCCGAGACCACCCTTGCGGTAGGCGATGGTGGCCTGCGGCGGTCGTGCGGCGCGGGCCATCTCGATGGCCCGCGCCGCCGGGTCGACCGCGTCGACCGATAGCCCCAGGGCGTGCCACAAGGCGACCGCATCGCGCCCGTAGCCGCAGCCGATGTCGAGCAGACGCAACTGGACGGCGCCAGGGCCCAACCTGCCCAGCCGCTCGATCGCGGCGACGGCGAGCACGCTGGGCGCGTCGCCCCAGAGCTTGCCGCCCTGTGCGTACTTGCCATCCCAGTAGGCGCCTGTGTCGCCGCTCGCGAAGCGGGCGGACCCGTCCGCCGAGACGGCGGCGCCGGCGGCGGCGGTCATGCCCCTGACCCGGGCGCCGCCGCAAGCTCAGTCGTACACTGCGGGCATCGCCGGGCTCCCAGCGGGATCTCGCTCAGGCACTCAGGACACTGCTTCGTGTCGGGCGTCACCGGCGCCTGACCGCGCGCCCGCCGCTCGGCGACCTTGTTGAGCGGCACGACCACGAAGAAGTAGATCGCCGCCGCGACGAGCACGAATGCTACGAGTGCATTGATGAAGAGCCCGTAGGTGAAGTGACTCCCATTGATGGTGAACGCCAGGCTCCCGAAATCGGGCTTCCCGAAGATGGCCGCGATGAGCGGTGTGATGATGTTGTCGACAAACGCCTTGACCACCGCCCCGAAGGCAGCGCCGATCACCACGGCGACGGCGAGGTCGACGACGTTGCCGCGCATGATGAAGTCCCTGAAACCCTTCAGCATCTCGATCCCCCCTGACAGTAGTGCGGCAGGCCACCCAGATCGCCGGTAGGATACGCCGCGCAAACGGCTCCTGTCCCGCCCCCGATGAGGGTCAGGGCGAGGCCGACGGCAGCAGCGACGGCGCGCTCGAGGGCGGCGCCGACCGAGCCGGCGGCGGCGTGAGATCGCGCGGCGTGGCCAGCAAGCCCGCCGCCACGCCGCGCAGGTACCACGCGAGCGCCGGGCCGACGTGGACGCCTTCGGGCGCCGTCTCGGCGCCATCGGGCGCGACCCAGCGGCCGGCGCCGCGCAGCTCGTTCAGGTCGAGCGCGAACTGAAGCGACCGGCCGTCTGCGAGGAACAGCGTGAGGACTCCGTCGATCCGCAGCGGTTCGTCGGTGGCGTCCTTCTCCATGGCACTGATCCAAGCCGCAAGCTCTGCCGGCGGATCGGTCACGTAGCCGGCGACGCTGCCCTTCGGAGTCTCGGCCCGATAGCCGAAGCCGCGGATGTCCGCCTGGCTGATCTGGAAGGGGTAATCGTCGCGCACGTAGTACCAGATGCCCACCGCGACCCCGGCCACGGTGAGCAGCACGATCCCCCAGAACGCCAGACGGCCCATTGTGCAGCCGCGTCCCCTCAGGCCCGCTCGCCGAGCAGCCGCCAGGCTTCGCGGTACTTCTCGGCCGTCTTGGCGACGATGTCGCCGGGCAGCTCGGGACCGGGCGCCGTCTTGTCCCAGTCGAGCGTCTCGAGGTAGTCGCGCACGAACTGCTTGTCGAAGCTCGGCTGGGCGCTGTCCCGGCTCGTAGCCGTCCACCGGCCAGAACCGCGACGAATCAGGCGTCAGCGCCTCGTCGATGAGGATGAGCTCGCCGTCGAACAGGCCGAACTCGAACTTGGTGTCGGCGATGATGATGCCGCGCTCCAGCGCATAGCGCCGCGCCGAACTCGTATAGCGCGATCGACGACGTCGCGCACCTGGGCGGCGAGCTCGTCGCCGATCAGGTCGCGCGATCTGGTCGAACGAGACGTTCTCGTCGTGGGTGCCGACCTCGGCCTTCGTCGAGGGCGCGAAGATCGTCTCCGGCAGACGGCTGCCGTCGACCAGCCCAGCGGGCAGGGCGATGCCGCAGACCCGTCCGCTGCGCTGGTAGTCCTTGAGTCCTGAACCCGTGAGGTAACCGCGCACGATCGCTTCGACCGGCAGGGCCTCGCACTTCCGCACGGCCACCGAACGGCCCTGCAGATGCGCCTTGTCGGGCCGGTTGGCGAAGGGTTCGGGATCGAGTACGTGGTTGGCGACGATGTCCCGCGTGCGCGCGAACCAGACGTTCGAGAGCTGGGTGAGCACCTCGCCCTTGCCCGGGATCGGTGTCGGCAGGATCACATCGAAGGCCGAGATGCGGTCGGTGGCGACGATCACCAGGACGTCGTCCCCGAGCGCGTAGACGTCACGCACCTTGCCGCGATTGACCAGCCGAAGGTCGGTCTCGTTCGACTCGTAGAGTGCCGTCACTGCGGTGCCTCTCCTTTCGTGAGCGTCGCGACAAGCTCGAGCAACGCCGTCGCGGCGGCGCGGGGGCCGGCCGCCTCGAAACCGGGCAGCGCGAGTCGCGTGCGCAGCTGCCCGACGTAGGTGCCGGCCGCGAACGCCGCCGCGAAGACCCGATCTGCCAGACGATCGTGCTCGTCGGGCCGCTGTGCCGGTCCGAAGATGTTGGCGAAGTAGTTGGCGACCAGGCCACTCGCCGAGGTCGTCCCCTTGGACATCGCGCGCCCCTCGCGGAAGACCGCGAGAGCCGCCTCCGCGTCGTCGAACCGCTCGATCAGCGGATGCCCTTCGTCGACCGGTTCGTAGTTGTTCGCGTAGAGCAGCAGATCGACCGGGTAGCCGTGCAGCACTTCCTCGAGCGTAGTGACCGGCAGCACGACACGTCCGTTGACCTTCTGGGGGCTCATGATGATGGCGCGATCGACCTGGCCCAACGCATAACCCTGCTGCAGGTCATCGAGACGCACGAAGGCGCCGATCTCGGTGCCGTAGGCCACGATCTGTATGTCGCCGTCGCGCTCGACCACCTCGAGCGAGCCCATGTCGTCTGCCACGATGCGCAGCTCGGACACGAACTCGTCGCCGCCGACGCGCAGCGCCTCGAGCGTCTCGGACTTACCCGTAGCGGTGTCGCCGATGAGCAGCACGCCGGCTTCGGCGCCCCCGTGGCAGCACGAGGCGCGCGAAGGCGCCGTGGAACGGCATGAGGCCGCGCTTCATGGCGGCCACGTTATGGAGCGTCAGCACCATCTTCTTGAGGTAGCCGAAGTACCCGAACCTGTCTTCGAGCGGCACGGCCGCCACCAGCAAGCCGGTCGCCCTGTCGTCGTAGAAGACCGCCGGGAGTTCGCCGAAGCGGGTGAGCGCCTCGGGCGACGCCCCGAAGAGGTACACCGCATCGGGGCCGGCGGCGATCTGTTCGTCGCTGGCCAGTTCGAAGAGGTTGGCCAGCGACAGGCCGAGACCGAAGAACCGCTGCTCGATGTAGACGAACACCACGAGCCGCCCGACGACCGCCGGGTAGCAGACCCAGCGCTCCGGATCGAGCCGCATGCCCGCCAACGGGTTCTCGCCGACCTCGCGGAAGCTGCCGGTCCGTGTGTTGGCCGGCGGGTCGAGGATCAGAGGCGGGTACATGAGCACGCGCCGCACGAACGGGATCCCCTCGAGCTGACGCCGGAAGTCGACCGGCGCCGGCCACTGCCGCGGCGCGACACTTGCGCCGAGTTCGGCTCCGGCGTGGACCTGCCGGTAGATGTGCGGGTGCGCGGCGGTGACGTTCTCGGCGACGTCGCGGTAGAGGTCGCGGATCTGGGCCGCCAGCGACTCGAGGCCGGCGTTGAAGGTGCGGTAGGCGACCGCGCCGTGACTGGCGCCCGGTCCGGGCGCCGCCGCGGCATGATCGACGAGGAATCGGTCGAACCCTCGCCAGAAGTCGTAGAGACCCTCGACGAACCGGTGCAAGGCGTTGCGGCGCTCGAGCAGGAGCTCGCGATCGTGTCGCGTGCGGGCTATCCGTTCGAGCGGGTTGTGCGACAGCAGCCGCAGCAGGTCGACGAGCGTGGCGCGCTGCGCCGCGTCGCTGGGATCGACGCCGAGTTCGGCCGGCAGCGGTGCGTCATGAGCCTGCAGATGGGTCAGGTAGAGCTCCACCACGCGCTCGAACGCCTGGCTCTCGACGACCTCGCGCGTGCTCGCGCAGACGGTCCCCTGTACGTGCAAGACGACCTGTCCGGGGTCTTCATCGAGGCGGAGGACGGGCATGGTTCTCCTTGTCGGTCCGGCGACTGCTCAACGCCCAGCGGCGTGACCGGCCTCGCGCGGGCGGTCACGAGACACTATACGCGCGGTCGCTGGGCGGCAACGCCCTCGACGAGGCCGAACGCCCAGCGGCGGCGAGCGACCGGCTCGAGCCCCGCGCGCCGCACGAGATCGACGAGCTCATCGCCCGAGCCGAGCTCGCGCACCGACGACGTCAGCCGCTCGTAGAGCTCGGCACGGCCTGCGAGCAGGGCCCCGACTCGGGGCGCGACCGAGAAGAAGTACCATGAGGCGCAGCGGCCGGCGAGCCGCGCCCCGGCGCCGTTCGTGGCGCTCGAGGCCGTCGGCACGACGGCCTCGAGCGCCACCAGAGCGCCGCCGGGGCGCAGCAGACCAACCAGCGAGCGCAGCGCCGCCACCGGGTCGGGCAGATAGCGCAGTCCGAAGCCGATCGTCACAGCGTCGAAGCTCGCCGGTGCGAAGGGCGGCGGCGCGGCCAGGTCGGCGACGACCAGATCGACCGCCAGCCGCCGCGCCGCCGCCCTTCGCCGAGCCCGCTCGAGCATGACGGGGCTGGCGTCGGCGAGCGTCACACGGGCGCCCAGCCTCGCCGCCGCAAGCCCGACCAGCCCCGTCCCCGCACACGCGTCGAGCAGCGCCGGGCGCTCGCCGGGTGGCGGCGCAGCCGCCAGGGCGAGCGCCCTGCCGGCGACCCAGCGCCGCCAGCGCACGTCCTGGCCGAAGGTGATGATCGTGTTGACCACGTCGTAGCGGACCGCGTTGCGGTCGAACAGGGCGCCGTCGGGCACTGGGTTAGAGCTGGCTGGGCCGCGGTGATCCGCGGGTCGCTGCGGATCGGGGATCCCCTCGCCCGGAACGCTTCGCACCGCGGGCGGGCCGGCCATTCAGATCGCCGCGCCGAGCAACGGCGCGACGACGATGGCGAGCAGCACGGCCGGGTACAGGCTCGCCCAGTTGAAGTACGAGGCGGCCTCGGCGCTCGACGGATGGTGCCACAGCTTCGCTCCCGGCCAGGCGATGACCAGCAGCCCGAAACAGAGGCCGACGTCGGCGAGCAGCCCGCTCATCGGCAGCAACGCCGTGGCGGCGAGAGCGGCAAAGCCCACGACGCAGGCGGCGCGAGCGGCCGCGACCGGCCCATGGACCGTGGCGACGGTCTTGATCCCGACCCTGCTGTCGGACTCGACGTCGGCAAGGTCGTTGGCGATGTTGCGGCCTCCTATCTCCCAGAGCGCGAGGAACAGAAACAGCGTCAAAGCCCGCGGCGAGAGCGACCCGGTAGCGGCCCACCCGGCGAGCCCGCCGAGCCCGACCATGACACCCGAGACGATGGTCTTGTAGAGCGTCACGGAGCGCAGCCGGCAATAGAGCACTTCGAGCGCCACCGCTCCCGCGAACAGCGCCAGGCACAGTGGTTGCAGGATCCAGGCCAGGACCCCGCCGACGATGGCCAGGCCGCACACCCAGGCGAGCGAGAAGGCGAGGCTCAGGTCTCCTCTCGCCAAGGGGTGCCGCTCGAACGCCGTGTCGATGTCATAGCCGCTGACCTCGCCCTTGCCTGCCTCGAGCGACGCCGCGTCGACGCGCCGGTCGAGCACATCGTTCAGCGAGAACACGGCGAGAAACCCAGCGGTGGCGGCGGCCAGGCCGAGACCGGCCACACGCCACGACGGCAACGCGCCGAGCGCGAGCACGGCGCCAAGGCCAGGCTGGGCGATCGACAGGAACGCCTGGCGGCCGCGCGACAGATCGAAGACGGCCGCGAACCTGCCGCCGCGTGACCGCGGCCGCCTGCCGCCCTCGACCGTTGCCGAGGCCTCACCCTGGATGATCCACCTCCGCCTCTGGATAGGGTGCAGGATACCCTCGATGCGGCGGCGATGCTCGTTCGAGCGCGTCTCAGAGCAGCCCTCGGGGCGGCGGCGGGGCGATCCGCCTCGCCGCCGCCCCGAGGCGGTCTGCCGATGCCCCAATGGTTCAGTCCGCCGCTGCCACCTCGCCGCCGAGCGCCGGCGTCGCCCGTCGTCTGGGTCGGCAACGGCGTGGGGAACTCGGTCGGCCACGCGGTCGGGTTGACCGTCAGCTTATCGAGGCGGACCTCCCACACCGCGTGGCCGCCCGACAGACAGCGCCCAGCGCAGGACCAGGCCGGTCTCCTTGTCGATCGAGCACTCCACCGTCAGCGGCCCTTCCGGTGCGTCGGGCCGGGCAAAGGCCGTCTCGTCGACTGTGTCTACATCGCGCGAGGCGACCCAGACCGGGCGCCCTTCGTAGGTACTGTCACCGAGGGTCCAGTCCTGGACGTCGGATCGCAGGAACATCCGGATGGCCGCCGCGCCGTAGACGGGGGGCGGCGGGACGCGGCGCACTATCGCCCTCGGCGCGCCGCTCCCGGTCGGCTTCGGCGAAGGCGTGCGTTCCGCGCTCGACTGTCGCGACGCGGCCGAGAGGCTCGTCGAGGCGACGCTCGCGGCAGCGGTGGTCGTGTCGTAGGAGAACGAACGGTCACTATGAGGGCTGGGGCGATCGACGACCATCTTGACCGCTCCAGCCGCGCGTCACCAGGAACTTGCCGCGCATCATCTTGCCGCCGGCGGTGGCCGCCGACCAGCGGCCGACGATCGCGCTCACACTCGACGCCGGGCTGCTCAGTCGCTGCAAGACCTGGGAGAGCGTCAGGCTCGCGGGCAGCTCGAGACCGGCGAGTGCGACGCGGGCGCGGGCAGGAGCGCGAGCGTGACGGCGGCGGCGACTGCCGCAGCGGCCGCGATGCCGGCCGGCAGCCACCAGCGCCGGCGTGGCAGACAGCTGACCTCGGGGCTGGCGGCCGGCCCCATGTCGGCCGCCTCGTCGGGCGCGTCTGCCTGGGCCGGCGCGACGTTCGTCGAGCTGGCCGAGCAGGGTCTCCATGAAGTCGTCGCGGGGCGGGGGCACGAAGGCCCCACGCAGCACGTCGCCGAGTTCCTCGTCGCGCTTCTTCATGACCGATCCTCCGCCGCCGGCGCCATGCCCAGCGTGGCACGGAGCGTGGACCGGGCGGCTGTGACCCGCCCGGCGAACGTGGTGAGCGGCATGTCGAGCGCCCTCGCGCCCTCGCGGAAGGTCAGGCCAGCCGCATCGACCAGCAGCACGGCCGCGCGCTGATCGGCGGGCAGCTGGTCGAGAGCGCGGCCGACTGCATCGCGCAGCGGCACGCATTCGCCGGGGTCGTCGCGGCGATCGTGCAGGTCGGGCGGGTACTCGCCGTCGTCGAAGAGCTGGTCCTTGCGCTTGCGAAGGTGATCGATGCAGGTGGTGTAGGTCACGCGATACAGCCACGTGCCCAGAGCCGCACGGCCGCCGAACGACCCAAGCCCCCGAAACACCTTGATGTAGACGTCCTGCATGACGTCGTCGGTGGCGCTGGCGTCGCTGAGGATCTGGTAGGCCAGCACACGCAGCCGTCCGTCGTAGTGACGCACGATCGCGGCGAAGGCATCGCGGTCCCCGGCGGTCGCCGCCCGCACGACCGTGTCGGCGATCTCGTTGCGCGCCATCCGCTTGGTCTTGGCCGTCAGAGTCCCGCCCCCGCGTCGTCGGCCGCCCTCGACCGTAGTCTGACCGAAGCTTGGCCTCGATGGAATCCCCGCGGCGCCCGTTCGGCGATGATCGCCGTCGCATTCATCTCCCGCCCCGATCCGAGCCGCCCGCGCGCCGAAACGGCGCGCCCGACAGGTGTTGGACGGGGTCGATCGGCGCGGTGTTCGGAAGCTCGGGCGGGGCGGGGCCGTCGCGGCCCCGCCCCGCCCCTCCACGACTCGCGGTCAGCCCGCGAAGTTGCGCGCGGCGAAGTCCCAGTTCACAAGGCTGTCGAAGAAGGCCTGCACGAAGTCGGGGCGGCGGTTCTGATAGTCGAGATAGTAGGCGTGCTCCCAGACGTCGCAGGTGAACAGCGGCTTGACGGGCGGGACGGGCATCTCGGCGTTCGCGGTCGTCACGATCTTGAGAGCGCCGGCGTCGACGACCAGCCAGGCCCAGCCGCTGCCGAACCGGCCGACGGCGGCCGTCTTGAACTGCTCGACGAACTCGCCGTGGCCGCCGAAGGTGGCCGCGATCTTGTCGGCGAGCGGTCCCGAAGGGACACCCCCGCCGCCCGGCTTCATCGAGTTCCAGAAGAAGGTGTGGTTCCACACCTGGGCGGCGTTGTTGAAGACGCCCGCCTTGGCCGGGTCGCCGGCCACCGCGCCGATGACCTCCTCGAGCGACTTGCCCTCGAGGTCAGTGCCGGCGACCAGCTTGTTGAGGTTGTCGACGTAGGCCTTGTGGTGCTTGCCGTAGTGGAAGCCGATCGTGCGCGCCGACGTAGCCGGCTCGAGTGCATCCTCGGCCCACGGCAGGGGCGGAAGTTCGAACGCCATGTACCCTCCTTCGGTTGCTGACCGTAGTCGCGGCGGGAGTCGGGCGGGCGCTCGAGCGCCCGCCCCACTCCCGCCTACACGTCGACCTCGATAGCGTCGCCGGTCACCCTGACCGGCCACGTGTCGAGGTCGTAGACGCGGATCTTCTTCATCAGGCGGTCGCTCTCGTCGAGCACCCGCCGGGCGTCGGCCGGCAACGGCTCGTCACCCAGGTAGCAGGTCGACCGGGTAGGCGAGCACCGAGCCGTCGCGCACGTCGAACTGGCCGAAGTGCAGAGGGCACGTGAGTATCGTGCCGTCGAGCGTGCCCTGCTCGAGCGGCGCGTTCATGTGACCGCAGCGGCGGCTCACGGCGTAGAACACACCGTCGCAGTTGCAGATCGTGACGTCGTGACCGCCGGCCTTGGCGAACTTCATGCCGCCGCGGGCGACGTCGGCGCAGCCTGGCGACCTCAGTCCACATGCTCGCCGATCACCCTTCGAGCCCGAGCTCGCTCGCCGGGATCTGCGGCAGGCTGTCGGGGTCGGTCACGTCGCTGTGGACGAAGAGGCCGCACCAGCAGCGCCTCATGGCATCGAAGTGGGCGCGATGGAACGGGATGCAGGGGCAGACGATGCGCATGTCCTGGGTGCGGTCGCCGGTGCGTCCCTGGCAGGGACAATAAGGCGCACCACGCGTTTCCTCGAGCACGGCCTCTTGCTCGAGCAGGAAGTCCGCCATCTCGCGGTCGGGCGTGAACTTGTAACCCATCGCGGTCACGAGCGGTTCGAAGAAGTGGCGCAGGGCCGCGGTGCGGGCCTCGTGGGCCATCAGGCAGCCGTCCCCAGCAGCTTCTCGTACTTCTCAGGGGCGTACCCGACGACGACCTCGTCCCCGATCTTGACGATGGGGTAGGCGCGCGATCCCGACAGGGAGTGCGCCTCGTCGGCGAGGCGGTCGCTCTCGTCGTCGGGGAGCAGGTCGATGTCGATCGCCTCGAACGGGATGCCGTGGTCCGTGAAGTACTCCTTGGCCTTGCGACACCAGGGACAGGTACTCAGCGCGTAAACGAAGACCTCGCTCACGTCGCGTCCTCCTTGAGCTCGATCAGGACATCGCCCCCGGCGATGCGCACGGGATAGGTCGTGATGGCGATCTCGGGCGCGTCTACGAACGTCCCCGTGCGGACGTCGAAGCGCCAGTCGTGACACGGGCAGGTGACGATGAACTGGTCAAACCGACCCGATCCGAGTGGGCAGGCCATGTGGGCACAGCGGTCGGCGACCGCGTAGACCGCGCCGTCGACCTTGGCGAGCAGGATCCCCAGGCCGCGCGGAAAGACCGCAAGGGAGCGCCCTTCGTCCAGCGCACGCTCGTCGGCGACCTTGATCCAGGAGTCTGCCACGACAACTGCTCCTCGCACTCGGGGGAGCCTGGAAGATACCACGGCGCGAACGGCGCGCCGGGCAACGGAGCCTCTACTTCACGATCACGCGCAGATCGAAGCGCTGAGGGAGGCCGGGTGTGCCTGGGGAACCGATGTCGCTGTAGACCGCGTCGAAGCGCTGCGCCCCGGCCCGGGTCGCGGTGAGGATCCAGGTGCGCGCGCCGTCCTTGTAGGCGGAACTGTCGATCTTCAATCCAGGCGTCGCGAGGGTGATCCACTTATTGCCGCTGCTCGGATCTTCTTTGAGGGTGATCTGCAGCCGCTGCCCGACCTTTGCCTGCACAGTATGGCCATCGGCGCTCTGGTCGAACCTCGAGGTCGCAGGAGCGCTCGTCGAACCGCAAGCGGCGAGAAGCAGGACCGCGGCCAGCGCCACAGCCAGCGCGAGCGCCGGCACCGCCGCGTGAGCGCGGCGCCGTGCGGAGCTCGCTCCGTTCACAGTCTCCCTTCGCATGTCCTGAAGTCTACGCGCAGCGCACTGGCATTTGTCATGTCTTCACCTCGCGGCTATCATCTCGCAAAGGGAACGTCCTGTTCGCTTTTCCTTCGTCTTTCCCCACCGACGCCATGAAACCTATGCGTGCCCATTACGATGCCGTCATCGCCGGGGCCGGTCCCGCCGGCATATTTGCCGCACTCGAACTCGTGCGCCGCAACGGCAGTTCCGTCCTGCTGCTCGAGCAGGGTCCCGACATCGACAAGCGGTCGTGCCCGGCGCGGCGCACCGGCACCTGCGCCGACTGTCGCACCTGTGACGTCACGAGCGGCTGGGGCGGCGCCGGCGCGTTCTCCGACGGCAAGCTGACGCTGTCGCCCGAAGTAGGCGGCTGGCTGAGCGAGTTCGTCGGCGCCGACGTCCTCGCCGGACTCGTGAGCTACGTCGACGACGTCTGGCTCGAGTACGGCGCCCCCGACAAGGTCCACGGCGCCGCCGGCAAGAAGGTCGAAGCCATCAGGCGCGAGGCGCTCGCCCACGGCATGACACTCATCGCGTCGCCCGTGCGCCACATGGGCAGCGACCGGGCCGCCGGCATCCTGCAGGCCATGCGCAACGACCTCGAGGCGAGGGTCGAGGTACGCACCGGCACCACGGTCGAACGCATCCTCACGAGCGGCGACACGGCCGTCGGCGTCCTTTGTAGCGACGGCACGCAGATCACCGCCGACGCCGTCATCGCCGCCCCCGGCCGCCAGGGTGCGGCCTGGCTCGTCGACGAATGCCACCGGTTGGGGGTGACGGTGCGCACGAACCCGGTCGACATCGGCGTGCGCGTCGAGGTCCCGGCGGTCGTCACCGACAACCTCACCGACGTGTTGTACGAGAGCAAGCTCGTCTACTACGCCGACACCTTCGACGACCCCGTGCGTACGTTTTGCATGAACCCGCATGGGGTCGTCTCGGTCGAGAACTACGGCGACGTCGTCACCGTCAACGGCCACAGCTACGCCGATCAGAAGACCGAGTACACCAACTTCGCGCTGCTGGTGTCGACCGACTTCACGCAGCCGTTCGACGACCCGATCACCTACGGCAAGTCGGTCGCCCGCCTGGCCAATCTCCTCGGCGAGGACATCATCGTGCAGCGTCTCGGCGACCTCCAGGCCGGCCATCGCTCCACGGCCCAGCGCATGCGGCGCAGCACGGTGCGGCCCACGCTCGCCGGCGCCACGCCCGGCGACCTGTCGTTCGTGCTGCCCTACCGGCACCTGAGCGACATCCTCGACATGCTCGGCGCCCTCGACAAGCTCGCACCCGGCATCAACGCGCGCGACACGCTGCTGTACGGCGTCGAAGTGAAGTTCTACTCGGCCCGGCCCGAACTCGACCAGGGGCTGCAGACCCGCGTGAAGAACCTGTACGCCATCGGCGATGGCGCCGGCATCACGCGCGGCCTGGTTCAGGCGAGCGCCTCAGGCGTGCTGGCCGCCCGCTCGATCCTCGACACAGACGGAGGTGTGCGCTAGTGCCGGCAACGATCGTGATCGGCGCCCAGTGGGGCGACGAAGGCAAAGGCAAGATCACAGACATCCTGGCCGAGCGCGCCAACGTCGTCGCGCGCTTCCAGGGGGGCAACAACGCCGGCCACACCATCGTGCGCGACGGCGAAGAATTCAAGCTGCACCTCATCCCCTCGGGCATACTCTGGGCCGCCAAGACCTGCATCATCGGCAACGGCGTCGTGATCGACCCGCACATCCTGTTCGGCGAGATCGAAGCGCTGCGCGACCGCGGCATCGAGGTCGACAACCTGAAGATCTCGGGCAACGCCCATCTGATCATGCCCTATCACCTGCTGCTCGACGGCGTCTCCGAACAGCAACTCGGCCGGTTCAAGATCGGCACGACTGGGCGCGGCATCGGTCCCTGCTACGTCGACAAGTTCCAGCGGCTCGGCATCCGCGTGCAGGACCTCCTCGACGAGAAGATCCTGCGCCGCAAGATCCACGCCGCCATGATGGAGAAGAACCTGCTGCTGCAGCTCTACGACATCGGTACACTCGACCCCGACCAGGTCAC
Organism: uncultured Actinomycetes bacterium; assembly: GCA_963833555.1. Taxonomy (GTDB): domain Bacteria; phylum Actinomycetota; class Thermoleophilia; order UBA2241; family UBA2241; genus CAWHYB01. The sequence goes on along the minus strand of CAWHYB010000003.1, from coordinate 85,331 downwards.
CGACGAGGTCATGGCCTATCGGGAGCGCTTCGAACCCCACATCTGCGACGCCTCGCTGCTCATCAACAGGGCGCTCGACGAGAACAGGTCGGTACTCTTCGAGGGCGCCCAGGGCACGCTGCTCGACATCGACTTCGGCACTTATCCCTTCGTCACATCGTCGAACCCGATCGCGGGTGGGGCCTGCGCCGGGACCGGCGTAGGCCCCACCCGCATCAACTACGTCATGGGCGTCGCCAAGGCCTACACGACGCGCGTCGGCGAAGGCCCCTTCCCCACCGAGCTCGACGACGAGGTCGGGGCCGCGATGTGCGAGGTCGGTCACGAATACGGCACCACGACCGGACGCAAGCGCCGCTGCGGCTGGCTCGATCTGGTCGCCCTGAAGTACGCCTGCCGGGTGAGCGGCATCACCCATCTGGCGATAACCAAGCTCGACGTGCTCACGGGCCTGCCGTCGCTGAAGGTCTGCACGAAGTACAAGGCGGGGCGCAGGGTCTACGACGAGTTCCCCCTCCAGCAAACGGCATTCCATCACGCGAAGCCGGTCTACGAGGAGCTGGCGGCCTGGAACGAACCCATCACTGACGCCCTGCAATGGGCCCAGCTGCCCCAGGCAGCGCGCGACTACATCACCTTCATCAGCGAGTACACCAGGACCGAGGTGAAGCTGATCGCCGTCGGCCCCGGCCGCGACGAGACGATCGTGATGCCGTAGGCGGCAGTGGGCGTTGTAGACTTGCCGGGGGCTGCGCCTGCGGCCCTATCCCTGTAAGGATCCGGTGAGAAGGGGGCAGCGATGCGCGTTCTGGTCGTCGGCGGTGGGGGCCGCGAACACGCCCTGGTGCACTCGTTCTGCGCTTCGCCCCTCGCGGATCAGGTGTTCTGCGCGCCCGGCAACGCCGGCATCGCGCAGGAGGCCGATTGCGTCGCGCTGGCGGCAGACGACCTCGACGGGCTGCTCGCCTTCGCCCGGCGCGAGAAGATCGACCTGACCGTGGTCGGTCCCGAAGCGCCGCTGGTCGCAGGCATCAGCGATCTCTTCGTGGCCGCCGGCCTTGGCGTGTTCGGCCCATCACGCGAAGCGTCGCAGCTCGAAGGCAGCAAGCAGTTCTCTAAGGAGATCCTGCTCGAGGCGAAGGCCCCGACCGGGCGATACCGCCGCCACGACAACGTAGACGACGCGCTGCGCTGCCTCGAGATGCAGGATTCCTGGCCGCTGGTCGTCAAGGCAGACGGGCTCGCGGCCGGCAAGGGCGTCATGATCTGCAGCGACTTCGCCGAGGCGCGCGCCGCGGTCGAGCTCTGTCTGATCGACAAGGCGTTCGGAGCGGCCGGCGAGGTCGTGCTGATCGAGGAGTTCCTGAAGGGCTCCGAAGTATCGCTGCTGGCGCTGTGCGACGGTACGCGGGTCGTGCCGATGGCGCCCGCCCAGGACTACAAGCGCATCTTCGCCGGCGACGAAGGACCGAACACGGGCGGCATGGGCAGCTACTGCCCGGTGCCCGGGTTCCCGGCCGACCTCGCCGAGACCGTGGCCGAGGACATCTTCCAGCCGGTGCTCGCCGCCCTGCAGCGCCGCGGCATCGAGTATCGGGGCGTGCTTTACGGCGGCCTCATCGTGACGGAGCAGGGCATCAAGGTGCTCGAGTTCAACTGCCGCTTCGGCGACCCCGAGACGCAGGCGATCCTGCCGCGGCTCGACAGCGACCTCCTCGAAGCGTGCTTGGCGGCGGCCAACGGCGAGCTCGACACGGTCGAGCTGCGCTGGAAGCCGCAGCCCTGCGTGTCGGTCGTGATGGCATCCGCGGGCTACCCGGCGACGAGTTCGAAGGGTGACGTGATCAGCGGCCTTTCCGGGGCGGCCGGGATGCCCGACGTCTCGGTCTACCACGCGGGCACGAAGATGCACGGCCACGACATCGTCACCGACGGCGGCCGCGTGCTGGCCGTCAGCGCGCTGGGCGAGCACTTCGGAGATGCGCGCGAGCGCGCCTACGGCGCGCTCGCGCGCATCTCGTTCCCCGGCATGCAGTATCGCGACGACATCGCGGCCCGGGCCGTACGTGCCGAATCCGGCGAGATCAGCCTGTTCCCGTCGTCCTGGGCGACCTGAAGCGCCTCACGGGGTACGTTCTGTCGAGCAGCTCCGCAGCCGGCCACAAAGTCGAAGGGAGTGTGCGGTGGAGAAGACCAGCACCGAAGTCGAGGCCCTGCTGGTGGGCATCGAGCTCGAACCGGTCCACGTAGGCATCGTCATGGGCAGCGAATCCGACCGCGAGGTCATGGAGGCGGCCGCCCGAGAGCTCGACGAGCGCCGTATCCGCTACGAGGTGAACGTCATCTCGGCGCACCGCGACCCGGACAAGCTCTCGCACTACGCCAAGACCGCGCAGGCACGCGGCCTGAAGGTCATCATCGCCGGCGCCGGCAAGGCGGCGGCGCTGCCGGGGGTCATTGCCTCGTACACCAACCTGCCGGTCATCGGCGTGCCCATCAAGACGAGCGATCTCGGCGGTCTCGACTCGCTGCTCTCGATCGTGCAGATGCCGCCGGGCGTGCCGGTCGCCTGCGTCGCCATCAACGGGGCCCGCAATGCGGCCATCCTGGCCGCACGGATCCTCGACGTCTGATCTCTGAAGCGGAGGAAGCTCGTGAACGACGACCCGCGCAGATCGCGCATCCCGCCGGAACACCAGCGGGCGATCCTGCTCATGCTGATCACCGGCGGGTCGTTCGTTGCCGCCCTCGTCATCATCGCCGTCGTGCTGCACTTCCTCGGATGACCGCCGCCCGGTGGGCGGCTCACGCCCCTACGAGAACGAAGGGAGACCAATGAGCAAGCGCTCCTTCGCCGCCGCCGATGCGGCCCCGCCCGTCGGCCCGTACTCGCCGGCCGTCGCCGGCGGCAATCTTGTGTTCGTATCAGGTCAACTGGGCGTCGACGGCGAGGGTCGGGTGACCGGCGCCGGGGCGGCCGACCAGGCGCGCCAGGCGCTCGGCAACCTGCGACGTCTGCTGGCCGCCGCCGGCCTCGATATGGACGCCGTGGTGAAGACGACGATCTTCCTGGCCGACATGGCCGATTTCGCGGCCGTGAACGAGGTCTATGCCGGCTTCTTCGTCGAGCCGTACCCGGCGCGTTCGACGGTCCAGGTCGCGGCCCTGCCGCTCGGCGTGCGGGTCGAGATCGAGGCAGTGGCCGTGCGCGACTAGGCGCCGCACGGCGACGGTTCGCCGCCGAGCGGGTAATGTGAGCCCGCGGGGCTAATAGGAACGCCGGCGCTCCGCGCCGGCGTCAACGGCGACAACGGCGACCGACGAGGGATATGAGCACTCCGCCATCTGAACGGACCATCTATCGCAGCGCGAGCGCGGCGGCGGCGGAGCCGGCGCCGCGCCGGAGAAGGCGGCGGACAGGGGCGGACTCTGGCCCCGCGCCCACCGCCGATGGTCTCGATCAAGTCAGGCGCCGCAGGTGGTGGCCCGCGCCGCTGCTGGCGTTCCTGATCCTAGCCGCCCTCGTCGCGGGCGCGACGGTCGGCGGCCTGGGTGCTTCGGGCCTGCTGGCCTACTTCGGCGTCACTGTCGGCAGCCATGACTACAGTGGCTCCTGGGGTGCCGCGGGAACGAACCTCGGGAGCACGACGCTGACCATCGTGAAGCACGGCGGCGGCTATGCCATCGACGGCGTCAGGATACTCGGCGTGTCGGGCGGTCCCGCGCGCGTCAGCGACGACAGTCTCGTCACGAGCGGCACCGCGAAGGGCGTGACCTGGCGCCTCGGCTTGTCGTTCGCCAACCGCGACCAGCTCCGTGCGAACGTGACCTACAGCGACGGTCGTCCACCGCTGGAGATCCTGCTGACGAAGCAGTAGCACGCCGGTCGGCCGCACACCGCCGCACGACGCGTTCACCGCCGGGCGCCGTTCATGAGAGAATCGGTGGCGTGGAGGGGACTCGACAACGCGCCGCAGACCGGCCTGGCAGCCTCCGGCCGTCACGAGCGCCGTCGGCTTGGGCCGCCGGTTCACACTGCGCGGCCCGGGCAGCGGTGGCTGAGGAGGAACCTCGATGATCGATCGCTACACGCTGCCCGAAATGGGCGCGGTCTGGACGGACGAGGCCCGCATGCGAGCTTGGCTCGAGGTCGAGCTGGCCGCGGTGCGCGCCTGGAACCGGCTCGGCAAGGTGCCCGACGAGGCGGTCGCCGAGATCGCGGCTAAGGCCGACTTCGACCCGGTGCGTGTGGCCGAGATCGAGGAGACGACCAACCACGACGTCATCGCCTTCCTGACCGACGTGGCCGAACACGTGGGCGATGCCTCGAAGTACATCCACTACGGCATGACCAGCTCAGACATGCTCGACACCGGCATGGCGCTGCAGATCAAGCGCTCGGGCGAGCTGCTGCAGGCCGACCTGCGAGCGCTGGGCGAGGCGCTCAAACGCCGTGCGTTCGAGTTCCGCGACACGGTCCAGGTCGGGCGCACGCACGGCATCCACGCCGAGCCCATCACCTTCGGCATGAAGCTGGGGATGTGGGCGTTCGAGGTGGCTCGCCACCTCGAACGCCTCAAGCGCGTCACCGACGGCGCCGCCGTCGGCAAGCTCAGTGGCGCCGTCGGCGCCTACAACAACATCGACCCGCGGATCGAAGAGCTCGTCTGCGCCGGACTCGGCCTGGGCTTCGAGCCGATCTCCAACCAGGTCGTGCAGCGCGACCGCCACGCCGCGTTCCTGAGCGCGCTCGCGATCGTCGGTTCGTCTGTCGAGAAGTTCGCCGTCGAGGTGCGCCACCTGCAGCGTACCGAGGTGCGCGAGGCCGAGGAGGCGTTCGGCAGAGGTCAGAAGGGCTCGTCGGCGATGCCCCACAAGCGCAATCCGATCCTCAGCGAGCGCATGGCGGGGTGCGCCCGGGTCCTGCGGGGCAACGCCGTCGTCGGCATGGAGAACATCGCCCTGTGGCACGAGCGCGACATCTCGCACAGCTCGGCGGAGCGCATCGTCTTTCCCGACTCGTGCATCCTGCTCGACTACATGCTCCAGAAGTTCACCACGCTCATCGACAGGCTGGTCGTCGACGAGGCCCGCATGCTCGCCAACCTCGGACAGTCGCAGCGCCTGGTGTTCAGCGGCGCGGTGCTCCTCGCGCTCGTCGACAAGGGCATGTTGCGTGACGACGCCTACCGGGTGGTCCAGAACAGCGCCATGCGGGCCTGGCGCGAGGGCGTCGACTTCGGCGGGCTCATCAAGACAGACCCCGAAGCGATGGCGGTGGCCACACCCGCCGACATCGACCGGGCGATGGACCCGGAGCAGTATCGGGCCGGGCGCGAGGTCATCTTCGGCCGGCTGGAGCAGCTCACGTTCTGACCGCTTGCTCCACGAGGCGACGCCACACCAGCCGGCCGGACCTCTCTCGAAAACGCGACCAGCTGCCGACAATCGTTGGGAGACCCGAGCATGGCAGGGTGCCGTCTCGCTGCCGCAGGCAGCCGTCGGCACCTTTGTCGACCACGAGGAGGATGTCGATGGCGAACTGCCCGAGCTGTGGCGCGGACCTGCGCGACGGCGACTGGACCTGCCGGTCCTGCGGCGCGCCGGCGGGCCGGGCGGCCTCGGATCCGGCGGGCGGCTATGAGGAGCCCGTGCGCGACGCAAGCTACTACAACGCGCCGACCACCTACGGCACCGCAGCGCCCACCATCCAGCCGCTGCGCTCGGGTTCGGTCGGCGGCAGCTGGAAGCTCGTCTGGCTGATCATCGCGGCCGTCGCCGTCGTCGCCGTCGCCGGCGTCTGGTTCTTCTTCCTCAGGTCCTCGCCGAGCGAGTTCGCCGGCTCATGGAAGGGCACGCTGCCCGCGAGCGGCACGCAGCAGCAGGGCACTATCAAGATCGAAAAGAGCGGCGGTGGCTACCTGATCTCGTTCGTCGATGCAGCCGGCAAATCGCTCGGCCCGTTCTCAGGCGCCGTCAAGAGCGGCAACCTCGAGACGAGGTACGACTACGTGGGCGCCGACTCCGCCCAGCGCGCGACGAGCGCCTTCATCAAGGGATTCGCGGCGGCCATGGTCGACGATTTCAGGATCGTCTTCTACTTCAAGGGCGGCGGACTGTATGTCAAGGCCGAAGGCAAGCCCAAGCCCGGCGTCACCGCGAGCGGCTTCCACACGCCGGTCAAGCTGGTCAAGTCCGACTGAGGGCGGCGGCTGAAGGGCCGCAGGCCCCTCCGCGCCGCCGCCCCCGCACCGATTCTTCGGCAAACCTCGCACCCTGCGCGTCGCCTCGTTGCATCGACCCTGGGCCGATGGTAAGACCCGCGCTGGGGGGAGCGTGTCATGAGTGAGAGCGCGGCCTGACGGCCGCGCTCTCCGCGCGCTTGCCCTCGGTGCCCGCCGATCTTGGGCCCGACTTGGGGGACGCCCGCGTCCCCGGGGGAGACACGAGGGGAGTCGAGAGGATGCCACATCACTCCGGTCACCGCACCCGGTTCGTTCTGTGCGCCGCGGCGGTCCTGCTGATCGCCGGCCTGCTCTGGGGGCTGAGCGGGGCGCTGGCCGGGTCGAGCCCATCGCCGGCGAGCGGCAAGACGATCCTCAAGGTCGGCTGGACGACAGACCCTGACAACCTGAACCCCTTCGTCGGCTTCGAGACGTCGTCGTTCGAGATCTGGAGCCTGAACTACGACCAGCTCGTCGAGAAGAACGCCAAGGACTTCGGGCCCGGGCCCAACGGGCTCGCCAAAAGCTGGGACATCTCGCCCAACGGCAAGGTGTGGACGTTCCACCTGCAGCAAGGCGTCAAGTGGCAGGACGGCGTGCCCTTCAGCGCCGACGACGTCGCCTTCACGTACAACTACATCGTCGACAACAACATGTACGCCTTCACGGTGGCGACCGACGGCATCAAGAAGAACGGCGCCGTCGCGCTCGACCCCAACACGGTGCAGATCACCTGCAAGACACCCAAGGCGGACATGCTGCGGCTCTGGATCCCCATCCTGCCGAAGCACATCTGGGCCAACGTCTCGCCCAGCGCGGCCGGCAACAGCTATGTCAACAAGCCGCCGATCATCGGCACCGGACCCTTCCAGACCGTCGAGGTCAAGAAGGGCGAGTACGTGCGCCTGGTCGCCAACAAGGCCTACTGGCGCGGCGCTCCCCACATCGACGAGATCATCTTCGAGACCTATCAGAACCCGGACACCATGACGTCCGATCTGAAGACCGGCACGATCGATGCCGCCTGGGGGATCCCCCAGGCGCAGTTCGCCCCGCTCAAGAACACGCCCGGCATCACCGCGATCGCCTACAACTTCTTCAACTGGGACTACCTGAACTTCAACTGCCTGCGACCGAGCTTCGACTATGCCGCCGGCTGGACCAAGTCGTATGGCAACCCCGTCCTGCAGGACCCGAAGTTCCGCACGGCCCTGAACTTCGCGATCGACAAGCAGAAGCTGGTCGAGGTGGCCTGGGCCGGCAATGCCCAGCCGGGCACCACCATCATGACGCCGCACTCGTGGTCGAACCCCGACTACCACTGGCAACCCGCTGCCGACCAGGTCTACCCCTTCGATCTCGCAAAGGCCAAAGCCGCCCTCGACGCGGCCGGCTACAAGGATACGAACGGCGACGGCGTGCGCGACTACAAGGGCAAGGACATCACGCTGCAGCTGTGGGCTCCGGCCGACAACATCCAGCATCAATCCGAGGCCAAGCTGATCGCGGGCTGGTTCAAGGCCATCGGGCTGAACATCAAGCTCGAGGTGCTCGATGTCGGCGTGTTCAACGCTCGCATCTGGAACTACGAGAAAGGCGGCAACGTCTATGCGCCCGACTTCGACATGTACATCTGGGATTGGGACGGCTATGCCGACCCCGGTCAGACGCTGGCCTGCTACACCGCGCCGCAGATCGGCGGCTGGAACGAGCCGTGCTGGGACAGTCCACAGTTCGACGCGCTGAACGCCAAGCAGGCGGCCGCGCTCGACACCACCAAGCGCGCGCAGTACATCTGGCAGATGCAGCAGCTCATGTATGAGCAGTCGCCGCAGGTCGTGCTGACCTATCCCTACTACCTCGAGGGCTACAACACCGACAAGTGGAGCGGCTGGACCCGCGTGTTGAACGGCCATGGACCCGCCTTCTACACCTCGGGCAACATCGACACCTACCTCAAGCTGCAGCCGCGGGCCGTCGCGGCATCCGGCGGCGCCAAAGGCCTGTGGATCGGGGCCGGCATCGCCGTCGTGCTCGTCGCCGCCGGGCTGCTCGTCTGGTGGGCGCGGAGGCGGCGCCCGGCGGCGGTCGAAGCGGACTAGACGCTGCGAAGGCGGGGGCGGGGCGGGCCGTCGGCCCGCCCCGCCCCCGCCTTCGCCCGCCACCGGCACGAGCGCGCCTCCTTGCCCTCGCGCGGGGAATACCAACACGACCAACGCAAGGAGGCGTCATGCGAGCGATCCGCGTGCATCGGTTCGGCGGACCTGAGGTGCTGCAGCTCGACGAGACCCCCGATCCCCCGCTGCCCTCCAGCGGCCAGGTGCTCGTACGAATCGAAGCCGCAGGCGTCAATCCCGTCGAGGCCTACCTGCGCTCCGGACAGTACTCCGAGCTGCCGCCCCTGCCCTACACGCCGGGCAGCGACGCCGGAGGCGTGGTGGTCGCGGTCGGCGACGGAGTCGACGAGCTGGTCGAGGGACAGCGTGTCTACACCTCTGGCTCCTTGACGGGCACCTACGCCGCGACCGCCGTGGCGCCGGCGACTCAGGTCCACCCGCTCCCCGACGGCGTCTCGTTCGCCCAGGGTGCGGCTCTCGGCGTACCGTATGCGACCGCCTACCGGGCGCTGCTGCAGCGCGGCGGCGCCCGGCGCGGCGAGCTCGTGCTGGTGCACGGCGCCAGCGGCGGGGTCGGGCTCGCTGCCGTGCAGCTCGCCGCCGCCGCGGGCATCGCCGTGCACGGCACGGCGGGCTCGCCCGAGGGCCGCCGCCTGGTGGCCGGCCAGGGCGCGGCCGAAGTCGTCGACCACGGCGAGCCGGGCCACGAGGCCCGGCTCGCCGAGCTCACCGGCGGTCGTGGCTACGACCTCATCGTCGAGCTGCTCGCCAACGTCAACCTCGGCGTCGACCTCGGCCTTCTCGCCAAAGACGGGAGAGTCGTGGTCGTAGGCAGCCGGGGGCCGGTAGAGATCAGGCCGCGGGAGCTGATGAACCGCGAGGCCGACATCCGCGGGATGCGGCTGCCCAACGTGCCTCCGGCCGAACTTGCGGCGATCCACGCCGCGCTCTTCTCCGGCCTCAAGCGCGGCGACCTGCGGCCGGTGATCGCGCGCGAACTGCCGCTCGAGCAGGCCGGCGAGGCCCACCGGCTGCTGGCCGCCGGGCACGTCAACGGCAAGATCGTCCTCGTGCCCTGAGCCGTTGCTGAGCCGTTGCGGCGGGCGCGAGGCGCGCCGCCTCGTCGGTCGGAGCCGTCGGCCGGGCAACGCTACGCTCAAGTCGGCAGGCTGTGCTGCGCGCCTGGCCGGCACCCGTCATACTTGCGCCATGAAGACCGACGGCGACAGCGGCGTCCAAACTGGTAGGCGACCAGGCGGCCTCATGGACTTCGTCATCGCGCGACCCGCGCTTCTGCCGTCCGCGTCCGCGCCCCTCGCGCCGGCGCCGCCGGCGCGCGCGCGGGCTCGTCCGGCCGCCGGGCTCCACCTTCCCGCTTCCCGCGTCACGGCGAGCGACGGCGTCTCAGCGCGTACGCTCGCCGCGGCTCGGCGGGGCGACCACAAGGCCTTCGTCGGCATCCTGCGCCACTACGACCGCCGCCTGCGGCTGATCGCCTACCGCTTGCTGGCCGACCGCCAGCTAATGGACGACGCCCTGCAGGACGTCGCGCTCAAGGCCTTCCGGGCCCTGCCCGAGTTTCGCGGCGACGCTTCGGTCGGCACGTGGCTGTATCGCATCACCTACACGACCTGTCTCGACTACCTGCGCCGCACCCGGCCGGTCGACCTCATGCCCTCGGACGAGCTGCCCGAGCCGCCTGGTCCGCGACCCGACATCGCCGAGTCGGTGTGTGAGCGCGACCAGCTCCAGCGCCGACTGGCGCTCCTCACACCCGAACAGCGGCTCGCCGTCCTGCTCGTCGACCAGGAGGGCTTCGACTATCACATGGCGGGACAGATCCTCGGCATACCGTCGGGGACCGTCGGTTCGCGCCTGAACACCGCCCACGCGATCCTCCGCCGCGGGCTGCGGACCGAGAGCGCCGACCTGGCCGCCGCGCCGGCGAACGACGGCCCAGACAGCGACGAGTTCAGGACATGAGCGCTCGCGACCACAACGAGCCCGAACGTGACGCGGCGCTCGGCGAGCTGCTCGGCCGGCTCGAGCTGCCCGAGCACGGGGGTGGCTACTGGCGCGCGCTGGACGGCTCGCTTGCCTGTGAGAGCCGGCCGGCCGGCCAGGCGCCAGACGCGGCGCTGGCCACGCGGCTGCGCCGTCTGCCGCTGCCGCGTCACCAGCACGGCTTCTGGCAGACGATCGAAGCGACGCTCGGCGCGCAGGCCCAGGCCAGACCGCAAGCGCCTCGCCGCTGGCCACGCATCGTCGCGGCGGCGGCTGTAGCCGCCGCCGCGACCTTCCTCGTGGCCGCCTGGTTCGGGCTGCCCGGCGGATTCGATGGCGGCGTCGGACGCGCCCTCGCGCACGTCTTCCTGCCACCGCTGCAGATCGGATCCCCACAGGCCACCCCCGCGAAGATCACGGGCAACGAGCTCGTCTGGACGAGCCGGCGCGTGACCAATCCGTCGACCGGTGTCTACGACGTGAACATCTTCGCCCTGAACGTCACGAACGGACGCAGCTGTGCGGTCTCGACCTATCCGTCGTGGAAGCAGCTCGTCGCCGTCGGCGACGGCAAGGTCGCCTGGATCGATGGGCGGGGGTCCGCCGACGCGCTCTACGTCCACGACCTCACGACGGGCGCCGAGACGCGCATCGCAGCGGTCGGGCCGGCGCGCGCGCCAGGTCAGCCCCTGGCCGAGCGTGCCGCGGCCTCCGGCGCTGCGCTGTCTGGCGACACAGTCGTCTGGATCGACCGGCGACACGGCGACGGCGACGTCTGGGCCTACGATCTGACCGACGGCCACGAGACTCCCGTTTGTACGGACCGCTGGGGGCAGAGCCAGCCGGCCGTGTCCGGCGACATCGCCGTCTGGACCGACGAACGCGACAACACCTACGGCTTCAACGGCCCCTACTATCTGAACGGCACAGACATCTTCGGTCGCGATCTGGCGACCGGGACGACGTTCCCCATCTGCCGCGCCGTCGACGATCAGCTCTTCCCGGCCGTTTCCGGTCCGATCGTCGTGTGGCAGGACGGTCGCCACCGTACCTCGCGCGACCCGAACAACTGGGACGTCTATGCCCGCGATCTGCGCACCGGGCGCGAGTTCCCCATCGCCAACGGACCGGGTGCCCAGACGCATCCCGCGATCAGCGGGAACATCGTCCTCTGGACGACCCAGGTCACATCGCCGGGGGGGACTTCACCGTCGGATACGATCATCATGGGGCGCGACCTGCGCAGCGGCCGCAGCTTCTCGGTGAGCGATCCCGGCCGCTTCGACTACCCCGCGATCTCGGGCGACATGGCGGTCTGGTGCGTCCTCGGGCGCGACGAGACACCGATCGCGGTGTACGGGGCGAAGGTGGTCGCCCACGACGGCCGAGTCGAGGTGCAGCCGGTAGGACCCCAGGAGTGGGCTGCCGACGGCAGTCGATAGCGACTGCCGACCGGCTTTCAGTCCTCGTCGAGCGGCTCGAACATGTCCACCTCGGCGCCGCAGTCCGGGCAGACCCAGTCCTCGGGCAGGTCCTCGAACGCGGTGCCCGGCTCGACGCCGTTGTCGGGATCGCCGATCTCCGGGTCGTAGACCCAGTCGCACAACGTGCACACGTACTTGCGCATCATCTGACTCCTTGACGATCGGACCGCAGGTCGCTGGCCGCTGAGTGTACTACAGGGTCCCGGGCGCCGGCACGTGCGAGCGGCGGTGGGATGCGAGACAGTTGGGACGCGGCCGTTCAGCCTCCGACAGGAGCCTCGATCGGATACCCCCGCTGCTCCCAGTACCCGATCGCGCGCGCGCTCGTGACCTCGAGGTGCGTGACCCACTTGACGTTCTTGTAGCCGAGCTGGGACGGCACGACAAGTCGCACAGGGCCGCCGTGTACGTTCGGCAGAGGTCGGCCGTCGATGGTGTCGGCGAGCAGCACGCTGGCATCGAGGCTTTCGGCGAGAGTCAGGCTGTCGACGTAGCGACCGCCGGCGGCGTGCACGGTGACGAACGCCGCCGCCGGGAGCGGTCGTGCACGACCCAGCACCTCGGCCAGCCTGACGCCTCCCCACCTCACGCCGTCGACCGTCCAGCCTTCGACGCAGTGGAAGTCCCGCGTCTCGTCGGCACGCGGCAGCGCCTGCCAGACGCCCGCATCGATCGTAAAGGAATGTTCGACCTAGCCCGTCGACGGCGATGTGCCACGAGGTGAGCGGCACGGCCGGCCGGTCGTCTTCGATGCTGCGCACGGGGAAGTCCGACGCGACGGTGCTGAGCGGGCCGAGCGGCACCTCGCTGCGCCGGCTGAACAGGCCGTAGCCCGCAGCGGCCACCAGGCCGACAAGGCCGGCGCCGATGAGGAAGCGCCTGCGGTCGGTGCGCAGGCGGCTTCGTCCTGTTTCGTGGTCGTGCTGGTCGTTCACGTGCGGCCGGGTCCCTTCTTTGAATGGTTCTTACCCCGCCGCACGGACTGGTGCGCACCGGGCGGCACTTCGCGTTGACGACGCGGCCGGAGTACGCGAGGATATCCGACGCTAAGGAAACCCTTAGGATGGGGGAGCGTGGAGCCCACACAGCAGATCGACCAGGCCATGCAGCTCAAGGCGGTGGCCGATCCTCACCGCATCGAGATCCTGCGCCTGATCATGTCGGGACCGGCCACGCTGTCGCAGCTCGGCGCGGCGCTGGGTCGGCACCCGGCCTGGATCCGCCACCACGTCAAGCAGCTCGAGGCCGCCGGCCTGATCGCGCTGACCGAGTCCCGCAAGGTCGGTGGCCATGTCGAGAAGTACTACGCCGCGACCGCTCAGGCGTTCGCCGTGCGGCTCACGATCTTCCCGCAGCCCGGCGAGCGCGGCGCAGTCCTGGTGCTCGGCAGCGACGACCTCGCCCTCGAGCTGCTCGCCGACACGCTCCACGGCGACACCCACGCTCCCGATGTCTTCCGCCTGCCGATGGGCAGTCTCGAAGGTCTGATCGCCCTGCGGCAGGGTCTCGGCCACGTCGCCGGCTGCCACCTGCTCGACCCCGAGACCGGTGACTACAACGTACCGTATGCCCGTCACCTGTTCCCGGGACTTGCCTTCACGGTCGTCACCCTGGCCCATCGCCGTCAGGGTCTTCTGCTCGCTCACGGAAACCCGCTTGCGATCGATTCGGTGAGCGACGCGGTCGCCGCCGGTGCGAGGTTCGTCAATCGCAACGCCGGCTCGGGCACGCGGATCTGGCTCGACCGTCAGCTCGAGTCGCAGGGGATCGCCCGTGGGACCGTCGCGGGCTATGGCGACGAGGTCTTCACGCATCGCGAGGCGGCGCAGGCCGTCGCCGACGGGCGTGCCGACGTCGCCGTGGCGATCAAGGCCGTCGCGGCCCCGCTGGGACTGGCGTTCGTGCCGCTCTTCGAAGAGCGCTTCGACCTCGTCATGCTGACCGAGAACCGCCACACGCCGCTCCTCGAGCCGCTCTTCGAGCGGCTCTCCGATACCGGCTTCAAACGCGCCGTCGACGCGCTCGACGGCTACAGCGCCGCGCACTGTGGCGAGGAGGTCACGGTGGCCGCCTGAAGGGCGGCCACCACTACTCGGGCAAGTCGAGCACCAGGGAGGTCGTCCGAAATCATGCGACACATGAGACTCATCAGCACCCATGCGCCCGGCCCGCCCACCCGACGGCTGGCGGCACTCTTTGTGACCGCGCTCGTGGCGATGGTCGCGCTGGCGGCGAGCGCGGCTCCCGCCGCGCTCGCCGCCACCTCATATCCGGGCGTGATCGAAGACGTCGTAACGTTCGTGCCCAACGACCACACGCCGATCGGATTCAGGTTCTCCGCGCCCGCGAACCTCGTTCTGGCGGCGAACACGACCTACTACGTCAAGGTCAGGCTCGGAACCGCCGCCAATCCCTCAGGCGGCCTCAACTACGGCTTCACCTGGAATGGCAGTCGCTGGGCCCAGGAGCGCGAGGACTGGACAAGCTTCCCGACCGTGACGACCGACGCGACGGGGGCGATCGTCAAGACCTGGGAGTTCTTCAAGTTCGGCGACACGGCTGTGGCGACCGGCACGGTACTACGTGATCGTGTCGCTGTCGACCGGCGTCGCCGGGAACACCTCCAACAATGCGAGCCCGCCGACCACCACGGTCGCAGATATGGCGACGAACGGCTTCTGGGTGCACGACGGCATCGCGCCGCCAAGCGGCGCCGCCGGCAAACGCGCCGAAGCCGACGTGCATGGGAGCACCACTCCCGTGCTGGCACTGTCGAAATCCGAATCGAACCTGGTCGATGACGACAGCGACGGCATCATCGACAATGAGGACTACGGCCTGCCGGGCAAGACGACCGACTTCCGCTTCGGGGTGCCGCTCGGACAGGCGTTCGACATCGTGCTGAACTCCACGCCCTGGGCGCCGGGAGCCAACGTGATCGGGTCGCTCGCCGACGTCGACATCGCCCTCGGCGCTGCCGATCAGACCGCGCCCTCGGTCGTCACCGGCCTGGCGGCTGCGCCGCTCGACAGCGGGGCAGTCCTCAGCTGGGACCCCGCGAGCGACGCCAACGGGGTGACCGCCTATCAGGTGTACCGCTGGACGGACGTGGCGCCCACGAACACGACCCCCGTCCATGCGCGCGTGGCGACCGTCACCGACACTACGTGGACCGACGGCGGGTTGACGAACGGCACTGCCTACCACTATGAGGTGCGCGCCGTGGACGCCGCCACGAACGTCGGTCCCCGGTCCAACACAGCGTCGGCGACGCCCGACGGCACGCCTCCGGTCACCAGCGTGAGCGGGCTCAACGCCGCCCTTTGGTTCGGCGGTCCAGTCTCGTTCACCCTCACGCCGAGCGACGGTGGCAGCGGGATCGCTCGAGACCTACTGGCGAATCGGCCAGAACGACTGGCAGACGGGCACCGACGTCGTCGTCGGACCGACGCAGCGCCGCGACAAGTACGGCGGGGTCCGCACCGTCACGTTCTATTCAGTCGACAAAGCCGGCAATGCGGAGGCAGAGCAGTCGGTCCAGGTCAAGATAGACCTCGATCCGCCCATGACGGGCGACGACTCCGGCTGGGCCCACTACGATGCCGAGGGCACTCCCGTGCCGCCGCCCGTCGTGAGCGGCGACACGACGGTCACGCTCCTGCCGTGGGATGGCCTCTCCGGCGTGGCGACCACCTACTACAGGCTCGATGGCGCCATGCCGTTCGTATCCGGCACGTCGGTCTTCATCGCCGCGGGCGCGGCACCGCAGCTGCACCGGATCGACTACTACTCCGTCGACAACATCGGCAACGTCGAGTCGCTGCGGTTCACACTCATAGAGGTCCTGCCGACCGACGCGCCCGTGTTGAGCGGGCTCCGTGCCACCCAGCTACGCGACGCCCATGTTGCCCGGTCGGCTGCCCGCCATCACGGGCTGCTCCGTAAGCGCCGCTAGTGCCCAACGGAGGAGGTGAACCAAGATGAGGCCGACCATCAGGACGAGTCTGACCGTGCTTTGCGCCATGGCGGTCTGGATTGCCGTGGCGGCGAGCGCGGCTCCCGCCGCGCTCGCCGCCGGTACCTACGCAGGCGGCGCGGACGTCTACCCGCAGTACGTTCCCAACGATCACACGCCGGTGCTGATCCATCTCTCGGTGACGGGCCTGACCGATGCGATCACTCACGCGCCGTTGGCCGACACGGCCGTCTACGTCAAGGTGCGCTTCTCGCTCGGCCCGACGCCCTCGGGCGCGAGCAACCGGGGCTGGACCTGGAACCCGGTCTCGAAGAACTGGGTGCAGGAACGCGACAACACGCCCGCCGAGGGCAGCACGACTCCCTGGAGCAAGTTCCCCCAGGTCACCACCGATGCCGCCGGCAACGCATCCGCCCGGCTGTGGACGAAGTTCGGCGACACGCGCCTGTCTGGGCCCTACTACATCCTGGTCTCGCTCTCGCAGACCGGCGACAGTGACACCCTGAACGGGGACCTGACGGCGCCGGTGACGGTCATGGACATGACCGCGACCGGCGCCTGGATCCACAACGGCGCCGGGACTGGGGCGGCGGCGACCCAGGTCGCCGCCGCCCCGACGCCGCGGCCCAGCCCCGCCGCGACCTTCGCCATGGGCGCCACGCAGCCGGCAGGGTTCGGGGACCCCGATGGTTCGCTCGTCCATGACGACTACGGCTACGCCGGCCTCGCGCCGGGAGACTTCCGGCTGGCCGTGCCGCTGTCGCAGCCGTTCGACGTGCTGCTGGACGGCACGCCGTGGACCCCGGGCCTCGGTCTCACGCTGACACAGCCGGACGTCGACGTCGCCGTGGGCGCGGCCGACCAGACGCCGCCCAGCCTGGTGACAGGCCTCACCGCGACCCCCGGCGACGGGAGCGTCGTCCTGTCATGGCAGCCGGCCACCGACAACATCGATGGCGCCGGCACGCTGTCCTATGCGGTGTTCCGCTGGGCCGACCCGACACCTATCCCCGTGGGCACGAGCGTCATCAACTACACCTCGGCGCCCAGGTGGATCGCCACGACGACGTCGACTGCCTATAGCGACGACGGACTCACGAACGGTACGCCGGTCCACTACCTCGTCAGGGCGGTCGACACTGCGACGAACGTCGGCCCAAGGTCGAACACGGTCGACGCGGTGCCGGCCATTCCCACGAAGCTCACGCTCAAGACGACCACCCCGACGGTCCCCTTCGGGAGCCGAGCGACACTCACGGCCGAGTTGAAGGCGGAAGCGACGGCGCTCGCCGGCAAGGACGTGACCCTCGAGTGGTCGCCCGACGGCACGAGCGGCTGGCAGACTCTTCAGACGCTGTCCCCCGAGCCGGCTCCCGCACCGGGCAACACTTATCGCGTGAGCGTCACTCCGTATCTCGGCTTGCGTACCTCATATCGCCTGTCGCTGCCCGCCGCCGCGCCCTACGCCGCCGGCCAGAGCCAGACAGTGACCGTGACGCCGAAGGTGTATCTGGCCGCGCCGTCCGCGCCAAGGGCGGTCGCGTCTGGTCACGCCTTCACGGCCTACGGCGACCTCAAGCCGCACAAGCGCTCGGGCGCGCATTCCGTGCGTATCCTGTGCTATCGGCGCACGAGCGGCCGATGGGTGCTCAAGAAGACCGTGACGGCGACCGACAAGAACCGCTTCACCTTCACCCGCTACCAGGCCCGCATCACCCTGCCGTCGGTGGGAAGGTGGCGCTTGCGCGCAAGCTTTGCGGCCGACGGTGCCAACGCGGCGACGCTGAGCCGCTACCGCGAGGTCGCGGTGCGATGAGACTCCCGGTGCCACGAGTCCTTGTCGTGGCCGTTGTCCTGGCCGTCGTGGTCGCGGGAGCCTGGGTACTGCAGCGCGAGGCAGGAGGGCGCGAGGCGTCGCACGACGCCTCGCGCCCTCCTGCCTACACCGTCGCCGTCACTCAGGCGGGCACGGTGCTGCGGCGCTTCGGCCTGAGCGATCTGCGGGCGCTCCGCCAGTCGCGAGTGACGATCGCCGGCAAGGAGCAGGACGGACCCAGCCTCCTCGCGGTCCTGGCGGCCGCCGGCGTGACGGGGCGCCATGGCGTGACCGTCCTCGGCGCCGGACTGCGCGACGCCGGGAGGCTCGTCCTGCCGGCGTCGCGTATCGACGGCCGCGTCATCTTCGATTTCGCCGACCGCGGCACGGTCAAGATCTGCAGTCCGAACGTCGCGTGGAGCCGCTGGGTGCGCGACGTGAAGGAGATCTGTGTCGACTGAGCAGATCGCACCCGTCGCCCGGCCCAGGTCCAGCGGCCCCCGTGTCGTGTGGTCGCTGACGCTGCGCGACATCGTGCTGCTGGCGCTCGTCGCGGCCCTCATCACGGTGGGCACGGTGCTGGTGCACATCCCTCTGCACGTGCCCGGCAAGTCCGGCATCGTGTGGATCGCCTTGATGGTGGTCGGGCGAGGACTCGTCCGCAAACCGGGCGCCGGCCTGCTGGTCGGGGTCGTCGCCGGCGTGCTGGTGACGCTGGCCGGCCTTGGCAGCGAGAGTATCTTCACCTGGACGAAGTTCGCCAGCGCCGGACTGACGCTCGACGTCGCGACCTGGGCGCTCGGCGGCGACCTCACCAGGCTGTGGGCGGCGGCGCTTGCGGGCGCCGCCGCCCACCTCGCCAAACTCGTCGCGATGACGGTCGCGGGCCTTCTCCTTGGGCTGCCGCTCACCGTGGTCGCCGTCGGGCTCGGCCTCACGGCGACCACCCACGTGCTGTTCGGCGCCGTCGGCGGAGCCCTCGGTGCGGTCGTCCTGCACCGCCTCGAAGGGGTGCCGGGACTCGGGGGCGGGAGGTGAGAAGGCGGGCACTGCGTCTGGCGGCGGCGAGCGGCGGGAGCCATGCTCGCTCTGCTCGTCGTGGCTCCCGCCGCCGTCGCCGCCGGCAATCCCTGGCGCACGTACACCGTGGGCGAGGCGGGCGCGGCATTCGCCGCGCCCGCCTCGCCCGATCTCGCCCTGACCGCCGACACGCACCCAAGCATCACCCTCGCGCTGAAGCAGCTCTGGGCGCTGACGGCCGACTCGCCCGGCTATCAGGTCCTCAACCAGGCCGTCCCCAGTCCGCCAGACCCGCGATCCCTACAGGTGTTGCGCGATGGCGACATCCTGGTCTGCGACCGCACCCACAAGGCGGTCGCCGAGTTCTCGCCGACCGGCGCACTCGTCTGGTCGTACTCGTCCCGCGACGACCCCGACATGCTGTGGCCCTTCTCGGCGCAGCGGCTCGACGACGGCAACACCCTCATCGCCGACCGCTCAGCGAAACGGGTGATCGTGGTGACGCCCGACAAGCGCATCGTCTGGCAGTACGGCACGACCGGCCAGGCGGGCGGCGGCCCGAACCACCTCGACGACGCCTTCTACGCGGTGCGCATCGACGACGCGAACAGAAGCGACGGCAACACGACCGACGGGAACGTACTTATCTGCGACAGCAAGCAGGCCGGCGACGGCGGCTACCGGGTGATCGAGGTGCGCTTCGGCGACTACGAACCGTCCCAGCCCGACAACGGCTTCACCAAGAGCATCGTCTGGCAATACGGCGAGACCGGCGTCAAGGGCGACGGGCCCGGGCAGCTGCGTTCCGCCCACTCTGTGCAGCGGTTGACGAACGGGGACACGCTGATCACCGACGCGTTCGGCGACCGGGTGATCGAGGTGACGCCTGATAAGCGCATCGTCTGGCAGTACGGCGTCACCAAGACGCCGGAGATCACCGACGACGACCACCCCGGCCCACTGGCCAATCTGAACTACGCCGTGCGGCTCGAGAACGGCCACACACTCATCGCCGATACCGACCACGAGCGGCTGGTCGAGGTCGACCACATGGGCGGGATGGTCGCTAGCTACGACCTGACGAAGGTCGTAGGCCAGACCGTGCCGCCACAGACGTCGCCCGACCCACGCGCCGCTGTGCGCCTCCCAGACGGATCGACCATGGTCGCCGAGCCGGGTTACGGCCAGGTCGTCCAGATAGGCCGCGCCCTCAGCGCGGCGTACCTCTCGGCGACACTGCTGGGCGACCTGCCCTTCCGCAAAGTGTTCCACTCGCTCACCTACGACGCGACGACGCCCTCAGGGACCAAGGTCAGGCTCGAGTACCGCATCGGTGGGGGCCGCTGGCACACGCTGCCACGCGGCGGCGGCTCGATTCCGTACACCCGCGACGCCTTCGGCACGACGATCGAGTTCCGGGCGAGCCTTTCGACAGGCGACAGGTCGCTCACCCCTGTGTTGTCCGGCGTCTCGATCAAGTACCGTCAGTGGATCCCTGGCGACACCAGGCGCGTCGCGCGCACGGCGGCCGAACAGAAGGCGGACAAGACGACCCCCCGGCCGGCGTCCACGCCTGCCCAGACCTGGACGCCCTCGGGCGGCGGGTCCGGAAGCGGCGGGGCCGGTGGCGGTGTGGCCGGTGGCGGTGGAACGGGCGGCAGCAGCGGCGGTACTCCCAACAACGGCGCCGCGTCGGCCGGCATGCCCGTCCCGGCGCTGGCGACTCCGCAAACCGCGGCGCTCCCCGCCGATGGCAGCCAGTCGGTATCCGGGATCCGCGTCGCCTCGTCGCAGTTCGGCGCCGGATCGTCGTTTGGGCGGGCCGGATCGGCGGGCGCTTCGGGTGAGACGCGCAACGCCGCAGATCTGGCGGCCACCAGGGACCTTCGCGGCGTCGCCCTGGTGGCGGCACTGATAGCGGCGCTTGCAGTCTCGCCGGCGCTGCTGGCACGCAGGCGCCTGCGCCACCTGCTTCGATTCGCTCACCCGGCGCCCGAGAGCGTGGACTGGGTCAGCATGGACGACGATCGCGGCCGCTCTCGCGGCCGCCTACTCGCGAGGTTCCGACGTTGACGCACCGTGCCTTCATCGCCTTCGACGACACCGACACGATCGACGCCGACCGCGGCACCGGCAAGGTCGGCCGCTGGTTCGGGGACGAAGCTGCCGGAGGGCTGCCGTTCTGGTCGGCGTCGTGCGCCAGCAGCTGCTCGTCCACCCCGACGTGCCGTACACGTCGCACAACAGCTCGGCGGTCGTCATCGTCGAGATCGAGGCTGTGGATGTCATCGGCGAACTCGTCGACGCGCGCCGTCCGCCATCTCGAGCGACACTGGATGGAGGGCAGCGACCCCGGGCTCTGCGTCGCCTGGGACGGCTGCCCGGCGTTGCCGGCGCTGGTCGCCTTCGGGCGGCGGGCAGCCGTCTCGGTCGTCACGCAGGCACGACGCCCGGGCCGCCGCCCAGGGCGCTCATCTGAGCGGCCACGGCGGCACCCATGACGGCATCATCGGGGCGGCCGCCGGCGTCGGCCTCACGGTCGACGGCTGGAGCGGCCGCCTCATCGAGCTCGTCGCCGGCGGCCGCCTGCTGCGGACTTCCCCGACCCGGTCACCGTCGGCGAGCTCGAGGCCGCCGGCATCGCCGTCGTCACGCTCGACCGCGACGCGCCGGTGCCGCTGCCGTCCGACAGCCGTCGTCACGAACGGCTGGCTGCGGCCGCGCCTGTGGGGCGGTCGGCCCATCCTGCCCGTGCAGCGCGACGACGGCGGGCCGGGCTGGCTTGCGGTCGCTTCGCAAAAGGGAGCGCCGGTCGGGATCGAGGGAGCGACGGCCGCGCGACCCTGACCGGCCGGTGACAGATGACGGGGGCGGGGCGGCTGATGCCGCCCCGCCCCCATTTGTTCTGCGGGGGTGGCGCGCTGTCGCGCGCCACCCCCGCCCTCGTTTCGTCGAGCCTGCCCGGCCCTCCGAGGGGCGGCGAGCCTTCGTCCGGAGCCGACGTCATGCTGATCGCCGAGGCCGCTGGGCGGACCGCCTTCGACCTCAGCCGCGGCCTGCGGCCGGCTCCAGCTCGATCTCGTGGATCGTCGCGCTCGAGATCGACGCCGCGCGCGCGCTGGATGAAGTAGACGATGATGCCCGACGACGACCACGACCGCCAGCGAGAACGCGACGATGTAGTTGTCGTACCACTTCGCCGTCGGCGTGCGCGGCCACGACAGGTTGACGATCATGAACACGCCGTAGACGAACGCGATGATGTTGACCGGCCAGCCCCACTTGCCCAGGTTGAAGTAGGCCTTGTCCTTGGGCCAGCCCTTGCCGCGCTTCGATGAGACCGCCGAACACCACCATCTGATAGGCGATGTAGGTGCCCGCGGTCGCCCAGGCGGTCACGCGGGCGATCTGGATGAACGGGTCGCCGCCGCCGAGGTTGACGTAGAGCAGGATGACGATGGTCGCCACGCCGATGAAGATCGCCGAGGTCATCGGGGTCTTGGTCTTCGGATGGACGTAGCCGAAGAACTTCGACGCCGGGATCATCTTGTCGCGGCCGTAGGCGAACAGCAGCCGCGTGGTCGCGGCCTGGATGGCCAGGCAGCAGACGAAGATGGCGACGCACACCGAGATGAGGAAGGCGTTCGTCACCCAGATCGGGAAGTGCGCGTTGAAGATGTAGGCGATGGCGCCCGTGCTCTGCGCCTGCGTCTTGGCGACGTCGGGGATGGCCAGCACCATGGCGACCAGCCAGAAGGCGCTGATGACGGCGGTGATGCCGACGGCGAGCAGCATCGCGCGCGGCACCTCGCGCGTCGGGTTCACCGTCTCCTCGGCGAGCCCGCCGGCCGTGTCGAAGCCGTACATCACCCAGGCGCCGGTGAGCATCGCGGCGAGGAAGATGCTGCCGTACCCGAAGAGAGCGCCCTTGCCGGCGCCCGGCGTCGTGTCGAACAGCACGCCGAGGCCCTGATGCGGAGCCGTGGCCGACGATCACCGCGATGTAGAGCGCGATGGCGATGACCACCAGGCCGATGATCTCGGTCACCGTCCCGATGTTGTTGAAGAAGGCCGTCACCTTGACGCTGTAGATGTTGAGCAGCATCGGCCCGAGGGTGAAGCAGACGGCGATCCAGAGCAGCGTGCCGTGGGTCGTCTGCCAGCCCATCAGCGAGCAGACGATCGGCGCCACGCCGAAGGCGACGGCGGCGACCGTCACGAGCAGGGCCGCGGCGAACATCCAGGCGACCCACCAGCCGTAGTTGCCGCCCATGAACCGCTTTGCCCACTGGTAGACGCCGCCGGCCAGCGGGTAGTGCGACGCGGCCTCGGCGAACACCAGGGCCACCATGAACTGGCCGAAGACGATGATCGGCCACTGCCAGATCAGCCCCGCCGGGCCGCCGACGTCGAGACCGTAGTAGAAGAGTGCGTAGAAGCCGTTGGTCGCCGAGATGAAGCTGAAGGCGATGGCGAAGGTCGAGAAGAAGCCCAGCGAGCGTCGCAGCTCCTGCGTTGTAGCCGAACTTGGCGAGCTGCGCCTGGTCTTTGGCGTGCTGGGCGTCGGCTTCGTCGTGGAACAGCCCGTGGTGTTCGGATGCTCGGGCTGCCATAGTCCCCCCTTCTTCCTACCGCCAGTGCGGATAGGTGACGTAGAAGAACTTGCCGTACGAGTCGGTGCTCCAGTAGACGAGCAGCCCCTTCTTGCGCGGAATGTAGACGACGTCGCCGGGCTGGAACGACCTGCGACTCGCCGTTCTCGCTCAGCGTGATGTCGCCCTCGAGCATGTAGCAGACGGCGGCGTCGTCGTCGTAGTCGAAGTCGACCGGAGCGCCGGGGAAGACCTCGCAGATGCCGGCGCAGAACGGCGCGCCCTGCGTGCGGTCGATGACGTCGACCAGGTTGAGCTTGCTGTCGGGGCCGACGTCGAGCGGCGTCGGTCGCGATCTCGCCGGCGGGTACCAGGTGTAACTCCATGCCGTACCTCCGTGGGTGACAGCGTGACAGAGGTGGATGGTGTCGATCAGACCGATCGACCGGCTTGCGCCTGTGCCAGACGCACCCCCTTCCCTGCTCGCGCCCCCGGTTGCTGCATCTGGGCGAGCAACGATTGACATGGTTGGACACTACCCACAGAATGGCGACCGGCAAGGCCAGTCTTTTGGGGGGTTACTGACAGGTCATGCCTGGCATTCGCATCCCGTTCTCGCTGCGGAAGCACGCTCCTCCCGGCGGCGGATCTGGCCTTCACCTCGCCGGGCGTCGACGGGACGGCTCCGCAGCCGCCTCTCACCTACGACGACCCACGCCTGCAGGCATTCCTGAGCGTGACCTTCGACGTGCTCTACGACTTGAACATCCAGACGGGCGCGATCTACTTCAGCGAGCAGCTCGACCACATGCTGGACCTGCCGCCCGGCCACTTTCCGCGCACGCTCGAGGGCTGGCTCGAACACCTCCATCCCGACGACGACGAGCGCGCCGGCGAGGCCGTCTGGCGCAGCATCACCGAGCGTGCGCCGTTTCGCTGCGAATACCGCCTGCGCCGCGGCGACGGCGGCTACCGCGACGATCGACGACCAGGGCGTCGTCCTGATCGACGGCCGACGGCGAGCCGACGAACATGATCGGCGCGATGCGCGACGTGACGGCCGAACGCGAGGCCGAGCTGGCCGTGCGCGAAGCCACCGAGCTCCACAGCGTGCTGTTCCGGCTGCCGAGCCCCGCCATGCACGTCGACGCGGCCGGCCGGTACCTCGACGCCGACGCGCGGGCGCTCGCCTTCTTCGAGCGCACGCGCGACCAGATGCTCAGCGCGAACGTGCACGACGACTTCCCGCCCGAGGTGTCGGCTGCGGTGAGCGGCGAGCTCGAGGCCGAAGGCATCGTCGAGCTCGACGTGAGCTGCCCGGTCGGCGGCACCACGAAGTCCCTGCTGCTGACCGTCATCCCGGCTCACCTCGGCGATCGCCGCAGCTACTTCCTGCTCGGCACGGAGATCACGGAGCAGCGCGCCATGCAGGAGGAGCTCGAGCGCTCGGACCGGGCGCTGCGGCGCCAGGCGACGATCCTGGACGAGCGCAACACCGCCCTGCGCGTGCTGCTCGAGCAGCGCGAGCAGGACCGCCGCGAGCTCGAGCAGCGCGATCGTGCAGCAACGTCGAGCAGCTCATCGAGCCCACGCTCGACCGCCTGAGCCGGGCGCTGCGGCACCGGCCGGAACGGCTCGAGGTCGAGGCGGTGCGGGTCAACCTGCGCGAGATCGTCGGGCCGTTCGCGCAGCGCATCGCCGGCGCGCAACGGCTCGGGACAGCCCCTCACGCGGCGCGAGACCGAGGTCGCCAACCTCGTGCGCCTCGGCAAGACGCAGCGCCGAGATCGCCGAGCGCGCTGCACATCTCGACCTCGTCGGTGGCGTTCCACCGCGCGAACGTGCGGCGCAAGCTTGGGCTGCCGAAGGGTGGTCCCCGGCTCGGGACCCACCTGGCGTCACTGGCCCGGGACTGAAGCGACGAGTAGGCGAAGGCGAGGCCGCAGGCCTCGCCTTCGCCTACTGGTTCTCGAGCAGCTCGTCCTCGGGCACGTCGCGCACGACGCGCGCCGGCACGCCCATGAGCACCTTGCGGGCCGGCGCGTCGCTGGTGACGACCGCGCCGGCGGCGATGAAGGCCTCTTCGCCGATCTCGATGCCGGGCAGAGCACGACGCCGCCGCCGACGCGCGCGCCGCGGCGGATGGTCGCGCCCTTGATCAGCGCGTGGCGCTTCTCGGTGCGGCCCATGAAGTTGTCGTTGGTGGTCTGCACGCAGGGCGCGATGAAGACGTGGTCTTCGATCGTCATGTAGGCGGTGATGTAGGCGTTCGACTGGATCTTGGTGAAGTCGCCGATGGTCGTGTCGTTCTCGACGCAGGTGCCGCGGCCGACGACGCACGCGCTCGCCCAGCACGCAGCGCTCGCGCACGCTGGCCAGGTCGCCGATGATGCAGCCCGGCGCCCATGGTCACGCCGCGGTAGACGATGGCGCCGGTCGAGACGACGCAGCCGTCGCCGAGGCGCAGCGGCGGCAGCTCGCCCGTCTTGGCCGTCGACGACGGCGACAGCGACGGCACCTTGCCGAGCACGACGCCGTCCTGGATGAAGCAGCCGTCGCCGATCACGGTGTCGTCGTAGACGACCACGTTGGCGCCGAACGACGACCCCGTCGCCGACGACCACGTTGTCGCCGAGCAGCAGGTTGTGGCCGAGTCTCGGAGGGGTGCAGCGCTCACGGCCGCCGCCCGTCGGCCTAGCCGAGCGTCAGGTCGGCCGTCTTGACCGGCTGGCCGCCGTTGCGCAGCGAGCGCTCCATGGCCTCGAGCACGCGCACGACGTTGAGGCCGTCGCGGCCGTCGCGACAGCGGCTGACGGTCGTCGCGCACGCACTCGACGAAGTGCTCGACCTCGAGCTTGAGCGGCTCGTCGTTGGCGATGCGCGGGATGTGGATGTCGCCGAAGCGCAGCGTCACGTACTCGCCGTAGGACTGGTACTGCGGGCACCACGGCGCCCTTGTCGTAGACGGTCACCTTGCGGTCGGCGTCCATGTCGTCGAAGACGACCATCTTGTCGGAGCCGACGACGGTGATCTTGCGCGTCTTGTGCGGGTCGAGCCAGCTCACGTGCAGGTGGCCGATCATGCCCGACGGGAACCTGATGTAGCCGAAGACGACGTCCTCGACGCCGGGCTGCAGGTAGCACTCGCCGCGCGCCGAGACCTCCTCGGGCTCCTCGCCGGTGAGGAAGTTGATGACCGAGATGTCGTGCGGCCCGAGGCTCCACAGGGCGTTCTCGTCGGGCCGCACCTTGCCCAGGTTCAGCCGGTTGGCGTAGACGTAGAAGATCCGGCCGAGCTCGCCGTCGTCGAGCAGCTGCTTGACCTTGCGCACGGCGGGGTGGTACTCGAGCAGGTGGCCGACCATGAGCTGCCGGCCGCTGCGCGGCGGCCGTCGCGACGAGGTCTTCGGCGTCGGCCGCCGTGAGCGCCATGGGCTTCTCGATGAAGGCGTGCTTGCCGGCCTCGAGCACGCGCTTGCCGAGCGCGTAGTGCGTCGGCACCGAGGTGGCCACGATGACGGCGTCGCACCGACTCGTCGGCGAGCACGTCGTCGAGGTCGGCGGTCGTCTGCGCGTCGGGGAACATGCCCCGGGCCTTGGCGAGCACCTTGTCGTCGAGGTCGCAGCACCAGGCGAGCTCGGCGCCGGGCAGGCGGTCGACGTTGCGGGCCAGGTTGGGGCCCCAGTAGTTGAGGCCGACGACGCCGATGCGGACGGGCTCAGCGGTCACGTGGTCACCTTCCTGATGGTCGAGCGGACGCGGCGGCGGGCCTTCGGCCCGCCGCCTCAGAGCTTCCAGACCTTGCCGTCGCCGAGACCCGGCGGTGGCGTTGCGCAGGTCGACGACGAGCTGCGCCTTCTCGACGACCTCGGCGTAGTCGATCGTCGGAGTGCGCCGTCACGATGATCACGACGTCGTAGGCGCTGATGCCGGCGCCCTTGTGCAGGTCGACCGAGTGCATCGCGTAGCTGCGGCAGCTCGGCCACGTACGGATCGTGATAGTCGACCGCCACGCCGGCCTTGTCGAGCTGACGGATGATCTTGAGCGCCGGCGACTCGCGCAGGTCGTCGATGTCGGCCTTGTAGGCCACGCCGAGCACGAGCACCTTGGCGCCCTGGAGCGCCTTGCCGTGCGAGTTGAGCGCGCGGGTGACCTTGCCCACGCAGAAGTACGGCATGTTCTCGTTGACCTTGCCGGCGAGCTCGATGAACTCGGTCCAGAAGTCGACCTCGCGCGCCTTCCAGGACAGATAGAACGGGTCGATCGGGATGCAGTGGCCGCCGAGACCGGGGCCCGGCTGGAACTTCATGAAGCCGAACGGCTTGCTGGCCGCGGCGTCGATGACCTCCCAGATGTCGATGTCCATGCGGTCGCAGAGCATGGCGAGCTCGTTGACCAGGGCGATGTTGACGCTGCGGAAGATGTTCTCGAGCAGCTTGGTCATCTCGGCGACCTCGGGCGTGCCGACCGGCACCAGCGTGTCGATCGCCCGGCCGTAGACCTCGAGCACCTTCTGCGTGCAGGCCGGCGTCAGACCGCCGACCACCTTGGGCGTCGTCTTGGTGGTGTAGTCGGTGCGTCCCGGGTCGACGCGTTCGGGCGAGAAGGCGACGTGGAAGTCGCTGCCCGCGGTCAGCCCGGAGCCTTCCTCGAGGATCGGGGCGAGCACGTCGCGCGTGGTGCCCGGGTAGGTCGTGCTCTCGAGCACCACGAGCTGGCCGCGCTGGAGATGACCGGCCAGCAGGCGCGTGGCTTCGGTGACGAGCGTCAGGTCGGGCTCGCGGTTCGCGTTGAGCGGCGTCGGCAGGCAGATGATGTCGGCGTCGCAGTCATGCGGTGGCGGCGTAGTCGGGCGTGGCGGTGATGAGCCCCTGCTCGACGAGCGGCTTGAGGACGTCGCTCGCGACGTCGACGATGTACGATTCGCCGGCGTTGATGCGCGCGCAGCGTTCGGGGTCGTTCTCGATGCCGACGACCTCGACGCCCGCCGTGGCGAACACGGCGGCGAGAGGCAGGCCGACGTAGCCCATGCCGATGACTGCGATCTTCACTCTCGCGCTCCCGTTCGTCGGGGATGAGCCGGACGGCAGGCCGCCCGCGACCTGGGACCGGTCGGTCGGACCGTGCCGCTGCCGAGTCAGAGATTGTATCGCATGGCGCCGGGCGCGGCGCGGCGCCTCAGCGAAGCCTGTACAGGCGCCGCTCGTTCTCGCACGGCGGCCCGGCGCAGACCGCCATGGTCCGCTCCGTCGAGATCCCAGATCATGCTCGCCGTGGTCATCTCGCGTGCCCCGGGCGATGCCGACATGTCGGGGTGCGAGCAGATGGAGACACCCTCGTCGCGCCCGTCGTGGTCGCTGAGGATGTCCGTGAGCGATCGCGGCAGGCGCGGCGCCGCGCGGCAAGGCCATCATCGAGCAGTCGCGTGGCCCGCGCCAGACGGCGGCGCGTGCCCTTCGAGGTCGAGACCTCGAACCGCGCCATGCCCGGCAGGACGTAGTGGTTGGTGTGCACCAGCAGGTCGGTCGCGGCGGCCTCGGCGTTGCCGGTCGCCGAGGTCTCGATGTCGAGCAGCGCTCCGCCGGCGTCGGCGAAGAGGTGGTTCGAGCCGCGCGCGCGGCCGGCGAGGAGGGCGCGCTCGCGAGCATCGGCGAGCGAGCGCGCCTCGAGCAGGTGCCTGCGGACGAGGTTGTTGGGCACGCCGACGCGGTGGTCGTTCGCATAGACGGTGTTGCCCCCCGTCGCGATCCCGTGCGAGTTCATGCCGGTCGGGGGCAGCATGCCCGCCACGCCCATCGCGAGGATCTCTGTGCCGTCATCGGTGGTCATGCGCAGCAGCACGTTGCTGCCGACGTCGCCGGCGAACCAGTCTTCGTTGTGGCCGACCAGCACCGTGTCGCCGGCCACCAGCGCCACACTCGTGCAGTGCTCGCGTGCCGGCAGCGGCGGCCGCGCGGGACAGCCCGCGGCGGGGTCGCCGTTGCAGGTCAGCTCCTCGCCGAGGTTGGGCACCAGCAGCCTGCTCAGAGAGACGTCCGGCGCCTTCGGCCATGCCCTCGAGCTCGTCGACGACGCGCGGCAAAGCGCGGCGCGCGAAGGGCAGGTAGACGAGCGCCGCCTCTTCGGCCTCGGCGAACGTAAGCGGCGCCATCTCGTGGTGGTGCTCTTCGTAGAAGCCGAGGCCCGACACGATCAGCTCGCGCGCTGCCTCGCCGATCTGGCGGCCGATCTCGCGCGGACTGCCCAACGCTTCGATCTCGAGGAAGGGGATGCTCATGCTGAGCGACAGCATATCGAAGCGCGGCAGCCTCAGCGAGGGTCCTCGTCGGAAACCGCACCGCCGAGGAACTGCCGCAGCGCGATGGCGACATGCTTGCCGGCGTCGCCCTGGCCGTAGAACGCGGGGCGCTGCGCGCCCCGCGGCGGGTCGGCCAGGGCCGCGGCGAGCGCCTCGGCGTCGGCCCCGACGAGCACGTTCCAGCCGCTCTCGAGCGTCTCGACCCACTCGCTGGTGTCGCGCATCGTCACGCAGGGCACGCCGAAGAAGTAGGCCTCCTTCTGCATGCCGCCCGAGTCGGTGGCCACCACGCGTGCGTTCTTGACGAGGGCGAGCGACTCGACGTAGCCGACCGGCCCGGTCAGCACGATGTTGGGCGCGACGAGATCGCCCAGCCCGTTGCGGTCGATACTGGCCACGGTGCGAGGGTGGGCCGGGAAGACGACGGTCTCGGTACGGCCGCCAAGAGCGGTGAGGATCGCCTCGAGGTGGGCGACGTCGTCGGTGTTGGACTGCCTGTGCGCAGTCGCCAGGATGTAGCCGCCGGGCTTGACGTCGAAGCGGAGCAGGACCGCCCTTTCGCGCTCGTCCGTGAGGGTCGCCGTGGCCAGGTCGAGCATGACGTCGCCGGTGTTGACCACGCCCGCGACGATGCCTTCGCGCGCCAGGTTGCGCACGGCGGTGTCGGTCGGGCAGAGCAGCAGGCTCGAGAGGTGGTCGGTGAGCACCCGGTTGACCTCTTCGGGCATGCGCCGGTCGAACGAACGCAGGCCCGCCTCGACGTGCGCCACCGGGACGTTGAGCTTGGCCGCCGCGAGCGCGCCCGCGAGGGTGGAGTTCGTGTCGCCGTAGACGAGCACGAGCCGCGGCGAGACGGCGGCGATGGCCTCGGCCACGCCCTTGAGCATCGCCGCCGTCTGGCGGGCGTGAGTGTCGGACCCGACGCCCAGCTCGATGTCGGGCCGCGGCAGATCGAGCTCGTCGAAGAAGACGCCGGCGAGCTCGTAGTCGTAGTGCTGGCCCGTGTCGAGCAGGACCTCGTCGGCCACGGCGCGCACGCTGCGCGACACGACGGCCGCCTTGATGTACTGCGGGCGGTTACCGATGATGGAGAGGACGGTTGCGGTGGACACGCAGCCAAGTGTACCGGACGCGCGAAGGGTACAATCGAGACGTGACTGAGCGAGCCGACCAGATCGTCGAAGGGTTGCCGGGGGACCTCGACAAGTTCCTGCGCGATTTCTTCCCGCGCAAGCGCTGGCAGACGCGCGTGCAGTACGATCACCGCGCGCGGCGCTTCTTTCTCGACGTCACCGTGCGCGATCCCGAGCTCGCCAGCGACGACCGCTTTCTCTCGCTCGTCGCCTTCTTCGGACGCGGCCGGCGCACGCTCCTCAACGAGAACCTCGGTCTCGAGCTCCAGTGCCGGCTGTTCTCCGACGAGGGCGCCGACCTCACCCCGCGGCTGCGGACAGTCGAGACGAGCTACCTCGACGACGACCGCCACGGCTCGCTCATGGGCCGCCAGCTGGCCTGGCTGGGGTTCCGGCGACGGCTGTTCCGCGAGTTCGTCCCCCACACGCTGCTGTGGGCGGCGATCGTCACGGCGCTCGTCCTCGGCTTGGGGCTGACCTTCTCGACCGCCGCGCTGCTCTGCATGGTCGCGCTCGTCCTGCAGGCCGTCCTAAGCTCGCTGCTGGCCGGGCGCGACGGGTAACCTCGCACCCGGGTGCGGGTGCGCCGCCGGGATGCGGCGCACCAGTCGAGTAAGATGAGCCGCGACATGGAACTGCTTCCCCGCCTCACCGCGCGGTCGGTCGCCGCCGCTGTACGACTCGCCGGCGCCGGCCAGGCGAGCAGCCTGCCGGGCAAGGTCGCCAACCTCCTCTTCCCCGGCTACCTGCACGGCCACGCCGCCGGCTCTCCGACGGGCTCGCCATCGTCACCGGCACCAACGGCAAGACGACGACCGCCAACATGGCCGCCCGCGTGCTGCGCCGACGCCGGCCGCGACATCGTCCACAACGCGGAGGGCGCCAACCTGCTCTCGGGCATCGCCACCGCGTTCGCGCGACACCCGCGGCGCGCGGTTCGCGCTGCTCGAGATCGACGAGGCGATCGTGCCGTCGCGCGCTCGCGCCGGCTCGGCGCGCCGCGTGTCGATCGTGCTCACCAACCTCTTCCGTGACCAGCTCGACCGCTACGGCGAGGTCGACCGACTGGCCGACAGGCTGGCTCGAGCTCGCTCCGCGACCTGCACCGGCACCGTCCTCGTCGCCAACGCCGACGACCCGCTCGTCGCCCACGTCGCGCTCGAATCGGGCTGCGAGGCTGTCTTCTTCGGCGTCGAGGTGCTCGACGGCGCCGCCGACCACGAGGTCAGCGACGTCGACCCTGTGCCCGCGCTGCGCGGCAATGCTTGCGCTACTCGTCGCGCTGGCTCTCGCAGCTCGGCGACTACGACTGCCCCTCACTGCGGCTTCGCCCGGCCGCCGCGCGACGTCGAGGCGCGCGATGTGCGCACCGTCGAGGGCCGGGTCGAGGCGGAGGTGCGCTCGGCGTCGACGCCGGCCACCTCCGACTCCGCCTGCGCGTGCCCGGCCTGCACAACGTCTACAACGCAGCTCGGCGCGCTGGTCCTGACCGGCAGGCTCGGCGTCGCGCCGGCCGCCGGCGCTCGGATCGCTCGCCGGCCTACCAGCCGGTCTTCGGCCGCTGGAGCTGCGTGCGGCGCGGCGAGACCTCGGTGCAGCGTCAACCTCGTGAAGAACCCCGCCGGCATGAACCAGACCCTGCGCACCGTTGCGCGACGTGCCCGGTGGCAAGGCGCTCGTCTTCGTGCTCAACGACAACATCGCCGACGGCCGCGACATCTCCTGGATCTGGGACGTCGACATGGAAGAGCTGCTGCCCGGCGCGGACCTCGTCATCACGCCGGCACGCGCAAGCACGAGATGGCGCTGCGGCTCGAGCTACGCCGGCGTCGCCGACGAGCACCTCGCGACCGTAGACGGCGTGGGCGCCGCGCTCGGCCTCGCGGCCGAGCGCGGCGCCCACGCCGTCTACCTCCTGCCGACCTACACGGCCCTCAAAGAGGTGCGCCGCGTCGCTCGCGGGCTGGGAGGACGTGCAGCCAATGAGCCCGCGCGCGATCGAGGCCGTCCATCTCTATCCGACGACGATGAACACCTACGGAGACCGCGGCAACGTCGCGGCCCTCACGCGCCGCGCGGCGCTGCGCGAGCATCGCGCTCCGCTGGCACGCGGTCGAGCTCGGCGACGAGCCGCCGGCCACGGCCGACCTCGTCTTCATGGGCGGCGGCCAGGACCGCGTCCAGCACGCCATCGCCGACGACCTGCGACGGCTGCGACCCTGGCTGCAGGGCGTCGACCGGCGGCGGCGGCGTGGTCTTCGCCGTCTGCGCCGGCCTGCAGCTGCTCGGGCGGCGCTACGTCGCCGCCGACGGCAGCGAGCTCCGCGGTCTCGGACTGCTCGACCTCGAGACGCTGGCGGCGAAGCCGGGCGAGTGGCGGCTGATCGGCAACGTCGTCGCCGAGGTCGATGTGACCGGCGGCAACGACATGTCCCGCGGCCCACGCCTGCTGGCCGGCTTCGAGAACCACGGCGGGCGCACCACGCTCGGGCCCGGCCTCGCGCCGCTCGGCCGTGTCGTGCTCGGGTCCGGCAACAACGGCCGCGACGGCACCGAGGGCGCGCAGACCGAGCACGATGCTCGCGACCTACCTGCACGGGCCGGTGCTGCCGAAGAACGCCTGGCTGACCGACCACCTTCTTGCGCTCGCGCTCAGGCACGCCGGCGGAGGCGCGCTCGCGGCGCTGCCGCACGAGCGCGAGGACGCCGCCCAGCGCGAGGCCGTCGCGGTCGCCGAGCGCGACGACGCGCGCCGCCGGCGCCGGCGGGGCCTTGCGAGCCGTCTCGCCTCCCTGCGCCGGGGGGCATCGTGAGCGGCGGCCGGACTCAGGCCCCGGCCAGCCACGTCGCGGAGCAGCGCCTGCTCGGCGACTTCAAGGATCTGCTCGGTCCCGGCGACCTTCCCGACGTGCCCGGCCTCGAGGTCGGAGTGCTCTACCAGACGCGGAGCGGCGCCGGCGCGGCCGCTCTCCTGTCGGGCCTGACGAGATCGAGGGGTTCGGCGGCGATTTCGTCGACTTCTTCAGCCCCGGCCCGCTGTCCCAGCTCGTCGTCACCATCGGCGACGTCGCCGGCAAGGGAGTCGCCGCCGCCGCGCGCGCCATCGTCGCCAAGTACGTGATCCGCGCCATGATCGCCGTGCAGCGCTGGCCGCTGCTGCCCGGTGAGGCGCTGCGCGACGCAAGCAACGCCCTGCTCGCGACGCCTCGCGCAAGCGACGAGTTCGTCACCGTCTGCATCGCCTCGATCAACGCCAGAGACGGATCGGTCGCGCTCGCCACCGCGGGCCACCCTGCGCCGTTCGTGCTCCGACGGGACTCAGTCGAGCAGCCCTTGCTGTTCACGAACCCAGCGCTGGGCATCACGGAAGAGGCCGAGCTCCAGCCGATGCCGAGCGACTACGTCGACCTTGAGCCGGGCGACGCCCTGCTGCTCTACACCGATGGGCTCTCGGACATGCGCGACGGGCGCGGCGAGTACTACATCGATGCGCGCCTCGAGGAGGCGCTCGAGGAGCTCCGCGGCCGGCCGGCCGCGGAGCTCCTCGAGCGCCTCCTCGCCGATGCCGCAGCCTTCGCCGGCCGGCCGCCGGCCGACGACGTGGCGATGGTGCTCGTGCGGCGTCGACCGTGAGAGCGCCCGCGCGACGGTGGCGATCACCCCGCTCGAGAAATGGCTTCAGGCAGCATCGGATCGCGCCGATACGTCGAGTGGACCGACCACCATCTCGACTCGACGACCGGCCACGGCCGAAGGAGCAGCGTGAAGCTCACTCGCTTGCACAGGCAAGACGGCATGATCAGGGAATCGGTGCTCTACCTTGCGATCTTCGTCGTCGCCGCGGTGATCGTCTTCGACGGCGTCTCGGTGACGCTCGCCCATCTCGGAGTCCGTCAGAACGCCATCGACGCGGCCGACTCGGCGCTCTCGGTCTACGTGCAGAACGGCAGCACGAATGCCGCCTACAATGAGGCCAACACCCTGCTCAAGCTGCACGGCTCGACAATGATCCCCAGCAGCTTCCGCGTGCAGCCCTCGCCGCTTGGGCTCGAGAGCACGACTATCCGCGTCGGTGCTCGCCGCACCCCGCACACGTACCTGTTCCACTATCTCCAGGGCCTGCCATGGGGCGTGGGGAGCTGGTTCAAGGGGCTCCTCCACCCCAGTTCCGTCCAGTCGAACACCTGACACGCGGCTGATCGGCCCGGCTGCGCGGCCTCGTCTGGCCGGGTCCTTTCTTCTCTCGATCCTCAGGCGCGCGATGTGCGCAGGGCGCGCCGCGCCGCGTGCCGTTCGAGCGCGAGCTCGACGAGACGGTCGGCGAGCGCGGGGTAGGGCAGACCGCTCGCCGCCCAGACCTTCGGGAACGCGCTCATGGCGGTCAGGCCGGGGATGGTGTTGATCTCGTTGAGCAGGACACGGCCCGTGGCGCGTTCCAGGAAGAAGTCGCAGCGCGCGAAGCCGCAGCAGTCGATGGCGCTATAGGCCGCCGCCGCGACGCGTCGCACCTCGGCCGCCTGGGCCTCGTCGAGAGGCGCGGGGATGGCGAACGACATCATGCCCTCGGTGTACTTCGCCTCGTAGTCGTAGAACTCGTTGGCGGGCGCGACCTCGCCGGGCAGCGAGACCTCGGGGACCTCGTTGCCGATGACACCGCATTCGAGCTCGCGTGCCTCGACGAACGCCTCGACGATCACCTTGCGGTCGAAGCCGAAGGCGACCGTGAGCGCCTCGCGCAGCTCGTCGCGATCATGAGCCTTGGCGATGCCGACGCTCGAGCCCAGGTTCACCGGCTTGACGAACACCGGATAGTCGAAGGCGCTCTCGACGTCGACCACGACCCCGTCGACATCGCCGGCCCGGTCGCGCACCACGAGATAGTCGACCTGGGGCAGGCCGGCCTCGGCGAAGACGGCCTTCATGAGCTCCTTGTCCATGCCGACGGCGCTGGCGGCCACGCCCGCCCCGGCGTACGGCACGCCTGCCAGCTCGAACAGCCCCTGGATCGTGCCGTCCTCACCGAACGGCCCATGCAGGATCGGAAAGGCGACGTCGAGCGCGATGACGCGCTCGCCGTCGCCGACCACGAGTCCCGGGCGGGTCGGGTCGGGCAGGAGGGCGACGGGCTGCGCGGGCACAGCCTCGAGCCCGTCGCGCACGGCCTGCGCGAAATCGTCGGGCAGCAGCCAGCGCCCCTCACGCGTGATGCCGACGGGGACGATCTCGTAGCGCGCCGGATCGAGCGCCGCCGCAAGCGAAGCTGCCGAGACCAGCGAGACGTCGTGCTCGGCCGATCGGCCACCGAAGAAAAGGGCCATGGTGAGCATGTGACGAGCGCCTCCTCGGCTGTCGCTGACGGGATGTGCGCGGGTCAGTCGCCGTCCGCGCGGGCGCGGAACGGCCGGCGAGATACCCGCGCACCTCGACCCGGACGAGGCGGTCGAGGAAGGCGTCGACCTGGCTCATCTCGTCCATGGTCTCGCCGAAGGCGGGCAGCTCGCCGACGACGAGGGCGTCGATGATGACCTTCCATACGGCGGCGCGCACCTGCTGCAGACCGGCGCACGACGTCGATCAGGTCGAAGCCGAGCGCGCCGCGCCGCGCCGCGTCGGCGGCGGCTTCGCTTTCGATGCGCTTGATCACCGCCGGCACCTCGTAGGCCTCGGCCTGCGAGAGCGTCACAGGTCGTCGACGACGTGGCGCACGAGCCTGCGCCCCAAGCGGGCTCTCGAGCACGTCGCGGTACTCCTCGCCGACGACTGCCCTTCAGCGAGCGATCCAGGCCGCGTGAAGCTGCGTCGCGGCGGTCGCGCAACAGCAGGGCGAGATGCTTCACTGCGCGCCCCGCCGGGCGATGAGCGCCGCCGTGACGCCGGCCCCGACGCCGTTGTCGATGTTGACTACGGCGAGCCCCGGCGAGCAGCTCTGCAGCATGCCGAGCAGCGCGGCCTCGCCGCGGCCGCCGAGGCCGTAGCCGGTCGACACCGGCAGGCCGATGACCGGCACGTCGACGAGGCCGCAGACGACCGAGGGCAGCGCGCCCTCCATGCCGGCGGCGACGACGAGCGCGGCGGCGCCGGCGGCGATCGATCTCGCAACGGCGCCACGAGACGGTGGACGCCGGCGACGCCGACGTCGTAGGCGGTCAGGACCTCGACGCCCATCTCGCGGGCACCGACGGCCGCCTCGTCGGCGATGCCCACGTCGCTCGTGCCGGCGGCCAGCACGCCGACCACGCCGCGCGGGGGCGGCGGCGTGTGGTCCGCGCGCCGCACGACCAGCATGCGCGGAGCGTTCGTGGTAGACCGTCTCGGCGCCGTGCGGCGCGGCACCGCCGCTGCCTGCTCGGGCGATCACCTTGCTGGCGACCACACTCGAGGCGCAGCGAGAAAGGCGGCCACGATGGCGGCGAACTGATCGATCGTCTTGCCGGCCGCGTAGACGATCTCGGGTACCCCGGTGCGTGCGCCGCGCCCGGCGTCGAGCCGCGCGAAGTCGCCGACCGAGGTGATGCCGAGCCGTTCGAGGTCGCCGGCGGCCGCGTCGACGCTGACGCGGCCCGCGGCGACCTCCGCCAGCAGGGCCCTCAGATCGTGTTTCCCATCGTGTCGTCAATCGTCGTCATGTCGCTCCAGATTCGGTCTCGAGGGCAGCATACCCTCTCGCCGTCCACGACGCTTCAGGCCCGGCTATCGCACCCATGCGGAATCCTGTATCCTTGCAGTGTCCGGCACGCCGCCACGAGGTACGTTCCATCCCGTTCGTACAGCAGCATCGCTACTGGTTCCTCGTGATCGCCGTCCTGGTGGCGGTCGCCGCGTTCGTCGCGTTCGAGTTCGCGACGGCGCCGCGCATCGAGGCCGTAAGCCCGGGCGTCGGCTCGTCGCAAAGCCGTGACTCGCTGACGGTCAGCATCCAGGTCCCCGGCGCCGAGCGCCTGAGCGGCCTCGACGTGCGCCTCGACGGCCGCGACGTCACGCCTGTCGTCAGGTCGGACGCCCAGCACCTCTACTTCCCGACCGGACGGCTCGCCCAGGGAGAGCACGTCGTGAGCATCCACGCCCGCACATCGAACCTGCTGCTGCGCAGCCTCACCAAGACGTGGCGGTTCGCGGTCGACACGGTCGCCGCCCACGATCGCCCTGCCCACGCTGCAGCGGCATGCGGTCGTCACCACCCATCCCCTGGCCGTCGCGGGCACCACCGAGCCGGGCGCCACGGTCACGGTCTCGGCCGGTGCCAGAGCGGCCGGGCACGGCCGACGCCGCCGGCACCTTCTCGGTGAGCCTGCCGCTCGCCGACGGCCGGCACGCATCGACGTCACGGCCGTCGATCGCGGCCGGCAACCGCACCGGTACGCGCCGCGCCATCGTCGTCGACGCGACGCCGCCGGAGCTCGTCGTCACCGGCATCGAGAAGGTCGAGAAGGACGACGTGCCGAAGGCCGAGCGTGCTGGCTACCGACGCTGCCGGCAAGCCCGTGGTCAAGCTGCGACTCGACGGCCAGTACATCCTGCGGCAGAAGACCTCCGAGCAGATCAAGATCCCGTTCGACAAGCTGCCCGAGGGTCTGCACAAGCTGGTCGTGACCGCGACCGACAGCGGCGGCAACGTCACCGTCTGGAGCAAGCGACCTTCCTGGTCAACAGCACCGAGAAGCTGGGCAAGGCGACACTCATCGCACGGCGCCCGCGGACGCGACGTCAAGAAGCTGCAGATCAAGCTCCGCAACCAGGGCTACTACCACGGACCCGTCAGCGGCGTGTTCGACAAGGCCACGATCAAGGCGGTCAAGCGCTTCCAGGAGACGCTCGGCATCGCGGTCGACGGGATCGTCGGGCCGATGATGCTCGGCGGCCTCACCGGCCGCATCGTCATCCACCAGTCAGAGCACCGGCTCTACTTCTACCTCGACGGCAAGCTCAAGAAGACGTACACAGTGGCGACCGGGCAACCCGCCTACCCGACGCCCAACGGCACCTTCTACGTGGTCTGGATGACCAAGAACCCGACCTGGACGCCGCCCGACTCACCCTGGGCGGCAGGCGCGAAGCCCGTCGCGCCGGGCCCGAACAACCCGGTCGGCATGCGCTGGATCGGCACCGAGCTTCTCCGGGCGTCGGCATCCACGGCGTCCCGCCGTCCGAGAACGGTTCCATCGGCACCTACGCCTCGCACGGCTGCATCCGCATGTACGAGTCGGACGTCGAGCAGCTCTACGAGTGGGTGACGGTCGGCATGCCGGTCATCATCACGCCGTAGACAGTCCGGCCTCGCTCGGGCCGTCCTAGCGCAACTCGGCGTCGGCCGCCGCCAGGATGCGGGTCAGCTCGGCCGCCTTGGTCGTCGTCGAGCGGCTCGGGCTGGTAGTTCGCATCGATCCAGGCGGCGCGCTCGCGGGCCACCTCGAGCGGATCGCGGAAGCCGCCGGTCGGGCCCGGCTGATGCGTGATCGCCGGCACGAACGACGCGGCGCAGGTGCGTGCGCGTGTGCCTCTGGCCGAGGAAGTGGCCGCCCGGGCCGACGGCGGCGATCGGCGTCGAGCGCCAGCGCCTCGTCGCCGAAGTCGATGTCGATGATCGAGTAGCGGGCGCGGTGGTAGATGTCGTCGCCGAGGATGAGCTCCTCGGGCGTGAA
Organism: uncultured Actinomycetes bacterium; assembly: GCA_963833555.1. Classification (GTDB taxonomy): domain Bacteria; phylum Actinomycetota; class Thermoleophilia; order UBA2241; family UBA2241; genus CAWHYB01. The sequence goes on along the minus strand of CAWHYB010000003.1, from coordinate 46,026 downwards.
GACGCGTGTAGACGTCGATCAGGCCGATGCTCGGCACCAGGTCGCTGCCCTCCCAGGCGAACTGGCGCGAGGTCCATGCCGTCTTCGACGGCGGCCTGCCAGGTGCCCGACTCCTTGGAGTCGGTGCCGCAGCAGGCCGCCTCGGACGGCACGCCCCAGTGATGGGCGAGCTCGGTGGCCAGGAACCGGCAGCGTCCGTCGAGCGGGAAGCTCACGAAGCCGCCGGTGCGCGGGTCGGCGTAGCTCTGCATGATCGAGTGGGCCACCGGCGCGCCCGGGAAGGCGAGCTGCACCAGTACGGTCGCGCTGACCAGCTCGGCGGCGCCTACGGCGAACGCGCCGGCCCTGCGTCGCCGGCGCCGTCGTCCCCAGCGTCGGCATGGTGACGAACGTGACCGGCACGCCGGCCTCGGCGAACACGAGCGCCGCCTCGATGCCGTCTTTGTCCTGCACGAGCGGCGAGATCGTGCCGATGAGGTCGCTCAGCACCGGGCGGCGGCGCAGCTCCTCGGCGCTGCCGGCGATCACCGTCGCCATCTCGACCGCGTAGCGCGCCTCGCGCTCGCCCTGCACCATGCCCTGCAGGTGCTTGACGGTGTTGTTCAAGCCGGCGTCGAGCTCGTGCAGCTGCGCGGTCTCGCCACAGTCGCCGGCCGAGACCGTCGGCCACCAGAACGCGATCGACGACGAGGTAGTCGGTGCATGCGCGTGACGCGCGCGAGGTCGGCCTTGGTCGACGGCGCGCTGCTCGCCCGTGTCCGAAGTCGACGATCTCGACGCCGCAGCCGTCGGTGGTGCAGTAGGTGGTGTCGTCGGCGATGCTGCAGGTCGCAGCCGGCGTCGCGGGCGCCGAGGTCGAAGTAGCGCGGCGCACGTCGCCATCGCCGCGAGCACGAGGTCGGGCGGGAAGCGCACGACCTGCCGGTCGCGATCGACCGGGCACCATGGCTCGGCGAGGATCTCGAGCGCCCTGGCGGACGGGAACTTCACGCCCGACGGTCTCGAGGATGTCGAGGGTGGCCCGCTTCAGCAGGTCGAGCTGAGCGGGCGTGTGCCAGTGCGGCATGAAGTCGCGCTTCAGGGGCGCGAGGGGCGGTCGGACGATGGTCTGATCGACGGACATGCTGAGGCTCCTTTGGGCCGGTGGCGGCTCGATTATCGCCCACCGCGCCCTCGCTCGCCACGCAGGATTCTTCGCCAAACCTGACGGGCGGGTCTTTGGAGGTGGGCCGGCGTCCCGGGGGAGTTCGGACGCCGGCCCTGTGCGGGGGGTGGGATGGGGGCTCATCGGTGCAGGAGAGAGATCGCGCCGTGTGGTGCGCGCGAGGATTCATCGGGCTGCGGCCGGGCCGGGCGGGGAGTGCCGTGATCCTTGACGAGCGGGCGGCGCGCCGGGGAGTGGCGCAGGGACCGCCTGCCTTCAGTGTCTTGGCGGTCCCCACAGTACTCCCCGGCGTGCCGCCCGTCGTCAGCCCAGGGGTGGAGCGTGATCGTGAACTCGCGCGGCCCGCGACCCGATCGTCATCCGCCCACGGGAGGAGCGTTGTCGCCGCGAGGTGTATCGGCAGTAGCGCCGCCCGGCCGTGACTCGATATCGTAGGCGCAGACGCTCTGCTGCCCGCCCATCCTCACACCGGCGACGGGCCGCTCCAGCCCACGACGGGGGGACGACATGAAGGATTCCTTGATAGAGCGGCTCGCGGCCGTGCCCGAGACCGCAGGTGAACATCGCCACGCGATCTCGCCCGACGGCACGACGCTCGCGTTCACGTGGCGCAAGGGTGGCGACTGGCAGATCTACCTGCGGGCGCTGCGGGCGACGGCGAGCCGCGCAGCCGCGCCGCATCGAGCAGTTCGACGATCCCTGCATCTGCCCGCAGTTCTCGGCCGGACGGTCGCTTCCTCTACTTCGCGCGCGACGACCACGGCTCGGAGTGCTTCGACATCTACCGCTGCGAGCTCGACAGCGGCGCGCTCGTCAACCTGCTGCCCGACACGCCCGACCTCGCCCCCGCGCCCGACTTCGACCTCTCGCCGGACGGATCGCGCATCGCCCTGTCGGTCGACATGGGACCCAGCTACGCCGCGGCGGTCATGCCGGCCGAACCCAGCCCGGGCGGCGCCGCCATCTCGCCGCTCACAGACCACTGGTTCAACGACGGCTCGCCGATCTGGTCGCCCGACGGGCCGCAGGTCGCCTTCCATCCGAGCACCCACGGTCAGGACTCCGCCGTCTTCATCGCGCACGCCGACGAGCGGGGACTGCGCGTCGATCGGCGGCGACGACCCGCTTGCTCGCCCGCCACCCGGCCTGGTCGCCCGACGGCCGCCGTCGCCTTCCGCGGGGGCCCCGTCGACCACGCGGCCATCGGCATCTACGACGTCGAGCGGCGGCACGGTCACCTGGGTCTGGGACGGCGACGGCGACGCCCACGGCCCCGTCTGGTCGCCCGACGGCCGCGCGCTCGCTGTTCTCGTCGACGAAGGGCGCCGAGACCTCGCTCTGGCTGCTCGACCTGGCTCCGGCAGAGCCGCGTCTGCCTCAACGTCGGCCCCGGCAACCACTACCCGCCCGGCTTCACGCCGGACGGCGCGCGCCGTGATCGTCGCCTGAGCGGCCCGGGCAGTCCCACCGACCTGTTCCGCATCGAGCTCGCGACGGCGCGCGTCGACCGACTCACCGACGGTCGCTGCCCGACGACCTCGCAGAGCACCCCTTCGTCGTCGGCGGCCCGGCGTCTGGCACCAGCCGCGACCACCTCGCCGAGGTGCCCGGCCTGCTCGCCGAACCGCACGAGCCGAACGGGGCCGGCGTCGTCATCATCCACGGCGGCCCCACCTGGCACCACTCCAACGAGTGGGACCCGCTGCGCCAGGCCTTCCTGGCCGCCGGCTGCACGGTCGTGCACCCCAACTACCGCGGCAGCGACGGCTACGGCGCGCCGCTGGCAGCTCGCCAACCGCTGGCTGATCGGCCAGGGCGAGGTGCAGGACTGCGCCGCGCGCCGCCGACTTCCTGGTCGAGCAGGGCTGCGACCCGGACCGCATCGCGGTCACCGGCCGCAGCCACGGCGGCTACCTGACCATGGCCGATGCTGACGCAGTTCCCGGAGCTGTGGGCCTGCGGCGTCGCCGGCGTGCCGTTCTTCGACCACATCGACGCGCAGCTCGACCCGGCCGTGCGCGACGACCTGCGCTGGTGGGACCACGAGAACGTCGGCGACCTCGAGAGCGACCGCGCCCGGCTCGTCTACTACTCGCCCGATCAACCACCTCGACCGCATCAGGCGCCGGTGCTGCTGCTGGCGGCCGAGCGCGACCCGCGCTGCCCCCCGCGCCAGATCGCCGACGGTGGTCGAGGAGCTCACGCGCCGCGGTGCGCTGTGCGAGCGATCGTCTACCCGGACGAGGGACACGAGATCAGCGGCCTCGAGCACCGCCTCGACTACGACCGCCGCACCGTCGAGTTCATCCTCGACATCTCGGCGTGGCGGCGCCGGCTGCCGGCTGACCGCGCAGGGGCGGGGTGAGGGTCGGACGACCCTCACCCCGCCCCGCCCGACGTCAACTTCAGAGTCATTTTCGTTGGACTCCGCCGTCCCGTCCGATACCGTAGAGGCGTGAGCAGCGATGAACGTCCGCGTCTACATCACCCCCAAGAAAGGCATCCTCGATCCCGCAGGGCGTGACCGTCGAGCGAGCGCTGCCGGCGCTCGGTTTCGACGGGCGTCAGCGGCGTGCGCATCGGCAAGTTCATCGAGCTGCAGCTCAGCGTGCCCGACGGCACGCCGCCGAGCAGGCGCGCGCCGAGGTCGACGAGATGTGCCGCAAGCTGCTCGCCAACCCCATCATCGAGGACTTCACCTTCGCCGTCGACGACAGCAGTGAGCCCGCGCCGTCACGCTCAGCCCAGCGCCGACACCCGCACGACCACAGCCCTGACGTGAGCGCCGCGACCGCGTACGCCCGGTGCGCTTCGGCGTCGTCGTCTTCCCCGGCTCCAACACCGACGCCGACTCCCACCACGCCGTCACGCACCTTCCCCGGCGCCGAGCCCGTCTACCTCTGGCACAAGGACACCGACCTCCAGGGCGTCGACGCCGATCGTCCTGCCGGGCGGCTTCTGCTACGGCGACTACCTGCGCTGCGGCGCCATCGCGCGCTTCAGCCCCATCATGCAGTCGATCGCCGAGTTCGCCGCGGCCGGCGGCCTCGTGATGGGCATCTGCAACGGCTTTCAGATCCTCTGCGAGGCCGGCCTGCTGCCCGGCGTGCTGATCCGCAACACCGGCCTCAAGTTCGTCTGCCGCTACGTCAACCTGCGCGTCGAGAACGCCGCCACGCCGTTCACCAGCGCGCCGCAGCGCGGGCGACGTGCTGCGCATCGTCGTCAAGCACAACGAGGGCAACTACCGGGTCGACCCCGACACGCTGGAGCACATGCGCGACAACGGCCAGATCGTGCTGCGCTACTGCGAGCCCGACGGCAGCGAGCGAGCGCGACGCGGCTCGAGCCCGAACGGCGCCGCTCGACGACATCGCCGGCGTCTGCAACGAGACTTCAACGTGTTCGGCATGATGCCGCACCCCGAGAACTCGGTCGAGGCGGCCGCTCGCCGGCGGCGCCGACGGGCGCGTCTTCTTCCAGTCCATGATCGACGACGCGTGCGCGAGCGGGGTGCGCTGAGCCGGCCGTGAGCGCCGCCGTGCGACGGCGCCAGCAGCAGCCGACCGTCGAGGCCGCCGTCAAGCTCGGCCTCACGCCCGACGAGTACGCCCACATCTGCGAGATCCAGGGGGGCGAGCCGACGTACGTCGAGCTCGCCATCTACTCGCTCATGTGGAGCGAGCACTGCAGCTACAAGCACTCGCGGCCGATCCTCGGGCGCTTCCCGACCAGCGGCCCGCGCATCCTGCAGGGCCCCGGCGAGAACGCCGGCATCATCGACGTCGGCGACGGCTGGGCCGTGGCGATGAAGGTCGAGAGCCACAACCACCCGTCGGCCGTCGAGCCGTTCCAGGGCGCGGCCACCGGCGTCGGCGGCATCGTGCGCGACATCTTCACCATGGGCGCGCGGCCCTGCGTCAGCCTCGACTCGCTGCGCTTCGGCGAGCTCGAGGGCGACGAGAACGCCCGCCAGCGCTTCCTGTTCGAGGGCGTCGTCGGCGGCATCGGCTTCTACGGCAACTGCCTCGGCATCCCCACCGTGGGCGGCGAGGTCTACTTCGAGAAGAGCTACGACGGCAACTGCCTGGTCAACGCCATGTGCGCCGGCCTGCTGCGCACCGACCAGATCGTGCGCGCCATCGCCAGCGGCCTCGGCAACCACGTCGTGCTGATCGGCTCCAAGACGGGCCGCGACGGCATCGGCGGCGCCTCGGTGCTGGCCAGCCAGGAGTTCGACGAGACGCTCGAAGAGAAGCGGCCCATCGGTCCAGGTCGGCGACCCGTTCACCGAGAAGAAGCTCATCGAGGCCTGCCTCGAGCTGCTGCACCGCAAGCTCGTCGTGAGCATGCAGGACCTGGGCGCCGCCGGGCTCACCAGCTCGTCGTCGGAGATGGCCAGCAAGGGCATGGTCGGGCTCGACATCCACGCCGACCGCGTGCCGCTGCGCGAGGCCGACATGGAGCCCTGGGAGATCATGATCTGCGAGAGCCAGGAGCGCATGCTGGCATCGTCGAGCCGGCCCGGCTGGCCGACGTGCGCGAGGTCTGCGACCGCTGGGACCTCGACTGCACGGTCATCGGCGAGGTCACCGACTCGAAGATGCTGCGCATCTACTGGCACGGCGAGCGCGTCGCCGACATCCCGGCGCGGCGCCTGGCCGACGAGGCGCCGGTCATCCGCACGCCGTCGGTCAAGCCCGACTACCTGGTCGACGAGCCGGTCGCGGTGACCGACGGCGCCTACCCGGCGCCGGCCGACCTGGGCGCGGCGCTGCTCGAGCTGCTCGCCGCGCCCAACATCGCCAGCAAGCGCTGGGCCTACGAGCAGTACGACTACATCGTGCAGGCCAACACCGTGCAGATCCCCGGCTCCGACGCCGCCGTGCTGCGCATCAAGGGCACGCGGCGCGGCATCGCCTTCGTCAACGACTGCAACGGCCGCCACTGCTACCTCGACCCGTACCGCGGCGCCAAGGCGGCCGTCGCCGAGGCGGCGCGCAACCTGCAGCTGCGCCGGCGCGCTGCCCGTCGCCGTCACCGACTGCCTCAACTTCGGCAACCCCGAGAAGGGCGAGATCTACTGGACCTTCGAGCAGGCCGTCGAGGGCATGGCCGAGGCCTGCGAGGCGCTCGAGACGCCGGTCGTCAGCGGCAACGTGAGCTTCTACAACGAGAGCTTCGGCAACGCCATCTACCCCACGCCGATGGTCGGCATGCTGGGCGTCTATCGACGACGTCGCGCATGCACGTCGACGCGCGCTTCAAGGACGAGGGCGACGTCATCTTGCTGCTCGGCCCGCCAGACGGCGCCGCGATCGACGGCTCCGAGTACCAGAAGGTGCCTCTTCGGCCGGGTCGAGGGCCGCATCCCCGACGTCGACCTGGCGCTCGAGAGTGAGCTGCAGCGCGTCGCTGCGCGAGGCCATCGCCGGCGGGCCTCGTCAAGAGCGCCCACGACTGCGCCGAAGGCGGCCTCGCGGTCGCCCTCGCCGAGTGCTGCGTCGCCAGCGGCGTCGAGCGGCGGCGCGCTGACGGCGGCTCCGCCGCCGTCCGTCGGCGCCGACCTCACCGTCTCCGCGAGCGCGCTGCGCGCCGACGTCGACGCTGTTCGGCGAGGGCCCGTCGCGCGTCGTCGTCACCGTCGCGCCGGCGGCCTCGACCGGCTGCAGAGCCTCGCCGCGCCGCCCACATCGCCGGTCACCGTGCTGGGCGCGGTGTCGGCGGGACCGTGCTGACGCGTCGACGCATGGGTCACGACACGCTGGTCGACCTGCCGGTCGCCGAGCTGCACCGCGCCTACGAATCACTGCCCGACCGGCTCGCCTGAGCCTGAATCCCGCCATGTACGACGATCATTTCCGCGACAGCTGCGGCGTCTTCGGCATCTTCGCGCCGGGGCACGACGTCGCGCGCCTCACCTACTTCGGCCTCTACGCCCTGCAGCACCGCGGCCAGGAGAGCGCCGGCATCGCCGTCGCCGACGACGGCCAGATCACCGTCGTCAAGGAGATGGGCCTCGTCTCCCAGGTCTTCGACGAGAAGACCCTCGCCGGCCTGACGCGGCACGCACGCCATCGGCCACGTGCGCTACTCGACGACCGGCGCCGACCGCGTGGCAGAACTCGCAGCCGCTCGTCCGCGCCGCGCAACGGCACACCATCGCCCTCGGCCACAACGGCAACCTCGTCAACACCACCGAGCTGCGCGACGAGCTGCGTCGGCGCAGGGCGTCCACTTCAGCTCGGCCACCGACACCGAGGTCATCACGGCGCTCATCGCCCACCAGGCCGACGGCGACCTGCTGCGGCGCGGTGCGCGAGGCCGTCGAGCAAGATCCGCGGCGCCTTCTCGGCCACGGTGCTCACGGCGAGACGCTCGTCGGCTTTCGCGACCCCTACGGCGTGCGGCCGCTCTGCCTGGGCGACTTCGAGGGCAACGCGGTGATCGCCAGCGAGACCTGCGCCCTCGACATCATCGGCGCCGAGTTCGTGCGCGAGATCGAGCCGGGCGAGATCGTCATCGTCGACGGCGACGGCAGCTGCGCAGCGAGCGCGTCGAGCTGCCCGGGGCGCGCCCGGCGATGTGCATCTTCGAGTTCATCTACTTCGCGCGCCCCGACTCGCGGCTCTACGGCCGCACGCTCGCCGACTGCCGCCTCGAGATGGGCCGCCACCTCGCCCGGGAGGCGCCGGTCGAGGCCGACCTCGTCATCCCGGTGCCCGACACCGGCATCCCGGCGGCCATCGGCTACTCGCGCGAGAGCGGCATCCCCTACACCGAGGGCCTGCATCAAGAACCGCTACGTCTACCGCACCTTCATCCAGCCCGACGAGCACCTGCGCGAGCTCGGCATCCGCATGAAGCTCAACCCCCTCCGCGCCGTCATCGAGGGCAAGCGGCTGGTCGTGGTCGACGACTCGATCGTGCGCGGCAACACCACCGGCAAGCTGGTCGAGATGCTCTACGGCGCCGGCGCCAAGAGGTGCACCTGCGCATCAGCTCGCCGCCGATCAGGTTCCCCTGCTTCTACGGCATCGACATGGCCACCCGCGCCGAGCTGATCGCCGCCAGCAAGAGCGTCGAAGAGATCCGCGCCCACGTCGGCGCCACCTCGCTGCACTACCTCACCCTCGACGGCCTGCAGGCAGCACCGGCCTGCCGCGCGTCGCAGTTCTGCCGCGCCTGCTTCGACGGCGACTACCCCATCGCGGTGCCCGAAGAGCTGGCCATGTGCAAGATGCGCTTCGAGAACGAGCGGCGAGCAACTGCGCATCCGTAGGGCCGCGCCCGTGGCCGGCCGGGCCGCACCGTCCGTGCTCGCCGCGCTGCCTGGCGACGCGCTAGAGCGAAGCGCCCAGCTGCCTCGCCTTCGCCAGCTCCTCGGGCTGCCCCGCATCTCGACCCTTAGCGTAGGCGGTACGTCCGGCACGGACGCCGCCGAACGCGCGATCGCCAAGGTACCGCAGGCCATCGTGGACATCTCCATCGTCGGCCCGCAGCAGTGCGGCGCGCTCGTCGGACGGCACGACGCGCGAGGCCGGTCTGTACCTCGCAGAGGACGAGTGCCGGACGAAGGGCCGCAGTCGGATCGACTGACAGCCTGTCATCTGCGCCTGGGCACGTACCCCAGCGGCTGCGCATGTCCTTGATCGCGACGGTCGGCGGCGCGACGCCGACGAGCGGGGCGAAGTGGGCGACGCGCTCGTTCAGGACGTCGGCGGCGCGCCGCCGGTACCAGCGGTCGAACTCCTCGCGCCCCTGCGCCGCCAGCGAGCGCGGCAGCTCGAAGCGCCCGTCGCGCAGCCGCAGCCTCGCGTCCTCGCGGACGGTCGGCGCGACGAACAGGTCGAGCTGCCGCGGCTCCTCGTCGAGCAGCACCAGCACGTGCTCCCGGCCGAGGTGCGGGAACCGCTCGCCGGTCTCGTAGCGGCGCGGCGGCGGAAGCTGGGGGAGCGCACCGCGCTCCCCCAGCTTCCGCCGCACCCACGCCAGCCGGGGCACGCACGGCCCGTTCGATCGTGGAGGGCCGGCAGCGGGTAGGCACGGCCAGCGCGGGCGGCCCCTCGCGTGGGACAGTGATGCCGATGGTACGCCGGCGGTCGCTGCGTCGCACGGTGAACTCGACGTCCTCTATCCTCATCGTGTCGCGCGCCGCCGTCATGTCTGTGCCATAGAATACAGAGGCAGAGAGCGGGCCGCAGCCACACCAGGAGGGTCATGACCGACGGCAGGGAGTTCACGTACAAGGATTCCGGCGTCGACGTCGCGGCCGGCAACGAAGCCGTGCGGCTGCTCAAGGAGCGCCTGCAAGTCCACCAGCACCCGCTCGTGCTCGAGGGCATCGGCGGCTTCGGCGGCGTCATGCGCATGCCGCCGCTCAAGGACGCCGTGCTGGTGGCCGGCACCGACGGCGTCGGCACCAAGATCATGATCGCCAAGGAGATGGGCCGTCTACGACACGGTCGGCATCGACGTCGTGGCGATGAGCGTCAACGACGTCTCGGCCTGCGGCGCCGTGCCGCTCTTCTTCCTCGACTACCTCGTGGTCGGCAAGGTCGAGCCCGAGCAGGTGGCCGAGCATCGTCGCCGGCGTCGACGAAGGCTGCCTGCGCGCGCAGTGCGTGCTGCTCGGCGGCGAGACCGCCGAGCATCCCGGGCCACTTCAAGGACGACGACGACTTCGACATGGCCGGCTTCGCCGTCGGCATCGCCGAGCGCGACGAGCTGTGGGGGCCGGCAAGGTCGCAGCCGGCGACGCGCTCGCTCGGCATCGCCTCGAGCGGCCTGCACTCCAACGGCTTCTCGCCTGGTGCGCGCGCTGCTGCGCGAGCGCGCGCATCGACCTGCGGCGACCCGTTCCCCGGCGATCGCGAGCGGCCACGCGTGGGCGAGGTGCTGCTCACGCCGACGACCATCTACAGCCCCGTGCTGCACGACCTCGGTCACGCCTGCGACGTGCACGCCGCCGCGCACATCACCGGCGGCGGCTTCCCCGACAACGTCGGCCGCGCCCTGCCCGACGACGCTGGCGGCCGTGCTCGACCTCGAGCGCCTGGACGCCCGCCGGCGGTGTTCGCCTGGCTGCACGAGGCTCGGCGTGCGCCGACGACGAGATGCTCGACACCTTCAACTGCGGCATCGGCATGGTCGCTGGCCCTGCCGGCCGACGAGCTGCCCAAGGCGCTCGCGACGTCATCGCGCGCGGCCGGGCCTCGCGGCGCGCGTCGTCGGCGAGGTCGTCGCGCGCGGCGAGCGGCGCCCGTCGGTGCGCTACCAGGGGAGCTCGCGCTGTGAGGCCGTCGACCTGATCGGCTGCGGCGCCCTCAATCTCGACCTCATCTACCGGCTGCCGGCCGACTTCCCGCTGTGGCGGCGAGCTGCCGCCGCGCCGGCTCCGAGCTGGCGCTCACCGAGAGCTGCGGGCGAGCGTCGACGAGGCGCTGGCCGCCGATCGAGCCGACGCGCAGCGGCGGCGGACAGGCGGCCAACACCGTCTACGCCCTCGCCCGCCTGGGCTTCAGCGCCGCCATGCTGGGCCGCGTCGGCAGCGACGACGACGGCGCTTCCTGCTCGCCGAGCTCGCGCCGTGCGACGGCGCGCTACGTCGCCCGCGACGGCGAGATCGGGCCGCGTCTACGTCCTGCTCGACGACGCGCGGCGAGCGTCGCAACCTGGTCTGGCCGGCGGCCAACGACGAGTTCTCGCCGGCCGACCTGCCGCGCCGCCTGCCGCGCACCCGCTACGCCTACTTCTCGTCGTTCGTCGGCGAGCGGCCGCTCGAGACGCAGCTCGCGCCTGCTCGAGCGGCTGCCCGACGACGTCGAGGTCGCCTTCGACCCCGGCGAGATCTACGCCCGCCGCGGCGTCAAGCGCTTCATCCCGTTCCTCAAGCGCGCCTCCTTCCTGTTCGCCACCGAGACGCGAGCTCGAGCTCTCTGCGGCATGCCCGCTCGACGAGGCGATCGAGCTTCCTGCTCAACGTCGGCGTCGGCCTCGTCGTCTGCAAGATGGGCGGCCGCGGCGCGCGCCTCATCGGCCGGCGGCTCGACCTGTACGTGCCGCCGCACCCGGCCGAGGTCGTCGACGTCACCGGCGCCGGCGACCTGTTCGCGGCCGGCTTCATCGGCGGCCTGCTCGAGGGCCTCGGCCTCGAGGCGGCCGGCCGCCTGGCCGCCTGGGCGCGCCTCGCGCGGCATCGCCGGCGTCGGCCGCAGCACCTACCCCGACGCCGCAGCCTGGCGCGAGCGCGTCGCCGAGGAGCGCGGCGACGATGGCGCGGCAGCGAGGCGGTCGGCGGACGCCCGTGAGGATCGGCTGGCTCTCGACCGGCCGCGACGCGGCCGCGCGGCGACCTGCTCGCCGACGTCGTCGCGCCGCGCCGAGCGCGACGAGCTCGCCGCTCGACATCGCCGTCGTGTTCTGCGACCGCGAGCCGCGGCGAGAGCGCCGAGAGCGACCGCTTCCTCGACCTCGTCGCCGCGACCTCGGCCTCGACGTCGCCACGCTGTCGAGCGCCGCGAGCTGGCGGCGCTGGCGGAACGGCGCGACGACCTCGCGCGGCCGGCCCAGCCGCGCGGTCCGCGAGGCCTGGCGCGAGGCACTTCCACGACGAGGTCATGCGAGCTGCTCGAGCCCTCGACGCTCGACGTGCTCGTGCTGGCCGGCTACATGCTCATCATCAGCCCCGCGATGTGCGCGCCGCTACGCCGATGCTCAACCTGCACCCGGCGCTGCCCGGCGGGCCGACCGGGCACCTGGCAGGAGGTCATCTGGGAGCTGCTGCGCCGCCGGCGCCGACGAGACCGGCGCGATGATCCACCTCGTCACCGCCGAGCTCGACCGCGGGCCGGTCGTCGCCTTCGGCTCGTTTCCCATCGTCGGGCGGCGACTGGGACCGCGCTCTGGCAGGCGTTCCGGCAGAAGCGCGACGCGCTCGGCCTCGACGGCCGTCGCCGCCGCCGAGGGCGAGGCCGAGCCGCTCTTCGCCGCGATCCGCCGCCGCGGCGAGCGCGCGCGAGATCCCGCTGCTCTACCAGACGGTGCGGCAGTTCGTCGCTCGGCACCTGTGCGCGCGCGAGGGCGCGGTCGTCGAGCGTGACGACGGCGCGCGCTGCCGCTCGACCTCACGCGATGACGGTCGAGCGCCGAGCTCGAGGCGCGAGGACGAGCCAGCGCAGCCCGAGCTGACCGCGCCGCCGCATCTTCGTCACCGACTGCGAGGGGCCGCTCTCCCGCAACGACAACGCGCAGGAGCTCGCCGCCGCGCTTCATCCCCGACGGCGCCGAGTTCTTCGCCCGCCTCTCGCGCTACGACGACTTCCTCGCCGACGTGGTGCGCAGGCCCGGCTACAACGCCGGCGACACGCTGCGCCTGCATGCGCGCCGTTCCTGCTCGCCTACGGCGTCAGCGACCGACGACGTCGAGCAGTTCAGCGCCGACAACGTCGTCCTGTCGTGCCCGGCGCCGCGAGCTGCTGCGCCGCGTCTCGCGCCGCTCCTGCCCACCTTCATCATCTCGACCTCGTACACGCCCTACATCCGCGCGCTGTGCCGGCGTCGTCGGCTTCCCGTTCGAGCACTGCCGCTGCACCGAGCCTGAGCCTCGACGCCTGGCACCTGCACCGCGCGACGAGGCCGACTGGCTGCGCGACAGCGCGCTGGCGATCGCTCGACGCAGCCCGGTCATCGAGCTCCCCGAGGCGGCGCGCTCGGCGGCCGACCTGTCGGCCGCCGACCGCGCCGCCGTCGCCGAGCTCGACCGCCTCTTCTGGGACGAGATGGGCGCACGGCCGGCGCAGCGCCGACGATGATCGCCGCGGTGCGCCCCGTCGGCGGCGGCATGAAGCTCGCCGCGCTGAGCGAGATCGTCGCCGAGCACGGGCTCGACGCTGGCCGACGTGATGTACGTGGGCGACTCGATCACCGACGCGCCGCCGTTCGCCGCCGTGCGCGAGTGCGGGCGGCGTCGCGCTGAGCTTCAACGGCAACGGCTACGCGCTGGCGGCGGCCGAGTTCGCGGCCGCCAGCGCCGACACGACGCCCACGCTCGAGCTGGCCGCTGGCGTTCGCGCGCGGGCGGCCGCGACGGCCGTCGCTCGACGGCCGCCCGCGCCTGGCCCGCCGACCGACCGTCGCCCTGCCCAAGGTCGGCGTGCTCGCCGAGGCGGGCGACGGCGCTCGCCGACGCGTCCGCCTACGCCCGCGCGACGCGTGCGCGGCGAGCGCGTCGCCCGCCTCGGCTGAGGTCCGCCCGCCGCCTGCGGGCCTTCAATCCGCGGCGCGCTTCCTTATAGACTGGCGGCGCAGTCAACCGAGCAAGGAGCCCACGAGTGAAGGTCAAGCGAGCTCTCATCTCCGTCTTCAACAAAGCCGGTCTCGAGAGTTCGCCCGCGCCCTCACCGACCTGGGCGTCGAGATCATCTCGACGGGCGGCACGGCCCGCATGCTCGCCGACCTGGGCATCCCCGTGACCGAGGTCTCCGACGTCACGCGGTTCCCCGAGATGCTGGACGGACGCGTCAAGACGATGCACCCGCGCATCCAGGCCGGCATCCTCGCCAAGCGCAGCGACCCCGAGCACATGAAGACCATCGCCGAGCACGACATCGAGCCCATCGACATGGTCGTCGTGAGCCTCTACCCCTTCGAGGAGGTCGCCGTCGCAGCGCGGCACCGCCGACGCAGGCGATCATCGAGAACATCGACATCGGCGGACCCACCATGATCCGCGCCGCCGCCAAGAACCACGATGGCGTCGCCGTGGTCACCGAGCCCGACGACTACGAGGCCGTCCTCGAAGAGCTGCGCAGCAGCGACGGCGAGCTCTCGGCCGAGACCTGCCGCCGGCTGGCCACCAAGGCCTTCCACCGCACCGCGCACTACGACTTCGTCATCGCCAACTGGTTCTCCGAGACCGAAGGCGACTTCCCCGGCCACATCCTGCGCGACTACGAGAAGGTGATGGAGCTCAGCTACGGCGAGAACCCGCACCAGCGCGCCGCCTACTACGCCGAGAGCGGCGCGCGACGCCACCTGCTGTCGCGCGTCACCCAGCTCCACGGCAAGAAGCTCTCGTTCAACAACCTCTACGACCTGCACGCGGCGCGCTCGCTCGCCACCGAGTTCGCGCTGCCGGCCTGCGTCATCGTCAAGCACAACAATCCCTGTGGCGCGGCGCTGGCCGAGAGTCTCGCCCATGCCTACCAGAAGGCGCTCGAGTGCGACCCGGTGACCGCCTTCGGCTCCGTGATCGCCGTGAACCGTTCGGTCGACGTCGAGACGGCGACGCTCATGTCAGAGCTGTTCATCGAGGTGCTCTTCGCCCCCGGCTTACGACGACGAGGCCCTCGAGATCCTGACCCGCAAGGCCGACATCCGCGTCCTCGTCGACAACGAGCGCCGCAAGGTCAACCCCGGCGAGATGGACTACAAGCGCGTGCTCGGCGGCGTGCTCGTGCAGGACAAGGACGACGACCTCGAGGACCGCGACGACATGGAGGTCGTGAGCAAGCGGCACCCGACCGAGGCCGAGTGGGGCGACCTGCATCTTCGCGCAGCCGCGTGGCCAAGCACGTCAAGTCGAACGCGATCGTCATCGCCAGAGACCTGGCCACGCTCGGTGTCGGCGCCGGCCAGATGAGCCGCGTCGACTCGACGCGGATCGCGATCGAGAAGGCGCGCACGGCGACCTCAAGGGCGCCGTGATCGGCTCCGACGCCTTCTTCCCGTTCCCGGACGCCGTCGAGCTGGCCATCGAAGCCGGCGTCACGGCGTTCATGCAGCCCGGCGGCTCCAAGCGCGACGACGTCTCCGTCAAGGTCTGCGACGCAAAGGGCGCGGCGATGGTCTTCTCGCGCCGCCGCCACTTCCTGCACTAGCACGGCCGGCAGCACCGCCGTGGTGATGCCCCCCTACGAGTTCGTGCTGCTCGAAGACGACGTCGTCGAGCTGCGACCCTGGCGCGTCGAGGACGCCGCCGTGATGGCGGCCGGCGCCGTCGATCCCGACATCGCGCGCTTCTGCATGATGCCCCCGGGCTACACCTCCGAGATGGCGCGCCAGTTCATCGTCGATGCGCCGCGTGCCTGGGAAGAGGACGGCTGGCTCCATCTGGCGCTGGTGCCGGCCGGCTCGGACGAGCCGGCCGGCGCGCTCGGGGTGCTGCGTGTCGATCGGACGTCGCGCTCCGGAGAGTTCGGCTATTGGCTTCTGCCCCAGTGGCGCGGCCACGGCCTCGCCCACGCCGCGGTCTCCCTGACCGTCGAGTGGGCGTTCGCGACGCTCGAACTTCGCCGTCTGGTGATCGGCACGATGGTGGCCAACCACGCCTCGCGACGTATCGCGCGCACCCTCGGCTTCGTGCCCGAGGCGATGCTGCGCAGCTACCGGCCGTTCGGAACCGGCCGGACCGATTGCGTCGCCTACTCGCTGCTGCGTGAGGAGTGGCGCGGCGAGGGCCGGACCGCTGCGCCTGACCCGGACGAGACCCTCTTGCCGGCCCTCGCCGCCGCACGGAACGACTACCCGGCGGCCGCGACCGAGATGCCGCCAACGCCGCCACCGCTCGGCGACGGCCGCGTCCTGCTGCGGCCCTACAGTGCCGCCGATCTCGCCGATCTCGTCGCAGCCTGCAATGACCCTGACACGCAGCGCTGGCTCGACCTGCTGCCGCAGCCGTACACCGCCCACGACGGGCGTGAGTTCCTGGCAAGGACCGAGCGGAGCTGGCGCGAGACCTCCGAGGCGTTCTACTGCATCACCGACGCCGCCGACGGCCGCCTGCTCGGCGGCTGCGGGCTTGACTGTCCAGAGGCCTGGGCGGGCGTCGGCGAGATCGGCTATCACGTAGCGCCGTGGGCGCGCCGCCGGGGCGTCGCCACGGCGGCGGCGCGCCTGGTTGCACAGTGGGGGCTCGACGTGCTGGGCCTCGGCCGCGTGCAGATCCTCGCCGACACGCGCAACGAGGGCTCGTGCGGCGTCGCGCGCAGGCTCGGTTTCACCCGCGAAGGCGTGCGCCGCCGCGACCACGGCCGCGCCGGCGACGAGGGCGATCATGCCGTCTTCTCGTTGCTGCCCGCCGATCCGCGCCCCTGGTGAGGACGGCCGGCTAGACGCATTGGCAGCGGCGCCGAGTGCGGTGGCCTTTCCCGGCGCCCCGCCCCGCGCGGCCGGTTTGGTACAATCCGCGACGCCGGGCCGCTAGCTCAGTCGGTAGAGCAGGGGACTTTTAATCCCAAGGTCGTTGGTTCGATCCCAACGCGGCCCACCACCTCCCGACCGCCGTGCGCGGCGACACGCCATCCATCGCGGACCGACGGACGGTGCGCAGGACTTCGGCCAAGACGCACGAATGCCCTGATGCTTGCAGACGAGCGGAGCGATGGGCACAGGCCGGGAACCGCGCTGAGGGGCCAGTCGAGTCACATGACAGCGGCATCCAACATCCCTGCACCAGACGGAGGCGCGCGCGCCGGCCGTACCCTCCGACTCTCCGTCAGCCCCTCGGCCGCAGCACTTCCGCCGGCACGAAACGCCGTGCGCACCTACCTGGCGGAGTTCAGCATCGCCGCAGACGTCGTCGACGACGTCGTGCTCTGCCTGCAGGAGGCCTGCAAGAACTCGGTCCGCTACAGCGGCGCGACGTGTAGCATCGGCGTAGCGGTTACGGTCACAGACTCAGAAGTCCGCCTCGTCGTGCGCGATCACGGCATCGGCTTCGACGGAAGGTTGCTCGACCGCACGGCGCCGCCCGACCAGTGGGAGGTCCAGGGTCGTGGCCTGTTCCTGATGCGGACGCTCATGGACGACCTCACGGTCAAGGCCGACGGTGGCGCCATCGTGACTATGCGGCGGCGGCTGGGGCGCTAGCCCCAGCCGCCGCTTCTTGCAGTCCTGCCCGACCCGCCTGTAAGGTGAGCGGCGCGTGACTTGACCCGGCCGCGAGGTCGCACCCGACCGGACAGGAGAAGCCATGGGGAGATTCGCAGGCCACGCCCGTTTGCGGTTGTTCGTCGTCTTCCTGGCCATCGCGCTGGCGGCGGCGACGGCCGTACCGGCCACCGCCGCCGCCACCCTCTCGACCCGCATCACGGCGATCCTCGCCGGCAACGGCTTTCTCAACGGAGCGAGCGGCGTGCGCGTCTACGACCTGTCCACCTCGAAGGTGCTCTTCGCGCGCAACGCCGGCGTGCGCCTGGCTCCGGCGTCGAACCAGAAGCTCGCCACGTCCACGACGGCCCTCGGCCTCTGGGGCGCCGACTACCGTTTCAGGACCGAGCTGTACACCAACGGCACGCTCGATGCCGACGGCGTCTACCACGGCCGCCTGTATCTCAAGGGCTACGGCGATCCCACGTTGTCCACCCCCTGGTACATGCAGAACGTCCTGCACTTCACGACCTCGAACCTGGCCGACTTCGTGACCGCGCTGAAGAACGCCGGCGTCAAGAAGATCGCCGGCCGGGTCGTCGGCGACGAGAGCTGGTTCGACTCGCTGCGATCGGTGCCGTCGTGGACGGCCAACCTGCGCAGCGAGTGCACGCCGCTGTCGGCCCTGTCGCTGAACAAGGGCACAGGCCCGCAGGGCGGCGCCGTCTCCAACCCGCCCCTGTGGCCCGTCCGCAAGTTGACGAGCATGCTCGAGAGCGCAGGCATCGACGTCACGCGGGGGGCCATCGTGGGGACCACGCCGGCGGGAGCCAACCTGTCGTACACCGAGTACTCCGCGAAGCTCTCGCGGATCCTCGCCGCAACGAACAAACCCAGCGACAACTTCTTCGCGGAGATGCTCCTCAAAGGGCTCGGCAAGTCGTTCGGCACCGCAGGCTCGACCGCAGCCGGCGTGAAGGTCGTGGGCGGCTTCCTCGTCGCAGCCGGCCTCACTCGCGCCAGCTTCGGCTTGATCGACGGCTCCGGCCTCAGCTACAGCGACAGACAGACGGCATGGGGCCTGACGCGTCTTCTCAAGACCATGTGGCGCCGCGATGCCTACCCCGTCTTCTACCGGTCGCTTGCCGTCGCAGGCGTCGACGGGACGCTCTCCGACCGCATGCGCAAGACCGCAGCGAGCGGCAATCTCCACGGCAAGACCGGCACCCTGGCGATCGCAAGCAATCTGTCGGGTTACGTCACGACGGCGAACGGCCACATGCTGGCGTTCTCGATCCTCATGAACAAGTCCGGCTACATCAACGTGTGGGCGGCGCAGACCGCGCAGGACGCGATCGGCATCGCCCTGGCGCGGTCGAAGCCGGCCGGCGCCATCACCCCGCGCCCGAGCCCGTCGCCGACTGCGGCTGCGGCGCCCGCCAGCCCCACTCCCGTCAGTTCGCCCTAGTCCTGGCGCGCCGTCAGCAGCCGCGCGCGAGTGACCCCATCGGGTCCCACGGCGGCAGCACGACCGGCTCGGTCGTCGAGCGCCGTGCAGCAGCTTCGTCGGGCAGGTACTTCTTCTCGACGACGACCTCGAACATGTACTCGTCGAACCAGCGGTCGCTCATCACGAAGTAGCCCTTGTCGCCGTACTTCTCGCCCCACGAGTTCTCGACGCGCCACTTGACGCGGCTTGCCCTCGTCGTCGAGGTCGACGCCGGTGAGCACCATGGCGTGCGTCATGACGCTGTGGCCGTACTCGACGCGCTCGGCCTTGTCGGCGGTGAACTGCGGTGTCGTAGAGCAGCTCGAAGTCGTACAGCTCGCCGTCGAGGATGCCCTGGTCGCGCTCCATCATCTTGCCGACGTCGCAGCCGAACCACACCGGCGCGGCCGTCCTTGATCTGCTCGATGGCGGCCTTCTTGAAGGCCGTCGATCGTCGACGTTGAGGTAGCGCACGGTGTCGCCGCCGTCGACGTTGCCCAGGTACTGCACCGTGTAGAGCGTGCCGAACGGCTTGTCGGCGGTCGGGCAGTTGATGAGGCTGACACGAATCGTCGAGGTCGAAGCCGACGTAGCGCTCGTAGAACTCGTGCGGCGTGATCGGCCCGTCGCGGTGGAACTCGTCGTCCTTGTCGCGCCACTGCCAGACGAACTCGCGCGGCGGCCGCCCGAGGTGGATGGCGAGCATGCGGTAGATCGTCTCGAGCATCTCGTCCTTGCGGCCGCGCAGCGCGCCGGCGGCTCGCCGCTCGGCGTGCCGCCGGCGCAGCTCGGCGGCGTACTCGCGCAGCTTGGCGCGCACGACGCGCGTTCATGGCCATCGATGTCGCCGCTCGACTCGGTCTCGGGCATGACGCTCTTGGGCACGACGCCGTACTTGCGCACCAGGTTGGCGAACATGTCCCACTGGCCGCCGTCCTGGATCGGGTCCTGCAGCAGGAAGCCGATCAGGCGCCCGTCGGTCGGCTCGGCGGCGGTCTCGATCATCGTCTCGAGGAAGTAGTTCGCCTTCTCGAGCTTGTCGTAGAACATGCAGGTAGTTCTGCGAGAACTCGAACTGCTCGACCTTGAGCCGCTTCATGGCCTCGACGCGCAAGCACGTTGAGGCCGGCGAACATCCAGCAGCGGCCGCTCTGCTTCTGGTTGGTGATCTCGGGCGTCTTGATGACGTGCGAGAAGGTGCGCTGGGCGGCGCGCACGACCGCCTCGCGGTTGCGCGCCACGTCCTGCACCTTGCCAGCCGTGACGGCGTTGAGCGCAAGGCGGTTGCGAGCCTCTCCTGCGAAGGCCTCGTCGAAGCGGAGCACGGCGCCGGGCAGCAGCGCACCGTCGGCCTCGGTATGGACCCGATCGATCGCGGCCGCGACCACGGTCTTGCCGCCGTTCTTGCCGTTGTGGCCCGCCTTGCCGTTCGCGGCGCGCCCTTTGCCGTTCGTCGTCGCGCGCGCGCCGCTGCCCTTGCGGGCGCGCGGGTTCGTGTCGTTGCTCACTCGGTTCTCCTTGCTGGTCAGGCTCGCGCCGTCGCCGCTCGCGCGCGCCGCGATCGTTCCTGCACTCCACTGTACCAAGTTGTGCGACGAACGGCCGCCGGGCAAACGGGGCAAGCGGGACACTCGGCCGCGGCCGCGCGGGCCCATCGGGTATACTGCGCTGCGCGGCACCGCGTGCCCCCATCGTCTAGTGGCCTAGGACACCGGCCTTTCAAGCCGGCGGCACGGATTCGAATTCCGTTGGGGGCACCACTCTTCCCCGTAAATCCGCGCTTTCTGGCCCCTCGTGGTGGCATCGTCACCACGAGCATCGCCAAGGGTTACCGCAAGACCGCAAAGATGGTCGCGTCGGACGCCCTCCACACCGCCATGCTCGCGTGGAAGAACGGCGCCGGCGACTACCTTCTCCGGACCCTCGAAGGCGGCGGCGAACAGTTCGCCGGCAAAGCGCTGTTCACCGAGCCCCAGGCCGATCAGAGCGGCATGAGCGCATCCGAGATCCACGCCGTCTACGGCGACTTCTCGGGCTACTTCGTGCGGACGACCCCGATGTTCTTCGAGCGCCGGGACGACGATCCGCTCAACCCGACGTTCACGTTCGCCATCTGGACCGATGCGAAGGTGGCCGACGCGAACAGCCTCAGGTCGCTCTCGATGAGCGCCTAACACGCAACTGTGGGCTTTCGTGAAGATCGCCCCGCCGCCTCACGCGAGCATGCCGGAGGATGTCGCTGCCGACCACGAAGAGGCGCGTGACGTTCTTCAGGCGTCGCCGCGGTCGGCGGCCGCACTCGCTAGGCTGACCGTCCAGAGGCTCTGCAAGCATCTGGGCAAGCCGGGTTCCAACGACGCTATCGAGAAGAGGGACCGGGGCACCAACTGAATGAGCTCAAGTTGGCCAGCAAAGCCCCCCCCCCCCCCCCCCCCCCCACGATCATGGGGGGCAGGGGAGCGCCGCTAGGGCGTCCTGTGGCTTCTCAGGTTGACGTTACGCGGACCGGTCCGTGGGGGGAACCTCGGGTCCGAGGCGCTTCGGTAGCCTAGCAGGCGGCCTGTCGCGGTCCTAGAGCCTCAGGGGTTAACGTTGTGGACGCAGAAAGGCGCCCGCGTATGCGGCTTTCAAGACCGGGGCCTTCCAGCGACGCTACCCGCGCGCCGTAGGTCGTCTCGGGACGCCGGCGGCGCGAGCACCCCTCGCGCGATTACAACGATGACCGCGACGACGCCAATCAGGAACGCGATCCTCGCAACGAGGAAGACAGTCAGGATGGTCCAACCGACGAGCTCGCCAACGCTCATGTGATCCCCCAGACCTGTATCGTCTTGGATGCATCATCACACGCAGGGCCGCGCCCGGCTGCGATTTCAGCGACCGGGCCCAACCGCGGTTGTGACAGTTGGCACAAAGGGGCACCGCGGGTAGTCTTGACCGTCGCAACTAGCGGAACGAGCATTACTCCCTATTGGACTACGAAGCTGCAAAGGGCCGCCCTCTCGGACGGCCCCTCGCCGGCTTCAACGCAAAGCGCCCCCGGCACGATCATGGGGGGAACCACGATGCCGGGGGCGCCAGCTAGCCTAACAGGCTGCCAGAGAGACACCAAGGGCCGGCATGAGGCCGACCCTTGGCGCGCTGGGCACCGGAGGCGGTCAGGAGACGATCAAATCCCGACACTCGAAGCGGAGGCGGTCGCACAGCTTCTCGATCAGCGCGTGCTCCTCGGCGGTCCAGTCCCAGCCTAGTTCCTCCATCACGGCCATCGCCCGGTCGACGGTCCACTCGAACCGCTTCCACGATTCGAAGCGCGGCAGCGGACGTGGCAGCACGGGCCGTGTCCAGGACTCAAGCGACATGAGCTGGTCGCGTTCCTTCGGCGTGCGGCCGCGGAAGGTGAGCACGTCGGCGCCGCCGCCGTGGTTTGCGAAGACGCCGGACTCCTCGGTGAGCGTCAGGCGCGACTCGCCGGGCTTGGCGGTGAACGGATCGCGCATGAGCGCGAGGCGGCAGTAGCCGACGCCTGAAACAATGGGGTCAGTGATGGTCATGGTGGCTCCCTTCAATTGTGGCCGAGTGGCCTGTCGTGAAGCTCAAGCCGGTGTCCTAGAATCGTGGCCTACCTCCCGCGTTCGTGGTGCCTGTCCTAGTGCCCAACTCTCAGGCGCCACGCTCGGCCACGTCATACAGGGGTGTATGCCAGTTGTGCCTGAAACAGGGCCACTTCCGGCCTTTCAAGCCGGCGGCACGGATTCGAATTCCGTTGGGGGCACCAACTCGTTGTCACTATCACAACATTTCCCCTGCAGTCCGCGCACTTCCCGTGTCCGATCGCCTGCCCGATCGCTACCACCCGAGGCGTCGCTGGACCTCGTAGTCCGAGGATGGTGTACTCTGCTTAGCCAGACGGCGGCCGCAGCACGATTCTCACAGACTGCGTCTTCACAGCGAGGCCCTTGCCTGGAGAGGAGGAAGGCGATGTTCGGCAAGACGAAGATCCAAGACATCGAGACGTGGCGCAAGGCGAAGCAGTGGGACAAGCTCATCAAGGCGCTGTCAAGCCAGGACCAGAGCGTACGAGTCGCCGCCGCCGCCGCCCTGAAGCTCATGGATACCAGCGGTCACTACGGGAGCACGACGACCATAGGTGCCGCATTCGACTCGTTGCTCCGCTGCCTGGCTGATGATGACCTCAGTGTGGTCGCAGCCGCCGCCCACTCCTTGCCGCACTTCGATCGTCCTGAGACACCGCAGGCGCTCATCATAACGCTGAACCATACCGTGAACTGGCAGCTCCGGTCGATCCTGATCGACGCGATCGAGCAATGCCTCAGGATCAACGATTCGACCAAGTACATGCAGTACTTCGTGGCGATCCTGCACAGGCTGTCTGCGAGCCCTCCGCTTGACCCGCATACGGTTGACGTCGTGCTCGACCTGCTGGCCGACCAGTACATGAGCAACCGTTGGTTTGAAGGCGCGTCGCACCCGGAGGACTCCCCGATCGGCTACGCCCTAGTCAGCTTCGGACCGGCGGCAGGTGCCCAGCTGGTCAACACGGCAGGGCGCAACAAGGGCCCAAGAGCAGCCGCCGCGGCTGCGTTTGGAGCCAGCATCGTGGATGGCAGCGCCTGCGGCCCGAATCACGTTCTCGACGCGAAGTGCGTGTGCAAGAAGTGCAGGGTCACGAAACACAGCTTCGACAAGAAGTGCGTGTGCGCGCGGTGCGGGCTCAAGCAGCATGACTTTCGAGCCAAGGGCGGCTACCAGGACATATGCATTCGCTGTGGCGCGATGAGGCATGTGCAGTCGGGCAATATCAGCGAGCCTTCCTAAGCGCGAGGCTGGCTCCGTCAGCCTCGCCGCTACAGGCTGGCCAGGCCAGGACTGACGCGCCCTCGCCGACAAGGCGGCGCAGCCCTCGGGGCATGCCACCAGCCGCGTCCTGTGGGTCTATACTCGTAGCGTCGGCGGTCGTTCCCATCGGGGAGGGACGGATGGGCGTCTTCGGTTCGAACAAGGAAGAGCGCGTCACGGAGGCATCGACAAGCTCACCCGGTACGGCCGGCCGAGGAACGACGCCGAGAAGTACCTCACCGACCGCTTCGGAGGGACTCGATGGCTGAACCCCAGAGGCTCCTGAACGAGTCGGACATCACGTACCGCCACAAAGAGGTGTTCCCAAAGGTCTACATGGGCGGCCCGCTGCCCACGATCCTCGTGATGGCGTTCGCGTGTCCGCACTGCGGGGACGAGCAGCTCTACAGGGCCTCCGACCTCTGCCTGCTCCTCGGAGCCACAGATGACTGTGACGCGTGCGGCGGATCGTTCGCCTGGCCGGCCTTCCACTGTCGTCTCGCGGGCTGCAGGGGCACGTATTCGAGATGCGGCGGAACCCTGCGACGGCGCACCCGACCGGGCGGCTACCAGATGGAGAAAGACTGGCACATGGAGTGCGACGCGTGCGGGCACGACGAGGACGGGTTCGGCGAGGAGCGGCGGTGCCGGCAGATCGTGTGCGACGCGTGCGGCAACGCCCGGTCTCCCTACGACGAAGAGGCGTCCTGACCCTTGCGTTCGTCTCGAAGTACGTCATCGCGGCGGTCGGTCGTCTGATCGGCATGAATTCCGCCCCTGAGGCGTCCGCTCGATCCAAGTCGCGGCACGATGGGCGCTTGGCGAGGCACCGCTCGCACGAGCCCGCGGGCCGCGCGCGACAGGCAGCCGGCCCTGCGATTCCGGTCGCGTGAGCTGATCCGAGGAGGTCGACCATGGGGCTGTTCGGGCCGCCCGACGTTGACAAGCTCAAGGCCAAGGGAGACATCAAGGGGCTGGTCAAGGCGCTTGCGTCCCGAGACACGCGCAAGGGCCAGTCGGTGTGGATGGCGGCCTCGGCCGCGCTCGTCCAGATAGGTGCGCCCGCGGTCGAGCCTCTCCTCGCAGTCCTCGGAGACAACCAGGTGAGCGGAATTGCCATCCGGGCGCTGGGCACGATCGGCGACGCCCGGGCCGTCGAGGCGCTCGTCGCCGTCCTCCCGGGCGCCGATGCCGCCGAGGCGCTCGGCCAGATCGGCGACCCTCGTGCGCTCGAGGCGCTCGCCGACACGCTCACGAGCACGAGCGGCGGCCTCGTACGCACGAATGCCGCCTACGCTCTGGCCCTCATCGGCGGTGACCGGGCCATGGAGTTGCTGCTCACGATTGCCCTTGCCGACCCCGGCGCAGAGACGCGGCAGGCGGCCGTGTCTGCACTCGGCACCATGGGCAAACGACCGGTCGACAGGTTCATCGCAGCCCTCGGCGACGCGAACGCCTCTGTGCGCGCCGCTGCTGCCGCGGCGCTCGGCGAGCGCGGTGGCAAGCGTTCTGTCGACCCGCTCGTGGGAGCTCTCGCAGATCAGGAGGCAGCGGTGCGCACGGCCGCCGCGCAGGCACTCGAGAAGCTCCGATGGCTCCCCACTACGGACGCGGCCGGCGCAAGCTTCCTTATCGCCAAGGGTGAGGTCGCCAGGTGCATCGAGATCGGTGGCCCCGCCGTCATCCCGCTGGTCGCCAAGCTCAACGACAGGCACTCCTGGGCCAGTGCCGCTGCCGCCGACGCTCTCGGCAAGATCGGTGACGTAAACGCCGTAGAGCCGCTGATCGCCGCCCTCACCGACAATGACGACAACCTGCGGCACATGGCGGCAACGGCTCTCGGCAGGTTGCACGACCCGCGAGCGCTCGAGCCCCTGCTGGCGCTCCTCGGCGATCAGAACAGGCAGGTGCGCAGCGCGGCGGGGCAGGCGCTCGGCGAGATCCGAGACGTGCGCGATCCGCAACCGTTCATCGCCGCTCTCGGAGCGAGCGCCTTGCGCGGTGACCGGGATGCCACCGTCCGCAAGGGAATCATGGCCGGACTTAGCCAGCTCGGGGGCAAGGCCATCCACGCTCTGGTCGAGGCTCTCTCGGCGGGCGACGACACGAGGCGGACGAGCGCCGCGAACGCACTGGACGAGCTCGGCTGGCAGCCGCGACGTGACGCCGCCGGGGTCGCCTACTGGATGGTGAAGGCGGACTGGAACAGGTGCGTCGAGAGTGGCGCGCCCGCGGTGGAGCCGCTCATCGCGGCGCTCGGCGACGGAAGCGCCTCGGTGCGGAAGGGCGCCGCGAGCGCGCTCGGCGAGATCGGCGACCTGCGGGTGCTCGCTCCCCTCGCGGCCATGCTCGGCGACGAGAGCGACGACGCGCGCTGGGTGGCGGTCAAGGCGCTGGCGAGGCTTGGAGGTCCGGCCGGCGAGCCGCTCGTTGGCGCTCTGGGCGACGAAAGCGCTCGGGTGCGTATCGCGGCCACCGTGGCCCTCGGCGAGATGGGTGAGCCCGCGGTCGAACGGCTCATCGCGGCGCTCGGCGAGGCGAGCGAGTTAATCAGGGCAGCGGCCTGCGAGGCGCTCGGCGAGACCGGCGACGCTCGCGCCCGGGGGCCGCTTGCGCGAGCCCTCGGGGACCGCGACGAGGGCGTGCGTCAGGCGGCCGCCACGGCACTCGGCAAGTCCGGCGGCGAGGCTCTCGACCCGCTCGCTAGAGCTCTCCGCGACGCCAGCGCGATGGTGCGCGAGGCCGCCGCGGAGGCCCTCGGCGAGCTCGGTGACGCCCGGGCTCTCGCGCCGCTGCTCGCGGCGCTCGACGATCAGAGCAGCGAGGTCCGCTTCGCGGCGGCCAAAGCGCTCGGCAAGACCGGCGGCGACGGCGCCGCCGAGCGGCTCATTGCCACGCTCAGAGACCCGGTCGTGGCGGTCCGCAAGGGCGCGACGCTCGCCCTGGATGGCCTGGGCTGGAGGCCCGGCTCGGATGCCGCAACCGCGACCTACTGGATCGTGAAGGGTTCCTGGGAGAAGTGCACCGAGATCGGCCTGCCTGCAGTGGAACCCCTGGTCGCCGTGCTCGCCGAGGACGACCAGTCGGAGCGCAGGGCGGCTGTCGGAGTGCTCGGCAAGATAGGCGGTGACCGCGCCGTCCAGATCCTGATCTGGGCGCTGGGCGACCGCAGCGAGCACGTGCGCGCGGCGGCCGCCCGTGCGCTCGAAGCGCTCAGTTGGTGCGCGAGCGATGACGCCGCCGGAGCGGCCTACTGGGCCGTCAAGGGCGAGTGGCCCAAGTGCGTCGCAATTGGCGGCCCCGCCGTCGAGCCCCTCTTCGTGGCGCTCGGCCACAGCTCGTGGTCGACTCGCAAGGCGGCCGCGCAGGGGCTGGTTGCGATCCATCAATCGGGGCGCCTGGATGCTGGGCAGATGGCGCTCGTCCTGGCGCAACGCCAAGCCATCACCCGCGCACACGACGACCAGCGCAAGTCCTTCGTTTCCTACAGCGACTGCAGCGGCCACAGCGACAGACACACGGACGAGGGCATCGGTGCGGGCTTCCCTCTCTGAGCCGTTCGTAGGCGCAGCACAGCCGCGGGCGCAGTGCGGCACCAGCAGCGGCGAGACCAGGAGGGCGATGACCGGCCACCTGATGCTGCTGCCGTCGCTGGCCTGCCCAGCGCAGTGTGCCTACTGCTTCGGCCCTCGATCGGGCGACGGCGCCGTTCTCAGCAGGGACACGCTCGAGGCCGTCGTCGACTGGCAACAGGAGCTGGGCGGCGGGCCGGCCGACGAAATCGAGATCACCTTCCACGGCGGCGAGCCGCTCGTCGCCGGCGCCGCCTTCTACCGCATGGCGCTGCCGCTCCTGCGCGACGGCCTGGCTCCGCGCCGGGTGCGCTTCGCCGCGCAGAGCAACCTCTGGCTCCTCGACCGACGAGCTCTGCGAGCTCTTCGCCGAGCACCGCGTGTCGCTGGGCACGAGCCTCGACGGCCCGGAAGTGATCAACGACGCCCAGCGCGGCGACGGCTACTTCGCGCGCACGATGGCGGGCATCGAGCGGGCGCGCGAGCACGGTCTGGACGTCGGCTGCATCTGCACGTTCACCGCCCAGTCGGCGCCCCACGCCGACGAGATCTTCGACTTCTTCGCTCGCGAGGGGCTCGACTTCTCCGTCCACGCCGCGCTGCCGTCGCTGCGGCACTCCGGCACCGATCGCTGGTCGCTCACGCCCCGGGCACACGGAGAGCTGCTCGTCGGCCTGCTCGATCGCTACCTGGAGAACCTAACGCGGGTCCGCATCAGCACGCTCGACGCGATGGCCCGCAGCGTCAGCGCCGGGCAGGGCGGCATCTGCACGTTCGGCGACTGCCTCGGCGACTACCTGGCGGTGGGGCCCGACGGCACGATCTACCCCTGCCAGCGGTTCGCCGGGCTGGCGCAGTTCCGCCTGGGCAACGTGGCTGCGCGCCCAGGCCGAGACGAGCTGCGCGCCTCCCCCGTCTGGCAGGCGTTCCGCGCCCGCGAGCAGGCCATGATCGAGGACTGCGGCGACTGCCCCTGGGTGGCCTTCTGCCGCGGCGGCTGCCCCTACAACGCGCTGGTCGCCGGCGGCGGCCGCCCCGGGCACGAGCGACGCGACCCCCACTGCGAGGGCTACCGCCGCACGTTCGCGGCCATCATCGAACGTGCGACGGCCGAGATGCTCGACCCGGAGAACCTCGACGACGTCGTGGTGCGCCCCGACGCGGAGCGTGGGCTCTTGCGCCGCGGGCGGCTGCTGTCGATCATGCGGCCGGGCCCGCACCCCTACGAGACCGCCGGCCAGGCCCGGAGAGTGCTGGCGTCGGTGGCCTTGGCGACCAGCGACTCGGTAGACGGGGCTGTCGATCGGTTCGAGCGGCTCGGCCTGGCCGAGAACCGCCATCGAGTCGCCGCCGCTATGGCCGGCCTGCAGGCTCGGCTGACGGCGCCGGCAGCCGGTCTCAACAACCTCTACCTGCACGTCACCTTCGCCTGCAACCTGCACTGCTCGCACTGCTACGCCGAGGCCGGGCCACGCGGCGGGGCGCGATCTCTCCGGCACTGGCGGCCGCGGCCTGCCGCGAGGCGGCCGCCTCGGCTTTCGCCACGTCGTGATCACCGGCGGCGAGCCGCTGGTCCACCCCGAGCGCGACGCCCTGCTGGACGCGCTCGCGGCCCTGCGCGGCGAGGTCAAGCCGCTGCTCACCGTGCTGCGCACGGCCCTGGCGGTGCCGCTGAGCGACGACCTGCTGGCGCGCCTCGCGCGCAGCACCGACGAGGTCGTGGTCAGCGTCGACGGCGACCGCGAGACGCACGACGGCGGCGCGGCGCCGGCACCTACGACCTGACGGTCGCCAACCTGCGCGCGCTGGTGGCGGCCGGCGGCGACAGCGAGATCTCGCTCGCGGCCGTGCTGCCGCTCGGGCTGGCCGGCGGCCCGCCGGGCGACGCGGTGCGCGCCCTGGCCCAGGAGCTGGGGGTCCGCCGCACGCGCTTCCGGCCGCTGCTGCCCCTGGGTCGCGCGGTCGACTCGGCTCTCGACATCACGCCCGCCGCGCTCTGGAGCCTGATCGACCCCGGCGACCTGGTGGCCTACGGCTTCAGCCCGGTCCCCTCCTGCGGCATCGGCCAGAACCTCTACGTCGAGCCGGATGGCGCCGCCTACCCCTGCTACGCCTGGCACGGCGAGGGCTGGCGCCTCGGCTCGATCAACGACAGCGGCGGCCTCGCGGCGATCATCGCTACGGATGCCTTCCGGGCCCTGCGCGCGCACACGGTCGACACCAACCGCGCCTGCCGCCACTGTGCTCTGCGCTACCTGTGCGGCGGCGCCTGCCGCGCCTGGAATCGCCCTGCGCCGCCGCCGATGAAGGACCTCGACGCGCCGCCGGGCGACTGCGCCGCCCTGCACGCCCGCGCCCGATCGCTGCTCGTGTCGGCGCTCGACCACCTGGGCATCGAGGCCGATGCCTGGCTGGCGGCCGCGCTGCCGCTCCCCGACGAGCCGCCCCCCAGACTGCCCCAGAGGAGGTCCGCATGCCGCTGTTCGGACCGCCCGATGTCGGCAAGCTCGAGACCAAGCGAGACATCCCGGGGCTGGTCAAGGCGCTGGGCTACAGAAAGGCACCGTCAGGTGCTCAGGTCAACGCCGCCGAGGCGTTCGGGCGGCTGGCGGACGCGCGCGCGCTCGAGCCGCTGATCGTCACGCTCGAGGACAAGGACAGATACGTGGCTCAAGCCGCGGCTCACGCCCTCGGCCACATCGGCGACCCGGTGGCGATCGAACCACTGATCGACCAGCTCAGAGCACCAGAGACCGTCCTGGCGACCGCGATCACGGCGCTCGTCGAGATCGGCGACCCCGCCGTGGAGCCGCTCATCGCGGCACTGAGCGACCAAGACGCGGCCAGGATGTCGACCCGGGCACTCGGCGAAATCGGCGATCCGCGGGCGGTGCCTGATCTCATCGGTCTCTTGAAGAGCGGCAATGCCGACCTGCGGAGAGCGGCCGGCGTGGCGCTCGGCAAGATCGGCGACTTCGCGGTCGAGCCGCTGGCCGGCGTGATCGCCGAGAGCGACCCAGTCGCGCGCGTCCTGGCCGCTGAGGCGCTGGGTGAGCTCGGCACCCCGGCCGCCGTCGAGCCGCTGAGCACCTCCTTGCAGGACGAGAGCCGGCAAGTGCGCGAGGCGGCTGCCTCCGCTCTCGGCAAAATCGGCGACCATCGTGCGGCAGAACCCCTCGTCACCGCCCTCGGAGACCAGACCAAGAAGGTGCGCGAGGCGGCTGCGGCGGCGCTGGAGGCGATGGGCTGGCAGCCAGACGCTACAGCGACGGGGGCCAAGTTCTGGGTGGTCAAACGCCAGTGGGCGCGCTGCATCGAGATCGGCGGGCCCGCTGTGGAGCCGCTCATCGCCGTGCTCACACAGCAGAGCAAGGACGTCCGCAAGGGCGCCGCCAAGGCCCTCGGCAAGATCGGCGACACTCGTGCGGTCGATCCTCTCCTGGCGGCTCTGGGCGACGCCGACGCATCCGGCGGCGAACCCTTCGCGCGCGCCCTAGGCGACCTCGACTCGGGCCCCTGACCAAGGCGATGCCGGAGCAGCGTACTGGGCGGCTCTCGGCGAGTGGCAGAAATGCGCCGAGATCGGCCCCCCAGCTGTCGATCGTCTCGTCGCCGCGCTCAGGGACCAGAACAAGGAGGTGCGGAGGGCCGCTGCAGTCTCGCTCGGGCGCATCGCCGATACGCGCGCCGTAGAACCTCTGATCAAGTTGCTCGCGTCGAAAGAGACCTGTGCGGCCGCCGCCCAGGCGCTCGCCCGGATCGGCGACCCGCGGGCCGTTGAGCCACTAATCGCCGCCCTGGACAACGAGGCCTTGCGGCCCAGGGGCCCATCGACACGGGACATCGGGGACCCGCGGGCTCGCGGCCTCCGTGTTCCGGTGCCCGGTGAGCCGGATGACGCGCGCCAAGCCATCGCCGATGCGCTGGTCGCCATGGGTGCCCCCACTGTTCAGCCGCTCATCGGCCTGCTCGGAAGCTGGGACCTGCGCGACCTGGTGATCCAGGCGCTGATTCAGATCGGCGCGCCGGCCATAGAGCCGCTGACGGAGGCCCTCCTCGACACGAAGGGGAGAGCGCACGACAACGCCATCAGGGCGCTGCGCGAGCTCCACTGGAGCCCAACGGCCACCAAGGCAGGGGCGGCCTACTGCATCGGCACGTACGACTGGGCAACGTGCATCGAGATCGGTGCCCCGGCGGTTGAGCTCCTGGCCGACGAGCTTGCCGACGAGAGCTGGGGCCATCGGGCGAAGGCCGCTGAAGCTCTGGTCGGCATCTGGCAGACGGGCAAGTTGGGGGCGGCCGAGCGCAAGATCCTGCTCGCCGAGAGGGAGACCATCACGAAGACCCACACCGACTACAACAGCAGCTCTCGCTGCGGCGACGAGACCTACGACGAGCATGAGGACTGGGGCATCGGAGTCGACTTTCCGCTCTGAGTGTCAGAGGGGGGATGCGTGGTGGACCCTGGCCCACTTCCGCCGCGTGACCGCAGGAGGCCGCACATGCCGCTGTTCGACCGCCAAACATCGACAAACTCGCACACAAGAAGGCCTATCGGAGCTTCACCGTGGGCCTTCTCAATGTCGTGGCAGTGCTCGTCCAGTTGTCCAGCAGCCTCTTGAGCTCTGCCGGAGGGTTCGAGAGTTGTCCGCTTAGGTGCACCAACGTTGTCACTATCACAACGTTTGACCTGCGTCCGGCACCCTTCTTATGTCCGGTCGCCTACCCGGTCGTTCAGGGTCGCCGCCGCTACATCAGCCTCACCCGACATCGCGTTTCGCCACGAGAACGACACCGGCGACCGCGAGCGCAACCGTCCACGCCACCAGCACGGCCCCTCCCGCCGCGGCCGACAGGGCATGCCCCGCGCTCAACCCGGCGAGCGCCTGCCCTGCCTGGCTCGGCGTGTAGCGCCCTACCGAGGGCTCCAGCCCGGACAACAGGCTCTCGACGATGAAGATCCAGGCGAGCAGGCCGGCGATCACGGCCACCTGGTTCCGCACGATTGCGCCGACGGCGACGCCGATGACGCCATACAGCGCGGTGCCGGCCAGGGTCCCAAGGAAGAGCAGCGCCACCTGGCCGCCGCTGAGGTCGAAGGCGATGCCTCGCCCTGACAGGATGGCCGCGCCGACGCCGAGCGAAAGGGCCTCGCCGACGACGCCGAACACAAGACCGGCGAGCAGGCCGGCGAGGTACTTCGCGCCGATCACGCGTGAGCGCTGGGGCGTGAAGAGGAAGGTGGGCCGGATGGTCCCGAAGCGGAACTCCCCGGTCATCAGCAGCGCGCCCGCAAGGGCGGAGAGCACGCTGGCGATGCCGCCGACGCCCAGCAGGTTGCGCTGGTTGTCCACGCCTGTGAGCGAGGGGACCTTGCCGAGCAGCCCGGTGAGCAGCGTGATCAGCAGGGCCAAGCCGATCGTCGCGAGCAGCAGGCCCAGCGTTGTGCGGGTGGAGCGCAGCTTGAGTAGCTCTGCGCTAGCTTGGGCCCTCATCGCGCAGCTCCTCCGGTGAGCTCGAGGAACACGTCCTCGAGCGAGGAGCTCTCGGCACTGAGCTCCGACAGCCGGACGCCGGCGGAGAAGGCAACGGCGCCCACACGGTCGCTGGTCACGCCCTGCACGTACAGGGCGCCGTCGTTCTGGCTGAGCGTCTCGATGCCGTCATGGTGCAGCGCCTCGGTGAGCTTCGCCATCTGTGGACTGCGCACGCGCACGGCGCCGCCGAGGCGCGCCGTCAGCTCGGCCAGCGCCGATTCCGCCACGAGGCGGCCGTGGTTGATGATGACGACCTGATCGACCGTCTGCGCGACCTCGGCGAGCACGTGGCTCGAGATCAGCACCGTATGGCCCTCGCCCGCGAAGGTGCGCAGGAAGTCACGCAGCCAGCGCACGCCCTCCGGGTCGAGGCCGTTGGCCGGCTCGTCCAGCACGAGCAGTTCCGGGTCGCCGAGCAGCGCCGCCGCCAGTCCCAGGCGCTGGCGCATGCCCAGGGAGTAGGTCTTGACCCGTCGCCGCGCGGCGGTCTGCAGTTCGACGAGCCTGAGCACCTCGTCGGCCCTCGAGTCGGGCAGGCCGCTGGCCCTGCCCAGCGAGCGAAGATGGTCCCGACCGCTGCGGCCGGGGTGGAAGTCGGTGGCCTCGAGCACGGCGCCGATGCGCAACGCCGGTTGTTGCAGCTCAGCGTACGGCTTGCCGAACACCAGCGCCCTGCCCGACGAGGGTGCGGCCAGGCCGAGTAACGTGCGCAGCGTGGTGGTCTTGCCGGCCCCGTTGGGGCCCAGGAAACCGGTGATCGTGCCTTGCTCGAGCGAGAACGAAAGGTTGTCGACCGCGACGAGAGCGCCGAAGCGCTTCGTCAACGAGACGACTTCAACGACTGTCGACATGCAACCTCCAGAGGTGCCTTGTCACCGCCCAGCCCCGTTCAAGGTCCGCTCAGGGCCCGGTGAGCGATTCTCGTTCTTGTCCTTGTCCATCCTTGTCTCAGCTCAGCGGCACCGCGAAGTCGATCTCGGGCCGGCTGTCGGGGGTTATTGGTGGCTCGGCGACGTAGGTGAGCCGCACACCCAAGTCACTCGCCATCCGGCCTTCGGTTGCGCTCCAGCCGCGCAGGCTCTCCGAGACGAGCTGCCACTCCGCGCCGCTGAGTTGCGCATCGCCGAGGTGGACGAAGGCCTCCTCGTGGGCCGGTTCACTGCGCAGGGTGACCTCGGGATAGAGCGCGGCGACTTCCTCAGCTTGCTCGGCCGGCACGGGACGGCAAAACTCCACCGGACCGTCGCTGTCGGAGCTCACCTCGCCGTGGTAGATGAGGATGAGGAAGGGTGCGCCCGCGACGAGGGGCTGCGGTCGCTCCTTGAAGATGGCGAGAAACTCCTTGCCGAGGGCGAAGGTCTCCTTCTCGTCTGCGACGTGACGCAACTGGCAGAGCAAGCTGTGCTCGGGCACCGTGCGCGTAGCGACCTCGTACATGACATGCTCCCTTCCTGAGAGTAGATCGACGATGTAGCCGGCGAGGTTGCGACGGCGCGTCGTGCTCGGCCTCGAGGCGCTCCCAATAGGCGGCGACCTGCCGTGCGGCGGCGGCCGGTTCGAGGGTGAGGATCGCCTTGATCTCGGCCAGGGGCAGGGCGATCCGGCGCAGCAGGGCGATGAGGTGCGCCTGCTCGAGCTGGGCGAGCTCGTAGGAGCGATAGCCGGTGTCGGGGTCGACTGCGGCCGGCTCAAGCAGACCGAGTTCCTGATAGAGGCGCAGGGCCTTGGGCGAAAGTCGCGAGCGGGCGCTGAATTCACCGATGCTGAGGCGCTCCACGAACCACTCCCTTCTCGATTCCTGCTTGCCTAGTCACTGTGGACCCTGCCCCAAGGGCAAGGTCAAGCGGGTGATCTGTGACCAGCCTCGGAGTCAGGCTGCGGGCGTCGCCCAGACCCAGGGGCATTACCTCGCGGTCGGTTCACAAGAGGATCGCATGCCGTTGGCGGTTCGCCGCCGCCAGAGGCAGCCGCAGCACCGATGCCGAACAAGCGTCTGACCTCTTCCCGGAGGTTCGAGAACTGTCCAGTCAGGCCCAGGATGACGGACTCGAACGCTCATCGAACAATCGACGAATCTCTTGGCGAGGGTTCGAGAGTTGTCCACTTAGGTGCACCACTCTTCTCCCTGCAAAACGCACTTTCTCCGTACTTGTTCACGAAGCCGAGGACGACCTCATCCTCGAAGATCGGTGGCTGCCGCGCGGCACCGGACCGCCGGCGAGCAAGGGCCCGCGAAGTCGCGCTCGAGGCACTCCCGGTCGAGGCCCATCCCGGCGGCCAGGTCGGCGAGCACCTCGGGCTCGTGGATGGCGAAGCCCTCGATCACCGCCGCCTCGCGCAGCCCGTCGCAGCTTGCGGTCGGCTCGCCCGGGGTCCTGCAGCTTCGCCGCCTCATCGGCGATGTTGGCGCGGATAGGTGGAGGGCGTACCGAGCATGCGCTCGTAGTGGGCCATGTCCAGCGGCATCCCGTCCCTGCCCGAGGCCTCCGCCCATCACGAAGCGCAGGCTGATCCGGTCGCCGTAGGCCTCAAGGGCGTGGCGAAGTGCGGGCTCCGACCCGCAGCACCAGGTGCAGCAGGGGTCGGTGAACCCTGTGATCTCTATCTGGGACTCCACTGGGGACCTCGTCTTGGCACGACGGTGCCGCTCACGACCGAGGCGCCCCGCGCACCTGGCCCTGACTCATCTGGCTGCTGATCACGAACGTCCCGGTCGCCGGACAGATCGCGGATCCTGCGTCGGCGTCGCGGCGCGCGCTCCAGCAGCAGCGGCCAGAAGCCGAGCGCGTCGGAGAACACGACGATCAGAGGGAACGTCACCGACATCCACGCGGTGGCGAGCCAGAGCTCGAACGCATAGCTGGGCGGCCCGGCGGAGATGCCGGGGTCGATGCGGTGCGCCGCCCACCCGTAGAGCATCTGGACTGCGACGGCCGCGACGATCACCGCCGCCGTCACGGCAACGCCCTTGACGGGCTGCTTGAGGCCTCCGAACCCCGCGCCCTGGAAGAGCGTGAGGACGATGAAGATCCCGAAGATCAGCGCCAGGGTCACCCTGACCAGGAACACGACCGGATCCATGCCGCCCAGACCCACCAGGATGCCCCAGAAGGCGAAGGTCAGGATCAGCGCAAGGCCTCCCGACAAGAGGCCGAACGCAGGCTCCTTGCTCAGCGCCGGCCGCTTCGCGATGAGGACGCTCAGCGGCCAGAAGTCGAAGGGCAGGAAGAGCAGCAGCACCGCCGCCACGGCGACGATGAAGGCGACCGACTGCCAGGCGCTGAACAGCCCCTTGGGGTCGAGCCTCTCGACGTAGACGGGCGAACCCTTGAGGAAGCCGAAGTCGAAGAAGACGCGGAAGAGCACCCAGGTGATGACGTAGGTGAGGACGAACGTGCCCACTCCGACGAGGCCCTTGCTCTTCGTCAGCGCCGTGAACGGCCAGCATCTGAAGAGAACCACGAGCACGAGCGTCACAGGGACGCTCTGCACGCCGAACAGGATGACGAACGGGTTCGGCGGGGTGACGCCGCCGCCGATGGCCAGCAACGAGAGCGTCGTGACGATGGCGCTCGCCAGCGCCGCGATGCCGGTGAAGAGGAGCGCCCTGACGGGACGCGACACCTTCGTGAGGACGGCCGGCCATTGGAGGTGAAGACCCAGGTCGAGGATCATGATGGCCGGCACCGCGCTGACGAGCGGCAGCGATACCCACGAGGCCAGGGTGGCCGGCGCGAACAGGGCGCAGAACCCCAGCGAGATGCCCACCGTGATGAGGAGAGCCGCCACGCCGAGCAGAGGCTGGCGTAGTCCTCGAGGCCGAACATCACTCACGTGAATCTCCTCTCTCAGGCCGCACGAGCCAGCGCCGAAACACGTCCTCCGGCCACTGCTTGACTACCGTCGCACCGCTTCTGCGGGGGATGCGTCGAGGGGGCTTGAGATCGACCTCAGGCCCCCTCGACGAAACTCGGCCGTCAGGCGCAGGGCCGGCCGCCGTCCACTGTTGAGCAGGTGCCGTTCCCACGCATGACGCACCGTCCGAGCAAAGCCAGACCACGGCTTGGGCGATCTCGTCCGGCTCACCGATCCGCTTGCACGCTGCGCGTCCCACCGTTTCGAGCGCCGCCCGCCGATCGTCATCGGCGAGAGGCCTCCCATTTGGCCCATTCTACTGCCGAGCCTGTTGCCTGACTCCCCGGAAATGGGCACCCAAATCGGCAAGCCGGTCAGTTGAGAGTCGAGTCCCGTAATGTGGTAAGTCTGCGGCTGAGCAGGCGTCCGACGACAGAACAGACGCGCAGCGATGAGCTGCGCGGCCTTCGCCTGAGGTTCATCGGGACTCAAGTAGCCGCCTCAGCTCGAACCGAAGGTTCGAGAGTTGTCCCACTGAGGTGCACCAACCGTCGTCACTATTGCAGCGTTCTCCCTGCAAGATGCCATCTTCTGCTGTGTTAGCGTCCCGGGACGTGGTGTACGAGAAGCTTGAGAGCGGGGTCGCCGGCGCTTGGGGCTGCGAGCCGTAGGCGAGCAGCCCCAAGCGCCGGCGCGGCGGCCCGGCTGGCAGCAAGCGACCACCGGGGTCATCCTCTTCATGTCCTCGCAAGACGATGAAGGGAGACACCCGATGGTCGAGGTCACGATGAACGGTCTGCAGGAGATGCGCAAGCTCATCGAGGAGGGCGACGTCGACGTGCTGCGCACCATGGTCAAGCAGATGGCCGAGGCGCTCATGGGCGCCGAGGTCGACGCGCTCTGCGGCGCCGCCCACGGCGAGCGCCACCCCGAGCGCGTCAATCAGCGCAACGGCTACCGCGAGCGGCCCTGGGACACGCGCGCGGCACGATCGATCTGGCGCTGCCCAAGCTGCGCGAGGGCTCCTACTTCCCCGACTGGCTGCTGACCCCGCGCAAGCGCTCCGAGCAGGCCCTGGTGGCGGCGATCGCCGACGCCTACCTGGCCGGGCGTCTGTACGCGCCGCGTCGACAAGCTCGTGCGCACCTTGGGCATCGAGGGCATCTCCAAGAGCGAGGTCAGCCGCCTCGCGGCCAGCGCTCGACGAGGTCGTCGAGGCGTTCCGCAGCCGGCCGCTCGAGGGCGCCTACCCGTACCTGATCCCTCGACGCCCTGGTGGTCAAGGCGCGCGAGGGCGGGCGCATCGTCAACGTCGCCTGCGTGCACGCCGTGGGCGTCTACGCCGACGGCCGCCGCGAGAGCCTCGGCCTCGAGCTCGATCACCAGCGAGGACGGCGCCGGCTGGACGGCCTTCCTGCGCGGCCTCGTCGGCGCGCGGCCTCTCCGGCGTCGTGCTCGTCACCAGCGACGCCCACCAGGGCCTCGTCGACGCCATCGCGGCGACCCTGCCGGGCGCCGCCTGGCAGCGCTGCCGCACGCACTTCATGCGCAACCTGCTGACCCGCGTGCCGAAGAGCGCGCAGCCGTTCGTCGCCACGCTGGTGCGCTCGATCTTCGCGCAGCCCGACGCCGCGCACCGTCCGCGAGCAGCACGCGCGCGTCGTCGCCCAGCTCGAGGAGCGCTTCCCCGCCGCCGCCGAGCTGCTCGAGGAGGCCGGCCCCGACGTGCTCGCCTTCACGCGCGTTCCCAAGGAGCACTGGCGGCAGATCTGGTCCAACAACCCGCTGGAGCGCCTCAACCGCGAGATCCGCCGGCGCACCGACGTGGTCGGCATCTTCCCGAACCGCGCCGCCGTCGTCCGCCTCGTCGGCGCCGTCCTCGCCGAGCAGAACGACGAATGGGCCGTCGCGCGCCGCTACATGAGCGCCGGCTCGCTGGCCAAGCTCACGCCGGCGAGCGTGGTCGAGCTCGAGGAGCACGAGGAGGTTGCCACTCAGCTCATGGCGAGCTGAAGCTCAGACAGGCGGATGGAGCAGAGACGCTCGTACACCACCTTGACGGACGTGGCCTTGCCATGGAGGCGGCCCTGCGGCTGCGCCTTGAGAGCACTGTCAGTCTCAAGAGGCTCATCGAGCTTGCGGAGGAGCGAGATTTGATCCCTCAGGGTTCCGCCAGCGCTCTGAATGCCGGAACGCGAAATTCGGAGTCGCGTGATCCACGGAGGCGTTCAGCCAATCTCGACTCTGGGCATGGCCGAGCCGGTGAGCGCAGCTGCGCCATCGGCGTCGTCGGGTCGCAGTGCTAGGCTTCTCGCATTGGAGCCGGGAACGATTTTCGAGGAGGGACTGATGGAGCCGACGCTGCAACGCGTGACGATTGGCGACCTGACCTTGCAGCCGTACTTCTACGAGGAGAGCTCAGAGGACGGTGCGGTGCTCGTGAGGATGAAAGCGGCAATTACGGCCGACGAGCAGGACCGCCTCTTCGCGATGCGGAAGCCGAAGCCGGGACAGTTCCTCGACGTCGTCGGACCAGACGGCGTCACGAAATCGCTAAGGCTCGGAAGGCTCCTCTGGTCACGCGACGGCGAGCAGTTGCGCCAGGAGATCAACCTGGTAGACAAGGCGTGGGACGCGGGCACCGAAGAGCACTCGAGCTGGATGCTGGACGTCATGGAGCCGTTTAGGACGAGAGCCGAGGAGCAGCTCGCGCTACAGGTCGCGCGCCTGGCACGCCTGGTCGATGCGCTTGTCGACGCCGGCGCCTTGACAGCTGAGCAAGCGACAGCCGCGCGTGACGTTGGAAAAACCTGGAAGGTTTCCCCTGGGGTCTATGATGTGACTGTCCAGGACAACGTAGGTATCGGAATACCTGTGGCGACCATTCAGGGTGTCACTGTTGAAGCAGGAAAAACCATCGAAAAAACAGCCGACTTTGCAGAAGGAACACTGAAGATCAGCGCAGTGCAAAAAGGAAAGCCCTTTTCAGCATCACTGCTTATCGAAGAAACAGGAAACGCCGCTGATAAGAAAAGAGAGAGACTGGTCAACGATTATACGGGAGCGGAGGGTAAGATATTTAATCTTCGTCCTGGAATCTACGAAATTACAGTCACCAACCAGACGGATCCGAAGAAGCCGGTAGTCAAATTTTCTGGAATTTCTGTCGAAGCAGGAAAAGCCGTTGAAAAGACAGCCGAGTTTTAATCTCATCTTTCCCTCGATTGTGGGGTTCCTTACAACTCGTCAGGTAGATAGTACATGGTGAATCGGTGTACTCCGTGTGGCGCATCAAGGAGTCGACCGACTTCACGACCGAAGAAAAGGTAATGATGCAGAAGGTCGGTAAAACCTTGAAGGGGGTGCGGTGATGAGAACACTGACACAGTTCGCATGGTTGTTTGCGGTCACCCTGCTCACAGTCGTGATCCTGATTCCGGCAATGGGCTTCCTGGACCGCTCTTGGGCAACGGGTGAGCCCGATGTGACCTGGACCAATGACAGCAAACTGGAGGCTGGGAAGATCACCGACCCAGCCAAGGGTGTTACCAAAGGAGACACTACTTCTCACCCCACCAAAGAGGCCACGACTACCGCGGCCGTTGACCATTACGATAGTCAGGGTCATCACACAGGCCACACTGAAAGCAAGCCCAAGCTGCCAGACAAACCCGACCCCCTCGCACCCCTCATCCAACCCAAAAGAGATTACTGGGTTGGTACAATCACGATTCAAGAGACAAGAGACATCAATCATGACCGCGAGGGGAAGACTAATATTGCTCATGCCCTTATGAAAGGCGACGGTTATTTTACTCAACACGACGAGTTCCACCTATTGACCACCACGAATATAACCATTGAGCCCTGCTCTGACCGCTCTCAATGCTGGTCCAGGAGTTCCGGGAAAGTCCATCATACTCTGAATAGCACACAAACGAGCAAGGATAGACAACCCATACTCTGCCGCGGTTGGCCAGAAGGTAAAGGCTACGGTGAATCGTCATTAAAAAATGAAGGCAGCAAGCAGCGGGTTCAGTTCGCGGATGGTCAAGTGAAAACATCTGTTAATGTATATTTACAATCGAGTGACAGCGAGTGGCATATACAGGCATATGTCCGTACCGAAGGTCTGGAGTGTAAAGCCGTGATAAATGAATCTTCGATGTCGGATATAGGGTGCGGCGCGAAACCGGATCCCAGCAATCCCGGCCCCCAACCCGATTCCTGTATGTTTTTTCCCCACAATGTAGATGAGAGCTTTTCCACGGGCAATACCAACATTACGAGGACCGCCTGCAGGGTAAGACATCCCTGAAACACATTGACAGATCAGACCCCGAAGATAAATATAAGTCCAGCAAATACAAAGTTGACAACGGGACAGTCAAAGAGGACCGCACCGTAACCTATGACCTGCAGCGAATCCGGGAGTATTGAAATGGTGCTATTCGGCTCAATGTTCATCTTCAATCACGAAGGAGACGTATCCGAGGAAGAACCTGGCCCAGAGTTCATGCGTCTCATCGTTCAAATGAATTCGATGATAGTAATCGTTTTCTTCGAGCTTCCTCAGTAAATGCAGTAAATGGGGTCAGTAAGAGTATGGAGTATGGGTCAAGCATGGGGTCAGGCTTGACAAATGTGTATCACAAGAGCAACTTCTTGAAAGTGTTGAGTTTGCTCACCAGCAGTGTGTCGGATTTCAATATCTTGTCAAGTCGGCCGGCGGCCTGGCTCAATCCTGAAAGATCACGGTGCAATTTTCCGCTGAGAGCCTTCAGGTTGAGGTGCTCGATATCGCGGACAAGCAAGGCCACGACCGCTCGCGGCTCCGATATCCGCTTTTCCCTGCTACCGCTGAACAAGTCATCCTGGTCGATTGCATAGTGCTTACAAACAGCCTGGAGAACCTGCTCCAGTGTTGCTTTTTTGGCCATTTTTTGAAATGCGGCGGCCAGGGCCAGTTCGCTGAAATTGTCATCGCCAAGAATATGCCCGTCGATATTTCCCTGATAAAACTCGTTTCTATGCCCTTCATCTGCCCCCTTAAAGACAAACTGCCGGTACAGCTCAACAGCTCTTTTCTTTGTGCCGGCAAATTGCGAGAGGACCCACTCGGTAGTCAGCCAGGGCACAGGGGGATTTCCGAGATACGACGAGTGGCTGCTCCTGGGGTATTCTTCCGGGTTTTTTATCATCGCCGCCCGGACAGGGTTGTTATGAATATAGCGGACCAGTTCCAGCAAATAGGCGTCGGCATCAACAAGCAGCGCCTTATAGCGGCCTTGAAAAAGGTGTCCGGTCCGGTTCTTACTCTGGTTGATGAAGCGGGTGTAACGGAAGCTGACATCCTGGAAGATACGGGATAAGGGTACCTCACCGACCTGCATTACCAGATGCACATGGTTGGACATCAGGCAATAGGCATGGATACGATGCTGGAATCGTTCTATACCTTCTTGAAGAAGCAAGAAGAACCGGCTTCGGTCTCGGGTATCAAAGAAGATATCGTGTCCGGCATTGCCGCGCAGAATGACATGATAGCAGGCACCGGGGAAATGGAGTCTTGTTTTGCGTGCCATGGCTTTTGATTTAACGAGAAAATGCCCTAATGTCAAGCCTGACCCACCCCCCCTGCCCCCGGTGCAACCCTCCGGTATTCTTGTCAAACGTGAATAGCCGGAAATCATTACCTGGCAAAGTGCTTTTTGAAATTTCGATGATCAAGAACTATTTGATATTGTAACGATCTTGGGCACTGGTATGCAAAAGAGTGGTTGCGCGGAATGCACCGACTCTGGCTTTTTCATCCCAATAGAATGTCAAATGCTCTCTGCAAGCCCCGTCAACTGCCGCCACGAAACGACCTGTCCTTCTTTTCTTTCCTGACTCTCATCTCCACCATACACCAGAGAGGCACGGCCCGCTTCGGTCCCGGCCCAGGACAGCCATTTCCGCAGCCCGGAGAAGTAATCGGCGCTGATCGTTTGTCCCGATTTGATTTCAATAGGAACGAGTTTCAAGCCCAGATCAACAATGACATCGACCTCATTGCCGGTATTGTCCCGCCAAAAAAACAGGTTCGAGGGGAGTGATCTATTGTACCTCTCTTTCAGCAGTTCCCCGACAACCCAGGTTTCAAACAGTGCGCCCCGTTGCGGGTGAATTGCCAGTTGATCCGCGCTTTGTATTCCCAACAGCCATGCGGCAAGCCCGGTATCGTGGAAATAGAGTTTGGCGGTTTTGACCAGCCGCTTATTAAAATTGCGATGGTGCGGCGGCAGCAGAAAGAGAATGTAGCTTGCTTCAAGAATGGAAATCCAAGCCTTGGCGGTGTTGTGGGTAATACCGCTGTCGTTGGCGAGCGATGAAAGGTTGAGAAGCTGGCCGGTACGGCCGGCGCAAAGGCGGATAAACCGCTGGAAGAGTGCGAGATCCCGGACATTGATAAGCTGCCGAACATCCCGTTCAAGGTATGTCGTGACATAGCCCGCATACCATTGGCTGGGAGAAAGCCGACGATCATACAGGGGAGGATATGCCCCTTTAAACAGGAACTCGTCGAGGGTTTCCGGCAGTTTGTCGGCAGACTGCAACTCCTCCAAAGAAAACGGCAGCAGTTGCACCAATCCCACCCGACCGGCCAGGGACTGGGTGATGCCGGACAGAAGACCGAACTGCTGCGAACCGGTGAGGATATACAGCCCCAT
The DNA here is from genome assembly GCA_963833555.1 of uncultured Actinomycetes bacterium. Taxonomy (GTDB): domain Bacteria; phylum Actinomycetota; class Thermoleophilia; order UBA2241; family UBA2241; genus CAWHYB01. The sequence continues at coordinate 2,962 of CAWHYB010000003.1, read as the reverse complement.
GCGGCCGTCCATATCGGCGTGGGTCTGGAGATAGGAGAACAATTCCGGGCAGCGCTGCGCTTCATCAAGGATAGCGCCGTCCGGATAGCGTGCCAGAAAGCGCCGGGGGTCGGAGGCGGCAAATTCGCGGCTATCCGGGTCTTCCAGCGAGATATAGGGCTTATTGGGAAATGCCATCCGGCTGAGCGTGGTTTTGCCGGATTGGCGAGGTCCGGTGAGAGCAATAAAGGGATACCCTCTCGCCAGCTCAAGAATTATGGAGTGTGTTTTTCGTGCGATCATGGAAAAATAGTAGCGGCCAGCTTACAAATTGTCAATACAATTTACAATTTGTAAGCTATGTTGAGGTTGGACCACAAATAGGGTCGATAAAAAAGCTATCGTGTCGCGGCAGTGCCGCGAAAAATAACATGATAGCAAGCGCCAGGATAATGAAGTCTTGCTTTGCGTGCCATGGCTAATGATTTAACTGGGAAATACCCTATTGTCAGGCCTGCCCCCATATCCCCATATCTCATTCCTTACCCACTACTCACCTAAACATTATCGAAAACAAACTGATTCCTAATCTGCCCCTTGTATTAAAGAAGCATCATATAACCAGCATGGGGAGGCAAGGAAATGGGACATATAAAGGCGGAGAATCTGACACTCGGGTATAGCCGCAAAAGGGTTATCCAGGGTATCGATCTGAGTATCAAGAAAGGCGAATTTCTCAGCATCATCGGCCCATCGGGTGTTGGAAAATCAACTTTTCTCATGGGGCTGAACGCCACCACCTCGATCCTCGACGGGCGTCTTCGGGTTCTCGGTAAAAACCTCGGAACAATCAAACACCATGAACTGAAGGCCCTGCGGGCGAGAATCGGCGTCATTTTCCAGGGCTTCAACCTGGTCGCAAGACTCAGCGTCTTTGACAACATCGCCAGCGGCATGCTGCATCGCAAGCCCCTGGTTTCCGCATTATTCAAGCATTACAGCGGCGAGCAGTATGAAGAGATATACGAGTATATGCAGGTTGTCGGCATTGAGCGAGAGGCACTCAGTCGCTGCGACCAGCTTTCCGGTGGCCAGAAACAGCGGGTGGCAATTGCCAGAGCCATAGCCCAGAGACCCGAGATTATCCTGGCCGACGAGCCCATCTCCTCCCTTGATCCGGTCAGTGCCAGGAATGTCATGGAAACCCTGAAAAATGCCAATGAGAAATACGGCATCACCGTCGTCTCCAACCTGCATCAGCTTGATTATGCCAGGGAATTCTGCAGCCGGGTGATCGGCCTGAATGGCGGACGGATTGTCTATGACGGCCCGCCGGATGGGCTGTGTGCCGCAACAGTTGCCCAAATTTATCAGAAAAAAGATTCCCCGCCGCCAGCGGATGATCGTTTCTGCCTGCCATACCCCCGATTGCCGCGGCAGGCGGTGGCAACGGCGCACCCTTGACGCCCATCCCGTTATATCCCGGCTGGTGAAGATTTTCGACGGTTTTATATGATCTGTTGGGCAGTGTCGCAAACAGATTGAACGCTAATCATATGACAAATTAAAGGTGAAAAAATGAAGGAAAAAATTCTCAATGCACTGATCAGCCTGGTCTTAACCCTCTGCCTTCCGGCAGGCAGCCTTGCGGCATCGGCCGACTGGCCGAAACAGCTGAACCTCGGACTCATTCCCACCGAATCGTCCGACAATATCACCGAACGCTTCGACAACCTTGCCAAATACCTTGAGAAAAAACTTGGCCTGGAGATAAAAACCCAGGTGTCAACCGACTATGCCGGCGTCATTACCGCCATGCAGTTTAAACATGTCGATGTCGCCTATTTCGGCCCGAAATCCTACGTTGAGGCAGCCGATCGCGCCGGAGCCGAGGCCCTGGTCATGGAAGTCGCGGAAGACGGCACCAAGGGGTATAAGGGGGTAATTATCACCAAGAAGGATTCACCGATCACCAACATGGAACAGGCTAAAGGCAAGGTCTGGGCCTTCACCGATCCCAACTCCACCAGCGGCACCCTGGTGCCGACCGTTTATTTTGTCAAAACCATGAAGATCGATCCGGAGAAATATTTTTCCAAGGTTATCTATTCCGGCAGCCACGAGGCTTCCATTCTGGCGGTAAAAGGAGGCAAGGTGGACATTGCCTCAACCAACGATCTCGATCTATCCCGCGGTAATGGCAAAGCATGGCAGACCGACAAGGATTTCCAGATCTTGTGGACCTCCGATCTGATCCCCGGCTCACCCATGGCCTGCCGCAAAGACCTGCCTGATTCCTTGAAAAAGGCGCTGAAAGAGGCCTTTCTTTCCTACGACGACAAAGAAGGTCTGAAAAAATTGAAACTGCAGGGTTATACCGCAGTCGACGACAAAACCTACAATCCAATCCGTGAGCAGATCGAAGTCAAAAAACAACTGACGAAAAAGTAGGCCCAAGGGCAGCCGACACCGCGGTGCCGACTGCCCTTGCCTTTCATAAACAGTTGCCAGCTACCCGAGAAATCTTTCCCAATGCATATAGATGAAATAAAGCGCCGGACCAACCCCTTCCATCCCTATAATATCATGGTGACAGTCGTCGGCCTGATCCTGGTGGCATGGTGTTGGCGAGCCACGGAAATGAGCGTGCCGCTACTGTTAGACGGCTGGGGTAATATGCTCACCTATATTGCCGGCAACCCGGAGATCAAGGACAGCGGGTTTTTCCCACCCAGCCTGCATGCCGGTAGCCTTGTAAAATATCTGCTGTCGATGCTGGAAACCGTGCAGATGGCCTTTTTGGCCCTTATCCTTTCGGTGCTTATTGCCTTTCCCCTGTCGTTTTTTGCTTCCAGGAACACCCTCAATATTATCATTCCCGGCAAGCGTCGATCGGCCCTCTTCCTGAAAAACGGCATCTATGTCGCGGTGCGATTTTTTGCCAACCTCAGCCGGTCGATCAATGAAATCATCTGGGCGCTGC
>CAWHYB010000002.1:0-759312 GCA_963833555.1 uncultured Actinomycetes bacterium | reverse complement strand
GCCGGCTGGCCGTTGAAGCGGAAGACCGGTTGCGGCGGTCGGTATAGCCGCGCGTGATCGTGCCGATGTCGGTCAGGCGGAAGAAGCGGTCGCCCACGCGCAAGTTCACATTGCGCAGGCTCTCCTCGGATTTGAACTGGCCGTTGACGCGCACGCTGATGCGCTCGGGGCCGGCCTGGATGGTGCCCGACGGCGTAATGGCGTTCTGCGCCTGCAAGCTCTTGACGATGGCGTCGCCGTCGAGGTTGAGCGCCGCGAGCTGGCGCGTCGAAAAGTCGAGTAGATGACCTCGTCCTGCGTGCCGATCAGCTCGACCTTGCCGGCGTTGGGAACCTTGAGCACCTTGGCGCGGACATCCTCCACGTAATCGCGCAGCTGACGCATGGAGAGCCCATCGCCGGTGAAGGCGTAGACGTTGCCGAACACGTCGCCGAACTGATCGTTGAACCCCGGAGGCAGCACCCCTTGCGGGAACTGGTGCCGGATATCGGAGATCATGTTGCGCACCCGGGCCCAAATGCCGGGGATGTCGCGCGCCTTGGTATTGTCCCGGAGATTCACGAAGACCGTGGCTTGTCCCGGCGTGGTGTAGCTCTTCACATAATCGAGCGAAGTCGAGTTCTTCGAGCTTCTTCTCGATGCGGTCGGTGACTTGCTGGATCATGTCGCCCGTGGACGCGCCCGGCCAGTTGGCCTGGATCACCATGGTCTTGATGGTGAAGGGCGGGTCCTCCTCGCGGCCAAGCCCGCCATAAGACGGGATGCCGGCGGCCAAAGACAGCGCCATGAAGTACCAAACGAGGGATTTGCGCTTCAGCGCCCATTCGGAGAGGTTGAAACCGTTCACCGCTTTGTCTCCGCTTCGAAATTCTCAAAAACGCGCACTTTTTGGCCGGGGGCCAGCGAATGCACGCCGGCCGTCGCCACGCGCTCGCCCTTGTTGAGACCCGCCGTGATCGTGACCGTGCCGCCCCCCCGCTCGCCGACGCTCACGGCGCGCTCCTGAACGGTATCCTTGTCCTGATCGATGACCCACACGCTGGTCTTGCCGTCCTTCTCAAGCAGAGCCGAGGCCGGCAGCATGACCGATGGGCTGACCGCCTTCGTGAGCGAGGCGGTCACTGTCGAGCCGATGCGAAATGCCGCTGGCGGAGCGTCGAGCGCAAACTTGACGCGCCGGTTGCGGGTCGCCTGGTCGGCCTCGGGCGCCAGCTCGCGGACCCTCCCTTGCGTCTGGATCGACGGATCGAGCTGCAACGCGATCTCGACGGTTGCGCCTGCATTGAGGCTGGCAATGAGCTGATCGGGAAGATCGAAGACCGCTTCCTTCACATCCGGCCGGGCGACGGTCACAACGGTCTTGCCCGCCCCAACGACCTGCCCGATCTCCGCGTCCCAGGCGGTGATTACGCCATCCGTATCGGCGACGATTGCGGTATAGGAAAGCTGCTCCTTGGCCTTGCTCAGCTCGGCCTGGGCCTGGACCACGCGCGAGGCGGCGGCCTCCCGGTTTTTCTGGGCAAGCTCGGCAATCGCCAGGGGCGTAACGCCACGGTCGAGCAAGGCGCGCTGGCGGCCCTCCGCGCCGGCCGCGTTGGCGAGTTGGGCCTCGGCGCTGGCGAGATCGGCTTCGGCGCCGCGCAGGGCCGCGGCCTGAAGGGCCGGATCGAGCACGGCCAGGCGCGTGCCCTGCTTAACAATCTCACCCATCTCCGCGCCACGGGCGATGAGCCGGCCGAAGGTGCGGAAACCAAGCTGCGTCTTGTAGCGCGGCTCCACGCTGCCCGCGAACGGCCCCACGGTCAGGCTGCTCAGTGGATCGGCCACGGTATAAAGCACGGGCCGCACCGGCGGCGTTTCGGCTGGCTTTTTGTCGCCGCACCCGGACAATGCCGCGGCACAGAGAAGCACCGGCACGAGGACCCGGGAAAGCTTGATCGCTCCAACTTTTCTGCTTGCGGACAGGAAGGCCCCCTCACCCTGTCCCTGTTTAGGAAGTCTAGTCATTGCCCCGCCTCCTCGACCGGCTCAACCACGCGGCCGGGCCACAGCAATTGGGATCCGGCGGTGACGACAAGCTCGCCCGTCTTGAGACCGTCTTTCAGGAGCACGCGGCCAGCCTCGTAACGTGCCACCTCGACCGGCCGCGGCGAGACCGCCTTGCTTTGAGGATCGGCCACCCAAATGGCGGGCTTGCTCCCGGCCTTGACAAGTGCGTTCCACGGCACGGCAAATCCCACACCGGGCTTAACCCGCCCCGAGCCGATGACAGGCGCCCCCAGCGTCATCTCCGCCGGCACGTTCTTCAATTCGACCTTGACCCGGATGGTCCCGTTATTCGTATTGACCGTGGGGGCGACCTCGCGCACCGGGCCTTCCGCCGCGATGCTGGGGTTCGACGCAAGAGCGACGCGGACTGTCAGGCCGTCCGGCGCGCAAGTTAAGAGCGCCTCATCGACATCGAAGACCGCGTCCCGCGCTCCGTCGCGCGCGACGGTGAAAATTTGCTGTGCGCCCTGGACGACCTGCCCCGTTTCGGCGAAGCGGGCCGTTATCAGGCCGGGGGCATCCGCCTTTAGCTCCGTATAGGCAAGCTGATCCTCCGCCTGGGTCTGCTGCGCTTTCGCGGTATCGAGCGCGGCCTGGGCGGTGCGGTAACCTTCCTGCGCCTGATCGAACTCGCGCCGCGTGGTGTAACCGCTGGTCATCAGCGACTTTTGCCGCTCGAAGGCCGCGGATACCTGCTTGAGCTGCGCTTCGGCGGCCTCAACCGCGGCTTTCGCCGATTTGAGATTGGCCTCCTCCTCGTTGGGCTCAAGGCGGGCCAGCGCCTCGCCGGGCTGAACGTGCGCGCCGACATCCACATTGCGCTCGACGATCTTGCCGCTCACACGGAACGAAAGATCGTTCTGGAAGCGCGCCTTGACTTCGCCGGTGAGCGCCATGAGCTGGCCGAGATCGGTGGGCCTAGCGGCGATGACCTTGACGCGGGCAGCTTCCCGCTTCGGCGGCTCGCCGCTATTGCAGCCGCCCAATATGGAAGCCGCGCCTGCCGCGGCGAAAAGGCCCAGGAGGCCCAGCCTGCGCAAATTCCCTGATCGAGTTCGTGTCGTTAGGCTCCATCCGCCCCTCTCAATACCGCGCGCTTTGCGGCTTGCCGAAGCTCTCTACTATTGACTAACCGGTAAGTCAATAGTAGTCTTCTGACGCCACCAACGGGAGGACGAACTCTTAAGATGACCGCGGAAACGAAGGTTCGGGCACGCCGCAAAGCGTTCCGCCCAGAGGAGATTCTCGATGCCGCGCTCGAAGAGTTCACACGGCATGGCTACGCCGGGACCCGCCTCGACGATGTCGCCGCCCGTGCCGGGGTCACGAAAGGGACGATTTACGTCTATTTCCCAAGCAAAGAGCAGCTCTTCCATGCCGTGATCCGTAAATTCCAGCATCCGTTGCTGGAGGATGCGCACCAATTCATCGATATTTCGAAAAGCTCGGCCATCGAGTTCCTGCGGAGCTTTTTGAGTTTTATCTATAAGGCCATGCAAACCGACCGGGAGTGCCGCGAAGTCTTCCGTCTGATGATCGCGGAGGCGGAGCGCTTCCCGCGGCTTGCGGAGGATTACCACCGGGAGGTTATCGCGCCGCTCCACGATACGCTTCGCGAGGTCATCCGCCAGGGTGTCGAGCGCGGGGAAATCCGCCGCTCGGCCGCATTGGAATTCCCCGAGATCGTCATTGCACCCGCGGCGCTGATGCATCTCTGGCTTCTAGTATTCTCTAATCGCTTGCCGATGGACGCGGATCGCTACATGGAGGCCCATCTCGACCTGATGCTGCACGGCCTGTTGCAGCCGGGATGCGAACCCGCTGGCGCCCCCCCAATTAAGCACGTCTTAACCTCATTCTCCCGCTAACCCGCCAAATCCGCGCGGTCTTCCGCACTTCCTTTAAGGCGCAATTATAGGCAAGACTCCTTTGTAAATTCTAAAGAGCAATCCATGCCTATGATAATACAGCGAAATACTGCTGTGCAACGCGCCGCGCGGCTGGGCCGGACGCGCCATGTCATGGTTAATATCACAACTGCAAATGTATTTAACGGGATTTTTCGGTATTATGGCGCAAACGCCAGAAGCAATCTCGCTGATTTGTCCTTATTTATCAAGGCATGTCAGAAACTCATGTGGTAAGCGGCCTAAAGACAAAGCAGCACGAAATCCGCCGGCGGATTTCGGAGCTTGAGGACGAGATCAAGGTTTGCCGGTGCGACCTGGTTTCCATCTCCGAAACGCTCCGCATCTTTGGCGACCCTGACGCCTATGTGAAGCCGGAAGCTTTGTTCAGCCGGGGAGACTTGGCCAGGACCATCTTCGACGCGCTACGGGGCTCGCTTGAGGGCTTAGACCTCCACCAACTTACTGAGATCGTCGCCAAGGCGAACAACCTCGATATGGACGACGCCAAGCTCATCCCTATCGTCCGCACCCGCGTCAACAACGCCTTGTACAGGTACATGAACAAGGGTGAGGTGTTTAACCGGAAGGGGCGGGATGGGTTAAGGGTGTGGAGGCTGGCGCCTTAAATCCAATCTAGCCTATTCGATGAAAGAGGCGTTTCCATTGGGATACGCCTGTTGCCTTTTGGGGCTGGCGATGGCCTAGGAAAACCGTTCATGATGACTAAACTCCCTCATAAAATTAACTTATACATCACGTTTCTTTCAACCGGCACGAAAAAAGTTGACTTATAAGTTGTTCAGCGCTACCCTGCAAAATAGGCTCAGTGGGCCTGAGCCTGCGTTGGTAAGATTGCCTCTTACCTTCGATGTGGACGAGTTCCGAAAAACGGGAATTGTTCATGCCTCCTGCTCTCAAGATTACGTTGACACAGAATGATCCAAAGAAGGCATTGAACTACAATGCAAATATTAGGGCATTTCTCGGACGTTACGTAAAGGGCAACAATATAGATAATGAAGCTTACATGAAAAGCTGGAAAGAGGAAGTCTTCGAACTGAGGGTCCAAAACCAGCCACGTAAGCAACGGATTCGCATTTTTGGGGCATTTGGAAGGGCGGATACATTCATAGCATTTTTTAGAAAGCCACGGGATTGGTTTGGAGGCAAGGAAGATCCGCGCTGGGACGAATGCGTTTATCGTGTCAGGAGAGAATGGGATGAGATGTTCCCTGGTTGTCTGCGGGTGCCAGCCCGGCCCTTCTCAAACTGCCTAACTTTCAATTTCATCGACGTGTATGAGTGAGGTGTGCGCAATGGAGAATCTAAGAATTCCGGAGGATACTCTGGCGGAGCAGTGGTTCGGATTTGTCCACCATCTAATCAGTGGAATACAGGATGTTTACCGGGCACGCCGAAAGACACATAACCTTTCTCAAAAGATCCTGGCTGCCAAGCTCGGAAAGAAGCCATCTTTTATCTCTCGCTGTCTATCTGGCCAGCAAAACATGACGATTAGAACGATCCACGATATAGCGCGAGCGATGGACTGCCGATTGGAGGTAACTTTTGTTCCGTTGGAGACATTAAGGCCATCCAATAACGTGCCGAGAGAGCCAAAAAAAGAATCGGAAGTTAAAGAAAAGAAGCCTATTCCTTCCGGGAAGAATTACTATGATTTCAGGGAAATCGCTGCATGAATTGGAAGGCGAGCGCTCTAATCATATGCGATGATGTTAGAGTAGAGGCGAGTGGGAAACAAATATTGATCGGAGTTTATCATGGAGATATAGTTTTCCCTAGCTTTCCTGCAATGGTAAGCCAACTGGTGTTTAGGATAGAGATACTTGCTCATTCCGCAAAACATAAGAAGATTTCATTTAGAATCAAATCCGACAGCGGTGTCACACTTATGGATGTCAGTGGTGATGCCCCAGCATTTGTCACAGGCGAAAACTCGGTTTTTCTGTTCGGCCTCAGACAACCCGTCTTTCACGGCGCTGAGAAGTACATAGTAGAATTCGGATTCGATGGCGTGTTTACTAAAGTTGGAGAATTTAAGATTAGAGCACCTCAAAATCTATCAGAGACTGACAAAGTTAGTTCTGCAAACACCAGCAATGTTGACTCATTTAGAGTGACGTTGCCAATAGCCACTAAAATCGACTGAGGGCTTGCGGGACATGGCCAGCGCGGCGATCCTATGCACTTGATCACCGTTGGAAACGCGGCGGTTATCTTCGCGCCAAGCGCTTTCCTGAGCGTAGCGGAGCGGATACGGGCCTGCGACGTGGTGATGATGGCCAATCTCTGAGCGGCGGAGCCGGGAGAAGTAGCTCTCCGCCATGTTGGTGCAGGCATCGTCCAGGCTGTAAGCTTCCTGGTGGTTGATCCGGGAAACCTCGTAATTCTTATGCAAATTATCCCACGATCCGGCTTCGTCCGCGTGGAGCTTCGTGCCCTTCGTGACGCGGGACTTGATGAAGGCAGCGGCGTGGCTTTCGGCCTTGAATACGGCCGGCACAGAGTTCCCGTTGCGCTCGCGGATGATGACAACGCACTGGCGCTTGCCGTTCTGGTTCACTGCAAGGCGGCGGTCGCGGCGGTTCTCTTTGAGATTCGCGGGCTTGATGTAGCCGCCGAAATAGCCGCCATCGACTTCCGCGGTCTTGCCTTCACCGCCAATTTTACGGTCTTTGAATTCACCGGCCATCGCCTCGCGGAGCTTGTGCAGAAGAACGAAGGCGCTCTTGTAAGCCAAGCCCAGATCGCGAGAGATCGCCAGCGCGCTTTTGCCCTTCACTTCGTTGCAGAAGATCGCAATGGCCGCGAGATACATACGGAGCGGGAGCTTGTGAGAGGCAAACAGCGTGCCCGAGGTCAGCGTGAAGTCCTTGGCGCAAGCGCGGCAGCGGAAGCGGAGCGAACCATTCGGACGGCGGCACTCGTAAGCGTCGACACCGCCGCAGTGGGGGCATACCGGAGCGCCCTTCGTGTCAGCCCAGCGCACCAGCCGGAAGGTCTCTTCCGCCTTACTATCGGACATGCGGAAGACCTGAGCCAAGCTCAGCGTCTTTGCTGCCTTCGATAGTAAGAAATGCTGTGCCATTGGTGTTGACTTCGCCTCCTAGGTGTCGCTTATGACACCCTACAGGGGACTTGTCAACACAGAAAGTGTCAGATATGCTCCTTTTATTTCAGGAGCGACACCATGGGCCTAGCCGAAACCGAAGAAGAACTCGCAGAACGCGCTTCCCGCTTTATCAAAGCCGAATGCAAGCGGGCAAAAGTTACCTACGCCGAGCTAGCCAAGCGCCTCGAAGGGCACGGCGTAAAGGGAGAGACGGAGAACTCGATTAAGTCCAAGCTCAAGCGGGGGACGTTCGCAGCTACCTTCCTGCTCGCAACGCTTGCCGCGCTGGAATTGGAAGGGGTCAGGCTTGAGGACTTGTGAATTATGACGAGCGTTCGCGGATAATGACGATATTGTCTGTTTGACTGATAACTCTAGCTAATGGGCGTACCGCCATATTGGTATGAATAGTTATACTAGCAGTGTCTGGACCAGACTCATGAAAAACATCTATGTCAACAATATAAATGCAGGCCGATTTTATTTCAGAATCGCATTGTTCTAAAGATGATGGAAAGAAAAACCCGCTAATATTTCTTCTAGTCCTGAGCGTTTCTTTGATGGACAAATCATGCGGGTTTGTCCAATTAGCATTAACTTATACCAAATCCGGTTGATTAATTCCCTTAGCATGGCTTTGGCCACCAGTGGAACAGGGTGCTTGCGCGGATCGTTTCGCGCTGGCTGACGAGGGCAGCGCAGCGGTCGCCGACAGCCTTGTCGAGGTCCTCGATAGTCTCGAAATAGGTATTGACCAGCGGTTCATCCACGAACTCCCAGAGATGCTCGGAGGGCTGCAGCTCGGGGCTGTACGAGGGCTGGAACACGAGCCTGATGCCATCCGGCACAGCCAGATTTTCTGGCCCGTGCCATCCGGCGTTATCGAGCTGCAGGACGATCCGCTTGTTTTCACCAGCGCCCGCCGATTTAGCGAAATCCAAAAGAATGAGTTCGAACAACTCTCTTAGCGGCGCGCTACCGCACGGCGCGCTACTTGAGCGCTTGCAGACCGCGTTTGAGACATTCCACACCGTGGCGCCCGTCGCCAGGCTCAACAAAACCCCAGACGTAGAGCCATTCGTAGCGGTGATGGCCAAGCGCGATAGGCCGCTCACCCCTTGGTGCCCATACCCCTCGCAGGATAGGCTTCAAGCCAATCCGGTGTTCGTCCATCGTCCAGAACTCGATGGCAGCTTGCGGATGCTTTTGCTTTTCTTCAGCGGCGGCGTCTTGCAGTTTTTTTTAGCGCCTCGCGATCCTCTTCGCCCGCGGCATCGGGATGGCGTGGCCTTGGTTTCTGGATGGAATATTCGATGGCGGCCAGCGCATCCCAGCCACGCTGATCGTGTACGGATTTGAGGCCGTGGAAGCTGGCGAGCCAGCGCGCCGCCTTCGGCCCCGTCCACAGGCCGCCGTCATCGGGTGGCGTCTTAAGACGTTGTTTTAGCGAAGAAAGCGCCTCCGGTGTAAGGATCGCGGGGGCTGCACCGTTGCCCTGCCGCAGATCCGCCAGACTGTCCGGTCCCTGCTCGTTGTAGCGCTTGACGAGCAGCCGGATCCAACGCGCTGAAAACGAAAGGATCGCCGCCACTTCGGTGGCTGCATAACCCAAGGATAAAAGCCAAATCGCATGAAAATGGCTCTTGGAAACCGGATCGGCCGCTATCTCATAGCGCGCTTCCAGTTCCGCCGCACTCAAATGCGATGCTATCGCCGTCATGACCTCGCCTCCGCTAACGAATCATGACCCCTCCATATAACTGCTTCGATTCCCGCCGGGAATCCCGCCTTCCACAGGAATCAATCAACCGGAGTCGGTATAACTCGAATTCGTTTGAATATACTACAATGTCTTCAGACATACCCTTCGAAACATCTCCAGAAAGTTCATTATCTTTCAATTTGAAGCTTCTGATGACAGCCATTGGACTTTTCAACGTTAGCCGAACAGAAACGTTTTTCAGGTTTGAATATGCTGTCAAACGCAAACACAATTCTTCGGCGTATCTCTCTGGCTGAGCCCCATGTTTGCCAATCTTCCGCAAGCAAAAAGGTGGTTCCCAATTAGATATAAGCGCGATTTCAACGTGCGCTTCTTCTTTATCTGATATCTGTACTTGCCTCACAAGCGGCAATTCCGCTTGTGTTTGCGGCTGTGCCCCCTTCCCGATGGACGAAAGCCGTTCTTGGAACTTTGGCCAATTCAACCAAAACCACAACGAACAACATACCGCTAGCATCAGGGCAGGGATTTTGAAGGTCCACGGTATTGTTTCAATATACGAAATAACTGCGACAAGGATTGCCGTGGCGGTGCTCATAATGAGCCCCCCACCCAACCAATCAAGGTTTCTGACTTTTGAAAGAATGTCCCAAAAGAATTTCGACATGAAGGCACCCCTACCCAGCAATTCGCATTATGGGTATAGCGCCTAACTTCGGATTCGCAAACGAGCGTAGAAGGACTTTCGACCAAACCGGCCACTGCCGCCCGCGCCCTCACGGCGCGCGCTCCTGCACTTCCGTCTTTGTGACACCAGAATCGCTACTAGGTAATCCTCCTTTATCAAGGAGGTTTACATGACTTATATGGGCTCTATCCAGGCGGCGATTGGAAGCCTCAAGGCGGCCGGCGACATCGCCAAGGGTTTTATGCAACTCAAGACGACTGCCGAAATTCAATCGAAGGTCATCGAACTCCAAAGCGTAATTCTCGCCGCCCAAAGCAGCGCACTTGCGGCCCAGTCTGACCAATTTTCTCTGCTGGATGAAATACGTCAGATTAAAACAAAAATGGCTGAGATAGAAGGCTGGGAAAACGAGACCAAGCGTTACAAGCTCACGGATTACGGCGGGGGAACGTTCGCTTACCTTCTTAAAGAAGGCATGGAGCACGGCGAATCGCCGCATTCCCTTTGCCCCAATTGTTTCCAGAACCGAAAAAAGTCCGTCCTTCAAACCTTGGGAAATCCCAAGGATGGCGACAGCAGAAAACTTATGCTTTGCCCATCCTGCGATAAGCGCTTTCCGCTTGGAAAAGTCCCTCCGGGAAACTTCGCCCTCTAGGTGAGCGCGGGAGGTCATAGCGCGCCCTCCCCACCCGCCATAGAGTGAACTAAATAAGTAGATTCCTCTGTGGCGTTTGCGCCATAATACCGGGATTTTTGAAACGCGGAAATCGACCCAAAAACGCAAAAAATTCGCACAAAACGGCGTGAAAAACGCATGGCGATCCGCCGTTTACCATGCCGGCATTAACCATGGCCGGCCGCTACGCGGGCTTTACCGTTCGTTCATCGCCGGGCGCCGCGCAGGGCTGCTTCACGCCGCAGCCGCCGGAGTGCCTGTGGCCGCCTCGGGCCATGAGCGGAATATCAGGTTCTCGCCAGCGCACAGATGGCAAGTGCGCGCTTTGCAGTGCAACCTGATCCGCCGCCCAGGTTTAAAATATTCACTTAGCGCGTTGCTGGAAACGGATTTATTACAAGGTCTTGCGGGCACCCCGTCTGAAATGACAGTTCGATGACAAGCCTTAACCGTGACATTTTTTGAAAGCCGGATTATGACCGTCAATTATACTGAAGACAGCGCAGTCGTGAGAGGTGGGAAGTGGCACTTCATATTTCAGGCGATGATCGTCCCGGTTTTGCGATTCTAGATTTCAAGCGGGATATCGGTTCGGAAGACCTGACGATTACACTTAAATCGAAGCTGCTGCATTTTGGAGAATATCTAAGCAGTGAGGGGACATGGTCCGCAACGCCATGTTTTTTCAAGGCGGTGCGGCTACCCGGCATGGGGCAGGGCGTCTACCAAATCGGCCCGGAGATCGTGAATCGAGGTGGCCTTGCTCTCGATTTCATCGAGGTTTGCGTTCCCGAAGCCGAAATCGTTGAAGACGTGACGTGGCCGGTGCTTGCGGCAGACCCGAATGCGGCGCCGGACCACGCCGTTGCCACAGTGCCGCCTGAGCCTGCGCCGGCGCCCGCCGAAGAACCTGGACCAGGCGGAAACTTGAAGCCCGCAGAGGTTTGGGACGAAACGCAAGATGCCGAGGCTGAGGAAGCCGGACCGGCCCCCGAAGCCGCAGCGATAGAACCTGAGCCGGCCCAAAGTTTGGAGCCGCCGGAGGGTCTGGCGGAGGCGCTGGAGGAAAATCCGCAAGAGCCCGAGGCCGGGGACGCTGGGCCGTCGCCTGAAGCAGCAGTGATCGAACCTGAGCCGGCCAAGAGTTCGGAGCCGCCGGAAAGCTTCGCGGAGGCGCAGGCGCAAAAAGCGGAAGAGCCGGGACCCGAGAAAGCCGGACCGTCGCCCGAAGCTCAAGCTGTTAAACCTCAGTCCACGAAAGGCAGCGAGCCAATGCAGAAGCCCGAACGTGAGCGAACCAATGACATCGAACCTGAAGAGGATCAAGAAGCGAAAGCGCGAACCAAAGAGGAATTAGTGAGGTGGTTGGAGGCATTGCCTCGCGGCTCCGCCTTCTCGCCGCATGCGGCGATGCCATCGAGTGAAAAGTTGGAAATGGAATTGGGTGCACCGCCCCGCGGCCACACCCCGTCGAACGGCCCGAGGCCGTCAGAGCCGCTAGACGGGCCGGCCGGAAGGCAAATGAGCGGGTCCGCAACCGTGCTGGAATTGCTGCCCGGCGAGCACCACAATCGCCAGCCCTGGGCCTGGTACGGTCTCGGCGCCGCGGCAGCGCTCGGGAGCGCACTGCTCATATTTTCAGCTTGGCTTTTCTGCATTCCGTTTTTAAACATCGGGTGCAAGAGCGGCGGCGGTTTCGATGCCGCGGTTTCCTGCGCTAGGGGAGGCAGCTTGGACGCCTGCGGCATCGGTCTAGTCAGGAAAAGCGAAGAGGAATCGGCGCGCAGCCGTGAGGCCGCTTCGCGGGAGCGGGCTAAAGCCGAGGCTGCGATGCGCGAGATGTTGCACCGCGAGGCCGAGGAACGTCAGGCGGCTGAGGCTGCAACGCAGGAATGTGCCAAGACTGAAGCCACGGCGCGGGAAAAGGCGAGGCGCGAGGCTGGGGAACGTCAAGCGGCAGAGGCTGCAGCGCAGGAACAGGCCAAGACTGAAGCCGCGGCACAGGAAAGGGCGAGGCGCGAGGCCGGGCTACGTCAGGCGGCCGAGGCTGCAGCGCAGGAACACGCCAAGACTGAAGCCGTGGAGCGCGAAAAGGCCCGTCTTGACTCCGAGGAGCGCGACAGGGCTGAGAGAGAGACACGGGAAAAGGCTGCCCAGGCAGTTCAGGCGACAGCATCGGCAAGCCTGTACATGCAACAGGCCCCGGCGCTTGCCGCGCCCGAGGGGAACTATATCGGCCGCACCGCCAGAGAAGAAAACTGCTCGCCCGTTGCCAAGTCTGTCATCGTCACGATCAAGGGCGGGAAGGTTTGCTGGGAGCACGACCTGAACGTCTCCGCCCAGTGGACGGGAACGATCAATCCGGCGGGTGCCGTTGCAGCTCGCGTCCCTGCCCAACCTGGAACTAGCGCTGCTGGCCAGGTTGTGAACGGCGGCGCGATGAGCATCGATATGACCTATCCGGAGTGTGCCAATCCGATACGGATCAAATTGATTAACATGATCGGCGCGGCTTCGGCATGCCCATAACCCTTCCTCGGAAGCCTGAACGCAGCAGTGTCACGAAATTGATAAGGACAGGCAGTACCCCTAGAGGTGGTGGCGTTGGTAAACGAGGTGCCTCTATGACCGGTTTGAAAATGCGTTTTTGGCTCCTGCTTTTTACCGCGCTCGTTGCCTCCGGCGCTTTTTTCCAACCAAGCGCCGCCGCGGAGAGCATGACAGACATCTGCCTGAAGAATGGCATTTTGCTGAGAGCGCCAGTCGACGCTCGCGATGGCAAATTCTTTGTCCGTTTGCCCGGAAAAGACGCCGCGACGGATATGACCGGGCAGATCCACAGCGTCGGCGTGCCAGAGGACCCAGTATGCGGTGCCTCGGCTTCCGGGGAGGAAAACACAGCTGAATTTGGGATTCGAGGGTCGAATACGATCGGCGAACGCCTGATGCCCATGCTGATTGAGGCCTATTCCGTGAAGACCTTCGGCGTGCCCCCTGTCTCGAAAAACCTTGAGCCAGAACACCTGACCATTGAGCTGAAAAAGCCAAAGGCATCGAAGCCGGTGGCGGTTATCGATTTTCGTGCCGAGGGCTCCGGAACGGCGCCGCCCGCGCTGAAGACGCACGAAATCGAAATCGGCATGATGTCGCGGCGCATAAAGCCCGAAGAGGCCGGCGAGATTCAAGCCGCTCAAAACGTCGATCTGAAAGACCCCGTTAGCGAGCATGTCGTGGCCCTCGATGGCCTCGCGGTCGTCGTGAACACGAGTAATCCAATCGCCAAGCTGACGCTCGCCCAGATCGCGCAAATCTTTGCCGGCGAAATCACGAATTGGCGCGACGTGAAAGGCCGGAACAAAAGCAATGCGGAAATTGCCGGTCCGGATCTTCCAATCCGGCTGCATGCACGCGACAATAAATCCGGCACCTACGATACTTTCAAGAGCGTCGTCCTGGAGCGGGAGGAACCAAAGCGCAAAATCTCGCCATCGGCCTCGCGCTATGAATCGAGCGAGGAACTCTCGGCGGCTGTATCGAAGGACCCGGGCGCAATCGGTTTTATCGGCTTTCCCTATATCAACAAGAACGTTCCGATCCGCATTCAATCCACCTGCGCTCTCGAAAGCGAACCTTCCAATTTTTCGGTTAAGCTGGAAACTTATCCTTTAGCCCGGCGCCTTTACCTCTACACACTCGGCACGCCGAATGATCGCATTGTGAGAAACCTGACCACCTTCGCTCTGTCCGACGAGGCGCAGAAGACCGTGGTTGAGGCGGGCTTCATCGATCAAACCGTGGAAAATCAGACGCAAGAGGCTCAGCACCGCTTCGTGCGTACGATCGAGGCACAGCCGGTCTATGCGCTGCCAGCAGGCAAGGACGTCCCGAAGGAGATGGGACAGCAGTTTGCCAAGTCTGTGGCGGGGATGCGCCGGACCAGTATTGTCTTCCGTTTTCAGCGCAACGAGTCCGTGCTCGACACGCTTGCCCGGCAAAATGTTGGACGGCTAGGCCGCTACCTCGCACAGCCTGGGCAAGCAGGCCGCAAGGCTCTTCTGATTGGCTTCGCGGACTCCGAGGGCGGCTGGGACCCGAACCTGGCTCTGGCAAATGCCCGCGCGGGCTCGGTCGTCAAAGAGCTGCAAGGCCTCGGTTTGCGCCTGCCGGCGCTCCAGACGGCGAGCTTCTCCTACATGGCGCCGGTGGCTTGTAACGACACCGATCCGGGCCGCGCTCTGAATCGCCGCGTCGAGGTCTGGATTACAAATTAGGCGGATAACTACCGCCCGGCGCTCTCTCGCGAGCAGGCAGATTTCCGGAACGGGTCATGGGCGGGCAGCGCAAGTTTTCCACACGGCCGCAATAGCTTGGAAGCGGGCTATTGGACCTGTGGCGAGCCGGGCGAATGCCGTTCCGCACCCCGGACGAGGGATCGTGCCTTGAGCGCGGGTGCAACATGCTACAAGGCGGCGGCCCCTGCCTCGGGGTCGGCGAGTTGCACGATGCCGGCCATGATCTCGTTGAGCTGGAAGTTCTTGGGCGTGTAGATCGCCGCGACGCCGCATTCCTTCAAGGTTGCCTCGTCCTCGGCCGGGATGATGCCGCCCACCACCACCGGAATGCCGCCCAGCCCCGCCGCGCGCATCCGCTCCATGATGTCGCGCACGAGCGGCACATGGCTGCCCGAAAGGATCGAGAGCCCAACGACATGCACGCTCTCTTCGAGCGCGGCGTTGACGATCTGCGCGGGCGTCAGCCGGATGCCTTCGTACACGACCTCCATGCCGCAGTCGCGCGCGCGCACCGCGATCTGTTCGGCGCCGTTGGAATGGCCGTCGAGGCCGGGCTTGCCGACCAGGAATTTAAGCCGCCGCCCGAGCTTGGCGGAAACGCGCTCCACCTCGCCGCGGACCTGGGCAAGCCCCTCGCCGCCGGTCCCAATCGCGGCGCGCGAGACACCTGTCGGCGCACGGTATTCGCCGAAGACTTCCCGCAAGGTGCCCGCCCACTCGCCCGTGGTCACGCCGGCCTTGGCGCAGGCGATGGACGGCTCCATGATGTTGCGGCCTTCCTGGGCGGCGGCGCGGAGTGCGTTGAGGCTCGCCACGGCGGCGCTGTTGTCGCGTGCGGCGCGCCAGGCCTTGAGCGCCTCCACTGCCTCGCGCTCGACCCCTTCCGGCACCGTCTGAATGCCGCCGTCCGAGCCCGCCGAGAGGGGCGATGGCTCGGTCTCAAGGAATTTGTTGACGCCGGTGACGATCTGCTCGCCCGTCTCGATCTTGCGCAGCCGCGCCGCGTTGCTTTCCACCAGCCGCTGCTTCATATAGCTCGCCTCGACGGCCGCAATCGCGCCGCCCATCTCCTCGATGCGCGCCAAGCTCCTCGCGGGCTTGGCACTTCAGCTCCTCGACCTTGGCGTCGATGGCGTGCGCTGCCGTCGAAAATGTCGGCATATTCGAGGAGGTCGGTTTCATAGGCCACGATCTGCTGCATGCGGAGCGACCATTGCTGGTCCCAGGGGCGCGGCAAGCCCAGCGCCTCGTTCCAGGCCGGGAGCTGCACCGCGCGCGCCCGCGCCTTCTTCGAAAGCACCACGGCCAGCATCTCAAGCAGGATGCGATAGACGTTGTTCTCCGGCTGCTGCTCGGTAAGCCCGAGCGAGTTGACCTGGACGCCGTAGCGGAAACGGCGGAGCTTCGGGTCGGTGACGCCGTAGCGCTTTTCGCAAATCTCGTCCCAGAGGTCCACGAAGGCGCGCATCTTGCACATCTCGGTGACGAAGCGCACGCCGGCATTCACGAAGAAAGAGATGCGCGCGACCGCCTCCGGGAACGCCTCCGCGGGGATTTCGCCGCTGTCCCTCACTGTGTCGAGCACGGCTTGCGCGATGGCCAGCGCATAGGCCAGTTCCTGCACCGGCGTGGCGCCGGCTTCCTGCAGATGGTAGGAGCAGACGTTGGTGGGGTTCCACTTCGGCATCTCGCGGAAGGAGAAGACCACGATGTCCTTGATGAGCCGCATCGAGGGCTGCGGCGGGAAGACGTAGGTGCCGCGCGACAGGTACTCCTTGATGATGTCGTTCTGCACCGTGCCCGTCAGCGCCTTGCGGTCCGCGCCCTGCTCGTCCGCCAGCGCCACGTAAAGCGCAAGCAGCCAGGCGGCCGTCGCGTTGATGGTCATGGACGTGTTCATCTTGGCGAGCGGGATGCCGTCGAGCAGCGCGCGCATGTCGCCCAGATGGCCGACCGGAACGCCGACCTTGCCAACCTCGCCGCGCGCGAGCGGATGGTCAGCGTCGTAGCCCGTTTGCGTCGGCAGGTCGAAGGCGATCGAAAGGCCCGTCTGCCCCTTGGCGAGGTTCTTGAGATAAAGCTCGTTGGAGGCTTTCGGGGTCGAGTGCCCCGCATAGGTGCGGAAAATCCAGGGCTGATCGGGCATGGCGGGCGCGTTCTACCTTCTTGGTCGTGCTGCACTGCAGCATAGCACGGCGGGCAAGGCCGCCCAAGCCGTTCCTAAGTGTAAAGCCGGCCGCGCGCGGCGTGCTGTGTAAACCGCGCCTTCCGCCTTTGCCGCCGCATTTTCCGCACGCTGCATCGCGGCCTGTGTAAACCTTGCGTTTCAAAACCCGTTTCAATTTACAAAAAATAGCCGCATGAGTCATGGAACTCTATTTCAAAGGGCAGCGGGACCATGAACCTATCCGCCGCGCAAACGAAAGGCAGGCCATGAAGCTATTTTTTTCGCTAACGTCTTTCGCCTTCACAATGATCCTCGCGCTCATTGCCTTCACTTACACGGCCATACATTTTCCCACCACCATGCGAGACCTGCTCGCCGGCGCAAAGCATGTGCAAGAAGAACTCTCGTCCTTGGGACTGCCCGATAGCTACATGGTTTGGGTGGATATTTTCCTACAGCCCAATCAGATCGTGCTGGTCGGCTACAGCATCGCCATGCGCTTCGCAATCAGCCTCATCGGATCCCTGTTCGGCGTGGGAGGCGGGGGTAGTGGCGGAGGCGGGGGCGGCGAGGCTGGCGGCTCTTCGCGATCCACTTCAGGCGAGCGGTACCGGCGCTGGGGAAAGCCTTTGCGGCCATAGAAGTCTCTTATAATAATCGACCCTGGGGCGGACGCCTCCGGGCCGATTTCCCGGGGCCAGCGGCAAGTATTACGATTGAAGACCGGCGCCTTTGCCGCGGGCCTGTCCGGTATCGGAAAGAGCATCCCGGTCAAGCATCTCGCCGTAAAATGTCATCAGGGCGGTCAGGAAGTTCAGCGTGCCTTGCACAGCTCTTATTTGCTCGATGGTTGGATCGGAGGACACCGCCGCCACAGGGGGGACTGACTCTTCTGCCTGCTCCGAGCAGTCTAAAGAAAGCTCGTGAAGGGAAAACGGGCTGCGCCTGGCGGAAAATGACTCACTCATAACTATATATCTCCTAATGTACTTAAGCGCCGCGGCACAAAAGCTCTAATCCCCGCGCTTCAAAGGGCGATCCCTACCCTTACTTGAGCTTTGGGCCGCGACAACCGTTAGTATGTGGCTTTTTCCAAATCCGTCAAACACTTTGTAAAATGTTTCACAAATCGTGAAGGCGGTTATGCACAATTGCACCAGCCCGCCGGCGGGCGTGCCCTTCGGGGCGCCGGAACATCAGCTTGCATGACGGGATTGGCTGCCCGTGTCAGCGCAGCGCGTCCGCGATATCCGCGTGCCCCGCGGCGCTGGCTGCGTCCGCGGCCCTTTCGCGCTTTTTGTTGCGAAGGCTCTTGTCGGCGCCGCCAGCCACCAGCGCGCGAGCCGCATCCGCGCGCCCTTCGCTAGCCGCGATCATCAGGGCCGTGTTGCCGAAATTGTTGCGGGCGTCGATCTTGGCCCCCGCTTGCAGCAATGCCTGGATCAGCGGAAGCGAGCCAAGCCGCGCGGCGAGCATCAGCGGCGTGTTGCCGGAGGCGGTTGCCAGATTAACGTCGGCGCCGCGCGCAAAAAAGCGCATGCCGGCTTCGACGTGGCCCTGTTCCAGCGCGCGCAAGAACGGCGTCATTCCGTTCTTATCCGCCAGGGGCAGCGAGGCGCTCCGCTTCAAGAGCGCGTCGATCGCATCCAGATTCTCCCGGTCCGCGGCGAACCACAATGGGGTCCTGCCGGAGGCGTCGGGCTTGTTGATATCGGCACCGCGCTCGATTAGCGCCTGAACCACGCGCCCGTTGCACTTGCGGCTCGCCATGGAAAGAGGGCCACCTTCCGCCTCTCCGCCGAGGTTCGGATTGGCGCCCTTTGCCAGCAGCATGGCGACGGCTTTCTCATGGCAGCGATGCAGCGCAAGCGTCAGCGGCGTTGCCTGATCCGGGCGGGCGGCGTTGAGCGCCGCGCGTTTTGCCGCCAGCAGCTCGACCGCCTGCTCGCGGCCATTAGCCGCGGCGATCATCAGCGGCGTTTCCTGCGTGTTGTTGCGGGTTTCGACATTCGCGCCCGCCCCGAGCAAGGCATCGAGGACAGCGGCATTTCCCAAGGCAGCGGCCAGGGCCAGGGCCGTGTTGCCATCCTCGTCGCGGGCTTCGAGGCTGGCGCGGTTGGAGGCCAGCTTGCGTACCGCCTCGACATTGGAGCGGCGGGCCGCGTCCAGGATCAGGCGCGGCTCGTTTGGAATGTTTGCGGGAATGGCAGGCGCTGGGCCGGACGGTCCGGTGACGGTCGCCTTCCAGCCGGGCGCTTCCTTTGTCTCCTTGGGCGCTGCCTGCTTGGCGGCGATACGGGCGAGCAAGGCCGAAGCTTCCGCATGGCCCTTCTCGCCCGCGCGTTTGGCCCACATCTCCGCCGCGCCGGCGTCAACGGCCGTGCCGCGCCCCGTGAGATACATCGTCGCGAGGCTATATTGCGCGCGGACGTGGCCGTTAGCCGCGGCTTCCTTCATCCAGTGGAAGGCTGCCTGGTCGTTCTGCTCCACCCCGCGCCCGATCCGGTAAAGCGCGCCAAGCTCGTATTGCGCGTCCGCGCTTCCGGCCTTGGCTTGCGTCTCCAAGAGGGCGGCGGCTTGCGAGAACGCCCCGGTTCGCACCGAGGAATCGACGGCGGAATTGCCCCGCGTGCTTTGCGCATGCGCCTCGAAGGCCGGCATGGCCGGAATTGCGAGGCAGGAAACGAAGAGGAGAAGGCGGTTTCTGTTAAACCGTGCCATGCTTGGTTTCGACCTCGATGCCGATGGACTTCAGAAAGTTGGTAGGCAGAATACCGCCCGCGCAGACGATTATAGCATCGTTCTGGAGCTGCTGCCGCTTACCCTGCCATTCAAGTTCCACCGAATTTTGGCCGATCTCGATCACCTTCGACTTGAGCATCAGCTTGAGCTTGCCCTCCTTCACGGCTTTGTCGACGCGGTCGCGGTTTTTCGGCTTGGCGCGCGAGAAGGCTTCCGAGCGGTAGGAAAGCGTCACCGTTGCGTCCGTTTCCGCGGCGATGGTGCCAGCGGCCTCCAGCGCGCTGTCGCCGCCGCCCACGACGAGCACATGCTGCCCGGCGTATTGCTCGGGATCGATGAAGCGATAAACGACCTTGGGCTGCTCTTCGCCCGGCACCTCCAGCTTGCGCGGCGTCCCGCGCCGCCCGATTGCGAGCAGGACCGCGCGGGTTGCGTAGGCGCCGCGCGTGGTTTGCACCTCAAAGCCCTGCCCATTTTTCTTTATGCCGTCCACGCGCTCGCCAAAGCGGATTCTGAGCTGGTGCTGCTTGACGACGCCCGCCCAGAAGGCGAGGAGATCCTCTTTCAGGACCTCCGTGAACTTGACCTTGCCGACCAGCGGCAGCTCGGCTGGCTGCGTCATCACGATCTTGCGGCGCGGAAAATGCGCGACCGTTCCGCCAAGGCTGTCCTGCTCAACAGTCAGGTAACGCATCTTATGTGCCTTGGCCGCCAAGCTGGCAGCGATTCCCGCTGGCCCGCTGCCTACAATAAGCACATCGAGAACGTCTTTCTGGCCGGAACCGCCGAGCTTGCGAATGGATTCCATCGCTTGCCGGCCTTGCTCCGTGGCATTGCGGACCAGGCCCATGCCGCCAAGCTCGCCCGCGATGAAGATGCCCGGAACGTTGGTTTCGAAAGTCTCGCTGACGTGGGGGATATCCACCCCGCGGGCTTCCGTGCCGAAGACCAGCGTGATGGCATCGTATGGGCAGGCCGCGCGGCAAGCGCCATGGCCGATGCACTCGGACCCGTCGATGAGTTCAGCCTTGCCGCGTACAAGCCCGATGATGTCGCCCTCGGGGCATGCCGAAACGCACGAGCCGCAGCCCATGCACTTGCCATGGTCGAAAACTGGATGAAGCGAAGCCGGTTCATGTAAGCCCAGCTCTATCGCGTGCTTTTTCGCCTCCAGGGTGCGCGCATCGGAGCGGCGCCGCCAGCCCGTGTAGAGGAGCCAGATAACCAGGAAGGGAACTGCGTAGGCAAATGCCAAGTAATCTATTTCCATTATTAAGAAAAATGCCCTCTTAGCCTGGCGGACGGAACCCCAGCACCTGCCCGTTCAACCTGCGCCGCTGTCTACCGGGTGTATAAGCGCAAATGCTGGTAGGCACGCTATTACACCCTAACCCCACACTATAACGAAGCCGCGAGGGTTTTAATCCACGGCGTTAACCCTTTTTTCTCGAACGGGCTTCCGGATAGCTGTGGCTAACAAACACTTGAGTATGGCTGTCACAAAAGCGCCCGCTTTGTGCCGCTTCGTCCGGCTCCGCCACGGCAGAGTTGCCTCTTGAGTCACGCCAATCGTGGTTTCCTAATGGCACCAATCTTGAACCGGGGGAACGATGTCAAACCAAGCCGGCCTTGACCTTCGTGCGGGAGCAACACGCCCAGCCCGTGGAGCAAGCCCAAGAGCGAAGGGCAGCCCGCGCCGGATTGCCGTGAATGCCGCCGCCTTTTCGCATTATTTCAGCAAGACGATCTCGGGGGCTGGCACCCTCCTGTTCACCGCGGCTGTCGATAGCCGCGCTCTATCTCGGCTGGATCAATCGCGACGAAGAATATATCAGCGCCGACACCGGGCTCGGCTACTGGCTGGGCATCGTTGGCTCGCTGATGATGCTCGTCCTTTTGCTTTATCCGCTGCGCAAGCGCGCGCGCTTCCTTCGAAGCCTCGGCAAGGTGCCCACCTGGTTCCGCTCGCACATGTTTCTCGGCATTGTCGGCCCGTGCTGATCGTCTTTCACTCGAACTTCCGGGCCAAATATTTCACGGAAACTCCATTCGCTCAATGCCTCCGTCGCGCTGTTCTTCATGCTGACGATTGTGGCGAGCGGGATCATCGGGCGGTATCTGTTCGCCAAGATCCATAAGGGCCTGTACGGCACCAAGGGCGAGATCAAGGAAATGCTGGGCGACGCGGATTTCATGAAGCGCGCGCTTGGCGGCGACTATGAGGATTCGGGCCGGCTCGTATCCGAGCTTGAAAAATTCGAGGCCCGCGTCCTGGTCAGGCACTCAAGCTTCCTTGCCAGTCTTTGGGCGTTTTTTGCCCTCGGCTGGCGCTGGCGGAATGTCAGGCGGCGCCTATGCCAGGAAGTGAAGGCGGCAATCGAGGTGGAGGGCAAGCGGCGAGGCTGGGGATGGAGAACGCGGCGCAAGAAGCTCAATCTCGTCAGGGGACACCTTTCGATCTATTTCGCCGCCGTTAACAAGGCCGCGCGGTTCGGCGTGTACGACCGCATGTTCGCCCTGTGGCATGTGCTGCATATGCCCTTGTTCTTCCTGCTCGTGCTGACAGCGATCCTGCATGTGATCGCGGTTCACCTCTACGCCGCTCCCATTAGGTGCCGCGCTGTGAGAGCCCGCTTCCTGCTACGCCTTTTGGCCGTGCCTTTCCTTGTCCTGGCCGCGGCCTCGACGGCGGGCGCTCAGAACATTTTCGAGAAACTCGTCATGCCCGGCGAACTCGTGCAAGGGCATGCGAAGCTCGAAAAGGAGTGCTCGAATTGCCACGAGTTCGTTCACCAAAACCTCGCAGTCCCGGCTTTGCCTCGCCTGCCACAAGGATATTGCCAAAGACCGCGATCTTGGGCGCGGCCTTCATGGCAAGCGCCCCGATGCCGTCAAGCCCAATTGCACCGTCTGCCACACGGATCACAAGGGCCGGACCGCCGACATCGTTCAGCTCGACAAGGAAACCTTCAATCACGCACTGACGAATTTTCCGCTCGTTGGCGGCCACAAGGAGCCTGCGTGCGACAACTGCCACAAGCCGAATGTAAAGTTCAGGAACGCGCCGAACCAATGTATCGGCTGCCACAAGAGCCACGACAAGCATAAGGGCCGCCTCGGCGAAAACTGCCAGAGCTGCCACAGCGAGGAAAGCTGGTCCAAGGTCCGCACCTTCGACCACTCGAAGACCAAATTCCCGCTGACGGGCGGGCACGAGAAGGTGACTTGCGCCGCCTGCCACCCCAACGAGAAATATAAGGGCGTGCCGCTCGCGTGCTCATCCTGCCATCAGCTTCAGGACGTCCATCAGGGCAAGTACGGCGCGAAGTGCGAGTCCTGCCACGAGAGCACCAAGTGGAAGACCGTCCGCTTCAATCACTCGAAGACCAAATTTCCGCTGCGCGGCGCGCATGCTGCCCCTGAAGTGCGAGGCCTGCCACACGGGCGACCTGTACAAGGACAAGCTCGGGATGACTTGCATCTCCTGCCACAAGAAGGACGACGCGCATAAGGGCCAGCTCGGCCAGAACTGCCAGCAGTGCCACAACGAGAACGCCTGGCGTAAGAAGGTCGCCTACGATCACGATCTCACGCGCTTTCCGCTGCTTGGAAAACACGCCGTCGTTCCCTGCGAGCAATGCCACAAGTCGCCGTCCTTCAAGGACGCGCCCTCCGCATGCTCAAGCTGCCACAAGGACGAGCACCATCAAGGCACGCTTGGCAACGCTTGCGCGTCGTGCCATTCGCCGAACGGCTGGAGCCGGTGGCGCTTCGACCACGCCAAGCAGACAAATTTCCCGCTTACTGGCGCGCATAGCGGCTTGTCTTGCGCGAGCTGCCATCGCGAGAAAAGCGAGGGCAAGATTTCCGTGCCGGACACCTGCTACGGCTGCCATGCGAACGACGACGCACACGGCGGCAGTTTCGGCAGGGCCTGCGAGAAGTGCCACAACACCAAGTCGTTCAGGTAACGGCCGCTCCCGGGTACTGGTTCAAGTCTGCTCCAAGAAAAGCAGACTTGCAACAAATAACTTACTTTAAAGTATTGCGATCCCCCATAGAGGAGCCCGCCAGCCTCGCCATAAGACCCAATAAAACTATTAGAAGCGAGGCGGCTTAATTTGAATTGTTCGGGCGCGAAGCTGCACCCTCGCCGCAATTGCGACATACTGACACACAAAGATACATGCCCGTGGACAGGTCCGCTTCCCGTGGCCTTCCGCGCCTAGCGCGGCGGCAAAGGAAGACCGGCGCGGCTGCCCTGCCAAGCAGCATCTGTAACTTGGCGCGGACGCTTGCTGGATAAATCGGGCCGCTCAAACGTTTTGTGTTGGATGTGGCAAAAACGGAGCCTCCGTCTGCCATTAAGTTGCGTGCACCTGATAACGGCATTTCTGAACGCTTCGGAGAATACATTGAGGCCAGAATTACCGCCGAAGTTCTCGCTCTCAACCGGGAGCGCGCTCGCGCTGCTCCTGGCTGCGTTCCTTGCCGCGCGCGCCGGCTATATCGACTATGCCTGGGAGGCCGCTCCCATTTCACCCGCCTTTGCCGATGGCCACCACAGCAGCGAGCACAGCGGCGGGACCAGCTCTAGCGGCGGAGGGGAAAGCTCCGGAGGCGGCGAACCAGCGGCGGGACCAGCTCTAGCGGCGGAGGGGAAAGCTCTGGAGGCGGCAGTGGTGGTGGCGGTTACTCGGGCTCGGGCGGCGGAGACGGCGGCGGCCAGCGCGGCGGCGACGGATACACGGGCTATGGAGCCGGCACCGGATACTCTGGTTATGGAAGCGGCGGCGGATACACTGGCTACGGAAGCAGCGGCAGCGGATACACCTACTCCGGCGTAGGCAGCGCCCACCCGCAAAGCGATGGCAAGCCCCCCTCGGTCGGGCTGCCGCAACCTGAGCTAAAGGGCTTGCCCAAGGAACTCCGGCTGGACGTTGGCAAGGACAGCAAGACCTGGGAAAACTTGCTAAAGGACAATTACGGTCCCCATACGGGTACCAAGGAGGCGGAACACTCCCCTGAGGCAAAAGGTGCGGGAGAGGGCGCGGGCCGCGATCCAGCAAAGGGCTGGACGCCCGTAAAGGGCGACAAGTCCCCGGCACCCGTAAAGAGCGGCAATTCCCGAACGCCCGGCGGAAGCGGCATGCCCATCGCACCCGATCCGCGCTCTTATTCCCGTACCGAGGTGCTTGCCGCCAATCTGAGCCCTGATGGGGCTGCCCGCGCCCGCGCACTCGGATTTCAGGTCGGCGGAGCAGGACAAGGGCCTGGAGGCGGACAAGGTCCAGGGGGTGGACATGGGCCTGGAGGCGGACATGGGCCGGGGGGTGGACATGGGCTCGGGCCAGACCCCTTCACCGTCCTGACGCTTCCGCCCGGAATGGACCCCGCGCAAGGGATGAGGCTCTTGCAGGCAAAACCTGCCCGGGGAGCATTTCCAGCACAATAACATTTACCGGCTTTATCAGCCGGCCATGAAACAAGATGGAGAGGGCCACGCCGCGAGCATTGCCGTTCTCGGCGGCAAGAAATGCGGCGGGGACCGCTGTTACGCACAACAAGCGATCCAATGGAACGATCGTTATTCCGCCTGCGCGCGAAACGTGAAGATCGGCGTCATCGACACTGGCTTCGACCTGCAGCACCCCGCGTTCAAGAACCAGAAAATTACGCAGAGGGCTTTCCTGCCCGCGGGCAAGAGCGCCGCCAGCATTTGGCATGGTACTGGAGTGCTGGCATTGCTGGCGGGCCGGCCCGATAGCGGCACTCCCGGCCTCGCTCCGGAGGCTACCTACCACGCGGCGAGCATTTTCTACGCCGATGAGGGCGGCGACCCGGTCACCGATACCGTCTCCTTCATGAAAGCCCTCGACTGGATGTCGGATTCCGGGGTCAGGCTCGTAAATATGAGCTTCTCAGGACCGCGGGACGATCTTGTACAGAGAAAAATCGAGGCTCTGAGCGCCAGGGGATTGGTTTTTACGGCTGCGGCGGGAAACGAGGGACCGGCGGCCGAGCCGGCCTACCCGGCCGCTTATCCGCAAGTAATTGCCGTGACGGCGGTCACCAAGGACATGAGGAACTACCCCTACGCCAATCGCGGCGCGCATATCGATATCGCGGCGCCTGGAGTGGATATCTGGACGGCATGGCCGGAAGCGCGGGAGGGTTACCGCTCCGGCACGTCGTTCGCCTCGCCTTTCGTTACAGGCGTCCTGGCGGTCTATCCGCCAGACGTGCTGCGCTCTTCCAAGGAGAGCCTCCTCGAACGTGTAAACATCACCCATCTCGGCCCCCTAGGCCGCAATTCGATTTACGGCAGGGGGCTTTTGCAGGCTCCGCCATCCTGCCAGGGGAATGCAAGCGAGGTCGCGAAACTGGACGCCGGCAGCCGCTAAAGTGCGTCCGGAAAAGTGTGAAGCGGTTTTCCGATGAAGACGCACGATAAAACAAAGGCTTAGTGCCTCTTCGCGTTCGACTGGCCGGTTAACCTGGCGCAATGGCCGCTTAATACCAGCCGCTGTGAGTTTTGAGCACTTTCCGTCATTGCGAGTGAAGCGAAGCAATCCAGGGCAACAGCGGCAAGCGTAGTGCCGATTGCTCCTGGATCGCCACGGCCGCTCAAGCGGCCTCGCGATGACGGCGCGGTACAGGAACGGTCATTGGCGACTGGTATCAGTGCTCTTTCCAGCCTTTGAGGATCATCGCGTCCTCATCCCGCTGATCGAGGGCGTCGCCGTCGATCCAGGACATGACAGCCGCTTCCAGGGCCGAACTCTCAGTGCCGGCCGGCGCTGTCCTTCCGGCTGACGGATGCGCCGGGGCGAGTTGCGCCTGAAGCTTTATGTTCCACTGGCCGTTCGAGTTGCAGGCGATGCCGCCAAAATTTTCTGAGCCTGCCAACCCAGCTTCGTACTGCCGGCAATAATCTTGGGCATGGTTGCGGAACGACAGCTTGACTGCCACTCTCAGAACCTTGCCCGCAGCGAAAGGGAGGATTGTCTCCCTCCCGCTCTGCGAGTTGTCCAGGGCCATGCTGAGAGGCCCGCGGGCAACGGTGCGGCCATCGCTTTCCACCTGAACAAGATCGCTCATGGGAGAGCCGCTTTCGCCAACGCCGCCATGCAGGAGCCAGCCGGCGCCGATCCCGGCGATCAGCATGGCGGCCGAAGCAGCGGCCAATCCAAAGGGATGGGCTGGCCGGACGAAGCTCCGGAGGGCGTCCGCGACCTGGCCGAGGCTAGACCTTTTAACCGGAAGGGGCTGAGCGTAAAGCGCAAGGCGGCTGAGTTTCTCGGGCAACGGCGAATTCATGTGCTCGTCGAACACGGAAGCCAAGTCTTGCCCCGTTGCCTCAAAGACCTCAAGGCGGGCGCTGGCCTCCGGATCCTGCGCGATCAGCTTTCTCAGCCTCGCGCGTTCACCGGCATCGAGCTGACCGTCGGCATATGCCATCAGTACTTCATCGGACAGCATTATTTTCGCCTTCCACCTTCTGAACACCTTCAACGGCAATGGCATGGAGAGCACGCCGCGCGCGCACAAGCCGGCTTGTAACGGTACCAATCTGGAATTTCCAAAATCGTAGCCGCTTCCTGATAGGAAACACCTTCGATACTAACTAGAGCGATCAACTCCCGGTGCTCTTGCGGCAGCTCCGCCATCGCTTCGAGCACCCGGTTCAGGGTCAAGCGGCGCTCAACGACATCCCGGCCATCCATCCCCATCAGCTCCGGCGCGTCGTCGAGGTCCACTACAGCGCCGCGCACTTTCGAGGCCCGCTTCTGATCGATCCAGATGTTATGAATGATTCGGAACATCCAGCTATCAAGTCGCGTACCTGGCTGCCACTGATCGAGGCGGGCAAAAGCGCGCAAGCAACCTTCCTGCACCAGATCGTCTCCTTTCTCGGGGTCGCCCGTTAAGGCATAGGAGAAGCGGCGTAGCCGGGGCAAAAGCTCGACTATTCCTTGCCGCGGATCGCTTGTCACTAATGAGCCCCCTTGGACTGTTGGCGATAACGGTGCAGACCGTGCATTAATCCCTGCAGCAGCCAAATAATGGAGAATTTTTGTCCGGCGCACATTCCTGACAAAATTTGCGAGCTTAAGCCATGCTGATTTTTTTTGGCTTTTTCTGGATTATTTTCATTTCAGGCCCGTTTTGGTCCTTGCTGCTACCCCACAGCGGCACAGGCAGGCGGACAACCTCGAGGTGCCGCCTGCCGCTTCCTTTTCCCGCCCAGTTCCACATGCGGGCCGCTGAAAAGCTTCCAGAAATCAATCCGCACAAGAAAATGGCCGCTTCCGGGATGGAACATGCCCGTCGCACGTTTTACGTGCACGCCGCAGCCCCCGCTAACGGCGGAAACGGACGGGCGGCCTGCTGCAAGCCGCCCGTCCTCTGCTCTTACCTCGCCGCACACACCTGAAGGGCGGGTGGAAATAGGCAGGCCAATAGGTTTCTTTTGAATTAGCGGAGGCGGAACCGCTTTTCTCGCGGGCAGCTTGGAGCTTACGCCACAACCATGGGTAACATTCCGGGCGTGACGCGCAACCTATTGTAGCAAAACGCTAAAATTTCCTAAAGAAACATCAGGCCTACGGATTATCGCGCGGAGTAGCCCGTTATCCCCCCGAGGCGCGTTCGGCTCAAGATTGAGCCTGAGCTGCATTGCGCGAGGGGACACATGAATAGATTTGGCTGGATCGGCGGCATTTGCGCCATCATTCTGATTGCCATGGCAGTTCCTGCACTGGCTCAAGGAACCGCGCATTTCGATCACTCCAAGACGGGCTTTCCGCTGACGGGCACTCATATAACCGTCGAATGCGTGACCTGCCACGTCAATGGCCGGCTGCAGGGAACGCCCCGGCAGTGCGTCGCCTGCCACAACGGCACGCTCGCGCCAGGCAAGCCCGCCAATCACATTCCGGCCCAGACGACAGCCTGCGACACCTGTCACAGAAACGCGGTGACCTTCGCCAGCGCGCCGATGAACCATGCGGGCATCACCTCGAATTGCGCGGCCTGCCACAACGGACAGACATTCTACGGCGTCACTCCGGTCTCCAAGCCGGCTACCCACGTCGCGATCGGCCAGGCGGATTGCGTGAGCTGCCACCGGAGCTATGTGAGCTTCGCCGGTGCGGCCTTCGCCCATTCAACCAACTCGTCGGGACAGTGCTATAGCTGCCACGGCACCGGTGTGGGCGGCGCCATGCAAATGAACGCCAGCCACGTTCCAACCGGAACGGTGACTTGCGACGCCTGCCACAAGAGCACTGCCGTCGGCGGCTTCGCCACCTTCACGATGGGGTCGGCCGGCCACACGGCGCTTGGCGTAAGCTCCACCTCGGACTGCACGAGCTGCCACATGGGCACTTATCTCGGCGTCGTGGTGAAGCCTTCGACCCACGTCACGACCACTCCGGCGAACCAGAATTGCTCGGCTTCGGGCTGCCACAGCGGCTTCACGAGCTTCTCCGGCACGAGCCTACACCCACACCACCAGCTCAACCGGCCAATGCTACACCTGCCACGGCACCGGTTCGGGCGGCGCGATGAAGGAAGTCTCCAACCACGTTCCGACCGGCGCGGTGACCTGCGACGCCTGCCATACGAACACGAACACTGGCGGCTTTGCCACCTTCGCGATGGGGACTGCCGGTCATACGGCGCTCGGCGTCACCATGACCTCGAATTGCACCTCCTGCCACATAGGAAGCTATCTCGGCGTCGTGGTGAAGCCTTCGACCCACGTTGCGACCAGTCCGGCGAACCAGAATTGCTCCGCACTCCGGTTGCCATAGCAGCTTCGCGAGCTTCGCAGGCGCAACCTACACCCACACCACCAGCTCGTCCGGCCAATGCTACACCTGCCATGGCACCGGTTCGGGCGGCGCGATGAAGGAAGTCTCAACCCACGTCCCCACCGGGACCACCACCTGCGACGCCTGCCACACGAGCACAAACACCGGCGGCTTTGCCACCTTCTCGATGGGGTCCAGCGGACATAGCGCGCTCGGCGTCAGCCATGACCTCGGATTGCACCTCCTGCCATATTGGAAGCTATCTCGGCGTCATGGTGAAGCCTTCGACCCACATCGCGACGACCCCGGCGAACCAGAACTGCTCGGCTTCGGGCTGCCACACCAGCTTCACGAGCTTCGCCGGTACGACCTACACCCACACCACCAGCTCGTCCGGCCAGTGCTACACCTGCCACGGCACCGGATCGGGCGGCGCGATGAAGGAAGTCTCAACCCACGTTCCAACCGGCGCGACGACCTGCGACGCTTGCCATAAGAGCACTGCCGTCGGCGGCTTCGCGACCTTCACGATGGGAACGGCCGGGCACACGGCGCTCGGGGTGAGTTCCACCTCGGATTGCACAAGCTGCCATATGGGAAGCTATCTCGGCGTCGTGGTGAAGCCTTCGACCCACGTCACGACCACTCCGGCGAACCAGAACTGCTCGGCTTCGGGCTGCCACAGCGGCTTCACGAGCTTCTCCGGCACGGCCTACACCCACACCACCAGCTCAACCGGCCAATGCTACACCTGCCATGGCACCGGTTCGGGCGGCGCGATGAAGGAAGTCTCAACCCACGTTCCCACCGGCTCGGTGTCCTGCGACACTTGCCACACGAACACGAACACGGGCGGCTTTGCCACCTTCTCGATGGGGACTGCCGGCCATACCGCGCTCGGCGTCAGCATGACCTCGACATGCACCTCCTGCCATCAGACGGCGAGCTACTTGGGCGTCGTGGCGAAGCCTTCGACCCACGTTGCGACCACCCCGGCGAACCAGAACTGCTCGGCTTCGGGGTGCCACAGCAGCTTCGCCAGCTTCGCGGGTGCAACCTACACCCACACCACCAGCTCGTCCGGCCAATGCTACACCTGCCACGGCACCGGTTCGGGCGGCGCGATGAAGGAAGTCTCCACCCACGTCCCCACCGGGACCACCACCTGCGACGCCTGCCACACGAGCACATCCACCGGCGGCTTTGCCACCTTCTCGATGGGGACTGCCGGCCATACCGCGCTCGGCGTCAGCATGACCTCGAATTGCACCTCCTGCCATATTGGAAGCTATCTCGGCGTCATGGTGAAGCCTTCGACCCACATCGCGACGACGCCGGCGAACCAGAACTGCTCGGCTTCGGGCTGCCACACCAGCTTCACGAGCTTCTCTGGCGCAACCTACACCCACACCACCAGTTCGTCCGGCCAGTGTTACACCTGCCACGGCACTGGATCGGGCGGCGCGATGAAGGAGGTCTCCACCCACGTCCCAACCGGCTCGGTGTCTTGCGATGCCTGCCACACCAGCACAAGCGTTGGCGGGTTTGCCACCTTTACGATGGGGTCCACCGGACATAGCGCGCTCGGCGTCACCATGACCTCGACCTGCACGACCTGTCACATGGGGAGCTACCTGGGAGTCGTGGTGAAGCCGTCGACCCACGTGACGACGAGCCCAACCAATCAGAACTGCTCGGCTTCCGGTTGCCACAGCAGCTTCACGAGCTTCGCCGGCGCCACCTACAATCACTCGGGCGTGACGTCGGGCACCTGCTATAGCTGCCACGGCACCGGAAAGAACGGTGCGATGATGGAGGTTTCCAAGCACGTCCCGACCGGCTCGGTGTCCTGCGACGCTTGCCACACGAGCAAAAACATCGGCGGGTTCGCCACCTTCACCATGGGCTCGGCGGGCCATACCGCGCTGGGCGTCTCGACGGCCTCCAACTGCACCACCTGCCACATGGGAAGCTATCTGGGCGTCGTGGTTAAGCCAACGAGCCACGTCACGACCACGCCCACTAACGAGAACTGCTACGACTGCCACAAGACCTTCACGAGCTTCGCTGGCGCGTCGTACAGCCATCCGGCCTCGGCCTCGGGCAACTGCTACAGCTGCCATGGCACCGGAACCAACGGCGCGATGAAGGAGGTCTCCAACCACGTGCCAACCGGAGACCGTGTCCTGCGACGTCTGCCACAAGAGCACGATCAGCGGCGGATTTGCCACCGCCACGATGGGTAATGCACGGGCACGCGCACTCAATGTCGTGCTCTCGACCTCGAACTGCATGACCTGCCACTCCGGCACCTACCTGGGCACGAAGACCTTCAGGCCCCACGGCAACAAGGCTACAACTGCGCGGCACTCTGCCCACACAGAGCTGTCACGCAGAGCTTCACCCGGGATCCGGCGGATGATCCAGGGAATGCTTGTGACTGCTCCAACAAAACTCCACGCAGCGAATGCCCAATATGAAGAGGGACATGATGCAAAGGCGTACACACTCATTTCCAGGCATGCTCGGGAGTGCTGCGTTGACAGCATGCCTATTGGCTGGCTGGTCTGGCGTATCGCACGCCCAACCTGTCACCAATCGCGTACTGTCCGGCTACCAGATCGCCTCCGGTGGCGGCTGCTCGATCTATAAGATCAACTTCAACTTCCGCATCCGGTACGACAGCCACTTTCCCGTAACCTCGGGAAATCAGCTTCGCATCCTTTTCCGGCCGGTCGACCCGCGCGAGTTCGTCATCCAAGGCGGGTTCGAGAGGGAAGCGCTGCGGCCTCCGCAGGACCGGCATACAGCCATCAAGGCCATCGAATACGAGGCGCGCATCGCCGAAAGCCCGTCGCTTACCATCGTGTTCGACCGGAACGTGCATTTCAGCGCGGCCGGCGGAACGGATTTCCAAAGCCTTGTCGTTTCGGTTGGCGACCCGAAGAACGGCAGGCCTTGCAAGCCCGTGTATCCCACTTTGGCCGGGGACAGCGCTTGGGGCGACACGACAACGTCGATACCGCAAGCACGCCCGGAAAGCGCGATGACCAAGCGCGCGCCAGCCCCCGCGCCTATTCCGGATGTTCCGGAAACCAAGAATGCCGCGGTCATTGGCCCCAGCGAGGTGACGCCCGAGCAGACAAGCCAGCCGGCCGCCGATTCGGCTCAGGCTCAGGCTCCGGCAAGCGCCGGCAGCAGCGCAAGCCCGGCCGAGGCGGCAACCGCCGTGCTCATAACCCAGGCGCGCGCCGACCTGAAGGCGAACAAGTTCGAGACTGCCATCGCACAACTGAAAAAGGCGGCGCAGCAGCCCGAGAACCGGCGGACACCGGAGGCCCGCGAGCTGTTAGGCGTAGCCTATCAAAAGGCCAGGCAAACCGGGGCGGCCAAGGAGGTTTACGAGGATTATCTTCGCCGCTACCCCAAGGGTGACGGAAACGATGGTGTGCGTCAGCGGCTGCTGGCCATCGAGACGGCCGAGGCCGCTCCCGCGGAGAGACTGCGCAATGCAGCTTCCGCGCCCGTCAACGCGGATGGGACGCCAGCACCTGCCGGGGAGCCCGCCGCGCGGCCCTCTTATGGCTCCGTGTCTGGAAGCGTCTCCTCAACCTACATCCGGGACGACAGCTACTCCGTCAACCGCGATCCCACCCAAGCGCTCAATTTGAACAAGACAAGAGAAGATCTTCAGACCCACCAGAACGAGGTCCTGTCGAGCTTCGACACGACCGCGCAATGGGGCGATGGCAACGTAAAGATGAAGTTCCGCTTCTCGGGAACGGATGAATACCGCATCCAGCCGACGGCCGAGGACCTGTTCGGGATCAGCTCGCTCTATCTCGACACCTCCGTCAAGGATTGGGGGACGACCTTCCGGCTGGGCCGCCAAATCCGCAACAGCGACGGCATCCTCGGCCGGTTCGACGGCGCGGTCTTCACCTATCAGTACGACCCGATATTCGGCTTCTCCACGTTCGGCGGCTCCCCGGTGGATTACCGCACCGACACGCCTTTCAAGGACGACCGTTACTTCTACGGTGGCGCGTTGAACTTCGGTCCATGGAAGGGGCTTGACGCGGATGTCTATGCCATCGAGCAGATGGACCGCAACATCGTCGACCGGCAGGCGGTTGGTGCGGAATTCCGGTACAACGACATGACCAAGTCCGCGTTCCTGACCGTCGATTACGACGTCCATTTCGACAAGCTCGACGCGGCGATCTTCACCGGCACCTGGACGCTGCCCGACAAATCGATCATCCGCGCGGGCGCCGATTACCGGATGGCTCCATATTTGACGACCTGGAACGCTTTGCAGGGCCAGGCCTTCACCACGATTTACGATCTCCTGAAGAGATCGACCTACAGCCAGGCAGACCTGCTGCAGATGGCCATAGACAGGACGGCGACCTACCAATCGGCCAACCTCGGCTATACGCGGCAAATCACCGACAAGGTACAGCTCAATCTCGATGTCACGCAGGCGCACATCAACGGAACGATCGCTTCCTATACGGTCGCCGGTATGCCTGACAGCGGCGATGAGTTCTACTATGGCGTGCAGCTGATTGGGTCTTCCTTGCTTACGGAAGGCGATATGTACTCCGCGGCCTTCCGCTACTCGGACCTGAAAGAGTCCAACAACTTCGCGGCGGACCTCTCCGTGCGCTATCCGGTTATACAGGACGTGCGCATTCAGCCGCATCTTATCGGCACCTACACCACGGGCAAGACCGGGGGCTGGAGCGAGTACACGGTCATACCGTCGCTGCTCATCAGCTACTTCGTGCGGAAAGACTTGAATCTTGAGATCGAAGTCGGCGACCGGATGACATGGCGCAGCCAGGGCACAACTCAGACCACCGAGAACGAGCTGCTCATAACCGCCGGTGTCAGGTACGACTTCTACGCCGATACCAACACCTGCCTCA
Organism: uncultured Actinomycetes bacterium; assembly: GCA_963833555.1. GTDB lineage: Bacteria > Actinomycetota > Thermoleophilia > UBA2241 > UBA2241 > CAWHYB01. The sequence continues at coordinate 725,180 of CAWHYB010000002.1, read as the reverse complement.
CGCCATCGGCGTTCTGCAGGTAGCCCGAGTTCTCGAAAGCGCGCGCCCATCCGGTACAGTCCGGCGGATTACCGGGCGCGTGCTTGGCACATTCCCGTCATCCCGGAAACGCCAACGGCGTTATCCGGGATCGTTACAAACGCCAGGCGCCCTTTGCGGCGAGAATTACCCCTGTGGTCGTACCGGCGGAACCATCGGGGTAATCGGGAAAGCCTTCACGTTCACCCGCGCAACAAGGCATAAAGGACGTAGGCGGCGACCGCGATCAAGAGGCTCGATAGAAGATAAAGGAACGGGCTAGCCGCCGAACGCAACTCGTCATCGAGCACAAGACCGCTCTCTTCGGTTGTCCTGACGGGCTCTTCCGGCGGCCGGGCGTTGCCGTTGGGACTGCTGCCATTTTCCCCCATGTTTCCTTCCTCCTCGCTTGTGCGGGGCAAATCCGCCTGCCCGCGGACGCCGCCTTCAGCCAAGCCAAAATGAACGTTCCTTGCCGATCCGCCACCCTCATCTTCGCGCTGTGGTTGCTTTCTATATAAAGGCATTATCCGTACAGGAAAAGATTGACTCACATTTTCTTAACTATCAAGGCTTGGGCGAGGCTTCGCCGCAACGGCACGCGCACCGCGGGTTCCGCGGGGGGGAGGCCGGAAGCCGGCATTCGGGCCGTTGGGAGGAGTTTCTCTTGCTGGGGTTCAAACGGGAGCGATACCGAAACCGCCTGAACGTTTCACTCAAAGTCATCCCGGAAATGCCAAAGGCATTATCCGGGATCGTTACAAATGCCGGCGCCTGTTGCGATCCCGGATAGCCGCAAAGCGGCTTCCGGGACGACGACGGGCGACGCGACATGAAACGCTGCCGCGCGGACACGGGATCGCACTGCTGGCTGCCCGGCCCCCAAAGTTCCTGTTCAATAATCGGCCCGGCCATTGGACGGCGCGGCCTTGCGCATGGTCCCCGCATTGCGCTGCTTCCGCGAATGCCTATAGTTGGCGCATGACGATTCTCGCTCCCGGCCGGTCCCAAACCGCGCAACCCGAAGGCGCACCCGCCATCCCGCCCAAAAGCCGCGTCTATCTCATCGACGGCTCGGGCTACATTTTCCGCGCCTTTCACGCGCTGCCGCCGCTGACCCGGCCCTCCGACGGGCTGCCGGTCGGAGCCGTGCACGGCTTTTGCAACATGCTGTGGAAGCTCTTGCGCGAAACCAAGGGCGAAAAGCGGCCCACGCACCTTGCCGTGATTTTCGACCACAGCCGGGTGAGCTTCCGCCATGCCATCTCCGCCGATTACAAGGCGCACCGGCCCGAGACGCCGCCGGAGCTGGTGCCGCAATTCCCGCTGATCCGCGACGCGGTGCGCGCCTTCAACGTGGCCTGCATCGAGCAGGAAGGCTTCGAGGCCGACGACATCATCGCAACCTACGCCTGCCAGGCGGCGGAGGCCGGCGGCGAGGTGGTGATCGTGTCCTCGGACAAGGACTTGATGCAGCTCGTCGGCGCGCGCGTCTCCATGCTCGACACCATGAAGAACAAGGAGATCGGCGAGCCGGAGGTGCTTGAGAAATTCGGGGTGACGCCGGACAAGGTCGTGGAGGTGCAGGCGCTGGCGGGCGACAGCGTCGACAACGTGCCGGGCGTGCCGGGCATCGGCATCAAGACCGCCGCCGAGCTGATCCGCGAATATGGCGATCTCGAAACGCTGCTCGCGAAGGCGCCGCTCATCAAGCAGAAGATGCGGCGCGAGCGGCTGATCGAGTTCGCGGATCAGGCGCGGCTGTCGCGGCGGCTGGTCGAGCTGGACCGGAACGTGCCGGTCGAACGGCCGCTGGATCTCACCGCCGTCGAGGAGCCGGACCCGCACGCGCTCCTGGCGTTTATGCACTCGATGGAGTTCAGCTCGCTGACGAAGCGGGTCTCGGCGGCATACGGCGTCGAGCCGCCTCCGCCCGGCGAAACGGCACCGCGCCCGGATGCCGCGCAGCTAGCGCAGGCCGGTGGCGAGCCGAATGCGGAGAAAGCCGCGCCTGCCGCCGGGCCGGCGGCGGAGCTGCGCCGGGTACAGGATTGGCTGCGGTCCGTCCCGTTCAACCACGCCGGCTATACCCAGGTCACGGACCTGCAAACGCTCGAAGACTGGATCGCCGCCGCGACGGAGCAGGGTTTCGTCGCCTTCGACACCGAGACGACGGACCTCGACGCCGTGGCCGCGCACCTTTGCGGCGTGGCGCTCGCGCTTGAGCCGAACCGCGCCTGCTACATCCCGCTCGCGCACCGCGCCGGCGACGGCCTCGACTTTACCGGCGCGGGCGACATCCCCCAGCTCCCGCTGGAGCACGCGATACCCCGGCTGAAGGCACTGCTCGAAGACGAGAGCGTGCTCAAGATCGGCCAGAACATCAAATACGACCTCGTGGTGATGCGCCGCTATGGCGTGCGGCTTTGCGCCTACGACGACACCATGCTCCTGGCCTACGCGGTGGACCAGGGCCGGGGCGGGCTCGCGGGCTTCGGCATGGACGAGCTGGCCAAGCGCCATCTGGGCCACACGCCCATAAGCTTCGCCGATGTGGCGGGCAAGGGCAAGACGCTGGTCACATTCGATTGCGTGCCCGTGGACAAGGCCACCGAATATTCCGCCGAGGACGCGGACGTGACCTTGCGCCTGTGGCATCTGTTCAAGGCGCGGCTCGCGGCGGAAGGGATGGCGGCGGTCTACGAGACGCTGGAGCGGCCCATGCCCGCGATCCTGGGCGAAATGGAGCTTGCGGGCGTCAAGGTGGACCGGACGCTGCTCTCGCGCCTTTCCGGCGAATTCGCGCAAAGCCTCGCCCGCTTCGAGGACGAGATTTGCGCACTCGCGGGCCAGCGCTTCAATATCGGCTCGACGATGCAGGTCGCGGATTTGCTGTTCGGCAAGTTCGGCCTGCCGGGCGCGAAAAAGACCGCCACCGGCAAATGGAGCACCGGCGCCAAGGTGCTGGAGGAACTGGTTGCGAGCGAGGAGCTAACGCCCGATCAACGGTTGCTGCCGTCGAAGCTGCTGGAATGGCGGCAGCTCGCCAAGCTCAAGAGCACCTACACCGACTCGCTGCCCCAGCATATCGACGCGGAAACGGGCCGCATTCACACCTCATACGCGCTGGCCTCCACCTCGACCGGGCGGCTCTCCTCGACCGAGCCGAACCTGCAAAACATACCCGTCCGCACCAAGGAAGGCCGGCAAATCCGCACCGCCTTCATCGCGGAGCCCGGCAAGAAGCTAATCTCGGCCGACTACAGCCAGATCGAGCTGCGCGTGCTTGCGCACATGGCGGACATCCCCGAGCTGAAACGCGCCTTCGCGGAGGGGCTCGACATCCACGCCATGACGGCGTCCGAGATGTTCGGCGTGCCGATCAAGGATATGCCGGGCGAGGTGCGCCGCCGCGCCAAGGCCATCAATTTCGGCATCATCTACGGCATCTCGGCGTTCGGCCTGTCGCAGCAACTCGGCATCGGGCGCGGCGAGGCGGGCGAATATATCGCCAAGTATTTCGAGCGCTTCCCCGGCATCCGCGCCTATATGGACGCGATGCGCGCCAAGGTGCGCGAGGACGGCTATGTCGAGACGCTGTTCGGCCGGAAGATCCACTTCCCGGAGATCAATACGCCGCAGCGGAATATGCGCGCGTTCTTCGAGCGGGCGGCGATCAACGCGCCGATCCAGGGCACGGCGGCCGATATCCTGCGCCGGGCGATGATCCGCATGCCGGCCGCGCTTGCCAAGGCGGGGCTGTCCGCGCGGATGCTGCTGCAAGTGCATGACGAGCTTGTGTTCGAGGCGCCGGAAGGGGAGGTCGAGGGGACCATCAAGGCCGCGGTGCGGGTGATGGAGCGGGCGGCGGAGCCCGCCGTCGCGTTCTCCGTGCCGCTGAAGGTGGACGCGCGGGCGGCGCAGAATTGGGATGAGGCGCATTAGAAGTTCAGTTTGATATCGGGACGTTCATAAACTCTAAATTTTGCCACTCCTTGGAGTGAAGGCTCAAGCTGAAGTCGCGAAATCAACTGGATATCTAAAGCTGACTGCTTGAATATTACATCTGCCGTGTAAGGTATTCCGGCTTGTGTGCTTATGACTAAGGTAGAGTTCCTGTTTTGTTCAACGGAGTGGAATAACCATTTGATTTTTGCGCTTGAATTTTATTACAAGAGTGTATTAAACCGCTTTTGTCAGCATAAATGGTCCCACCAACATTAAACATCAGCAGACCATCCTCAACTGAGGTGAACTCGATCTTGCAGACTACCGTTTTATTTTTTTGATTGCACGCAGTGAGTTTTATAGAATAGGGGCCAAATATTCTATTGAATTCTCCCTCGGTATTGACAGCGACAGGAGGTGTTTCGTTAATTGGTGGTGCCGATTCGCTCGGGACAGTTCTTAGCTTACCGATTTCATCTTTCAAGCACTTTAAAATGTTCGATAGGTCGCTGTAGCGGTCAGTTGGTTTCAGCTCAGTTCTGCATTCAGCCTGGACTGCGGTGCTCAAACCAAGCAGCACCATCACAAAGAGAAAACGTATCACTGATTGCTGCTCCATAAACATGGGACTGCCGGATTGGTGGCCGCGCATTCGTTGGCCGAAGGTAGAGGCATTGGATCCGGTTTCGTATTGCCTTCGCTTTCTTTGGAACATCCAGAGAAGCAAAACTTGCTACCTCTCAGCGCATCGTAATACGCGGGATTCTGGTCGTGTTTTACTTTGAGCGCGACGCTGCTAACCTGTTCGCTCACTTCAATTGCGACATCCTGAATTCTCATACCTGGCTTGGCGAGCAGCGGCACCAAATGGCGAACGTAAATGGAGACGAACTCGTGATCGTCGTCGGAGAGGCTGTCCAACGCCTCTTCGTTCTTATCCGCCGAATACATCACGAATGTTCCCTTCGGCGCACTCCCGATTGGGACCAAGCCTTGAGTGTTGCCGATGCTTTTCGTGCCTTGAAACTTAAAGGGATTGTCGCGGCAGGCGTCCAATATCACAAGGCTGACGCGGGGCCGCCTGGATTGGAGACCGTCCAGGAGCGCGTAAAATTGGGCCGAATGAGCCCGTACGACGTTCTCGCCGCTCGATGCCCTCGGTACATCTTTCAAAAGAAGGTAGTTTTCGCCGCCGATTTGCAGGCCGTGGCCGGAGAAGAACAAAGCCGCCTCGTCGCCCTCCTTCACGAATTGCAGGAATGCATCCCAGTGCCGCAAAAAATCGTCCTGCGACACGTCGTTGAGCGCCACAACCCGGTATCCCGCAGCCTTGAAGGCATTACTCATGGCCGCTGCGTCGCCGACTGCCTTCTTGAGCTGCGGCACATTCTCATAGGCATTGATACCGATCACGAGCGCGTGCTTTTCCGCGCATGCGGGGGCGCAAAACAGGAGTCCTGCGGCGAAAACGAATACCGGCAAACGAAACATGGATATTCAACCATCAGAGTTTCCCCAGCTATGCCTCAGTTACAAACCGGACGCAATGGCACGCGTGGGTGTGCATTACGAACTGCCTGCATTTGGAACGAACCGCATCGATGTGCTAAGGTTGGGGACGACATGAAGCAGCAGAGCATGCACCGGCCCAGCTTGGAAGAACTCCCGCAGCTATCCGTCGAGGATCGTCTGCAACTCGCTGAAGATATCTGGACCACCCTTGAGGAGGAGAAACTCCTGCCGCTGCCGGAATGGCAGGAGGCGGAGTTAAACAGGCGGCTCAAAGCGTTTGAGGAGGATGGTTCGCAGGGCATGCAATGGGATGGGTTTCATAAAGGGCTACGCGAGGAAGCGGGCGAGCGCTTCAAGGCAGATGCCATGGCGGCTTGGTCCGCGTACCGGGCAAGCGGCGAGCACATCACCGGCGAGGAAGCGGATGCCTGGTTGGCCCGGCTGGAAGCAGGCGAGGACTGCCCACCGCCCGAGCCTCACCAATAGTCCATGGCGCGCCTCATCTGGACGCCGCCTGCTACGCAGGATTTGGCGCGCAACTGCCGGAATGGGCGGGTACTAGCTTGGAACGGCTCCCGCGTGCCTTAACGGGAAGTAAATTTCCCGTAGCGCCCTATAATGGTGAATCCGGTTATAGTAAACGAGCGATGCGCATGCGCTTTTCTTGCGCATTTCGTCGATTTTTTGCCCGTTTCGGGCCGATTTCTGCGTTTCAAAAACCCCGTTAAATATAAACGAATATTTGCGATTAACCACAAAATCGCGCAAGCCCCCGCCAGCGGAGATGTTGCACCATTAATTGCGTGACTATTTCAATGGCTTACGCAATCTCTCCGCCTTAACGCGCACCTCAAGGTATTTGTGCTAATATACTTCAAGATCGAAAGGCACCGCTTTTTGGGGTAATCCCTGCACTTTTGAGGGTTAACATGGCGTTACAAGGCGGCGAAGTCCCCCCTTCATCCTGTCCTTCTCCAAGCCGGCTCGCGGCGAGCTTGCCATTCTTGCTCCCGCGGCCGCGAGCAGCTGCGGGAGGGACAAGGAACGCTCGAACAAGCCCCAACTCTCAAACCCTAGCGCCGCGCGCCTCCGCCTCCCGGCGGCTGCCTTTCCCGCGCGACCGGACCTCGAAGAACAGCGCCTGCCCGATCACCGCCTTGACCGTTTCGGCGCTGAACGGCTTGGCGATCAGGAAGGCCGGCTCCGGCTTCGCCCCGGTCAGCAGCATCTCGGGATGGCCGGTTACGAAAATGACGGGAACCTCAAGCCCGGCCAAAATCTCGTTCACCGCCTCGACGCCAGAACTGCCGTCCGCAAGCTGGATATCCGACAAGATCAGCGTGGGCCGCCGCTTATGCGCAAGCTTCAGAGCGTCGTGATGCGTGCGCGCGATCCCCGTGACGCGGTGGCCGGAACTCAGCACCAGGTCTTCGAGGTGCGACGCGGTTATCGGCTCGTCCTCGATGATCAGGATGTCCGCCGGCTCGATCTGGCTCGCGATTTCTCGATCGGCCGCCGCCACCAGTGCCACGGCATCGGCTTCGCTCGTGTCCAGAATCTGGGCGATTGCCCTGGCGTCGAAGCCTTCGACCGACAGGAGCAAAAACGCCTGCCTCGGCTCGGGCGTCAGCGATTGCAGGCTCCGCATGGCTTCCGTCTGCTCAAGCCTGAAGGCCGGGAAGGCGTTCGCGTCCACGGAGTTCCAGATCTTCAGGAACAGCCTGTAAAGCGCGATCTTGGGGTCCATATCCAGCGGAAACATGGAAGGGTCTTCGGCCAGCGCTTCGAGCAGCGCCACGACATAGGCGTCCCCACTCTCCTGCGACCCCGAAAGAGCCCGGGCGAACCGGCGCAGCGATGGCAGATGAGGAGCGATGGATTGAGAGACTGCCATTGGAGTCACACCCCCTAAACTATTGCCGCGACATAGTTGCGTCCACGTTGCAACAAACGTGCGCGCAACGTGTTCCACCGGGTGAACATCGTTTTAGGCATGACCATTAATGTCCGGGGGCACCGGCAAGCCAAGGCAAGGATCGATATTATGGACGCATCCGGCGAGAGCGAGGAGAAAGTTCTCCTCCCGTCTCAGGAGACGCAGCAGCAACGGAAAAGCCGGGAGACGGCCCCGCAAGGGCTGGCCGCCCGTGCCCGCTCGCTGCCCGCGGAGGTGCTGGACGAAAGGAGCGGCGAGCGCCGCGCCAAGCCGCTAGCAAAGGAGGCAGAGTTGGACGAGGCGCGATTTACCGCCGGTATTGTCCAGTTGTACGAAACCGTTCTCAAAGAGCCGATCCCCGAAAAGATGCTTCGTTTGATCGAGGAGATCGCAAAGCGGGAGCGGAGGTCATGAGCGATCACGCAGCTTTGCGTGACGAGCTGGTCAAATGGATTCCGAACCTGCGCGCGTTCGCGCTTTCGCTAACGCAAAGCGCGCAGCATTCCGACGACTTGGTCCAGGATACGCTCGTCAAGGCTCTATCCAATCTCGACAAGTTCCAGATGGGCACGAATTTGCGCGCCTGGCTGTTCACGATCCTGCGCAACAGCTTCTACAACGGCATCAGGTACCGAAAGTATCACCAGACCGCTCCGCTGGACGAAGTCGACCCGAGTTATCTGGAGCTGCGGGCGACGCAGGAGAAATATGTCGAATTTCAGGATGTGTTGAAGAGCTTGGGCCGGCTTGCCCCCGAGCAGCGAGAGGCGATTGTGCTGATCGCGGCCGAGGGGCTGTCCTACGAGGAGGCCGCCGCCGTTTGCAATTGCCCGGTTGGCACGGTCAAGAGCCGGCTGAGCCGGGCGCGTCAGCGTCTTGAAGAATATTCCAATGGTGAGAAAACTAGAGCTGAGCCTGTCACATGATTCACACCTCAACCTTTGGCGCACATACGGCACTTTTGCGATATATCTACTTCACGTCTCCATCCACACTACCTTGACTATTTCAACGAAATACACATTTTGAGTGCAACATATCCTTGTTTCACTAACAATAGAGAAGAGCCTCGGAAAATGGACATTGCCATGACCTCACTTGCAAATGGGACATTGGGCAAGGCCCTGTTTTGGCGGCTAGCGGTGGACCCGCACCATGCCTAACCGGAGGCAGAAATCTCTAACCGGGCAGGAACAGGATAACGGCGAGGCTCACGCCGGGGTGCTCGCTGACCGCGATCAATTCAAGGCGCTTGCGGAAGAGCAAGCCCTGCTCTTGCGGGAGGTCAACCACCGCGTCAGCAACAGCCTTCAATTGATCGCGTCCCTCCTGCACATTCAAGGGGAGATGTCCGGCAATGACGATGTGAAGGCCGCTCTCAAGGAGGCCAACAGCAGGGTTCTCGCGGTGGCCCGGGTTCACCGCTCGCTCTACACCTCTTTCGACGTGCGCTGGATTTCCCTAAGCGCCTATCTCTCAAACCTGATCCGCGACTTGAAGGACGTCTCAGCGGGACGGGACGGCGAGGAAAGCGCCATCGCCTTTACCTCCGATCCGCTCCAGGCTGGACCCGATACCGTGGTTGCGGTGGGCATCGTGGCGGCGGAGCTTATCTTGAACGCGCTCAGGCACGCCTACCCCGGCGGACGAGGTCCCGTCCGGGTATCCCTTCTGCGCCGAGGGCCAGAACGCAAAGCTCATCGTGGAGGACGACGGCGTCGGAGGCATGACCGATGTCGGCACGGCCGCGCGGAGTTGGCCAGCGCATCATGGCCGGTATGGCGGATAAACTATCCGGCGTGCTGCGCTATGAGCCGCGGCAATCACGGAACCCGCGCCACGCTGACCTTTCCGGCTGGCGAAGACGTCAGGCTCCTTCCCGGTAACCCGAAGAACATGGCCCCGGCGGCATAAACCACGCCGGGGAGCGTGCTGATGGCACGTTGGCCTGGCGGCTCTTTGACAATGTCTGCGAATTCAATGTCCTTGCAGCCCTCGGAACGGCGTTTTCCCGGCCGTCCGATGCGTGCGTGGCTCTTACTCGTCCTCAAGCTGGGCCAACGCCTCCAGCAAAGCTTCCGGTATCGGCTCGGCCAGGATATCGGCGCCCAACCCCGTTAGCTGCCGGTCGATGCGCCTCATCTCGGCGATCTCGCGCGACAGTGCTTCGTTGTTCCGCAAAAGTGTCTCTAACTCCACGAAGCTCCTCTCCCGAAAGCTCGCCATCGAGATACGCCGATACCACCGAGGCAAGCCCTTCGTCCTGCGTGACCCGTGCGCCCCCGCCCTCTACGCTCAGAGGGTAGCTGCGCTTGTTTTGGTCGGTCATCGGCATAAGTTATCTATCTAGCAAAAGCCTGAGAGCGGCGGTGCAGAGAGCGCAACAACGGCCCCGGAAAACTGTTCCCTGGCGGCAAGCGCAAATGCCACAGCCATTTCCGCAACGAAGGCGAAACCTCGCCCCGTGCCTGCGTAGTCTGCTTCAGGCGTGCGCTAGACGCAAGACAGTTTCCCGCTGACGCGCTCAGGATTTCCACCAAAGATTGCGCGGTGGTTGTGCACGTGCATGCTTGCAACCAGCTAGGGGCGGTTGTCGCGGAGCCGCTTATCCCTGGCGGGATCCTTAACCCTGCCCTGTCCCGTGGGGCCTGGCCGGTTCTCGGAAAGCCGCCGGTCATGCGTCGGATCCTTGACCCTGCCCTGTCCGGTGGGGCCTTCCCGGTTAGCGGAAAGCCGCCGGTCTTCCTTTGGATTTTTCACGCGGCCTTGGCCCGTGGGTCCGGGCCGATTCTGGGCCAGCCGCTTATCGTTGCCCCTATCCTTGACGCGCCCTTGGCCAGTGGGGCCTACCCGGTTCCTCGCCAAACGTTTGTCGTGCGAAGGATCCTTCACACGACCCTGACCCCCAGGCTTCACCTCTGGAACGGTTGCAGTAGTCATTGGTGTGGCTTTGGTCCTCATTCGCTTGGCGTCCCTGACGCCATCCTCTTCTTTTCCGGCTGACATAGTCGGCTCCACATCCTACTTGGCGAGCGAACTGAGCAACTACAATATGAAGCCCAGCGACTCGCGTTTATTTGATTTCATAGATCTCAAAAAAATCAGCATCCGCAATTCACCTTTCGGAAGGAGGGCTCACGTCGATAGTTATAACCCTCCCCAATCGAGGGTAAGTTTACAGATTTTTGTGCCCGTGCAAACAAAAAATTCGCTGATGCAGCAGAATTCTTTTTAATCAATACGCGCAGGCATTGGCTCATCAAGTAAACATGCAACAGTCCGGGAGAAAAAATCCATTAGCAATGCTTATGTAACTCGGATGCACAAACTGAGATACTGATATTAATACCGCAATAATTATCATCAATTAACATTTAGCTCTTCCGGAAGAATGTCTCTTTCCGGAGCGCAGGAAATAATATTGGGTGTGCTGAACGCAAACTGAGCGGTATTTCGGGTGCTCTTTGCGCATGCCACAGCACCGCAACATTCCAGCATCCCCCGCGCAGCAAACCTTGTAATTATTACGCCCGCAAAAAGCGAAATTCAATTCAGATTTTGGTAACCAATCTTCGCAAACTTTGCAGTGCCAACCATTCCAGCGCGGCCGCGCCTGATAGAGCACAATGCACCAATTGAGCCGGTTGTAATCGCAAAGGGGCATGGCGGCCATGGCAATCCATGGCGAATGCATAAACCAGCCCTGGAATATTTCGCAGAGTTTACCTCAAGCTGGCGCTCGCGGTGACGGAGCAACACGGTGAGCCGGCGGCCGGCCGCCTGGCGCCCAGACGGCCTGGGCTTGCTCCCCACTATCGGATTGATGAAGACACGGTGTCCCGGAAACGGCGCTCACGGTGCAACAGGGACCGTCATAAGCGCCAGCGCCCTGCGATCCAGGGTCCCGTGCCCATCGCTGGGGCTGCAAGCCCGCGGGATGCTGCCCCACGCGCAGCCTGCCCCCAATAGGGTATCATGGCGCACAACGGCAAACACCGCTCTACAAGAGCGGCGTACACAGCCCGCAATTACATGAGACTAGGCGGAGCGACGCTTTCGGGTTCGCTCCGCCTCCGAGCTGGCCCGGCCCCCCTATGCCAGCTCGTATTTGTCCCGCCACCCGGACGTGACGTAATTGACGATGATGTGCTTGCGGATCGCGCCATTCAGCGGGCGCTTGCCCACCGCGTGCCAAGTATTCGGCCCCGGAATAAAGATCACCCCGAGATTCTTGCCATAAGGCGCCGAGCAGATATACGGAAAATCCGGCGGGCCGCCATGCACATCCGTTCCCGCGGCCTTGAGGCGGGGATCGTCCGAAAGATAGACCAGCATCGTGAACTTCTTCACGAAGATGTCGGTATGCGGCTCAAGCCAAAAGCCCTCGGTGTCCTGGCAATACTCGATCCGCAGGTGCCCATCCGAAAGATCGGTCTTCGTCGCCTGCTCGATGGCGCCGCGCACGCGAGGGTCCTGGAACCCGGCCACAACGCGGCGGCACACATCGAACTTGGCCTGGTTCTCGGCGTTGAAGTAGACGCGCGTGGAGTTGTTGGTCTCGCGCTTGCCGTTAAAAATCAGCTCGGACGGCGGCGCGAAGGGCAGGCTCGCTATCGCGGTCGCATCCTCATCGGGAAGCGGTTTTTCCAAAAGCCAGTAATCGAAAGGCGAGGTGGCGTGCCTTGAACGCTCAAGACATGCAAGAAAACTCTCCGCGACGGGATTGGCCCCCGCGGGCGTTACTGTACCTGTCATGTTACTTTCCACTATAAAAGAATGGGATAAGCCGTTTCACCTTCGCCGAAAACTTATGACGGCCGTACTGGCGGCTGCGGGCCGCGTCCGAGCGCATCCAGTTCATCATGATGTAGCGGCGTTCGCCGACGAAGGGCTTGTGCCCGTGCCAGGAGTTGTCCGCGACCTTGAACGCGACGAAGGTGCCTCCGCTCGGCGGAACCTCGGCGATATAGTCTTCGAGGTCGTGGCCGCCACGCAAGACGCGCAGCCGTCCGCCGCCCTCGTCCCAAGCGCCGTTGAGATATAGAAGACAGGTCGCGACTTTATCCTTGGTGTCGGTATGGATGCGCCCGTCCTTGGCCTGAGCGTGGCCGCGCACAGTGACCATGGTCGGCAGCCCGGTGAGATCGATATCGAGCTGTTTGCCGATCACCGCGGCAAACTTCGGCGACCTCATCTCCTTTATGACCGCCTCAAAGGCCGCGCCGTATTTCAGGTCTTCCAGCGGGAAGATACCTGGCTTCTCGATAGCTGGGAAATCGGCCCGGATCTTTTCCAGATCGCCCTGGTCCAGAACCTGCGTCACCAGGAAGCAAAATGGCTCCCGTGCCGCCTTAGCCGAGGCAATGGCATCGACTTTCAACATTCTTGCAGCTCCTGCTCCGTAAACCTTACGCCCCCGAGGGAGTTTGGGAGTGTTGGCTAAGCAGGTGCCACGGCTTTTTTGCGGCCTTCTTGATCGAAATCAAACACGAACTGGGCTTTATTGCCACAGTGGCAGCCATGCAGCACATTGATCTGCAAGCGATCCCCGGCCGAACTGAGCTGCAAACTCGCCCAGGTGAGCCCATGCCAGGCGGGAGTGTTATTATGGAAGCCGCGGATCGCATCGATCCGGGGATTAAAATTCCCATGCTCCGATGCAAATCGGACACCCAATCCACTTGATTGCTTGGCTCCCCCACGGGCGCAAGCCAGGCGCATTACAAACCTCATATTAACTCTCCCGGCCACTTACGGCCGCTGTCTTGGCGGGCCGGACGGCTGTCTTTCGAGTTTGAAGTAATATAGCACAAATGTCTTGAGTAAGCGTTAAGTGGTGTGCCAGCTAAGGCATTGATGCAACACATGAAGTTTACACGGACGCCTAGACGGCTGTCCGCACCGCGAATCTTCGTGGTTAATTTCAAATATTCGATTATATTTAACCGGTATTTTGAAAAGCAGAAATCGGCCCAAAGTGAGCAAAAAAACGCAAAAATGCGCGCGATTTGAACACGCGATGCGCGCGTTTACCTTGTTGGGATTAACCATGGTAGCGCCTCACCAGAAAGAAACGATTCCATAACCCGTGCTGTACTTGGCTAAGTGCTTCGATTGCCTCTTCCTCCGGCGGCGCCGGAGAAGGAACTTCCCCTCGGGTCGATTCCGGACTCGGTTGCCCGTTCTTTTGCGCAAATGGGTGATGGCGGCTTCCGAATACCGCGGCAGAAATTGAGAGGCAGGCCGCCGCCGCCCGCGTGCAGCCATCGCGGAAACCGTTCGCTATATCCGCCAAGGGTTGAGGATAGGCACGCCGGAGGGGGCGAAATCCTTGGTACTTCTCGTCACGAGCGTCAAACAATGGGCAAGTGCCGTCGCGGCGATGGCTGCGTCGATGACAGGAAGGCTTTTGCCCGCGCACAACTCGCCCCAAATGCGGGCAACCGCCGCATAATATACGAATTGCAGGCAAGATTGAAGGTTGCCTGTGTGGCGGCGCGCGGCGCATCGGTTCGCCTGGACAGTTCGTCTGGAGAGACCAGCCCTTGCCGCTCATTCCGCCCCCTGGTTGCGCGAAAGGGGGGTAATCCTTGAAGCACTCCCCTCAGGGGAGTATATTTACTCAACGGGCTGGAAGGCAGGGACGGTTGCGGGTTTTCATGACGCGGGCTTTCGAGCGCTTTGCAAAGAAGGAGCGGCTGGAAGACCGGGCCTTATGCGAAGCCATCGTGCGCGCCGGGCGCGGGGCCGTGGATGCCGATCTAGGCGGTGGCATCGTCAAGCAGCGCGTGGCGCGGCAGGGCCAAGGCCGCTCGGGCGGCTATCGCACGCTTATTGCTTCCGCTCGCAAACCCGCGCGGTGTTCCTATTCGGCTTCGCCAAGAAGGACTTGGATAATATCGGCGAAGCGGACCTGAAGCGGTTGCGCCAAGCCGCCGCGTCGATGCTGAGCTGGACTGAGGAGCAGGCGGACGCAATGGTTGCCGCCGGCAAATGGATGGAGATCGCGTGCGATGGCCAAGACCTATAAGAGCAAGACCGCGGCGGCGGTGCATGAGGCGATAGCGGATGCCTACGAAATTGGCGTCATCGATAAGAAGACCATGCGCGAGTTCGACGAGTTCCTGCCTGACTAAGGCCGGGGACATGCCGGCGGCGGAGGTGGCCGCGTTGCGCGAGCGCGAAGGCCTCAGCCAGGCGGTGTTCGCGCGCTACCTCAATGTGGCGGTGAAGCTGGTGGGCGAATGGGAGCGCGGCGAGAAGCGGCCCTCCGGCCCGTCGCTCAAGCTGCTCGCGCTGGTGAAGGCCAAGGGGCTCGATGCCATCGCCTGATGGGCGTGTGCCGTACCATCAGCGGCCAGCAGAGGCGGGGAGGTACGGCGTCAGGTGTCGATAGCGAATTAAGTTGGCCGGTTTAGGTAGCACATGATATGTCCAGTTTAGGCAAGATCGGTATGGGCGAAATCGTTTCCTTTATAGAGCAGAGCCACACCGAGCACCTTGGCACACGCATACGCGAAACAATCGCCGAATTTAAGATCGCCGAAATGGCCGATAGCTTTGCCAAGGTGATGCGCGCCTCTTACGCCCCTTTCCCAATTTCAGGTGAGATCGCAATTTCTTCGGCTTCTATGTCCTCGACATAAGAGTGACCGCCGCGTGAGCCTGCCAGGTTTAGCTGTCGGTTTGCGTTTGCCACCCTCGCCGCCCTTTCAGCCGTGCCAAGGGACTGCCGCCTCGAATTTTACGAGTGGCGAAATGAAAAACGGACTGCTCGGTGAGGCCATGCGGTTTCGATTTCCGTGGCCTGGCTCACGCCCAAAAGGGCAACGATGACAGAGGCGTCAACGAACATCACGCTCATCCCACATCTCATCGGCTGACGCGTCGGCATCGGCAAGGCCGGCAACTCCGTCCCATTGCATCCGTCATCGCTTTGGAGCGCGCCAATCGTTCCTGAAGCGGCAAAGCGTGGCGCGCATTTAACAGCTTCGTTGATGGGCACGGCTAACGCCCTCCGTTTTGGTTTTGGCCTTGGTGAGCGTGCGAATTTTTCCGCTACCGCATCCTCTCGGCGTCCCGAATAAAAAGCGCCATTAAATATATCCCTTTGCTCATATATTTAGCGCAGAAGAGATATACGCGCCAGTTCAGCGTGAGGTTTGTGTCCAGACAGGCGAAATAGGATACAAATCCTGTTTCACGCCTGCACTGGACGCCCGCCGGATTGGCGCGTGCCTTTGCGGCGCCGATGGCGTTGATTTCGGTCATGCGGCTCCCTTCTTTCGCGCATAAGGGCGACGGCGGCTCTTCCGAATACCAAGTAGAAATTGAGAGACGGGCCATCGCTGCTCGGTGCAGCCCATGAAACTGCTTTCCCTGCGGCTTATGGCGCCGCCCATCGCTTCCGTTCCGCGAACCGGGCGGCCGTCAGCGGCTGGCGGAGGCGAGGAGGTGCGGCGTCAGGTCCCAGAGTTTCAGCGTACCGCCATCGTAGCCTGAGAGGGCTGTTGCGGCAATCGGGGGAGAACGCAACCGGCCATATGAGTATGGCCGCCGAAAGTGCGAAGCCCCCCGCCGGACCTAAGTTGCCGCGCCTCCCGCGCGGCTATTGGGGCCCGGCTCCCTTCTCCTGCTTGGCCCACGACCGGACTCAATGCAGCAGCGGAACCCGATGCTGCCGCCCCAGACGTCCCAATCGCTGGCGCGGCTCGCAGCGCGCACGTTCCCAGCGTAGCAATCCCTGGAGCCGCCGCGCAGCGCTCGCCACGTTGAGTGGCGCGCCTGCCGCGCCTCGCGGGGCAGATTCTCCGGCGCCGGCAGGGTCTGGGACAGGCTCGGCAGTGTAGCTGCGTGGGCCATCAGCGCACAATTCCCAAACATTACCCATCATATCGTAAAGCCCCCAGTCGTTACATGGCTTTTGGGCCACCGGATGAGTCTGGTCGCCGCGATTATCCGCAAACCACGCAACTTGCCCCATAACGTCAGCGTTCCACGCGCGTAATTGGCGTCCGTTGTGCCCGCACGGCATGCATATTCCCATTGCGCCTTCGTGGGCAGCCCGAGATCGAGCCCTGGAATGCGCGCCTTCATCTTTTGTCAGAACCACTCACTGCGCATCGTCCCAGCCCACTCTCTCCACCGGCCGCTCCGGCACCCTCGAAATTGCTCGGATTGCTGCCCATCGCGGCGGTCCCAAGCGCCTGCGTCACCTGCGTATCGCCAAGCCAGAAGCCCTTGGTGAGCCGCACCTCACGCCCCGTTCGGGCCTTCATCGTCATAGCGGCCGGCCTCGCCGTTGGGCGAGCCCATCGTGAAGTTCCCGGCTCGATCCACCGCATCCGCTGCCGGCATCGCCCACGCAGAAATCCGCCCAAACGCCGAGCTTGTCCTCCCCCGCACCGCTGGCCCAAGCGGGCCGCGCAACCGCCGCAGGCTTCAATGGAATAGTGGCGTTGCCCGCGATAGGGGCAGGCCACGCGCGCGGCGCTCCCTGCTGGGAAGGCTGCACAGCCGGAGCCTGCCTGGGCCTTGCCGGGGTCTCCCTCGCGACCGGCGCAACGGGAGCCTGCCCGCCAGGCGGCCCGGCAACGAATGCCTTTGCCTTGTCCAAGCCAGCCGCCGCCCTGAGATCGGGCTTGCGCCGCCGCGCCGGCCGGCCGGAGGCTGCCAGCTCTGTTGCGGCGGTTGTCCCAAACCTCCGGCGTCAGCGAAGCCCCCAACCCCGGCAGATCGTGCAACTCGCAATTGAACAACACCGGCAACGCCCCGCGCATCTGCCAGCCGATATAGCGCACGCCTTGATGCACGAACAGCACCGGCACCTTGTCCGGATTGGCTGGCGCACCGCCAAATCCTGCGGGCGGATGTCTTCCAGCACCGCCCTGGGTTTTTCGACCATCGCCCGTTCCATTTTTGCCCGGCGTCTCGATGAGCCCCGAAGAGACGATCTCCCCGCCCAGCGCCGCTTGCACCGGCTCCAAAAGCTCTCGCGCTTCGCGCAGATCGCCAAGCCGGTGGGCCGTGCCCGCCGCAGGACTCAAGCCCTCGATGCCCGGCGCGTAAAGGATGTTGTCATAGAGCCGCTCGACCTGAGCATGAATGCGATCCAGCGCGCCGAGCACACGTTCGGCGTCGCTTCCTTGGCGAGAGTGTGCCGAATTTATAGATGTTGACCGCTTCGGAAACGCCGCCAACGATAGACAGAATGGTGCCGAGCATGAGGCCGCCCCTTATGCCCGTGAAGTCCCGACTTTTGTTTTAATTCATCGCGCGCCCTCCAGCAATGGAACAGGCGTAGGCGGCGCACTTCTTCTGCCGCCCTCTCATGACCGGCAGGGGCTGGCTCATGGATGGCTTCGAGCGCGAACTCGCTGCCATGTATGGCGGTATCTGCTGAAAGCCTTGAAAGCAGTCACCTCGATGGGCGCTTATCGGCGGCCCAGCCGCATCTGGATGGCGTAGCCGCCATAAAGGCTTTCGGCCGTCGCTGTAAGTCCCGCCTCCCCGGCGAGCGCCGCAATCTTTCCCTGCATCCCCGGGATGGGCACCACGGAGAAGCGGCGCAGCCAGGCGAGTTGCGCGTGGCGCAGGAGCGCTGGGTAGCCCGCGAACTCCCCGAAATCGACGATGTGCAGTTCTCCTCGCGGCGCCAGTAGCGCCATGGCGTGCCTGAGGGCGTCCTGCCACGGCGGGATCATCGACAGCGAATAGGAAACATAGATGCGGTCGAAGGCGTCGCGCCCGAAAAGCGCGGCCGGTTGAAAGGCCGTGGCGTCTCCTTGCCCCAGAGCGACGCGCGACCGCAAACCGCTCCTCGCAACGGAAGCCCGCGCCGACTTGAGCATCGCCTCGGAGATGTCGATGCCGTGGAAGCGGGCGTCGGGATAGCGCTTCGCGGCGCGGATGAGATTGCGCGCCGTGCCGCAGCCAACCTCAAGCACCGCGCCGCCAAGCGGAGGCTTGAGGCTTCCGATCAGGCGGTCGCGGCCAAGGAGGTAGTAGCGCCGCGTGGCGTCGTAAATGAAACGCTGGCGGCGGTAGATAGCGTCCATTTTCTCCGCGGCTGTGGCGGCGGCCTGCATCGTCCTTACCCCTGCAAAATGTAAAGATGGAAACCGCCGTAGATGGCGGAACGGTCCTTCAGGGTAAGCTCGCGGGAGAGGTCCGTCCGCATAATGCCAGCGGGAGAGGATGGGTTCCGGTATGCGTCCCGGAAGGATCGTCGCCTCGCCGGCGGTGCGGAAGATCACGCGCGCCCCAGGCCGGGCCGTCCTGGTGATTTCCTGCCATAGCCCGGTGAGCACGGCATCGTTCATCCAGTCCTGGGCGTCGAGAAGAATGTACCGGTCCAGGCTGCCGTCTGGCGCGCTGGCAAGGTAATCCGTGAAAGAGGCGTGGTGAACCGAGACGCGCGGCGCGTTCTCCCGCACCAGCTCGAAATTCGCCGGATCGAGATAGGGAGGCAGCGGCCCGCCCGAGGGCGCGTAGCGGCGGCCGAAAGCCTGCCAGGCGAAGTAGTTCTCGGACAGGGGGAAGCCGCAAGCCAGGCGTTCCAGGCGCTTCTTGAGCACCTCCGCAATGCCGCCTTCGCCGTCCCCTGCCAGCGCCTTGTACTGCGCGGGCGGAATGCCAAGCCCGTAAAGCGAGGCCGGGCGGTTGACGAGCCAGCGCAACGCCCGCCTGTCGAACAGCGGCGCGAATTTCTGGTCGAAGATGCGGCGCTGCTCTTCAAGCGTCCGCGCTTTCAGAATCATTCGCGGATTGACGCCGTTCAGCCGCGCCACGAAGTGGCTCGCCCCGATGAAGCTGCCGAGCAGCCCCGCGCGATAGAAATTGCTGGTGAACCGCTTGATCCGGCGGCGGCGGCGCAGGCCATGGCGCGACTGCCAATAGGCTGCCGTTTGCGGATCGAGATGAGGCAGGATGTGGGTCTTGAAGGCCGCCACATTTTCGGAGGCGTCTGCCGCGCCGAAGAAGCGGTAGAAGGACTCGTAATCGGGCAAGTGCCGGGCGGCGGCGAGCTTGAGCCGGTTGAGCGCGACATGCGCGCCGTTGATATCGACCGCCGCGACATGCTCCGGCCCCGCGGTAAGATAGCTCAGCACGTTGCAGCCGCCCGAGGCGATGGTGACGATGCGGCTCGTGCTGTCGAGCGCAAGCGCCTCAAGATCGACCGCGGGGTCCTCCCAGATCTGCGCATAGACAAGATTGGAGAATGCCAGCGTGAAGAGCCGCTCACGCAGCCCCTCGGCAGAAAGCGGCTTGCTCCGGTACACCGCGGCGCCGATCATGCCAGTGCTCGTAGACCTCTTCGCTTCCGCTACGTTAGCCAAATCGATCCTCCTTGAGTTCATTCTGCGATAGCCATGTCTTTGCGCACCGGCTGGACGGCATTCGCCAGTGGCGCGGGGCCAGCCGCGGCCCAATTGGCCGTCATTACACCCAGGGCGGACGCGCCGGGCGATAGTGCCTCGATGGCGGCAAGCGGAACCGGCGCCGGAAGAGCCAGCGCGGGCTTTGCCGCTGCTGGATGCCAGCGGATTTGGTGAAGCGTGCCGTCGTGGTCCTCGGCGATCGCGGTGCAGCTTTCGACCCAGTCGCCGCAGTTGACGTAGCGAACCCCTTCGATCATCCGGTCGGTCATGTGATGGATATGGCCGCAAATCACGCCATCGGCCGCGCGCCGCTTCGCCTCCGCCGCAATCGCATGCTCGAATTCACCGATGAAATTCACCGCCGATTTCACGCGCAGCTTGAGATAGTTCGAGAGCGACCAGAAGCCCAAGCCAAGCCGGCGCCGGAAGAAGTTCAGCGGCCGGTTGCACCAAACCGCGAATTCGTAGGAGCGGTCCCCAAGCAGCGCGAGCCAGCGTGCATAGCGCACCACGACGTCGAACTCGTCGCCATGCAGCACGAGAAAGCGGCGCCCTTCCGCCGTCACATGCACGGCATCGCGATGGATCTCGATGGCCCCGAAGCTCATCCCGCAATAGCTGCGAACCGCTTCGTCATGGTTGCCAGGAATGAAGACGACCCGCGTTCCCTTGCGGGCTTTCCGCAACAGCTTCTGCAGCACGTCGTTATGCGATTGCAGCCATACGGGCGTGCGCTTCAAGCTCCAGAAATCGATAATGTCGCCGGCGAGATAGATGGTGTCCGCTTCATTGTGGCGGAGGAAGTCGAGGAAGGCGTCCGCCTGGCAAGCCCGCGCGCCCAGATGAATATCGGAAACAAAAAGCGTCCGGTACTGGCGAGACTCGCGGGGCTGGCTCCCGTCCTGATTGCTGTCCTTGGGCATCGCTTCGATTCCTATCTGCCGTTCACCTGTGACCCGTGGCATTTTCGATCGTGACTGGCGGCAAGGTGTCTCCGGGCGGAACGCTGGTGCTAGGGCCGTTCGGAGACCGGTTCTTCGGCGGCGCGCCTTGTTGGCGGGAACTCCTGCTTGAGCAGAGCCAAGGCATGGCGCCAATTGTAAAAGCGGGCGACCTCGCGCCGGTAGCGCAGGTATTCCGCGCCATAGGCGGCTTCGAGCCAGCGCTCCTCGGCAAACGCCATCAGCGCGTAGCAGAGGATAAGCAGCGACGCGGCCACGGAAACAGCAGCCGAGTAAGAGGCAACCGCGAGGAAGAGAAAGGCCGGGATTGCCGTCGCGTATTGCGGATTGCGCGTCCAGGCGTAGATGCCGCTGGTGACGAGCCCATCGCGGCCGCAGTAGACGTTGGTGCGGCCAAGGGCATGGAGCGCCCACACGTAAAGGAGGCCACAGAGAATCGCGATCCCGCCGGCCGCCACGCGTTCCGGATAGAAGTCCTGCCAGGGCTGAAAGCAAACGAAACCCATGGTGAGCGTGGTCACGTTAAGGCCGCGAAACAGGCTCCAGAACAGCAGGCTCTGCCAGGTTCCCTTGCCCGGCGTGGGCCAAAACTTGAACTTCTCACAGGCGACCGTGCAAACCAGCAAACCGGACAACGTCAACCCGAGGATGATCCCCAATACCAGTAGCGTCTCTGACATGCCCGCCCTTAAGCTTCGCGGTTAAAGTTCAGGGACGCTTAGTCCTGTTTGATGACAGCCATGTGAAGCCTCAAGCTTCCCTCATGCTTGCAGGGGAGAAGCGAAAAGCTGAAGGTTTTTCCGGATGTGGAAATATCCGCCTATGGAACGGAACGCCCCGGCGGCATCATGGCGCTCGTCCGATAAGCGAAGCGGTGGCGGCTAACCCGCGGCGCCGTTCCCGCGAAGGCGCATGGGCGCCAACATAAGGAACGGCAAATGCGCGGTCCCGCCATGTTCGAAGCGTGCCTATCCGGTTAACACAGACACCCACTATATGTTGTGGTTGCCGCCCTCACACCTTAGAACGGGCTGATTGGGCCAGGAGGAGACGTTCGAGCCCATCGAAGTAGGTTGGAAGCTACGCCAGCGATCTGCGTAATGCTCTCGTGCGTTGATCCGATGCGCCTTCGTCCTGCTCCGAAAATCCAATATTGCAGACTGCCGGCGAAGTTGCGTTTGTCACAGCCGGATACTACCCACCGCTTGTCTCGCCATGCGATAATTGAACTCAAGAAAATGAGCCAAGGAGGAAACCATGCCTGGCAAGCGCATTCTGATGATTTGCGGCGATTTTGGCGAGGACTACGAGACAATGGTGCCGTTCCAGGCGCTTCTCGCGGTGGGCCACATGGTCGATGCGGTCTGCCCAGATAAGAAGGCGGGCGATCATATCGCAACCGCGATCCACGATTTCGAGGGCCAGCAGACCTACAGCGAAAAGCGCGGCCACAACTTCACCCTAAACGCAACCTTCGCGGACATCAAACCCGAGTCCTATGATGCCCTGCTCATACCGGGTGGACGCGCGCCGGAATATCTCCGGTTAAATCCGAAGGTGATTGAAGCCGTGCAGCACTTCTTCCGCGCCGGTAAGCCGGTTGCCGCGATTTGCCATGGGGCGCAGCTTCTTGCCGCTGCGCGCGTGCTTGAGGGGCGGACATGCTCGGCCTATCCAGCTTGCCGTGCGGAGGTCGAGCTGGCGCATGGCAAGTATGCCGAGATCGCCATCGATGCGGCGGTGACCGACGGAAATCTCGTAACGGCGCCCGCGTGGCCCGCGCACCCGGCCTGGATCAGCCAGTTCCTCGCCGTGCTGGGAACCAAGATCGTACATTAGCCCTATTCTGGGAACCGGCAGCGCTTATGATGGTATGCTGCGGTAGCTGCCGGTTCCTTGGAGGTTCCAATGTGCAAACTGTTCATTGAGGGAGACCCTGCGCTTTGGGAGCGTCACACCCGCTCTCTCAGGTTGCACGGTCTCGCCACCAGCCTGCGGCTTGAGGCCTTCTTCTGGAACATTCTTGCCGAGATCGCCGGGCGCGATGGGCTGACCCTCAGTCAGCTCGTCGCGAAGCTCTATGATGAACTCGTGGAAGCGCGGGGTGACGCCGGCAATTTTGCGTCGTTTCTGAGAGTTTGCTGCGGGCGCTATCTGGCGCTGCAGGTCCATGGCGAAGTTCCCGCCGATCCCGCGATACCAATTCGCAGTCTCAACGCCTCGCACATTCTGCTCCGCGAGCAGACAGGTGGCTTTGCGTATTCCCGCCCTAACAAGAGCGAAGAAATAACCCATGACGGCAACTGCCAGCGATAACGGCTGCAACAGGCACGATAGGGCAGACGGGGCTGCGCAAGGGACCAAGGAAAATTCGCGGCTTATCTCAGATTTGAAGAACATCGTGGGCAGCAGCCGTGTCTTGACAAGCTCAGCTAGCACGAGGCGGTTCCGCAAGGGCTTTCGATGCGGGGAGGGGACCGCGCTGGCCGTGGTCCAACCAGGCACGCTCGTCGAAATGTGGCGCGTGCTCAATGCTTGTGCCGCAGCCGGCAAGATCGTCATCATGCAGGCCGCCAACACCGGATTGACAGGGGGCTCGACCCCTGATGGCGATCGGTATGATCGGGAAATCGTGATCGTCAGCACATTGCGGATAGCAAAGATCCACGTGATCGGCGAGGGCCGGCAGGTCATTTGCCTTCCGGGCGCGACTTTCTTCGAGCTTGAGGAGGTATTGGAGCCGCTCGGGCGCAATCCACACTCGGTGATCGGCTCGTCCTGCATCGGCGCCTCGGTCTTCGGAGGCGTTTGCAATAACTCCGGCGGCGCGCTAATTCACCGCGGTCCGGCGTTCACGCAGATGACCTTGTACGCCCGGATCGACGAGACGGGAAACGTGCATCTCGTCAACCATCTAGGGGTCCGCCTCGGCGACGCCCCAGAAACAATTCTGAAGAGGGTCGAGAAGGGCGATTTTAGGCCGGAGGACATTGAGCACGATCCGGCCCGCTTTTGCTCCGATCATGACTACCAGCGGGATGTCCGTGATATCGAGGCGGAAACGCCGGCGCGCTTCAACGCCGATCCCAAGCGGCTATTCGAGTCGGCAGGCAGCGCCGGCAAGGTGATGCTGCTTGCCGTCCGCCTCGACACGTTTCCGAAGGAAAAGCGCATAGGCGATTTCTATATCGGCACCAACGATCACGGGGAACTCACAGCCATCCGCCGCCACATTCTCGCGAAGTTCAAAGCGCTTCCAATCCAAGGCGAGTATATTCATCGCGACGCTTTCGCCATCGCCGGGAAATACGGAAAGGACACATTCCTCGCGATTCGATATTTGGGAACCGGCCGGATGCCGATGATATTTGCGCTGAAGGGGCGCTTCGACGCCTTTTGCGCCCGTTTTAGGTTCATGCCGCACGATCTCTCAGACCGGATCCTGCAGGCCATCAGCTCTCTCTTCCCGCGGCACCTGCCCAAGCGTCTCTACGAGTATCACGAAAGATTCGAGCATCATCTGATGCTCAGGATGGCGGGGGACGGCATCGAGGAAGCGCGTGCCTATCTCGGTACGATCTTTCCCTCGGCGCAGGGTTCCTTCTTCGAGTGCACCCCCGGCGAAGGCGCGAAAGCCTTTTTACACCGGTTTGCCGCAGCTGGGGCCGCGGTGCGCTACCGCGCCATCCATCGCAGGCAAGTGGAAGACATTGTCGCGCTCGATGTTGCGCTTCCGCGGAACGGGACGAGCTGGTTCGAGCATCTGCCCGAGAGCATTACTTCAAGGCTTCTCTACAAACTCTACTACGGGCACTTCTTTTGCCAGGTGTTTCACCAGGATTACGTTGTGAAGAAAGGCCAGGATCCAATGGAAGTAGAGCATGCGATGTGGAAGATCCTCGATACGCGCGGGGCTGAATATCCAGCGGAACATAGCGTTGGTCATTTGTACCCGGCGAAACCGGCACTGCTGAACCACTATAGAAGCCTTGATCCTAGCAATTTCTTTAACCCTGGCATCGGACACACGTCGAAGTTTGCGCATTGGAAATAGGCGGAGCGTTCAAGCTCCAAGCCAGCCGTTGGCAAAATGCGGCCAGAAGCGTTGGAGTCACGGGCCCTGCTCAGGCGCCTGCCGCCGGACCCTCGCTTCCCCGCGGGTTCGGAGTTTGCAAAGGGTCAACTGCCGCCGGTGCAGCCTGCCCCCGGGCTCGAACGGGGCGGCTCACCTGGCATCGATCCCGTAGGGCGTCTCGTAGGGGCGCCGACAGCTTATAGCCGCGCGCAACCGTCACGAAGCGCTCCACGCGCCCGCCGCGCCCTTCGCCAACCTCGAAGGTGGGGCCGACGCGCTCGAAATAGGGAGCGATCCCCGCCGAGGAGCCTCGGCGTTCTCCTTTGGGACAACGATCAACGCGTCCTGGCCTAAAAGCGCGCTGGTGTCGCATTCGAAGGCGAATCCGCGCGGATCGTCCGTGAACGCGCAGACCGGAACCTCCGGCCCCACCGCTCCGCCGGCCTTTCCGCCAACGCGCCAATTGTTCACGGCCACGAAGGCGGGCGCGCCCTCGCCTGAAGCGCGCCAGGCGGCCGATTCTTTAAGCCCGCGCCAGTTGTAGCTCCATTCCGTGGCGTCGCGCTTGGGGCTAGCGCTGGCGGCCTGCCAGAACGGCCCCAGAGACACGTAAGCCGTGAATACGGTAAAGCATACCGCGGAAAGCGCCGCGCTCGCGATGGCCCAGGAACGGAGCCAGTTCGCGCTCTTCCGGCTCAGCCAAGCGCCGAGCAGCGGAAAGGCGAACAGCCAAGCCGAGTTGAACCAATGCGGTATCGTGGTCTTGCCAAGGAACGGCATAGCGAGAACAGCACCAGCGGCACCCCGGCGAGCCAGAGCAGAAATCGGCTGGGGCTTTCCGGATCGCGGGAGCGCGCGGCGGCCCAGAGTGCCAGTACGAGCGGCGCGCCGATCCATGGCGAAAGCAGCGCGATTTGAGCGCCCAATGCCTCGGCGAAATGCCGGAATGCGGTTGCGTCGAAGGTCGTCCCGGATGCGGTCCGCCCCGACTGGAACGAAAAAGAAACCCACTGGTGCTGCTGGTTCCAGATCAGAACCGGCGTGAAAGCGGCGAAGGCAAGCGCCGCCCCCAGATAGGGATAGGGGTGCCAAAGCCAATGCCGGTGGCGCGGCGAGAAGGCCAGAAACCCGAATAGGCCGATGGGAGCGAAGATAGCCGAGTACTTGGCGAGTCCGGCCAGCCCGAATGCCAGCCCCGCCGCGAGCCAAAGCGCCGCGGGAGCGAGTTTGCCGCGCGGCGGTCCGAACAGGATTTCGGCGACGATCCATATGGCCGTGCTGAGAAAAAGAAACAGGGGCACGTCAGGCAGGATCAGCCCATCGGGCCACACCACGAAATAGATCGCCGCGTTGAACCCGAACAGCGCCCACAGCGCCGCCTCCGCCCCGAACAGCCTGCGGCTCAAGCCGTAAAGCGGCAGGTTGGTGCAGAGCACCATCAGCAAAGCCGGCAGCCTCAGCCACCAGCCCTCGCCCGCCACGGCGGCGGTTGCATGCACAACCCACTGATGCAACGGCGGGTGGTCGAAGTAGGACAGCGCGAGCGTGCGCGAGATGACGGCGGTGTAAGAACTCGTCGCCCGCGAACCCCGTGACCCAGGCGGCGAACAGCTTGGCGATCGCGCAAGTCCCCACGAAGCCCAGGATGGCCTTCGCCGTCAAGCTCCCCTCGGCGGCGGGAGAAGCGTCTTCCGCTGAACCTGCAACGGTTTGGGTGAAATCTACCATCGGCGAAGCTGTCCCTTTCGGGGGGTCAATAGCAGCCCTGCCTGGACGGCACAAGAAAAGCCAGCGCCGGCAGCTGGTACACGGAATCAGTAATCCGCAGAACGGGCATTACCCCTCACCCTGTCCCTCTCGGCAAGCTCGCCTTGGCGAGCTTGCAACTAAGAGTGTCCGCATTCGCAAGCGAATGCGGATGGGGGAGAGGGGACGCCCTAACAACGGGCATAGCGGGACTCCCTCTCCCATGGGGAGAGGGCTGGGGTGAGGGGTAACGCGCCATGGCTATAACTCGTCCTTCCCGCGAGGTGTACTAGACCGGCTGCGGCGGCATAATGAAGATATCGAAGGCTTCCTCCGGAAGCCGTCGGGCTCCGATCACGCGGCCAACGCTTATGGGATATTGTTTCCAGCTCCCCGATAGAACCTCCTGTGCCCTGGCGAGACAGTCCGAATCCTCGTGAGCGCAAGCTATGAGCAGCCCATATTTCTTTATTTTTTCCGGCGTCACCCAACGCGACTTCCTGTAGGAGAGGTCGACAAAGCTCGATGGATGATCCTCGCTGTAGAAACTCATGGCGAAGGCATAATGGTTCCGGGCACCGGCATAGCGAAGCGGCATGTGAGTCTCGGCGTGCCAGAGCGCCGTGGCCGCCGCTGCAAGCTCCCGCCGCGGCTCAGCGCTCCTTTTGAGCACGGCCGCCCTTTCGATCGGAGCCGCCGGCACAGACCCAACCGTCACCGCAAGCGCCACCGCCGCCGCCAGCCGGAAGCAGAGCTGGGCGTCGAGGGGAGAGACAAATTGCATCAGAAAGAGCGGCATGAGCGGAAAAATTCCAACCGCCATGATTGCCTCGATCTTGAGCTGAAAGCCGATTGCGAAAACGATCGTCAGCAGGAGAGGCGCCAGTACGAGCACAGCAAGGAAGCGGCGCCGCGATTGCTGCAGCCGTTCCGCCGGCTCATGAACCGGGCGGCCTTTCGATAGCCGCCAAGCCAGAAAGAGCAAGGCCAGCACGCCGGCGAAATGAACCGCATTGTCGAGAACGAAGCTCGCCGCATGCCCGATCGCGAACAGCCAGCCTTTCCCGGTCAGGCTCATGGCGTAGGCGGCTGGCGGTGCATCGTTCGTCAGCGCCCAAAGGACATGCGGCAGAACAAGCGCGGTAAAGACCGCCGCTGCGATCCACGGCAGGGACGAAAGAACGTATTTGCGTCCATTGGGATGGAAGAACAGCGATAAGCCGCAGCTCATCAGCAGGATCGCGGCGTAGTATTTGGAGAGTATACATAGAGCGGCGAAGGCCCCGAATAAGGCGGCGTCGCGCGCGTTCATGCGATCCAGCGACCTCACGAAAAAGAATAGCGTCCACGGCCACAGTAAGACGAAGATGGTGTTGGCGTTATACTTGAACGCCATAATGGTATAGAGCGGCGTCGCGAGGAGCATGAGCACCGCGGCATGGCGCGTCCAGCCCCTGGTGAAAAGCCCTGCGAGCATCCAGGCGCCGAGGAGGCCCAGAGCGGAGATTATAGCCTCAAGCAAGATGAATGAGGCATTGGTTACTGGGAAAACGAGGAACCATGCGCCCGCGATCCACGCCCAGAAAGGCCCGTGCTGATTGTAGCCAAGCTGAAACTCTTTTCCCCAGGCATAGGCTTCGAGCACATCGAAATGCAGCGATCCGCCCGCGCCGGCGATGACCCCGTGCATTGTCCAGGCAACGATGAATAGAAGCAGGCCGCCAGCGGCAACCCGGTTTGCGGGCCACGATTGCGCGGCCGCGATCTTGTTATTTAAACCCCCGCCCCAGCTCGTGGCTTCGCTTTGCCCCGCAATGCCGCTCATCTCAGTCTCCGGTCCCTCCGTGGGGGGCTCTTCCGTGGGTTACTCGCGCAACTGCTAGGGTGAAATCCACCATCGGCGAAGCTGCCCCTGCCGGGGGGGCAATAGCAGCCCCGCCTGGACGGCGCAAGAAAAGCCAGCGCCGGCGGCTAGGCGGGTTGCGGCGGCATAATGAAGATATCGAAGGCTTCCTCCGGAAGCCGGCGGGTTCCGATCACGCGGCCGACGCTTATGGAATATTGTTTCCAGTTCCCCGATAGAACCTCCGGCGCCCTGGCGAGACATTCCGAATCGTCGTGAAGGCAGGCTATGAGCAGCCCATATTTCTTTATTTTTTCGGGCGTTACCCAAGGCGATCTCGGGTACTGGAGCTCGATAAAGCTCGATGGATGGTCCTCGCTGTAGAAATTGATGGCGTGGGCGTGAAGATACCGCCCGCCGGCATAGCGGAGCGGCGTATGCGTCCCGGCATGCCAGAGGGCGGTGACCGCCGCGGCAAGCTCGCGCTGCGGGAGGACGTTTTTTCTGCCCAGGACCGCGCCTTCGATGGGAGCCACGGGCACGGACCCAACCGTTACGGCGAGCGCCACCGCCCCCGCCAGCCGGAAGCAGAGCCGGCCGTCGAGCGGGGAAACATATTGCATCAGGAAGAGCGGCATGAGCGGAAAAATTCCGGCCGCCATGTCCGCGTCGATCTTGAGCTGGAAGCCCAGTGCGAAAACCATCGTCAGCAAAGGAGGCGCCAGCACGATCACGGCAAGGAAGCGCCGCCGCGATTGCTGCGGCCGTTCCGCCGGTTCATGAAGCGGCCGGGCTTTCGATATTCGCCAAGCCACTAGAAGCAAGACCAGCGGGCCGGCGAAATGGAGCGTGTTGTCGAGGACGAAGCGCGCCATATGCTCGATCGCGTAAGCCCAGCCGTTGCCCGGTCTTGGCTGCCGCGTAGGTGGCCGGCGTGAGGTCGCTCCTCAGCGCCCATAGAACATGCGGCAGAACAGCCGCGGCAAAAACCGCTGCTGCTATCCACGGCAGGGGCGAAAAAACGTATTTGCGCCCATTCGGATGGAAGAACAGCGATAAGCCGCAGGTCATCAGCAGGATCGCGGCGTAGTATTTCGAGAGTATGCAGGCGGCGGCGAAGGCCCCGAATAAGGCGGCGTCGCGCGCCTTCATGCGGTCCAGCGATCTCACGAAAAAGAACGCCGTCCACGGCCACAGCGAGACAAAAATGGTGTTGGCGTTAAACTTGAACGCCATGACCGTGTAGAACGGCGTGGCGAGCAGCATGAGAACCGCGGCGTGGCGCGTCCAGTCCCGCGCGAAAAGCCCGGCCAGCATCCAGGCGCCCCAAAGGCCCAAGGCGGAGTTTATGGCTTCGAGCAGGATAAACGACTCATTATTTACCGGGAACACCAGGAACCATGCGCCCGCGATCCAGGCCCAAAAAGGCGGGTGCGGATAATAGCCGAGCTGAAATTCTTTTCCCCAGGCATAGGCTTCAAGCACATCGATGTGCAGCGCTCTGCCCGCGCCGGCGATAACACCGTGCATTGTCCAGGCAACAACGAATAGCAGCAGGCTGCCAGCGGCAACCCGGTTTGCGGGCCACGATTGCGCGGCCGCGATCTTGTTGCTTAAACTCTCGCCCCAGCTCGTGGCAATGCCGCTCATGTCAGTCTCCGGCCCCCGTGAGAAGCTCCTTCGCGGTGCCCTCCCGGCCAACTGCTTGGCCGGCAAGGCCTAAAGTGTCAAGGTAACTCCAGGACGATGGTGCTCTACCTTTAGCGCAATTGGAACGTAAGCCAGCAACGGCCTGCGCGAAGTCTACCGTTTTGCCCCTATTTGTAATGTGCCGGTTTAATGCGCGACCCGATGGGTTTCGACAAAGATTTGCCGGACAACGCAGGCAGGCTTGCGCCCGAGGGAACAACTCTTGAGGAGATTCGTATGAATGCCGCCATCTTGCCGCGCTTAAGGCTGTTTGGGGTTGCGAGTATTCTGGTGCTGGCGGCTTCGGCCGCCATGGCGCAAACGGACGAAAAAGCCCAGTCCGCCGCCAAACCTGAAGCCGCCGCGAAATCCGGGGAAAAGCCGGAGGCCGGAGCCAAGAAGCCGGCGAAACCTGCCGGCCCCGCCGGTTACGCGACGGAGGCCGAGGCCAGGACGCATTGCAAAGGCGACGTGGTCTGGGTCGACAAGGACCACTTCAGTCATTATCCGGGCTCCCGCGAATATGGCCGCAAGCCGGGCGCCTTCACCTGCGAGAAGGGCTAATGGCTGGCCCCCGGCGCCGGTCGATTCCGAAATCCGCGCGATTGATTCGTAAAAGGCCCCCTCACCCTGTCCCTCTCCCCGTTGGGGCGAGGGGACGCCAAAATTATCCTCTCACCTCGATGCGAGGCCGCAGCCAACTCCCTCTCCCATCCGCATCCGCTTGCGGATGCGGGTTACTCAAGTGGCAAGCTCGCCAAGGCGAGCTTGCTGCGGGAGAGGGCTGGGGTGAGGGGGTCTTTTTGCCAACCCAATCTGGCTTGAGACGCTTTTCCAACATTTGCACCGGTTGGCCATCCCGGGCGCCGGGGGAAAAGTTTCCCGCGTTGGACAACGCATTCGCCGGTCTGTGGAGCAGCTCATCGAGGAGGCTATATCGCTGGCCGGGCGCGGCAGTCCGGCCATTAACTCTGGGCTCCAGGCCCTTCACATCCCCCTGTGCATGCCCTGTTAAATACCTGTGACATTCGCCCGGGTTTTCCCCAACTTCCCTCCAGCTTCGCACAACTTATCTTGTTTCTTGGAGCCCTTTGCCACAAGATGTGGCCCTAGTTCGGGATGCTAACCACTAAAGATAGATGTGGGTGTTGCTTCCGCGTGACACCCGCGAGCGCCCGAATCGCCTAACTTCCAAACTTGCCGCTAGCGGGGAGCACCCTTCGAGGAGGGTGCGGCGGCATCTTTTTCTCGCTGGCCGTCCAGGCGGCTCCCTTCCGTTACAAACGCTCTACATCGCTGGTAGCAAGCGCAGGTTATTTGCGCTGCCGTGTCCCTGTTCAGACCGGGCTGCGGGCGATGCTGTGTCTTCATGTTCTGCGTCAGTCTGTTCTGCGTTCCACAATCATCACGCTTATGGGCAGGCGCGCTGCGACGCGCGCCGGGGGCAGGAGAATTCTCGATGCGGATCGAACGGCGCTTTACGAAAAAAGGTCAGTCTCCCTATGCGGATATCGCGTTCCGCGAGGCTACGAGCGAACTCAAGAATCCCGATGGCAAGCTGATCTTCGAGCTTGAGGGCTTTCTCGTTCCCGAGCAATGGAGCCAGGTTGCAGCCGACATTCTGGCGCAGAAATACTTCCGCAAGGCGGGCGTGCCGGCCCGCATGAAGCGCATCGAGGAGAATCGCGTTCCGTCTTGGCTGTGGCGTTCCGTGCCCGACAAAGCAGCGCTGGCGGGCCTGCCCGAAGCCGAGCGCTTTGGCCCAGAGAAGGACGCGCGGCAGGTTTTCGACCGCATGGCCGGCGCCTGGACTTATTGGGGCTGGAAGGGCGGCTACTTCACGGCGGAAGAGGACGCGCAGACCTTCCACGACGAGCTTTGCTACATGCTCGCCATGCAGATGGCCGCGCCGAACAGCCCGCAATGGTTCAACACCGGCCTGCATTGGGCCTATGGCATCGACGGCCCCGGCCAAGGCCACTATTACGTGGATTTCGAGACGGGCGAACTGGTCCGCTCCGCCAGCGCCTATGAGCATCCGCAGCCGCATGCCTGCTTCATCCAGTCCGTGCAGGACGATCTCGTAAACGAGAACGGCATCATGGACCTGTGGGTTCGCGAGGCGCGGCTGTTCAAATACGGCTCGGGCACGGGCTCGAACTTCTCCCGGCTGCGCGGCGAGGGCGAGAAGCTTTCGGGCGGCGGCAAATCCTCGGGGCTCATGAGCTTCCTGAAGATCGGCGACCGGGCGGCCGGCGCGATCAAGTCCGGCGGCACCACCCGGCGCGCCGCCAAGATGGTGATCGTCGACGCCGATCACCCCGACATCGAGGGTTTCATCAGCTGGAAGGTGCTGGAGGAGCAGAAGGTCGCGGCGCTGGTCGCCGGGCTCGAAGGCTTGCCAGAAGCATCTGACCGCGATCATGAAGGCGTGCGTGAATTGCGAGGGCGAGGGCGAGGATTGCTTCGACCCCAGCCAAGAATTCGGCGCTCAAGCGCGAGGTCAGGGCAGCCCGCGCCGCCTTCGTGCCGGACAATTACATCCAGCGCGTCATCCAGTTCGCGCGGCAGGGCTTCAAGTCCATCGCCTTCCCGGGCTTCGACACCGATTGGGAGGGCGAGGCCTATCGCACGGTCGCGGGCCAGAACTCCAACAACACCGTCCGCGTCAACGACGCCTTCCTGCACGCGGTTGAACAGGACGGCGATTGGGAGCTGAAGGCGCGCATGGGCGGCAAGGCGATGAAGACCTTGAAGGCGCGCGGCCTCATGGACCAAATCGCCGAGGCGGCTTGGGCCAGCGCCGATCCGGGCATCCAGTTCCACACCACCATCAACGACTGGCACACCTGCCCCGCGAGCGGACCGATCCGGGCTTCGAACCCCTGCTCGGAGTACATGTTCCTCGACGACACCGCCTGCAACCTGGCCTCGCTTAACCTGCTGGCGTTCCGCGACCGTAGCGGCGGCGGCATTCTCGACGTGAAGGCGTTCGCCCATGCCTGCCGGCTCTGGACGATTGTCTTGGAAATCTCCGTGACCATGGCGCAATTCCCGTCGAAGGAAATCGCGCAGTTGTCCTACGAATACCGCACGCTGGGCCTGGGCTTCGCTAATCTGGGCGGGCTGCTCATGGTGTCCGGCCTCGGCTACGACTCGGGTAAGGGCCGTGCGCTGACGGCAGCGATTTCCGCGCTGATGACCGGCGTCTCCTATGCCACCTCGGCGGGGATGGCCAAAGAGCTTGGCTCCTTTGCCGGCTACGGCCTGAACGCGGCACACATGCTCCGCGTCATGAAAAACCACCGGCGCGCGGCCTATGGCCGGGATAACGGCTACGAGCTGCTTTCGACCGCGCCGGTGCCGCTGAAGGATGGCGTTTGCCCGCAAGACGATCTCGTCACCGCCGCGCGCGAGACCTGGGATGAGGTCATCTCGCTCGGCCAGGCGCACGGCTTCCGCAACGCGCAAGTCTCGGTGATCGCGCCCACGGGCACCATCGGGCTCGTCATGGACTGCGACACGACCGGCATCGAGCCCGATTTCGCGCTCGTGAAGTTCAAGAAGCTGGCCGGCGGCGGCTATTTCAAGATCATCAACCGCGCCGTCCCTGAAGCGCTGCGGACACTCGGCTACGGCGAAGGCACGATTGCGGCCATCATCACCTACGCCGTGGGCCGCGGCACGCTCGCCGATGCGCCGCACGTCAATCACAAGACGCTGGCGGCAAAGGGCTTCACGCCGGAGAAAATCGCAAGCGTCGAGGCGGGCCTTGCCAGCGCTTTCGACATCAAATTCGTGTTCAACAAGTGGACGCTCGGCGAGGATTTCTGCAACGCGAGCCTGAAGCTGACGCCGGAAGCGATGAACGCGCCGGGCTTCGACCTGCTTGCGGCAATCGGCTTTTCGAAGGCCGAGATCGAAGCCGCAAACGAGTACGTTTGCGGAACGATGACGCTCGAAGGCGCGCCGGGCCTCAAGCCTGAGCATCTTCCCGTCTTCGATTGCGCGAGCCCATGCGGCAAACGCGGCAAGCGCGCGCTCTCCTGGAAGAGCCATATCCACATGCTCGCCGCCGCCCAGCCTTTCATCTCCGGCGCAATCTCCAAGACCGTCAACATGCCGAATTCGGCGACGGTGGCCGAATGCCGCGAAGCCTATATGCTGTCGTGGAAGCTGGGGCTTAAGGCGAACGCGCTCTACCGCGACGGCTCCAAGCTCTCGCAGCCGCTTTCCGCCCAGCTCCTCTCCGAGGACGGCGAAGACGCGGACGCCATTGCCGTGGCACCCCAGGGCAGGCGCGCCCAGATCGTCGCCGAGCGCATCGTCGAGCGCATCATCGAGCGCGTGCGGCTCACCGCCGAGCGCGAGAAGCTGCCGAACCGCCGCAAGGGCTACACCCAGAAGGCGGTCGTCGGCGGCCACAAGGTCTATCTCCGCACCGGCGAGTTCGAGGACGGGCGCCTGGGCGAAATCTTCATCGACATGCACAAGGAAGGCGCCGCTTTCCGCAGCTTGATGAACAATTTCGCCATCGCGATCAGCCTTGGCCTGCAATATGGCGTGCCGCTCGATGAGTATGTGGAGGCGTTCACCTTCACCCGCTTCGAGCCTGCCGGCTTGGTGCAGGGCAACGAGGCGATCAAGAACGCAACCTCGATCCTCGACTACATCTTCCGCGAGCTGGCCGTCTCCTATCTCGACCGCAGCGACCTGGCCCATGTCGATCCCTCGGCCATCGGCTCGACGATCATGGGCGGCGGCGTGGCGGAGGACAAGCCCGGCCAGAAGGCGTCCGCGCCCGTTTTCTTGGCCGACCGCCTGGTGAGCAAGGGCCTCACACGCGGACTTCACCACAAAGTTGTCATAGTTCAAGATCAGAGTCAGCCTGAGCGAGTCGGTAGCGCCAATACATATGAGAGTCACGGCGCCCTCGCTTATGCCCTGCGTGCGGAAGATGAAGGTCTTTCGCTAGGGTCCTCCGATGTAAACGCGCGCGATGGGGCGAGTGCCGCGTTTTCTGCAACCCATCTGTCAGTTCCGAGTGGACGGCCTGGAAAGGCTGAGCTTCTCGCTGAAGCGCGCGCGAAGGGTTACGAGGGCGAAGCCTGCGGCACATGCGGCAACTTCACACTCGTTCGCAACGGAACCTGTTTGAAGTGCGATACCTGCGGCGGTACGACTGGATGCT
This sequence comes from uncultured Actinomycetes bacterium, assembly GCA_963833555.1. Lineage (GTDB taxonomy): Bacteria > Actinomycetota > Thermoleophilia > UBA2241 > UBA2241 > CAWHYB01. The sequence continues at coordinate 689,880 of CAWHYB010000002.1, read as the reverse complement.
CTTAGGATTACGCCGCTTGCCGAAACCCGCGCCGCACTAGGCGCGGGAGGCTTATCGCCTCAGACGCTGAAAAAGGCTGAGAGCCGAAACATGACGCTCTGGACGATCAAACCCGATCAAGACCACGACGTCTACACCGTGGTCTACCTTCTAAAAGATGCACTAAGATCCGCGCTGAGCGATGCTTGGTATTTCGAGCGCACCGCGCTGCAAAAAGCCGACCTCAAAGGCGCGGGGCATGCCGAAATCGCGGCAAAGCTTGGGCGTTTCCGCGATAGCTGCAAGAGCTTCGAGGAACGCGAGGCGCTTATGGTGACGAAACTGCTGCGCGCCCGGATCTGGGCCGCGGAACTCAGGCGGCTTGAGCCTGAGTTTCAGCTCGACATCGACCGCTTCCTCGATGCGACTGGGCCTTGCGAGGAAATCCAATCCGGATTTCTGCGCGATGCTCAGCGCATGTTCAACGGCGGCATGTCGCTCGTCCGGTTCTTCTCCCAGAGGAAACCGGAGGCGGGAGCTGAAAAGCCAGCGGGCGAACAGCCGGCGGATGGCTCCTACCTCGTTGGCGGCCGGCAGGCGCTATACGAGCTGCGCGCGGCTTGCGAGGATTTTCTCGCCCAAATCGACGGCGAATTCTTCTCGCCGGACCCGGTGGAGGAACACCCGGTGCCCGCGGCCATGCCGTATCTGGACACGCAGCAAGAGCCTTTGCTGCTGACCGAAATCGTACACTGAAGCAGACCGATGCGGGGCGGAAACGCCCCGCTTTTTTCAGGGTAAGCGGCAGAAGACCCCCTCACCCCAACCCTCTCCCCAAGGGGAGAGGGAGTTGGCTGCGGCCTTTCACCGAGGTAAGAGGGCAATTCTCGGGTCCCTTCTCCCCCTGGGGAGAAGGACAGGATGAGGGGGTCTTCTTCGTGCCCCTCTAACGGTGCCGCCTTCTACCGTGGGGTGGCTTCGGAAGGCGGGCTGGCGAGCGGCTTTTTCCGATCCTCAGCGACGGCTTCGCGGGAAGCACCGACAGCGCCGGCGCCTCTGCTCCCACAACCTCCATGGCGTTTGCGCTGACAGGCACGTGCTGGAGCGGCTCTGGCGAATCCGCAACCGCACTTTTTTCGCCCACCAGCCTGTGCATGAGCCAGTGGAGCCCGTTGCCGCGCACATCGTGATCCGACATGAAGCCTTCGATGCGGGGGACGATCTCGTTGCGGTAGCGCGAGCCGTTGAAAATGCCGTAGTGGCCGACGCCCTCTTGCGTGTAATGCAGCTTCTTGGAGTTTGGCAGATTGGTGCAGAGGTGCAGCGCCGCCTCGCACTGGCCTAGCCCGGTTATGTCGTCCTTCTCGCCCTCGATCGTCATGAGCGCGGTGCGGCGGATGGCGCCGAGGTCGATCGGCTGGCCGCGGTGGAACATCTCGCCCTTCGGAAGCTGATGCTTGACGAAAACCTGATCGATCGTTTGCAGATAATATTCCGCCGCCAGGTCCATGACAGCCAGGTACTCGTCGTAAAACACCTTGTGTTTATCGGCCGAGTCGCCATCGCCCCGGACGAGGTGGACGAACAGATCCTTGTGCGCGTTCACATGCCGGTCGAGGTTCATGACCATGAACCCTGTAAGCTGGAGGAAGCCAGGATACACCAGCCGCCCGTGCCCGGCATTCGGCCAGGGAACCGAGGTGATTACCGTGCGCCGGAACCAGTTGGTGCCCTTTTCCTCGGCGAGCCTGTTCACCGCCGTTTGGCTGATGCGGGTATCGATTGGCCCGCCCTTCATGATAAGGCTGCGCGGAACGGCCGGACTTTCGCGAGCCTCCATCAGCGCAATCGCGGAGAGGACCGGGACCGCAGGCTGGCAGACGGCCATCACATGCACGTCGCCCTCGAATAGCTCCATCATCGCGGTTGCGTAATCGATGTAATCGTCGAGGTCGAAATTGCCGTCGCGCAAGGGCACGAAGCGCGCATCCTGCCAGTCGGTGATGTAAACGTCGGCATGGGGAAGCATCGCTTCCACCGTCCCGCGCAGAAGCGTGGCGAAGTGCCCCGAAACCGGCGCGAAGATCAGAAGCCGCGGCTCGTTGGGCGTGCTTCCGTCCTGCAGGTGCTTCCGGAAGCGGATCAGATTGCAAAAGGGCCTGTGCCAAACCGTCTCTTCGGTAACGGTGGCCGGCACGCCCTTTACAGTGGTGTGCGCGATACCGAAGGTTGGCTTTTTGTAGCGGCGCGTAGTCCGCTCCAGAAGCTCCGCTGCCGCGGCCGCATTGCGGCCTACGTTGGTGTAGGATAGCGGGTTGAACGGGTTGCGCATAATGAAGCGCGTGGAATGTGCGACCGCTCTCGCCGGAGACATGGCCGCCTGGCCCAGCTCATACAGGTGGTAGAGCACGTGATCCCCTTATGTTGAGTGAACGCTTCACAGAAAGACCACGCTACAAGCGCCTCCCAAACCGTTGAAATCATAACGCGCCGTCCACGCTAGGTTGACACACCCCCTTCGAACTTAAAATTGACCTTTGGTTGAGCATCAGCCTAAATCAGGAGCTTTTATCGCCGGAAATGCGCTTTTTAATCACGCTCACCATGTTTTCCGCCGGGGTGTTGAACATGAAGTGAGTTAAGTAATTTCCATCCCGGTCCATGAGATAAACGAATACCGAATGATCGACGGTGTAATCCTCCGAGCCGCCGTCCGCTTTTCTAAAATAAACACGGTAAGCCTTCGCCACGCTTGCGATCTCTTCCTGCGAGCCTCAATACGAGCGCTGCGACAATGGCGGGCAAAGACAGCAGCGGTGCCGACGATGAGCATCGTCTTAGTCCTCAAGCAGGCCCTCTCATCCAGGCCGGACCAAAAGAACTACCGGCTTCCTTCATGCTGATGTTGCTAACGTTTCGCGCATAACCTGCAACGCGTGCGCTGCGCTGCGAACCCTAGCACCGCCGCGGGCGTTGTCAGGTTGATGCGATTGTTAGGCGTTCTGCGCCTACCGAGATCAAGCATCCGGCGTCGGCGCCACGTGTGCAGGAGCGGGCTTGCCTCGTGCCTGGACTGGGCTCGCGACCACGGCTGTGATCAGCGCAAGGATCGAGAGCGCCAGCAGGACCGCCATGGTCACGAGCCCGCCGACATAGAAGCGTGTCATGTCGAAGGTCTGAGCCATCTCTTGAGCCCAGCGGCCGTCCGGCCGGAAGGCCGCCTGTGCGAAGACGAACCAAGCCAGGGCGACGGCAGCGCACGCCTTCACCGGCCACCTCGCAACGAGCAGCAGAAGCGCGCAGAGAAAGCCCGCGACGAGCAGGGTCAGTCCGGCCGGAGGAGCGCCGACGACCCAGTCGCCCAGCCTCCGCGTGAGCGACAGCGCGATGATCCGGTGGCCGTACTGAGTCAGGGTCACGGGAAGCAGTCCGGCCACGCAGACACCGACGACGCCGGCGATGGCAAGCGCCCACCTGGTGAAAGGTCGCGAGCCGATATCCACGATGCCCCCCCTGGTTCCGGCCTCAAGGCGCCTGGACAGATACGCCTAACGTGGTGTGCGTAACCTGCAAGCCACGGCCACGCGCGCTTGCGACCCGAGCATACTGTCGGGGCCGTGGTTTGTCAGGTTGACGCACTTGTTAGGCAGGTCGTGCGGTGCGAGGCCGACGACGGCGCCGATGCCGCTAGTCATGGATCTCACGCTTGACCTCGAGCCAACCGTCGCCATGGCACCTGGGGCAGTGGTCGCCTCTGTAGAAGTGCACCGGGTTGGGCTCGGTTGCGTTGTGCGGCTGGAGCCCGAGCCAGATGCCGGTGCCGCTGCAGAGGTCGCAGCGAACTCTTTCGTACTCCTCGGGATTCCGCGTCTGGCGATGAAGGAGCCTGTCGAACCATGCGGTCACGGCTTGACCCTGCCTAACGTTTCGGCGTTGAGCAGCGAGCGCTCACGCCACGGTCCTGCAATGAGCTTCGGCGAGTCTGCTCGAACGCCTTGTTAGGGCGCGTTCCCATGCGAGCACCGGCCAAGCTAGTGCAGGAGCGCTTGAACCAGGACACTGAGGGCGATGACTGCGACGATGCCGAAGGCCACGACCAGCAGTGCTGTTCGTGACGCCTGCGACCAATTGCCGTTCGCCATCGCACCCCCCGTTCGTTCAGATGTCCCCGTCTAGCGACCCCAAGCCAGCACGTCGCTCTAACGTTTCGCGCATAACCTGCAACGCATGCGCTGCGGTCTGAACCCTAGCAGCGCTGCGGGCGTTGTCAGGTTGATGCGCTTGTTAGGTGGGGCGAATTCAGATACTAAGCGCAACACCCGACCCCCCGAGAGAGGTGAGGCGATCTGGGACACTTCGGTTCCTCCAATCCGCCAAGAAAAGGGGAACCGCAGATGCAGTATCACCAGATCACCTCGGGAGAACGATACGCCATCGCCGCCCTGCGGCGACAGGGGCTCTCGTCGCGGGCCATCGCCCGCGACCTCGGGCGGGCGCCCTCGACGATCTCGCGCGAGGTGCGCGCGCAACCGCCGCGCCGACGGCGGCTACCGCGCCTTCACCGCCTGCGAGCGCACGCGCGCGAGGCGCCGGCGCTCGCGCCGCAACAGCCACTTCGGCGCCGAGGAGTGGATCGCTGGTCGAGCAGCTCCTCGCGCCTCGACTGGAGCCCCGAGCAGGTCGCCGGCTGGCTGCGCCCGCCACGAGCTGCTCGCGATCAGCTACGAGACGATCTACCTCCACGTCTGGCGCGACAAGCGCGCCGGCGGGCAAGCTGTGGAGGCACATGCGCCAGGCGGGCAAGAAGCGGCGCAAACGCTACGGCGCCTACGACTCCCGCGGCAGGCTCGCCGGCAAGCGCCACATCTCGGAGCGGCCGGCGGAGGTCGAGACGCGCGCAGGTCGTCGGCCACTGGGAGATCGACACGGTCATGGGCAACGAGCACGGCCGCAACAGCGTCGTGACCATGGTCGAGCGCGCGACCGGCTACCGGTCATGGGCAAGCTCGCGCGCCACCGCGCCGCCGACGCGACGGCGCGCTGCATCGAGCTGATCGCCGCGCACCCGGGCCGCGTCGCCACCGTGACCGCCGACAACGGCACCGAGTTCCACAGCTACGCCGAGATCGAGGCGGCGACCGGTGCGCTCTTCTACTTCGCCACCCCGCACCACTCCTGGGAGCGGGGCACCAACGAGAACACCAACGGGCTGATCCGCCAGTACCTGCCCAAGCGCACGAGCATGGCGCACGTCACGCAGGCCGACTGCGACGCGATCGCCGCGAAGCTGAACGCGCGGCCGACGCAAGCGACTGGGCTACAGGACCCCGGAGGAGTGCTATGCACAAGCCCGGTAGAAGAGAGCGTCAGAAGCGCAGGTGTTGCACTTCGAACTTGAACTCAGGTGCCCGGCTCACAGGTCCTCGGGCCGCAGTCCGCTGTGCTTGGCGATGCGGGCGAGCATGCGTGGGCCGATCTCGTCGCGGTCGTGGAAGGCGAAGACGAGGTCGGGCCAACCGGGGCGGGAGAGGATGCGGTGCGAGCCGGTCTGGCGCTCGACCGTCCAGCCGATGCGCAGCAGGGCGGCGAGGACGAGCTTGGCGCGGGTGCTGGGCCAGTCGCTCACGCAGCGGCGAAGGAGATGTTCAGATACTCGCGGCCGGCCTCCTCGTGCTCGAGCCGGTCGGCGACCACGCGCAGAGCGAGCGCCTGCACGCGAGCGATGGCGTCGTCCTGGCTCGCGCCGTAGGCGAGCACGCCGGGCAGCTCGACCACCTCGGCGATCCAGCGCCCGTCGGTCTCTCGCTCAAGCTCGATCCTGAAAAGGACGGACACGTTTCTCCCTTCTTCCTCAACACCTCGCGCCGCAGATGTTACCCCATGGGAGTGACGGAGCGGCTCATCTTCGGTGCATCTAACGTGTCGCGCATAACCTGCAACGCATCTGCTGCGGCTCGAACCCTAGCACCGGTGCAGGCGTTGTCAGGTTGATGCGTTTGTTAGCGCCCCGCATCCGCGGCACCTCCGAGGACTCGGTCGAGCCACAGCTCCACGTAACCAGCTCCTGCCATTCCTTCCCGTGGCAACTGCTCGACCGGCCCGGGCGCAACCTGACTCTGGCCGCTGGGTCGGCTTGGATCGTGGTCCGCGTAGTACGTTTCAAACCAGCGCCCGGTAAGCTCCTCATAGCGACCGAACACGGGCATCGGCCACAGATCACGCTCCCAGTCCGGGAACCGACCGATGATCGGCCAGCGCTCGTCGGGGGGCGTGCGGCGAGAAAGGCTGAGGTCACCGAACCTATTGATCCAGACGGCCTGGTCGGCACTCAGCTCGCTGAGTTCCTCGAGACGAGCTGGGGCGGCTCGTCGCGGACCGAAGAAGTAGCCGACAGGCATCCCCTTGCGACTTGCTCGCGCCAGCAGACCAGTCGCATAGCCCCCGGCCGCGAAGCGGCACGGCAAACCAGTCCCCTTCGTGATATGTCGGCTTGGCCACCGTTCCCCCCTCTGCTCTCACTGGCCCTCCGGTAGGTGGCGCTAACGTTTCGCGCATAACCTGCAACGCCTTCGCTGCGGTTCGAACCCTAGCACCGCTGCGGGCGTTGTCAGGTTGATGCGTTTGTTCGGCGCCTCCCCCCTCACGGTGCATCCACATCGCGAGCGTAGGCGATGCCGTGCTCGTCGAGCCAGGCAGCGGCGAGGTCGGTGATTGCTGCGTCGCGGAAGCGATACCAGTCCTCATGCGCGCCGCGCCGGTGGACCGCGTCCTTGAACGCGCGGAAGGCTCCCCGGCCGTGGATGGCCGCGCGCAGGTCGTCGCTGAGGCCCCGGTCCTCGAGCGATCGGGCGAACTCGTCCATGATCGCCCACTCGTGGACGTCGAAGCGAGTCGGCAGGATGAGCCAGTGCTGCGTGGTGAGGATCTCGCGGATCCTCGGGACGTCGTCGCACAGCCAGTCGGGGAGCTCCTCGGCCCGGCCGTCCTCGACAAGGCTCGCCTCCTCGTCGCCGAGCGCGTAGAGTTCGCCGGTCTCGCGATGTAAGTAGAGCGTCGCCTCGTCGGGCAGGGCCTCGAGCTCCTCGACGACCTCGCGCAGCGACACGGTCACGGTCACGCCCTCCGTCCCCCGCTCAAACCAAGTGCGCCGAACGTGTCGCACATGAGCTGCAGGCCAGCGCGCTCCTTCGACTCGCATCATACCTGCCGGGCCGGTCTGCTCGATGTGCTTGTTAGGCGGTCCGCCGCAGACGGTCGGCCTGCCAGAACCATGGTGTGGAACGCGACGCGTTCGCCGGATGGCAGCACCTTCGAGCCTGTGTCGACGATCTCGAAGCCCACGGCGCGGTAACAGGCGATGGCGCGTGCGTTGGAGTCACGCACGTGCAGCGAGAGGGAGTCGCCGGGGTACGCCTCGCGATACTCGGCGATGGCGAGCCGCAGCGCCGAGCGGCCGATGCCGCGCCCGAAGTCGGCCGGGTCGTCGAGGAACACACCGAGACGGGCCTCGGGTCGCCCGCCGAGACGCTCGATCCAGACGGTGCCGACCTCGCGACCGTCGCCGACCACCACGTTCCAGAAAAGGCCGGAAGCGGAGTCGTGCCGGTCGGCGCCCGCGGCGTATGGGCGGGTGCGCGACGGCGCCTCGGCGCCGAGGGCCGCGGCCCACCCGTCGATGGTCGCGAGATCACCAGGTGACACCGGTCGCAGTGAGGTGGCAGTCACTCGGAACCGCCTAACGTCTCGCACATGAGCTGCAGGCCATCGCAGCCCTTCCGAAGCCCATCATACCTGCGGGGCCTGTCTGCTCCATGTGCTTGTTAGGCCGAGCTTCGGCTCGAGTTGAAACGACTTCGCGAGGGCGTCGTAGATTGGGGCCATGCCAGGCCAGGCGGCCGTCGTCGCTCTGAACTGAAGGCGGTAGAAGGTGTTGCCGCGACTCAACCAGTACTCCTCGGCGCGCAGGTCGCCCCAGGCCATCGTCAGCTTGACGCCAGCCAGGCCGGAGATCAGCACGGGGGCGACCGTTCGCGTGCCCGACGAGCCCACGGCAGCGACTTCGGACAGGAACAGAAGTCGTTTGGCCCTGAGAAGGACTTCGGTCCGAGGAAGCAGGATCGGTCGCGACGCACGGAACACGTCGATCTCCACGCCGCCCAGCGCCGAGCCGAGCCGATCCTTCTGGTTGCGGTCGGCGAGCCCGATGGCCGTCAAGCGACCCCGATAGACCGGGCCATTGGCCACGAAGCGGACGGCGATGCTCCTGGCAGAGGAAGACTCCGTCGGCGCGGTGAGCCGCCGCGGGTCGTAGCGCACCGCAAAGCCGGCGCGGGTGTTGCCGTAGGAGGCCCACGCCGCTTGGCCTGCCGGCGACGGCGTCGGTCGCCCGGACGAGCAGGATGAGGCGAGGAAGACTGCGCTCAGGATCGCGACTGCGAGAACGGCTGGTGTAGAGGGCTCCAGTCGGGACACGACTCCGTTCCTCCGCTTCGGCCTAACGTTTCGCACATGAGCTGCAGGCCATCGCAGCCCTTACGTGCTGCATCATACCTGCGGGGCCTGTCTGCTCGATGTGCTTGTTAGGTTGAGTCCTCAACAGCCGTTGTCGTCAGTGATGGGCCGCTTCAGAGCGGAAACGACTGCGAACGTGAGCGGCACGGCAGAGAACAGCCAAACCGCCATCAGCTCAGGAACCAGGAGGTCGCGCCCGCGCAGGAGGCCGATGGTCGGCACGACGGCAATCCCAGCGACGACGGCGAGGCCCACGGCGCAGGCGGTCTGGCGCGGCCACCTGACGACCGTCACGGCCCCAAGTCCCCCGACAAGAGCGGCGACGAGCCACACAGAGGCAATCGCGAGGTAGGCGTGGAACACGCTGACCGACGGGCCCGATCCACCCGGCTGGGGCAGCACGAGAAGCAGCCAGCCGAGACCTGCTGTCCCGACCGCCAGCGCCAGTGCGACCGCGGCCCCGATGGTGAGCTGCAGCGGAGCAAACCGGCCTGGACGCCTGATGGCCCGCTCGGAAGAGCCGGTGTCTGTCATTACGATCTCGGCCATGACTTCAACCTAACGTTTCGCGCATAACCTGCAAACCGAGGCCGCGCTGCCAGTGGACTTTACTCCACCGTTGGGGCCTCTGTTTGCCAGGTTGACGCGCTTGTTAGGGCAGCGCGGGTGTTCCGTTCGCGTCTCGCCGCCCACCAGCGGCGACTCTGCCCTGCGATGCGGCGCTGCGCCGTCGCAGAAGACGACCGCAGGACGGATCTGTGCCGTGACGGCAAGAGGGCTGGCGGCTGCGACCCACACCCCTCTATCTCTTATCGGCAAGTCCTCCCAAGGCCGGCCGCCACGGACGATCGGGTGATACTCGCGGTGTCTCGGCCGGCCCGGCGCGTCGCCCTAACGTGACGCGCATGAGCTGCGCCGCATTCGCTTGCCTTTCAACCTGAGCATACCTTGGAGCGGCGTCTGCTCGATGCGATTGTTAGGTGTGCCCTCAGTGAATTGGCTTCCCGTGGCGGTTGAGGACAATGAGTCTGAAACGACTGCTCGATACTCGAACGTAGCGATAGTCGCCGGGGCCTGTGCCCGGATGGAGGGGTTCGCCGGTGAAGGGATTGACCGGCCAGACCCCGGGCCAGAAAACGCTCTGCCTGCCTGCGTAGATCCGCCCCAGTCCATTCTCAGTGACGAGTCGAGTGGAGGGTAGCACGCCGCGATGACCCTTGGCCCAAGCCTCGACGAGCGACTGAAGAGAGTCCTCCTCGGCCCCGAGCGCATCGTTCCAGGTCTCCTGGCCGAGGATGAGCAGGGGCTTGCCGCCAGCTCCGTAGGCAACGAGCCGATACCCGGCACACGTAAAGCCCGGCTCAAAGGCCCCGAGTTCGGTGTAGGTGAAGTCGCCTGGTGCAGTGCCTTGCGTTACGGGATGGCCGGTGAAGGGGTTGGTCGGCCAGCCATAGGTCGGGAAGTTGACGTAACCGCTCACGGCCTGATGAGAGTAGCCAAAGGTCGTCTTGCCGTTGCGCACCAGCTTCGCGCCGGGGTAGCTGGTGTCATGGTCGAGGGACCAGCCCTCGATCGCCTTTTGGACGATAGCCATCCCCGAGCGCACGGCGGCGTTCTTGTCGGGGCCGCCGCACGCGGCAAGAGGTACAAGGAGGCAGAACACGCCCACGACCAAGGCAATCAGTCTGCTGATGGCCTTGGCTCGATGGCTCGGCAGGTTCACTCGCCCCCCTCGGCTGGTCACACCTAACGTGACGCAGTTGAGCAGCAAACCGCGGCCCCGCTGCGAGTGAACCCGAGCTTAGCGCGGGGGCCGTGGTTTGTCTGCTCGAACTGCTTGTTCGGTGCCACGGCACCGGTAGTCGGTGTCGGATAGCTCGATGCCAACCAACCGGTCATGCCTCAGTGAGGCGGACGGTCCGCGAGTGACATGATGCCCGGCGTGGCCTTGTAGACGACGGCTGCGCCGATGACCTCGTTCTGGCGAACGATGAACAAGGCGAAGATGGGGCCGTCTGCGGTCTCGGCTTGCACGGGGACATGAAACACGGAGGCCGTCTGTCCGGCATGCGCCCGCAGATCCAGACCGATGGTCTGTGAGGCGTCGGCCACGAGGACTGGCCCCATGGAGTTGGGATGGAAGTCGAGCTTGACCCGCTGGACCCACTTGGGGTCGCCCGTGGCCTGCAGGCCGTAACGGTGAAGCAGCTGCTGGGCCTGGGCCTGCCACCCGGAGGCGGTCGGCGTCGGCGAGGGCCGGACAAGCGAGACCTGCCCGCCCTTGCCACCGCCACAGGCCGAGGAGAAGGCCGCGATGACAGTGAGCGTCGCCAGAGCGACCACGAGGCCGCAGTTGCGTCGACCGCTGCCAGTTCGCTTGCTCACGGACCCCACCTGTGCACCGAACGTTTCGCGCATAACCTGCAACGCCTTCGCTGCGGTTCGAACCCTAGCACCGCTGCGGGCGTTGTCAGGTTGATGCGTTTGTTAGCCGCCACGCGCGCCTGGGCAGGTCCGGTCTCCAAGGGGTCGGGCTAGCTCTTCGCCTCGTCAGACTCCGCGCTCTTGGCGCGCCATTCGGCGGCCTCCGCGCTCGCGCCTCGTGCCTCAAGCAGTGTGCTGAGCGACAACCTGGCGGGCACGTCCCCGGCCTGTGCAGCCTTCCGCAGCCACTCCTCCTGCCCGGCTCCATCTCCGTTTTCGCCCAGGAGGTTGCCGAGGAAGCGCATGGCTTCGGGATCGCCGGCTTCCGCGGCTCGTCGATACCACTCCTCGGTCCCAACGAAGGCGTGGGACTGACCAAGCTGCAGGCCGTAGTTGTAGATCGATCCGCCCATGGACTACCACCTCCAGATGAGAGCCACCTCCGAGAATACTCCCCTCGCAAAGCGAGCGCACGGGCTTGCGGCTAGCCTGAAGTGTGCGGCTAACGGTGGGCGCATAACCTGCAACGCGGTCGCGTCGATGCGAACTCTAGCATCGCTGCGGGCGTTGTCAGGTTGATGCGTTTGTTAGATGCCCGGCTCACAGGTCCTCGGGCCGCAGTCCGGTGTGCTTTGCGATGCGGGCCAGCATGCGAGGACCGATCTCATCGCGGTCGTGGAAGGCGAAGACCACGTCGGACCAGCCGGGACGGGCAAGGATACGGTGTGAGCCGGTCTGACGCTTGACGGTCCAGCCGCTGGCAAGCAGGGCGGCCAGGACGGCACGGGCCTTGGTGGATGGCCAGTCGCTCACGCGGCCTTGAACGAGATGTCGAGGAACTCGCGGCCGGCCTCATCGTGCTCGAGCCGGTCGGCGACCACGCGCAGGGCGAGCGCCTGGACCCGAGCGATCGCCTCGTCGCGCGTCGCGCCGTAGGCGAGCACGCCGGGCAGCTCGATCACCTCGGCGATCCAACGGCCGTCGGCCTCTTTCTCGAGCTCGATCTTGAACAGGACGGACACGTCTCTCCTTCCTTACACCTCGTGTCGCAGATGTTACCCCAAGGGAGCGGCGGAGCGGCTCATCTTCGGTGCATCTAACGTTTGGGCGTTGAGCAGCGAGCGCTCACGCCACGGTCCTGCAATGAGCTTCGGCGAGTCTGCTCGAACGCCTTGTTAGGGCGCGTTCCCATGCGAGCACCGGCCAAGCTAGTGCAGGAGCGCTTGAACCAGGACACTGAGGGCGATGACTGCGACGATGCCGAAGGCCACGACCAGCAGTGCTGTTCGTGACGCCTGCGACCAATTGCCGTTCGCCATCGCACCCCCCGTTCGTTCAGATGTCCCCGTCTAGCGACCCCAAGCCAGCACGTCGCTCTAACGGTGATGCATTTGAGCTGCGAGCGAGGCAGCTCGTTCTTGCACTTTCATTCGGCGAGTCAGCTCGAAATGCTTGTTAGGAGGCTCGCTGGCCAACGTAGACGAACTCCGTGACGGCATAGACATAGCGACCCTCGGCCTGGAGGGCGCGTTGCTGGGAGAGGAACTGCTCGTAGTCGTAGGCCTCGATCGTGCCCTGCCCAACGAGGTCGGCGAGGTCCTGAGCGCGCCCGTAGCCGTAGAAGCCGGGCGCGAACGTCACCTCGACAAGCGTCCGCGCGTGGACCGTCCCGTGGAAGAGGCCAGAGCTCTCGAATAGACCGAAGAGGCGTCTGCCGGCCCACGGATCGGCGTGGTCCATCCAGTCCTGGCGCCAGTCGGCATACGCCTGCATGAGGCGGCGCATCAGGGAGCGGTCGGTGCCGTCGAAGAGCTGCGTGTCCCAATCCCAGTGGCCTGCCACGACGCCCCCGCCGGGACGCAGGACACGGGCGACCTCGCGTGCGAACCGGGGCCGATCGTCAAGGCACTCGACAAGGTTGTTTGAGAACACGACATCGACGGCGCCGTCGTCGAAAGGCAGACGGCCATCGAGGCGCTCACAGACGACCTCGGCCCTCGGGTCAGAGTCCACGGCCGCCCGAGCCGCCCGCACGGCGTCGGGTGACGCATCGACACCCACGAGGCGGGTAGCGGGATCGCTGCAGCGAGCGGCGAAACCGCTCAGATCATCGCCATTTCCGCAGCCCAGATCGACGAGGGTGAGCGGTTCCGCCAGGGGAACGAGCGACAGAAGCCACTCACGATGTTCACGGAGGGGACTGTCGCAGCCGGGTGACAACCGCTGTCCTCCTAACGTGTCGCACATGAGCTGCAGGCCATCGCAGCCCCAACGAGTCGCATCATACCTGCGGGGCCTGTCTGCTCGATGTGCTTGTTAGGTACCACTCACGTGAAGAACGCATCGTACTCGTCGGCTTCCACGACGGCTCACGAGGGCGGCGAGATCGCGCGTCGGCGCGGCCGGCTCGTAGAGATGCCAGCGCAGGTCCTGGCGCAGCCAGTAGAGCTGCCACTCGCCCCGTGAACCGAAAGAAGCGGAACCTGGCGACGCCCAGGCGCATCCAATCGCCGTGGCCGTCCCAGGGTGGGCGCTCCTCGAAGACGCGCGACGGTGTGGCCGTCGATCTCGTAGAGGCAGCGCAGCTGGTCGGCGTGTTCGGGCGGAGACGAGTGTCGGCACAGCTCGCCGATCGTGCGGTCGATGCGCTTGAGCTCGAGTTCGCTGAACGCCACTGCGGCTCCGAGTGCGTGTACCTAACGCTTCGTACATGAGCTGCAGGCCATCGCAGCCCCACCGTACCGCATCATACCTGCGTGGCCTGTCTGCTCGATGTGCTTGTTGGGCACTGGAGGGCCGAACCTAGGGCAGGATGAGCTTGACTCGCGTGGTCACCCCGGGATGGACCGCCACGAGATTCATGCCACACGGTACCGCGCCACACATCACGTAGACCTTGTAGCGTCCCGGCACGAGCTGGACCGCAAAGAGGCCCTGGGCGTCGGACGGCACTCGGGCGACCACCTGACCGGCCTTGGAACCGCTCATGGCCCGCACCGAGACTCGCGTCTTGGCGGAGAGGAACCAGCCGCCGGAGATCGAGCCGAAGCCGCCGGGGAGAGGGGAAGGCGTGGGCGGCGCCGTCTGCGCTATGCGGTTGCTCATCAGGACGATGCCGTCGATCGTCCCCAAGGAGTGTGACGGCGCGGGCTTGGGGCTCGAGGAGCCGCAGCTCGCAACGGTCGAGACCGCCAGCAACAGGGCGAGACACAGCGCCAGTCTTCTCACAACGCCTCCGACCCATGTGCCCAACAGGACTGCATTTGAGCTGCGAGCGAGGCGCTCGCTCTTGGCGCAACCCTACTGCGAGTCTGCTCGAAATGCTTGTTAGCCGGCTCCGGCTGACGAACCCTCTCGTGTCTGGGGTTGCGGCTAGTCCGCATCTGGAATCGGCACACTCTGAATGGAGAACAGCGTCCACATCGAGCGGACTTGGGCGATCACTCGGGAAGGGTCGGTCGTTGCGTCGGCGCCGAAGACTGACATGAGCACGAGGCCGGTTGGTCGGTCGGGCAGTCGGCTTATGAGCGCGATCTCCTCCCTTGCCTTGTCCGTGCCCAGCCGCAGCCCGACGCAGCGCAGCTCGACGGCGGGGTCGGACGAGCTTGCCAGAAGCGGCCAATGGAAGGGCCCGGCCTTCTCGCCCTGAGCGGTTTCGCTTCTGGCCATGAAGCTTGCCCTCAGCCCCTTCTGCGCCAAGTCGTGAGAAGCGATGACGTCGAAGCTGCCGTGCGCCCCGGATGGGTCTTGGAAGTACCACCCCCGGTAGGTCTTCGGGACCGTCAAGGTGAGACCACTCTTGAGCGTGACGGTCTCGCCGTCCGCGAGATTGCGCATTGATGCCGTGGCCGTCGGGGTCGGCTTGACAGTGGCGTCGGACGAGCTGTGGGAAGCCGAGCTGCCGCAGGCCGACAAGACGAGAGCGGCGGCGACCACCACGACGACTGCAATCCGCACGACTACCCCCGAGTCCGGCTAACGTTTCGCGCATAACCTGCAACGCGTGCGCTGCGCTGCGAACTCTAGCAGCGCTTCGGGCGTTGTCAGGTTGATGCGATTGTTAGGTGGGCATTGGCCGTTCACGACGGCACCCCTTCTCTTGCACTCACCGGCAGAGGCGTGTGCGAGGCAAACCGGCGGGACAGGCCCGGGGATATGACCCATAAGGCTTCCGGGCGCGGCCGTTGCCGACAGAGCGCCTCTGCGGCACTGAGCCAAGAGACCCAGACCCTCGACCAACACCGAACCCCTCGCCGAGTCGCGCGCTGTCGAGCCTCATTGCCCCACCTAACGGTCTTGCATTTGAGCTGCGCACGCAGACGCGCGCTCTTGGCGCAGCCTATGTCTAGTCAGCTCGAAATGCTTGTTAGGTGGGCCGTCACCGTTCAAGACGGAGCTTCTTCTATCTCCGCGGCGATGACCTGGGCGTCGGCGATGCAAGCAATGAGGACGGCGTCAGGATCGGCGAGGTGATGTGACACCGTGCGCCCCCAGAGGTCGGTCCCTTCCGCCTCGTAGCCGCCTGGCGACGTCTCCTCGACCTTGAAGTACCAGCCCGGGACTCGGTCTGTGATGGGGTACTGCTGCAACACCAACTGTACGTCGAGTCGCTTGACCTCTCGCCTCAAAGCTCCACCTAACGTTTCGCGCGTAACCTGCAAACCGAGGCCGCGCTGCCAGTGGACTTTACTCCACCGTTGGGGCCTCGGTTTGCCAGGTTGACGCGCTTGTTAGGGCAGCGCGGGTGTTCCGTTCGCGTCTCGCCGCCCACCAGCGGCGACTCTGCCCTGCGATGCGGCGCTGCGCCGTCGCAGAAGACGACCGCAGGACGGATCTGTGCCGTGACGGCAAGAGGGCTGGCGGCTGCGACCCACACCCCTCTATCTCTCATCGGCAAGTCCTCCCAAGGCCGGCCGCCACGGACGATCGGGTGATACTCGCGGTGTCTCGGCCGGCCCGGCGCGTCGCCCTAACGCTTGGGCGTTGAGCTGCGAGCGCTCACGCCCGGTCTTGGACAGAGCTTCTGCGAGTCTGCTCGAACGCCTTGTTAGACCCACCTGACATCACGTCACGCCCGCGTCGAACTCGCGCGCCCCGTGACGGATCGAGGCGATCTCGACGAACTCGGCCCTGCGGCGGTAGATCACGCGATACGGGCTGACGATGAGCTCGCGGATGTCGTCACGCTCGAGCTCGGGGACGATGCGGCCCGAGTCGGGGTAGGCGGCCAACGACTTGACGCGCTCGAGCAGCCGTTCCAGCCACTCCAGCGCGGCGGCCGGATCGTCGGCGGCGATGAAGGCGACGGCCTCATCGACCTGGTCGTTGGCCAACGGCGACCAGACGACCTTCACTTCAGGTAGCGCTCACGCAGGCGCGTCTCGACGGTCTCGTGGGGGATGCCCATGCCGGCGTCGAGCTGCGCTTCGGCGGTGCGCACGTCGCGGATCACGGCGACCTCGTCGACGAGCGCCTCGTAGGCCTCGACGTCGAGCAGCACGGCGGCGCTGCGCCCGTGCTGGGTGAGGATGACGGGGCGCTTGGTCTTCTGCACCTGCTCAAGCACGGCCGAGGTATGCGAGCGGAACTCGGTCACCGGACGCACGTCGACCGAGGGACGAAGAACTGCCATGACGGCCTCCGTTTCGATACGTGAACACGTACACTATACCGTACCGAGCACCGCCGCGAAACGGAGGTTGGGTCTAACGTCCCGGCGTTGAGCAGCGAGCGCTCACGCCACGGTCTTGCACAGAGCTTCTGCGAGTCTGCTCGAACGCCTTGTTAGGCAAGGCGGCCACGATCACGTTGGTGTCTGTCCCCGGGCAACCACGCGCCTCAGAGCCTCGTCGATGCCGTCGCCGTAGCGGGTGAGCACGCCCGCGCCGCGGGCTCGCTCGCGCTCGTACGCGGATGCGTCCCAGAGGTCGCGCTCGGACTGGCGGGGCACAGATTCGAGCTCATCGAACGGATCGACCAACGCGACGTAGTCGTGCACGTTGAAGAAGCTCGCGCCGTGGACACATCCCCCCAGTCTCCAGACGCCGTCGATACGATCGACCGACCCGTCGAGGATGCCCTGCGCGAGCTTCACAGCGCGTTCGTCGACATCTCTCGAGTTCGGATCCGTTTCGTTCTCCGCTCTGCCTAACGTGTCGCACATGAGCTGCAGGCCATCGCTGCCGCTCCGAAGCCCATCATACCTGCGGGGCCTGTCTGCTCGATGTGCTTGTTAGGCGCTGCCCTGTGGCCGCGACGCACCCCGCCACAATGACCACGCGCCGCACGCCAGACGCGACCCCAGGAGAGCGCCGACGATGCTGGAAAGGCCAGCGACCAGCGTAAAGGGCGAGCGCCCTGCGATCGCCCACCACGCGTCGTCGATTCTCGCGCTGGGCCAACCCCAGCCCCCGAGTGGTCGCCCAACTTCGAGCACTACGAACCCCACCAGAGCCGCGACCGCCACTCCCAGCCACAGCGTCGCCGGCGCCCGAGTGAGACGAATCAGCGCCCACACAAGGAGCGTTGCAGCCACGCAGAGACCCAGCCACTCGGCTACAGAGTAGGCGAGCGTGTCCGCTCGCACCAGCAGTGCGCGAACTGTCACCATGACAGCAACCGTGACCACGAGCCAGAGCACGGCCATCGCCACGATCCAGACCACCGTCGACATGCGGCCTGACGGTCCAGTCGCCATCACCTAGGACCCTTTCATGCGCCTAACGGTCTTGCATTTGAGCTGCGCACACTGACGCTCGCTCTTGGCGCAGCCTATGCCTAGTCAGCTCGAAATGCTTGTTAGGCACTCTCAACGCAGCCCTTGATTCAATAGTGCCAGAACGCATTGCAAACGGCCCGGGTATAGGCGCCAGCGCCAACGACCACCTTCGTCTTCTCAGCGGTGGAGCCCGTTCCCCAGACGACAATAGGTGCCCGGGGAAAGCGCGAGGCGGAAGGAGTCCCCGCCGATCGGTCACGACGCGGGCCACTACCGACCCGCTCGTGTCCTTCACCACGAGATGCGCATGCCCGACCGGAATTTGGAGGCTGTCGCCGAAGCCGCCGGGAAGAGGTGAGGGCGCTGCCGAGACAGAGATGGCTCCCATGGGGTCTGTGACGGCGATGCCGTCGATGCCCGAGACGGGACTGGCTGAGGCGGTCGGCCGTGGGGTCGCGCCGTGGCCACACCCAGACAGTGCAAGCGCCGCCGCCAGGAGTAGCGCGGGACAGATGAGCCAGCGGGCTATGACGCACCACCTCCCCCTGATGTGCCTAACGGTATGCAGTTGACCTGCAACGCAGGCCCTGCCCTTCAGACCCTACGCCCACCTTCGTGCGTTGTCAGGTCGAACTGCTTGTTAGGTGGGCCCGCGCTTGCCGCGACGGCGCCCCTGATCCCGCCTGCCGCGCAGGGTCGCCGGCACGCTGCCGGACCGGCGGCCGTGGCCGTGGTGCTGTGAGCCCCTTTTGGGTCCGAGGCGGAGAGCCGGCAGGGCAAGGAGGCCGAACGCTCGGTCGCCGCCGGTGCGGCCGGGCTCGAGAAGAGCGAGCCTTCCGACGAGTCGGATCTTGGCAATCGCACACCCATTGGGTACGCCGAAGCGGTCTGAGCTGAGCGAGGAGATCGCTCCACCTAACGTCCGGGCGTTGAGCTGCGAGCAGCTCACGCCGCGGTCTTGCACTTCGCTTCTGCGAGTCTGCTCGAACGCCTTGTTAGAGGCCCCGACCATTTCGCTCACTGTCTAGGCCCTTCTCGAGGAAGTAGAACAGACCGTCAGCGCGCACACTGCGGCCGATCATGGCGTATTCGACCGTGGCGCCGTTGTTGTAGTGGGACTCGAGCTCGTTCAACAGGTCTGCACACGATACGAGTGCTGCGTCGATTCTTGCGAACGGAATCTCTGGCAGGTGAGTGTTGTCGGGATTAGTGGCGACAGCGAGATCACGGTGCGCGATGCGGCGATGGCGCCAGATAACGGCGTCGCTGCACGCTGAGGTTGAAGTCGCCAAGCGCTGGTCGACCCGCGTACGGAGTGCCGGGTCTGGTATGAGCGAAGGCAATGAGTGCAGCGTCAAGTTCTTCTTGCGCCCCGTCTGCGGAGAGTCGACCAACCGAGCCAGCTCAAGTAGGACGTCCCACAGCAACATGCGCTGCAACACATAGAAGAGCGTTCCGGCAACATCGTTCAGCACCTGAAGCCGTTCGGTGTCGCTGTAGAGCTCTCGGTACAGCGCCCTGTGGGCGAAGGCCAACGTGACATCGTTGCGGAGGGTGTCATAGGCGACGCCGAGCTCTTGGCCCATGAGGTCTATGTACTGTTGCCGCGCTTCCGCGCCAGTCTGACGTTCGCCCACTGCCCCCCCAACTTGGTGCCTCTAACGTTTCGCACATGAGCTGCAGGCCATCGCTGCCGCTCCGAAGTCCATCATACCTGCGGGGCCTGTCTGCTCGATGTGCTTGTTAGGCAGGTGGCCCACTAGAAACCGCCGTCGCGCAGACACTCGGCGAAGGGCCGGCCGGTCGTCTCGTGGGTCGCCCAAGCATCTGCGCAGATACAAAGGAGGCTGCGGGTTTCGTCGTCGGCAGTCGCGTTACTCAAGCGCTCGTCCACGTCCGCGGCGTAGGCGTCTGCTGTCAGGCCAGCGCGAACCAGGTAGAGATCCTGCACAAGGGAGCCAATGGCCGTCCAGTCGCCTGCGGGGGCGCCCTTGTGCGTCAGCACGTAGACGTCGCTATCTCCGCCGCCGTACGCCGCCCACTCCCTGACGTCCCGCGCCACGATCACGACCCTCACCCTGCCTAACAATGATTCTGCAGAACTGCGTAACACTGCGGGCAGCCTACGCCTTTCGGCGTAAGACGTCACGGGGAGCGGGAGTCGGGACGATATGCGGGTCTGCATAGCGGCGGTCAGAGGCCGTCGGCTGGGCTGCGGACGCCGAGGCCACCGAGGTTCAGCACGTGGGTGTAGATCATGGTGGTGCGAACGTCGGTGTGGCCGAGCAGCTCCTGGATGGTGCGAATGTCGTAGCCGGTCTCGAGCAGGTGAGTCGCGAACGAGTGGCGCAGGGTGTGGCAGCCGGCCCGCTTGGTGACACCCGACCTGTCGACGGCGCTCTTCACGGCGCGCTGCACCATCGTCTCGTGCACGTGGTGGCGCCCCTGCGCGCCCGTCTGTTCGTTCTTCCAGCGACGCCGTTGGGGGAAGACCCACTGCCAACGCCAATCGGCTGCGGCGCTCGGGTACTTGCGGCCGACTGCGTCGGGCAGTCGCACGCGGCCCCAGCCCGCCGCCAGATCGTGCTCGTGCAGCTGTCTGACTCGCTGCAGATGCTCGCGCAACGGCTCTTGTACCGAGCGGGGCAGCATCGTGACGCGGTCCTTGGCGCCTTTGCCACGCCGGACGGTGATCTCGCCGCGCGAGAAGTCGATGTCTTGCCCTCTCAGGTTGACGCACTCTGCCAGCCGCAGCCCCGCGCCATACAACAGCGACGCCACCAGCCAAGTATCGCCATCGAGGTGTGCAAGTACGGCCCTGACCTCGTCGCGGTTGAGGACGACGGGCAAGTGCCGCGGCTTGCGCGCGCGGATGACGTCGCCGAGCTCGCCTATCTCGCGACCGAGGACATGCCGGTAGAGGAACAACAGCGCCGACAGCGCCTGGGTCTGGGTCGAGGCGCTGACCTTGCCCTCGACCGCAAGATGGGTGAGGAAGGCGTTGATCTCGGGCGCGCCCATCTCTTGGGGATGACGCAGGTGATGGAAGTAGACGAAGCGGCGGACCCACAGGCAGTAGGCCTGCTCGGTCCGCCGGCTGTAGTGGCGCGAGCGGATCGCCTTGCGGAGCTGGTCCATGAGCCGCGACGGCGCCGTCGGCGTCACGAGTCGGAGGGCCGGCTTTTGGCTGGGGTGAGGTGGCATGATCTCATCTTCACCCCGGCGGGGGCACGCGCAAGAGGGCCTGGGCAAGTGTCACCCGCGCGGGGGCTCGATCGTTCGCGGGCAGGCGGTCTGGGCGGCGGGCGGCCGGGCGTGGGTGCGGTCTGGTAGACTTCTGCACTGGCCGGCCCGACTGCCCGTCCGGGTCCGACGCGTCGGCTCGCTCTGACGGCGACTCGAACCGAGGCGCTCCAGCATGGACATCGACCAGTTCCGCAACGTCCTCGTCCTGGCCCCGCACACCGACGACGGCGAGTTCGGCTGCGGCGGCACGATGGCGCGACTGATCGAAGGCGGCGCGACGGTCACCTACGCCGCCTTCTCGCACGGCGTCGCGCTCGGTGCCGCCCGACTTCCCGCGCGACATCCTCACGACCGAGGTGCGCGAGGCGACCGCAGATCCTCGGCATCGACGAGGCGCACCTTCTGGTCTACGACTTCGAGGTGCGCACCTTCCCGACCGTGCGTCAGGACATCCTCGAACAGCTCATCGAGCTGCAGCAGGAGCTCGACCCCGACTGCGTCTTCATGCCGGCCCTGGTCGACCTGCACCAGGACCACAAGACGATCGCCGAAGAGGGCCTGCGCGCCTTCAAGCGCACCACCGTGCTCGGCCTACGAGATCCCCTGGAACAACCTCAACTTCAACCACCAGGCCTACGTGCGGCTCGAGGCGCGCCACGTGCAGAAGAAGGTCGAAGCGCTGGCCTGCTACAAGTCGCAGCAGCACCGCAACTACGTGCGCGAGGACTACATCCGCAACGTCGCCTTCACGCGCGCGCATCGACGTCGGCTGCGAGTTCGCCGAGGTCTTCGAGGTCTACCGCTGGATCATCTGAGCGCATGTCGCTGCGCCCGCTGAAGCTCGTCCTGACCGCGACCGGCTGCCCCGGCGCGTCGACGCTGATCCGCATGCTCAAGGCCAACGGCGAGCGCGAGATCACGATCTTCGGCGTCGACATGCGCGCCGACGCCATCGGCCGCTTCCTCTGCGACGGCTTCGAGACGGTGCCGCCGGGCGCATCGCCCGAGTACATCCCGGCGATGCGCCGAGATCGTCGACCGCGAGCAGCCCGACGTCCTGTTCGTGCAGTCGAGCCACGAGGTCGGCTTCATCGCCCGCGCACACGGCGCGTGTTCGAGCAGCTCGGCGCCAAGGTGCTGGTGGCGAGCCCCGAGGCGATCGACCTCTGCAACGACAAGGCCGCCATGCACGCCGCGCCTGCTGCGGCCAGCCGGTGCCGCAGCCGCAAGCTGCTCATGCCCAAGAGCCTCGACGAGTTCGTCGACGGCGCCCGCGAGCTCGGCTACCCCGACGTGCCGGTCTGCTTCAAGCCGCCGGTGAGCAAGGGCTCGCGCGGCTTCCGCATCCTGGCGGCCGACGTCGACAAGGTCCACGTGCTGCTCCACGAGCGTCCCAGCAACCTCTACATGACCCTCGACGAGTTCGTCGCGCTGTTCGCCGGCGTCGAGCCGTTCCCCGAGCCTGATGCTGATGGAGTGCGTCGACGGCGATCGAGTTCACGGTCGACGCGCTGGTCGACAAGGGCGAGATCGTGCTCGCCCAGGCCAAGACCCGCGAGGCGATCGACACCGGCCTGGCGATGGCCTTCAAGACGGTCGAGCGGCCCGACCTGGTCGAGGTCTCGCGCCACGTCTGCCGCGAGCTCGCACTCGACTGGTTCGTCAACATCCAGTTCAAGGGCGAGCACCTGCTCGAGGTCAATCCGCGCGTCTCGACGTTCGTCTACCAGAAGGACTTCATCCTGCCGTACCTCGGCATCAAGTACGCACTCGGCGAGCTCGACGACGAGAGCGTCGCGGCGGCTCAGGCGAAGCTCCGCACCACCGCCGCACCGTGCGCTACTACGACCAGGTGTTCTGGGACGTGGCCGAGAGCTCGCCGGCCGGCTGAGGAGCGCCGCAGCGATGAAGATCCTCTACTTCCACCAGTTCTTCGCCACGCGCCGCCGCTCGCACCCGACGCGCTCGTACGAGTTCGCGCGGCGCTTCGTCGAGAAGGGCCACGAGGTCACGCTGTCACCCGCGACACGCGCCACCTCGAGGCGGGCCGCAGCGAGCGCGAGATCGGCGGCCGGCGGTTCGGCCTGTGGGCGCACGAGAAGGTCGACGGCATCGAGGTCGTCTACTTCAACGTGCCGTACTCGCAGCACATGAGCAAGCCGCTGCGCATGCTCTCGTTCGCTCGGCTTCACGGCGGGCGCCTGCCTGCGGCGGCCGTGCTGCCGCGCCACGACGTCGCCTTCGTCCGAGGCGCAGCCGCTGACCATCGGCTCCCCGGGCTGGTCGCGGCGCGGCGCCAGCATGCGCCGTTCGTGTTCGAGATCTGCGACGTCTGGCCCTACGTGATCGGTCGAGACCGGCATGCTGCACCAACGCGCCGCTCATCATGGCCGCCACCTGGCTCGAGGAGCGGCTCTACGACGCGGCCGACACGGTCGTGGTGGCCAGCGAGGCCGCGCGCGAGAACCTGCTGTCGCGCGCGGCGTGCCGGCCGAGCAAGCTCGTGCTGATCCCCAACGCCAGCGACTGCGACCTGTTCCGGCCCGACAACGTCGACGCGGAGCTTCCGCGCACGGCACGGGCTCGAGGGCAAGTTCGTGGCGCATCTACACCGGCGCGATGGGCCGCGCCAACGGGCTCTGCGCAGCTGGTCGACGCGGCGGCCGAGCTCAAGCGGCGCGGGCCGACGACGACGTGGCGCTGGTCGCCGTCGGCGACGGCAGCCAGCGCGCCGCGCTCGAGGCCCGCGTCGCGCGAGCTCGGCCTCGACAACCTGCTCTTCCTGCCGCCGGTGCCCAAGCACGAGCCTGGCCGGCATCGTCGGCGCCGCCGACGTCACGCTTGACGATATTCGCTCCCCACCCGGTGCTGCAGACCAACTCGCCCGACAAGTTCTTCGACTCGCTGGCCGCCGGCCAGCCCGTGGTCGTCAACCTCGACGGCTGGTGCGAAGCGCCTGGTCGAGGAGGACGCGCTGCGGCGCGTACGTGCCCGCCGGGCGACGGCGAGGCGCTGGCGGCCGCGCTCGGCGCGCTGGCGCGCGAGCCCGAGCTCGTGCGCCAGCATGGGCGCCAACGCTCGCGCGCTGGCCGAGCGCGAGTTCGACCGCGACCTGCTGGCCGACAGGCTGCTCGAGACGCTCGAGACGCTCGCGCGCCAGCGACGGCGCCCGCTGGGCGCAGTGGGCGCGCGAGCGCGGCTACGCGCCGGGCGCGCCGCGGCGGCAACCGCGACGCGTCGACGCCGCGTCCGCGGCTGGCGAGACGTCGCGCGGTGCCTGACCGGCCGCCGCCACCGCCCGTCGTCTTCGGCATGCTGCACGCCGGTCTCGCGATCGCGCGCGGCCTCGGCCGCGCCGGCGTCGAGGTCCACGGCATGACCCTGCACGACAGCGAGTTCGGCCTCACGCTCGACGCTACCTGGGCAGCCGGCACGTGTTCGCCCGACGGGGCGGCCGGCGCGCGACGCAGCTCGTGCTCGACGACCTGCGCCGCATCGGGCCGCCGGCGCGCCGCCTCGTCCTCTTCCCCGAGCGCGACGAGAACGTCGGCCTTCATGCTGGACGCACTGGGACGAGGTGCGCCGAGTTCGCCGACGTGCCGCTGCCGCCCGACCCCGACGTCACGCGCAGCCTGCGCCGCAAGGAGCGGCTGGTCGAGGTCGCCGCGCGGGCGGGCGTGCCGGCGCCCGCGCACCGTGCTCGCCGACTGCGAGGACGCGATCCGGGCGCCGGCCTGCGCCCGCCCTTCCTCCTCAAGCCGGTCGAGGGCCAGGAGTTCGCCGCTGCACTTCGGCAAGAAGGCGATCGTCGCCGAGACCGTCGACGAGGCCTGCGAGCGCCTGGCAGCGGGCCCGACGACGCCGGCTTCGAGACGCTCGTGCAGGAGCTCATCCCCGACTCGCACGAGCGCATCTTCTCGCTGCTCACCTACATCGCCCGCGACGGCGAGCCGCTCGGCCGCCGTGGTCGGCCGCAAGGTGCGCCAGGGCCCGCTGCGCTTCGGTACCAGCGCCTTCTTCGAGGTCGACTACGACGCCGCGCGTGCTCGAGTCAGGGCCTGCGCCTGCTCGACGCAGGCCGGCTACCGCGGCTTCGCCCACGTCGAGTTCGCCTACGACGCCCGCGACGACACCTACAAGCTGCTCGAGGTCAACACGCGCCCGCCGGTCTGGGTCGGCATCGCCGTCACGCCGCGCTTCGACATCGCCGCGGTGGCCTACGACGACCTCTGCGGCCACCCGCCCATCGTCTGCCGGCTGTTCCGCGACGACGCTCTCCTGGGTCGTACCTGGCCAAGGACGTCGTACGTCTCGCTACCAGATGGCCCGCCGCGGCGAGCTGCGACGTCGTCGAGCTCGCCTGCGCACTACCTGCGCCGCCGCAAGGCTCGCGCCGTCTTCGCCGCCGACGACCTGCGGCCGGCGCTCGCCTCGCTGACCTATCTCAGGTCGAAGGTCTGACCGACGACACCGTAGTAGCGGAATCCCACTTCGTCAGCGAACCCGCGAAGTACAGCGGCGCGAAGACGACTCCCCGCTCTGGAAGCTCCGCATAGGGAGCCTCCGACAACACGATGCCGGGTGAGACCTCAGGATGTTGCGACAGGAGCACCTGGAGACTCCTGAGCCGTCCCGCCGGGCCGCTCTTGACCTCGATCGCCCGCGCCCGCGTGCCTATCCTGATCACGTAGTCGACCTCAGCGGAGCTGCTCTTCGCCGCTCGTGACCAGTAGTACAGTCCGTCGCGCCCATCCTCAGTCGCCCGCAACTCCTGCCCGACATACTGTTCGGCGACTGCGCCGTTGTGCATGCCCAGGAGGTCGGTCCTGTCGAGGACGACATCGGTCGGCAGGCCGGCCGCTCGCTGCATCAGCCCGACGTCTACAACGACCGCCTTGAAGCGGTTGGTCATCCCAGTGCCGAGCGGCAGACCGACATGCTTCACCGCGCGAACCCGAGAGACGAGCTGGGCCTGCTCCAGAAGGTCGAACGCCTTCCTCATCGTCTTTGGATCCCGACCCACCCCAAGCTCTGTGTACTTGAGCTGCGAGCCCACCAAGCGAGCTACGCTCGAGAAGACGTCACCGGCGGTGTCGGGATCGATGCGAGGACGGTACTTGACGAAATCGTCGCGGAGCGACGTGACGATGTCATGCTGCACCGCGAACCCATCGACCAGGCGACCGCTCGTGGCGAAGGCGCCGACGGCCGCCGGCATCCCGCCTATCAGGAAGTAATCTCGAAGACGGCGTAGCAGCGCCTCATGGGCCACCTCCGAGATCGCATGGGGCTTGTCCTGGACGGTCTCAGCCCCGATCTCATCACCGATGGCCCACAAGAACTCGACGAACGTCATGGGCCGCATCCACAGGTACTCGACTCGACCGACGGGGAACGACACGTCACCGAGCGCGAACTCGAGCAGCGACCCTGCTGCCAGTACATGAAGCTCGGGCAGCGACTCGTAGAAGTAGCGAAGACCGACGATCGCTCGGGGGCAAGCCTGTATCTCGTCGAGGAACAGGGCATCGCGTCCGGGCACGAGTCGACGCCCGAGTACGGCCTCGAGGGCCGAGAGGATGCGGACGGGGTCGAGCTCACCCTCGAAAAGGCGGTGCAGGTCGCGCCGGCGCTCGAGATCCACTGTCACGAGGTGGTCCGGAAACCGACGTTTGCCGAAATCCTCGACAAGCCAGGTCTTGCCGACCTGACGGGTTCCGCGGACGACGAGCGGATGGCGGCCGCGTTTGTCCGCCCACGCTATCAGCCGATCACTAGCCGTTCTTCTCATGCTTGGATTATCGGACTGTCGCTCCATGATTACAAGGCATTTCCTGGCGCTGTGTTCCTGAAAAGAAAGGCTAGCGCCATCGCCTGAGTCCCTCGTCGCGCAACTGCTGCGGAAGCGGTTATCATCATCGCCGCATGAACGAGACCACGTCCAGTTGTCGATGCGCCTGTTGCGCGACCTGCTGCTCCTCGCTTCGCGACCTGCTGGCAGAGCTCAACGGCCCGCTCTACCGCCGCTACGGCAAGCGTCTGTTCGACCTCGCCGCGGCCGGGCGCGGGCACGCTTGCCATCTCGCCGGTCCTGGCCGGCACTGGCCGCCATCGTCTACGCGACCAGCGGCCGGCCCGTCTTCTTCCGTCAGGAACGGGTCGGCCGCCATGGCAGGGTCTTTCGCATCTTCAAGTTCCGCACCATGGTCCCCGACGCCGTCGCGATGGGCCACGGCCTCTACCTCGAAGAGGGCGACCCGCGCATCACGCCGACCGGCCGCTGGCTGCGCGCCACCAGCCTCGACGAGCTGCCGCAGCTGTTCAACGTGCTGCTCGGCGACATGAGCCTCGTCGGGCCGCGGCCCAACCTCGTCATGGTGGTCGAACGCTACCGCCCGCTGTACGAGCGCATCCTTTCGGCCCGCCCGGGGATAACCGGTCTGGTCGCCGTGCGCGGCCGCAACCGCCTGCGGCGTTCCGAGATGATCGCCCTCGACGACGAGTACGTCGTCGGATGTCACCCTGCTGGGCGACCTGCGCATCCTGCTCGAGACGGTGCCGACGGTGCTGCTGCGCAGGGGCGCGAGCGACGACGTGACCGAGGAGTTCATCGAAGATCATCCCGCCGGTCATCGCCTGAAGCCCGGCTGCGGCCATCGTGACGAAAGGACCGGCATGAACCTGCGGATCGTCGCCCTCGACGAGGACGCCGCCGCTTGGGACGAAGCCCTCGCCGCGATGCCGGCGCGCCAGCGCGACGTCTACTTCACCTCGGGCTACCTGCTGCTCTGGCAGCGCTACGGCGACGGGCGCGCCTACGGCGCGCTGTTCAGTCACGCCGAGACGACGGTCATGTACCCGTTCCTGCTGCGCGAGCTGGCCGACGTGCCCTACCTCGGCGCCGGCTTCGCCGGGCTGCGCGACATCCAGACGCCCTACGGCTACGGCGGCCCGCTGGTGCACAAGCGCGGCGGCGACGAGCACGGCGTGCGGCTCTTCCGCCAGGCGTTCGCCGAGTGGTGCCGCGACAACGGCGTCGTGTCCGAGTTCGTGCGCTTCCACCCCCTGCTCGACACGCAGCTCGACATGGAGCCCTACCTCGAGGTCGTGCCGGCCAACACGACGGTGTGGTGCCGCACCGACTGTTCGCCGGCGGACAGGCTGCAGGCGCTGAGCGGCTCGACGCGGCGCGGCGTGCGCAAGGCCCGCGCCGCCGGCCTGCAGGCGTCGGTCGAGACCAGCGACGCGGCCTACGCGCGGTTCGCGGAGCTCTACCGCGCGACCATGGCGCGTCGCGACGCGCTGCCCTACTACCTGTTCGGCGACGACTACTTCGCCGACTTCCGTGCGCTGCTGGGCGACGACCAGGCGCTGCTGTGCGTGCGCGACGGCGAGCGGATCGTCGCGGCCGGGCTGTTCATGCGCTCGCGCGACTTCGTCCACTACCACCTCGGCGGCTCCGACGCCGAGGCGCTGGCGCTGCGGCCCAACAACCTGCTGTTCTTCGAGGCGATGCAGTGGGGCTGCAGCGTGGGCGCCTCGGCGCTCCACCTGGGCGGCGGCTACCGGCCCGACGACGAGCTGTTCCGCTTCAAGTCCGGCTTCTCGCCGCTGCGCGCCCAGTTCAGCCTGGGCGCGCGCCGTGCATCTGCCCGACGAGTACGAGCGCGCGGCGGCGGCTCGCGCCGCCGCCGCCCCCGTCGACGACACCGCCTACTTCCCGCTCTACCGCTCGCCGGTCGCGCAGGCCCCGACGGCCTGAGAGGCCGGCGGCGCATCCGCAGGCAGCTTCGGTAGACCCTCGGTGCCACGCGGCGGCTCCCGGCGCCGCGGCCCTCTTTTGGCCGTCCTCGATGATGGGGTACACTCTCCCGCGATGATCGCCCGCACCCCCGCACTCCTCGGCGGCAGCCCCGCCTTTCCCGACGGCCTGCGCCTGTTGCGCCCGTCGCTGCCCGACCGCCGCGACGTCGTGCCCGGCATCGACGCCGCGCTGGCCGGCGGCACGCTGACCAAAGGCCCCGCCCTGCGCGACTACGAGCTGCGCGTTGCCGAGCACCTCGGCGTCGGCCACGTGGTCGCCGTGTCGTCCTGCACCGCCGGCCTCATGCTCGTGTTCCAGGCGATCGCCGAGTCCAACGGCGTCGTCGTGCGGCCGGCTGCGCCCGGCGCCGGCGGCCCCAGCGCGACGGCACCGGTCGCCCGGCCGCGCGCGCTCATGCCGAGCTTCACCTTCATGGCCACCGCCATGGCGGCCGTCTGGGCAGGCCTCGAGCCGGTCTTCTGCGACATCGACCCGCAGACCTGGTGTCTGTCGCCCGCCGCCGTGCGCGACGCGCTCGCCGCCGAGCGCGGTTTCGGTGCGGCGCTGCTCGTCCCGGTCCACATCTTCGGCGATCCCGCCGACACCGCGGCCTTCGAGGCTATCGGGCGCGAGCACGGCCTCGCCGTCGTCTACGACGCGGCCCACGGCTTCGGCGCCCTGCACGACGGCCACCCGGTGGGCCGCGAGGGCTACGCCCAGTGCTTCAGCACCTCGCCGACCAAGCTGCTCATCACGGCCGAAGGCGGCATCGTCGCGACCGGCGACGAGGCGCTCGCCGAGCGCCTCGTCGCCGGTCGCGACTACGGCAACCCGGGCGACTACGACGCCCTGTTCTGCGGCCTCAACGCGCGCATGTCCGAACTGCACGCGCTGCTCGGCATCGCCGGGCTCGAGGTGCTCGAAGCCGAGGCGCAGCGCCGCAACCATCTCGCGGCGCGCTACCGCGCGGCGCTGGCCGGCGTGCCGGGGATCTCGTTCCAGCTCATCAAGGACGGCGATCGCTCGTCGTACAAGGATCTCTCGATCCGTGTCGGCGGCGAGTTCGCGCTGACGCGCGACCAGCTCGCCGCCGCCCTCAAGACCGAGGGCATCGACACCCGCGCCTACTACGTGCCGCCGGTGCACCGCATGCGCGCCTTCACCGAGTTCGGCGAACGCTACGAGGCGCTGCTGCCAGAGACGGCGGCGCTCTGCGACGAGGCCCTCACACTGCCCTGTTACGGCGCGATGACCGACGACGAGGTGGCCGTCGTAGCCGGCTGCATAGCGGCGGCGCACGAGCGCGCCGCCGACATTGGCGGCCTGCTCGGCCCCTAAGGTAAGGTAAGCGCCATGTCGCAGACCGCACAGCCGCCAGACGTACCCGCCGACGACTTCGACGTCGACCTCGGCCGCTACGCGCGCACGGTGCTGCGGCTGTGGTGGCTCGTGATCGCGCTGGCCGTCGTGGGCGCGCTGGCCGGCTTCGCCGTCGCCAAGCTGGGCACCAAGACCTACTCGTCCACCAGCGCCGTCTACCTCGGCCAGCCCACCGACGCCAACGGCAACGCCATCGCCGGCCTCAGCACCAACCCGCGCGCCGCGCAGCAGATCGTGCAGGGCGAGGACGTCAGCCGCCTGGCGGCGTATCTCGTCCTCAACCCCGGCGCTACGGTGTCCGCCACCGTGCCCTCCGCCGACAAGGCGCTGAACAAGCTCGCCCGTCAGATCCGCAACAACACCTCGGTGGCCACCCCGACCGTCACGGTCAAAGGCACCAGCGCGCCGACCAACTTCGTGGCCATCACCGTGAAGAACCGCTCCGGCACCAAGGCGGCGGCGGCGGCCAACGCGCTCGCGCTCGTACTGAGCGACCGTCTCGGCACCTACACCAAGGCCAAGACAGAGCTGCTGAACGGCGAGATCGCCGACCTCCAGCGCCAGCTGGCCACCACCGACGCCCGCCTGGCCCAGGCCCAGAAACAGCTCACGACGGCGGCGAGGGCCGGCGGCACGACCGGGGCCCTCGCCGGCGGTCCCTACATGACCATCGTCCAGGCCGCGAGCACCGAGCGCCAGACCCTGCAGAGCTCGCTGCAGGCCGACAAGCTGTCCCTGCTCGTCGCCAGCGAGGTCGAGGCGCCGCGCATCATCTCGCTCGCCGTCGCGCCGGGCACCGTCAACGCCCGGCCGGTCAAGCTCAGCCTGGGCGCCGGGCTGCTTGCCGGGATCGTCATCGCGCTGGTCATCGCCGCGTTCGTCACGGGCAGGCGCCCCGCCGCGCCCGCGCCGCAGCCCGCCGCCTAGGCCTCGGCTCAGGCCGGCCTCGCCGTGCGGCGGCGCGGACGCCGCCTTCTGCGGCCGGACCTGCCGGCAGGCCTCGCGGTCGAGACACCCGTTCTTCCAGCTGCAGAGCCACGCCAGGCCGCGCGTCGTGTTCTTGCCCTCGTACATGAGCCCGTCCGCGATCATGATGGCGTCCTCGCCGCCGGCCGGCGGTTCCTCGAACACGACCGCGCCGGCGGTGACGCCGACGCCGGCGGGCAGACCGCCGATCAGCGCGACGGCCGCGTTCACCCTGTCGAGCACCCGTTCGAGCGTCCTTCTCGCCTGACCCTCGTCGCTTGCCGGCAGCAGCAGACCGAACTCGTCGCCGCCCAGACGAGCCACGGCGTCGGTCGTGCGTACGCTCTCGCGCAGGGCGGCCGCGACGCTCCGCAGGAGCTCGTCGCCGGCCGCGTGCCCGAGCGAGTCGTTCACCGACTTGAAGTGGTCGAGATCGAGATAGGCCACCGCGAAGGCCTCTCCCGAGCGCCGTGACCGGTCGGCCTCGCTATCGACCAGTGCGCTGAACTCACGCGCATTCAAGACCCCGGTGAGCGAGTCGCGGCGCGCCAGCGAGCGCGCGCGTTCGTGCGCGACCCGGACGGCGTCGACCAGCAGCAGGGTGATGAGGAAGAAACCGAACCGCACGAGCGAGTTCCAGATGGGGATCAGGGGGCTCGAGTAGTGGGCGCCGGCCGCGAGGTCGATGATGCCCCAGGCGCCCGCCGACAGGAACGCCAGGACGACGCCCGCGCGGCGCCCCACATACCAGGTGGCGAACACGACCGGCACCAGGTAGAAGATCGAGAAGCTGACATCTCTGCCGGTCGCGTAGTCGATGGCGGCCACCATGGTCACGGCAAGGAGGGCGACCTCGATGCGGGCGACCACCGAGAGACGCACGATCGCCCGCTGCACCCGGTCGCCCAGCCCCACTGGCTCCGCGGGTCTCATTCCGCCCACCGTGCATACAGGTCGGGCCTCAGGTGCTCGAGCGCCGGCAGCTGCGCACGCACACGCGCGACGGCGCCGAGGTCGAGGTCGGCCGCGCAGAGGCCGACCTCGTCGGGCGCCGTCGCCAGCACCGTCCCCCAGGGGTCGACGATCATGCTGCGACCGTGACAGGGGCGGCCGTCGCCGTGCAGGCCCCACTGGCCGGGCGCGACCACGAAGCAGCCGTTCTCGATCGCGCGGGCCCGCAGCAGCACCTCCCAGTGGTCGCGGCCGGTGTGCTCGGTGAAGGCCGACGGCACGAGCAGGATGCTGGGCGCCGCGCACGCGCCAGCGCCCGGTACAGCTCGGGGAAGCGCAGGTCGTAGCAGATCGTGAGCCCGACCGGCACGCCGTCGATCTCGGCCGTGACCAGCTCGCGGCCGGGGTCCAGGTCGTCGGACTCGCGGTGCACCTTGTCGCCGGCGACCGCGTCGAACAGGTGGACCTTGCGGTAGACGGCGAGCGGCTCGCCCGACGGGCCGAACAGCACGCTGGTGTTGAAGAACCGCCCGGGACGCTCGCCGGGTTCGTAGAGCGACCCGGCGAGCACGTAGACGCCGAGAGCTCGCGGCGAGGCCGGCGAGCACGCCGTTGCTGGGGCCGTCGATGGCCTCGGCCGCGCTCGCGAGCGCCGCGTGGCTGCCCTTGTAGGTCCAGGTCTCGGGCAGCGCGACCAGACGCGCGCCGGCGGCGGCGGCGCGCGCGCACCAGCTCGGCCGCCGCCAGCACGTTGGCGGCCTTGTCGTCGCGCGAGTTCATCTGGATACAGGCGACCTTCATGACGCACCATCCCCAGCCGGCGCCGTGCCCGAGGTGGCGGCGGCCCGAGCGCACGCCACCAGCGTCAGGATCTCGTAGGCGACCGTCGCCGCCAGCGCGCCGGTGATGTGCGCTCGGGTCGAGGTCGGGCAGCACCTCGACCACGTCGGCGCCGACGATCTCGAGGCCGCGGCAGGCGCGCAGCAGCGCCAGCGCCTGCGTCGACGTCGGCCCGCCGCACCTCGGGCGTGCCCGTGCCGGGCGCGAAGGCCGGGTCGACGAAGTCGATGTCGAAGCGACAGGAACGCCTTGCCGGCGGCCCGGTCGACGGCCGCGGCGACGCATGCCGGTGCCGAGCTGGGCGAGCTCGTCCCAGGGGACGAGCGTGAAGCCCAGCTCGCGGGCGGCATCGTAGTCGCCGGCGTCGTAGAGGCCGCCGCGCATGCCCATCAGCGTCGAGCGCGCCGGGTCGATCAGGCCCTCCTCGACGGCGCGCCGCACGACCGTGCCGTGCGTGTAGCGCTCGCCGAAGTACTCGTCCCAGGTGTCGATGTGAGCGTCGAAGCCGACCAGCGCCGAGCGGGCCGTGCCGGCTGCGCCGCGGCCCGCAGCTCGGCGAGCAGCACGCTGTGGTCGCCGCCGAGGCCGATCGGCACGACGCCGGCGGCGTGCAGCGGCGTGCAGCGGTCGGCCTCGATGGCCGTCAGCGAGCGCTCGCGTCGCCGGGCACGACGTGGCGTCGCCGAGGTCGACCGCGGAGACGCGGTCGAACACCGCCACGCGCTGGCTCGGGTTGTAGAAGGGGCGCAGCGTCAGCGAGCCGTCGCGGATGGCACGCGGGCCGAAGCGGGCGCCGACCCGGAAGCGTCGCGCCGGTGTCGAAGGGCAGGCCGACGACCGCGACGTCGACCCGGCGAGTCCGGCCGGATCGGCCACCAGCGGCAGCCGCAGGAACGTAGCGATGCCGGCGAAGCGCGGCGACTCGAGCGCGCCGGCGGGACCGTACCCCTTCATCGAGCGATCTCCTTTCGTTCCGGGCCTTCGTAGCGGCCCGTCGGCAACGGCTTTGCCTGCATGGCGATTATGTATGACATGCTCGTCGCGCGGAGCACCCGCTGACAGAGCTGGAGGCGGCCATGAGCGACGACCGAAGATCCGCATCCTCGTCATCGACGATCACGAAGACCTCACGACGATGGTCCGCGACGTCCTCGAGGCGCGCGGCTACGAGGTGCTCACCGCCAACAGCGGCGAGCGCGGCCTCGAGCTCGCCTTCACCGAGCATCCCGCACCTCATCCTGCTCGACGTCATGATGCCCGGCATGGACGGCTACCAGGTCTGCCGCGAGCTGCAGTTCGGCTACACCAAAGACATCCCCGTCGTCTTCCTCACCGCCAAGACCCAGCTCGCGCACATGATGGAGGCCAACCGCTCCGGCGCCTCGGCGTTCATCACCAAGCCGTTCCGCGTCGAGCACCTCGTGCAGACGGTGCGCGACGTGCTGCGCGACGCCTCGGTGTACTACGACGAGATCACCGGCCTGCCGACGCTGGCCCACGTGCAGGTCGAGGTGCAGCGCAGCTCGCTCAACCACAACCAGCTCGGCCTCCTCTACGTCAGCCTCGACGGCATCAACGCGCTCGAGCAGCTGCAGGGCTTCGAGGTCGTCGACGAGGTCTTTCGCATCGTCGGCCAGAAGCTCGTCGAGCGCCAAGGGCCAGCTGCTGCGCGAGGAAGACTTCGTCTCCATCTCGAGCCTCGGCAACGCCTTCCTGATCGTCCTCTCGCCGGCGCGCGAGCACGCCGGCGTCGAGCGAGGACGACCTGCGCACGATCAAGGAGCGCCTCGAGACGAACCTGCTCGCAGCATCTCGAGGACGAGCTCGAGGACAAGCTGCTCGCCAAGATCCACGTCTACGTCGGCTACGCCCGCCTGTCGCAGTCGCCCAAGGTGCGCTTCAGGCGGGCCCTGCTGCAGGCGATCGACGAGGCCACGCGCGGCATCCAGGAGCGAGCGCGAGCGAGAACTACAGCGCGCCTCGTCGCACGAGTTCGACCGAGTCCTCGCCGACGAGCAGATCACCTGCGTCTACCAGCCCATCGTCAACCTGCAGCGACTTCGGCGTGCTCGGCTACGAGGTGCTCGCCCGCGGCCCGCATGCAGAGCGAGCTGCACCGGCCCGACGTGCTGTTCGAAGTCGCCCGCGACCAGGGCCGCGTGCACGAGCTCGACCGCGTCTGCCGGCTCGATGGCGGCGCGCGGCAGCGCCACGCTGCCCGACGACGCCTGCGCTTCATCAACACCGAGCCGGTCAACCTCTTCTTCCACTGCGCGCAGCGACCTCTTCATCGAGGAGTTCGTCGCGGCCACGCCCGAGGCGCTGCGCGCCAAGACGGTCATGGAGATCACCGAGAAGAGCATCATCGACGACTTCGAGCCACTTCCGCGAGGTCGTCGCGCGAGCTGCGCGAGCACGGCTTCCGCATCGCCATCGACGACGCCGGCGCCGGCTACTCGGGCCTGCAGACGATGGTCGAGATCGAGCCCGACTTCATCAAGCTCGACATCAGCCTCATCCGCAACCTCGACGACCTCGCTCGTCAAGCAGAAGCTCATCAGCACGCTGCGCGACTTCTGCCGTCGACGCCGGCATCGCCCTCATCGCCGAGGGCATCGAGACCGAGCGCGCAGCTCAAGGCCTGCGCGAGCTCGAGATCCCCTACGGCCAGGGCTTCCTCTTCGCGCTATCCCGGCTCGCCCTACCCCCTGCAGACGCATCGAGCCGGCGCTGCGCGACCGCCGGCAGCCGTGCCGAGCGCCGCCGCTCTGACGCGACGGCTCTGGCCTGCTTGACGCGTGCGTGGTAGAATCGCCCAGCTGCGATGAGCGCTGAGCCTCCTCGAGCACCGGCTTGCGCTCTGGCGCGCCTCGCGCGCCTCTTCCTGACATCCCCGCGCGGGCTCCGCCCGCCCACTCTCGTCACGCGAACGGCGTCGCATGGCCCGACAGCGGTCCGTACGTCTCTCCCGCGTCGACGATGTCCGTGACACCATTGGCGAAACATGCTCCGACCGCGCGATACGAAGAAGGAGGTGCGTCATGACGAAGAAGTACATGTTGGACGAAGAGAGGATCCCGCGGCGCTGGTACAACATCGTGCCGGACTTCCCCGAGCCGCCGGCGCCGCCGCTGCATCCCGGCACGATGCAGCCGGCCGGCCCCGACGACCTGGCGCCGATCTTCCCGATGGGCCTCATCATGCAGGAGGCCTCGACGGAGCGCTACATCGACATCCCCGACGAGGTCCGCGAGATCTACCGCATCTGGAGGCCGACGCCGCTGATCCGCGCCGACCGGTCTCGAGAAGGCGCTCGGCTGCCCGACAACGTGCGCATCTTCTTCAAGTACGAGGGCGTGAGCCCGGCCGGCTCGCACAAGTCGAACACGGCCGTCGCGCAGGCCTACTACAACCAGCGAGGAAGGCGTCACGCGCATCGCCACCGAGACCGGCGCCGGCCAGTGGGGCAGCGCCCTCGTCGATGGCCTGCAAGATGTTCGGCATCGACCTCACCGTCTACATGGTCAAGGTCAGCTACGAGCAGAAGCCGTACCGGCGCGTGCATGATGCAGCTCTACGGCGCCGAGGTCTATCCCAGCCCGACCGAGCACACCGCAGGTCGGGCGCAAGGTCCTGGCCGAGCGATCCCGACACCAGCGGCAGCCTCGGCATCGCCATCTCCGAGGCGGTCGAGGACGTCGTCACGCACCCCGGCACCAAGTACTCGCTGGGCAGCGTGCTCAACCACGTGCTGCTGCACCAGACGGTCATCGGCGAAGAGGCCATCGAGCAGATCGCGAGCCGCCGACGCCTACCCCGACGTCGTCATCGGCTGCGTCGGCGGCGGCTCGAGCTTCGCCGGCATCGCCTTCCCGTTCATGCGCGAGAAGCTCGCCGGCAAGGCCAAGACGCGCTTCGTCGGCGTCGAGCCGACGGCCTGCCCGTCGCTCACCAAGGGCGTGTTCACCTACGACTTCGGCGACGCGGCGCAGATGACGCCGCTGCTCAAGATGTACACCCTGGGCCACGACTTCATGCCGGCCGGCATCCACGCCGGCGGCCTGCGCTACCACGGCATGGCGCCGCTCATCAGCCACGCCTACCACCTCGGCCTCATGGAGGCCGTCGCCGTGCCGCAGACCAAGGTCTTCGAGGCGGCGCAGCTGTTCGCCCAGACCGAGGGCATCGTGCCGGCGCCGGAGTCGGCGCACGCCATCCGCGTCGCCATCGACGAGGCGCTGGCGGCCAAGGACGCGGGCGAGCCGAAGAACATCCTCTTCAACCTCACCGGTCACGGCTACCTCGACCTGGGCGCCTACGAGCCTACCTCGCCGGCAAGCTCGAGGACTACGAGCATCCCGAAGAGGCCATCAAGGTCGTCGATGGAGCACGTGCCGACCGTCTGACCAAGGTCACGGCCGCGGCGATGCGGGCGGGGGGCGCGACAGCGCCCCCCGCCCGCATCTGGTACCATCGCGACAGCCGCACGGCGCCGCGCAGCCGGCGGCTCCCGTCTTCAACAACGCCGTCGGCACAGGAGGGGCCCTGCCCAACCTGAGGCTCTACCGCGTGGCCTGGCTCGTCGCCGTCGTCATCGCCGCCGTCTCGTTGTTCGCGCTACGCCCGCCGCGTGTCGTGCCGCTCACCGAGCACCGACCGTGTTCGACGGACAGGCGCGATGACCACGCTCAGCGAACTGGCCGAGGACTTCCCCGGGCGCGTGGCCGGATCTGTCGCCGACAGGCGCGCCGGCGCCTGGGTCGCCGACCGGCTCGCGCGAAGGGTCTCGAGCCGCACGTCGACACGTTCCCGGCGACCATCGACGGCGCGCCGGTCTCGCTCAAGAACGTCTGGGCTGCCGCCCCCGGCGACGCCGGCGGAGCGCATCGTCGTGCTCGCCACCCGCGACTCGCCGCCGCTGGCCACGCAGGGCGCCGACGACAACGCCTCGGGCATCGCGGCCGTGCTCGAGCTCGCGCACGATCTTCGCCGCGCGCCGCACCACGCGCACCCGATCGTCTTCCTCTGGACCGACGGCGACGCCTACGGCGCGCTCGGCGCGCGCGACTTCGTGACCGGCACGGCGACCTGCCGATCATCGCCGTGATCGCCCTACGACAGGTCGCCGGCCTGCGGCGCGCGCAGGCTCGCCCTCGACGGCTGGAGCGCGACGCCCGCGGTCGCGCCGCCGTGGCTCTGGTCGCTGGCGCGCTCCGCGGTACGCGCGCGACGGCGCCACTGACGCGCGCCGCTGCCGCCAGTCACCTCACAGGTCCTGCGGCTCGCCGTGCCCAGCGGCGGCGGCAGCCAGGCGCCGTTCGTGGCCGCCGGCGTGCCGGCGATCGAGCCTGTCGGCGCCCGGCACGCCTCGCACCCGCGGTCGCCGACACGCTCGACGCGGTCTCCGCCGACACGCTGACATCGCACGGGGCGCGCCGTCGAGCTTCTCGTGACGAGCCTCGACGGCGCGCCCCTGCCGCTGCCGGGCAGCAGCAGTACCGTCTTCTTCTCGCGCTACCGGCAGCTTTCGGGCGGGGTGCTCGTCTGGATCCTGTTCGTCGTTGACGGCGCCCGCTCGCGCTGGTCGCCGGTCGACCTGATAGTGCGCGCTCGCAGTCGGCGTCTGCCGCTGCGTCACGCCGCCTGTGCGCCTCGCCCTGCGCTGCCGCCGTGGCTCGTCACGCTGGTCCTCGTCTACCTCGGCGAACCTGCTCTCGCTGTTGCCCACGCAGCCGCGGCGGCATCATCTCGCCGGACTCGGTCGTCAGCCAGTCGCCGCGCTACCTGCGGGTGCTTCTCATCCTGCTGTTCCTGGCGCTGACCTACCACTACGCCATGGCGATGGAGCGCCGTCTGGCGCGCCGCTACCCGTCAGACACCGAGGCCGTCGATGGCCGTGACCCACCTGGCGCTCCTCGTCATCGCCGTCCTGACGCTGGCGCTGGTCAACCCGTTCTCGCTGGTCCTCGCTCTGCCGGCGGCCCTGCTCTGGCCGCTCGCCCGGCCGGGATCGTGGCTTCGCTCACGGCTGCCGGTGTGGTCCGGGCTCGTGATGGTCGCTGTCGCACTCGTCTTCTTCGGGCTGGCGACTGCACCTCGGGCCCGAGGTCTGGTGGTACTTCTTCCTGCTGCTCGAGACGCGCGCCATCCCGGTCGCCCCCGTCGTCATCGCGGTCCTGTTCGTGGCCTCGACCACGCTGCTCGGCCACGACCTGCACTCGCCGCTGGCCGCCGCACCTCAGACCGACCAACCGGCGGCGCGGCGCGGGCGCCGCCGGCGGCGCCCGCATGAGCTACCGCCGCGGCCTGCCGCCCTCGCGCGAAGCGGGCGGGCCGCCCGAAGGCGGCCCGCCCGCTCACGGCGTGCGGCGTGTCGTACGGCGCTCGGCCGATCAGTAGTCCTCTTGCGACAGCGACTCGTCGAGCGTCTCGGCGACCTCGCGGTCGACCGGCACGTCTTCGGGCCGGGGCACGGGCTTATCGCCTGAGTCGCGCGCCAGAAGCGCGGCCTCGCCGCTCATCATCGCGTCGAACGCCTTGGCCTTGAGGCGCGCCCGGGTCTCTTCGATGCGTCGCCGCATCTCGGCCTGGTCGATCCCGCCGACGGCGGGCTCGTCGGCCTGTGCGACCGGCTCGGGTGCGGCGACTGGCGCGGGCGCTACGGGAGCGACCTCTTCGGCGACAGGCCCGACGGTCTCTTCGGCCACGGCATACGGCTCGACCAGCGCCGGCTCGACCGGAGTCTCGACCGGCGAGGCTTCCTCCGCCACGATGTCAGGCTCGGGCTCGGCCACCGGCTCCTCGGCCGCGAACGCAGGCTCGGTCACCGGCTCCTCGAACGCAGGGGGCGTGAACGTGGGCGGGATGGGATCGGCCGACCAGACATCCTCGACAGGCGGCGTGGGCACGGTGCCGAGGTCAGCGGCAAGGCCTGCGCGGCTTTCGTCGCTCGCCGGAGCTTCGACGAGTGCGTCGGCGCCCACGGGCTGCTCGGCCATCGCCGGCTCTGACCATGGCTCCTCGATGGGAGCTTCGAAGACAGGCTTCTCGACAGAGACGAGGGGCTCGACAGAGACGAGGGGCTCGTCCTCGGGCTCGACGGCGAACCCTGGGGCAGGCTCTTCGACGACCTCTGCAGGAGCGGACTCGAACGGCTTCTCGATCTCGGATACCAGTTCGGACCTCGTCTCTTCGATCCGCGATCTCAGATCTTCGTCCTGGGGCACCGACTCTTCGACGGCGGGCTCGGCCTCGGCGACGGGGGGTTCTTCGACGGTGGGCTCTTCGACGGCGACGGGAGACGCTTCCTCGACAGCCGGCGGCTCGGGCTCGGCTACCGGAAGTTCCTCGATCGTCTCTGGTTCGGCTTCGGCGAGGGGGGGCTCTTCGACCGCAACGAAAGGCTCTTCGACGGCCACGGGAGGCTCTTCGACGGCCACGGGAGGCGCGGGCTCGACAAAGACCGGCTCGTCGACGGCGATGGCAGGCTCGTCGATCGGCGCCGGCGCCTCATCGACCGAGGCCACGGGCTCGGCCACGACGACCTCGTCGACTACAACGGCTGCCGCCGGCTCGGTCCACGCCGGTTCGTCGGCCACGGGCGTCGGCCAACTGTAGTCGCCGGCGGACTCGTCGCGAGGCTTCATCAGCTCGGCGACGCGCGCCGGCATGAGGCTGCGGGCTTCTGGGCCGGCGAGCATGTCGCGCATCTCACGCCCGGTCTTGGGCGTGACGAGCAGCGCGGCACCCGCGCCGATGGTCAAGCCCAGCAAGAATCTCACTAGCCGTCCCATGGAAAGCCTCCTTGACGCCCCAGCGGTTCGCCGCCCTCCCAGCGCAGTGGGTCGGCGGAGTGTTCTTCGACAGAAGCAGGATGTTCCTTTAACAGTGTACAGCTTGGTATACACCCCGTCAGGAACTGCGCCCGACGGGTCTCGATCCTCACGCCAGGCGCCGCAAGTTGATCGTGCCCGAGGCCCCCGGCGCCATCGTCTCGGCCGGCGTCACCAGTACCGTCCACTGGGCGCCGTACTCGCGGCTCGCCCGCGCGACGATCTCACGAAGGGCAGCGGCCGCTGCCGTGTCCGTCAGGATGGCGAGCGGCACCAGCGGGCGATTGTCGAGCTGCACGCGCACACCCGTGGTCGACTGCTTGAGCAGGATCGGTTCGCGCGAAAGATGAGCGAGACTGGCGGCGCTCGTTTCGGACAGCGGCACGGTCACCGCAGCGTGTGGCGCGAGCGGCGTCGCCGGGCTCTCGAGACTGCGCTTCGTGCGGACGGCGATCGAGTAGGCCACGACCACCGCAGCGATGAGCACGACGGTCACCACGATCAGGGTCACGATGGTGCCGGCGGTCATGGCTTCTCCTTCGTTTCGTCTTGCGCCGGCCGCGACGGGCCGGAGTCGTCGCCGGCTTGCCGCCGGCTCCGCTTGAGCTCGTCGAGGCGGCGCGCTCGCTCGAGCTCCACACCGCGCTGCGCCTCGAAGTAGCGCGCACCCGCGAGCGCGTCAGGCAGGTACTGCTGCTCGACCCAGCCCCCGAACGAGTGCGGGTACTTGTACCCCTTGCCATGCCCCAAATCCTTTGCGCCACGGTAGTTCGCGTCGCGCAGGTGCGCGGGCGGCGGCTCGTTGCCACGCCGCTCGACGTCGGCCAGAGCGGCGTCGACGGCCTTGTAGGCGGCGTTGCTCTTGGGCGCGAGCGCCATGTACAACGCCGCCTGGCTCAGGTTGATGCGACACTCCGGCAGGCCGACGAACTCGACGGCGCGCGCAGCCGCCACGGCGATCTCGAGCGCCCGCGGATCGGCGTTGCCGACATCTTCGCTCGCGAAGATGATGATGCGCCGCGCGATGAACTTCGGGTCCTCGCCGCCGGCGAGCATGGCCGCCAGGTAGTACTCGACGGCATCCGGGTCGCTGCCGCGCATCGACTTGATGAAGGCCGAGATCGTGTCGTAGTGGGCGTCCTCACGGTCATAGCTGAGGGGCTTCTTCTGGGCCGCATCTTTGAGATCGGCCACGCCGATGACGGCCCCTGGAGCGGCGCCGGCCTTGAGTCCGCGCGAACGCACCGCCGTCTCGACGGCGTTGAGCGCGACCCGCGCGTCGCCGTGCGCCACCTCGGCGAGGAACGCCAGGGCGCCGTCGGCCAGCGATAGACCGAGCTCGCCCAAGCCGCGCTCGCGGTCCCCGAGGGCGTGCGTCACGATCGAGCTGACATCGTCGTCGCTGAGCGGCGCGAAGCGGTAGAGCTGGCAGCGGCTGAGCAGCGCCGAGTTGACCTCGAAGTACGGGTTCTCGGTGGTGGCGCCGATCAGGTAGACGAGCGCGTCTTCGATCGCCGGCAGCAGGGCGTCCTGCTGGGCCTTGTTGAAGCGGTGGATCTCATCGATGAACAGGATGGTGCGCTGCGCCGAAAGGCCGCGCGCCTCGCGCGCGGCCTTGATCGCAGCGCGCACGTCGGCGGTGCCCGAACTGACGGCCGAGAGCTGCGTCAACCGCGCGCTCGTCTCGGCGGCGATGGCCCGCGCCAGGGTCGTCTTGCCCGAGCCCGGCGGCCCCCAGAAGATCATCGAGAACAGCTCGCGCCGCTCGACGGCGGCGCGCAGCACGGTCCCCGGTCCCACGATCTCCGCTTGGCCCACGAACTCGCTCAAGGACCGGGGACGCATGCGCGCCGCGAGCGGCGCGCCGCGAGCGATCTGCTCGTCCGAGGCGCTGAACAGGCTATCCATGGATGACAGTCTACCCCGGCGACCTGGGCCGACCGAGCCGCGGGGCTGCGGCGGCCTGCCCGCCGTGCCTGGTGTGCCTCCGCCGTCGTGCTACTATGTGGCCGATGCTCAAGGTCCTGGTGTTGAACAACACGTATGAGCCGCTCAACGTCTGCTCGCTGCGCCGTGCGATCGTGCTCATGCTCAAGGACAAGGCCGAGATCGTCGAACAGTCCGGCCGTCTCGTCCACTCGGAGCGACGCACGTTCAGTGCGCCCCACGTGATCAGGCTGCGCACCTTCGTCGCGGTGCCGCGCGCCGCCACCAAGCGCATCTCGCGCCGCGCCGTGTTCGCCCGCGACGAGTTCCGCTGCCAGTACTGTGGCAGTCAGAAGCACCTCACCGTCGACCACGTGGTGCCGCGCTCGAAGGGCGGCGGCGACTCCTGGGACAACGTCGTCACGTCCTGCGCGCCCTGCAACCTCAGAAAGGGCGACCGCCTGCTGCCCGCGGGCGACCTGTGTCTCGCCCGCAAGCCGCGCGCCCCCGAGCCCTTCAGCTTCGTGTTCATGGAGGTCGACCACATCCACGATTCGTGGCGGCCCTATCTCGCCTGGGCGGCCCGGCCCGCCTGACGCCGCTCGCCGACCGCACGAAAGTCACAAGAGAAGGGGGCGGGGTGCGGCTTCCGCCGCACCCCGCCCCGGCTCTGTCCGCCCTCGAGGGGCGAACGATGCCCTAGATCAGGCCGATCACGTCGACTCTTCGACCGTCTTGCCGCGTCCCCTGAGGGCCACGACCAGCGCGATCACGATGATCACCACGACGATCGCCACGATGACTCCGATGAGCACGCCCTTCGAACTCGACTTGGTGGCCGCCGCACCCGCGGGATGCACGGTCATGTAGCTGGCCACGACCGGCGAGGTGAAGAAGACGCCACCACCCTTGCTCGGGGTGGACGTCCAGCCGGCCCAGTTGGCGTAGTTGTAGGCCTCGACCGACTTGGGATACGTGGTCGGGATGTACGGCGTCTGCTGGTAGATGATCTGCTGCATGCGATCGATGATCGCCTTGCGCGCGGCCGGGTCGACCGTCGTCTGCTGCTCGAGGAACAACTTGTCGTATTCCTTGTTCGACCAGGCGCTGTCGCTCCAGCTGTTGATCTGGTCGGTCGTGAAGACGCTCAGCATGAAGTTGGGATCGGGATCGCCGCCCCAGCCCCACAGGAACAGGTCGTAGTTCGGCACGAAGGTGTTGCCCTTCATGTTGTACTGGCCGTCCATGATGGCGCCGTCATCCATCACCGACAGCTTGATGGTGAGACCGAGTTGGTCGAACCACCCGGCGATCAGCTTGCCGGCGCTCTGACTGGCCTGGGACTGAGAGCGGGTCCAGAGGCGCAGGGTGATGGGCTTGCCCGTCTTGTCGACGCGCTTGCCGTTCTTCAGCGGATAGCCC
Source organism: uncultured Actinomycetes bacterium (assembly GCA_963833555.1). GTDB lineage: Bacteria > Actinomycetota > Thermoleophilia > UBA2241 > UBA2241 > CAWHYB01. The sequence continues at coordinate 645,881 of CAWHYB010000002.1, read as the reverse complement.
GCCGCCGTGAGCGCGTCGCCGGCCTTCTTCAAGTCGAACGTGTAGGCCTGGTCTGCGGGCGGCTGCCAATGCCAGTCGGGACTGGTCCAGAAGTTGGAGAGAAGGATGGTCGTCGCCGGCTGCGCCAGTCCGCCGTAGGCGATCTGGACGAGCTTGTTGTGGTCGACCGCCCACTGCAGGGCCTGGCGGAACTTCCAGTCCTTCAGCACGGGGTTGCCCAGCGATTGACCCTGGTAGCAGTTGAACCCCAGCTCGTCGAGCTCAGGATCGGTGTAGGCCAGCGGCTTGTAGGTCGGGTCGTTCTGCATCGAGCGGTACTGCGCCTCGAGGATCCCCCAGGCGCCCTGCAGCGTGCCGGCCTTGAGCTCCTGCGCCATGGTGTCGGCGTTCTGGTAGTAGATGAAGTCGACCTCGTCGATCTTCGGCTTGCCTCCCCAGTAATTCGGGTTGGCCTTCATGACCGCGTAGTTGCTCTTCTTGTAGTCGGTGAGCTGGAACGGTCCGCTGCCGATGATCGGCGCGTTCACCTGATAGCTGTTGCCGGCCGCCTTGCCGCTCACCGAGCTCCAGATGTGCTCGGGCACGATGTAGACCCACATGTTGAGCATGTTGGCCTTGGGCTTGGTGCAGTGGAAGACGACGGTCTCGGGGTCGGGCGCCTCGACCGGATACTTGATGAAGTTCGTGTAGAGGGTGTAGTTGGAGAGCTGGTTCTTGATCACGTAGTTGTACGTGAAAGCGACGTCCTTGGAGGTCAGCGGCACCCCGTCCTGCCACTTCATGTTCGGCCGGATGTGGAACGTCCAGGTCTTGCCGCCGTCCGAGATCGTCCAGCGGTCTGCAAGACCGACGGCGGAGGTGCCCTGGCTGTGACCATACGTACCCTGGTCGAAGCCGACCATCAGGTCGTAGTTGAGCGACCAGATCTCGTAGCACGCCGACATCTGGCCGACGAACGGGTTGAGGTTGTCGGGGATGTTGGTCATGCCGAGCTTGAGCACGACCTTGCCGGCCGGCGCCGGGCTGCTGCTGGTCGCCAGTGCCCCGGCGAGACCCCAGACCAGACCGGCGACAAGAAGTGCGGCCACAGCGGCGACGACCACGCGCCGTCGCGAAAGGCCACGGATTGGTACTCGCATTGCTCTTCCCCCTTCGTTGGGACGCCCCAAGACCCTACGCTCCGTCACGCAGGTACTGTCCGTACGCTGCTAGTTAACTCCCTGCTCACTGTGGGTTCAAGCCGGTGCGACGGGACCGACGGGCAAGAACGGCCGGGGCGGGGGCGGCTGACGCCGCCCCCGCCCCGGGCCGGTTGCCGGTCTACTCCTCGACCGCGTGCGGACGCCGGCGCATCATGACGAAGCCGACGATGCCGATCACGAGGACCGCGGCGATCACGATGCCCGCGGTCAGCAGCGTGCTCGAGTTGCTGGAGGCTGCCTTCTCCATCGGCTTGAGGAACAGATACGAGTCGATGTTGTCGTTCGAGTAGATCACTGCGCCGCCGTTGTAGCGCACCCAGCCCTGCCACTTGTCGACGTTGTAGGCCTCGAGGTCCTTCGGGTAGTCGAGGATCACCTCGGGCGCGTCGACGTAGAAGATCTCCTGCATGCGGTGGATCATCGCGAGGCGTTTGGCGGGATCCATCTCGCTCTGCTGCGCGACGGCCAGGGTGTCGTACTCCTTGTTCGACCAGTTGGTGTCGTTCCACATCCAGATCTGATCTGTCGTGAAGCTCACCAGCGTGTCGCCCGGGTCGGCGTAGCCCACCCAGTCCCAGATGTACATGTCGAAGTCGGGAGCGTAGGTGTTGCCGCCGTTGGTGGCGTTGTAGAGCTTCTCGGAGATGACGCCGTCGTCCATCACCTGGTAGTCGATCTTCAGGCCAAGGTCGCTGAACCAGCCGGCGATGAGCTTGCCCTCGGTCTGGCTTGAGGTCGACTCGCTGCGCGCCCAGAGGCGCAGCTTGATGGGCTTGCCCTTGTAGTCGCGGATGCCGTCGCCGTTCGTGTCCTTGTAGCCCGCGGCATCGAGCATCGCCTTGGCCTTGTTCAAGTCGAAGCCGAACTTCTCGGCCGCGGTCGGTTCGTAGTGAGCGTTCCAGTTGGCCGGCCAGACGTCGGGCGGCATCATCGTCGTGCCCGGGGTGGCATGGCCGTTCCAGGCCAGGTCACAGAGCTTCTGGCGATCGATCGCCCAGCTCACGGCCTGACGGAACTTCACGTCCTTGAGCACGGGGTTGCCGAGCGACGCCGGATCGTTGTAGCAGTTGAAGTCGAGGTACTCCCAGGCCTTGGTGTTGTACTCGATGGCCTTGAGGCCTGGCGTGGCCCCGATCTGCTTGAACTGGGCGCTCGGGATCGAATAGGCGACGTCGAGCGTGCCGGCCTTGAGTTCCTGCGCCATGGTGTCGGCATTCGTGTAGGTCTGGAAGAGGATCTCCTGGATGGTCGGCTTGGCCCGCCAATAGTGCGGGTTGGCCTCCATGCGCACGAATTCGCCCTTCTTGACTTCGACCGTCTGGAACGGGCCCGTGCCGATGATCGGCGGTTTGTTCTGGTACTTGCTGCCCGCATCCTTGGCCGGCACCTTGCTCCAGATGTGCTCCGGTAGCACCGGCACCCACATGCGCAGCATGTTCGCCTTGGGCTTGCTGCACACGAACTCGACCGTGTAGGGGTCGACCACGTTGACGTGCTTGATGAGGTTGGTGTAGGCCGACATCGCGGCCAGATCCGTCGCATTGTCGACGATGTAGTTGAAGGTGAAGGCAACGTCACTGGCCGTGAACGGCACCCCGTCCTGCCACGAGATGCCGTGCCGCAGGTGGAACGTCCAGGTCTTGCCGTCGCTCGAGGTCTCCCACGACTCGGCAAGCTCGGGTGCCGGCGATCCATCGGATGCCTTGTAGCCCACGAGCATGTCGTAGTTGAGGTGCCAGATCTCGAATGAGGACGATTCGTACCCGATGAACGGGTTGAGGTTGTCGGGGTCGTTGACCCAACCGACTCGCAGGATGACCTTGCCCGCGGCAGGCGAAGGGCTGGAGCTCGAGCCGAACGCACCCGCGAGACCCCACACGAGGCCGATCAGCAGCAGAAGCATGACCGAGAGCAGCAACCAGCGGCTGTTCCCCCTGAATGACCGGGCGTTCCCCACCATAGTGACCTCCCCTTGTCTTTCGTCCTGGCGGACGCGGCGACGCCGGCCGGTCCGGGTGAAGAAGGGGAGCACGAATGAAAATGCGTCAGGCAGCGCGCACTGCGTACGCGTTGCCTGTGCTGACGACCCCCACGGTCTCACCACGTGCCGCTCGAACGTCGTTCGACACGGTGAGCTTAGCCTAGCCGACGCCGATTGCAAGGGACACCGACGCCGGGAGTGTTGCTGCTATAATCGCCGGACGTGAATATCGACAACGACAGACAGCCCCGTCTGCAGGTCAACGACGCCGAGCCCGAACCGATCGATTCGGCCGAAGTGACACGCGACGTCGAGCACTCCACACTCACCAATGTGCTGCGCGACGGGCGTCCCGTCCTGTTCTCTCCGGGCGACAGGGTCACCCTCTGGGTGGGCCCTCTCGACAAGACCAGCGTCGTCTTCATGGGCAAGGCCGTCGACGAGCACAACGTCCTCGATCTCATCTCGACCGAGACCGACGACGAGCTCGACGACTACGAGACGATCTAGGCCGACGGCGTCGGCCGGGGGGGCATCGTGAAGGGGCTCATCCTCAGCGGCGGCGCCGGCACGAGATTGCGCCCCATCACCCATACCTCGGCCAAGCAGCTCGTCCCCGTCGCCAACAAACCGATCCTTTTCTACGGTCTCGAGGCCATGCGGCAGGCCGGCATCGACGAGGTCGGCATCGTGGTAGGCGACACGCATGCCGAAGTCGAAGCCGCGGTCGGCACGGGCGAGCACTTCGGCCTGCGGGTCACCTACATCCACCAGGAGTCGCCGCTCGGGCTCGCGCACGCGGTGCTCATCTCACGGGACTACCTCGGCGACACTCCCTTCGTCATGTATCTCGGCGACAACCTGCTCAAGGACGGCATCGTGCCCTTCGTCGAGCGGTTCCGCGCGTGCGCGGCCCGATGCCCTGATCCTGCTCCAGCACGTGACCGACCCTCAGTCCTATGGTGTGGCCGAGATCGCCGACGGCGTCGTCGTGCGGCTGGTCGAAAAGCCGGCCGAGCCCAAGAGCGACCTGGCGCTCGTCGGCGTGTACCTCTTCACGGCGAAGATCTTCGACAGCGTGCTCGCGATCTCGCCCTCGGCCCGCGGCGAGCTCGAGATCACCGACGCCATCCAGGACATGGTCGACCGCGGGCTGCACGTCGAGCCGCACGTCGTCACCGGCTGGTGGAAGGACACCGGCAAGCTCGAGGACATGCTCGAGGCCAACCGCCTCATCCTGAGCACGATCGAGCGCGACGTGCGCGGCGAGTCCATCGACTCCCTGATCGAAGGGGCGGTCGTGGTCGGTGAGGGCAGCAAGCTCACGCGCTGCACAGTCCGTGGTCCGGTCACGATCGGCGACGGCTGCGACCTGAGCGACGCCTTCATCGGCCCGTACACCTCGATCTATCACGGCGTCGTCGTCGACCACGCCGAGATCGAGCACTCCATCATCCTCGAGAACAGCCGCATCTCCGGCCTCAACGCTCGATTGTGCGACAGCCTCATCGGGAAGAACGTCACGATCTGTCGCACCGATGGACGCCCGGTCGCCTACCGCTTCATGGTGGGCGACTCGAGCCAGATCGGTGTGGTCTAGCCGGGCCCGGTCATGCGGCCGGTGCAGCGCAATCAAGTCCGAACAGGGCAGGGGGACGGCATGATCGACGGCGTGATGACCAAGAAGCTGCGCGTGATCCCCGACGAGCGCGGCCGGCTGATGGAGTGCCTGCGCTCGGACGACGAGCTGTTCCTGCGGTTCGGTCAGCTCTACATGACGACCACGCTGCCGGGCGTGGTCAAGGGCTGGCACCTGCACCATGTGCAGTGGGACAACATCGTCTGCGTGAAGGGCATGATCAAGCTCGTGCTCTACGACGGCCGCGAGGGCTCGTCCACGCACGGCCGCATCGACGAATTCTTCCTGGGCGAACACAACCCCCTGCTCGTGCGGGTGCCGCCCGAGGTGCACCATGGCTGGAAGTGCGTGAGCGCCGAGGAGGCGTTCATCGTCAACGCGCCGACCGAGGTCTACAAGTACGACGACCCCGATCAGGACGAGCTGCCCCACGACACCGACCAGATCCCCTACGACTGGGGCGTGAGGCTGCGCTGAAAGCGCAGCCTCACGCGACAGACCCCTTGAGTCCCGCCACCCGCTGGCTTCTCACCGGCGGCGGCGGGCAGCTCGCCACCGCGTTCGAACCGCTGCTCGACGGCGAGGTCTTCGTCGCCCGCGAGGAGGCCCTCGACCTGCGCGACGCCGCCGGCGTGCGCGCCGCTCGTGCAGGGCTTTCGGCCCGACATCGTGCTGCACACCGCCGCCTACACCGACGTCGACGGCGCCGAGCGCGACGAACCGACGGCGTACGCCGTCAACGCGCTCGGCACGCGCAACCTGGTGGCCGCCGTCCGCGGCACGCACGCCCAGCTCGTGTCGTTCTCGACCGACTACGTCTTCGACGGCCGCAAGGGCGCGTCGTACGTCGAGCACGACGAGACCAACCCGCTGAACGCCTACGGCCGCACGAAGCTCGCCCAGGAGGCGCGAGACGCTCGCCTGGCCGCACGGCACGGTGGTGCGCACGGCCTGGCTGTTCTCGGCGACCGGGCGCAACTTCGTCAAGACGATCCTGGCGGCGGCGCGCGAGCGCGCCGCCGCCGCCGCTTCGCGCCGTGAAGCCGCTGCGCGTCGTCGACGACCAGGTCGGCTCGCCGACCTACGCCGGCCATCTCGCCGCCGCCGTCGTCGAGGCGCTGGCCGGCGGCCTCGGCCCAGGCGTCTACCACATGGCCGGCGGCGGCGCCTGCAGCTGGTGCGAGCTCGCGCGCGAGATCGTGGCCGCTGGCCGGCCTGCCGGTCGAGGTCGCACCGATCACCACCGCCGAGGCCGGCCGGCCGGCGCCGCGGCCGCCGTTCTCGGCGCTCGCCAGCGAGCGGCGCATACCGCGGCTGCCGTCCTGGCACGACGGGGTGGCGGCCGTCATGGACGAACTGCTCGACGGGCGATGAAGGCGGCGGCGCTGCGCGCCGCCGCCCGCCGACCGCACCGGGCGAGGGAGGATGCAGATGAGGATCGTGGTCACCGGCGGCGCCGGGTTCATCGGCTCGAACTTCGTGCGCCATCTGCTGCGCGACCATGGCGACGACGAGGTCGTCGTCCTCGACAAGCTCACCTACGCGGGCAACCTCGACAACCTCGCCGACGTGGCCGGCGATCCGCGCTACTCGTTCGTCAAGGGCGACATCTGCGACCCGGCGATCGTCGACGCAGGTCGCCGCCGGCGCCGACGCGATCGTCAACTTCGCCGCCGAGACCCACGTCGACCGCTCGATCAGCGGCCCCGAGGACTTCATCCGCACCGACGTGCTCGGCACGCACGTCCTGCTCGAGGCCGTGCGTGCCCACGGCGTCGCCGCGCTTCCTGCAGATCTCGACCGACGAGGTCTACGGCGACGTGCTCGAGGGCGCGTCGGTCGAAACCGATCCGCTGCGGCCCTCGAGCCCGTACTCGGCCAGCAAGGCCGGCGGCGACCTGCTGGTGCTCGCCTACCGGCGCACCTACGGCACGCCGGTCGTGATCACGCGCAGCTCCAACAACTACGGCCCCTACCAGTACCCCGAGAAGATCATCCCGCTGTTCGTCACCAACCTGCTCGACGGCCAGCCGGTGCCCGTCTACGGCGACGGTCGCAACGTGCGCGACTGGATCTACGTCGACGACAACTGCCGCGCCATCGACCTGGTGCTTGCGACAGGGCGTCGACGGCGAGATCTACAACGTCGGCGGCGGCAACGAGGTCGCCAACATCGACCTCACCCGGGCGATGCTCGCTCGATCTGGGGCTCGGCGACGAGATGATCCGCTGGGTCGACGGATCGTGCCGGCCACGATCGCCGCTACTCGTCGACTGCTCCAAGGTCCGCGCCCTCGGCTGGGAGCCCCGCGTCGACTACAAGGAGGGCCTGGCGCAGACCATCGACTGGTACCGCGACAACCGCGCGTGGTGGGAGAAGATCAAGTCGGGCGAGTGGAAGCGCTACTACGAGCGCCAGTACCAGGGGCTCGCGAAGTGAACGCGGCCGGCTTCGCCGGCCGGTTCGAGGGCCGATGACCGAGTTCGCCGTGGAGCAGCGGCCGCCGACGGTCGCCGAGTTCGCGCGGATCGTCCGCGCCGTGGGCTGGCACGAGCTGGCCGCGCATGACGAACCAGTGCTCGAACAAGCGCTCGCCAACAGCCTCTTCGCGGTCTGTGCCGTACACTCCGGCGAGTGCGTCGGCTGCGCCCGGGTCGTCGGCGACGGAGGACTGCACTTCTCGATCGAAGAGGTCGCTGTGCTGCCGGCCTGGCAGGGGCGCGGCGCCGGGCGGCGTCTGATGGAGGCGCTCACGGCCTGGCTGGCGCGCGCGACGCCGCCCGGCGCCGCCGTCGAGCTGCTCACCGGCGCGGACCGGGCGCCGTTCTACGAGCGCTTCGGATTCCGCTGGCAGGGCGCCGGCATCATGCGCTGGGGCGACCCTCGAGTGGAGGACGCTGCAAGGGCGGTCAGCCCGACATGCACGGAGGGCGCAAGCGACGCAGCCCCGGGGCCAGACGCCGTCGTCACGCTCGACGAGCGCCCGCCCACCGCCGATGAGCTGCGCGCACTGCACCGCGCCGTGGGCTGGGTCGGCGAACTGCCCGCCGACGACGGCGTGCTTGCCGGCGCGCTGGCGCGCAGCCTCTTTGCGGTCTGTGCCGTCGTCGACGGCAGAGCCGTGGGCTGCGCGCGCCTGGTCGGCGACGGCGGTGTGTATGTCTATCTGCAGGACGTGGTCGTGCTGCCCGCCTACCAGCACAGGGGCATCGGCGAACGGCTGATGCGCTCGGTGCTGACCTGGCTCGACGCCAACTGCCCGGCCAACGCATTGGTGGGGCTGTTCGCGGCCGAAGGCAAGGCGGGCTTCTACGAACGCTACGGGTTCAGGACCCGTCCGGTCGCGGAGCCCGCCATGTGGCTGCGCTGGAGCCGATAGCCCGGCGCCGCGGCGGCCGGCGCGACAGCGCCTACCTGATGTTGCGCACGGGCGTCCCGACCGGCACCCGGGGAAACAGCCACGAGATGTGCGGATTGGACAGCCGCGTGCAGCCGTGCGAGAAGTGCCGCGGGAACAGGCTCAGCAGGTTGGGTTCGTTGGTGCCGTGGATGCCGAAGTGGTACGGGTAGTGGTACCACATCGTGAAGGGTCCGTACGGCCCCCACATGCCGACCACCTTCTGGTAGACCGTCCACTGACCGATCGGCGTCGGCGTCGACGGCTTGCCCACCACGCAGTCGAAGATCTTCACGACGCGACCGGTCTCGTAGTAGTAGAGATGGCACTCGCTCAGGTCGACGACGATGAAGTGCTTGTAGAGGACCGAGATGTGGTGCGGGTTGGGGTTGTTGACGACTACGCGGCGAGCCGTGGTGACGGCGCGCGTGAGATCGACACCGGCGGGCATGACCAGACGGAACTTCGAGATGCCGTAGGCGGTCGGTTTCCATCGTTCGACGAACGCCGACGACGCGTCGAGTGTGGGCGTGCGCCAGTCGACCCACGTGCCGCCGCGGTAGCGCTGGATCGTGACGGTGGCGCCCGGCTGCGCCGGCGCCACCGTCCCCTTGAAGGTCCGCGTCTGGCCCAGCCAGAACCCGGGCGGCGTCGTGAACGTCAGCTTCGGCCGCACCCGCACGTCGACGGTCGCGCCGGCAGCGAGGTAGTGCTGGTCGTCGCCAAAAGCAGCGCGATACGTCGTCGTGGCCGCCGGCTGCACCGTGATGTTGAACCGCCCGGTCGTGCCCGCGGTGAGGTCTGCAAGCGGCGAGAAGTCGCCGGCCGTGACCGCCTTGGCCTCGAGCGCGACGGCCGCGCCGGCGGGCACGATCGAACCTTTCAGGGTGACGCTCGCGCCGTAGGTGACGGTGGCCGCGGAGGCTGCGAGCTTGAGCGTGGCGGGCCAGGGATCGGTCGAGAAGTCCAGGACCGCCGGCGCCGCGGCGTTGCCGGCGGGGTCGCGGACGCCGTCGACGGTCAGCGTGTAGGAGCTGGTCGGCACGAAGGCCTTCACGACCGGGGTGACGGTCACGTCGCTGCCCGCCACGGCGACGCTCGACACCGCGACACCCGGCAGCGTGGCCGTGGGCAGCGGCGGCGACGCCAGCGGCTCGGAGTAGTGCAGGACGAACGAGGCGGGCGGGGCGGCAAGAGCCGCCCCGCCCGCCGGCTCCGTCGAGATCAGAGTCGGCGCCACGGTGTCGAGCGTAGTGGTCGCCGTGAAGCTCGCCACCAGCCCCGCGTTGTTGCGCGCCTCGACGGTCACCGTCTTGGCGCCGTCGCCCGCGGCCAGGTCCCAATCGAGCAGGACCTTGCCGGTCGGCGACGGCGCGGGCGGCGCCTGCCAGTCGCCCCACAGCGACCCGTCGTTGCTCGCCCGCACCGCATCCAGGCCCGATTCGGGGTCGCGCAACTTGAGCGTGAGCTGGACATGGACCGACGGCACGACCGCCGGCAGCGACACCGAGCCGACGGGGGCGGTGCCGTCGACGCCGGCGTCGAGTGAATGGGCCCGCTGCGCGGCCAGCAGCACCGCGATCGCGATCGCCGCGACGAAGACGGCGAGAGTCAGGGTCCGTCTCATGGTGTCTCCCCGGGGCTGACGGTCGGTCCGGGAGTCGTGGCGGTCGGCGTGGGCACCGGCTCAGGCGCGGTCGGAGTCGCGACGGGCAGCGGCGCGCCGGGCACCGCGGAGGCCGGCAGCAGCGCCGCCGGCGGGGTGAACTCGCCCGCCTTCAGCACGCGCCGGCCCCAGGCGAAGGCCGCCTTGTAGTACGAATCCCAGGTGATCGACGAGAGCCCGACTCCGTCGAGTGAGCCGGTCGCGTGGATGAACCAGCCGTTGCCGAGGTAGAGCGCCGCGTGGTAGATCGACGACGCGCTCGACTTGGGGCCGTTCGGTCCGAAGAAGATGAGGTCACCGGGCACGAGCTTGGCGCGCGTGATGCGCGGCTTGGCGACGCGCGCCATGTCGGCCGCGACGCGCTCGTTGATGGTGTAGCCGAAGTGGATCTTCATGACCCACCAGTCGAAGCCCGAACAGTCGAAACCGCCGTGGGCCTGCGTGCCGTACGGCGAGTCGGTCGTGGGGTACTCGCCGCCCCACACGTAGGGGTAGCCGATGTACTTGAAGGCGAACTTGACGATCTGCTTCTGCCGGTCGGTCAGCTTCGGCAGCGTCACGGAGTCGTAGTTGGCGAGCGCCGCGATGCGCCACGACGACAGGTGCAGCGCCTGGTAGAGGATGTAGGCGATCTCGTCGCGGCCGATCGCCTGGCAGGGCGAGACCTCCTGCTTGTCGGTGGTCGACGAGTGGTTGTAGCGCAGTCCCAGCGAGCGCGCCACGACCTCGCTTGCGAAGTAGCGCGGCGCCCCGGTCTTCCAGCCGTCGTTGGGTTGCCACGAGGCCGGGTTCATGGCGCTCAGGCATTTCCAATCGCTCGTCGGGTTGAGCGTCTTGATCATGCGCACCGTAGCGCGGTCCGCCTGCCAGGACAGCACCGCGGCGGTGGGATGGAAGCCGTCCTTGTAGGGGGTCATGAAGTCCAGGTGGACGGCGATCTGGATGTACCGGGCGTAGGGGTCGGTCGTCTTGACGTCGGCCAGCTTGACCGGGGTGACCTGGTCGTTCTGATGGCCCGACGCGAGCACGAGCGCCTTGCGCGAGTTGCTCACGCGTGATGGCCTGGTTGGGCTTGAACACGCCGGTGTAGTCGTCGAGCACCCTGTCGCCGTCGGGGCCCTGGTTGGTGATCCACGAGATCTGGGTGCGTGCCCAGAACGTGCTCGGCACGTCGGAGTAGGTCTTGGCCTCGGCGGCGGGGGCGAAGGCGAGCGCGCCGGCGGCCGCCGCGGCCAGGCACACTGCCGCCAGCGCGCTCGCCGACCACCGCCGCCCGTGGTGCCGCCGAGCGTCCGCCGCCTGAGTGCTTGTCTTCCGTGGGACCATGTCTTCCTTCAGTGTCGACCGGATTCGGAAGCCCTTGAGACCCTACAGGATTCGTCGCAACGGCCGTCAACCCCTCGACGCCGTGCGTAGTCGCAGCCTGCCGACTACATCAAAAGGGTATCTCCTGCCGACAGCGTACCAGAGAAGGACCGCACGGATCGCCCGCGCTTGTCGTCGCCGCGCTGGGGTCGTAGCATCAAGAAGGTTTCCGCCACACTGAGAGACGTGCCGATGATCGGCCCTCGTATCACATCCCCAAGAGATCCTCTCGCCGGCCCGCGGCCGGCCCGCTGACGAGCCCGCTGCCGCGCGTGCTCGCCGTGCTCGCGACGGCGCTCGTCGCCATGCTCGCGCTCGCGCCGCCGAGCGGCGCGGCCACCGCAGACCACGTTCGCCATCGAGGGTCGCGGCTGGGGCCACGGCATCGGCATGAGCCAGTACGGGGCCGACGGCTATGCCCGGCACGGCTTCACCTACGACGCAGATCATCCAGCACTACTACACCGGCGTGACGCTGGGCAAGGTCGACAACCGTACGATCAGGGTGCTGCTCAACCGCGGCCTGTCGTCGGCCAGCGTCACCGCAGCGAGCCGGCTTCAGCGCCACCTGGGGCGCCAAGACCGTGCACATCGCCGGGGAGCGTCACCGCCGTGACCAGCTGGTCCAACGGCCGCTACCTGCTGCGCGCCGGTTCGCACACGTGGCACCCGGCCTCGCCCGTCACCTTCGCCGCCGGCTCCAGCAAGCTGAAGCTGCTCAACGCCAACGAGAACGGCTCATGTCGGGCGCTATCGCGGGACCCTGCGGGTAGTCCACTTCACCGACGGACTCATGGTCGTCAACTCGCTGCCGCTCGAGAGCTACCTGTACGGCGTCGTGCCGTGCGAGTCACCGTCGTCGTGGCCGGCCGAGGCGCTCAAGGCCCAGGCCGTCGCCGCTCGCTCGTATGCCTACAGGGCGATCGGCTCGTCCGGTCCCTTCGACGTCTACTGCACGACGTCGAGCCAGTACTACGGCGGCGCCGACGGCGAGGCCGACCACGACCAACCAGGCGGTCGACGCGACCCGGGGGATCGTCCCCAAGTACAACGGCTCGCCGATCACCGCGTTCTTCTTCTCGACCTCCGGCGGACACACCGAGAACATCGAGAACGTCTGGACGGGCGCCTCGCCGGTCCCCTATCTGAAAGGCGTGCCTGACCCCTACGAAGTGTCGCCGTACCACACGTGGGGCAGCCCGATGCGGCGTACGCCGTCGTCGCTGGCGAGCTCGCTGGGCTTCTCGAAGGGTGCGTTGCGCGCCGTGTACGCCGTCAAGCGCGGCACGTCGCCGCGGATCGTGAAGGCACTCGAGATCGGTGCGAACGGCTACACGGCCGTCGACGGCGCCACGCTGCGCGCGCGGCTGGGGCTACGCGACACCTGGGCGTACTTCATCTCGCAGTCGATCTCGCCCTCGGCCGCCACCCACAAGAGCATCGACTACGGGTCGGCGCTCACGCTCAGCGGCACCCGCTACCCGGCCATCGCCAGCGGCGCCAAGATCACCCTGCATCGCAAGCCGGCGGGCGGCTCCTGGTCGACAAGCAGCGCCACCGTCACGGCGGCTACGGAGTCCGTCGGGGGCTACACCGTGCGCTCCACCGACTATGCCGCCAAGGTCACGCCGCTCAAGACGACCGAGTACTACATCACGTCGGTCACCCCGATGGGCAACACCGCGATCTCGGCGCACACCACCGTGACCGTGCGTTCGCACGTCACCGTACAGGCATCGTCAGATACGGTCGCGACCGGCGACAAAGTGACCTTCACGGGCACGGTCGCGCCGCTCGCCCTGGCCGGATCGACGGTGTGGCTGCAGACCAAGACCGCATCGGGCTGGAAGGACTCCGTCAGCGCCAAGCTCGGCGGCAGCGGCACGTGCTCGATCGACTGGGCGGCCGTTGCCGGCGCCACGACACTGCGCCTGCGGGTCCCGGCGTCCGCGAGCCTGGGCCTGGCCGAGGGTCACAGCGCATCGGTGACGGTCACCGCCCAGTAGCGCCCGCCTTCGTCCTCGTCTCGGGCGCCGCCCATCGCCTGCCCGCCCCGTTCGTTGCCCCGGCCGAGGGCAAGGAGTAGCGTTGCCGCGAACGCGCCGGGTCCGCTTCTCGGGAGGGTCAGCATGTCATCGCGCAACAACGCCTGCCGCTGGGCGCTCGTCAGCCACTTCGTCGTCGCCATGCTGGTCGGGCTGCCGGCGCTCTTCTTCGTGGGAACGGCCGCCCGCTGGATCCATTGGTGGTGGTACGACTACACCATCGTGAAGCTGCTGGGGGCGACCATGATCTGCCTCGGTGTGGGCTCGCTGCTGGCCGCGCGAGATCCTCTCCGGCACCGCATCGTGGTGCAGATGGAGATCGTGTTCACGTTCGTCGCCACCATCGCGCTCGGCTACCGGCTGATCTGGCAGGCCTCGACGACGCCGCGCGTGGGCTGGGTGTTCCTAGTGCTGCTGGCCGCGTTCTTCGTCACCTTCTCGGTGCTCTACCCGCGCTCCGAAAAGGCCTGACCGAGGCGGGCGGGGCGGGCGGGGGCGCCTGCGCCCCCGCCCGCCCCGCCTCGTCAATCCTCTGTTCGCTGGGCAGCGCCGGCCTCGCCGGTCCCGCCGGTCCCGCCTGCTCCGCCGCTCAGCCCCATCGCCTCGGCCACGGCGCGCTTGACCGAGTGCCGCGGGATCTCGCCCTCGATCATGTAGATCACGTCCTCGGCGATGCTCGTCGCGTGGTCGGCGACGCGCTCGATGAAGCGCGACACCTGTAGCAGCTGGAGGATGGCATCGAGCCACTCGGGTATGCTCGCGAACGGCGTCGTTGCAGGGTCGCGGTCAGCTCGCGGTCGAGGTCGTCGATCTCGTCGTCGGCGAACAGCACCGCACGGGCGAGCGTCGCGTCGGCGCGGACCAGCGAGTCGAGCGCGTTGCGCGACCATCCGTTGCGCCTTCATCGCCATGCCCGTCATGTCGAACGCGCATCACCGGCTGCTCGAGCGGCGCCAGCAGACGGGCACGTTCGGCGATGTTGACGGCCAGGTCGCCCACGCGTTCCAGCGTGGTGTTGATCTTGATCGTCGTGACGATGAAGCGCAGGTCGCCGGCCACCGGCTGGTAGAGCGCCAGCGCCTTGAGGCAGTCCTCCTCGATGTCGACCTCCATCAGATCGATCGGGGAAGTCGCGCTCGACGGCCTCAGCCGCGAGCGCCGCGTCGCGCGTCTCCACCGCCGTGAGGGCGCGCCGCAGGTTGTCCTCGACGAGCGCGCTCAGCGTCAGGATGCTCTTCTTCAGGCTGCTCGATCTCGCGCTGCAAGTGGTTCGGCATGCGTCGTTTCCTTCCTCCGCCGCGCGCTCAGCCGAACCGGCCGGTGATGTAGTCCTCGGTCTGCTTCTCGCGCGGGTTCTCGAAGATCTGGCGTCGTCGGCCCCGAACTCGACGATGCGCCCCTCGAAGAAGAAGGCCGTGTAGTCGGAGACGCGCGCCGCCTGCTGCATGTTGTGCGTGACGATGCACGATCGTGTAGCTGCGACTTGAGCTCGAGCATGAGCTCCTCGATCTTGGCGGTGGCCGACGGGGTCGATCGCCGAGCAGGGCTCGTCCATGAGGATCACCTCCGGCTCGGCCGCGATGGCGCGAGCGATGCAGAGCCGCTGCTGCTGGCCGCCCGACAGCGCCAGGCCCGGCTCGTCGAGCTTGTGCTTGACCTCGTCCCAGAGCGCCGCCCGCTTGAGCGCGTCTTCGACGCGCTCGGACAGCTCCGACTTGCTCAGGCGGAAATGCATGCGCAAGCCGTAGGCGATGTTGTCGAAGACGGTCATCGGGAACGGGCTGGGCTTCTGGAAGATCATCCCGACGCGACGGCGCAGGCTCGAGCAGGTCGGTGCCGGGCGCCAGGATGTTCTCGCCGTCGAGCACGACCTCGCCGGTCGCCTTCTGGTCGCGATACAGCTCGTAGATGCGATTGTAGGTGCGAGATGTGGTCGACTTGCCGCAGCCCGACGGCCCGATGATGGCGGTGACCCTGTGTCTCCTTGACCTCGAGGTCGTTGCCGAACAGCGCCTGCTCCTTGCCGTACAAGAAGTCGAGGTTGCGCACCGACAGCTTGCTTGGGCAGTGTGTCGAACTCGGCCGCCTGCTCACGCGCCCCGAGCGCCTCGAGGCGGGGCGGCAGGGGCCGCTCGACCGAGCGTTCCGTACCCGGTCCGATCGTGTCCATGATGTCTACCATTCCTTGCCTCGCTGGAAGAGGAACCGCACGAGCACGTTCATGCCCAGCACGGCGACGATGATGAGCAGCGCGCCGCCCCAGGCGAGCTGGAGCAGGTGCGGATAGGGCTGGCCCGAGAAGTCGTAGATCTGCTTGGTGAGGTTGGCGACGGGGCCGCCGAAGTACCCTGAGGGCCCGATCAGGCCGCTCATCCAGTAGGGGCTGCTCAGAGCCGTGAACAGCAGCGGCGCGGTCTCGCCGGCGACCCGCACGACGGCCAGGATGGCCCCGGTGATCAGACCGCTGCGCGCCGCGCGCACGACCACACCGAGCGTCGCCCGCCAGCGCGGCACGCCCATGGCCAGGGCCGATTCGCGCAGCTCGTTGGGGACCAGATTGAGCATGTCCTCGGCGGTGCGCGTCATGACCGGCAGCATGATGAACGCCAGCGCGACCGACGCCGAGAAGCCCGAGAAGTGGTGCTGGGTCTTGACCAGGATGGCGTAGGCGAACATGCCGGCGATGATCGAGGGCACGCCGAGCACGACGTTCGTGACGGCGCGGATCGCGGTCGCGACGCGGCCGGTGCGGCCGAACTCCGACAGGTAGATCGCGCCGAAGAAGCCGAGCGGCATGCCCATCACCGTCGCACCGGCGGTGATAACGAGCGTGCCGACGATGGCGTTGGCCGAGCCCGCCGCCGGGGTCGTTGCCGACCGGCGGCAGCTGGGTGAAGAACGCCCAGTTCCTGGCGCCGATGCCGCGTCCGACGACCGTCACGACGATCCAGCCCATGACGAACACGCCGAACGCGGCCGCGACCCAGGCGACAACAGTGACGAGCGAGTTCGTCACACGTCGGCGGCGCACCGAGCGCGGCCGCAAGGCGGAGCGCGCAGAGCGAGCCGGCGACGCCCGGTCGACGCCGGCGCTCATGCCCGGCTCCCCGTCATCCGGCGCGCCCGCGCCAGCCAGAGCTGGGCGACCACCTGGAACACCATGGTGATCACGAACAGGATGAGGGCGAGCTCGACCAGGGCGCTCGTCTCGAGCTTCGTCTGCGCCTCCTGAAAGCGCAGCGCGATCGTCGCCGCCACGATGGTGCCGCTCTGGAACACCGAGTGCGGCAGATTGTCGAAGTCGCCGCCGATGATCATGGCGACGGCCATGGTCTCGCCGAGAGCGCGGCCGAGCCCGAGGAACACCGCGCCGGCGATGCCCGCCAGCGCGTAGCGCATGCTGATCTTGCGCATCACCTCGAAGGTCGTCGAGCCCATGCCGTAGCCGGCCTCCTTGACGACCGTGGGCACCATCTTGAGCACGTCGCGCGACACGGCCGTGATGAACGGCAGGATCATGAGCGACAGCACGATGCCCGAGGTGAACACGTCGTAGCCGGTGCCTGACCCGCCCGAGAAGATGCCGAGCCTGCCGAGCGGAGTCGATTGGATCCAGGGGTCGACGTGCTGGGCCATGATGGGAGCGATGACGAAGACGCCCCACAGGCCGAAGATGATGCTCGGCACGGCGGCCAGCATCTCGACCGTCGTACCCACGACACGTGACACCGACGGCGGTACCAGCTCGACCAGGAGCAGGGCGATGGCGAGCGCCAGCGGCACGGCGATGACCATGGCGATGAGCGTCGTCAGCAGCGTGCCCAAGAGGCTGCTCAGCGCGCCGTACTGGCCGGTGGCCGGGTTGAACGCGACGGTTCGCAGGGGCGCGAGCTTGAGCGTGTGGATGGCGAGCCACGAATTCTGCAGCAGCACGCCGATGAGGACCAGCATGGCCACCGCGACCGAGGCGCCACAGACGATCGTGAACCAGCGGAAGAGCGGGTCGCCCCACGAGAAGTGGTGGCGGCGGCGCGCCTGCGCGCCGCCGCCACTCGTGCCACGAACCTCTGCTTCTGCCGTGCTCACTTTGCGGGCCACACCGACGTGCCGCTAGCGATGATGTCGGTCTGCCAGACCTTCTCGACGGCCTTCCAGACCTTGGCCGGCATAGGCACGTAGTCGAGGCTCTGCGCCATGCTGGCGCCGCTGCGATACCCCCAGTCGAAGAACTTCAGCACGGCCTGCGCCTTCTGCGCGTCGGGCTGAGCCTTCTGGACCAGGGCGAATGTCGCACCCGTGATCGGCCACGAATCTGCACCGGGCTGGTTCACGATGGCGGTGCCGAAGCCCTGGGCAGCATCCCACGTCGCGTTCTTGGCGGCGGCGGCGAACGAGGCGAGCGTGGGGCTCACGAACGTGCCGTCTGCGCTCTTCATCTGGGCGTAGTTGATGCTGTTCTCCTTGGCGTAGGCATACTCGACGTAGCCGATCGAGCCGTTTACCTGCTGTACGAGGGCGGCGACGCCTGCGCTCTTGGCGCCGCCCGTCCCCACCGGCCAGGCGGGCGCGGTGTTGGCGCCGATCGCGCTCTTCCACGCCGGCGAGACCGCCGACAGGTAGCTCGTGAAGATCCACGAAGTGCCGGAGCTATCGGAGCGATGAACGACGCTGATCTTCTCGGCCGGCAGGTTCAGGCCGGGATTGAGCGCCTTGATGGCCGGGTCGTTCCACATCGTGATCTTGCCGAGGAAGATGTCCGCCAGCGTGGGTCCGTCGAGGCGGAGCTTCCCCATCGGGATGCCCTTGACGTTGATGATGGGCACAGTGCCACCGACGGCCGTGGGGAACTGGACGAGACCCTGCGTCTGCAGGTCGGCCGCGGTCAGCGGAGCGTCGGTCGCGCCGAACCCGACCGTCTTGGCCTCGATCTGGGCGATGCCGCCGCCCGACCCGATGGCCTGGTAGTTCAGCTGGACACCGCTCACGCCCTGGTAGTCCTGGGCCCAGGCGCTGTAGAGGGGCTGGGCGAACGTCGATCCGGCGCCGACGAGCGCGCCGCTCGCGCCGGATCCGCCGGCGTTCGCGGGCGTCGTGGCGTTGCTGGAGCTGCCGCAGGCTGCGGCGCCGGCTACCACGGCGATCGCGACCACCAACGCCGCGGCCCCGTATGCGATCCTTCTGCCTCTCTTCATCGACCGTCTCCTTGCGATCCTGTCTTTTCCGTTTCTGGACGAGGTGGCGTTTCGACCACCCGAGGCAATCTATCCAGCGACTGTTAGGAGGCGATGAGCGGCTCATGTCTATCGCATAAGCCGTTGCGGGCAGCGCCCCGGAGACGGGCGACGGTGCACCGGCGGACTCCGCGGGGTGCACTCTTGGGGCGCGGTGGCGGCGGCTCAGCCGCCGGCAGGCAGGTGGATGCGGAAGATGCTGCCGAGGCCAGGCGTGCTCTCGACAGTGACGGTGCCGCCGTGCGCCGCGACGATGTGCTTGACGATGGCCAGGCCGAGACCGGTGCCACCGAGGTCGCGACTGCGCGCCTTGTCGATGCGGTAGAAGCGTTCGAACAGGCGATCGAGGTGCTCGCGGGGGATGCCGGGCCCATGATCGCGCACGACGATCTGGGTCTCGTCGCCGGCGGCGCTCGCCGACACCTCGACGCTCGAACTCTCTGGGCTGTACTTGACGGCGTTGTCGATGAGGTTCACGACCGCCTGTTCGAGGAGCGGTGGGTTCATCTCGGCGACGAGGTCGGCACTGTCGACCGTCAGCGTGATGTCCTTGGCCGCCGCCTTCATCTCGCACACCCCGACCGCCACCTGCAGCACGTCGCGCACGCTGCCACGCTCGAGGGGGATGGCGTCGTCTCCGGTGCCCATCTCGAGCGCGGAGAGACTGAGCAGGTCTTCGATGATGGCGCTCAGCCGGTCGGCCTGCCCGGCGATGATGCGCAGGAAGCGCTCGGAGTTGTCGCGGTCGTCGAGAGCGCCCTCCAGCAGGGTCTCGGCGAAGCCCTTGATGCTCGTCACCGGAGTCTTGATCTCGTGCGAGACGTTGGCCACGAAGTCGCGACGGATGTCCTCGTAACGGCGCAAGCGGGTGACGTCGTTCAGGACGATCACCGCCCCGCTGGCGCCGCCGTCGTGTTCGGCGAGGCGCGCGCCGTGCGCCTGCACGGCGCGCGCCTCGCCATCCACGTACAGCGTCAGGTCGTCCTCGACCGGGTCCCCCTTGGCCAGCGCCGCGGCCACGAAGCGCTGCAGCTCGGGGTTGCGCACGGTCTCCTGGATGCTGCGCCCCTCGGCTCCGTCGCGCTCGACACCGAGCAGCCGCGCGGCCGCCGCGTTGATCGTGATCACGCGCTCGGCGTCGTCCACCGCCAGGACGCCCTCGGTCATGCCGGCCAGCACCGCTTGGCGCTCATTGCGCTGCAAGGTGATGTCCTGGATGGTCTCGTTGAGCTGGCTCGCCATGCGGTTCAGGCTGACCGCGACGCCACCGATCTCGTCGGTGCTCGACACGTGCAGCTCATGGCTGAAGTCGCCGTCGGCGAAGCGCTCGGCGCCGCGCTGGATGGCCCTCATCCGTGTCGACAGGCGGCGCGAGACGAACAGCCCGATGGCCGCGACGGCGATCGCCGCCAGGACGGTGCCGGCCACGATCCGCCGGGCCAGCGCGCCGATGGCCTGGTTCACCTCGGTGAGCGGCAGCGCTGTGCGCACCACCGCGGTGACACCGCCCGTCGGACTGGTCACCGGCAGCGCGGCATAGAGCATCTGCTCCCTCAGCGTATGGCTGTACCTGCTGTCGACCCCGATGCCGCCGGTGAGTGCGACACGCACCTCGACCCGGTCGGGTGTGTCGTGGTTGGGCAGCGTGGCGGGATCGGCCACGGAGTCGGCGAGGACGGTGCCCTGCCGCACGCGGCCGTAAGCCGGGCCCGCGATGATGGTCACCCTCGTCTGCGAGGAGCTGCCGAGCCGGCGGACCACCAGTTGGAGTTGCGCGGGTTGCTCGAGAAACCCGCTCACCCGGCTCTTGACGAGCTCGGCCCTCGCCACGAGGTCGCTCTCGGCCTGATGACGGTAGAGACGGTCGGCGGAGGAGACCGCGAACCAGCCGACGACGCCCGCACACAGCACGACCGCCACCAGGTAGGTCGCATACAGCTTCCAGAAGAGACGCGTACGGCGCATGGCCCGCCGCGGCCTCAGGCGTCCTTGAGCCGGTAGCCCACGCCCCGCACGGTGTCGATGTAGGCGCCGCAGGCGCCGAGCTTGCGGCGCAGGGAGACGATGTGGACGTCGACCGAACGGTCGGTCACGTACCGCTCGTTGACGTAGGCGTCGTCACCCTGCGCCGCATCCACGATCTGCTGGCGTGTGAAGACCCAGCCCGGCTTGCGCGCCATGAACAGCAGGATGCGAAACTCGGACGCGGTCAGGTCGACGGGCCGGTCCTGGACGAGGACCTGGTGGCGCCCCGGGTGGATCGCGAGCTGACCGAGGCTGATCGTCGTCTGATCGTCGCCATCGTCACCTTGTTCGCGGCGCAGCACGGCCTTGACACGCGCCATGAGTACGCGCGGGCTGAACGGCTTGGTCACGTAGTCGTCGGCGCCCAGCTCGAGGCCGGCGACGATGTCGGCCTCGCCGCCCTTGGCGGTGAGCATCACGACCGGGATCTCGGCGGTGCGGGCATCGGCTTTGAGCTGGCGGCAGACGTCGAGCCCGTCGACCCCCGGGAGCATGAGGTCGAGCAGGATCAGGTCGGGCAACTTGAGCCGCGCCGCCGCGAGCGCCTGCTCTCCCGTCTCGACGCAGACCACGCCGTAGCCTTCCTTGCGCAGGTTGTACTCGACGAGCTCGAGGATCTCGCGTTCGTCGTCGACGACGAGGATCGATTCGTTGGCCACGGGCCTCCTTTGGCTCCTTTGGCGTCGGACCCTGCCGGGCAGCGGCGCCTGGGCACGGGCATTCGGTTTGCAGTATACCGGCGGCATGTTAGGAGACGATGAGCATCGCCGTAGGGGCCGCCGTGGTCGAACGGGGGAGAAGCAGGGGCCGCCTGGGTACGCCCCTGCCATGCATCGCAGCCAAGGAACAATCCGGGAGAGCGCCCACCTCGGTGTGGTCGGCCGGCTGGACCGGCAGATCGGTGACCGTCTCGAGCAAGCGGTGCTCGACCACCACCGGCGACGGTTGACGAAGGTCGGCTGGGAGGCGGCGCTGGATCCGTCGCGGGCCGCGCCCACCGGCGGCAGCGACGCAGCGGACGAGGGCGCGGCCCGCGCGGGTCTCTGGGTCGCCGGTGACCCGCCGCCGCGCGCCGGCCCGGGCCTTGAAGTCCTGATCGACGGGGCGGCGGCGCTGCCTCGAATCGCCGCCGCGATCGAGGGAGCGCGACGATCGGTCGACATCGCGGGCTGGTGCGTCACCCCCGGCTTCGCCCTCCGCCGCGACGCGGACGCGGCGGTGTTGCGCGACATGCTCGCGAGGATCGCGATGCGCCTGCCCGTCCGCGTCCTGCTGTGGGCCGGGGCGCCGCTGCCGGTGTTCCACCCGTGGCGACCCGAGGTGCGCAGCGTGCGCCGTCAGCTCACGCGCGGCACCGACATCCGCGTGGCGCTGGACCGTCACGAGCGGCCCATGCACACCCATCACGAGAAGCTGGTGATCGTCGACGGCGAGGTCGCCTTCGTGGGCGGCATGGACATGACCGACTTCGACGGCGACCGTTACGACAGTCAGGACCACCCCCCACGCGGGATGATCAGCTGGCACGACGTCGTCACCGAGCTGCACGGCCCCATAGTCGCGGACGTCGCCGCCCATTTTGCCCTGCGCTGGGCCGAAGTGACCGGCGAGCCGGCACCCGCACCTCAGGAGCCGCGAGGCGCGGCCGTTTGCGGCGACGACGATGTCGAGACCCAGCTCGTCGCCACCATCCCCGAGAGCATCTACCGCAGCCGGCCCCGCGGTAGCTTCCGGATCCTCGATGCCTACGTACGCGCCTTGAGCGCGGCGCAGCGCCTGATCTACCTCGAGAACCAGTTCCTGTGGTCTCCCGAGATCGTCACCATCCTGCGCGCCAAGCTCGTCGATCCGCCGAGCGACGGGTTCCGCATGCTGCTGGTCCTTCCGGCCCGGCCGAACACCGGTGGCGACGACACGCGCGGCCAGCTCGCCGCGCTGATCGAGGCCGACGCCGGGCGGCACCGCGTGCTGGCCTGCACGCTCTATGCCCGCGAAGGACCACGCTCTTGGCCGATCTACGTCCACGCGAAGGTCGGCGTCGTCGACGATCGCTGGCTCACGGTCGGCTCGGCGAACCTCGACGACCACTCCCTGTTCAACGACACAGAGGTCAATGTGGTCAGCTGCGACGAGCGGCTCGCTCGCGAGACGCGGCAACGGCTCTGGGCCGAGCACCTCGAGCGGCCGCTCGACGACGTGCGCGGCGATCCCACCGTGCTGTTCGACACCGTCTGGCGGCCGCTTGCCGAGGAGCAGTACCGGCGGCGGCAGGCGGGCGAGCCGATGAGCCATCGGCTCGCCCGCCTGCCGCACGTCTCACGGCGTTCCGCGCGCCTCCTCGGGCCGCTGGAGGGCGTGTTCGTCGACGGCTGACGCAGGTGACGAGGGCCGGCTAGGAGAGGATCGCCGCCATCACGACCCGCCAGTCGCTGAGATCGGCAAACAGGTGGTCGGGCGCATACGTGGCCAGCTCGTCGAGCGAATGGCGGCCGGTGGCGACGGCGATGGCCTTCACCGAGTGATCGGCGCCGCAGAGGATGTCGGCGGGTGTGTCGCCGATGATGACGATCTCCTTGCCCGCGAAGCGGTGGCCGGTGAGCTCGGCAGCACGTTCGATGGCGACGGCCGGCAGATCGGGGCGATGGCTCGAGTCGGAGCCGTTGGCCACCACCTTGAACAGCGGCAGCAAGCCGGTGGGCGCCAGCTTCAGCTCGGTCCCGCCGGCGACGTTCCCAGTCAGCAGGCCGAGCACGACGCGCCTATCGATGGCCAATGCCGTGACGAGTTCGCGGATCCCGGGCAGGACCTCGACCTCGCCGGCACTAAGCTCGTCGCGCAGGCAGTCCACGTAACGCTCGAGGCACGCCTCCAGGCGGTCGCGAGCGACCGCCTCGGGCGTGCCCCACCTGGTGGTCAGATCGACGATGATCGAAGGGTCGGTGCGGCCGTGAAAGCTGTAGCCGTCGAGCCCTCCGCTGACGCCATAGACATCGTCGATGGCGCGGAAGATGGCGCGTCCCCCCGCGCCGTGGGCGTCGATCAGGGTGCAGTCGATGTCGAACAGGACCAGCCGGTGCATCTACAACCCGCCGAGCTGCCCCGGCGGCCAGTAGATGAAGAAGGCGCGCCCGATGATCTGGTCGCGGCTCACCGTCCCCCAGAACCGGCTGTCGGCGCTGTCTGTGCGGTTGTCGCCCATGACGAAATACTGCCCGGTCGGCACCACGAACGGCCTGTTGAGACTCCAGGGCATGTTCGCGTCGGGACCGGGAGGGTCTGCTCGATGCGCCCGCCGATGCGCCGCACGTAGCCGTCGGGCGCGAGCTGCCCGTTCACGTAGAGGTATCCGCCGCGCAGCGAAAGGGTGTCGCCCGGCACGCCGACGACGCGTTTGAGCAGCGGGATGGGGCCTTGCCCACCGAAGACGATCACATCGCCGCGGTGGGGCAGCCGAAATCGGTAGGTGATGCGGTCGATCAGTACGCGGTCGTCCGTGCGCACCGTGTCTGCCATCGACGGCGTCGGAATGCGGAACGGCTTGACGGCGTACGCCTGCACCAGGATGGCGATGACGATGGCCACCGCGATCGTGACGGCGTACTCGATGATGGTGTGGCGGGGGCGGCGTGGCTCGGCCGAGCCACGCCGCCCCCGCCACCGGGCAAAGAACCGCCGAAACGTGTCCATCACCCTCCGCCGGTGGGCGGATTGCCGCCGTGGCAGGGGCAGCTCGCCGGCTGGCCGAACCCGTTGAGGTGACACGAGCTGCACTGCAACGGCTCGTCGCCGCGCGGCACGTGCGGCCCCTCCTGCGGATGCTTGAACGTGCTGGGGATCCAGGCGGCGAGCACGTGGCACTGGACGCAGTTGACCAGGCCGTTGTGCTGGTTGCCGTGGCAGTTGATGCAGCCGTCGGGCGCGATAGAGACGCCCTTCGTATGGCATTGCTCGCACGAGATCTGGGCATGCGTGCCGACGAGCGGCTGAGGATGTGTGAAGTTCTTGCCGCCGGTCCAGGCGCTCAGGTTGTGGCAGCCCTGACACGGACCGCGATTGCCGTGGGGCGCCTGGTGGCAGTAGCCGCAGTTGCTCGGACCGCTCGTATGGCATGTGAAGCATGAGGTCATGGATGTGGGCGGCGGCAGCGTCACACCGGGCGCCCCCTGGTGGACGACCTGAGCGTGACAGCTGATGCACTGCTGCTTGGCGTGCCCGGGACTCCCGTGCTGGAAGGTGACGGGCGCAGGTGTGCCCAGCGACACCTGATGGCTCGTCTGCGATGCGGCGTGGCAGCTCTGACAGACGCCGTTGGGGATGTGTCGGGTGACCTTGATCGGAGCCTTCGCCGGACCCATGAAATGCACCCACACCTCGCGCAGCGCGAAGAACTTGGTCTCGATGAGGTTGATCGGGCCGGGCGGGATGTGACAGCGCACGCAGTTCACGCTCTTGTGGGTCGACGTCGCCCAGGTGTCGCGGTACGGCCACATCTCGTGGCAGTCCGTGCCGCAGAACCGGTTGCTTTCGGTGAACTTCGCGGCCGTGAACGAGGCGACCACGAAGACCACGAACAGGACGATGACGACGATGACGACTTTGCCTACGCGGCGGCGCCAGAAGCCCGGCACGCTGCGCGTCGTGTCTGGTTCGGTCACTGAAGCTCCTTCCCGGCGGGCGCACCCCGATTCTACTCGATGGCCGGGCGCGGCGTCGGCGTGAAGAGGGCGGGCTACTCGCTCTCGCCGTCCGCGCCGGCCTCGGCGCGGGCGTCCACACTGTCGGCGACCGCGCTCGCCTTGACGAGCAGCAGCGGGACGTCGGTGGCGTGTCGCACCTGCTCGGCCACGCTGCCCAGCACGGCGCGCTTCAGCGCGCCGTGCCCGTGCGTCGCCATGGCGATCAGGTCGGCGTCGAGCTCGGCCGCCTTGCGCGACGATCACGTCGGCCGGCTCGCCGCGGCCGATCACCGTCTGCGACCGCTGAAGCCGCGGCCGCCGAGCTCGCCGGCCGCATGCGGCGAGCTGCGTCTCGGCGTCCTCGACCTCGTGCGCCATCGTGTCGCGGGTGTGGTAGTGCGCGACCCGCAGCAGCACGACCTCGGCCCCGCACAGGCTGCGCCAGCTCGGCGACGTGCGTCGAGAAGGGCGTCGTCGACGTCGGTGCCGTCGAGCGGGACGAGGATGCGCGGGTAGAGAGCCATCTCAGACGCCTTTCGGGAAGAAGGTCTGGTAGAGCAGGAACACGTTCAGCCCGATGATCACGGCGGCGACGAGCCAGCCCGATCGCCGTGACCGATCCTTCCCGTCCGCATGTCGCCCATCACCGAGCGCCGTCGCGACAGCACGAGCAGCGGCACGATCGTGAGCGGCAGCTGCAGGCTGAGCACGACCTGGCTGAGGATCAGCGCCCGGTAGGGGTTGAGGCCGATGTCGATCAGGACCACGGCCGGCACCGCCATCGCGACCAGGCCGATGCGGTAGACCCGCGCTGTGCGGGTCCTCGGGCCTGCCGAGGTAGCCGGTGACGACGTTGGCGGTCGGCCAGCGACGACGTGATCGACGACGACAGGCCGGCGACCAGCAGCGCCAGGCCGAAGAGGAACTGCGCGAGCGGAGCCGACCAGCGGACGCAGGGTCGCCGAGGCCTGCTGGATGCTGTTCACCGTGACGCCGTGGCGGAAGAACACCGCCGCCGCGACGAGGATCATCGCCGAGTTGACGAGCCAGCCCATCCCCATCGAGAGCGTCGTGTCGACCAGCTCGAAGCGCATCAGCCGCGCCTGGTCGCCGCCGCCGACGTCCCACTCGCGCGACTGGATGGTGTTGGAGTGCAGGTAGATGTTGTGGGGCATGACGATGGCGCCGAGCATGCGCCATGGCCACCAGGATGCTCGCCGCCCGAGACGCTCGGCACGACCCAGTGCGGCGCCGCCGCGCGCCATGTCGGGGTGCACGATGAAGAGCTCGACGATGTAGGCGCCGGCGATGAACGGCCAGGAAGACGACGATGAGGCGCTCGAGCTGGTCGTAGCGCTGGCCCAGGATCGCCAGCACGACGATGACCAGCGTGAGCGGCGCGCCGATGTACAGCGGGATGTGGAAGAGGATGTGGAAGCCGAGCGCGCGCGCCGAGGATCTCCGCGAGGCTGCGTGGCGATGAGGGCAGGCACCATGGTCACGCCGAAGAGCCAGACGAGCGGCCGCGAGAAGTGGCCGCGCACGTTGACCGCCAGCGAGCGGCCGGTGACGATGCCGAGCCGCGCCGCGACGTGCTGCAGGAAGATCAGCATGAGCGTGCTGAGCGAGATGACCCACAGCAGGTCGTAGCCGAACTGGCTGCCGCCGGCCATGTTGGTGGCCCAGTTGCCGGGGTCGATGAAGCCGATGGTGACGATGAAGCCCGGGCCCAGGTAGCGGAGCAGCTCGCGCGAGAAGAGGTCGCGACAGGCCAAGCTCGACGCCTCAGCCGCCGGCCGTCCTCGGTGCGGCTCATGCGGTGATCGGTCGCGGGCGGGCGCGCCGCTGGCGGCGCCTGCGCAGGCGCCGCCCAGCGCCGCGCCCGTCGCCGGCGGCGCCGGCGTCGACTCTGCCGCGAGCCTGACCCGTGCGGCCCTATCGTGCCGTGAACGCGCTGCGCGTTGTAGGCCACGGACTGCGCGGTTATAACATATGAACATGTGTTCATGTGTTCAGATGCGGAGGTCTCATGGACGGAGCAGGAGCGCAGGGTCGATGGAACCTTGCGCACGGAGCAGCATCCGGCGCTGCGAGGTGCACTCGTCACACGGAGCTGGCCGAGGTCGCGCCGCCTGCCGACGCGGAGACGCGCGGCGGTCGCGGACGCTCTTCAAGCGTCCTCGGCGACCCCAGCCGCTGCCGCCTGGTCTACGACGCTGGTCGAGGCCGGCGAGATCTGCGTCTGCGATCTGGCGGCCGTCGCCTGGCGATGAGCGAGTCCAACGTCTCCCATCACCTGCGCGTGCTGCGCGCCCCGGGCTGGTGCGCTACCGCCGCGAGGGCAAGATGGTCTTCTACGCGCCCGACGACGAGCACATCCGCCTGCTGCTCGACCTCACCCGTCGAGCACGTGCGCCCGGCACGACGCGGCCGGACCGGAGCGCCGCGCGCCGAGCCGGACGGCGAGGCGACGCGCCGTGACCGGCCTCGCTCGACCTGCCCCGTCCTGCTGCCGCGCGGCGCCGAGTGCGCCGAGCTGCGTCGACGAGCTCGGCGGCGAGCTGCGCCGCGCTCGACCGGCGTGCGCGACGTCGAGGCCGACGTCGCTCGCGGCCTCGTGCACGTGCAGCTTCGACAACGAGCGCTCACGCTACGACGACCTCGCGCGCGACGCCCGGCGCATCGGCGCCCTGGCGCACTGCGCCGAGCACTGCCCCGACGACCGCCGACCACGGCGGCCACTGCGCCTGCACCGTCTCGCTCGACACCGCGCGACGAGCGAGCCGCTATGAGCAGCGCCTCGCGCACGTCACGGGCCTCGACTGCGCCGACTGCGCCATCAAGCTCGAAGGCGCGCTGCGGCACGGCGCCGGGCGTCGTCGGCGCCAGCATGAGCTTCGGCGCCGCCACGCTGAAGCTCGTGTTCGACCCCGCGAGGTCGCCTACGACCAGGTCGCTCGAGCGCGTCCGCAGGCTCGGCTACGACACGCTCGAAGGCAAGCAGGAACGCGCCGTGAGGCCGCCGCTCCCAGGACGCCCGCTCGCCTTCGCCGTGCACGGCATGGACTGCGCCGACTGCGCCCGCCGGCTCGAGACGCGCGCTGCGGCGGCCGTCGACGGCGTCGACGGCGTGCGCGTCGACTTCGCCCTCGCGCGCCTCGACGGCGAGCGCTCGCTCGGCGCCGATCGCCGCGACGCCGCGCCGCGCTGCACCGCGCCGCCGATGAGCTACGGCTTCTGCGCTCGCCGGCGCCGGCGACGCGCGGCGGCCGGCCCGCTCCGCGGCCGACGGGCGGACCTGCTCACCGCCGCCTCGGGCGTGTCGGTCGTCGCCGGCTTCGCCGCCGAGGCGCTGGCCGCGGCCGCTCCCATAGTCCTGTTCGCCGCGGCCATGGTCGCTCGGCGGCTGCGTTCATCGCCCGCGCCGCCTTCTACTCGCTGCGCGCCCGGCAGGTCGACATGAACGTCCTCATGACGCTCGCCGCCGTCGGCGCCGCCGCCATCGGCCAGTGGAGCGAGGGCGGCGCTGGTCGTCTTCCTCTTCTCGCTCGGCAACCTGCTGCAGGCGGCGACCCTGGAACGCACGCGGCGCGCCATCCGCGACCTGGTCGCGCTGGCGCCGCCCGAGGCGCGCCTGGTCGACGGCGACGGCGAGCGCGCACGGTGCCGGCCGACGGCGCTGCGTCCCGGCGACCTGATCCGGGTGCTGCCCGGCGAGCGCCTGCCCGTCGACGGCGTCGTCGTCGACGGCGCAGGCCGCCGTCAACCAGGCGGCCGTGACCGGCGAGTCGATGCCGGTCGAGCAAGGCGCCCGGCGACGAGGTCTTCGCCGGCTCCATCGTCGCAGGGCGGCACGCTGATCGTGCGCGCCACCACGGCGGCCGCCGACAACACCATCGCCAAGATCATCCACCTGGTCGAGGAGGCGCAGGCGCAGCGCGCCCCGGTGCAGACCGTCGTCGACCGCTTCGCCGCGAAGTACACGCCGTCGTCGTCGGCTGCGCGACCGCTGGTCGCGGTCCTGCCGCCGCTGCCTCGGCGCAGCCGTTCTCGCACCTGGCTCTACCGGGCGCTCGCCCTGCTCATCATCTCGTGCCCCTGCGCGCTCGTGATCTCGACGCCGGTGAGCATCCTGGCGGCGCTCGGCGCGGCCACGCGCCGCGGCGTGCTGGTCAAGGGCGGCGCCTACCTCGAGCAGGCGGCGCACGCTCAAGGTCGTGGCCTTCGACAAGACCGGCACGCTGACCGCCGGCGGCCGGCGTCACCGACGTCGTCTCGCTCGACGGCGCCACGGGCGAGCGGGTGCTCGCCATGGCGGCGGCCGTCGAGCGCGTCAGCGAGCACCCGCTCGCCCGCGCCATCGTGGCCGAGGCCGCGAGTCTCGAGCGCGGCACGACCACGGCGACGATGGCAGCCCGGCCATCACGACACCGACGGCTTCGCGCGTGACCACGGTTCCGCGCCATCGCCGGCCGCGGCGTGCGCGCCGACGTCGACGGCGAGACCGTGCCTCGTCGGCAGCCCGAGCTGTTCGGCGACGCGCCGGCGCGCCGACGGCCTGTTCGCCGCCGAGCTGCGCGCGGCTCGAGGCGAGGGCAAGACGGTCGTCGTCGGTGGGCACGCCGGAGCGCGTCGACTGGGCGTGATCGCCGTCGCCGACGCGCTGCGCCCGAGGCGCGCGCGACGCGCTCGCACGCGCTGCGCGCGCCGCGGCGTCGAGCACATCGTCCTGCTCACCGGCGACAACGAGGCGACCGCGCAGGCCATCGGCCGCGCGGCCGGCGTCGACGAGGTGCGCGCCGGCCTGCTGCCGGAGCGAGAAGGTCGACGCCGTGCGCGAGCTGGCGGCGCGCTACGGGCCGGTGGCCATGGTCGGCGACGGCGTGAACGACGCGCCGGCGCTGGCGGCGGCGTCCCTCGGCGTCGCCATGGGCGCCGCCGGCACCGACGCCGCCCTGGAGACCGCCGACATCGCCCTCATGGGCGACGACCTCGCGGCGCGTCGCCGCGACCGTTCGCCTCTCGCGCGCGCACGACCGGCGTGATCCGCCAGAACATCGCCCTGTCGATCGCCATCAAGGCGGTCTTCCTGGTGCTGGCGCCGCTCGGTCTGGTCGACCCTCTGGATGGCCGTGTTCGCCGACATGGGCACGTCGCTGGCGGTGATCGGCAACGGCATGCGTCTGCACTTCTCGAGTCGCCGCATCACGGGATGATCGCGCCTGGTCGGGACGCGTCGGCCGTCAGGCCAGTCGTCGGGCTGGTCAGTCGGGCTTCTTGAGCGGCAGGCCCTGCCGCCGCCAGGCGTTGAGCCCACCGTGCATGTCGTAGACGGTCGTGAAGCCGCGCTCTACCAGAGCCTGCGCGGCAGACTTGCTGCGGTGCCCGCTGGCGCACACGACGACGACGGGCTCACCGGCCCGAAGTTCCTGGGGCGCGCGTCCGGCCACGGCTTCTCAGCGGGATGTGGCGCGAACCGGGGATGTGACCCCGACGCCACTCGCGGTCCTCGCGGACGTCGACGACCTGTGCACCCGCGTCGCGGAGTCGCGCCGCCTCGTCGACCGAGATGGTCGCGAACGGACGACTGTCGGTCCCGGTCCCGCGCCGCCGGCTAAGCAGCCACGCCACTGCGATCGCCGTGTTCGAGGACCTCGTAGAGGACTTCGTACGGGCCGGTCGTGAGGATCGACGAGAACACCCCGTACACGCGGCCGACGGCGTCACTGCGGTAGAAGTCATCGTGGGGCTCGATGGCGTCCCACTCCGTCTGGATCACGTAGTGCACCGCGCCGAGTTCGCCTTCGCGAGTCTCGTCGTGCAAGGCGCTGCCGATCGGCGACATGCCGAACGAGCGCAGGACTCTGTAAGCCTGGTGACCGGGCGCCGCGCGCAGCAGGGCGTCGAGTTCGTGCAGGGCCGTCTCGGCCCTGTGCTCCGTGCCCTTCCTCACGCTGAACACCGTCTGACCGACGATCATGAGGAGTTACTCCTTCGTAGACAGTGTTTTCGAGGCTAGTGTGCCCAGCGCTACCCAAGTTGGAACGAGCGACCTGGCAGAAGGGCGCCCGGGCGTCGCTAGCGGGCGACGGCCCTCATGGCGGCGACGATCTCGGCCGGCTTGACCGGCGTCGCGCCGCCATCGGCGGTCCACACGATCTTGCCGGACCGGTCGACGACCACGACGTAGTTGCGCACACTCGACGTGGCGGCGTCGAGGGCTCCGTAGGAGCGCGCGACGCCGCCGTCACGGTCGGCGAGCAAGGGGAACTCGGCGCGCTCGGCCTGCGCGGCCAGGGCCCGGACTGCCTCGTCGTCGCCTCGCACGATGCCGACGAGCTGTCCGCGCATCCCCCACAGCTGGTCGGCGGCGGCGCTGAGAGCCGTCACCGCCGCCGCGGACGACGACGGGTCAAGGAAGACGACGATCGCAAACCAGTCGCCGCGGTATTGCTTGAGCGTGACCCGGTTGCCGTCGTGGGACGTCAGGTCGAACAGGGGCGCCTCGCGCCCGACGCCGAAGTTGTATCCCACGATGACGACCTCCGAGACGACGACTCAAACGCGGACGAGGCGCGGCCGGGAGCCGCGCCTCGCCGTCTGTGACAGTCTACATGATGGGCGGCGGGGCGAGGGGCTCGCGCCCCTCGCCCCGCCGCCGGTCGCCAGTCCCTACGCGAACGTGCGGTACAGCTCGCGCTTGGCCGCACACACGGGGCACTTGTCGGGCACGTCGCCGATCACGGTGTGCCCGCAGACCAGGCACACGCTGACCGGCAGCGTCTGCGATGTCGTCGCCGGCGAGCACCGTCTGGCGCGCCTCGGCGTACATGCGCTTGTGGTCCATCTCGGCCTTGAGCGCCCACGTGCATCGACTTGTGCGCCTGCTTGTCGCCCTGCAGCTCTGGCGACCTCGACGTAGGCCGGGTACATCTCGTCGATCTCGAACGATTCGCCCTCGAAGGCGGTCTGCAGATTGTCGGCGGTCGAAGCCGACGCCCGCCATCATGCGCAGATGGTTGCGCGCGTGACGCGTCTCGGCGAACGAGATGGCGCGGAACAGGTTGGCCACGTTGGGCAGGCCCTCGGCCTCGGCCTTCTCGGCGAACACGAGGTACTTCTCGGCCGCCTGGCTCTCGCCGGCGAAGGCGGCCTTCAGATCGGCGAGGTCCATGGCGTGGAGCTCCTCGGCGTGCGGCAGGCGGTGCTCGAGCTCGTCGACGATCATCGGTCTCGTCCGTCATCACGTGCTCCTTGCGGCATCAGAACGCGGTGAAGTACTGGCCCGCGGTGCCGCAGACGGGGCACTCGTCGGGCGCGTCGCCGATCACCGTGTGGCCGCAGATCGGGCAGACGCGGATGGGCGCCGCGGCGAGGTCGTTGCCGCCGCCGACCCCCTTGCCGGTCGCGTCGTAGATCGCCTGGTGATCCTGTCTCGGCGCGTCTGGCGTAGCGGATCGAGGTGCCGGCCTCGGTGTTGTCCTGCAGCTTGGCCACCGCCGCATAGGCCGGGTACATCTCGTCGATCTCGAAGGTCTCGCCGCCCCAGGCTGCCTTCAGGTTCTCGTCGGTCGCTGCCGATGCCGCCGAGCACGCTCAGATGGTTGCGGGCGTGCATGCTCTCGGCGTAGGCGACGGCCCGGAACAGGCGGCCGACGTTGGGATAGCCCTCGGCGTCGGCCCTGAGCCGCGAAGGCGAGGTACTTCTGCGACGCCTGGCTCTCGCCGGCGAAGGCGGCCTTGAGGTTCTCCTCGGTCATGGCGCCGAGCTTCTCGGGCCTGGGCGGGGTGTTGATGAACGCGTCTGGCATGTCGTCCCTCCTGTGGGAAAGGTCCCGCGCTGGGCGCCCGCGTGCGGCGTCCGAGGCGACCGGATGATGCGGTCCTGATCCGGTCCTGATCGTCGATCTATGCTACCAGCGCCGCGCGCGGCGGGATGACGCGGCGGCGTTGACCTGAGGCCGGCGGCGGGAGATCGCAGGGCGGCTCAGGCGACCAGCTTCCGTTCGTCGTGCGGCTGCAGCGAAGGCACGAGGCGGTGCAGCACGTCGTGCACGTGGCGCGGCGTCACGAAGTCAAGGAGAGCGTAGTACAGCCCCGGCGTCGAGTCGCTGCGCGTGAACTGCCCGAGGTCGACGAACACGCCGCGCCCGCTCAGTTCGCGAGCCTGCTGCTTGTCGATCGCCAGAAGGGCCGCGGTGGCCGGCACCGAGGCGTCGCCGCAGATCTCGGCGACGTCCGTGTCGAGGGTCCAAAGCGACAGGGCAAGTGCGTGCCCGTCGATCTCGGCGCGCACCACCCGCACGCCCGGCAGCACCTCGGGACCGAAGTCGTAGTGGCGCCCCTCGGCGGAGCGCGCCGCGTCGAGCACAACCTGCACCTCGTGCAGCTTCTCACGGAACTTGACCGGCACGTGACGGGCCATGGCACCCCTCCTGACAGTCGGCCCGACAGCGGGGAGCCGCCGCCGGGAGACACTCACGGCCGGGTTTCTACCCGGCGCGGTCCCGCGATAACCCTATGGTCATAGTGACAAGCCTCGACGGGTCCGGCGACGGGTACATAGCTGACAGCAAACGTTCTGTTCGGATCACCCTGGATCTAGGCCCGCCCGCCGTGGCGGGCGCCCGGAGGCAAAGATGAGCTCAAACAGCGACAAGACCATCCTCGTGACCGGCATCACTGGACACCAGGGCGGCGCCGTCGCCCGGCGCCTGCGCGCCGACGGCTGGCGCCTGCGGGGTGTGACGCGCAACCCAGATGCGGACGCAGTCAAGCCGTTGCGCGACCTCGGTGTCGAGGTCGTTGCCGGCGACATGACCGACCGCTCGACCCTGGACGGCGCGCTCGACGACGTCTACGGCGTGTTCGCCATGGCGACCCCGTTCGAAAAGGGTGAGGAGAACGAGATCGCGCAGGGCAAGACGCTCGCCGACGCCGCGCGCGCCGCCGGCGTTCAGCACTACGTGTACTCATCGGTCGGCAGCGCGGACCGCAAGACCGGCATCCCCCACTTCGAGTCGAAGATGCTCATAGAGGACCACTTGCGCGACCTCGATCTGCCGCGCACGATCGTCCGTCCGGTCTACTTCATGGAGAACCTCGTCGCCTGGGCGGCGCAGCGCACCCCCCAGGGCCTGGCGCTCATGGCGCCTCTCAGCCCCGGCACGCCCCTGCAGATGATCGCGGTCGACGATATCGCGGCCTTCGTCGGCATCGCCTTCGCGGACCCCGACGGCTGGATCGGCGAAGAGCTCGACGTCGCCGGTGACGAGCTCACGTTCCCTGAGGCGGCAACCGACCGTGAGCGAGGGGCTCGGTGAGCATGTGAGCTACGTACAGACGCCCTGGGAGGCGGTTCGCGGGCAAAGCGAGGACATCTTCCTCATGTACGACTGGTTCGAGCGCGTCGGCTACGACGCCGACATCGAAGACGTCCGGCGCGTCTACCCGGAGTTGCTCGACTTCCGCGCCTGGGTGCAGCGTGGCGGCGCGCTGCCCCTGCGGGAGCGGCGCGCCGCCTAGCCGGGCGAGGGGGGCGGCGGGGGCGGGCCGCAGGCCCGCCCCCGCCGCCCTACGAGCGCCTGTCGGTCTTGCGATCGGGACCGGCGACGCGGTGCGCGGCACGCTGGGCGAGCACCGTCGAGGCGACCAGGAACACGACCTCGACGCCCACCGCGACCGTATTCTCGTGGCCGTGGATCGGTGACCCGAGGGCCGCGCCGGCGAGCATGTTGCAGACGAGCAGCCCCGCGATGCCGCCCGCGATCATCCACGGCGCGGCCGCGACATGTGCCGCCAGCCAGGCCTCCGGACTGACCAGGGTGGCGCGCGTGCGCAATCCCGCCCAATGCCGATAGGGGAACCGGCGCATGAGGCTGAATATGCCGATCGTGAGCATCGCGGCGCCCATGATGGTGGGAACAAGCAGCAGATTCCCCTGCAAGCGCGACCGTCCTTCTGGTCCTCGTCATCGTCCGGCGGGCGTTCGCTGCTAGCCTACCCGTTCGCGGCAGGGGCAAAGTCAACGGTGACGCCGGTCGACGCGGGGTAGACTGCCGCAGATGAATGTCGTCGTCTTTGGCTCCAGCGGACGCATCGGCCGGCTGCTCGTGGCCGAGGCGCTACGCTGCGGCCACGTCGTCACCGCCTTCGCACACGACCCGTCCGTGCTCGACGCGCCCGCGAACGGTGCGGCCGCGGCCGCACGCTTGAGCGTGATCGCGGGCGACGTGCTCGACCGCATCGCCGTGGGTCGTGCCGTCGCGGGCCAGGACGCGGCCCTCTACGCGGTCGAGCCGGCGAGCGCGCGCAAGCGCACGACCGTCGTCTCGCAGGGCGCGCTCCACGTCGCGCGCGCCATGGCCGACCAGGGCGTCCGTCGCCTCGTGTGTCTCTCGGCGGGCGGCACTGCGCAGGAGCGCGACCGCAACCTGCCGTGGCTCGTCGACCGGGTGGTCCGACCGCTGTTCATGAACGGCGCCTTCACCGACCTGCGCCAGATGGAAGTCACCGTGCGTCAGAGCGGGCTCGCGTGGACCATCGTGCGCCCGGCACGCCTGCTCGACGAGCCGGGCAAACGGGACTGGCGAGCCGGTCCTGGGTATTCCCTTCCGCACGGCACTAAGATCGCGCGTGCCGACGTGGCGGCGTTCATGGTCGACGAGCTCGAGAGCGATCGCGATGTGGGGCACGCAGTGGCCGTGGCCTGGTAGCGCGGCCGACGATCGGCCGCGGGGAGGGGTTGTCATGGAACAGAGCGTCTGCAGGGTCGCGGAATTGCCGCCCGGGACGATGCGCGAGGTCAAGGTGGGCGGCAAACGCGTGCTGCTCGTGAACTCGGACGGCGCCGTGCGCGCGTATGGCGCCGCGTGCACCCACTACGACGGGCCGCTCGCCGAGGGCGTGCTCCACGACGGCCGCATCGTCTGCCCGTGGCACCAGGGCACCTTCGACGCTCGCAGCGGCGACCTGCTCGAGCCGCCGCCGATGTCGGCGCTGCCCCACTTCGCGGTGCGTGTCGAGGGCGATGAGATCCTCGTCGACAGGCCCGACGACGCCCCCTCGAGACGGACCATGCCCATGGCGACACCCGACTTCGAGGCGGATGGGCGCACCTTTGCCGTCGTCGGCGGCGGCGCCGCAGGCGCCGCCGCCGTCGAGGCACTGCGTCAGCAGGGCTATCTGGGCCGCATCGTGCTCGTCAGCCGCGAAGACCGCCGGCCGTACGACCGGCCGAACCTGAGCAAGGACTACCTCGCCGGCACGGCGTCGGCCGACTGGCTGCCGCTGCGCTCCGCGAAGTTCTACGAGCAGCACGGCGTCGAGCTGCTGAACGAGGGCGTGATGAGCTTCGACGCGATGACCAGACGGCTCGTGTTCGACGGCGGCGACGAGCTGACACCCGACGCGGTGCTGCTCGCCCCGGGCGCGACGCCCCGCCGTCTGGACTGCCCCGGCGGCGACCTGCCGGGCGTCTTCACGCTGCGGTCCTGGGAAGACTGCGACCGCATCATAGCCACGGCCGGCGCGACGGCACAGGCCGACCCCCCCCACCGTCGCGCCGCGCCGTGGTCGTCGGAGCGAGCTTCATCGGCATGGAGGCCGCGGCGGCGCTACGCCTCCGCGGCCTCGACGTCACGGTCGTGGCGCCTGATGAGACGCCGTTCGCCCGCCAGCTTGGACCGCTAGTGGGTGCGATGCTCAAGGCGCTGCATGAGCGCCATGGCGTCAGCTTCCGGCTGGGTCGCTTCATCGAGCACATCGAGGGTGATGCCCGCGTGAGCGCGGTCGTACTGGACGACGGCAGCCGGCTCGACGCCGATCTCGTCGTCGTGGGCATCGGCGTGCGGCCGGCCACGGAGTTCATCGGCAACGTCACCCCCAACGACGACGGCAGCCTCGACGTCGACGACCAGCTCCGCGTCAACGGCGACGGCGTCTGGGCTGCGGGCGACATCGCGCGCTACCCCGAGGCGCACGTCGGCGGCCGCGCGCGCATCGAGCACTGGCGTCTGGCCGAGCAGCACGGGCGCGCGGCCGCCGCCTCCATGGTGGGCAAGGGCGTGCCGTTCGCCGGCGTCCCCTTCTTCTGGACAGAGCACTTCGGGCTGCGCGTCTCGTTCGCCGGCGTCGGAGTCGCCTGGGACGACGGCATCGTCAGCGGTGACGTAGCCGGCCACGATTTCACCGTCTTCTACCTCCGCAAGGGCGCCCTCGTGGCGGCCTGCGGCACCCGCGGCCGTGAGCTCTGCGTCTTCGCCGAGCTCATGCGCACGGACGCCCTGCCGTCGGCCGAGGCGCTCCGCGACCCCGGCTTCGCGCTGGGGAGGCTTCTGTGAGCGGCGCCGTGGCGGCAGGCGGAGCCTGCCGCCACGGCGCCGCGCCCAAACCGACCCGAGGAGGGCCGAGATGACACTGCCCACCCGGCCGCTGGGCACCAGCGGCATGGAGATCACGACACTCGGGCTCGGCACCTGGGCCATCGGGGGCGGCTCCTGGCTCTACGGCTGGGGGCCCCAGGACGACGAGCAGTCCCTGGCGACCATGCGCCGCGCGGTCGAATCCGGCATCAACTGGTTCGACACGGCGGGCGTCTACGGCCACGGTCACTCCGAAGAGGTCTGCGGCCGCTTTCTCAAGGAGGTCCCCGACAGCGACCGGCCGCTCGTGTTCACCAAATGCGGGCCCACCTGGAACGACATCGACCATTACCGCGAGGAGGTCAGCGACCTCGCGCCCGCCACGGTCCGCCGTCAGTGCGAAGACTCGCTGCGCCGTCTTGGAGTCGAGCGGATCGACCTGCTGCAGTTCCACTGGCCCGACGAGACCGGTGTGGCGATCGAGGAGAGCTGGAGCGAGATGGCACGCCTCATCGAGGAGGGCAAGGTGCGAGCCGGCGGCGTGAGCAACTTCGACCCCGCACTGCTGTCGCGCTGCGAGGCCATCCGCCACGTCGACTCTCTGCAGCAGGAGTTCTCGCTGATCGCCCGCGACACCGCCGCCAAGGAGCTCCACTGGACGCGCGCGCACGCTGCGGGCTTGCTCTGTTACAGCCCCATCGGCTCGGGGCAGCTCACCGACTCGTTCACCAAAGAGCGCGTGGCGCGCTTGCCCGAGTCGGACTGGCGGCACCGCGAGTTCAAGGAGCCCGCCCTGTCGCGCAACCTCGCCCTGCGCGATGCCCTGCGGCCCATCGCGGCACGGCATGAGACGACGGTGATGGCCGTTGCGCTGGCCTGGCTGCTGACCTGGGACGGTGTCACAGCCGACATCGTCGGTGCGCGGCGGCCCGAGCAGATCGACGACTGGATCGGGGCCGCCTCCCTGGACCTCTCGCCCGCCGACCTCGACGAGATCGCCGCTGCCGTCGAGCGGACACACGCCGGCACAGGACCGGCGCGGCCCTAGCTGCATCGCCGCGCCGCGCCGTGCCGCGCCGTCCGCGACGGAGTGGCGTGTGCCCGCCGGACGAGTGGCCCGATGGTACTCACGGTGCGCTTTGCGGCGTCGCCGGAGACCACATAGACTGTGCCGGACCTCAACTCAGGTCGCCCGGACGAAGGTCGCGCGAGAGACCCGTCCCGCGGCCGGCGCCGTTGTCCGCGGCTTCGCCGCGAAAGCCGGCGCCGGCGTCTCTGCGGGTGGGCGGGCGCCGAAGGGGCAAGCTCGGCGGGGAACGCACCGGGCGAAACTCTCAGGCAAACGGAGCGCGGCCGGACGGGCCCCCTGGATCCGTTTGCGGACAGCCGGCCGACAAGGACGGCGCCCGAGACGAAGGGACAGGGTGACGGACAGTCGCCCTGTCCTTTTTGCGTCTCGGGGCACCGACGAGGATCGGAGACCGCTCATGGCCAGGACCATCGACCGCAAGAGACTCGCGGACCTGCTCGGCAGCGAAGACGCTCTCTTCAGCGACCGCCACCCGCGTTCGCGCGAGCTGTTCGACCAGGGCGCCGCGCACCTGTTCGACGGCGTGCCGATGAACTGGATGACGCGCTGGGCCAGCCCGTTCCCGCTCTACGTCGCCGAGGCGCACGGCGCCCACTTCACCTGCGTCGACGGGCACACCTACCTCGACTTCTGTCTGGGCGACACCGGGGCCATGACCGGCCACTCGCCCGAGCCGACGGTGCGCGCCATCAAGCACCAGCTCGACAGGGGCATCACGACGATGCTGCCCACCGAGAACGCGCTGTGGGTGGCCGAGGAGCTCAGCCGGCGGTTCGGCCTGCCCTACTGGCAGGTCGCGATGACCGCGACCGACGCCAACCGCTTCGCGCTGCGCATCGCCCGTCACATCACCGGCCGCAAGAAGATCCTCGTGTTCAACTGGAACTACCACGGCTCGGTCGACGAGACCTTCATCACCATCCGTCCGGACGGCACGGCGGGCGCGAGGCCCGGCAACGTCGGCCCTGCGGTCGATGTGAATCTCACGACCAAGGTCGTCGAGTTCAACGACGTCGACGCGCTCGAGAAGGCACTGGCGCCCGGCGACGTGGCCGCGGTGATCACCGAGCCGGCGCTGACCAACATCGGCATCGTGCTGCCCGACCCCGGCTTCCACGGCCTGCTGCGGCGCATCACCCGCGAGGCCGGCACGCTGCTCGTCATCGACGAGACCCACACGATCTGCGCCGGTCCCGGCGGCTACACGCGGGCCCACGGACTCAAGCCGGACATGCTCACGGTCGGCAAGCCCATCGGCGGCGGCATCCCCTGTGCGGTCTACGGCTTCACCCAGTCGGTGGCCGACCGCATCCACGCCGACTGGGACTACCACACCTCCGACGTGGGCGGCATCGGCGGCACCCTGGCGGGCAACGCGCTGCAGCTCGCCGCCATGCGCGCCACGCTCGACCACGTCCTCAACGAGGCCGCCTATAGCCACACGATCCCGCTCGCCGAGCGGTTCAATGCCGGCGTCCAGGCGGCGATCGACGAGTACGAGCTCCCCTGGATCGTGAAGCGTCTCGGTTGTCGTACCGAGTACTGGCCGCGGCCCGAAGCGCCGCACAACGGCGGCGAGGCCGCGGCCGCCGAGGACCCAGAGCTCGATCGCTACATGCACCTCTTCGCGCTGAACCGCGGCATCCTCATGACGCCGTTCCACAACATGGCGCTGATCGCGCCGGCCACGACCGAGACCGACGTCGACCGCCATACGGCGGTGTTCCGCGAAGCGGTCGAGGCGCTGCTGGGTTAGGGAGGCATGAAAGCCGCCCGCTCTCACCCCCCGAGGCGGGCCACGGGGCGGGGGCGCGGGGCCGTTGGCCCCGCGCCCCCGCCTTCGCAGTTCTCGGATCGGCAAACGCTGTCGTGCGGCTACTTGGTCAGGCGACGCGCTTGGCGGCCTGGCGGCACGCAGCAGGCGCGTCGCACGACGGTCCGCAGCCCGGCACGGGCACGGGAGTGAGCCGCATCGCCGTAGCGTCTGCGACAGCAGAAAGACGGCACATGCAGAGCGCCGCGAACCCGACCGCCACGAACCCTACTGCGAGAAGAACGACGATCACCCTGGCCTCCATCCGTCAGCGCTTGCCTGTTCGAAGAGCATCGGAAGGCAGGTTCCCAGCGCCGATAGGTACCGTTACCCATTCAGCACCTGATGGCTTCCATGCGTCGCCAAAAGGCGCTGGAGCGGGCCCTCTCTTGATGGTTTGGCGCCGCCCGGATCAGGCAAGGACGACGACAGAGGGTGCGTGGGTCCGGGGCTCCGCCGACGGCGAGCGGCGGGGGGCGTGTTCCTGCGCGCACGCCCCCCGCCGGTCGCCGCTTCGCCGCCGAAGGAGTCGGTCAGACAGGGTCGGCGGCGGGCTGCTCCACGAGTGTCGCAAGAGCCTCCACGCGGGCGCCCATCGCACTCGAGAGCACGTCGGCCCACAGCGCGAAGATGGCGTCGACGTCGACGCCCTCGGGATCGAGCGCCTTCTGGATGGCGATGCCGTCGAGGACCGCCAGGAACAGGCTCGCGTAGTGACGCACCGTCTCCTGCAGCTCGGGGTCGTGAGCGCTCTCGAAGAGCTCCTGGTGATGCTCACGGTACAGTTCGTAGAGCCCGGCCACCCGCTTGCGCAGGCGCGTCGACCGCATGATGTGGGGCAGCATCTCCCACATCGTGCGGTAGGCATCGGACGGGGGCAGATGCCGGCTCTCGAGCACTGCCGTGCGCACCCGCGCCTCGGCGCCTGCGGCGCTCTTGGTGCGCGCGTAGATGTCGAGGCTCGCGTCGTGGGTCGTGGCATCGACGAGCGCCTCGATCAGGCCGTCCTTGCTCCCGAAGTAGTAGCGGATCGCCGAAGTGTAGACGCCCGCCTCCGCCGCGATCGCCTCGAACGACAAGCTCTCGAAGCCGTCGCGCTGCAGGATGCGCTGCGCGGCGCGGATGACGGCCTGCGCCTTCGGCGCCAGGTCGCCGATGGGATTGCCCTCGACCGCCGTGATGTAGGTCTTGCCCATCCGATCCCCCTGCCCTGTCTCGGGATACTACCTGCGCCGCGTCACCCCACGCGATGCCGCCCTAGCGGGGCGTCCTGGTGGCGGCGGCACGCCGCCGCGCGGACGCCCCGCGCAACACACTGCCGCTGAGAGCGCCCGTATGCCTGCCCTCTCGCACGACCGCTTGTCCGTTCACGAACACGTAGTCCATGCCCTCGGCCCACCGTGGCGGGATGTTCTCGAAGGGGTACGAGTGGGGGAACGGGTTGGTGGCCCTGTCCCGCACGCGCTC
Source organism: uncultured Actinomycetes bacterium (assembly GCA_963833555.1). Lineage (GTDB taxonomy): Bacteria > Actinomycetota > Thermoleophilia > UBA2241 > UBA2241 > CAWHYB01. The sequence continues at coordinate 603,921 of CAWHYB010000002.1, read as the reverse complement.
GAGGTCGAACATGACGATGTCCGCTCTCGCACCGGGGCGCAGCACGCCCCTGTCCCACAGCCCGAAGCGCTGGGCCGGCATGGACGTCATCTTGCGCACCGCCTCCTCGAGGCGCAGCACCTCGCGGTCGCGCACGAACCGCTCGAGCAGCCCCGTGTACTCACCGAAGGCGCAGGGCAGGTAGCCGGCCTCGGTAAGTGGCAGGACCAGGCCGTCGGACGAGACCATCGCCAGAGGGTGACGGAGCACGTCGACGATCTGCTGCGGCTCGATGTAATCGAAGATGCCCACGATCTCGTCGTGCTCCTCGACGATGAGGTCGAGGAAGGTATCGAGCGCGTCGGTGCCGCGGGACGCTGCGATCGCCGCCACCGATTGACCGAGCAACGCCCGGTTGGCGGCGAGCAGCACGAAGATGCGCTGGAAGTCGCTGTGCTTGAGCAGCCCCGAGTAGCCGGCCCCGGGCAGGGTGTCGGCGAGGATCTGTCCGCGCAGCGTCGCGCGCACGGCCGGGTCGCTGAGCCGCGCGCAGAGCTCGTCGGCATCGAGGTCGAGCAGAGGCTGGGGCAAGGCCCGTGACAGGCGTGGGGCGAGATCGGTGTGCGTGTCGTTGTCGACGGTGACGTCCTGGCCGCGGCGCCGGGCGGCATCGATCAGCCCGAGGTTCTCGCTGGCCGGCGGCCCGCCCCACTTGGGCGCGTTGTGTGAGACCTCGACCGGGATGCCGGCCTCCTCACCGATGCGGATCGCCTCGGCGACGGCAGCGAGGATCGTCTCGCGCTCGCCGCGGACGTGTGAAGCGTAGACGCCTTCGTACTCCTTGACCACGCGGGCCAGGCCGATCAGCTCTTCGGTGGAGGCGTAACAGCCGGGCGGGTAGACGAGGCCGCTGGACATGCCCAGGGCGCCGCCCGTCATGCTCTGCCGGACGAGCCGCTGCATCGCGACGAGCTCGCGCGTCGTGGCGGCGCGCTGGGCGAAGCCCATGACGGCCAGGCGCACCGCCCCGTGGCCGACAAGCCCGCCGACGTTGATGGAGCAGCCCGCCGACTCGATGGCGTCGAGGTAGTCGCCGTAGCTGCGCCACTCCCAGGAGACCTGCGAGGTGTCGAAGTAGTGCTCCCAGAGGGTGACGAGGTCGTCGAGACGGGTGGTCCTGAGCGGCGCCGGCGACATGCCGCAGTTGCCGACGATGTGGGTCGTGACGCCTTGATAGACCGCCGACTCGGCGGCGGGACAGCTCAGCACTGTGAGGTCGGAGTGCGTGTGGGGATCGATGAAGCCCGGCGTGACGTAGCGGCCGTCGGCGGCGATCACCTCGAGCGTCCTGCGGCGGCCGCGCCGCCGCAGGACGCCGGGCGGAGCGATCGCCGCGACGCGGCCGCGTTCGATCAGCAGGTCGGCACGCACCCAGGGGTTGCCGGCGCCGTCGACGAGCTTGCAGTCGGTCAGCAGCACGGGCCCTGATGACACATCTCGGGTCGTCATGTCTCCACCCTTCGGGATCGCTTGTCAGCGCCGGCCGCGGTCCGGATGCGCCGGCCCGTCCCGGCGGCATCTCCGTCGTCGGTCTCCAGGTGCCGGCTGCCGCGCTCGCCGCCGCCGGGCTCGCCGGCGCGCTCGGCACCGGCCGCTTCGCGCTTGCGCAGCTTCGGGTCGAGGATCGCGTCGAAGGCGCGTCCGACGAAGGTGAAGCCGAGCACGACCAGCACGATCGCCGTGCCGGGCGGCAGGACGTACCACCAGGCCGGCAGGCCGGCGCCGCCCGAGGTCCAGGCGTTGCGCAGCATCGTGCCCCAGCTGAAGTTCAGCGGGTCGCCCAGGCCGAGGAACGACAACGTCGTCTCGGACAGGATGGCGATCGCCACGACCAGCACGGTGTTGGCGAAGATGAGCGGCAGAACATTCGGCAGCACGTGCTTCATCATGGTGTGCACGCTGTTGGACCCGATCGCCTTGGCCCGCTCGATGAACTGCAGCTCACGGACGCGCAGGGTCTCGGAGCGCACCACACGGGCCGTGCTCGGCCAGCTGGTGATGCCGATGATAAGGATCAGCATGGCGTAGCTACGTCCCCAGGCGGCGGCCAACACCATCGCCAGAGGCAGCCAGGGCAGCACCAGGAAGAAGTCCGTGGCCCGCATGGAGACCTCGCCCTTCCAGCCGCCGTAAAAGCCGGCAGCCACACCGACCAGCGCCCCGATGACCGCCGAGATGGCTGCGGCGGCAAGACCGACGGTCAGCGAGATGCGAGCGCTCCAGATGAACTCGGCGAGCACCGACAGGCCGATCTCGTCGGTGCCGAAGAGGCGGTAGTAGGACAGCCCCGGATGGGCGAAGATCGGCCCGACCGGGTGGGCGGCGTCCAGGTAGACGTGGTTGGCCAGGAACGGGGCAAACAGGGCGAGCACCAGGAAGAACGCCAGGATGAACAGGCCGACCATGCCCTGCCAGTTGCCTTTGTAGAGCCGCCAGGTGCGGCGGCCCGCGCCGACGGTGAGCTCGAGCCGATCGGGTGACGCCACGGCCCACGCCCAGAGCGCCAGGGCCAGCACGGCCAAAGCAGCGGTCTGGAACAGCCAGGACCAGCTCGAATGGCGGCCGCCAAGATCGATGCTCGTCCAGCCCATCTGGGCCAGCGTCCACAGGATGAAGTCCGCCGCGAGGGCGGCGAGCGTCCAAGGCAAGCGCTTGCTCGTGGGGCGGCGCGCAAAGAGCGCGAGCGCGCCGCCCAGCGCGGCAAGCGCCAAGAGGCCGCAGAGCCACGCCGGGTAGGCGGCCACGGTCGGCGCGAAGAACCCGCCTACGACCCGGGCCGCACCGCTCGACAGCGGCCGGTCCTTGGGGAACGTCAGCATCTCGAGAAGGAGCCAGGCGCCGAAGCCCCACACCGGGATCCAGCGGCGGAGCGTCTGCAGGCCGGTCATGCCCTCACCCGCGGGTCGAGGTAGTAGTAGAGGATGTCGGCGACGAGGTTGGCCACGATGACCGCAGCCGCCGAAAGCAGGAACACGGCCTGCATCACTGGATAGTCCAGGTTCATGATCGACTGGTACGACAGCAGGCCGATGCCGGGCCAGTTGAAGACGGTCTCGGTCAGGATCGCACCCGAGAGCACGAAGCCGAGGTTCATCATGATCACGGTCATCGTCGGCAGCAGAGCGTTGGGCACCACGTGCCGCCAGAGCACTTCGCATCGGTCAGGCCCTTGGCGCGCGCCGTGAGCACGAAGTCCTCGTTGATCACGCCCGAGATCGACGTGCGCATGATGAGTGTGGTACTGGCCGATGTAGACCAGAGCGAAGGTCGACGCCGGCAGGAACAGATGGTTGAGGATCGCCTTGAGCATGGTCGAACCAGCCGGCGTACTGCGACCCGGGGTCGCTCATGCGGCCGACGGGAACCAGCCCAGCTTCACCGAGAAGACCATGATGAGCACGAGGCCCGACCCACAGCGTCGGGCGTCGAGTAGAAGACCATGCTGACGGTCGTCGTGGTCGTGTCGAACCAGCCGTCTCGTCGCCAGCCCGCGATAGGTGCCGGTCAGTAGACCGATGAGATGGCCGAGACTGTCCCGGTGCCGACCAGCAGCAACGTGGGCGGGATGCGGCTCCAGACGACGTCGACGTGACCGGTCGCTGCTGCTTGAAGGAATCGCCGAACTTCAGCTGCACCGTGTCGACCCAATACTAGCCGAACTGCTCCCAGAGCGGCTGGTCGAGATGGAACAGTCTTGCGCTGCTTGGCGATCTCGGAAGCCTCCCACCGCCCGTCGGCAGCAGCAGACGCGCGGGTCTCCCGGGAGGATGCGGAAGAGCGTGAAGTTGAACGAGGCGACCAGCACGATGGTGAGCACCGCGTTGGCGATCTTCCTATGAAGTAGCGTCGTTTGTCCACGTGCAGTGGGCTGCGGGCCCAGCTCTTTCCTGGGCCCCGCGCCCCGTCCTCCTTACCGGCTGGCGTCCCGCTTGAAGCAGCGAGTCACGCCTACGACCGCTCCGCCCGCGACGGCGCATAGACCATCCCGACGATCACCGCGACCACCACGACCACGATGATCACGATGATGACGATCAGACCGGTATTGCTCGAGCCGGAGCTCGGACGTGCCGCCGCGCTGAACGGGTGAACGTACAGGTACGTGTCGACGTTATCCGCATTGTAGATGACGCTGCCGTTGGCGCGCCGGCGACCGCACCCAGCCGGCCCACTTGGCGCTGTTGTAGGCCTCGAGGTTGCGCGCGTAGACCAGCACGATGTACGGGGACTGCTCGTACAGCATCTTCTGCATGTTCCAGATGATGTCGCAGCCGCTGCCGTCGGTCGATCTGCGTCTGCTGCTGGGCGTAGAGCGTTGTCGTAGGTCGGGTTCGAGTACTGCGCAGTCGCTGCAGTTGGCGATCTGCGCGGTCGTGAACACGCCGAGGATGTAGTTCGGGTCGATGCCGAACCCGACCCAGTCCCAGATGAACATGTCGTAGTCGGGCTCGTAGGTGCTTGCCGACGAAGTTGTACTGCTTGGCGAGCAGCGCCGATTCGTCGAGTACCTGGTAGCTGATCTTCAGGCCGAGCTGGGTGAACCAGCTCGCGATCAGCTTGCCGGCGCGCTGGCTCTCGGCGCTGTTGGCGCGCGCGACCAGCCGCAGCGTGATCGGCTTGCCCTGCTTGTTGACGCGCACCCCGTTCTTGAGGGGGTAGCCGGCCGCGGTGAGCATGTCGCCGGCCTTCTTGAGGTCGAAGCGCGTAGGCCACGCTCGCCGGCGGCTCCCAGTGGTAGTCGAGCGGCGCCTGGAAGTAGCCCGGCTGGATGACCGTCGTCGCCGGCGTGCCGTAGCCGAGGTCAGGCTGTGTCGAGGATCTGCTTCTTGTCGACCGCCCAGTTCAGGGCCTGGCGGAACTTCCAGTCCTTGAGCACCGGATTGCCCAGGCTCTTCGGGCCCGTGTAGCAGTTCAAGCCGAGCTCCTCGAAGCCCTTGCGCAAGCCGGCGATGGCCGTGATGCCCGGCGTGTTCTGGAGCTGCGTGAACTGCGCGTCGGGGATGTCCCAGGCAACGTCGATGGCACCCGACTTGAGCTCGTCCGCCATCGAGTTGGGGTTCTGATACGACTGGAAGACGACCTCGTCGACCTTGGGCGCGCCGCGCCAGTAGTTCTTGTTGGCCTTCATCTCCACGATACTGGCCGGTCTGAAGCTCACGACCTGGAAGGGGCCAGTGCCGATCGGGGTCTGTTCTGGAACTTGCTGCCCGCGAGCGGAGCCGGGAACCTTGCTCCAGATGTGCTCGGGCAGGATCGGCACGTACATGCGCAGCATGAGTGCCCACGGCTTCGAGAGATGGAAGACGACCGTGGTGTCGTCGGTGCGCCTCGACGCTCTTGATGCCCGCCGGTGAACGCCTGGAAGTTGGTCAGAGCTTGTTCTTGATCATGTAGTTGAAGGTGAAGGCGACGTCGCTTGGCGGTGAAGGGCTCGCCGTCCTGCCACGTGACGCCGGACCGCGTCGTGAACGTCCAGGTGAGACCGTCGGCGCTGTGATGACCAGCGGTGGCCAATTCGGGCTTCGGCGCGTAGGTGGCCGCATTGACGCCGACGAGGTAGTCGTAGTCGAGGTGCGTGATCTCGACCTCGGGGATCAGGTTCTGTCGGAAGGGATTGAGCGTGTTGGGCTCGGCCGCCCAGCCGACCTTCAGTATCACGTTGCCGCTCGCGGGCGCCGGGCTACTGCTGGCGCCGAGGGCGGCGGCGATGCCCCAGACCAGACCCACCGCCAGCATCAGGACCAGCGCAGCGACCAGCAGCCTGCTGCGCCCGCTTGCGCTTCGTTTCGAACCCATCGAGTGCCTCCGGAGTAGGGGAATGTGACGACCTCGGCCTAGTGCGAGGAAAGACCGCTGCTCGTGTTGTCCGCTAGCGCCTCCTTCCGTGAGAGGGCGCCGGGACAAAGGCCGGCAAAGAGAGCAGATCCTCGGGAGCGGAGGCGACGGCACAGGTCGCGGGGCGGTGTGGCGGCACGGCAGAGCGCATTCGTTCGCGCGATCGCCGACACACCCTGCGCGGACCCAGCCAAGAAGGCAGCCCCCTCTACGATGAATGACCCTGACGAGTTAGTTCGTTCAAACGAACGTGACCGCAATCTATCAGCGTTCGGGCCTGTGTCAAGCACCGGGCCGCGCCGGTCTGGACAGCAAAGGAGGGCTTCGGCTCCGCCGCAGCCGGCGCGCCGAGCCGGCCGATCGTCAGACGGCCGCGGTCTGCAGCTTGAGCGTGCGCGCCATGGCGCGGCCGAGATCGGTCATCGTCCGCAAGCCTTCGGCGTCGCGCTCGACGCCGCCGATCTCGTTGCCGATGCCGATCGCCCAGTAGCTCGACCCGACGAGCAGCATCTCGTTGATGAGCAGCCAGTGGTTGATCGAATCGAGGGCGTGCATCGCACCGGCGCGGCGCACCGCGACGACCGCCGCGCCGGGCTTGCCGGCCAAGGCGTTGCTGCCGCTGCGACGGATGGCATACCCGGCGCGCTCCATCAGGGCCTGCATCGCCGCGGTGCAGTTGGCGTAGTAGGTCGGCGAGCCGAGGATGATCCCGTCGGCTTCGAGGATCTTCTCGATGCAGGCGTTGAGCCCGTCGTCCGGGACGCCGTGGCAGCGCATATCCCTGGTCTTCTCGCACGTGTGACAGGCGGTGCAGCCGGTGAGCCGCAGGCCGGCAAGCTGGACCAGCTCGGTCTCGATGCCGGCCGCGTCGAGCTCGGCGAGGACGTGGCGCAAGAGGATGGCGGTGTTGCCGTCCTTGCGGGCGCTGGCGTTGAACGCGACGACCTTCATGAGACTCCTTCGGCGGGGGGGATGGGGCGCGACGGTAAGCGTAGCAGAGCCGTCGCGCCCCATCCCCCGCCGCCCGCACTGTCAGGGCAGCGGCACGATCTCGCCCTCGGACTGCGGAAACTCGGTGTAGCCCCAGACGCCGACGTTGACCGCAAGCGGCTTGAGCGCCCCGGGACGACTGATCTCGTACGGCCCCGGCGGAAGAGCCACCTTGACCCAGCCCCTTCCGTCAGCCGTCGTCCGCGTGACGATCGGCCCGCCGTCGGGCTTCGACACCGTCATCACAGCGTGCGCGCCGATGAGGTAGTCGTGCAGCGCCCGCTCGGAGGGCCGTCCTTTCGGGATGAGCACGTTGAACGCACCGGCGCTGCCGTGCAACCCCGTCTCGTCGATCGCGAAGTAGGAGATGCCGACCATGAGGGCCACGAGCAGCGGGACGAGGCTCAGCACGAGAGGGCGGCGGAACCGGTCCCGGGCCATCGCTTGCACCGCCACGGGTGATGCCAGTCCAGACTGTCGCATCGCGACCCCCTTCGTCGTCTTCGGGGGTAGACGCCGCGAGCGGGGAATCCTTCGGACGTCGCCAGCCGATGTGGGCTGCGCTATCGCCCCGTGATGCCCGTCGACGGCTGGCCCTGCAGGAAACGCCCCAGGCGCACCAGCGCGAGGGTGTCATAGGAGCAGTACGAGAGCAGGGAGGCGGCGATCTCGTCGGCGCGCTCGGGCGGTGTGCCGGGATGGATGGCTTCGGCGAAGGCGTTCTGGGCCGCAGTGCCGTCGGCGACCTCGCCGAGGTCGGCGTAGTCGAGGTCGGGCGCGACCGTGGGCAGCACGTCCTTGATCGACCACGAGCCCTTCATGGCCGGGTGGTACCAGGCCTCGCGGGTGACGGGCAGAAGGTCGACCAGCCTGCCGGAAACGGCGTGCAGGCCGGCGGCGAGATCGGGGAACCGGTCGGCGAGCTCGCCCAGGATGCGCCGCTCGAAGCCGCTGTAGACGAAGACCGGCCCCTGAGTGCCCAGCGTCTTGAGCAGGGTCTCGGCGCAGGCGCGCATGGGCGCGTCGCCGCTGGTGTCGAGGAACTCGCGGTGCTCGAGCTCGCCCGGCGCGCGCTCGATGTGGCAGGACCACTGGAACGGGAGCTGCTCCCAGGGCCGCGTGCCGGCCCAGATCGGCACGGCGAACTGCACCGTCTCGAAGTCGAGGTAGAAGCGCGGGCCAGGGAAGCTCGGCGAGATGGGCGGCCGCCGCAGCGATCGAACTGCGGCCGCCCGCTGCGCGTGACCAGCCACACGCGGCGATGCGGCTCGCTGAACGGCCCAGTCGTCGGGCACGTCGCGAAGGTCGGTCGTAGCCAGCGGCGAGCAGCTCGGCGGCGACGTTCGCCGCCGCGTGGCAGCAGCGACACCGGGAACTCGGGCAAGCCGCCGGAGCAGAGCTCGATGAAGGGGCAGTCGAAGGGATCGTGGCAGCCGTCCCCCGGCGAATGCTCAGGTTCGCCGTCGAGGAGCGTCTGCCGGGCGCCGTCGATCCAGTTCGGAGACGTGTGACGCGAGCTCGTCGACCTGGTCGGTGACGTCGACCTCGCGGAACAGGCCCTCGTAGGCGCCGTCGCCCTGGTAGACGAAGTCGCGGTCGATCACGGCGACGGCGACGTGCTCGACGGGAACCCCCGCGCCGCGCAACACCCACGCCTGCACCGCGCTGTCGGCGACGTGGTAGGGCTTGGCCTCGGTGGCCGACTTGACCTCGACCATGCGGCAGGAGTGGCCGTCGCGGAACAGCAGGTCGGCGCGCACCAGCACGCCGCCGTGGCTGAAGGTGGCCTCGAAGAGGGTGAGATCGCCGCGGCGCCACATGAGCCGGGCCGTGTCGCGCAGCGCCTGGCTGAGCGTGGGCGGCTCGATCGAGGATGCCGTCAGGGTACAGGCTGCGCGCCACCGTCGCCGACCTGATGGCCCATGTCGAAGCGCCGCTGCGTGGCCGGCGGATAGGCGACGAGCTCGGGACGATTGACTTCGAGCCACAGCCGCTTGGGACACTGGCGCCAGGCGATGATGCGCGACTTGGAGAGGCGGGGGGAAGTCATCGCCTTTGATTGTATGCCCCAGCCCGGACGGACCGCGACCCGGCGGGCGCGCGGGCGGCGCTCGCCGCCCTACTGCTGCGTCACCAGATACTCGAACGCGGCGAGCGCCGCCCGCGCGCCCTCGCCCGCCGCGACCACGATCTGCTTGTCGTGGTTGTCGGTCACGTCGCCGGCCGCGAACACGCCGCGGACGCCGGTGGCGCCGCGATCGTCGACTTCGACCTCGCCGACCTCGTTGGTGTCGAGCGAGATCGAGCACGAACTCCGTGTTCGGGAAGAGGCCGACCTCGACGAACACGCCGTCGACCTCGAGGTCGCGCTCCTTGCCGGTAGTCGAGGTCGCGCACCGTCAGCCCGGTCACCACCGTCGTCGCCCGTGAATCTCGACGGGCTCGTGAGCGGTCAGCACCTCGACGCGCCTGGCCGCGGTGACCTTGTCGCGCAGGATCTGATCGCCGCTCAGGCCGTCGCGCGAGACGAGGTACACCTTGTCGGCGATGCCGTCCATCTCGATCGCGGCCTCGAGCCCTGAGTTGCCGCCACCGACGACGGCGATCGTCAAGTCTCTTGAACAGCGGACCGTCGCAGGTCGAGCAGTAGACGACGCCGCGGCCGCTCAACTCCGCTCTCGCCGGGGATGTCGAGACGGCGCTTCTGGACGCCGCGTGGCGAGGATGACCGAGGCGGCGCAGACCGTCTCTGCCCGACGCCAGGTCGAGACCTTGCAGCGGCCATCGAGGCCGAGCCCGACCACGCGCTCGCCGATGAGCTCGGTCATGCCGTACTGCGCGGCCTGATCGTGGTACCCTGGGCAAGCTCCGGCCCGTCACCTGGCCGAAGCCCGGGTAGTTGGAGATCTCGCGCGTGAGGCCGACCTGGCCGCCGACGTCGAGCGCGATGACGACGGTCGACAGGTTCTTGCGCGACGCGTACATGGCCGCGGTCAGCCCGGCCGGCCCGGCGCCGATCACCGCGACGTCATAGACGTCGCGCAGGGCGCCGGCGCGGCGAGGCCCAGACGCCGGTCGAGATCGCCTGTGGCATTCAGCCGGGCGAGGTCGTCGTAGCCGCCGATCGACTCGCCGTCGATGAAGATCTGCGGCACGCTGCGCTTGCCAGAGCGCGCGATCATCTCGGCCTGACGCTCCTCGTCGTGCGTCACGTCGAGCTCGTCGTAGGCGAGGCCCTTGGAGCGCAGCAGCGCCTTGGCCTTGAGGCAGTATGGACACCACTCCTTCGAATAGACCAGTATGTCGCTCATGCACAGCTCCTCGACCGACCGGCCGCGCAACGCCGGACAGTTACCGCCTCGTGGCCTCTGGGAATCAGAGCGCCAGAGTCGCTGACCCCGGGAGACAGATGGCGACGACGGCCCCCGATCGACAGGATGCGCCCGCTGCTGCACGCCGCTACCGTCGGTATCGCTCCCGCCTACCGTTTTTACCCGGCGCCAAACCCGCGGCCGCAGCCCCTACGAGGCGCCGCGTGCCCGTCGTCGTCTGGTCGGTGATCCTCGGCAGCCGTCTGCTCGGGTTTCTGGTCGCCTACTACACCATGGCCCACCTGCACATGAGGGCTGCGGCGGAGTCGCTCACCTACAACAGGGGCCAGCTGCTGCACGGGCTCGCCGGCAACCTGCTGAACCCGTGGGCCAACTGGGACGGACAGTGGTATGTCCTCATCGCCCGGACGGGCTACCGCGGCGGAGCCGACGCTGCCTTCTTCCCGCTCTATCCGATGCTGCTGCGCTGGCTTGCGCCGCTCACCGGCGGCAAGTACATCATCGCGGGCGTCGTGATCTCGCTCTTGTTCTTCGTGGCCGCGATGTATCTGCTGTACCGCCTGGTCGAGATCGACTACGGCCGCAGGGTCGCCGGGCTCACCGTGGCGTTCGCCAGCCTGTTCCCGACGTCGTTCTTCTATCAGGCCGTGTACACCGAGTCGGCGTTCCTGTTCTTCGTGGTCGCTTGTCTGTTCTTCGCGCGCCGTCAGCAGTGGCTGTTCGCCGGCATCGCCGGGTTCTTCGCGGCGCTCACGCGCAACACGGGCGTGCTGCTCCTGCTGCCGATGGCGCTGTTCTACTTCGGCGCGCGCGCTTGGCGGCCGTGGCGGATCGACTGGCGCGCGGCCTGGTTCGCGCTCGTCCCCGCGGGACTGGGCATGTGGATGGTGTTCCTCAAGCTCAAACTCGGCGATGCTCTGGCGTTCTCGCACGCCCAGGTGCATTGGGACCGCAGCTTCGCGCTGCCGTGGCTGACGGTCTGGCGCGGCATCTCTGCCGGCGTGACCGGCTTGCAGGATCTCAGCAGTCATGGCGTGACGTACTACACCGCGCCCGCGACCGGCGCCATGCCCGTAGCGTCAGGATTGGTGCACCGTGGGCTGCCCAACGCCGTGGCCTTCCTGACGTTCGCGGCGGCGGTGATCGTGCTCGCCCTGACCGTGCGGCGACTGAAGCTGCCCTACACCGCCTACGCGGCGCTGACGCTGATCGTGCCGCTCTTCTACCCCACGGCGCACCAGCCGCTCTATTCGATGAGCCGGTTCGTGCTGGCGGTCTTCCCGGTGTTCCTGGGCCTGGCGATACTGACGCAGCGCCATAAGGTGGCGCAGATCGTCACGCTGGCCGCATCGACGGCCGGCCTGGTGGTGCTGACCGTCGTGTTCGCCCGATTCATGTTCATCGCGTGAAGCAGCGGGAAGCCATGGACCTAACGCCGCAACGCAGCGTCGAGATCGAGCGCAAGAAGGCCGCTTTCGACCCGGCCCAGCTCTTCGCCGAGAAGGAGCGCATAGCAGCCAGAGGGCGCATCCGCCAGTTCATGTTCGGCAGCCTCGACGGCCTGCTCGTGCCGCTCGGCGTGGTCTCCGGCGTGGCGGGCGGCACCTCGAACAGCAAGATCGTGATCATCGCCGGCGTGGCCGAGGCGTTCGCCGGCGCGCTGTCTATGGGCGCCGGCGAATACCTCTCGGGCAAGTCGGAGTCGCAGGTCCAGCAGGCGGCGATCAGAGACGAGACCGAAGAGATCGCCGCCATCCCCGATATCGAGCGGTTCGAGATCGAACTGCTCTTCGAGAACGAGGGCCTGACGCCGGCCGACGCCAAGGTCGTCGCCGAGAAGATCGTGACCAGCGAGCGCTCGCTGGACCAACACGATGGTCGAGAAGGAGCTCGGCTTGTCGTCCGAGCCCGCGGAGAGTCACTTCAAGGACTCGCTGTACATGGGCGTGTCCTATGCGGTCGCCTCGATCGTGCCGCTGGCCCCCTACTTCTTCCTGTCGGTCAAGCCCGCCTTCGCTCTGTCGGTGACCCTCACCGTCGTGGTGCTGCTGCTCATCGGTCTCGTCAAGGGACGGCTGGCTCAGACGAACCTCGCGCGCAGCGCGGCCGAGGTCGTGATCGTGGGCGTTGCGTCGGCGAGCGGCGGCTACGTGCTCGGCGTGCTGCTGCCGCATCTGGTCGGCAAGTAGCCGCCTGAGGTGCTACCGTGGAGGGGTAGTCCAGCGACCCTCAAGGAGGCTTTCGTGCAGCCCGATCCATCGTTTCTCCTCGACCGACTCGCCATCACCCTGCCGCTCACGGGCCTCTACGACGCGCCCGACGCGGGCGCGTTCGCTCCGCTGACCGAGCCGAAGCTCGATGCCAAGCGCGGCGAGTGCCTGTTCTCGCATTTCGAGGACTGGCAGCGCGGCGTCACCTCGCACCTGACGAAGGACAACTACGGCTGCGGCGGCGCGGGCGGCTCGCTTTGCGGCGTGGAGCGCGCCGACCGCGCCGCGTTCCTGCACTTCCTCGCCATTGAAGAGGGGCTCAAGGAGTCGGTGGAGCTCATGGGTCGCTGGGTCGACGCACGAGTGAACTACAAGCCGCGGCACGGCCACGTGCTGGTCGGACCGCTCAAGCCGGAGCTCTCCGAGTACCTGCGCACGGTGACCTTCTGGGTCAACCCCGACCAGCTCGCAGCGCTCGTGCTGGGCGCCCAGTATCACAACGAGCCGGCCGATCCGCCGGCCACCATCGCCGGCTATTCGTCGGGCTGCGGCCAGCTCGCGCCGTTCGCCGATCTCGACGTGCCGCAGGGGCAGATCGGCTCGACCGACACCGCCATGCGCCAGTGGCTGCCGGCCGACATCCTGGCGTTCACCGTGACCGTGCCGCTGTTCGCGCAGCTCTGCGCGTTCGGCGACGGCAGTTACCTGACCAAGCCGTTCCTGAAGCGGCTCATCAAGGCTCGCGGCGGAGCGCTGTAGGAGGACCCGGCGGTGCGTTGGGCCGGTGATAGGATGCCGCGGCACCGCAGCCAAGCCGCGAGCGACCGCAAGGAGGCCGGCATGCCAGGCAAGGACACGGCCAGCAACGCCGTCAACACCGTCACGTTCAACGCGCAGATCGCCCGCAAGGTCGCCCAGGCGCAGCTTCGCCGGCGCGGGCTCAAGCGCGAGCTGAGCGCTGCAGAGACGCAGCTCGCGCAGGTCACGCTCTACCTCATGGACCAGGGTAGCGTCACCCACGCCGAACTCGACATGCCGGCGCAGCGCGCGCGAGAGGCGCAGGAGTCGCTCAACAGCGTCGACGAGGAGATCGCCAAGCTCATGGCGCAGTTCTCGACGCGGCCGCCGCGGCCGGACGACGAGCCCGACGAGGGCGAAGGCGAGGTCGTCGATTAGGGCCGACTAGAGCCGGGTCACTCCCCGAACTCGTCGCGCTCCCAGGCCGAGACCTCGTAGACGACCCCCGGCGTACCGCCGGCCACGAACACGATGGTGTCCGGCTCACGAGCGACGGCGCCGCGTCGCACGTCCGGATCGCGCACGTAGACGAACGTGCCCGCGGGCGCCTCGATCTCGTCGCCGTCGATCAGGAACGCGGCGCGGCCCTGGGCCACGTAGAAGAGCTCCTCGTGGCGCGTCCCGGCCTCTTCGGTCTCGGTGTGCTCGCTGGTGAGCACCTCGCCGGCGGCCTTTCCGACGTACAGGCTCGCGCCGAACGAGCCCAGATCGAAGAAGTGGCGCAGCGGCTTCCAGGCCGCGGTCGTGTCGGGTTGCGGCTGTGACGGGATCTCGTCGATATGGGCCACGACCCCCTTGCCGCCGGCGACGTTCCTGCCTGCCATGGCTGTCCTCCCTCTCGCGTCGTCCTCCGCATACGAGCCTACGATACCCCCCTCGCGCGATTGCAGGACCGCGCAGTCCAATGGCGAGGACACAGAGCGGCGGGGCGGGGGAGGAGCGACAGCTCCTCCCCCGCCCCGCCGCGGCGACCGCTGAGTCGCGCCGTCTACTTCAGCGTCTTCACCACCACGGTCATCGCGTTCAGCTGCGTGGTCATGTCCTGCAGCCGCGTGTTCAGCCCGTTCAGATGGAAGCCGCCCGGCGTCGCGCCGGACACATGGCCACCGTTCAGCTCGGTGTCGAGCAGGCCCTGCAGTTCGGTGATCGCGGCCGCGTACTGCCCGGCCTGGATCTTGTCGATCGCCGGCAGCACGTCGACCGCCCAGGGACGGTCGACCTGGCCACCCCACGTGATGAGGCCGAAGTCGGGCATGTGTCGCACGAGTTCCTGGGCGTACACGTCCGGTCCGAACGTCTGGCCGTAGTAGGTCATCGCCACGTTCGACAGGTCGCCCAGCGCCTTGTCCTTCTCGACCGGGTTCGCCTGCAGATGGACGATGGCCGAGTCCATGTACTCGGCGTCCCACATGGTCTGCTGGAACGGGTACGCCTGATAGTCCCAGATGTCGAGGCCGGTCAGATGGCTGTTCCAGGTCTCCTCGACCGTGAACAGGCCATCGTTCACGGCGGCCCGGTGCGACGCCGGGATCTTGGCCTTGCGAGCCTCGTAGGCAGCGGCCGCCGCCCGGTAGTCCTTGACGCTCTTCACGAAGGCATCGGCGGTCGGCGCGTCCGCGCCGGCGGCCTTGAGCTCCGTCCCGGAGACCGACGAGCCAAGGTCCTGTGCCTGCTGGTACAGCCGGAACGGGAGCAAGCGGGTGTCGGCTTTGCGCGCCAGCCGGTAGACGAAGCGGCCGATCTTGCCGAGGTAGCCGTAGTCGACGAGCGCCTTGGTCTCGGTCGTCGTGTGGTAGATCTGGTCGTAGTTCTTGCCGCCGGCCTCGAAGACGATCGAGGGCACGCCGGCTGCGGTGAAGGTCCAGCCGTCCTCCCAGGAACTAATGGGCGTCTCGACCGAGAAGCCGTAGGGCAGAAGAGCCGTCGAGGCCTTCGCCGCGGTCTTCGCCCAGCCGGCCAGGGCCGTCGACGAGCTCGCCGACAGCTTCGCACCCTTGCGAGCCATGAGCTCGAGGTTGATCATCAGGCCGACTCGCCCGTCGGCGCCGGTCCAGCGCTGTGCCGGATCGGTCGCACTGCTGGCGTGGGTCTGGGTGGCGGCCCACCAGGCGCCGGCGCACCAGTCGAACCAGCAGTCGGTGTAGCCGAACTCCTCGCCGGTGGTCGACAGGAAGATGATGGTGCGATGCGGCTTGTAGTGGCTCATCGTCATCGCCTTGGCCATGGTCAGCATGTTCGCGGTGGCGCCGGTGTCGTCGAGACCGGCGCGGAAGTGGGCGTCGTGATGGGCGGCGAAGAGGATCGCCTTGGCATTGGGATCGGTCCCGGGGATCTCGCCGACCACGTTGTAGCCTAGCCCGCCCTGGTCGGGATGCTGGAAGTCGTGCATCGTCACCGCGACGTCGCTGCGCACTGTGCCGATGGTAGGCGCGGCCTTGACGAGCGGCCTGAGCCAGGCTCCGTCGGCCCGTGAGACGTAGACCATCGGCGGCCAGCTACGGTCGTACTCGCCGTCGTTGGCGCCGAGTGCGTTCATGCGCGCATACCACGGGAACGTCCCGGGACCGTAGGTGGCGATGACGGCCTTGGCGCCCTTGAGGCCGGCCAGCTCGCCGGGGAAGTTGAGCCAGAAGTCGTCGAGCTGGATGTCGATGAGGACGATCTTGCCCGTGACGTCGAGGGTGCCGTAGTCGGCCAGGGTGCCCTGCTTGACGTAGACGATCTCACCGCTTACGTCGCCGTTGGTGCCCGGCACGCCGTCGAAGGTCGAGGCGGCCATCGTGCGACCGTTGACCCGCACCCAGGCGCCCTGCATGTCCCAGGCGTCGACCGGCACGGCCTCCTCGCGCACGTAGTCGAGCCCCATCGCCTGGAACTGCGCCGCGATGTAGGACGCCGCCGCGTTGTCGGCAGGCGTGCCCGCCAGGCGGAAGCCGAGCGGGTTGTCGCCGAGGCTGTCGAGGTAGTTCTCGACCTTCTGCGGATAGTGCTGCGCCAGCAGCTTGGCCATGGCCGCGTCGAAGGCGGCGGTGCTGCCCGGCGGCGGAGCCGCCGCGAGCGCCGCCGGCACGACGGCAAGCACCACGACGGCGCAGATGAGCAGGAACAGCGGAAGGGTGGTCATGGCTCGCCTCATCGGTTCCCCCTTGCTTCGAGCCACTTCCCGCGCCCATGACGCGGGCCGGTCGTTCGTCGAGTGTCGCCGACTGGTCCGGTCAGGACCCCCCGGCCGGCGGCGTACCCAGCATATCGAAGAGGAGTGAGGCAGGAAAGGAGGGCGGGGGTGTGGCCGTCCGGCCACACCCCCGCCCCCGTGACGTCCGCTTCTACTTGAGACCCTGGATCAGCGTCCAGAGGCTCTGGCTGATGGCGACGTCGGAGTTCGTCAGGGCGAGGGTCGCACCCGACGTGTTCTTCTTGGCGAGCATGCTGCGGGCGCCGGCTTCGGCCGTCGCGTTCTGCGGCTGAGCGATCGCACCCTCCCAGGCGTCGTACGTGGGGATGAAGTAGCCCCACGGATGCGGCCCCTTCTGCAGCGTCTGGCACTGGTTCCAGACGGTCGTGCTGGTGAACGGCGCGAAGCCGGTCGACGCCGTCGCGATCTGACCGAGCACCGCGTTGTGCACCGGCGTGAAGCCGCACCATGCCGGGTTGTAGATCGACATCCACATCGTCGAAAGCTGGCCCGGATACGTCTTGTCGATCACGAACACGCCGCTGGCACGGGTGGCCGAGTTGCAGATCGAGTAGCCCGCGCCGCCGTTCGACCAGCAGCCGGACGGGACTTCGGGATGCAATGCTTCGACGGCGGCCGGCTGGCCGTCGCCGAAGTCGACGAGGTCGCGGTTGAAGCCCTGGATGTCGTCGGCCGTGAGCGGCTGCGGGTTCTCGGCGAGAAGCTGGAGCGCGCGGTCGTAGCGCGCCACACCCGGCGTCCACCAGTAGCCGAAGCCGTCGTTGATCACCCACGACTTGTAGGGCTCGTAGATGTACATGTTGGTGTGCACGAGCGCGCCGCTGGTCACCCTGGTGGCGACCGCCTCGGGCGTGTAGCCCTGACCGCTCGTGACGGCCTCGATGAAGGCGCCGCCGGCCTTGTCGGCGACCATCACACAGGTACCGTGGTTCTTGGGCACGGTCGTGACGTAGCTGATGGCCGCGTCGACGCTCGCGCACTTCTCGATGACCTGGCGATTGATCTCTTCCTCGCCGAAGCCCGGGTCGTAGGTGGTGGGCGTCGGCAGCCAGTTGTTGCCCACGCACACGCCCTTGTCGTTCAGGCCGAACGACACGCCGTACTCGCCGGCCTTCTGCACGGCGATGAAGCCGTAGGTCGTCTTGGTCGCGGCCGAGATGAGCAGGACCTGAGGTTTGCTGGCGTCGCGGTTCTTCGAGGCGATCGTGCGGCCGTCGGCGCTACGCGCGCCGGCGATGATGAACTGCGTGCACGAATCGGGGTTGCCACCGCCTGTGGCGGTCGCGTCGAGCGTCGCCAGGCCGTCGACGGTCTCGGAGAACCTGTTCATGGTCAGCACGGCCGCATAGGACACACCGGCCGCGCGCGCCATCGCCCGCAGCTGGACGCGCTCGGCGCGCGGCAGGTACCGGGCGGCGGCGAGCGCACGTGCGCGTAGCCCGGCATACGAGTAGCCGGCCGCGGTGGCAGACGCCTTGAACGAGGCGACGTTGGCGCGGATCAGCGGCGCGGCCGCCCGACCGTAGGCCAGGCCGCGCGCGGCCGGCGAGCCACTCAGGTGGACGACCGTGGTGCTCGCCGGGTCGACGCCCAGACGAGCGCAGGCCGCCGCATCGGGCGTCCCGGCGGCCAGTGCCGCCGGCACCATCGCAAGGACGGCGACCGCGCAGGCGAGCAGCACGATGGGCAGGACAAGTCTAGCTCGGCTCATTGGACCCCTTTCTCCGCTGGGCACTCCGGCACGGGGTCGCGGAGGTCGCGACGTTGCCAGGGATGACGATACCGTGCCCGCATCTACGAAGGATATCGGCCGACGGTGACCGTAGGGCGAGTTTCCGGGGCGCGCGAGCGGGGATCCCGTCGCCCGGACCGGCGACGAGACCCGCGCCCTCCCCCCGAATCGCTCCGATTCCCTTAGAATGGCGCCATGAGCATGCCGCCGCCGCTGCCCTCCACCTGGCCCGTCCCGCAGTCGGTCGGCATCCGGCTCGGCGCGTTCCTGATCGACGTCGTCATCTACTTCGTGGCGTCGTTTGTGATCGGCTTCGTCTACGGCGCGGCGGTCTACGATCCCTACGGACCGACGCCCGACGCCCACACTGGCCTGCGGATCCTCATCTACGCCTTCCTCTTCCTGTACTTCTTCGTGCTCCAGGGCGCCTTCGGGGCGACCGCGGGCCAGGCCATCCTGGGACTACGCGTGGTGCGCGCCGCGGACCCGTGGAAGACGAGCTGGGGCGGCGCGTTCGTGCGCACGCTCCTGCTCCCCGTCGACCTGTTCTTCTTCGGGCTGGTAGGCATCCTCACGGTCGTCAGCAGCGCCAAGCGTCAGCGCATCGGCGACATGGCGGGGCGCACGGTGGTCGTCAAGAAGCTGCCGTGGCACAGGGTGCCGTGGAAGTTCGCGCCGGTCATGCCCGGGCTCATGCCCTGCCCGATCTGCCATGGTCCCATCTGGAGCGGCATGACCGTCTGCAACCATTGCGGCGCGCGCTGGGTGCCAGATGCGCCGGCCGCGCCGGTCCCGGCCGTGGCCGCCCCCACCGCGCCGGCGCCCGCCCCACCTTCCCCTCCGGCGCCCTCATCGCCGCCCCTCTGATCGCGGAGGCCTCTGTCCGGGCGCTGTGCTAGTGTCCGGCATGAGGCGAGGCGCATGAGATTCATCCACACGGCAGACTGGCATCTGGGGCGGCTGTTCCACACCGTCCATCTCACCGACGACCAGGCGTGCGCTGCTCGACCAGTTCGTCGACCTGGTGGCCGACGTGCGTCCCGCGGCGGTCCTCATCGCCGGCGACGTGTACGACCGCGGGGTGCCGCCGACCGACGCCGTCGCCCTGCTCAACGACGTCCTGGCGCGCATCGTGCGCGGCCTCGGCGTGCCGGTCGTGCTCATCGCCGGCAACCACGACAGCCCGCAGCGGCTCGAGTTCGGCTCGCAGCTCCTCGCCGACGAGGGGCTGCACATCGCCGGCACACTCCCGCCCGGCGGCGTCCTCAGCGTGCCGTTCTCAGACGACGACGGTCCGCTGGTCGTCCAGGCGGTGCCGTACGCCGACCCCATCGAGGTCCGCGCCGCACTCGACGAAGACACGCAGACGCACGAACAGGCCATGACGGCCCTCGTGCGGCGCGCGCGCGGCACCGCGCCGGCTGGGCGCTCGTCGGGTCCTCGTCGGCGCACGCCTTCGTGTCGGGCGGCGAGGTCAGCGACTCCGAACGGCCGCTCACCGTGGGCGGCGCCGGCAGCGTGCCGGCCACGGTCTTCGACGGCTTCGACTACGTCGCGCTGGGCCACCTGCACCGGCCACAGGGCGCCGGCGACGGCCACGTCCGCTACTCCGGCTCGCTCTACACCTACTCGTTCAACGAGGTCGACCAGCAGAAGTCGGTGAGCATCGTCGAGATCGGCGCCCCGGGCAGCGGTGTCCTGCAGCCCGCGGGCGTGCTCTTCGCGGCCGACGGCGCCGAGGGGGCGGGCGAGGCGGGCGGCGCGCATGCGCCGCCCGCCTCGCCCGCCGCGGCCCGTGCCACGGTCGAACAAGTCGTCCTCGCGCCGCGCCGCGCTGTGCGGGTGATCGAAGGCACGCTCGCCGAGCTGCTCGAGCGCGCCGCAGCCGACGAGGCGCGCGACGACTACGTCTGCGCGCGCCTGCTCGACCGCGGCGCCCTGCTCAACGCCATGGCTCAGCTCCGCGAAGCCTGGCCCAACTGCCTGCACCTCGAGCTGCCCAGGCTGCAGCCCGACGGCGACGGCCGGCCCGCGCGCCGCGCCGACCTCACCAAGGGTACCGAGGCCGAGCACTTCGCGGCCTTCTTCAACGAGGTCACAGCCGAACCGCTGACGGCCGACGAGCGCGCCGCGCTCGAATCGGTGCTCGCGCGCCTGCTCCAAGGCGAGCGCGAGCAGTGAGCGCGGGCGACCGATGACGCGAGGCGGGCGGTGAGGCCGCGCAACCTCGTCATGCAGGCTTTCGGGCCCTACGCCGGCCGCCAGGTGCTCGACTTCGCCGCGCTCGGCCGCTACGGCTTCTTCCTGATCCACGGTCCCACGGGCGCCGGCAAGACGACCATCCTCGACGCCATGGCCTTCGCCCTCTACGGCGACACGAGCGACGGCCTGGCGAGCGATCCGGGGGTGCGCCAGGCGCGCGACATGCGTTCAGACCACGCCGACCCGTCGCTGCGCACCGAGGTCACGCTTCGACTTCTCGGTCGGCGAGCGCCGCTACCGCGTGGCACGCAGCCCCGAGCAAGAGCGCCCCAAGGTGCGCGGCAGCGGCACGACGGTCGAGAACGCGACCGCGGCGCTGTGGGACCGTACCGACGTGACCGATCCCGGCGACCCCTCCGCCGAGGGCGTGCCGCTGGCGACCAAGCCGAGCGACGTCAAAGACCGGGTCGAACGGATCCTCGGCTTTCGCAGCGTGCAGTTCCGCCAGGTCGTCATGCTGCCGCAGGGCAAGTTCCAGGAGCTGCTGCGCTCGGCCGGCAAAGAGCGCGAGGAGATCCTCCAGCGGCTGTTTCGCACCGAACGCTTCCGCGAGCTGCAGGACGCCCTCAAGGCCGAAGCCGCAGACGCCGAACGCGAGCGCCGCGACGCCACGGCCGAACGCGACGCACCTGCTGCGCTCGCAGGGCGGTCGCCGCGCCCGACGAGCTCGCCGACCGCCTCGCGCAGGTCGCGGCCAGGTCGGCGGCGGCCGAGGCGGCGGCGGCGGAGGCCGCCGCCGCCGAACAGGCCGCCGCCGCCGCGCTGAGCGCCGCCCAGGCCGTCGCCGCCAAGCTCGACGAGCTCGCGCAGGCGCAGGCCGACGCCGACGCCCTGGCCGCTCAGGCCACCCAGGTCGACGCACAACGCGCCCGAGATCGGGCTCGCCCGCAAGGCCGCGCACGCTGGCCGACCTCGACGATCTCGTGCACGACGCCGCAACGCCTCAGGGCCCGATGTTGCGGCTCGAGATCGACGAACCCCGCGCTCGAACAGGCGCGCGCCACGCATGCCGCCGCCGTCGCCGCGCTCGCCGCCGAAGAGGCGCGAGCGCCCGCGCGGGCGGCGCTCGACCAGCGCGTGACGCGAACTCGACGCGCTGGGCGGCAAGGTCGCCGAGCTCGCCGCTAGCCGGCTCGAGCTGCGCTCGACGCCGAGCGGCAGCTCGCCGACGCGGCCGCCGAACACGAGTCTGCGCAACGGCTCGCCACCGATGCTCAGGCGGCGGCGCGGGCCCAGTGGGAGCACGCGGCTGCCGATCTTGCGGCCTTGCGGGCCGCCTACGACGCCGGGCAGGCGGCGATCCTCGCCACCGGGCTCAGGCCGGGGTCGCCCTGTCCGGTCTGCGGGTCGACGGAGCATCCGTCTCCCGCGCAGGCCGCCGGCGAACTGCCCTCTCAGGACGATGTCCAGGCGCAAGAGGCGGCGGTCGACACCCTGCGACACGCCTACGACCGCGCCCGCGACGCGGCCGGCGAAGCCCAGGCCGCCCTCGACGCGGCGACCGCCGACCACACCGCCGCCGATGCCGCTCACCAGCTCGCCCTCGCCCTCGTCGCCGAGCGCGCCAAGGGCGTGCCGGCCGAGCTCGCCGACGAGAGCGCGCTGGCCGCGGCCCTCGCCGGCGCGCGCGAAGCGCGCGACGGCGCAGCCGCGGCGCTCGAACAGGCACGCGCGGCCGAACGCGACGCGCTCGAGCAGCTCGACCGCGGCTCGACGCCTCGGTGGCCGGCGCGCGCGCGGCGTTCGATCAGGCCGAGCGCGAGGTGGCCGACGCCGAACAGAAGCGCCTCACCCGCATCGCCGCGGCCGGCTTCGCCGACGACGACGCCTACTACGCCGCGCGGCTCGAGCCCGGCGACCTCGAGGCGCTCGAGCAGACGGTCGTGGCCTTCGACAAGGACCTGGCGGCGGCGGCGGCGCGCCTGCGGCGCGCCGCCGCCGCCGACGGTCTCGCCCGTCCCGACCTCGACGACCTCACAGAGCGGCACGCCCTTGCGCGGCGCGCCGCCGACGAGGCCCGCGACACGCGGGCCTCGCTCGCGGCGGCGCGCCAGCCGTCGCCGCAGCGCTCGACGACCTCGCCCGGCTGCACGCCGCCATCGGCGCGCGCGACGACGCCTACCGGGTCATCGGCCGGCTGGCCAAGGTCGCCGACGGCGACAACGACGCGCGCCTTTCGTTCCAGCGCTACATGCTGGCGGCCTACCTCGACGACGTCCTCGTGGTGGCCTCGCGAGCGCCTCTCGGCGATGACCGACGCAGCGCTACACGCTGTTGCGCGCGGCGGCACGGCGACCGCCGCCGGGCGCTGGGGCTCGACCTCGAGGTCCTCGACTCCTACACCGGTCGCCGCCGGCCGGTCTCGACCCTGTCCGGCGGCGAGACCTTCCAGGCGTCGCTCGCGCTCGCCCTCGGCCTCGCCGAGGTCGTCCAGGCCTACGAAGGCGGCATCAAGCTCGACACGGTCTTCGTCGACGAGGGCTTCGGCTCGCTCGACCCCGAGAACCTGGCAGCCGCGATCGACACGCTCATGCGCCTGCAGACCGGCGGGCGTCTGGTCGGCATCATCTCCCACGTCGCCGACCTGCGCGACCAGGTCGACGCGCGGCTCGAGGTCACCGCCACACGCACGGGCAGCGTCGCCGCCTTCGTCGTCCCGTAGCACCGCCAACGCCCGGCAGATAGCGCGTCGGAGAGAACGGTAGTAGGCTGACCGGGCTGTCCAGCACACCGGTCGGCGCACATCGGCAACACCCAGAGGGGGCCTAGGTCACGAAAGCACACCCGGGCGCAACCGCGCCGCGAAGCGCGACCCATCGTGTGGAACCGCGCGACGATCGCCCGCCGGCGCGCGGCGCGCAAGCGCCGCCGTCGCCAACGTCTCGCAGCGATCGTGTTCTTGGCCGGCGCCGTCGTGATGCTTGGCGTGTTCGTCCTTCCCGCTCATGGTGCTCGCGATGCCGCGACCGATCCGGTCGCCGCGACACGGCTGCTTGCCGATCTGCGGCCGCTGACCACGTTCGCACTCCACGACGTCACCGCCGACCAGGGCGGCAGGGCCACGCTGAGCTATCGCGTCGAGGGCGCCATCGGCGACAGCGCCTCGGTCGCGATCGCGATCACCGACAAGAACGGCAAACGAGCCAAGTCCTGGGTGTTGCCCGGCTACCAGCCGTCGGGCGTCAACCGCTCGGTCTCGTTCCGCTGCAACCTCAAGCCCGGCACCTACACGTGGACCGTCTACGCCACCGACCGGTTGCCGCGCTACCAGACGACGGCCGGCTCGGCCAGTCTCCGCGTGCGCGCGCTCGTGCCGGCGGCAGCCGCCATCGCGCGCGCCATCGCCTGGCTCGAGGCGCGCGCCGGCGTCCAGGGCTTCGCGGTCGTCGACAGCCGCGGCGTCCTTCACGGCTGGAACCAGGACCGGCAGTTCGTCTGCGCCAGCGTCGTCAAGGCGATGCTGCTGGTGCAGTACCTGCGCACCCACTCCTCGGTCGACAGCGGCATCTACGCGACGCTCCACAGCATGATCACCGTCTCCGACAACAACGCGGCCGAAGCGATCTACAGTCTGGTCGGCGGCGACGCCGGGCTGTATGCCGTCGCCGGAGCCGCCGGCATGCGCCACTTCGCCGGCGCCGGCTACCTGTTCGGCGCACAGATCACGGCCGCCGACCAGGCGCGCTTCTTCTACCGGTTGCCGTCGCTCGTGCCCAAGGCGAACCGCGCGCTGGCGCTGTCGCTGCTCTCACACATCGTGTCGTACCAGAGCTGGGGCGTGCCCGCCGCGGCGCGCCCGCTGGGCTGGACGGTGTGGTTCAAGGGCGGCTGGCGAGGGACCGATCTCGGTCAGCTCGTCCACCAGGTGGCGCGGCTACGCAAAGACGGCCGCGTGATCGCGATCTGCGTGCTGACCGACGGCGACCCGTCATGGGCTACGGCGAAGAGACGATCGCGGGCGTGACCTCGCGGCTACTTCGCGATCGCTGACCCGAGCGGCTCGCTCCGGTCGCGCCCGCCGCACCCCTTCTCGGCGCACTCACCCCCGTCACGCAGCTCGCGCACGGCTGACTCGATGCGCGCGGTCACGATGGCGGCGCCATCGTGACCGCGCGCATGCACGTCGCTCACATCGACCGGCTCACCGACGGTCAGCCTGACCTGCGGCCAACGGCGCCAGCGCGCATCGGTCACCGCATACGAGCCGGTGATCGCCGCCGGCACGACCGGGGCGCCGCTGCGTAGCGCCAGAAAGCCGACGCCGCGCTCGAACTCGTGCAGCGTGCCGTCGGCATACATGTCGCCCTCGGGAAAGAGCGCCACGACTTCACCGGCCGCAAGCAGTCCGAGCGCCTTGCGCAGGGCCGTCCCGTCGGCGCCGCCCCTGCGGATCGGGAATGCGGCGAGCCGTGGGATCACGCGCCCCACGAACGCGCGCCGGAACTGCACGACGTCGGCCATGAAGTGCAGCGTGCGCGGAAACGAGACGCCCAGCAGGATGGGATCGATGTCGCTCGGGTGGTTGGACACCAGGATGGCCGGACCGCTGCGCGGCAGGTTCGCGGTGCCGGTCGCTTCGAAGCGCGCATAGGCGTGAACGGCGCCCACCAGGAGCGCCCGCGCAAACACGTACAACGGTGGATCGCCCGGCACGCGCCAGGGTAGCCGGCTCATCTGTACGTCTGGCTCATCTGCGGGTCACCTCGCTTTCCGCCGACTCTTATACCCACGTCGACGCAGGCGAGGCCGCCGGCAGACGCGACGTGGCGCCGAGGAGGCCGCCGGGTAGAATGGCCGCGACTCCGGCGGCACAGCGACGCGAAGGGACGATGCCGATGCAGCAGTTCAGCCAGTGGTTCCGTCCGTCGCCGGCCGTGAAGACCGCGGTCGCCACCCTCGGCGCCCTGCAGCTCCTCGTCGTCGTCGGGTTCGTGGCCGTCAACAACTTCTTCAACGTGGGCGCCACGCTGTCGTTCGCCGCCTCGGGCCACGCCGACCGGCTGCGCACCTTCATCTTCTGGCAGATCGTCGGCGGCATGTTCGGGCTGGGCGTGCAACCTTACCTTTGCCGGTCTCGTGCGCTACTGGTCACTGAGCTTCGCCAACGTCACCGGCATCGCCCTGGCGTTCGTCTCGGCGCAGGTGTTCGCGGCGTACATGATCTACCACGAGCCCTTCGGCTGGCCGCAATGGCTGGGCACGGGCCTCGTGTTCGTGGGCGTCGTGCTGATCGCCATCGGGCATCACTGACCTACCGCTCGCCGCCCGCCGGCCATCTCGACGCCCATATGGCGCAGCGACGGCGTGCAGTGCCGCGCGCACGAGCAGCACCGCCAGCAGCACCGCCGTCGCCAGGAACAGTCCCGCGATGCTGACCTTGATGAGCACCCCCGCCAGCGCTCTGCGACACCGGCACGAGACCGATCGAGGCGAACAGGATGAGGCTCATCATGCGGCCCATCATCGCTGCCGGCGTGCGGCCCTGCAGCCAGGTGAAGAAGAAGACGACGAGGTAGCCGCTGGCGGCGCCCATCGCAGCCACCGGCGCCGCCACCGTCGACGAGAGAGTGCGCCATAGCCGACCAGGCCCATGGCCACGCTGAAGACGGCGCACACGCAGAGCAGCAGAGAGCCGACCAGACGGGCGGGCGGGCGCGGCAGCAACCCGGCCACCGCGATGCCGACCAGCGAGCTGCCGCCGAACGCCGACATGACGATGCCGTAGCCCTCGGCGCCCTGGCTCAGCCGCTGCGCGGCGATCACCGGGATGCCGACAAGCAGCGGCCCCACCACGAGGAAGTTCACGGCGACGATGATCGTGAAGAGCATCCGCAGGGTCGGGTCGGACCACATATAGGAAAGGCCGGCGCGGATCGCGGCGAACACGCCGCGATCCGCGCCGGCCTCGGGGCGCGGCGCGAAGCGCCGCGCCCCGATCAGCAGCAGCTCCCAGAGCGACACCACGAACGTCGCCGGCGTCGATCGCCAGGGCGACGCCGACCCCCAGCAGATCGTGACGCCGCTCGTCAGGAGGCGATCAGCACGCCGGCCAGCACGGGCGCCACGAACAGCGAGACCTGCTCCAGACCCTGCACGACGGCGTTGGCCGTCTCGAGCCGCTCGCCGCCGGCGATCTGCGGCACGATCGCGTTCTGGGCCGGGAAGAAGAAGCCGTCCGCCAGGCCGAAGACGAGCGCGAAGACGTACAGCATCCACACCTGGACGATGCCGGCGAGCGTGACCGCCGCCAGCAGCGAGACCACGACCAGGCGCACGACGTTGGCGGCCATCATCACGGAGCGCGGCGAGAAGCGGTCGGTCACGGCGCCGCCCACCAGCATGAACAGCGCCCGCGGGATGCCCTGCAGCGCAAGGACGGCGCCCAGCACCACCGGGTCGCCGGTCACGGCGAGGACGAGCCAGGGCAGGGCGATCAGTGCGAACTGGTCGCCCAGCAGCGAGACGCCCTCGCCGGTGACCAGCAGCCGGAAGTCGCGCAGCCGGAAGACGCCGAAGACGCTCCCCCTCGTGGTCGGTGCTACTCGCCGACCGCGAGGTACTGCTGCACCTTCTCGAGCCACTCGACGATCGCGATCTTCTGCGGACAAGACTCCTCGCAAGCACGGCACTGCGTGCAGAGCTCGGCGCGCTCCGACTCTTCGAGCCAGCCGTAGGCGAAACGCGCCGACTTGGGCCCGCCGTCGTAGATGACGGCTTCGTTGTAGACCTCGAAGATGCTCGGGATGGCCACGCCGCTCGGACACGGCAAGCAGTACTTGCACGACGTACAGGGGATCGGACTGAGGGCCAGATACGCCGCGCGGACCCGCGCGTAGAGCTCGCGGTCGGCGGCGGGCACGCCGCAGGCAGTGCCCGCCGCCCGCCCGGCACAGGCGATGTTCTCGTCGAGCTGCGCCAGGTCGCTCATGCCCGACAGCAGGAACCCCACCTCGGGGTGGTCCCACACCCACTGCAGGGCCCATTCGACGTGAGTGCGCGGCGCGAGGCCGCAGGCCTCGCGCCGCTCGTTGGCGGCGGCCCAGAGCGCGGCGACCGCCTCCGGCGGCCGCCGCGCCAGCTGGCCGCCGCGCAGCGGCTCCATCACGATCACGCCGAGGCCCTTGTCGGCCGCATACTGGAGACCGCTCGTGCCCGCCTGGTAGTCCTCGTCCATGAAGTTGTACTGGATCTGACAGAACTCCCACAGGTTGGTCGCATCGATCAGCTCGCGAAACCCCGCGAGCTCGTCGTGGTACGAAAACCCCAGATGCCCGATGCGGCCCGCGGCGAGCTCCTCCTCGGCCCAGCCCAACACGTCGTGCTCGCGGATCTTCGCGAGGCTTCCCGCGTCGAGGCTGTGCAACAGGTAGAAGTCGATCTTGTCGAGTCCGAGCCGCTCGAGCTGTTCATCGAAGTAGCGGCGACAATCGGCGCGCTTCTCGACCTTCCAGACGGGCAGCTTCGTCGCCACCTTGAGCCGGCGACGCAGTTCGGCGAAGCCCGCGTCGCCGGCCCCGAACAGCTCGCCCGCAACGTCGCGCATCGCCTGGCCCAGCCAGGGCTCGCTCGCCTCGCCGTGGTAGACGTAGGCAGTGTCGACATAGTTGATCCCGGCCTCGACGGCGCGTTTGAGCATGGCCGTGGCCGCCGGCACGTCGATGTCCCCGAATGGCCGCTCTCCGGCCGAAGACCCGTCGCGCGCGGCCTGCCCACCGCGCGCGACGGGCAGGCGCATCGCTCCGAACCCAAGCGCCGACGGCTTGAAATCGATCTTGCCAAAGCTCCGATAGCGCACGCCGCCCGCCTCCTTCCGGCCACTCTGTCTCAGTCGATCGCCTCGACGGTAAGTTCC
The DNA here is from genome assembly GCA_963833555.1 of uncultured Actinomycetes bacterium. Lineage (GTDB taxonomy): Bacteria > Actinomycetota > Thermoleophilia > UBA2241 > UBA2241 > CAWHYB01. The sequence continues at coordinate 575,675 of CAWHYB010000002.1, read as the reverse complement.
AGATCGCCCATGGGCCGCCGCCACACGACCGTCTGCCCGACGCGAGCCCCGTCCAGCACACTCGCCAGTGGCGAGACCCAGCTGACCAGGCCGGCATCGGGCTCCGCTTCGTCCTCGCCCACGATCGTGTAGTGCAGCCGCTCGCCGCGTCCATCGATGACCGTGACTGTCGAGCCAAATGACACCGCGCCGCGACGGCGCGCCCTGTCGTCGACCTCGATGGCGCTCTCGATGCGCGTCCGCAGATACCGCAAGTCGCGTTCGACGTAGCGCAGCCGGTCGCCCGCAGTGTCGTCTGAGTCGGCGCGGCGAACAAGCTCGAGGCGTTCCGCCTCGAGCTCGTCGCGCCGCGCCTCGAGCTGGGCAAGACCGCGAGGCGTCACGTAGTTGCGATGATCGCTGACCGTCCTGTCCGCCAGGGGCTCGTCCGGCGTCTCATCGTCCTCTTTGACAAATGCGCGGCTCATTTGGCGGCATCCACTTCGATCAGCGCCCTGCGGCCGTAAGGCGGCAAGCTTCCATCAGACCACCGACGTCTCGATCGCAGGCGGATCGTCCAGATGGCGCTTCACCGCGCACTGGTCCATCGCCCGGATGACGGCCTCGCGGTACTTGTCCGGAAAACCAGCCGGCAGCTCCAGCGTGATGCGTATGACCCCGATGAGCCTGGTCGCGGGATCGCGGTCCCAGTCCATCACCACGCGCGCGCCACTCGTGTCGATCTCGCGCTGCTGCATGAACGCGAGGGCGTAGTACCCGGCACAGGTCGCAAGCGAGGCGAGGAAGAGGTCGAACGGCGCCGGCATCGTGCCGTCCTGGTCTGTGTCGATCGTCAACCCCTCGTAGTCGGCACGCACTCTCTGCCCGCCAGTGAACGTCACCGTCATCGCCATACCCGCGCCCTCCTGGGTCTCGTATGCATTCGTTCGTGGAGTTTATACCCCTACAGGTATCTGGAGCCCCTCGGTTGGGGCATGTGAGGCCCCGATGGCACTTTCATGTAAATGGGATGAAAGTGCCATCGGCAACCCAACCCACACCATATCCCCCTCGACCCGCACCCAAGCAGCCTCTTACCCTTTCCCCATGAACCGGACGCCTTCGCCACCAAGACCCGCCGAGACGAGCGCCGACGACTCGCTCCTCGCTCGTCTCGAGTCGGCGCTCACCCGCGCCACGTTCTCGTACGCCCGGCCGCGCAGGCACAAGCACATACTCCGCGAGGCGGGCGTCCTAGAGCGAAGGCCGGCCTGGCAGACAGAACCCGCCCTCTATGCACTGCTCGACCGCATCGTCCACTCGCATACGGCAAAACCGGCGCACCTGGCAGCCTCGCTCGGGCTCGCGCCGAGCACCGTCAGTCATGAACTGCGACGGCTCGAGGAGCGGCGACTCATCTTTCGCACCAAGTTCTACACACGGGACCTGCGCGGCACCTACAAACCCTGGTTCATCGCGACGCCGAAGGGACGCAACGCGCTCGAAGAGCTGTACGAAGCGCGTTCGCAGTCGATAGCCGCCCATGTCGCTGATTGGAGCCGCGCCGACATCGAGACGCTCATCGAACTGCTCGGCCGGCTCGCCGACGACATGACGCCGCAACCGCGGCACTGGCGGCGTGGGCCGCGGCGCTCAAACGGGCCGATACGAGTCCTTGAGATCGGAGACCTGGACGGGGAGCCAGACCAGTCCCTCTCGGGGATCGCCGAGCGGCGTCGCCCGCCCCTGCGCGAAGCGCCAGGCGGTCAACGCCGCCGCGAGGGCATCGAGCGAGTCGTGGTCGAAGTACTCGTCCCACTCAAGTCCGGCACGCCGCAGCATGACGACCCGCTGGTGCAGGCCGGCACGGGTCGACTTCTTCGCCGGCAAGTACCCCAGCAGCGTTGCAAACGCCCCGTACGGATAGACCTCGAGCACGGCCGGAGGGCCGCCCAGAGCGCCGGGCATGACGACGTCATCCGGCAGTTCGAAGCCGAGCCGGCGCAGGCGTCGGAAGTAGTCGAAGCCGACGTTCATCCATTCGGCGAGGCGCGCCGCGCCGTCGTCGACGTCGCGGCGCGACGGCACGGGATAGACACTGATGCGGCGGGCGAGCAGCTCGCTGTCGCAGACGCGCGACGCAATGCGGGCCGCGCCTGCCGGCAGTGCGCGAGCGGCGGCGGGCGACCCCCGCCGCTCGCGGCGATACCCCTGGGGCGCGTCGACCGCAACGACGGCCGGCTCATGACGCGCGATCCAGGCCATCATGGCAGCGACCTGGTCGGGCTGGCGGGGGTCGGTCTCCATCCATTCCAGGACGGTGGCGTGGTCGGCGGGCGCGGTGGCGCTCGATGCCTGACGGGCACCGCCGCGCCCGCCCCGGACGGCGGCGGCGCGGCCGAGCATCGCGACCGCGATGCTCGGCCGCGCCGCCGCCACGTCGATCCCGATCACCGTGATGCCGTCGCTCATGCCCGCGATTCTACGCCCACCATGGCTTGGCCCGGCTACGGGTCGGATGCCCGGGGCGGTGCGAAGAGAGACACGCGGGGCGGGGGACATGGCAGTTTCGTGTAATTAGGCAGAAACTGCGATGCCCCCCGCGCTAGCGCCGGCTGCGGCCGGGGCTCGCGCCCCGTGGCGTCGAGGCGGCGTCGCCGATGTCGCGTGCGCTCATTACGATTCCCGGCGTCCGTGACGAGCCGACAGGAGCTTGATCTCGGCGCGTTGCCGCGCCAGTTCGTCGCGGCGCCTGTGGTCGCGCTCGCGCGCCTGCCGCAGGAGTTCGAAGGCAATGAAGTCGTGCATGATCTGGCCTCCGCCATCGTGGGGAGTTACTTACAAAGTCATTATACCGGTGACGCATCACTAGTAAACCCTTTTTGGTGGTATAGTGTCACCGGAGTCGACGGCCCAGGCGGGCGACGTGCGCGGCCGAGTCGGCGGCCAGTTTCGGGCGGCGCGCACGATCGGGACAGCGGTCCGGACCCGGGCCGCGAAAGGAGCTTGATGGCCCAGTCGAAGGAAGCTCCCGGCGGGCTCGCAGTGGTGCGAGCGTTCATAAACACCATGGACTATGACGACGGGGTTGAAACGTTCACGAGCCCGGACGCGCTGCTTGCCTGGCTCGCCGAGCAAGAGCTGGCGACCGCAGGTGACACGGCGACCGAAGACGATGTGCGCACCGCAATCGAGGTGCGCGAGGCGCTGCGCAGCCTCGCGCTGACCAACGACGAGGGCGGGTCGCCACCGGCCGAGGCCATCGTCGCGCTGAATCGGGCAAGCCGACGAGCGCCGCTACTGGCGCGCTTCGGCGATGACGGACGGGCTACCCTCGAGGCGGGCGAGGGCGGCGTGAACGCCGCCCTCGCCCGCCTCCTCGCCATTGTCTACCGAGCGATGCAGACCGGCGAATGGTCACGTCTGAAGGCCTGCCGCAACGACACCTGCCGCTGGGCGTTCTACGACAACTCGAAGAACCGCTCGCGGCACTGGTGCAGCATGGAGGTCTGTGGCAGCCAGGTGAAGGCTCGCGCCTACCGCCGGCGCAAGAAGGCGGCCGTCCCCGAAAGCTCCTAGATCTCCTAGAGCTCGACCTCGTCCGGCCGCTCGCGCTCGTCGGGGAACCACGACGAGAGGAAGTCGTCGTCGACGATCTCATCGAGCGGGCGGCGCAGGTAGCGGCCGCGGCCCTCGACCGCGACCGTGCCGTCGGGCAGCAGGATCTCGCCCGTGCCCTCGAACAGCCGGCTGGTGTCGCGCGTGATGCGCCCGATCGCGCGAACGGTGGTGGCAGTCGGGCCGGCGGCAGCCGGGTCGGCGGCCGCCGGGCCGTCCGCGGGGGTGGCGTCCCCGCCCAGCGGCACCGGCCGGCGATACCGCGTCGTGAACTCGATCGTCACGCCCCAGGCGTCGGGGTGGTGCAGCATGATCGCCCGCCCGATGGTCTCGTCGAGGATCGCCGCGGCGATGCCGCCGTGCAGCCGGCCGGGGTAGCTCTGGTGTTCGGGCAGCAGCGTGAAGACGCCGAGCAGCTCACCGCCTTCGAGCTCGTAGAAGCGCGCCTGCAGCCCCAGCGCGTTGTCGCGCCCGCAGACCAGGCACATGCGGCTGATGTTCTGGGCGGCGAGGATGCGGCGGGTCACGGGCGGCAGTCGGGGAGAGACTGGGTCCATCGCCGCCGATGCTATCAAATCGCTCAGGCCGACCCGTTTCTCAACCGAAGATTGGGAGTACAATGAGATTCGCATGGGACTGGATAGGGAATGACATGCGCGACGATTGACTTTCGAATGGAGAGCAGATGACACAGTTGGCTCCCTCAAAGCCCGACCTGGCGGCGTACGAGGCTTCACTTCGTCTCGACATTCCAGAGCTGGTCGACGAGCTTCGCCGACGGTTGGGTGTCAGACTCGTGGCTTTCCTCGCCGGCGTAAGCGAGACCCGCGCCGTCCACGATTGGGCTGCCGGACGCCGCCAGATCCGCGATCCGCAAGTCATTGACCGACTTCGTCTGGTGTATCAGGTCGTTCGATTGATCTCTGCACACGACAGCGACGCAGTCGCTCAAGCATGGATGCAGGGGCTGAATCCGAAGCTCGACGACCGCTCACCCGCCAGGCTTCTCCGCGACGGTCCTTTGGCCGAGACCGGTCCTCTGGTGCTTGCCGCCGCGCGCGCTTTCGCCGTCGTCGGCTGACCAATTGACGTTGACCATCCGGCGCTGCACTTCGCACTGGACCTTCACGGCCTTCGCTTGCGGTCAGACCTCGTATAGCACTGCCTGCCCATGTTGCACAATCTGTGCAATCTGACGATACTCCTATGAGCGATACTCCCGTGAGAGGATCGGAACCGGAGGCGCCATGGCTGCCAGCTACAAGTTCACCGAGGCCCGCAACGACATGAGCCGCATCAGCGACCAGGTGCAGGCCGGCGGCGTGGCCATCATCCAGCGGCGGGGCTTCAAGATGCTGCTCACGAGCCTCGACGAGCAGCGCGACCTGCTCGCGGGCTGCTATGCGTTCCACCCGGAGGTGCTGATCGAGGACGGGTCCGTCTCGATCTGGCTCCCCGAGCTGGCGATCTACGGTCGAGGAGACACGCTCGACGCCGCCGAAGACGACCTCGTCGACGATGCGCTCGCCTACGTCGAGGACTGGCGCGACCACCTCCATAAGGCTCCGAACCACGCCGCCAACCGCGGCTACGTCTTCCGACTCGAGATGGCCGAGGACCGCGAGGCCGCGCACCGCGTCCTGTTCGGCGAGTGAGGCTTCCGACCGCCGCCGAGTTCAAGCGGTTCCTGGCGGTCGACGGCTGGACCGAGCGCGCGGCGCGCGGCGGGACGCGCACCGGCGACCACTGGCGGTTCGAGCGCACGCTCGCCGACGGGACCGTGCTGCGCACCAAGGTCTCGCACGGCTCGGGCTCCGCGCAGATCGCCGACGCCGGTCTGTTCAAGCACATCCTGCGCGACCAGCTCCGGGTGACCGAGGACGAGTTCTGGCTGGCCGTCGACAAGAGCATCGCACCAAGCCGGCCCGAGGATCGCACAATGGCGCCGCCCGCCGCCGAAACGCTGCCTCACGACCTCGTCAGCAACCTCGTGCGAAAGGCCGGCCTGACGCCGCAGCAGGTCGGCGCGATGAGCAAGGACGAAGCGGTCGCGGCGTGGCAGCATTGGCTGACCCACCGCGCCCGCCCCACCGCCTGATGCTAGAATCCGGGGACGCAGCAGGCGAGGCAAGGGGCGTCACCATCGATCACAACTCCCGCATCTTCGTCGCGGGCTACCGCGGACTGGTCGGCAGCGGCATCACGCGTAGCCTCGAGCGGCACGGGTACGAGCATCTGATCCTCGGCGACATCGACGAGGTCGACCTGACCGACCAGGCGGCGACCCGCGCGTTCTTCGAGCGCGAGCGGCCCGAGGCGGTGATCCTCGCGGCGGCCAAGGTCGGCGGCATCGTGGCCAACTCGGAGCAGCCCTACGAGTTCATCGCCGATCAACCTGGCGATCGAGCTCAACGTCATCGACGAAGCGTTCCGGGCCGGCGTCAAGAAGCTGATCTTCCTGGGCAGCTCGTGCATCTACCCGCGCCTGGCGCCGCAGCCGCTCAAAGAGGAGTACCTGCTCACCGGGCCCGCTCGAAGAGACCAACCGGGCCTACGCGATCGCCAAGATCGCCGGCATCGAGCTGTGCCGCAGCCTCAACCGCGAGTACGGCACCGACTACCTGTCGCTCATGCCGACCAACCTCTACGGTCCCGGCGACAACTTCGACCTGCGCACGAGCCACGTGCTGCCGGCGATGATCCGCAAGTTCCACGAGGCCAAGCGGCGCGGCAGATGCGCCCGCGTCGACCCTGTGGGGCACCGGCACGCCGCGGCGCGAGTTCCTGCACGTCGACGACCTGGCCGAAGCGGTCGTGTTCCTGCTCGAGCACGTGGCCGCCGCCGACGTCCCCGACGGGCTCGTCAACGTCGGCACCGGCGAGGACCAGACCATCCGCGAGCTCGCCGAGCTGATCCAGCGCGTCGTCGGCCACACCGGTCCGATCGAGTGGGACACGAGCAAGCCCGACGGCACCCCCCAGAAGCTGCTCGACGTGAGCCGCCTGCACGACGCTGGGCTGGCGCGCGACGATCGGGCTCGAGGACGGCATCCGCTCGACGTACGAGTGGTATCGTGGCCAACAGCCGGCGTGCGACGAGGGCGCGATGACGCAAGACCGCGCTCATCACCGGCGTCACCGGCCAGGACGGCGCCTACCTCGCCGAGCACCTGCTCGACCAGGGCTACATCGTGCACGGCATCAAGCGCCGGGCGAGCCTCGTTCAACACCGACCGCGTCGACCACCTCTACTCACGACCCGCACAAGCCCGGCGTGCGCTTCTTCATGCACTACGGCGACCTGACCGACGCGACCAACCTCATCCGCATCGTGCAGGAGACCCAGCCCGACGAGATCTACAACCTGGCGGCGCAGTCGCACGTGCAGGTGAGCTTCGAGACGGCCGAGTACACGGCCAACGCCGACGCCCTCGGCACGCTGCGGCTGCTCGAGGCCATCCGCATCCTCGGGCTCGAGCAGACGCACGCGGTTCTACCAGGCCTCGACGTCCGAGATGTTCGGCCTGGCGCAAGAGGTGCCGCAGCGCGAGACGACGCCGTTCTACCCGCGCAGCCCGTACGGCGCGGCCAAGCTCTACGGCTACTGGATCTGCGTGAACTACCGCGAGGCCTACGGCATGCACGCCAGCAACGGCATCCTCTTCAACCACGAGAGCCCGATCCGCGGCGAGACGTTCGTGACGCGCAAGATCACGCGCGCCGTGGCGCGCATCGCGCTGGGGCTGCAGGACGACCTCTACCTCGGCAACCTCGACTCGCTGCGCGACTGGGGCCACGCTCGCGACTACGTGCAGGGCGATGCATCTGATGCTGCAGCAGGACGAACCCGGCGACTACGTGATCGCCACCGGCGAGCAGCACTCGGTGCGCGAGTTCTGCGAGCGGGCCTTCGCCGAGGCCGGGATCACCCTGCGGTTCGAGGGCGCGGGCGGCGACGAGCTCGGCGTCGTCGACTGCGTCGACCCCGAGCTCCTCGCCCGCGCCCGCAACGGCTACGGCAGCGCGATCGCGGACGAGGCCCTCGCCCCAGGCTCGGTCCTCGTCCGCGTCGACAAGCGCTACTTCCGACCGACCGAGGTCGGCAGCCTCATCGGCGATGCCTCAAAGGCGCGCCGGGTGCTTGGGCTGGGCGCCCGAGACCGGCTTCGGCCGCCTCGTCCACGAGATGGTCTGGGAAGACCTCGCCGCCGCCCAGCGCGACGAGCTCTGCCGCACGCAGGGGTTCGTGGTGCCGGAGTACCGGGAGTAGTGCCGCAGCGCGTCGTCACCCCGCGCGTCGTCATCTTCTACAAGTCGATCGCGCAGTACCGTCTGCCCTTCTATGACTTGTTGAGGAAGCGTCTCGCCGCTGACGGCATCGATCTCGAGGTCGTCTACGGCGCGCCGGTGTCCTACGAGGTGGCACGCCGCGACCGCGTCGACCTCCCGTGGGGGCACAAGACCCGCATCCGAGCCATCCGCATAGGGAGTCGCGAGCTCTACTGGCAGCCGGGGCTGAGCAGTGTCCGACGCGGCGATCTCGTCGTCGTCGAGCAGGCCAGCAAGCTGCTTCTCAACTACGTCCTGTTCGCGCTGCACCGCGTGGGCTTCATCCGGCTCGCCCTATGGGGTCATGGCCGTACCATAAGAGCGCGCCGGTCGAGCTCGGTCGGCGAGGCGCTCAAGACTTTCATCTCGCGACGCGTCTCGTGGTGGTTTGCCTACAACGAACGTAGCGCAGCCTTCGTCCGGCAGATCGGCTTCCCTGACGAGCGCATCACCCGGCTGCAGAACGCGATCGACACGAAGGCGCTCATCGCTGCCGCCGCGGCGGTGACCCCGGAGGCGCTCGATGCCGTGCGCCGCGACCTCGGACTGACCGGCCGGCACGTCGGCATCTACGTGGGCGCCATGTACGAGGACAAACGCCTGCCGTTCCTGCTCGAGGCCTGCCTGGCCATCCGCGAGCGCGTGCCCGACTTCGAGATGATCTTCGTGGGCGACGGACCCGACGCGGCGCTCGTGCGCGATGCCGCCGCCTGCAACGACTGGATGCACTACGTCGGCCCGAAGTTCGATGACAATCGCATCGCCTACATGATGCTCGCCGGCATTTCGCTGATGCCGGGGGGCGTCGGGCTCGGCGTGCTCGATTCCTTCGCGCTGGGCGTGCCGCTCATCACGACCGCAGTCCCGTCGCATGGGCCGGAGATCGAGTACCTCGAGGACGGCGTCAACGGGCTGATCGTGAAGGACGACTCCACCCCCCGCGCGTTCGGCGACGCCGTCGCCGCGACAATCCAGGACGAAACGCTTCTCGCCACGTTGCGCGAAGGCTGCCGCCAGGCCCGCGAGCGCTACACGATCGAGGAGATGGTCGAACGGTTCGCCTACGGGGCCCGACGAGCGCTGGGCGTAGCGACTCGACCGGCGCGCGGCTAGCGACGCGCGAACACCCGGCTGCGCAGACCCGAGGCAACCACGCGCGCCGTGTCGAGGGTGAAGTAGGGCAGGGAACGCCAGCCGGGTCGCACAAGGCGGGAATAGCGCCACCGGTGACCGAGCTCATTGGCCGAACGCCGGCTTACGAAGCTCGCAGCGAAGGCGCGCCAACCGGGGTCGGCGTGCAGACCGGTCTGGCCGGGGTCGATCCTTACGACGGCTTGATAGCTCACAAGCAGGCGGTAGCCGGCTCGTGCGGCACGGGCTGAGAACTCGTAGTCCGCGCCGTAGTGGGGCAGGGCCGAAGCGTCGTACAGCCCGACCCGACGGAATGCCGAGACCGGCACGAGCGTGCCACGACCGGGCAGCACGTCGACTGCGACCGGCGGCGGGCGCCAAGTCAGGATGTCCTCGTACGGCATCCCGCGCGCGAGCACACGCTTGCCGGCCGTCAGCCAGTCCATACGCACGCCGCCCTCGACGACGACGCCACGGGCGGCGTCGACCGCGAGCGAGCCCACGAGCGCTGGTCCGTGCTCCTCGGCGGTCGCGACGAGCTCGCTCACGTAGTCGCCGCCGAAGCGGGTGTCGTTGTTGAGCGTCAGGACGTAGTCGTTCTCGCCCGCGCGTTCCAGCGCCCACGAGACCCCCAGGTTGGTCGCGCCCGTCCACCAGAGATCGCCGTCGCCCAAGAGCAGCTCGACCTCGGGGTAGTCGCGCGCGACCTCCACGGCGGTGCCATCGCTCGAACCGTCGTCAACGACGATGACCTTGATGTCGTCGCGGTCCTGGGCGCGCAGGTCGTTCAGACACAGCAATGTCAGGGTCAATCGGTCGTGGACCGGGACGACGACGTAGATCACGGCGCACCGAGGCCAGTCAGGTCCGATGAGGCGCGGCACTCGAGAGCCATGATGAGCTTCGAGGGTCGATCGTCGCGAGATCGGATACGAGCAAACGCATGCTCAGATGATATCTCAGCCATCGGGCCGAATTGCCTCGGCGAGGATTGAGAGGCCCAAGACGACACGGATGCGCTCTCGATCATTGGATTGCGCCGAGATAGTCTCCTCTGTTCGTTGACGTGTCGGCGGTCCCTCGGCTGTCCATGCTATTCTCCGGTGCTAGGCTCTCACCGGCGGGAAGTGGGCCTGGTCAGTTGGTCTAGGAGAGACGCTGTGCGCCGGTCCTCGATGTCTGGAGCCTGGGTCTAGGAGGAAGCGGACCATGGGCAAGTGGCGTTCTAATCGGACGCATCCGTTGTGCTCGGCGGCCAGATGAACCCGTACTCACCGCCACGCGCGGCGAGAGTCAACAGACTGATCGCCAAGACGCGATACCGGGCTGCGAGAGCTGCTGGAACGCTCCTGCTTGGGCGAACTGGTCGGTTGCCCTACGGCACGGTACGCTCGATCGGCGAGAAGGCGTGGGATTCGCGACTCGCTGTTCACGTGACCGAGGCTCGCGTCCTTTCCCAGCCCGAAGTCGTCGATATCCCGTTCCCCGATGACCTACCGGCGTGGTTTCGAAGAACCGCCGTGCACGACGAGCAGCTGGTCTACAGACTGAGGGATGTCTTCGTCAGCCCGTATTCTGGGCTCGTGTGGACTCCTGAAGGCCACGTTCTGCTGGAGAGTCTGGGCTCGCTGCTGCGCCTTATGACTTGGAGCGGCGCCCGTCCCGACGTGCTCATGTCGGCCTCGACCAGCACCAGCGACGTGCCAGTGATACCGATCGGTGATACTGGCTACTATCACTTCGTTTCAGAGGTACTGCCGGCTCTCCTTCAAGCATGCCAGTTGTGTCCGGACGGGCGAGTCGTGGTGCGACCGGGCGTGCCTCGATATGTTCTCGACGGGATAGCGCTGGCGGCGCAAGCGAACGGAGCCCGGCTGCAGGTGGAAACCGCCGCCCGGCCTGTTCGCGTGCAATCTGCCGTGCTGGTATCGAGGGAGGAGAAGTCCGGCTTCGTTCGTACCTCCGATCTCGACTCTCTGTCTGGGCTTCGCGGCGAGATCGTCGATTCACCAGGAATTGTCTACGTGTCGAGGACCAGGTCCCCGAAGCGCCGTCTGGAACAGGAGGCGCGGATCGAGAACTTCGCCAGCTCGCTGGGCGCGACAGTCCTTCACACTGAGGAGCTATCACTGTCGGAACAAATCACTGCGTTGTCCGGTGTCCGCGTCCTCATCGGCATGCACGGAGCGGGCCTCGTGAACATGGTGTGGAGCCATCGCCTCGAACATGTTCTCGAGATATTCCCGCCAGGGTACCGCAACGATTGCTTCGCAAGGCTCGCGGTTCAATTGGGTAGCCAGTACCACTTCGTATCGCTCGACGAAGGCGATGCGAGCGTAGAGATTGAAGCAGCCCGCCAGTCAGCCGAATCACTTCTCAGCCAAGTTGACCGGAGCTCGACGGGCCATCCATGAGCGAACTCATCGGGGTGTCGATGCCTGCGCCATGGGCGCGGAGCATTCCTCTTATGAAGCACTCGGCCGTCTTTCGAGTCGAGTAGCCAGTCGAAAGCTCTCAAGCCGCAGACTACAATGAACCTGCAAGCAACCCGCCACGCTGTCGTTCCTGACCGAGGTCGGCGGCCTTCTCGGTGACCGGAAGCTGAACTTGCCAGAGCGAACGAGTGGATAGGGCCATGGGTGACGAACGCATCAGAGGAAACGGAGACCGTCTACAGGCCACCGGCCGTGGCACTCCCGGCACAGAGCGCCTACTTGCGCTTCCTCTGCCGACTTCATGCGTCGGGCCCAAGCATCATCGGACGCTGGGCCGCAGGCGAACTAAGGCGGTACCTCGGTCTGCCGAGCGGCACCTCGATGAGTCCGGGCTTCAAGTGCCTCATAGGCCAGCTCCGCTGCGGCGACCGGGTTGGATTGGGCAACACGCTCTTCCTCGACTACGCGCCGGTGCATATGGCGGACCGGGTGCGATTCTCGTACGGCAACACTGTCATCACCAGCACGCACGACTACGACGACTTCGCAACCATCCGGTGCAAGCCAGTCGTGTTGGAGGAGAACGTCTGGGTTACGTGCAATGTCGTCATTCTTGCCGGCGTTCGCATCGGACAGAACAGCGTCATTGGAGCTGGCAGTGTCGTGACCCGCGACATCCCCGCCAATGTACTTGCTGCGGGTAATCCCTGCCGTGTCGTCGAGACCATAAGGCGACGCTAGTGAACGACTACACGGTACTCGTCAACAGCACAGACTCGTTCGAGGATTGCTGGCACGCGTTCTTCACCCTTTTCGCTGCGTACTGGCCGAGGCCGCACCCATCTATCGTGCTCAATACGGAGACAAAGACTTACAGTCACCCCGGTGTTGACATCGTCTCGTCACACTCGGCCGCGCTATCGCATTCTGCACGAGTTCCCAATTGGAGTGAGTCGATTGGCGTCTGCCTGGATCAGGTAGTCGAAACGGACTATGTCCTCTATTTGCAGGAGGACTACTTCCTCGAGGGTCCTGTCCAGACGCGACTCATAGATGAGTGCATCGACTTGATGCGAACGCACGACTTGAACTGCATACGGCTGATGGAGCTGGGCAACGCGGGTCCGTGGACCCAGAGCGAGATTCCCTTGCTCTGGGATGTTGGCCCTTCATCGAAGTACTTGGTGAGCACTCAAGCGAGTCTGTGGAAGCGCTCGTTCCTCCGCTCGCTACTCCGTCTGCATGAGACCCCTTGGCAGTTCGAAATATGGGGATCTGGACGGGTGCGCCGAAGTGACCACCGTGTCATGTGCCTGAGACGAGACCTGTACGCGCGCGACATCAATCCTGTGATCCCGTATACGCCCACTGGAATCGTCAAGGGGCGTTGGAACAGTGAAGTCGTTCAGCACCTCTTCGCGCAGCATGGAATCGCGGTTGACTACTCTGCTCGCGGATCCATGACCCGTCTGCCTCGCTACGATCACATCGGCCCCCAGTGTTCAGCCGGGCGTTGGCACGATTGCGCTCGTACCGGTGACGGTCGTGTCAGCGAGGGGCGCAGGCATCCCTTGAGCGAACACGTCTGCCGGAGCGCCTCGCGTGACGCCTGAGACATTGACGGCGAGAACTGTCCACGGGCTCAAATGGAGCACCCTGGCGCAGATCATGAACGCGGCAACGACGATGGCCGTGACTGCCGTTCTCGCTCGAGTGTTGGACCCCGCCGCCTTTGGCCTTGCGGCCATGGGTCTGGTCGTCATGCGTCTGGTAGCGTACTTCGCGCAAATGGGAGTCGGGATCGGCACTCATCCAGAAGCCAACGCTGGATGACAAGGACATTCGAGCCGGATTCACTTCATCTCTGATTCTCGGCGCCGCCGTGTGCTTGGCCATGGCCTCCGCGGCTCCCCTGGTGCTCTTCCTGTTCGACAAGCCTGCGATTGTCCCGATTGTGCGTGTGATGTCCCTGTCATTCATCATCACCGGGACCTCGATTACGTCCCTTGCCGTTCTTCGCAGAGCCTTGGCCTTCAAGATCCTCGCATGGGTCGACACAGCTGCCTACGTTGTAGGTTACGGCCTTGTGAGCATCGTCATGGCCATTCTGGGCTTCGGCGTCTGGAGCTTGGTGGTAGCGTCTCTTGTCCAGGCTTCGCTGGCTAGCGTTCTGTATTACTACTTCGCTCGTCACCCGTTGAAGCCGGTTATCGGATGGGCAAGCTATCGCAAGCTCTACTCCTTTGGTGCCCGTGTATCAGTCATTAGCTTCCTTGAGTTCATTACTTACAGCATGGACACAATGTGGATAGGTCACGCCTTTTCCCCCGGCCAACTCGGCACCTACTCGCGGTCATTCACTCTCGTCGGCCTCCCAAACACGTATCTTGTCACTAGCTTCAGCCGGGTGCTGTTCCCGTCGTTCAGCCGAATCCAGACCGAGACGGAGAGGCTGAGAAAGGCGTATCTTCCAGCGATCATGGTGGTCTTTGTGGTCGGCACCCCGCTCATGTGGGGAATCGCGGCCGCTTCGCGCCAAGTCGTTCTGGTGATGCTCGGTGGAAGGTGGCTGAGTGCCGTTCCGTTGGTCACGATACTGGCCTTGGCAATGCCCTTCACCCTTCTTTCGAGCTTCGCCGGCATACTCTGCGATGCCACGGCACATCTGAACGTCAAGATCCTCATCCGCTTCAGTCAACTGGTACTCGTTCTGGGCCTCTTTGGGGGTCTTTCCAGATTTGGGACAGTCGGGATAGCCAGTGCCTATGCGGTTGGCCAAGTGTGCGTCGCTGTCGCTTTCGGGTTCGTCCTGCGACCCCTGCTCGAGACGAACATCCGTCAGCTCCTTCGAATCCACGTTCCAGGCGCTCTTGCAGGGCTTTGCACGGCTGCGTCCATCGGTGGCATCGGGTTTGCAGCAACACGTGTTGGAGTGCCAGCGCTTCCGGCTCTGGCGGTTCAAATCTGCATTGGCGTCGCCGTGACCTGCGCCTGGATACTACGTGCCGAAAGAGGCGCCATTTGGCGTGAAGTCCGGCAGAGACTCGAGCAGCCGCCCCAGCGACAAGAGTCCGCCATTTCCGCGTGTGATCGGCTGGCTCGATGCGCGTGCCGCTGGCCCCTCCATCGATCGTCCGCGTGTGGATCCCGGATCATGCTAGCTCCGCAGAGACACAGAGAGCGGGGGGAGCCGGGGAGCGAGACGCCAATGAAGATCGGCATCGCAGGGCCGGTCTCGCTGGGACTGTTGGCGTACCCGAACGAACCGCCATCCGACCTGCCCGGTTGCCACGAAGCGCCGATCATCGCCGCACTTGTGAACGCACTCTTGGCGAGAGGTCATCAAGTTGTCGTCTTCACGTTGTCGCCTGAGGTCACTGACTCGTACGTGTTCGCGAGTCCGGAACTCGTCGTCTGCGTCGCGCGGCAGCGCCGACGGCGTCGCTCGCGCGACCTCTACCGCATCGAGCGGACCGGCCTGATCGAACTTATGCGATCTCATCCGGTCGACGTCATCAACGCCCATTGGAGCTACGACTACGCTTGGGCCGCGCTCGACTCAGGTGCCCCCACGCTCGTGACCGTTCGTGACCATGCCCGCACTATTTTCCTTCACGCGCCAGACGCCTTTCGGCTCGTCCGCCTGTTCATGAATGGACACGTTTTGCGCAAGGCGAAGCACCTCAGCGCCAATTCCGAATACCTGAAGGGAAGGCTGAGCTCATCGCAGCGTCACCGGACGCGAGTGATCCACAACTTCTACTCGCATAGCCTTGATGAGCTGGTCGCCAAAGGCGAAACGACCGCCGAGGCGACGGACCGCCCTGTCGTCGCGTCTGTCGTGAACGGGTTCGGCCGCCGCAAGAACGTCTCCGGCGCACTCCAGGGGTTCGCTCTGACACGCCGCGAGCTGCCGGAGGCACAGCTCCGGCTTATCGGCGACGGGATGGGCGAGGGCGGGCCGGCATGGGCGTTTGCGGTCGCTGCCGGCCTCACCGCCGGAGTCTCCTTCTTGGGTCGCCTACCCTACCTCGAGACGGTCACCGAAATCGCGGCGGCGACCCTCCTGCTCCACCCTGCCTTAGAGGAGTCATTCTGCATGACAGGCCTCGAAGCCATGGTACTCGGCACTCCGGTCGTCGGCGGCCGCGACAGTGGGAACGTGCCCTTCCTCCTCGATCATGGCCGCGCAGGGTTCCTCTGCGACGTACGGTCGCCGCACGCCATCTCTGAGGCGCTGGTCCGCGCGGCGAGCGATCCCGAACGGAGGGAAGCGATCAGGCGAAACGCGCGTACGTTCGCGCGCGAGAGGTTCAGCGAGGACACGGTCGTCTCCGCGTATCTCCGGTACTACCAGGACATTCTCGAGGCGGAGCGCCGATGACTCGCGCGCCCGCGACGGTTCGAGTACCCTGCACGTCATGTTCATGACGCTGCTCTTCTCAGGCCGGTGGTCGCGAAGGATCGTGGTCGGCCTCCAGACGATGGCCTTCCGCGCGACCTGCCGGAACGCCGCGTTCGGACCTGGACTGCGCGTCCGGGGCTGGCCCATCGCGCGCTTCGTCGATGGGTCGAGCGCCTCGTTCGGCCGCAATCTCCATCTCGTCTCTCACAGCGTCTTCAGCGCACCCGGGGTCAACCACCCTTGCGTCCTGCGCACCCTGATGCCGCAGGCCCGCATCACAGTCGGCAACGACGTCGGCATGAGCGGTTGCACTATCTGCGCCGCGGAGAGCGTGATAATCGGCGGCAGCTGTCTCCTCGGCGCCAACGTGCTCGTGACGGACACCGACTTCCACCCCGTCGCGCCGCAAGGCCGGCGCTACAGCAGAGAAGATGTGCAGACGGCTCCGGTCGAGATCGGCGACAACGTGTTCATCGGTGCGAATGCCATGATCTTGAAAGGCTCGCGGATCGGCGACAATGCCGTCATCGGCGCGGGAAGCGTGGTCACTGGCGAGATCCCGGCGAACACCATCGCGGTGGGCGTTCCGGCGCGCGTCGCAGGATCTGTCTAGATGCAGACGTTTGCCCTCAGGGACATTCGCAGGGCGGCTCGCCTCGATGCCATAGCCGACTTCTCGCCGTGGATTGTCTGCGTCGCCCCCTGCGGTATCGCCCTCGCTCTCGTTGCTGTCGGGCAGTTCAGGCTTGCCCTAGCGCTTGGAGCCCTACTGCTCGTCGTCAGCCTCACCTTCGTCGCGCGAAGCATAGCCCGCAGTGTGGTCCTGCTCGCCCTCTTCCTGCTGCCTTTCACGGCCGCGGTCCCCGCCCTGCACCCCGAGTCGTACGACTACTCGGCCTACTGTGCGCTCGCTCTGTGCGCGTTCACCGCCGTTGATCTGGCGTCGAAGCGACGCCCACCGTCGATAAGTGTCGGCGCCATCTTCCTCGCGTTGGTCCTGGTCAACGGCGTGGTCTTCCTCGCGGTGACACCGTCGTCTCCCGGCTACTACCCGCTCGTATTCCCCCTGATGGCCCTGGCAGTTACTCTCTTGGTTGCCAACACGCCTCTTGCGAAGACCCGAGACCTGCTGACGGTCGGCATCATAGTCCTTGGCGTCGTGCAGTCCCTGATGGGGCTGTCGCAATCGCTCTTCGGTCATCCGTTCTTTGCGAACCTGACACCGGTGCAGTTCATCTCCGACCGCAACTACCTCGCCTACGTCATCCCCGGCATGTCGCGCAACGTGGTCCAGGGAACCGGTACGTTCTCGCACTTCAACGGCCTCGGTGCGTTCCTCGCCATGGCCGTCGCCATCGCCTTCGGCGCGTGGCTGGCGCACCGGACGCTCTGGCGAACGCTCGCACTCGTCGCAATCGTCGCGGGTCTCTGGACGACCTACTCTCGTGGCTCGCTCATCGGTGGGCTCGCCGGATGCTTCTTGGTCTACGTGCTATACGCCCGCCACTCGCGAAGGATGTTGATCGTGATCGTCAGCCTGCTGGCCATCCTGCTCACGTACTCGATGGGCGCGGCAATCAGCGAGTACTACTCCAAGACACAGAACGTCTCCATCCGGGTCGCAACCTGGTCGTACGGCATTGACTACATGAGACAGCATCCCGCCGACATCCTCTTGGGCACCGGCTTCTCGTCGTTCAAAGACACGATTCTCGTCTCACGCACCCAGCCTGGAATGGCGCGCGAGTTGTCCGCCCTCCATTCCGGTCCACTTCAGGTCCTTCTCGAGCTGGGGGTGGTCGGGTTCCTCGCCTACCTTGCTGCCTTCATCAGCCCGGTCGTCAGGACGATCCGGGCACGGCGCGATCTCCTCGGCGCGACGCTGATCGGAGCCATCGCCGGCATAATCTTCACCCAGCTCTTCGACAACTCCACCTTCGCCTTCGGCGGAGTCCTGATGTTCGGTCTCCTTGCGCTTCTCCAGCGACGACTCATTGAAGAACGGCAGCGGTGAAGGCGTAGTCGACGCCTCGAACGCCCCCTCGAATCTCGACCTCGCTGGCATGAGCCGATCGGACGGCCTGAGCGGAGCCGGTTTCCCCAATCACGGGCGAGCGTTTAGACTGTCCCCTGCGGACGGCGGGAGGGCATCGCCGGCGGTACCGACACACCGAGGTTTCTTTTGAGGGTCAGCATCTTCGGTCTCGGCTACGTGGGAGCCGTGACGGCCGCCTGTCTCGCGCGCGACGGTCACGAGGTCATCGGCGTCGACGTCAATCCCGACAAGGTCGCGCTGGTCGCGGCCGGGCGCGCGCCGTTCATCGAGCCCGGCCTCGACGAGCTGCTGGCCGACGCCGTGCCGATCGGGCCGGCTCGAGCGCCACCATCGACTGCGTCGGCCGCGGTCGCTCGCCACCGACGTCTCGCTCGATCTGCGTGGGCACGCCCAGCTCGCCGCGGGCGAGCACGATCTCTCGCAGGTCATGACCGGTCTGCGAGCAGATCGCCGGCGCGTTCGCCCAGTCAGAGCGTGACCATGTGCTCGTCCTGCGCAGCACCGTTCCGCCGGGCACGCTCGAGCGCTGCGCGCGATCTTCCAGCGAGCGCGGCTGCGACGGCTGCGTGCACTTCGCCTTCAACCCCGAGTTCCTGCGCGAGGGCTCGGCCATCGACGACTACGACACCCCGCCGTACACCATCATCGGCACCGACGACGCGCTCGCCGAAGCGGTCGTGCGCGAGCTCTACGCCTCCGATCGACGCGCCGGTGATCGTGGTCGCGCCCGGCGGTGGCCGAGATGGTCAAGTACGTGGCCAACGCCTGGCACGCCACCAAGATCGTCTTCGCCAACGAGGTCGGCCGGCTGGCCAAGGCGTTCGGCGTCGACGGGCGCGAGGTCATGGACGTCATCGCCCAGGACACGAAGCTCAACGTCTCGGCCGCCTACCTGCAAGCCGGGCTTCGCCTACGGCGGCTCGTGCCTGCCCAAGGACGTCGCGCACCTGGCAACCAGGCCGCCGGTTCGACGTCTGCCGCTGCCGCTGCTCGCCTCGCTGCCGGTCAGCAACCAGGCCCAGATCGAGCTCGCCGTCAAGGCCGTGCTCGAGCACCGGCCGCGCGCGTGTCGCCGTGCTGCGGCCTGGCCTTCAAGGCCGGCACCGACGACCTGCGCGAGAGCCCCGCGGTGCCGCTGGTGAAGCGGCTGCTCGGCGAGGGCTGCGAGGTCCGCATCTATCGACCGCGACGGTCCGCAAGGCGCACCTCATGGGCACCAACCTCGCCTACATCCGCGAGCACGTCCCGCACTTCGAGGGGCTGCTCGTCGACGGCGACGACGGCGTCGCCCAGTGGGCCGACGTCGTCGTCGTCACCTATCGCGACGCGCGAGTTCCGGAGCTGCTGGCCGGCGCAGGCCGGAGACGCCGGTGCGTCGACCTGGCCGGCGTCACGATGCAGCCCCCGGCGACGGTGAGCCCGGAAGCCGATGGCATCTGCCTGGTAGCGTCCTCATCCTCGTCGAGAACCTGCCGGTGCCGTTCGACCGGCGGGTCTGGATGGAGGCCACCACGCTGCGGACGGAGGGCTACGACGTGGCGGTGATCTGTCCGACGGGCAAGGGCTACACGGCGCACCACGAGATCCTCGACGGCATCCGCATCTATCGCTACCCGACTCCCCGAAGGCCGACACGGTGCGCGGGCTACTTCGGCGAGTACGGCCGGGCGCTGTGGCGGCGAGCCTGCAGTCTGTGCCTCAAGGCCTACCGCGAGCGACCGTTCGACGTCATCCACCTCTGCAACCCGCCCGACCTGCTGTTCCTGGTCGCGCTCTGGTTCAAGTTCGGGCGCCGCGTCAAGGTCGTCTTCGATCAGCACGACGTCACGCCCGAGATGTACCTGGCCAAGTACGACGACCGCCGCGACCTGCTCTACCGCGCGGTCGTGCTCAGCGAGCGCCTCACCTTCGCCACCGCCGACGTGGTCATCGCCACCAACGAGACGGACCGCGAGATCGCCCACCGGCGCGGCCACAAGCGTCCCGAGGACGTGTTCCTCGTGCGCAGCGGACCCGACATGGCGCGCTTCACGCCGGTGCCCGCCAACCCCGCCCTCAAGAGACGGCCGTGCGTACCTCGTCGGCTACGTGGGCGTGATGGGCGAGCAGGAAGGCGTCGATCACATGGTCCGCGCGGCCAAGTACCTCCGCGAGGAGCGCGGCCGCGACGACATCTCGTTCGTGCTGATCGGCGACGGACCGCGCCGGAGCCGACCTGCGCGCGCTGGCGGCCGAGCTCGATGCATCGAGCCTACGTGCGAGTTCACCGGGCGCATCCCCGACGCCGAGATGGTCGAGTTGCTCTGCTCGTGCGAGGTCTGCGTGAGCCCCGACCCCAAGAACCCCTACAACGACGCCTGCGTCATGAACAAGATCCTCGAGTACATGTCGCTCAAGCGGCCGATCGTGCAGTTCGACCTGGTCGAGGGCAGGCGGTCGGCGGGCGAGGCCTCGCTCTACGCCCGTCCGGGCGACGAGCGAGACCTCGCCCGCCTCATCGTGGAGCTGCTCGACGACGAGCCGCGGCGCCTGGCGATGGGCGAAGAGGGCTACCGGCGCATGACCGAGCAGCTCGAGTGGCGCCACCAGGCGCCGAAGCTGCTCGAGGCCTATGAGCACCTCATGGGCAGGGCGCGGCGATGAGTGGCGCGGGCGCCCCGTCCTTGTGCCCGCTATCTGTCTCCCCTATGATTCACAGGTTGTCATGAGCGGCATAAACGGCACCCACCTCTCTCAGGATCCGGACGGGCTCTCGCTTCGCGACGCCCTGCGCGTCGTCGCGCGCTGGAAGTGGCTCATCATCGGCCTCACGCTCGGCTTGGCAGCCGTCGCCTTCGGCTACTCGTACGCGCAGCCGAAGCAGTACACGTCGTTCACCGACCTCAAGTACGAACAGCAGGTCAACATCTCCAACCCGCTCGGGCCCAGCTATGTGAGCCCCCTGACCATCGAGCAGGAGCTCCAGGGAGTGGGCAGCGCACTTGCTGCGCCCGCCATCAAAGAGCAGGTGGCGCAGGCCGTGGGGCTGCCGGCGAGTGACCCGCAGATCTCCGCGAGTGCTGCGTTGATCACAAACACGAGCGTCGTGCGCATCTCGACAAAGGCCAAGACGGCGAGCCGGGCCGCAGCCATCGCCACAGCATTCGCCGACGCCTTCATCGCATCGAGCAAGGCGGACGTCCAGCGGCAGCTCCTGCAGGCCGAGCAAGTGGTGCAAACTGAGCTCAACTCCATGAAGAAGACTCCAGCCAGCCAGCAGACGACCGACTACATCCTGCTCGCCCAGCGGCTCCAAGATCTCAAGATCGCCGAACAGACCGCCACCGGCAACTACCGCGTGATCGCGCCCGCCGTGGCGCCGACGGGACCGTCGTCGCCGCGCCCCAAGCGCGACGCGGCACTGGGCTTGGCGGCCGGCTTGCTGATCGGTATCGCCCTCGCCTTCCTGCTCGAGCAGCTCGACACCAGGGTGCGCACACGGCGCGAGGTCGCCGACGCTCTCGGCCTGCCGGTCGTCGGCCGCGTCGCGCGCGTCGACCGGAGCTCGCTCGAGGCGGCCCCGCTTGCCGTGCTGGCCGAGCCCGACGGCCTCGCTGCCGAGTCGCTGCGCAAGCTGCGCAACAACCTCGACTACCTCAACGTCGACGGC
Organism: uncultured Actinomycetes bacterium; assembly: GCA_963833555.1. Classification (GTDB taxonomy): domain Bacteria; phylum Actinomycetota; class Thermoleophilia; order UBA2241; family UBA2241; genus CAWHYB01. The sequence continues at coordinate 554,073 of CAWHYB010000002.1, read as the reverse complement.
AGTCTCTCGACGGTGCTGTTCACGAGCTGCGTGCGCGGCGAGGGCAAGTCGATCACGGTGGCCAACCTTGCGATCACCCTGGCGATGGGCGGCAAGCGGGTGGTCGTGGTCGACGGCGACCTTCGTCGGCCCCGCATGCACCGCTACTTCGACTTGCCCAACGAGACGGGTCTCTCGGACGTCATCGCCGGCAAGGTAGACGTGACGGACGCGCTGCAGCGCTTCGCGCTGCCAGGCCAGGCTTGGAGCAGCACGAACGGCGGCAATGGCTCCAAACCGGCCGAGTCGGCGAGCGATCCACAAGCGCCCAGGCTCGGCGTCCTGACCTCGGGCCCACTGCCGCCCAACCCCGCCGAGCTCATCGGCTCGGCCAGGTTCGGCGAGGTGCTCGACAAGCTCCAGACCGCGGCCGACATCGTCCTGATCGACGCGCCCGCCTTCATGCCCGTCTCCGACGCGGCCGCGATGGCCCCCAAGGTCGACGGGGCGTTCATCCTGGTGAGCATGGAGGACGTGACGCGACCGATGCTGACCGAAGCACGCGAGTACCTCGACCAGCTCCCCTGCCGCAAGCTCGGCCTCATCATCACACGCGAGCACATCGGCAAGGCCGACCATTACCGCTACCACTACTACGACCGAGACGAGCTGGCCAAGGTCTGAGCGCCCCGCAGGTGCTTGCGCCACCCACGCGGCGCGGGGACCCGGCTTCCTTCTACTCCCAGAGAGCCGCAAACGGCAGCGCGAAGAGGCGCTCGCCGAACGGGACCACCTGGGCCCTGGTGGAATATCCACCACCAGGTGGTGGATATTCCACCACTGAACGGGCCGTCGCTGGGTCTCCAGGTCACAGAGTGCGAAATCGACCACCAGGTGGTCCATATTGGACCACTAGGTGGACGATCACGTAACCTGACGACTCGCCAGGCCGACCGCCGAGCCCGAAAACCCACGCAAACTTAGCGCCGCCATGCGGTCTGTCCGTCGCGAGTCCGGTACACTCACCCCCGGGGAATCAGCTTCGTCGACCGAAGTCGGACCGGTCGTCGCGACCGTGGAGGTGCCTGTTGAACCGAGGTCAGCACGCCGGGCGGGCGCGCAGTGGGGGGTTGTCGCTGAACGTCTTCACGCCCGACGAGATCGACGACATCCATCTCGCCACGCTCGAGGTGCTCGAGCGCACCGGGGTGTTCGTCGAAGACGACGAGCCGCTCGACATCTTCAGCGACGGCGGCTGTCTGGTCGACCGCGAGACGCCACATCGTCAAGATCCCGCCGCACGTCGTCGACGAGGCGTCTGAGCGCCTGCCCGCCGAGCGTCATCTACTGCGGTCGCGACCCGGTGAACGACTTCGTGGTCGAGGCCAACCGCGTCCACTTCGTGAACTTCGACGAGGGCATCAAGTACATCGACCCCTGGACCGGCGAGTACCGCGACCCGACGATCAAGGACGTCGGCCGACGTCGCCCGCCTGGTCGACGCGATGACCGACATCGACGGCTACGAATCGGCGATCGGCGCCACCGACGTGCCCACCGAGACCTACGCGCTGCACGGCGCTCGAGGCGGCCCTGCTCAACACCACCAAGCCGGTCGGCTGCGAGGCCATCAACAAGTGGGAGGCGCGCAAGTGCATCGAGCTCGCCGCGCATCGTCGCCGGCGGCGAGGACGAGCTGCGCGAGCGGCCCATCCTCGGCCTCGGCGTCTGCCCGGTGAGCCCGCTCAAGCTGCCGCGCGACGCCACCGAGGTCATCATCGAGTGCGCGCGGGCCGGCCTGCCCGACACCATCCTCTCGATGGCGATGTCGGGCGGCTCGGCGCCGGTCACCCTGGCCGGCACCCTGGTGCAGCACAACGCCGAGGTGCTGAGCGGCATCGTGCTGGCGCAGCTCACCGTGCGCGGCTCGCCCGTCATCTACGGCTCCTCGACGACGGCCATGGACCTGCGCTACGCCGCCGCCGCGGTCGGCTCGCCCGAGCTGGCCCTGATCGGCGCGGCCGTCGCCCAGCTCGCCCGACAGTACCGGCTGCCGAGCTACATCGCCGGTGCGTAGGGCGACTCGCAAGCTCGGTGACGCCCAGATCGGTCACGAGAAGACACTGACCGGCCTGACGGTGGCGTTGGCAGGGGCCAACCTCATCTACGGCGCGGGAATGATCGAATCGGGAGTCACCTTCGATTGCGCACAGCTCGTCATGGACGACGAGTACGCCCGCATGATCAAGCACGTGGTCGCCGGCATACGCGTCGACGACGAAGCGCTGGTGGTCGACGACATCGCACGCGTGGGGGCCTTCGGCGACTTTCTCTCGCTCGACAGCACCTACAAGCACATGCGCGAGCAGAGCCAGCCGGCGCTGATGGACCGCCGCGTGCGCGAGGAATGGCAGGCGGACGGCGCGCACCGACATGTACACACGGGCGCGCCGCAAGGCCCAGGAGATCATCGAGGGCCACCGGCCCGAGCCGCTCGACCCCGACGTCGCCGCACAGATGCGAGCGCTGGTCGAGGCTGCCGATGCCGAACTCGGCGTGAGTGCGCCGGCGCCGGCGAACGCCTAGGAGGATCGCGTGTCAGACCCGCTGTACGACCAAGTCAAAGAGGCCATCATCGCCGGCAACGGCGACCTCGTGGCCGCCCTCGTGCCGGTGCTGCTCGCCCAGGGTCGCGGCGCCCGCGAGATCCTCGACGGCGCCCTGCTGCCCGGCATGGAGGTCGTCGGGGCGCGCATGAAGAGCGGCGAGTGCTTCATCCCCGAGGTGCTGCTGAGCGCCCGCGTGATGCAGGCTGCCCTGGACACGCTCAAGCCGCATCTTGCCGAAGGCGAGACCACCAGCGCCGGCACAGTGGTGCTCGGCACGGTCGAGGGCGACCTCCACGACATCGGCAAGAACCTCGTGGCGATGATGCTCCAGGGCGCCGGCTTCGAGGTCGTCAATCTCGGCACCGGGGTGAGCTCGGCGCAGTTCGTGGCGGCGGTGCGCGAGCACTCGGCCCGAGATCCTCGGCATGAGCGCCCTGCTGACCACCACCGTGCCCAGGATGAAGGCCACGATCGAAGCCCTCAAAGAGGCCGGCCTGCGCGACTCGGTGAAGATCATGGTCGGCGGCGCCCCCGTCACCCAGGCCTTCGCCGACGAGATCGGCGCCGACGGCTACGGCGCCAACGCCGGCGGCGCGGTCGACGGGGCCAAGACGCTGCTGGCCACAGGCTGACGAGAGCAAAAGGCGGTGGGGTGGGGCCGGATGGCCCCACCCCACCGCCTTTATTACCCCTGCTGAGAAGATGTTTACGTCTGGTCCCCGCGGCGATGATGACGGAATGCCGGCGAGCATCGCTGGGGCAGCGTCACCGGTCGAAAGGGCTTGAGTGCGTCACCCGGCCTTGCGGCCCAGATGCCGGAGATCGTCGAGACTTTGACGTCGCGACAGTCACGAAGAGAGGCCTCATGGCAGCTCTTTCTCCCCGCCGATTGGCGGTCCTCGCAGTCGCAGTCGTTTCTGCACTGTTCATCCTGGCGCTGGACGCCCTTCCGGCCCTGGCGCAGCAAGTCATCGTATCCGCCGGCCACGCCGCTTCGGGACGCATAGTCCCGGTCAACGCCGTGTCGAGCGGCTCGAGCGGTAATGGCACGACCGTCGCGATCGTGATCGTCGTCGCCGCCCTGGTGGTGATCGTCGGAGCGGTCGCGCTGGGCACGCGCAGGCGTCGGGGTGGCCAGGTCCTCGCCCTTAGCCGCAGTCAGACGCGAGGGGCGGCTCGGCTGCAGCAGCCGGCTGACCAGTCCGGCGACGCCACGACCGAGAGGAAGGCCGCCTGACGATCAGGCGGCCCTATTGCAGAAGGCGGGGGGTGGGGCCTTCGAGGCCCCACCCCCCGCCTTCTAGGCTGCCCTGCGCTTCCGGGGCGCGGGGCGAAGGCTGTTTTGCGCGGGGTCAGTCCATCTGCAGAGGCACCCTCTCTACGGTCGGGGACTTGTTGCCGTCACGGTCGACCCAGTAGACCTCGGCATAGCTGTCGGCCGCGTCGAACGCGACGACGATCGTGCCGCTGAGGCGGGTCGCGGTGAGGTCGGTCTTGGTGTACTCGTCCCAGGTGAACGCGGGAGCGTCGGTGAGCCAGGCCGCCGGCGGCTTGGGCTTGCTCTCACGCTCTCCGGGGAGGGCGGTGGCGTTGACGATGGTGTCCGCGCCCGAGACCGGGTTGACGACCCGGACCGGGTCCGAAGCCGCGCCACCGCGGCGCAGCGACGTGAACACGAGCGCGCGAGCGACCTCGGCGACTCCGTAGCCGCTTCTGGATGCCGCGGCCCCGGCCGAGTCCGACAGCGTGATCTGCACCTCGGTCGCGATCGTGCGAGCGTTCGCGCTGGTCACGGTCTTCTCGGCCATCGTGCGGTGCACCGCCAGCGCGGGGGCGGCGAGGACCGTGAGGAACGCGATGATGCCGAGGGCGACGATGACCTCGACGAGAGTGAATCCTCCATCTGATGCCCGACCCTTCATGACCCCCGCCCTTTCTTCGCTGCCTTCTACAGACGACATCGCGACAGCGGTTCCCGGTGCTGATGGGTAGCGATGCCCAAAAGGGCCCGAATCGGGGGGTCCCCAGACGGATGTTCTAGGTGCGTCCAACGGCGTGAGACGGCGAGGGTCGGGGCAAGAGCCGAACGGTGTGTGCGCCGGTTGGCCGGACCGGCGCCACGCACGCAGCGGTCGCCGCGAAGCGTCCGCTGCACAAGACGGGGGCGGGCGGCGCAAGCCGCCCGCCCCCGTCTATGTCGCAGTCCGACCGGGGCTACTTCACGTACAGATGGGCGCCTGCGGCGTCGGCCGTGTTGCCGGCCAGGTCGCGGGCCGTCACGATCGTGTTGTAGGTGCCCTTGGCGAGGCCGCAGGCGAACGTCTTTGTGTGCCACGCGCCCGCCTTCACCCAGCCGATCTTGAACTTCTTGACGGTCGCGCCCGACTTGCTCTGCACGAAGATCGTGACCAGGCAGCGCGGCGCGAGGTTGTCGTTGGCGCGGTACGAGATCGTCGCGCTCCCGCCGTGGGTGCCGTAGGCCGGTTTGACGTGGGCCACGGGCGGCGTCGTGTCGTACATGACGCTCGTCGTCACGGTCGGCGAGTACTCCAGCAACGGGAGCCCGCTATCGTCTTGGAGGAACGTCTCGACGGTGCGCCGCCCGTTCACCAGCAGTCCGGGCGGCAGGCCGGTGTCGAGGCTCCAGGCCGTGACCATCTCGCCGTAGGGATCGGGCGTGAACGAAGAGACGGGCACGACGCCAGGGTCGCCCTGGTTGTGTATGCCGGCGGTGGTGACGGTGCCGTACTTGCTGATCGCGAACAGGTGCAGGTCGACCGTCGCCGTACGCGTCCAGGCGATGGGCGCGCTCGAGCCGCTCTTCGTGAGCCAGCTGTAGACCGACCAGGGCGAGAGCTGGGCGTGCCGCACGTCGCCGTTGCCGGCCGCGACGCGCCTGGTCGATCCAGAAGACGTCGTTGCCGAACACGGCCGGCTGATTCTGCGAGCCGCCGGCGATGCTGACGGGGCCGTCCTGTTCGAGCGTCATGTCGTAGTAGCCGATGTCGGGACCGTGCTTGGACGAGCCCGTCAGGAACGCGGTGCGCCAGTCGCTGAAGACGACGATGTCGTCGTAGAGGCGCGGTTGCGACTGGTCGGCGGCGGGGGCCTGCAAGAGCGGATGCGTCTCGGTGCTCGCGAAGTCGTGGTACCAGATGTCGGTGCCGCTGCCCTTCACGTTGCGGAAGTCGCGCCAGACCACCCTGAAACCCCACACACAGGGCTGATCCTGGCGTGCGGCGTTGGTGACGACCGAGCTCTGCACGTCGGGCACCGTCACGTCGGCACTGTAGATGTCCCAGTTGCCCTTCCGGTCGGTGGCATAGACGACCCTGTTGCCGGAGACCGACGGCGTGACCTCGCTGTGAGATCCGCCCGCCACGAGGTAGGTCGTGTCGATGGCGCCGGTGCCGAGGTTGAGGCCCGCATACCAGATGTCCCAGTCGCCGCTGCGGCGGTCCTGCCAGACGATGCGGTTCGTGTAGATGTCGGGATTAGTCTGATCGCCGGCGGCGATGCAGACCGGGAACTCCGGCGTCAGCGCGTCGACGGCACGGCCGTAGATATCCCAGCTGCCGCCCCGGTGATCCTGCCAGACGACGTAGTCGCCGGAGACTCGCGGATGGCGCTGGTCGCCGGCGGCCGCGCAGATGACGTAGGGCGTGCCGACCGAGCCGTCGACGACGTTGTAGGTGGCGCCCCAGATGTCCCAGCCGGTGCTGGCGGCCTTCTCGGCCCAGACGACGTGGCCGTCGGCACAGGCCACATCGGCATCGGCCGCAGGACCGGTCGCGACCGTGTTGGTCTTGACGACCATCGTGGCGGCGGCGGGGCCGGCGGCAGCCAGCCCCGCCGCGATCACGACCAGCATCAGGGCGAGCAGCGTGCGGAGCTTCATGGCGACCCCCATCGTCGCGATAGTCGGGCGGCGGCGGGCGGGCCGTACGGCCCGCCCGCCGCCGCCCGCTCTTACTGGACCGTCAGCATGTTGTGGCCGACCGTCGTCTGCGCGTTGCCGGCGAGATCGGTGGCCCACACCTTGATCTTGTAGTCGCCAGGGGCGAGGCCGCACACGAACTTCCAGTGGCGCAGCGAGCCGGTCGCCGACCTTGCCGGGCAGCCACACCTTCACTACGTCGCCGGCGCTGTTGAGCACGCGGATGGTGACCTTGGCCGTGGGCGAAAGGTTGTCGTTCACCCGGTAGCCGATGGTCGCCACCATGCCGTGCTTCGCCGTCAGCGGCGCGGGCACGCTGGCCGTGGGGCCGTGCGTGTCGACCGTCACGGTCGCCTTGATCGGCCGCGAGAGCGCGCCGCTGAGGTCCCTGTAGGTGACGGTCACCGTCTTGAGCCCGTCACCGGTCGTGAGGTGCCAGGGAGCCTTCGAGGTCCAGTAAGGCTCCCAGACCCCCATGCCGCCCTGGTTGACGAGCTCCATCTGCGTCACTATCCCGGTCTTGCTCTGCGCGAACAGGCCAAGACTGAGGGTGTTGTGCCGAGTCCACGCTGACCCGTCGCCGATCACGATGCTCGTGTTCCAGGGGGTGAGGTCGGCGCCCCAGATGTCGGCCACGCCGCCGCTGCGCGTGTCGGCGAAGACGACCCGGTCGCCGGAGATGGCCGGCTGGTCCTGGCGGGCGCCGGCGGCGGCGACCGGGAACTCCTGGTCGAAGGCCAGGTCGAAGGCCCGCAGGTCCGATCCCGTCGTCGCCTTGTCCCGGGTGTCGGCCCAGACGATGACGTCGCCGTCGATGGCCGGCATGCTCTGATTGCCGGGCGCCGTGCAGACCGCGAACGTGCGGCTGGTACGAAGGTCGAAGCGCCAGATGTCGGTCCCGTCGTTGGTCGTGCGCGCATCGCGCCAGACGACCGTGTCGCCGTCGATGGCGGGCTGGTCCTGATCGCCGGCCCAGGCACAGACGACGAAGGTGAAGTCGGCCACGCGGTTGTACCCGAGGATGTCCTTGCTGCCCCAACGGGTGTCGGTCCAGACGACGGTGTCGCCGGAGACGTCGGGCCGGGTCTGGTCGTGGCCCTCAGTGCAGATGGGGACGGCGGCACCGTGGGTGCCGGCGACGGGATCGATCACGGCGCCGTAGATGTCCCAGTTGCCGTTGCGCTTGTCCTGCCAGACGACCCAGTCGCCGCTGATGGCCGGAGCCGTCTGCTCGCCCGGGTCGGTGCAGACCGCGAACTTGGTGTGGGTCGCGAGATTGTAGGCCCAGATGTTCGAGTCGCCCGTGCTGTGGTCTTCCCACACCACGACGTTGCCGTCGACGGCCGGGTTGATCTGATCGCCGGGATCGGTGCAGATCGCATACGGGGTCCCCGGTAGAGTGACGCCGTAGATGTTCCAGCCGGCGGCATCCTTCTGCTGGTAGACCAGGTGGTCGCCCGACAGATCGGGGTGAGACTGCACCTTGGTGTCGGCGGTGACGCTGAAGACGTTGGTGACCTGAGTGGCTGCGGCCACGCCGGCGCCGAGAGTGACCGCGCCGAACGCGGTGACGACCGCGACGACGAAGATGGTCGTGAGTTTGGCCTTCATGCCCCTCCCTCCTGAAGGTCGCTGACCGGGCGCGGCTAGTCTATACCGACGATGGGCCGAGGGTGAGGCCGGGCGAGCTCGGCGAAGCGCTCGACACGCAGCGGCGCGAGGTCGATCTCGGGCTCGTCGCCGCGGGCGAGCTGGGCGACGAGCCGGCCGGTGACCGGCCCCAGGCCGAGGCCCAGCATGCAATGACCGGCGGCGATGATGAGGTTGTCGTGGCGCGGGCTGCGGGCGATGACCGGCAGCCCGTCGGGCGTGCAGGGGCGCAGGCCGCGCCACAGCTCGCGCGGCTCGAGCTGGGCGGCGCCGGCGAGCACCTCGCCGGCGCCGCGCCGGATCGCCGCCACGCGCTTCCAGCGGATGCCCATCTCGAGGCCGGCCAGTTCGAGCGTGCCGGCCAGCCGCAGGCGGTCGCCCATCGGCGTGATCGCCACGCAGCTCTTGGCGGCGTAGACGGGAAGCTCCGCCATGTCGGCCGGCCGGTCGACGGTCACGCCGTAGCCCTTGGCCGGCTCGATGGGCAGGTCGAGGTGCAGGCGGCGCGCCAGCAGCGGCGACCACGAGCCGGCGGCCAGCACGACGGTGTCGGCGTCGACCTCGCCGCGGGTCGTGACCAGCGTGGTGATGCGCCGGCCCTTCGCCTGGACGTCGAGCACCTCTATGCCGCTGCGCAGATCGGCGCCCTTCTCGCGCGCGAGCCGCGCGACCTCTTCGACCGCCTTGCGCGGGTCGCAATGGGCGTCTTCGGGGTAGTACACGCCGCCCGCCACACCCGGCGCGACGTTGGGGACGGCGTCGCGCACCTGGCCGGCTTCCCAGGCGGCCGAAGCGGCGCCGGTCGGCGCCGCTTCGGCCGCCTCGGCCACGCCGGCCTCCCACGACGCCCGGTCGCGGTACAGCCACAGCCAGCCGCGCTGCTGGTAGTCGAACTCGACCCCCGGCAGGGCCGCGATCTCGGCCCACAGGTCAGCGCTGCGCCGCAGCAGCTCGCGCTGTACCGGCCGCAGCTTCTCGGAGCGCTCGCGCGCGCTGGCTCTCATGAACAGCCACAGCCAGCGCGCCAGCCGCGGCCGCGCCTGTGGCGCGATGTAGAACGGGCTGCCTGAGTCGAGCAGCCAGCGCAGCCCGTTGCCGAGCGCCCCGGGCGAGGCCAGCGGGTAGACATCGGAGGGTGTGATCAGACCGGCATTGGAATGCGTGCTGCCGCCGACCGCGCAGATCTCGCCGCGCTCGAACACCGCGACCGTGCGGCCCTGGCCGGCGAGCTCGCGGGCGGCGCAGACCCCGATGATCCCACCGCCGATGATCGCCACGTCCACTCGCTCGCGCATGCCGACCTCCTCCAGCCGTTGCCAGAGTCCGATTCTACGCCCGCCCCACGCCGGCAGCGTGCACGAGAAAAGGGCGGAGGAGGAGCTTGCGCTCCTCCCCCGCCCCGTGGGCGTTGGTCAGGCCATCAGATTAGTTGATCGTGATCGGGTTGCTGATGCCCCTGAGGTCCCAGGTGGTCGAGCCGATCACCGACTGCCAGTACACCCTGACGGTGTAGCCGGTGCCCGTCGTCATGGTGCTCGGGACCGTAATAGTCGTGCTGTAGTTGGACTGAGCTGCAACGGGCGCGATGAGCTTCTGCACCCAGAAGACGGTCCCGGTGGGATCGACGATGGAGACCCGGAACTGGCCTGAGGAGACGGGGTAGACGATGGTCCACGCCACGGAATGCGACGTGCCCCGCGTCCAGGTCTGGCCGCCGGACGGGGTCGTGACCGTGATCGCCTGGGCCGCGGCAGTGATGTTGATCGGGTTGCTGATGCCTCTGAGGTCCCAGGTGCTCGAGCCGATGACCGACTGCCAGTACACCCGGATGGTGTAACCGGTGCCCACCGGCACGCTCGTCGGGATCGTGATCGACGTGCTATAGGCAGTCTGAGCCGCCACAGGCGCGACGATCTTGTTCACCCAGAAGGTCGAGCCCGCCGGATTGACGACCGAGACCCGGAACTGACCACTGGAAACCGGATAGACGATCGTCCAGTTGATCGTGTGAGTGCTACCCGCTGCCCAGTTCTCGCCGCCCACAGGGTTCGTGACCTTGATCGCCTGAGCGGCGGTGATGTTGATCGGGTTGCTGATGCCTCTGGCGTCCCAGGTCGAGGATCCGGTGATCGCCTGCCAGTACACGCGGATGGTGTAGCCGCTGCCCACAGGCACGCTCGTCGGGATCGTGATCGACGTGCTGTAGCTGAGCTGTGCGGCGACCGGTGCGATCAGCTTCTGCACCCAGAATGACGTCCCTGCCGGATTGACGACCGAGACCCGGAACTGGCCGCTCGAGACAGGCGTACTCACGGTCCAGTTGACCGTCTGGGTGCTGCCCTGCGGCCAGTTCTGACCGCCGGAGGGCTGCGTGACCGTGATGGTCGGGATAGTCACGAACGACAGGGTCATCGTGTTCGAGACCGAATCACCAGCCGCGTTGTAGGCGACCACCCGGTAGCTGTAGACGGTGCCCGTGACCGCCGTCGTGTCGACGTAGCTGGTCGTGTTGGCGAGTGCGTTGCCGATCGGCGCGAGTACGCCCCGACCGTGTTGCCGGTGACCGTCGCCCGCTCGACGCGGAACCCGATCTCGTCCTGCGGGTTGCCGAGGGTCGAGGTCGGCAGGCCGGTCGTGTAGTTGAACGGCGTGCCGTCGGTCCAGGTCAGGTTCGCGTTGGCGCCGCGATTTGACGACTGTCAGCACCGGCGCCGTCGGCCAGTGCCCGTCGCCACGTTGAACTGCGATCGGCCGCATCATGTCGTTCTCTTCGTGGCCGAGGAGGTGGCAGTGCCAGACGTACTCCCAGCCGAAGTTGACCAGCTGGTTGGTGACGGTCGATCGGGTTGCCGGTCGGCGGGTCGATGCCGGTGAAGCCCATCGTGCGAGCCGAGCGGCATGGTCGGGTCGAGCGGCCGGATGCTGTCGGGCACGCCGAAGGGCAGCGTCGGGCGCGACCGGCCGCAGGGCCACGATGCACGTCCTCCAGCGGGTTCATCCGGACGGTGTCCTTCCAGCCCAGCTCGTTGGGGTCGGGCGGCTTGATCGCGCCGTCCCAGCCGACCCGGTTGATCACCTGCACGTTGAACAGGTGGAAGTGGATGGCGTGGGTGTCCACGCCGTTGTGGGTGATCTTCCAGATCTGGGTGCCGTCGCTCAGCGAGCCGATCGGCGTCGCCGGCGATCGAGTGCCTTGATGATCTCGGTGGCCGGGTCGATGTAGCCGAGCGGGATGGTCGTCTGGTTGATCGCCGTTGGTGTTGGGGAGCTCGACGCCCAGCGTGGCGTTCATGCGGCCGTAGTCGGTCTCGAAGAGCTCCTGGATGGCCTTCGGCTGCAGCGGCATGGTCAGCGCAGTGGCCGATGCCAGCGCGCCCGTCGCATGTCGTGACCGTGGGGCGATGGTAGCCGATCCGGGTTGACGGTGATCGCGTACGGCGCCGACGATGGTCGCGAGGCTGCGCCGTGCCGTCGCCGGAGATGGACCGTGGCCGTGTGTAGACGCTGCCGCGTTGTACGGCCGTGACCTGCGGGCCGGACGATGGATCGGTGTCCTGGCGACTGCGCGCGAAGGCGTGTCTGGCACGGGCCGGTAGCGCTCGGGAACGACGGCGTCTGCGAGGCCGCAGGCGGCAGCGTTGCATCAGGCCGACGGTCGGCCGGTGCCGGCGTGCCGGACACCTGGATCTGCATGATGGTGCGGGTGTTGGGGCCGTAGCCCGGCGAGCGTCGGTCGGCGCGCCGCCCGTCGGCGGTCTGGTCCGGGTCGCCGGTGTAGTAGTCGTTGCGCGGGTCGAAGGCCGGCACCGGCGCGGGCGCGTCGTTGTAGAGGATGAGCGTTCGTGCCGGCGGGACGCTGCGAGAAGTCGACGATGACGTCGGCGCGCTCGGCCGGGCCCAGGAAGAGCGTCTTGTTGGTGACGTTCAGGACGACGATGCTCGCGGCGGTTGTAGTCGTAGCCGACCGGCGTGTTCGGGAGGACGGCCGGCGCTGCGGCAGGAAGCCGCCCTCGGTGCCGATCTGGATCATCGTCGGGCCCGACCGTGGTCGGGTCGGGCACGCCGCCGTCGCGGCCGTCGGTGCGGCCAGTCGGGTAGCCGGCGGTCGCCGGCGTTGCCGGCGACGGCCGGGCACCATCGGCACCTCGCCGGCGTTGGCGTCGTTGAGGGTGCCGTTCGGCGTTCCACATCGGGGCGTTCGACTTGGCGTAGTAGAGCTGCAGGTTGAGGATGCGGTCGTTGCTGGCGTTCAGGATGCGGAAGCGGTAGGCCTTGCGGCTCGACCGTGAGTACGGGGTAGGCCGTGCCGTTGACGAGCGGCGTGTCCATGAACGCCTTCGGGCACCAGGGACGGGTTGGGCGTGCCGGGGATCGTCGGCCCCTCCTCGGGCGTCGTGCCGGCCAGCGGGTTGGCGACGGGCCCGTTGGTCGATGCCGGTGAAGGGCGGCCAGAACCAGGGGCCGTAGTCCCAGCGGCCCATGGCGTTCGCGCCCGTCGATGTCGTACGGGGTTCTGGTTCGGCATGTAGACGTGCGGGAACCAGAGGTTGCCCGTGCGCCGCCCGCAGTTGGCCGTGTCCCAGGTCGGGTCCTCGTGCGGCGAGCTGCGTGGCGCTCGGGCACGAAGGTCTTGTCCTGGATGACCAGCGGGATCTGGTCGCCGGACGTGCCGGCGCGGGATGGTGCCGTCGTGCCGTCGATCGAGGGCCTGCTCGACCGGGTCCTGCAGCAGGTAGCCGGCGGCCTCGCCGGCGTACACGTTGAGGCGGGTGATGCCGTAGGCGTGGTCGTGGTAGAACATCAGCCGGGCGCTCTGCTGGTTGGTGTAGAAGAAGGTCATGCGAGCCCGGGCCCGGGTCGGGCATGTCGGGCACGTTCTGGACGCTGACGCCCTTCGGGATAGGCGGTGTTCTCGCCGGCGGGGGTGATCCACTGGTGCGGCGTGCCGTCGCTGATCCACGGGGTCGACGCCGCCGTGCAGGTGGAGCGTGGCGCGGTTCTGGGTGTAGTTCATCGGGTAGCCCGGCGTGGCGTTCATGCCCAGCGGCCCCATGCCGGCGCCCATGACGGTCGTGTCGACCGGGAGGAAGAGGTCGCCGCCGGCGCCGGTGGGCAGGTTGTTGGTGAACTTGACCCGCACCGGGCGGTCCTTGGTCGGCGACGATGGTCGGGCCCAGGTAGCTGGGCGGGTCGACGGCGAAGACCGGGTTGCCGGCGCGTCCAGGATCGGCGTCGCCGTCCGGGATAGTACAGCGGCACGTGTGGCTGCCGCGGCGTTCGCCGGCGTCTCGATCTGCACGTAGCCGCGCAGCGTCGTCGGCGGCAGGTCCGTGTGCATCTTCTCGCGTGTACTGCACGAGCGCGATCTCGTAGTAGTCGGAGCCCGGGATAGGTGGTCGTGTCGGCGACGGCGACCGGGATGTACTGGCCGAGGTTGTTCGCGCCGGCCGGCGCCGAGGCCGGGCAGCGTGTCGACGAACTTGCGGATGCCGGGCACCGAGTTGTAGCCGGTGCCGGCGTTGGTGACGGTCATGCCCGTGATCGCGCCCGTTACCGGGTCGATCGAGTGGCCGGCGTGATCGTCGCGGTCGCGCCGGTGCCGCCACCGCCGATGAACATGACGGTGGCGGCGGTGTAGCCCGTTCCGCCGTCGTTGATCGTGTAGCCGGTGACCGGCGCCGGTGCCCGGGTCGACCGTCGGCGTCAGGATCGCGCCCATGCCGTCACCCGTGATGCCGACGCTCGCCGGCAGCGGGCTGTTGGCGTAGTTGGGGGTGGTGCCGAAGTAGTCGGGCGTGGCCAGCGGGGCGCTCGCGGCGGCCAGCAAGCGCTGGGTTGCACGCGCGGCGGCCTTGGTGGTCGTCTTCGCCGCGGCCTGGCGAGCCTTGAACGAGTCCGCGACGGCCTTCTGCCGCTCCGCCGGGGTGATGCGCATCTTCGCCATGCGCATCGACTTGCGATACTGGGCGCGGTATGGCTTCGCGATCTTGCTGCGACTCGAAGCCGTGGCGTGCTTGGTCTGCTTGGTCTGCTTGGTCTGCTGCGTGGTTGTGTATTTGGCGAGCTGTGCCTGGGCGACGTTGCCCTGCCCAAAACCTGCGAGCAGGGCAAGGAGTACGAGGACCCCTCCCCAAGTGACTGCAACCCTTCGCCTGTGCATAGTTCTCCTACTCCCTTCGCTGTCGTACGCGAATTACGGACGTCGTGGTCCTGTCAGAGGATTAGACCGTTGCGATGGTGTTGACCCCTCAAACCGACCTGCCCCAGTATCACGCCAACATGGGTCTGGCGTAAATCGTTGGGCCGTATACCCACTGGCTGCGGGTTCTCAATCCATGTTTCTTGGCCGGGGAGGAGCGCAGGCGGGGCGGGGACTTCTGGTCCCCGCCCCGCCTGCGCCCTCGCCTGCGCTGCTTATCGTAGGTGGGGAGATTCGCTACTCTGTCGAGGATCCGGCTGCCCAGGAGGGACCATGAGACGTCTCGCTCGCCTCTCAGAGTTCGCGCGCCTGGCCGGCTTCGCGCTCGTGTTGGGCGTGGTCGCCGCCACTTGGCTCTATCTGCCGTCGTTCGCCTTCTCGGCGGGCACTACGCTGCCGGGGCACCCGGTCAAGCCGGTCGGCACCAATCGCTGCACCGGGCAGGACCGGCTCGGCGCGGACCGGTCGATCATGCGCTGACGCTTCGCGCGGGCGGGGCGGCGGCTCGGGCTGTCCGCGACAGCCCCAGCCGCCGCCTCACATCGGTCGCGACAGCCCCAGCCGCCGCAACTCGAGCTCGGCCAGAGGCCAGACGTCACCGTCGTCGAACTGCCGCCAGGGGTCGCCGTCCCAGGCGCGCACCTGCTCGTAGCTCATGCCCTCGAGGGCGCGGCGCGCGAGGTGGCGGCCGAGCCCGGCGTCGCCGGGCTCGGCCGCGAGCGCGCGCCGCACCGCCGCGACCTCGCGCCGCCAGGCCAGCCGCACGGGCAGGTAGAGCAGCAGGCCGAGCGCCCCCTGCCCCACGCCCACACCGATGCCCACGAGCAGCGCCGTCGTGCCGATCGTCGCCCGCGCGTCGGCGGACTCGGCGACGGCGGTCGCGGCGGTCTTGTCGATCTGCCGCACGAGGTCGCCGATCGAGCCGCCGACGAAGGGGATGTGCGAGAGTCCCTCGAGCGTCTTGGCGGTGGCACGCAGGCCCTCGGCCGTGTGGGCGATGGAGACGGTCACGCCGCGCAGGCTGTCGATCTGCACGGCGAGCAGCACCGCGACGACCACCCAGAACACGATCCAGGCGACGACGGCCACGTCGTAGATCCGCACGCGACGTGCGCTCAGAAGCGAAGCCGGTGCCGTGACTACTGTCGCCATCGTCGCATCATACCCGCGCGCCGCCCAGGCGCGGCGCCACCGCACGTCCGCCCGCCGTCGCGAGCGTCACCGACACGAACACCTCGGCCGAGAGCTGCGGCAGGCCCGCGCCGCGGGTCAGCGCCCAGCCCCAGGTGGCCGCGAAACGGGCGTCGCCGAGCACGTCGCGGTCCGCCTCACGCAGCGCCGCCACGACGTCGTCTTCGATGCCGAACACCACCGCCGCGACCAGATACCGCCCCCAGGTCTTGGCGCCGACCGTCGCCGCCTCGTCACCTTGCTGCAAGGTGCTGAGCGCATCGCGAAACGAGCGCAGACGGACGTAGAGCGCCTGCGCCTCCGGCGTACGCCGGACGAGCAGGCGCGAAGCCAGCATCAGAGCGAGTCCGGCCGGAAGGGCCACGAAGTCCCAGCGCGACCGTGCGATCCCCAGCACTGACCCGGTGAGCATCGTGGCGCCACCCAACGCCGACGCCGCCAGGAGGGCCCGGCGTCCGCCTGCCTCGATGAAGCCGCGCCGGTCGGCGAGCCGCTGCGCCGCCACACGCCAGTCGCGATAGACCTGACCGGCCCGCAGCCGATGCACGTCGCCGTAGGTCAGCAGCGTGTCGATCGGCAGCGCGTCGTCCTGGACGACCATGTCGAACAGGAACGCCAGCAGGAACCGGGTGGGCTCGTCGAGCCCCGCTTTGCGGTGCGTGTCGCGGTGGAGCCGATAGTGAAGGTCTCGCGTGCCAAACGAGCCCGGCGCGTCGACCCCGCGCCGCTCGTTGACGCTCAGCACGTCGCGGCGCACCAGGTCGATCAGCGTGGCGACCAGAGCACGATAGCCCACGCGCCCGCCGTGCCACAGTGCGTCGAGCTCAGCCGGGGAGAAGTCCCTCGGCGGCAGGTCGGGCGGCAGGTCGGGCGCCAGCCCCGCGGCAAGACCGGCAGCCGGACCGGCGCGGGACATGGTAGGGACGGCCGAACCGCAGGTAGAGCGCGACGAAGACGATGACGTCGGCCAGCGCCAGCCAGACGCCCGCCGACGATGCAAGCCCATCGACGATCGATGCTACCGTGACGCCTCCTTCCGGTCCGGCCGGAGTCTAGCAGGGCCGGCAACGCGGACTCGACGACTCAGGAGAGCAAGGCCCCGAACGGATTGTGGGCGGGGCGACGATGTCGTCGCCCCGCCCACACGGCACTCGACGGATGAGTAGCCGAGGCGATGGGGGACCGCCTCGGTACGGGCCGGCCGCGAGGGGGGACAAGCGGTCGTGCCCTGAGGGGGTATCCATCCGTCAGCGGGCCTTTCGGCGCGCGGGCCGCGCTTCCTCCAGACAGGGGCTAGAATGGCCCCGAACACCACGCCACGCCTGAGGACCAAGAGGAGTCGTATGTCCGCGGAGCTCACGCCACCGCCGGGCGCTGCCGCTCAGTCGCCGCCCGCCGCAGCCAGGGGCCGAGCCCTGCGCCACATCGACCCGCATATCTGGGACGGTGTCCTCGCCTTTGTCTTCACCGCGGCGGGCCTGATCTACGTGCTCTTCATGCCGAACCTCTCGCCGCCGTTCCGCTCTTTCGATGCCGTCAGCGTCGTCCTGCTGCTGGCGGTGACCCTGCCGCTCTTCGCGCTGCGGACCTACCCCCTGCCGGTGTTCGGCATCATCGGCGCCGCCGCGATCGTCGGGGCGATCATCAACGACGCGGCCATCAACGTCGGCTACCTCGCCGCCGCGATCGCGCTCTTCTCGGTGGCCGCCCGCAGCTCAGTCCTGGCGCAGCATGATCGCCGCGATGTGGGCGTCGGTGACGCTCATCGTCATCTATGGCGTCCTGCATCTCGCGAGGCACCGCCTCGATCTGGCTGGGCATCGGCTCGTGGTTGTCTGTTCTCGATCGTGTGGCTCGCCGGTGTGGCGATCCGCGCCTACCGCGAGAACGTGCGCGAGACCCGCGAAGCCTGGGAGCGCGCCCGCGCCGACCGCGAGCGCGCCGAGCTCTACCTCCACGATCTCGAGATGCACGCTCAAGAGGCGGTCGGGCTCGAACGCAGCCGTCTCGCCCGCGAGCTGCACGACGTCGTCGGTCACGCGCTCAACGTCGTCGTCCTGCAGGCCGGCGCGGCCCAGCGCGTCTTCGACAAGAAGCCCGACGTCGGCGCGCGAGTCGCTCGGGTCGATCGAGGCCGCCGGCCGCCAGGCGCTGGGCGACATCGAACGCATGCTCGGCATCCTGCGCGCCGACGCCGCCGACCGCGAGGAGCTCGGCCCGCAGCCGGGCCTGGCGTGACGTGTCGAGCCGATCGCCCAGGTGCGTGACGCGGGCGTGAGCGTCTCGTTCGCCGACGCCTGCACGTCGATAGAGTCTGCCCTCGAGCCTCGACATGTCCGGCTATCGCATCGTCCAGGAAGCGCTTGACCAACACCCTCAAGCACGCGGGTCCGGGTGCGCACGCGACCGTGACGCTGAGCTGCGGCGACGAGTGGTTCGAGATCGTCTGCGAGGACGACGGCCAGGGCGTGCCGGCCGGCACGAACTTCGACGCGCGGCTCACGGGCGGGCGCGGCCTGCTGGGCATGCGCGAGCGGGTGATCCTGTTCGGCGGCGAGCTCGAGGTCGGGCCGCGGCCCGAGGGCGGGTTCCGCGTGGCCGCGTGGCTGCCGCTGCAGCCGCTGCGTGCGCTCTACGTATGTGCCGGCGCCGGCCGGCGACACGGCACAAGAGAGCGGGAGGACACGATGACCGACGAGACGATCCGCATCGTCCTGGTCGACGACGAGCAGATGGTGCGCCAGGGGCTGCGCATGATCCTCGAGTCGGAGGACGGGTTCGAGGTGGTCGGCGAGGCCGGCGACGGCGCCGAGCGCCGTCGCCCTCGTCAAGAAGCTCGACCCCGACGTGGTGCTGATGGACATCCAGATGCCGGGCATGAACGGGCTCGACGCGACGCGCGAGATCGTCGCGCTGGAGCGCGACGACTCGTCGCGCGTCCTCATCCTCACGACCTTCGACCTCGACGAGTACGTCTACGAGGCGCTGCGCGCCGGCGCGAGCGGGTTCCTGCTCAAGCGGACGCCGGCCGAAGACCTCGTCGCCGGCGTCCGCGTCGTCGCGGCGGGCGAGGCCCTGCTGTCGCCCTCGGTGACCAAGCGCCTGATCGGCGAGTTCGCACGCAGGCCGGTCGTCGACGGGCCCTCGCCCGCCGCCCTCGACGACCTCACCGAGCGCGAGCGCGAGGTGCTCGGCCTGATCGCCCAGGGTCTGTCGAACCACGAGATCGCCGAGAAGCTGTTCCTCAGCGAGGGCACGGTCAAGACCCACATCAAGCGCATCTTCTACAAGCTCGACCTGCGCGACCGCACCCAGGCCGTGATCCTCGCCTACAACGTCGGACTGGTGTCGCCGATCGGAAGCTGAGGCCCTCGGAGCGGGGCGCCCGCGGCGCCCCTCATTCCGCGAGCGTGACCCCGACGCTGGACGCCGCGGTCTTCAACCGCGCGTCGAGTGTCGCCAGCGGCAGGCCGCGCCGCATCGCGAGCTCGAGGTACGACGCGTCGTAGAGCGAAAGGTCGAGTTCGCGCGCCAGCGGCAAGGTGGCATCGAGGGTCCGCGCGACGGCCACTCCGTCGACGTCGACCTCGAGCGCTTCGACCAGCTCGACGGCTCGTGCCAGTTCGGCGGGCGACACGCGCCGGCGTCGTTCGGAGGTCAGCAGACCGTTGCCGACCTCGCTCGCCCAGATGGCCGGCACGAGCAGAGGATGCTCGGGAGCCGCCGTGAGGACGCGCTCGAGCAGAGCGCCGTGATCCTCGTCGAGCAGCCAGGCGAGCACCACCGACGCGTCGACCACGACAGGGCTCATCGCCTCCGTCCTTCGTCGATCCACTCCCCGATCTCGTCGGGAGATGCGGTGCGCCCGTGCCGCAGCTCGCGCGCCGCGGCGATCGTCTGATCAAGGTCGACCGTACGAACCTGCTCGAACGGCACCAGCCGGGCCAGGGGACGGCCATGGCGGGTGATCAGAAACTGTTCGCCCTCGGACACGCGGGCGAGGAGCTCTGACAGGTGTGTCTTTGCCTCGTAGACGCCTACCTCGGTCACGATGCACCTCGATTCTGATCAGACCCTGGTCTGTTTCCCAGTATACCTCCACGCGTCACCCTCGTGAGGGACTCGCGCACCCCTGAGGGTTGACGGTCGATGGACCCCGGGGGGGCAGTCGAGTCCACGAAGTTCATCCCCTGGTCGACGGCGCGTTCCCGCCCTGGCGGGACGCCGCGCTCGCGTGCGCTCCATAAGCTGTCGCCACCCTGTTGTTCGACCGCTGGAGGTGCGACATGTCCGAGCCCATCACGTTGCCGGCCTGGCCGCGCGACCCGCGGCCGCGGAGCGAGAGCGACGGTGGGGCGGCGGCGTAGCCGCCGCCCCACATTCCGACCGAGATCCCTGGAGGAACACGATGACGCTGCAGACACAGACGATCCCCGGCTTCACCCACACCGCCCCCGACGCGCCCTTTACGATCGACGACATCGATCGGGTGCTCGCCGTCGCGACCGGCCACACGCCGCCGCCGCGCCCGCGGGCCGTCGCCGACGCCGTCGTGCGCGCACGCGACCTCTCGAAGCGCTACGGCAAGGGCGACGCCACCGTCCACGCTCTGCGCGGCGCCTCGGTCGAGCTCGAGCGCGGCCGTTTCACCGCCGTCATGGGTCCGTCGGGCTCAGGCAAGTCCACCCTGATGCACATCCTGGCCGGCCTCGACCAGCCCACATCGGGGTCGGTCGAGATCGACGGCGTCGAGATCACCCGGCTCAAGGAGCGCCAGCTCACCAGGCTGCGCCGCGACAAGGTCGGCTTCATCTTCCAGTCGTTCAACCTGCTGCCCATGCTGAGCGCGGCCGAGAACCTCGTGCTGCCGCTGACCATCGCCGGCCGCCGGCCCGACCGCGGCTGGCTCGACACGCTGGTCGGCCGCGTCGGGCTCGGCGACCGCCTCGAGCATCGTCCTTCGGAGCTCTCCGGCGGCCAGCAGCAGCGCGTCGCCGTGGCCCGGGCGCTCGTCGCCAAGCCGGCCGTGCTGTTCGCCGACGAGCCCACCGGCAACCTCGACTCGCGGACCGGCCAGGAGGTGCTCGATCTGCTGCGCCGCTCGGTCGACGAGTTCGGCCAGACCATCGTCATGGTCACCCACGACGCGGGCGCGGCGACAGCCGCCGACCGCGTCCTCTTCCTCAAGGACGGCGAGATCGTGCTCGACCGCGACCACATGAGCCGCGACGAGATCTTCGACACGATCAAGGGCCTCGAAGCCACCGACGGCCGCACGAGCGCGCACAGCGCTGCCGGCAAGGGGACGAACCGATGAGACGACTTGCCCTGCGCAGCCTGCTGAGCCGCCGCCTGCGCACGACGCTCACGCTGCTCGCCATCCTCCTCGGCGTGGCGATGATCAGCGGCACCTACGTGCTGACCGACCAGATCACGAACGGATTCAACGCCATCTTCCAGACCGCCTACCAGAAGACGGCGGTGGTCGTGAGCCCCAAGACGACGTTCGGAGACGGCAGCGGCGGCTCTTCTGCCGCCGCGACGCTCCCGCAGTCGCTGCTCGCCGTCGTGCGGCACGTGCCCGGCGTCGCCGCCGCCGACGGCAACGTCACCGCCAACACCGCCGTGGTCATCGACGGCAAGCAGGTCAAGACGGGCGGCGCGCCCGCTTTCATCCAGTCGACCAGCGACCCGCGCTTCGGCACGGGGAGCTGGATCGCCGGCGCCGCACCGGTCAAGACCGGCGAGGCGGCGATCACCAGTCGCTTCGCCGCCAAGCAGCACCTCGGACTGGGCGACACCATCGCCGTCGCGACGAACGCCGGCCTGAAGACCCTGCGGATCGCCGGCCTCTATCGCTGGCCGGCGGAGGACTCGCTCGGCGGCACAATCATGATCGATGCCCGGCGCGCGGACGTGCAGCGCTGGTTCGGCATGCGCGGACGGCTTTCGAGCGTCAACGTGGCGGGCGCGCCGGGCGTGGCGCCGGCCGAGCTGCGCACGCGCATCGCCGCGGCGCTGCCGGCGAGCGTCGACGTGAAGACCGGCGCGCAGGCCGCGGCCGATCAGAGCGCCTCGACGTCGAAGGCGATCAACTCGTTCCTGCGTCCGGCGCTGCTGGCCTTCGGCGGCGTGTCGGTGTTCGTCGGGGCGTTCATCATCTTCAACGCGTTCTCGATCACGGTGGCGCAACGCCGCCGCGAGTTCGCCATGCTGCGCGCACTGGGCGCCTCGCGCCGCCAGGTCCTGACCGGCGTCGTCGGCGAGGCGCTCGCCATGGGCGTCGCGGCGTCGCTGCTCGGCCTGGCCGCCGGGCTCGGCGTGGCGCGCCTCATCAACGTCCTGTTCAAGGCCGTCGGCGCCGACATCCCCGCGTCGGGCATCGGGCTCGCGCCCCGCACGGTCGTCATCGCGCTGCTCGTGGGCGTGGGCGTGACGCTCGTCTCGGCCCTCGTGCCGGCGCTGCGCGCCACCAGAGTGCCGCCGGTGGCGGCACTCTCAGAGGGCGCGCAGCTACCGCCGTCGCGCTTCAGCCGGCTGAGCACCCCCATCGCGATCGGCATCGCCCTGCTCGGCGCCGCGTTGTTCGTGACCGGCATGGTGAGCAGCGGCGCCACCACGACCCTGCTCTTCGAGATGGGCCTCGGCGCCGTGCTGTTCTTCGTGTCGCTGGCGATGCTCGCCAAGTACGTGGTGCGGCCGCTGTCGGCGGTCATCGGGCGGCCGCTGCAGGCGCTCGCGCCCACCAGCGGCCGCCTCGCCCGCGAGAACGCCGGCCGCAACCCGCAGCGCACGGCGGCCACCGCCGCGGCGCTGATGATCGGCCTCGCGCTGGTGGTGTTCGTGGCGGTGTTCGCCCAGGGCCTCAAGACCTCGTTCATCGACGCCCTGGCCCGCTCCAACCGGGCCGACGTCGTCGTCAGCGACGACAGCATGATGATGGGCTTCTCCGCACGCGGCCAGGCCATAGTGCGCGGCTTGCCCGGCGTGGAGGCGGCCACCGGTGTCGCCATGAGCTCGCTGAAGGTGAACGGCGGCGTGACGCTGGCCAACGCCATCGAGCCCCGGCGGTTCCCGGCGGTCTGGCGGTTCACCTGGGTGGACGGCAACGACGGAGCCCTCGCCCGGCTGGATCAGGGAGGCGTCGTCGTCGAGGAGCAGTACGCGAAGAGTCACCGTCTGAGCATCGGCTCTCGCTTCGCAGCGACGGCGCCGACCGGCAAGACGACGACCCTGACGGTCGTCGGCGTGTACCGCGATCCGATGATCATGAGCAACTTCACCGTCGGCCAGCGGACCTTCCAGAAGCTCGGCGTTCCGACCGCAACGGGCATCTTCCTCGCCAAGGCGCGGCCCGGCGTCGGCGAGGACGCGCTCAAGGCCGAGGTCAGTCGGGCCCTCGCCGGCTTCCCGACACAGACCGTGCGCACCGAGAAGGGCTACGACGACTACGTCAAGAAGACCATCAATCAGATCCTGACCATGCTCTACGCCCTGCTGGCCATGAGCGTGACGATCTCGATCTTCGGCATCGTCAACACCCTCGTGCTGAGCGTCTACGAACGCACCCGCGAGATCGGCATGCTGCGCGCCATCGGCACCAGCCGGCGCCAGATGCGGCGCATCGTGCGCTACGAGAGCGTCATCACCTCGATCATCGGCGGCGTGCTCGGCACGGCCGTCGGCGTACTGTTCGGCTACGTCATCATCAACCAGTTCGGCGACCAGGGGCTGGTGTTCTCGGTGCCTTACGGCCAGCTCCTTATGCTGCTCGTCGTGGCGGGCATGGTGGGCGTGTTCGCCGCCGTGCTGCCGGCCCGGCGGGCCGCAGGCCTCAACGTGCTCGAGGCGGTCCACTACGAGTGAGCGTGAGCTCAGGCCGGAACGGCGAAGGGGCGGGGCGGCGGGTCGCACGACCCGCCGCCCCGCCCCCCTTCCATCGCAGTCTGCGGTGCAGCGAAATCCCCCCGCAGTTGACGCACGATTACCCCCCCGGGACGACGACGACCGACCCTCAGCCGCGTACGCTCACAGCAGGCAAACGTCACGGTAGCGTCACGATCATGCGAAGGAGGTGACCATGCAGGAGACGCCGACACGCAGCTGGCCCACGCGGTTCTTCGGCGTCGTCACCCGCCCGCACACGTGGCTCAATCTCGTCTACCTCGCCCTGGCGTTCCCGCTCGGGCTGTTCTACTTCGTCTTCCTGGTGACCGGCCTGTCGGTCGGCATCGGCACCGTGATCATCTGGGTCGGCGTGTTCGTGCTGGGGCTGACCGCCGCCGGCTGGTGGGCGTTTGCCGCCTTCGAACGCTACCTGGCCGACGCCCTGCTCGGTACGAAGCTCGCGCCGGCGCCGCAGCCCTGGCGGCGCGTGACCGGCGCCTGGGCGCGCATCAAGACCCACTTCGGCACAGCCGCGACCTGGAAGGACCTCGCCTTTCTCGTCCTCAAGTTCCCGCTCGGGATCATGACCTTCACGATCGTGGTCACGGTCCTGGCGACCACCGTCGGCCTCATCGGTGCCCCCTTCTACTACCGCTACGCCGAATCGACGGGCGCCCACGGCGCGATCCATCACGGCATCTACTTCGGGACCTGGACGGTCGACACCCTGTGGGAGGCGCTGCTGCTGACGGCCGTCGGCCTGCTGTTCGCC
Source organism: uncultured Actinomycetes bacterium (assembly GCA_963833555.1). GTDB lineage: Bacteria > Actinomycetota > Thermoleophilia > UBA2241 > UBA2241 > CAWHYB01. The sequence continues at coordinate 529,849 of CAWHYB010000002.1, read as the reverse complement.
TTCGTCGCCCTGCACGTCTGCAACGGCCTTGGCGCCATGTGGCGCGGCATCGCTCGCGGTCTGCTCGTGCGTGACGACGGGACCATGAGCGTGCCGCGCGCGGCGGCGCCCGAACCTCCGCTGCCGGGGATGCCGTCACCGCCGTCCCCGCCGGCTTGGCCGCAGCCCCCTGGCCCGCAAGCCGCCGGCCCGCAGGCGCCGGCCGGCTCTGGGCCGGCGTGGTCCGCCCCGGGCCAGCCCTACGGCTGGCCGCCGCCCTACGCCCCGCCGGCTCAGGCGCCGGCCGGCTACGAGCAGCCTGGTCCGCAACAGGCGCCGTATCCCGCTTCGCAGCAGCCGCCCTACCAGCAGCCGCCCTACCAGCCCGGGGCGGCATCGGCATGGCCCCCGGTCTACTGGCCGCTGTACCCGCCGCTCGTCGGTCCGAGCCGATCGGCGGTGCCCGATGCACCCGCCGCGCCGCCCGCGCCGGCCGCACCGCAGGCGGCCGCACCCGAGCCCGAGCCTCCCGATATCCACACTCCGCCCGACCAGGAGGATCACGAATGAGACCGACCACCACCGCGCGCCGCATCGCTGCGGCCGCGGCGAGCGCCGCCGTGGCCGTCGTGTTGTTCGCACTGCTGCTCCCGGCGCTCGCCGCGGCCGGCCCCCTGGCGGCGCGCTCGAGCGATCCGCCTATCATCAAGTTCCAGGACTACACGCTCAAGCTCGGCGAAACGGCCTCGACGGTGGTCGTCATCGGCGGAGACGCCGTCATCGCCGGCACGGTCACCCAGAACGTCGTGGTGATCGGCGGTAACGTCGACATCCGCCCCTCGGCGCTCGTCGGCACGAGCCTGACGCGCAGCGATTCGAGCATCGTCGTCATCGGCGGGCACGCGACGGTCGAAAGCGGCGCCTCGGTCCGCGGCAAGACCGTCGAGGTCACCGGGCTGCACATCGGCGGCCTCAGCCGGGCGCTGGCGTCAGACGCGTTCGTGCGCCCGTTCGGGCTCATCGCCGTCTGGTGGCAGCTGCTGTTCCTGCCGATCGTGGCGCTCGTCGTCTCGGCGCTCCTGCCGCGACAGGTGCGCGCCGTCGGACGCCGTGCCCGGCTGCGCCCTTGGCCGTCATTGGGATGGGGCGCGCTCGGTCTGCTGCTCACCGGCGTGCTGCTCGTGGTGCTGGCCATCACGATCGTCGGGCTCATCGTGGTGGTGCCAGTCGCGCTCGTGCTGCCGGGCTTGCTGCTGTTCTGCGTGGTCGCCGTGGCGGCGATCATCGGCGAGCGTCTCGTGCAATCCTCCGAGCGCTACCGCGCCAACATCATCGTCGCCGCGGTCGTCGGCGCCCTGCTGTTGAGTGTGATCCAGCTCGTACCTGTGATCGGCGGTCTCGCCACGGTGCTCGTCGCCCTGACCGGCTTCGGCGCCATGCTGAGCGCGTTCGTCGAATGGCGACGCGGCCGCGGCGCCGGCGCCCAGCCGGCGGTCGCCGGCCCGGCTCCACAGGCGCCGCCGGCGTACCCGCCGCAGACTCCGCCACCGTACCCGCCGCAGGCGCCGCCAACATACGGCCCGCCCCAGCCACCCGCCGCTCCGCAGGGCTGAACCGCCGCAGACGAGGCCGAGAAGACGGTCAGTCGCGAAGGTGGCCGAGCTCGAGGCGCAGGGCGTCTTCGAGCTCGGGATAGCCGAATGCGAATCCCGACGCGGTGAGCTTCTCAGGCACGACGCGCTGGCCACCGAGCAGCATGACTTGGCCCATCTCGCCGAACATGGCCTTGACGGCGGCGGCCGGCAGTGGCACCACTGCCGGCCGCCGCAGCACCCGCCCGACCGTCCTGACGAAGTCGCGGTTCTCGACCGGGTGCGGACTCGTCACGTTCACGGGTCCGTCCGACGCTTCGTCGTAGAGCAGGTCGACGATCGCCGCGATGAGGTCGTCGGGGGCGATCCAGCTGAACCACTGGCTGCCGTCGCCGAACGGTCCGCCGGCGCCGGCGCGGAAGGCCGGCAGCATGCGTGCGAGCGCCCCGCCCGTGGGGCTCAGCACGACGCCGAAGCGCGCCGGCACGACGCGGATGCCGGCCTCGCGCGCCGGCGCGAGCGCGGCCTCCCACGCCACGCAGACCTCGGCCAGGAAGTCGTGTCCGGCCGAGCTCCGCTCGGTCAGCACCTCGACGCCGCGATCGCCTCCGTAGTAGCCGACGGCCGAGGCCGAGAGCAGCGTCCGGGGGGGACGCTTCATGCCGGCAAGGGCGTGGGCCAGCAGCGCGGTGCCCTCACGACGGCTGCCGATGATGCGCCGTTTGCGCGCCGCGGTCCAGCGCCGACCCGTCGTTTCGCCGGCGAGGTGCACGACGGCGTCGAGCTCTTCGAGCGACGCTGCCGCCAGCCTGCCGGCGGCCGGATTCCACAAGATGTCGCCCTCGTGCGCGGGGACGCCGCGCCCGACGCGCACGGCGGTGTGGCCGCCGCTTTCGAGGAACGCGACAAGCTGGCGGCCGATCAGTCCCGTCGCGCCGGTGACCGCGACCCGCAGGCGCGGCTGCCCGGCGTGCGCCGCGTGGCGGGCGAGATCGGCGCGAGTCCGTTCGTGACGGAACCGGAACAGGCGCTCGAGTGAGTGCCGGGCGGGCTGGCCGCCGAGCACGTCACTGACCGCGCCCAGCGGCAGGCGATACTCGACGTGATCCTCGATCAGCGTCCGGTCGGGACCCTGCGGGATGAACGAGTGCGTGTGCTCCCATTCCTCGAACGGTCCGTGGAGCTGGCGGTCGGTGAAGCGCCGCCCGGAATCGGCCTGGCTGTGCACCGCGACCCAGCGCCCCCGCAGAGGACCGCTGCGATACTCGAACACCAGCGTGCCGCCGTCTTCGATGCCGCCGATGCGCTCGATGACCCGCAGATGCTGCCAGGGGGGACTCAGCCGCTCGAACGCGCCGGGACGAGCGTGCCAGGCGTAGACCTGGTCGGCCGGGAACGGGACACTGCTGCGCCACTCGAACACGGGCATCGGGTGCCTCCCGGGTCGGTACAGAGGATGGATGGCTGCGGGGCGGGGCCGGCCGGCCCCGCCCCGGCACGTCACCAACTCATGATGGGCGAGATTCTACCCGTGCCGCGACGACTTCAGTACGGGAACTCGACCGTCTCGAGCGACCTGGCGTCGGTGTATCCAGGAGGCGGGACCACCGCGGCAAACCCGGTCACCGCGATGCCGGTCGGGGTCAACAAGCCTGCCGCCGCCGCATCGTCGCCGTGAGCCCCATCCCACAGGCGCGGACCGCCCCATCGAAGAGAGCCGGTCGATCCGTAGGAGAGGACGGCGAAGTCGGCGTCACCGTCGGCGTTGTCGTCCGTCGTGCCCACCACGTAGACGCCGCCCTGCTGGTCGACCAGGATGTCAGAGGCGACATCCCGCGACTTCGGGTGCCCTGGCAGACTGGGCGTATCCCACGTCTTCTCCCACAGCGCCGGACCGGCCGCCCGGAATGCGATCGTCACGATGTTGGCGTTGTCGGTCGCCGCATTGGTGAAGGTGGCCGCCGCGGCGACACGACCGCCCGGCGCCAGTGCTACTGCGTCGAAACGGTCGAAACCAGGCTTGGAGGTGCGGAAGGTCGCCTGCCAGACGAACCGGCCCGTGGGCCCGTACTGCCTGATCATGGCCTTTGTGCCGCCCTTGATCGCGAACTCCCCGACGGCGTGGGCCTTGCCCTGGGCGGTCACCGCCAGATCCGCGACGTGGTCGCTGCCTCCGGCGCTGCCGCCCCACGTTCTCGCCCACAGCCGCTTGCCGGACGAGCTGAAGCAGGCGAGCAGGCAGTCCGTGGAGCCGTTGGCGCGAGCCGACTTCGCCGCCGCCGTACAGACGCCCGGCGGCGTCCTGGGCGATCGCCGCGAACGCGTCGGCGTGGTGGGCCGGCCCGTCGATGAAGCGTTTCCAGGCGACCTTGCCCGCGGACGAGAGCCTGACGAGGGCGGCATCGTTCGCGTGGCCGCGGACACCGAGCCGTCCGGCGGCGAAGATGCCGCCCTTCACGCCGATGACAAGGGCGGCGGCACGATCGTTGCCGAGGCTGCCGCTGCCGCTGATCGTCTTGTGCCACAGCAGGGTGCCGTCGGGACCGTACTTGAGCACCGTCCAGTCCATGTTCGTCGTGGTGTTCAGCAGGGTCCCGAGGACGACCACATTGCCGCTGTGGTCGACGGCGATGCCGACCGCGCCGACGCCGTCGATCGCGGCAGGGTTCGTCCCGGCGTATGTCTTCGTCCACTGCTTCACACCCGCCGCGTCGTAGGCGACGGTCACGATCTGGGTGCCGTCGGCCCCGCCCGCGGCGTAGAGGGCGCCGCTCGCCGGATCGCGCGCGATGCAGGTGCCGTTGTCGAACGTGCCGACCGGATCGGCCACCCAATTGGGCGACCACGTCGGCGCTGAAGCCGGTGCAGGCAGACTCGTGGCATCGGCCAGCGCGGGCGCTGCCGCGACGCCCAGCACGAAGATGGTGAGCACCAGCGCGAACGCAACCACGCGTGGCCGGCGCAGAAGGCGTGGACGGACCATGACATACCCCCTCGGTACTATTGTCAGCATAGTCTACGCCCTCGGCCGAGCGGCGAACATGCGCGACGCCCGTTTGCGCCGTCTCTCCAGACAACGCGCTTTGCCTGCAAAGCGTGACCGTCCAGCGCTCGCCGCGCGACGGCCGGATCAGGCCGGTCGCGCCGCCCGCGCCGCCACGAGCCTCTTCACGTCCTCGACCGCCGCGTGGTCCCTGACGGCGACGTAGATCCAGCGGCCTTCCTTGATGGGTCTCGTCTGTGCGATGACCTCGAGGACCGTGGGGCTCAGACCGGTGGTGAGGGCGCTCTGCGTCTCGGCGTCGTTGAGCACGACAAGACCGGTCAGCTCACCCTCAGCGGGGAACAGGCCGAGCAGCGATCGGCCGCGGTTGCGAAAGGTCAGCGCCCAGCCATGATTACGTCCGTAGAAGCGCAGTTCACCGCGTGCGCGGGTGATGGTCGCGACAAAGAGGATGAGTTCGTCCCAGAGAGGGAGCGAGGCCCCGAGCGCCGCTTCGATGGCGGCCTCGCTCGGCCGGTCCGTACGCTCGGTGAAGGCGCCATAGGCCAGATCGGCGCCGATCCTAGGCGGCGTGACCAGCGGCAACTTGACCAGCGGCAACTACCCTCCGCGCGCGCGGCCGATCGTCGCCGCCACGCGGCCCGTCGCCGTGCCGCCCATCGCAGTACGGGCAGACGATGCAGGAGTCCTCATCGACCGCGAGCAGCTCCTCGAGGTCGATCTCCTCGCCGCAGGCGATGCATCTGACTGTGTACGTACGCACATCTCCTCCAGTGCCCGGCGGCCGGACGCCGACATGTCGCCGTGAGTAGAACTCCCGTGTTCGACAGTGCCCGAACGAAGTTACCTTCCAGTTAAGAAACACCGAATCCTGCATTAGGCGCGGCGCTCTTGACCCCGGCCGCGAGTCCGAGCGTGGAGCGGGGCGGTCGCGGGAAGAAGACGCGCGACGACATCTACTCCGGCCGGCCGCATCAGCGGCCGTCGCCGTGTTCGAGAGCGAGGCCAGTCAATGACAGAGACAGCGACCTTCGCCGCAGGCTGCTTCTGGGGCGTCGAGGAACGCTTCCGGGTGATCCCGGGCGTGCAGGACGCGGAAGTGGGCTACGCCGGGGGCTGGAAGCCCGACCCGACCTATCACGACGTCTGCACCGACAACACCGGCCATGCCGAGGCCGTGCGAGTGCAGTTCGACCCCGAACTCGTCGGCTACGAAGAGCTCGTCAAGGCGTTCTTCGAGATGCACGATCCCACGACCCGTAACCGGCAGGGACCGGACGTCGGGACGCAGTATCGCTCGGTGATCTTCGCCGAGTCGCCCGAGCAGGAGCGCGACGCCCAAGCGGTGCTCGCCCGGCTGCAGGACATACGTGCCGCCGCCGGCCAGCGGCCGATCGTCACCGAGATCGTACCGGCATCGACCTTCTGGCGGGCCGAGGACTATCACCAGCGCTACAACGAGAAGCACAAGCGAGCCCGCTTCGCGTTCTGAAGCGGGTCTCTTGGCGGGCGGGGGTGAGGGGCGAACGCCCCTCACCCCCGCCCGCCATCCGACAAACGGCGTGGCCGGCGAAGCAGGTCCTGGTCTCGCCCCCGAGCGTTCTGGGTACGACGGACTTAAGACGAGTCCGATGGGTCAGCGGTAAGGGGGGCATCATGGCAGCACGAGTCGTCATCCTCGGAGGCAGCTTCGCCGGCCTCACCGCCGCCTTCAGGCTCAAGCGCACGCTGCCGACCTTCGAGCGTTACTGCCTGGCGAAGCTGAGGAACGGGCTGGTCCAGCTGCCGTGACCGGAACCGACGGCGCGCTCATGCAGCCCCGACGGAAGCGAGACCGGGCCCGGGCGTGAGCGTCCTCCTCTTCACTGCGATCGTGTTCGTCGGCGCGCTCGGCGCGGGCCTGCTTGGGTCGTTGACCGGCCTCGGCGGGGGGGTGGTGATCGTGCCGCTCCTGACGGTCGCTCTCGGTGTCGACATCCGCTACGCCATCGGAGCCTCTCTGGTCTCCGTGATCGCCACCTCGTCGGGCTCGGCGGCCGCCTACGTCCGCGAAGGGTTCACAAACCTGCGCATCGGCATGTTCCTCGAGGTAGGGACGACTGTCGGCGCCGTGTTAGGAGCGGCGCTGGCCACGCGGCTGCCTCCTCACGTGATCGAGACCATCTTCGGCCTCGTGCTCCTGGTCTCCGTGTTTCTCACGCTGCGGCTCAAGGAACCCGAGCCGGTCGAGCACGCCGGCGGGCTCGCCGCCCGCCTGCGCCTGCCGGGAACGTATCCCGGACCCGCCGGACCCATCCACTACGCCCCGCAGCGGATCCCGCTCGGCTTCGGCATCATGACTCTGGCCGGCGCGCTGTCGGGCCTGCTCGGCATCGGCTCGGGTGCCGTGAAGGTGCTCGCCCTGGACCAGGCGATGCGGCTGCCGTTCAAGGTCGCGACCACGACGAGCAACTTCATGATCGGCGTCACCGCCGCCGCCAGCGCGGGCATCTACCTGCACCGCGGTTTCATCGACCCTGCCATCGCCGCGCCGGTCATGATCGGCGTCCTCGGCGGCTCACTGGTCGGCGCACGGCTGCTCGCGGTCGCGAACGGCCATGTCCTGCGCTGGGTCTTTGCCTCGGCGATCCTTGCGCTGGGCATCGAGATGATCGTCACTGGGTTGAAGCTATGAGCGACAGGGTCTCGCCATGACGCAGACCAGCCCTGATGACCGCGACAGAGGCATGCAAGGCGCCATCGGCGGCCTCCTGCGCGCCGGCGTGCTGTTGGCGGCCGCGATAGTGGTGGCAGGCATGATCGGCTACCTCGTCACCTCGCAATCGACGCACGTCGGTTACGGCGTGTTCGTGGGCGTCGGGCCGGCGCTCAGTTCCCTCTACGCAGTCGCGCGCAGCGCATTGCACCTGCACGCCGCCGCAGTCATGCAGCTCGGCCTCATCGTCCTCATCCTCACCCCAGTGGCACGCGTCGCCCTCTCCGCAGTCGCTTTCGCCCGCGAGCGGGACCGACTCTACGTCGCCCTGACGCTGGTCGTGCTGGCGATCCTGCTGTTCGGGCTGACTGGCCACTCTGTCTAGATGCACGCGAAGCGGGGCGGGCGGGGGTGCGATCGCACCCCCGCCCGCCCCGCCTGCCGAGCGCTGCGAGCGAGCCTAGTGCTGCCTGGCGGTGCTCAACCCGAACAGCTTGTAGAGCAGGCAAGTGCCGGTCGCGGCGGTGAAGAGCAGCACGGCGCCGACGACGGCGACGATGATGCCGAGAGGCTTGCCCGAGGCGGCGCCCAGGGTCGCCAGCGAGGTGGCCAGCAGGCCGCCGCCGAGGATGACGCGCACGATCCGATCGGTGGCGCTTTCGTTCTTCTCAAACATGGTGGTCCTTTCTTTCGAGAGCATGAAGACGGGCTTGAAGGTCATCGCCCATGACCTCATCTACGAGGGCACAGGCTTGAGCCAGCCGCAGATCGGTGACGCGCCACTCGACCCGGCCGGCCACCCTGGAGCGGGCGACCAGCCCCTGACGGCTGAGCAGCGCCAGATGCTGGGAGACGTTGGGTCTGCTGATGCCGAGGATCTCGGCGAGCGCGGTCGGCGAGGAGGGCTTGGCGCAGAGGACGTGGAACAGCTCGTGCCGGACCGGGTGGGCCAAGGCGGAGAACACCGCGGCGTGCATCTCGTATCGCTGCCGATCATCCATCATGCAGCGAGTATTGCACTATTGCGAAGTTGCGAAACCTCTAAATGTCGCAGAGGCTAGTGCCCCGGTGACGACACCGCGGCGCCACTCTGCGATCAGAGTGGCGCCGCGTCCTGCCCTGCTCGGAGCGCTAGGCGGTCGATTGCGAGACGTCCAGGGAGAGTGCTGAGCTCGCCCGCGCCCCAGATCTGGCCGGCCGTGCCGCAGCAGTGGACTCTGACCTTGCCGTCGGCTTTGAGACTGCGAGGGTCGTCGAGCGGGTGCGACGGCCGGTCACTCCAAGCTGCCGCCCGCCAGACCGATGATCATCGAACTCATGGCCGGCCTCCGACTCCAGATCTCTAGATGAAGAGATTGACGTTGGCCTCGTCGGCCTCGCCAAGGTAAGAGCCGACGCCGGCGTACTCGAGGCCGTCCATGAGCTCCTCTTCGCGGAGGCCCATGACGTCCATCGACATGGTGCATGCGACGAGCTTGATGCCCTGCTCTTTAGCCGACGCGATGAGCTCGTCCAGGGTCATGACGTTCTGTTGCTTCATGACCTTCTTCATCAGCGGCGCTCCCATGCCGGCGAAGTTCATCTTGGAGAGGCCGAGTTTGTTTGGGCCGCGCGGCATCATCCTGCCGAACATGCCCTGGAGGGTGCTCTTCTTCTTCTTGATCTGGACCTTCTCCGGCCTGCGCAGAGCGTTGAGGCCCCAGAACGTGAAGAACATGGTGACGTCGTCGCCCATCGCAGCGGCGCCGTTGGCGATGATGAACGCCGCCATCATCTTGTCGAACTCGCCGCTGAAGACGATGATCGTCTTCTTGGTGGTCGCCACGGAGACGTTGGCAACGGGCTCCATGACTACTTGGGTTTCCTCGTCCATAGCCATCCTCCTCAGGATGCGTAGGCTTCGCGCAGGTACTGCGAGATGTCCTTGAAGCGCATAGTGTCGCCGGCCGCGTTGCTCAAGTTCACGAGACACATCGGGCACATGGTCACGGCGTCGGGCGCCGCGGCGCGCAGCTGTGCGACGCGCTTCTCGGCGTTGGCGGCCGCCTTGGCGGGATAGAGCGACTCGATGGGGCCCCCGCAGCACCAGGTCTGGCGCCCGGAGTTCTCCGGGTCACGCACGGTGAGACCGGCGGCCGCCAGCAGTTCGCGCGGCTCGTCGACGACCCCCTCGTAGCGGGCGAAAACGCACGAGTCGTGCAGCACGACCTCGCCGGAAAGCAGGCTGGCGGCGTGGCCGTTCGAGCCGAAGCCCTTCTCGGCGAGGACCTCGAGGTAGCTGTGCACCTCGACGTCGTAGCCGTCGAGGATCTTTGGATAGACCGTGCGCAGCATCGTGGTGGTGTGCGGGTCGACGGTGATCACGGTCTTCACGCCGTGCTTCTTGAAGGCGCCGTGGACGCGCTTGGCGTGCTCGATGACGACTTCGTCGAGGCCCAGGTCGTAGGCGAGCGCGCCCGAGTAGAGGTCGTCCTCGTAGAGGGCGCCGAGCTCGACGCCGGCCTTGCGCAGCAGGTGGACGACGTTGATCGGGACCTGATCGTAGAGGGCGCGCTCTTCCGCGGAGGGGCGCGCCATGAACGCCGAGATGTTGACGACGCGGTTCACCCTGCGGCCGAGGCCGGTCCACCTGGCGAGCCAGGAGTCGCCGAGTCGCTGCTCGGCTTTCACGAGGCCCTCTATGTAGGGGATGAGCTGGTACATCATCCCGGTGTAGAGCACGGTCTCGCCGCCACGCGGCAGGGCGAGTCCTTCGGTCCACTTCGTGGCCACCTTGATCGGCAGTGGCAGGACGGACTTCCGCAGGCGCAGGTTGTCGCCCAGGATGCCGATCACGTCGCCGGTCGGAAGAGGCATGGTCATCCCTCCCCGAGGCCGTAGACGGTGCGCACGATGTGGTGCCGCAGCGTGCGCACATTCTCGGCGATGCGCACGCCGGATGGGCAGTTCTCCTCACACATCTTGCAGAGCAGGCAAGAGAAGACGTTCTCCGTCTCGGCCCTGACCTGCTCCTCCATGCCGAGGAGGACGTAGCGGAACAGCTTCCGCGGCTGCACGTCGATGCCCATCGGACAGATGGCGGAGCACACCCCGCAGTTCATGCAGGCGTCGGCGTTGAACTCGCCGGATCTGTCCAGCTCCACCGCCAGCCCGGGGTTCACGAGAGCCGTCATGAGCCCTCCCTCTCCACTACTTGGTAGCGGTAGTAGCCTTCGTCGGTGACTTCCTTGATCTCGCCCAGCCAGCCGTACTTGCGCAGGCCCATGACCCAGAACATCACTTCGTGGGAGGGCCGCTCGACGGCCAGCGCGATCTCGGGCACCGTGAGGGGCCCGTCTGCAAGCGCCGCCAGGATCGGCCGGCGCATGACCTGCTCGTCGCGCACGATCTCGCGAACGCTGCGGTTGCCCACAGTCGCCTCCTTGACGGTGGTGCCATTGTGAACCGGCGTCATGAGCAACTCACCTCCAGCAGGCCGTCGATCATCGCCTTGATCTGGGCATCGGTGTAGCCCTGCAGGTCGACGGCATCGCTCGGGCACACCGGCACGCAGCCGCCGCAGCCCTTGCAGGCGGTCTTGATCACTGCGGCGACCTGCTTGCCGTTCGCCTCGACCTCCTCGATGGCGGCGTAAGGGCAGGCCTCGAGGCATTTGCCGCACCACGTGCACGCGTCGTCGTCGACGATCGCCACCATCGGGTCGAGCTCGGCGAAGCCGCGCTTGAGCATCGCGCCGCTTTGGGTGACGGCCGCGAGACCGCTCGCGACCGCTTCGGCGGAGGTCTTCGGCGCCTGGCAGGCGCCGCAGATGAGGACGCCGTCGACGATCGTCTCGACCGGCCGGAGCTTCGGATGGATCTCGTTGAAGAAGCCGTCGTTGCCGACCGGCAGCTTGAGTACGCTGACGAGCTCGCGGTTCTCGCGCGGCACCATGCCGGTGACCAGCACGACGAGGTCGGCCGGGATCGCGACCTCTTCGCCGCCTGTGAGCAGGTCCCTGGCGGTGACTTTGAGGCCGCCGGAGACAAGCTTCTCGACCGTCGGCGGCTCGTCGTCGGGCACCCGCAGGTAGAGCGAGCCCTTCTCGCGCGACTCGTTCCAGAGCAGCTCGAACTTGCCGTAGGTGCGCATGTCGCGGTAGAGGTGGTACTGGCGCAGGCTCGAATCACTCTTCGCGGCCGCCTCGAGGGCAGCATGCACGGCGGCAGTGCAACAGTAGCGCGAGCAGTAGCTGTGGCCGCCCTCGACGTCCTCGGCCTGTCGACTGCCCACGCAGTAGACGTAGGCGATGGTCTTCACCGGCCGGCCGTCGTACTGCAGGGGGCCGGCCGACGCATCGATCATCTTCTTGAACTCGGGCAGCGTGACGACGCCGTCCATGCCGTAGCCGAACTCGCCCGCGGCCGGCGCGTAGTCGTCGAAGCCGGTAGCCACGACGATCGACCCGACGTCGACCTGAATGGTCTCGAGCCGTTCGCTGCTCACGGCGATCGTCGCCTGGTAGTTGCCGAAGCTGCCGGACTTCTTCAGCACCTCGGCGTTCGTGAACACGGTGATGGCCGGGTGGGCGCGCACGGCTTCCTCGAGCCTGGCGATCATCTCGGCACCGTTGCGACCGTGCGGATACATCTCGCCGAAGCCGGCGACCCGACCGCCGAGCCGGGGCTCCCGCTCCACAAGGAAGACCGCGAGCCCGATCTCGGCCAACCCGAGGGCCGCGCGCAGACCGGCGATCCCGCCACCGACCACGAGGCTCTTCGGCGTCGTCTCGACGACGATCGGTTCGAGAGGCTCGGTGAGGCGCGTCCGATTGATGCCGGCGCGCACGAGGCGCACCGCCTTCTCGGTCGCGCCGTCGTGGTCGTCCGTGTGCGTCCACGAGCACTGCTCACGGACATTCACCTGCGTGTACTGGAAGGGGTTCATGCCGGCCCGCTTGGCGACGTCGCGGAAGGTGACGGTGTGCAGCTTCGGCGAGCACGAAGCCACCACGAGTGCGTCGAGACCCTTCTCGTGTGCGTCCTGGACGATCTCCTGCTGGGTGGCGTCGGAGCAGGTGAACATCGCCGATCGCGCGACCACGACGTCCGGGTCGTTCGCCACAGCCGCGACGACCTTGTCGACGTCGACGTAGTCGCCGATATTGCCGCCGCACTGGCAGACGTACACGCCGATCTTGCGGCCGCTCATGCCCGCACCTTCACTTTCGCCTTCTCCAAGTGGGCGGCAGCCTGGGCGACCGCGGCGCCCGCGTGGAGGATGGAATCGGGGATGTCCTTGGCCCCGGCAGCCGAACCCGCGACGAATACGCCGGGGAGGTTCGTGCGGCCGGGATCGAGGTCCTCATCGGCCTCGCCGACGTAGTAGTAATCGTCGAGCGTCAGAGCGCCGTCCTCGAAGAGGCCGGCGACCTCGCGATTCGGCTGCACGCCGACCGCCAACACGACCATGTCGTGCTCGGCCTCGGCGAGCGTGCCGCCGTTCTCGATGTCTTCATAGCGCAGAACGAGGTTGCCCTCGTCGGTCTCGGTGATGCCCGACACACGGCCCTTGACGAAGTTCGCGCCCATGTCCTTTGCCTGCTGGTAGAACTCGTCGTAGCCCTTGCCGACCGAGCGCACATCGATGTAGTAGACGGTGACGTCGGCGAGCGGCAAGGCCCCCATGATCAGCTGGTTCTGCTTGACCGAGTACATGCAGCAGATCTTGGAGCACAGCGGGTTATCGACGGTCTCGTCGCGCGAGCCCGTGCACATGATGTAGGCGATGTTGTCCGGCACCCGCCCGTCGCTCGGGCGCAGCACGGCGTTGTACGGCCGCGTCGGCGCCAGCAGGCGGTCCATCTGCATGCCCGTGATGACGTTCTTGTGCCGGCCGTAGCCGTACTGGGGTTTGGCGTCCGCCGGAAACAGCTTGAAGCCAGTGGCCAGGACGACGGTGCCGACCTCTGCCTCGATCTCGTCGCCCTGCATGTCGAGCTTGATGGCGTCCGCAGGACAGACGTCCACGCAGGCGTGACACTCGGAGCACACGCCACAATCGAGGCAACGGGCGGCGCCGAGGAACGCCTCGTCCTCGGTCATCGGGCCCTCGGTCTCGGCGAAGTCTGTCGGCGCCGCGCTCATGGCGGCGCTCGTCTCGAACGGCTCACGGCGGTCGTAGACGTCCTGCCGCGCGAGCACCTCGGCCTTGTCTACGACCGGCAAGGCCTCGTCGAAGGCGCCCGGGTCGAGCTCGTTGCCCTGCAGGAAGCGGTCGATCATGAAGGCGGCCCGACGGCCCTGGCCGACGGCCGTGGTGATCATCGTCGGGCCGGTGACGACGTCACCGGCCGCAAAGATGTGTGGCACGGCCGTCTGCAGCGTACCGGGATCGGCCTTGAGCGTGCGGTTGCCGTTCGTGTCGAGGCCGAACGCCTCAGTGTCGGCGCCCATGCCGGCGGCGACGATGACGACGTCGCACTCCAGAGTCATCTTCCGCGTCTCGTCGTACTCAGGGTGGAACCGGCCCTCGGGGTCGAACACGCAGGTGCAGACCTTGAGTTCGACGCCCTGCACACCACCCTCGCCGGTGAAATGGTCGATGCCCCAGCCGTCGTGCAGCGTGATGCCCTCCGCCTGCGCCTCCTTGACCTCGAAGTCATGGGCCGGCATCTCGTCGCAGCACTCGAGGCTGGCCTGGTCGACCGACGCTGCGCCGAGGCGGCGAGCCGTTCGCGCCGCATCGATGGCGACGTTGCCACCGCCGACCACGAGCACTTTCTTGCCCGAGAGGTCGACCGGCCTGCCGAGCTTGACGTCGGCCAGGAACGTGAGTGCACTCTGGACGCCGTCGAGCTGCTCGCCGGGCACGCGCAGGCTCACAGCCTTGTGCGTCCCCGTCGCCACCAGGACGGCGTCGAACCCGCCGCGCCGCAGCGAGTCGACGTCTTCGATACGCGTATCGGTCGCGATCTCGACGCCGATCGCCGTGACGTTGGCGACGTCGTCGTCGACGACGTCGTTCGGCAGGCGGTAGGCGGGGATGGCGAGGCGGAGCATGCCACCCGCCTGGGGCGCCGCCTCGAAGATCTTGACCCCGTAGCCTTTGCGGGCGAGCTGCCAGGCGGCGGTGAGGCCGGCCGGGCCCGATCCGACCACGGCGACCTTCTTGCCGTTCGACTCCGGCTTCTCGATCGCCTTGGGTTCCGCCTGGCGGTACCGCTCATCGGCGATGAAGCGCTTGAGACGGCGGATCGGCAGCGGGCCCTCAAGCTCGCCGCGCGTACACTGCTCCTCGCAGGGTGCGTAGCAGGCGCGGCCGAGGCTGCCGACCAGCGGCGTGGTCTCGAGCACCAGGTCGAAAGCCTGCTCGTACTCGCCGCTGCGCACTCGCGCCACGTAGCCGTGCGCCTTGATGCCCGCAGGACACTCGTAGGTGCACGGCGAGACGCCGGCGCGCTCGATGACCGCCTTCTTTGGAACCGCCTGAGGGAAGGCGATGTAGGCGGCGCGCCGCGACACCATGTCGGCGTTGAATTCGTCGGGCACGGCCACATTGCAGGCCATCTCGCACTGCCGGCAGCCGGTGCAGGCGGCCTCGTCGACGAACTTCGGCTTCTGGCGGATCGTTGCGTGGTACGTGCCGTCGCCGTTGACACGGATGCCATCGACCTCGGCGTACGTCAGCACGTCGATGTTGGGGTGGTGGATCGTAGCGGCCATCTTGGGGGTGGAGATGCAGCTGGCGCAGTCGAGCGTGGGAAAGACCTTGCTGAGCAGGATCATCTTGCCGCCGACGCTGGCCTGCTTCTCGACGACGAGCACCTTGTAACCCATGTCGCCGAGCTTCAGCGCTGACTCCATGCCGCCGATGCCGCTGCCGACCACAAGCGCGTCGTACTTCATGCTGCCGATGCCTTTCGTGACGGACCGAGCTTGGTCAGGGCTGCGGAGAACTCGTGCATGTAGTTGGTGAAGGGCTCAGCGCAGACCGAACAGATGGCCGCCATGCGCAGGCGCTGCGGTTCGTAGCCATGCTGCTCGAGCAGCGCCTGCGCGGCGGCCATGATCTGTGAGGTCCGCTCGCTGCAGTCGGAAAGGTAGGCGCATTCGTCGCCGTCCGCGGCGACGAAGACGCCGTCGAAGCCCTGCTGCACGGCATACAGCGCCCAACTCGGCTTGATGCCGGCCGTGCAGGGCACGCTGATCACCATGACGCTGGGCGAGTAGTGCATGTGCGAGCTGCCGGCCAGGTCGATACCCGGGTCGGAGATGTTGTTGGTGGAGAGTACGAGGATGCGAGGCACGAAGTCCTGGTCCTCGGCGCTGTCGATCCCCGGAGCCATCTACTTCATCTTCTTGACGTAGAGCTTCATGAAGCCGGGCTCTTCGACGACTCCCAGGAACTCATGGCCCATCTTCTTGCACCAGGCCGGCAGGTCTTTCTGAGTGCCGGTGTCGGTAGCCATGACCTCCATGATGCCGCCCACCGAGACGCTGGGGATGCCCTTCTTGGCGGCAAGAATGGGGCCTGGGCACGACGTGCCTCTGGCGTCGACGCACTTCTCTGCCTGGATGGTGCTGAGGTCCTCGAGTGTCATGGTGATCTCCTCCTGGTCTCGAATCATGCGCCTGCGTCTGTGCTGGAACGCATCCGTCCGTGCGACTTGCCTGCTTGTGCTTGTGCACTCTTTCGCAAGCCCGCCGCGCAGCTATCCAGACCTGCAGACTGTGAGCGGCCCCGCTTCTGTACTGGCCCCCCGCAGGAGGCTCGTTCGTTACTCCGGCGAAGCCGGCATCGTCATGTGCTGGATCGCGTCGAGCACGTCGGGCGCCAGGAGCGATTCGCCCAGCTCCTGGTGCTGTTCGATGAGTGCCTGACGGATCAGCGTGCAGCCCTGGATGAACTTGGGATTGGTCACCGAGTAGTAGACCGTCTGGCCGTCCTTGCGCGCCCGGACCAGCAGTTGCTCCTTGAGGACCCTGAGGTGCTGCGACACGTTATGGATAGGGATCTCGAGCGCCTTGGCCAGGTCGGTCACGCACATCTCCTGCTGACTCAACGCATAGACGATGCCGAGGCGGTGCTGGTTGGCGAGCGCCTTGCAGAGCTCGGCGTGCATCATGAAGAGTGGCTTGAGATCGGCGGGCTTGGGCGCTGCCTCTGTGCTCGTGCGGATTTGCATGAATCCATATATACGCGTTTGCGCAGACGTGGTCAAGCGATGTCTCGACCTGCCGAGGTCGTACGCAAACGGTCGGGAAGGGCGCGGACCGCGCCCTGGGTCACGAGCGTCAGCCGAAGCCGCCGGTCGGAACGGCGCCGCATCCCGACGACGTCAGCGGACCATTGCGCAGGAAGCTCCCGAATGTCTGTCGCACCGACACCGAGCGACACTGAGGACAGTGCTTCTGCTTGTCCTTGATGGCGCCCTTTGTGGAGACCTCGAACGCGTGGCCGCAGGCGCGGCAGACCAGCTGGAAGAACGCCATGGCTCGATCCTTCGTCGGAAACGCGGGGAATACCTTGGGGGGTATCCTAGCCGCGATGACGTTGCTGTGCAACGTCACGGTAAGCTCGGGTTGGCAAAATATACCCCATGGGGTATAGTCCTTTGCCAACCCGAGCTCGATCAGAACGGAGTGCACATGATCGTCGATGACCGCTTCTGCCCCCAGAATCACCCCTGCCCGGCCGTCGCGACGTGCCCACAGGGCGCCATCGTCCAGGATGACGTCTTCTCGGCGCCCCGAATCGACCACGAGCTCTGTACCGAGTGCGGGATCTGCACAACGGTCTGTCGGGTCTTCTCGCTCTCGCCAGAGGACGCGTCGGTGACCGCGCTGTCGTGAACCGGCGCGTCTGTCGCGAATGGCTCGACAGGTCGTGCAGTAAGTTGGGCCGACCATGACTATTGACAGTTTCGAAGGAAAGACGCCCCAGGTCAGTGCCGGAGCGTGGGTCCACCCCTCAGCCGACGTCTTCGGGGACGTACACGTGGGGGCACGTTGCTGGATCGGTCCGGGCGCCCGCCTGCGAGGAGACTACCGAAGGGGCGGTCGTCCCGCAGCGCGCCGTCGTGCCGGCGGGGAGTATCGCCGCCGGCGTGCCGGCGCGCCTTCTCGACCGCCCCGTCGATGACGAGTACAAGGCGGCATGGCTCGGCTTCAAACAGCTGTACGTCGATCTCTGCGAGCGCTACCGGGCGGGGTACGGTCGCTAGGCGCGAACGTCTTGCGCACCGCCCGCGGCCGGCAGTCCGTACCGAACTGCCGGCAATCGGCGCACTCCGACAGCAACAGATCCCGCTCGGGGCCGTCCCCGATCACCGAGTAGCCCATCGAGACGAAGAAGCCGGGCGCGCGCGCGGTGGCCCAGAGCTCTGGGAGGCCGCGCCGCCTCACTTCTTCTTCGAGCGCGGCCAGGAGGCGTCTGCCGAGGCCGCTCCCGCGGAAATGCGGTGAGACCGCGATGCGCCCCACCACGGGCAGGCCCTTGTAGTCGTCGAGCGAGACCGTGCCGACCATACGGTCGCCGTCGAACGCCCCCCACATCACGAGCGGGGGTTGCGGGCAGTCCGGCACTTCCAGGTGTGCCTCGCGAGCCAGGTCCACAGCGGCGACGAGATCGTCGCTGCGTGTGATGATGACGCTCTCAATGGAGTCTGTCATGGCGGTCAGCTTACTCCCTCTCGCTACTCCGATCAGCGCAGCTCCGACTCCGACAGCACCTCGTTCTTGATCAGCGACACTAGCCGCTGGAGCGCGGCGAATGCGTTGTCGCGGATGTCTCCCGCCACCAGCACCTTCATGATGTCGTCGCCGACGGAGAGTGACCCCTCATTCACCCAGGCGCGCACGGCACAGACTCCCTGCCAGGTCGCCGCCGCGGCGAGCACCTGCTCAAGCCGCTCGCCGTCGGCCGCGAGCACCATTCCGTGCACGGGCTCGCCGGACCTCGAGGTGCCGCGGACGATCCCTTGATGCACGACGATCATGCCGATCGCGGCCGACCCCGGCTGGGCTTTCACCTCGTGGATCCAGTCGTCCACATCGATAGCGCTCATGCGCCGATCGTAACCGAGTTGGCGGCGCCGGCGCCAGCCAACCACTTGTGTTCCGCGATCAGGGGTGTAATATGGGCATATGCTCATAACGCACCAGGCGGCGCATCCTACGCTGCCGCGCTCGTAAGGAGGAGCAATGCCAGGTAGAGACGGTACGGGACCGATGGGCTACGGCCCGATGACTGGAGGCCGACGGGGCCCTTGCGCCGACGCGGCGGCCTACGCAGGTCGCGGCGGCGGTCGTGGCTGGAGGAACCAGTTCTACGCCACCGGGCTCACTGGCCGGCAGCGTGCGGCGCGAGTGCCGTCACAGCCGCCCCTGGACACGGCCGAAGCCCCGGTAGACCCGTTCGCGCACCTCGAGAGCCGGCTCGCTGAGGTGCTCGATCGCCTCGATCGCCTCGAGGCGGCGGGGCGCAAGTGATGGCCGGCGGCACCGGCACGGGGAGCGGCCGCGGTGCCGGTCGAGGCGCCGGTCGCGGCATGGGGCAAGGCGTCCGTCGGCGGCGCCGTGACGGCAGCGGCCGCGGCCGCGGCGCCACGGCTCTCGGCCCCGGCCTCGATCTTCCCGACCCGCGGCAGCCCGAGTCCGTGGCGTCTACGCCCAAGCCGGCGTCGACCGAGCCGGACCCGCAGCCGGCGGTCGGCAAGCGCTCACGTATCATGGCGATCGTCGCTCATCCGGATCAATGCACCCTCTGCGAGGCATGTCTGGACGCCTGCCCCCAGGACGCGATAACGGTGCGCGAGACGGCTGAGGTGGACGCGGCACTGTGCACCGGTTGCGGCGACTGCGAGAGCGCGTGTCCCAACGGCGTGTTCGCACTGGTCGAGGCCTGAGGCGATGCGCGATGCGATCGCCAGCGGCAAAGGCGGCACCGGCAAGACCACGCTCGCGACCAACCTTGCGGCGCTGCTGGCCGGGCGGGGTGTGGCAGTCCGGCTCCTCGACTGTGACGTCGAGGAGCCGGACTGCCACCTCTTCCTGCACCCGCTCGTGGAACGCCGCGAGCCGGTGGATGTCCTCGTGCCGGTGGTCGACGAGGAGCGCTGCACGCTGTGCGGCGCCTGCGCCGAGGTCTGCGCCTTCAAGGCGATCACGGTCGTGGGCTCTACGGTCCTGACGTTTCCGGAACTCTGCCACTCGTGCGGCGCCTGCACGCTGTTCTGCCCTGATGACGCCATCCGCGAGGACGGGCGTGCGACGGGCGAGATCGAGTACGGCACGGTGGCGCTCGACGGGGACCGAGAGTTCCCGCTGGTCACCGGCAGGCTCGCGGTGGGCGAGGCCAAAGCCGTCCCGACGACACGTGCGACCATCGCCGCCGCCGACGACGAGAGCGTCGACGTGGTGGTCGTCGACGCACCGCCGGGCACCTCGTGTCCGGTGATCGAGTCGGTGCGCGGCGCCGACGTGGTGGTGCTGGTCACCGAGCCGACGCCCTTCGGCCTGCACGACCTGGAGCTCGCCGTGGAGATGGTGCGCGCCCTCGCGTCTGCGCCTTGTCGTGGCCGTCAACCGCGCCGACCTGGGCGACGACCGCGTGCGTCGCTTCTGCGCCGCCGAAGGAATCGAGATCGTACTCGAGCTTCCGTTCGAACGGCGCATCGCCGAGACCTACGCCCGCGGCGAGCTGTTGATCGACTGCCGTCGAGGGAGTCGGGGAGGCCTTGGGCACGGCGTGGGATCGCATCGTTGCAGCCGTGCGTCGAGCAGAGGTGGCCTCATGACGCCGCCGCGCGAACTGGTCGTGATCAGCGGTAAGGGCGGCACCGGCAAGACGAGCGTGGTCGCCGCCTTCGCGGCGCTCGCCGGCGGCGCCGTGCTCGCCGACTGCGACGTCGACGCCGCCGACCTGCACCTCGTGCTGCGCCCCGACCTGGGCGCCGAGCACGAGTTCAGCGGCCGCCGGCAGGCGGTCATCGACGCCGACGCCTGCACCGCCTGCGGACGCTGCGCCGAGGTCTGCCGCTTCGCGGCCGTGCTCGGCGCCGACTCGGGCACCTTCGCCGTCGATCCCATCGCCTGCGAAGGCTGCGAGCTTTGCCGGCGGGTGTGCCCCGCCGACGCCATCCGCATGGAGCCGGTCGTCAACGGCGCCTGGATGGTGTCCGAGACGCGCTTCGGACCGCTCGTCCACGCCCGTCTCGGCGTCGCCGAAGACAACTCCGGCAAGCTCGTGACCCTGGTGCGCAACGAGGCGCGCCGGGTGGCCGCAAGAGCGTGGTCTGCCGCTCGTGATCGTCGACGGCTCGCCGGGGATCGGCTGCCCGGTGATCGCCTCGCTGGCCGGCGCGGACCTGGTGCTGGCGGTCACCGAGCCGACCGTCTCGGGGCGTCACGACCTCGACCGCGTCCTGCAGGTCGTGCGGCAGTTCCGGCTGCCGTACGCGGTCTGTGTCAACAAGGCCGACCTGAACCCGGAGCTCGGCGCGACGATCACGGTCGAGGCGTCGGCGGCCGGCGCCGTGTTCGTCGCGACCGTCGACTACGACCCTGCGGTGACGCAGGCGCAGGTGGCCGGCACGACGTGATCGACTATCGGCGGCCGCGCCGCGGCCGAGATCGAACAGCTATGGGACGCCGTGCGCGACACGCTGATGGCGTCCGCCGAATCAGCATCCGAGAGAATGAAGGAGCAATCATGAAGGTAGCCATCAGCGCCCAGGGCAAAGACATCGACGCCCTGATCGACCCCAGGTTCGGTCGTGCCCGCTGGTTCATCTTCGCCGACACCGACGGCGACGACTGGCAGGCGCACGACAACGACGACAACGTGAACGCAAGTGGCGGCGCCGGTGTCCAGGCCGGCACGACGGTCGCCGAGCACGGCGTCGAGGCCGTCATCACCGGCAACGTGGGACCCGAACGCTCACAAGGTGCTCGCCGCGGCAGGCATCGCGATCTACCAGGCGGGCAACGGAGTGAGGGTGCGCGACGCACTCGCCGCGCTCAGGCGCGGCGCAGCTGGCCGACAGTGGACGGGTCGACCGTGCAGGGTCACTGGGCGTAGGAGAAGAGAGGGTAGACATGGACGGAGAGACAGGTCCGCGCCGCCGACGTCGGCACGGAATCGCCCCGCCTGCGACAGCGGGGCCAGGGGCGCGGCCGCTCGCAGGCCGGCGCGGGTGACTGCGGCAGCCTGGGAGGATCAGCGGGCGCATCGTGACGCGGGCGCTGATCGCGGCCGGCGTGTACGTCACTGATGACCTGCGCGACCCGGACGGGATGGCGCGACCGCTGCTGCGGCGCGCCGCCCTGCGACTGGTCGGCAGGCCGCGCCTGCCGGTACGTCGGCTGGTGAGGTCGTATCTGCGGCTCGATCCGCCGTCGCCCGGAGAGTGTGGCACCGCCGAACGCATCATCGACATCGGCACACCGGCACCGTCCGGCTTGCCGGCGCCTGCCGAAGGGACGACGGCCTCGACTGACCTGTCGTCTGCGGAAGTCGACGGCGCGTCCGACGCCGGCGCTGCACAGGCGTTCGATTGAACCATAGGCCGACAGACGATGATGGGCATATGCTAAGAAAAGAGAGTGAGGACATTGTCTAGTACCTCCGATCGAGCGTGCCGTCGCGGGCATGCCGCGCGTGACCATGTTCAAGCCCGCCGGCGTGTCGGCTCGCGACCTCGAGCAGCTGCCGCTTGCCGTCGACGAGCTCGAGACCATCCGCCTGGTCGACCTCGAGGGACTGAGCCACGAGCAGGCGGCATCGATCATGGGCGTCTCTCGACAGACCGTCGGCCGCGTACTCGAGCGCGGCCATGCGAAGGTGGCCGAGGCGTTAGTCGCCGGCAAAGCGATACTCATCGGCGGCGGCCAGTACCGCGTCGGAGCCCCGCCGTCTGCGCTGCTTCTCGTGCCATACGATGTGGGAGGCCGAGGGCGAGGGCGCAGTCGAGCCAGTGTGCCCGTCGTGCGCGTCGCGAGACGTGGGCGTCTGCTGGAACGACGCCGGCCGTTGCGGTCGTCGGCGCGCCGGTCCAGGCCGAGGTCACGGAGCAGGTGGAGGCCGAGGACACTTGACGACGACCGCAGGAACCGCAGCCTGTCAGGCGAGCGGTCGACCGAATCAGCGATGAACAGGAGATGATCGTTCATGAGTAACCAGGATCAGAAGTCGACGCGCGTGGCAGTCCCGTGCGAAACGCCCGGCGGCCTCGAAGCGCAGCGGTCGGGCCATTTTGGACGATGTGAATGTTTCACTGTGGTCGACATCGTCGACGGCCAGGTGGCCGGCGTCGAAGTGGTGCAGAACGCTCCACATGAAGACGGTGGCTGCATGCGGCCCGTGCTCATGCTCGCCGAGCACTTGGTCGACGCCGTTGTGGTCGATGGCATCGGCGGCCGCCCGCTGATGGGCTTCAACCAGGTCGGCATCGCAGTCCACGCCGGCACCGGCGCCGACGTGCAGAGCACCGTGACGGCCTACGTCGAAGGCAGACTCCCGGTGGTCGGTCTCGAGGGTGCCTGCCAGCACTGACGGCGTTGCTGCTGCCGTCCTAGCCGCATGTCGCGCGATAACGGGTCTGTTCGCCGCGGCAACGATGCCCGTGTGGCTAGCGCTCATCGGCGATCTCGTGCCGACGGAGCGGCGTCAGCGGGCGATCGCCATGTTCATGGGGATCGTCTTCCTCGGCCAAGCCACCTCGATGAAGAGCACAAGGCCCGACAACCGTGGCCGCGCCGACCACGACTCCGGCCCCTGCCAGGAACTCACGTCGCGACATCAACCTGTGATGGATGCTGGGCAGACGGGCAGACTGGGTGAAGGATACCCTATTTTCCTGTAGATAATATTGACAAAGACCCGTCGTCGTCCCCTGCACGGCGTGCGGGCGTCAATCTGCCGGAGGACCGACATGACCTACGCAGAGAACATCACCGACCTGATCGGCCGCACGCCGCTCGTCAAGCTCGCAGGCGCTCTCCGAGGACGCGGGCGCGACGATCCTCGGCAAGCTCGAGTCGTTCAACCCGGGCGGGAGCGTCAAGGACCGCATCGGCCTGTCGATGATCGAGGCGGCCGAGCGCGACGGGCCAGATCGCCCCCGGCAGGACGACCATCATCGAACCGACCAGCGGCAACACCGGCATCGCGCTGGCGATGGTGGCCGCGGCGCGCGGCTACCGGCTGCATCCTGACGATGCCCGAGACGATGACGCTCGAGCGGCGCGCGCTGCTGCGGCCTACGGCGCCGAGCTCGTGCTGACGCCGGGCGCCAAGGGCATGCAGGGCGCGATCGCAGCGCGCCGAAGGAGCTGCTCGCCGAGCACCCCGACGCGTTCATGCCGCAGCAGTTCGAGAACCCGGCCAACCCCGAGGTCCACCGCCGCACGACGGCCGAGGAGATCTGGAAGGACACCGACGGCAAGGTCGACATCTTCGTCGCCGGCGTGGGCACGGGCGGCACGGTCACCGGCGTCGGCGAGGTGCTCAAGGAGCGCAAGCCCGGGGTGCAGGATCTACGCGGTCGAGCCGAGCCGATCTCGCCGGTCCTGTCGGGCGGCCAGCCCGGTCCGCACAAGATCCAGGGCATCGGCGCCGGCTTCGTGCCCAAGGTGCTGAACACCGCCGTCTACGACGAGGTCATCCAGGTGACCAACGAGGACGCCATCGAGACGGCGCGCCGGCTGGCCCGCGACGAGGGCATCCTCGTCGGCATCTCGGCCGGCGCCAACGCCTGGGCGGCCTGGGACGTCGCCGCAGCGGCCCGAGAACCAGGGCAAGCTGATCGTCACCGTCCTCTGCGACACCGGCGAGCGCTACCTGTCGAGCGTGCTCTTCGCCGAGGCCGAACCAACGGCGGACGTTCGCGCCGCGTAGGAGCGGTACACTGACTGCATGGAACTGACCACACCCGGCCCGGTCGATCACCCGCTCGGCGGGTCGCTCGACCGGGCCGGCATCCTCGCCTGGCTGCGCGAGACCGACCCGGCGCGGCTCGAGGTGCTGTGGGGAGCCGCGGACGAGACTCGTCGCCGACACGTCGGCGACGAGGTCCACCTGCGCGGCCTCATCGAGCTCTCCAACTACTGCGTGCGCGCCTGTGGCTACTGCGGCCTGCGGGCAGGCAACCGCGAGATCGAGCGCTACCGCATGAGCGAGGACGAGATCCTCGCCTGCGCCCACACGGCGCGCGCGTTCGGCTACGGCACCGTCGTGATGCAGTCGGGCGAGGACTACGGCATCAGGACCGAGTGGCTGGCCGGCATCGTCGCGCCGCATCAAGGCCGAGACGGCGCTCGCCGTGACCCTGAGTCTCGGCGAGCGCCCCGACGCCGACCTCGCGGCGTGGCGCGAGGCCGGCGCCGACCGCTATCTGCTGCGCTTCGAGACCTCGGACGAGGAGCTCTACCACCTCATCCATCCCGACCTGCCTGGCCGCGCGTCTGACCGCTTCGCCATCCTGCGTAGTCTGCGTCGGCTCGGCTACGAGGCCGGCAGCGGCGTCATGGTCGGCATCCCAGGCCAGACCTACGAGAGCGTGGCCGCCGACATCGACGCCTTCCGCGGCCTCGATCTCGACATGATCGGCATCGGTCCTTACATCTCGCACCCGGCGACGCCGCTCGGCGACCACTCGTGGGTGCGCGAGCTGCCCACCGGACGGGCAGATCCCCAACGACGAGCTCACCGTCTACAAGGCCGTCGCTCTGGCGCGACTCGTCTGCCCGCAGGCCAACATCCCCAGCACGACGGCCTTGGCAACGATCAACCAGATCGACGGCCGCGAACTCGGGCTGCAGCGCGGCGCCAACGTCGTGATGCCCAATCTCACGCCGCCCGAGTACCGCGCGAAGTACGAGATCTATCCAGGCAAGGCTTTTGCCGGCGAGACCGCCGAAGTGTGCCGCGGCTGCCTGGAAGGCCGCATCGAGGCGATCGGCCGCGCCGTCGGCAGCGGACCCGGAGACCGGCGCAGGGACTAGCTCGTCCGGCTCCCATTCCTGCGGAGCCTGGCGAGCACACCCGCCATGACGACGACGATGGTCGCCTCGGTAAGCGCCAGCACCGTGTTGATGTCGACGGCTTCGTCAAAGGTCTCACCGATCTGCCAAGGGTTGTTCGCGCCGTTGGCGATGTGGTAGTTGAGGTTCATCGCCAAGCCGGCTGCAGCAGCAAGGATGATCGCCATGACCAGTGCCGAACGGCCCCCTGCGGACAGCCGCTCCCAACGCGTCAACCAAACGATCGCGCCCGCGATAAGCACGATGCCGACGAACAGCTCGCCCGCGATGATCAGATAACCGAACAGCGACGCGTGCGGGATGACCACGCTGTCGGCGAACGAGCGGTACCACCCGGGCGCGGCCGTGACCCTGTCCTTGAGATCCGCGGCCAAGCCGGACACGAACCCGCCGCGCACGAGCTTCGCCGTGACCGTCCAGAAGAACTCGAAGCCGACGATGAGCTGTACCACCAGCAGCCCGGTGATGAACCGCCCGGCGATCGTGCTGCCGGTGTCGACGGGCCGTGTCGTCGCCCCCATCGAGCCGCCCTGCGCGCTGACGCTACTCATTGGTCGACCCCCAACGTCGTACTACGGTGCGCTGCCTAGATATCCCAGCCGCGCGCCGCTCAATCCTCGACGGCGTTAGGGCGCTTCGGTCGGGTCCCAAGCCTCGTGGCGGTTTTCGTTCAGCGCATCGAGCTCGGCCATGTCGTCGGGAGCAAGCTCGAAGTCGAAGACGCCGGGCGTTCTCGAGGATGCGCTGGCGATTGACCGACTTGGGGATCGCGACGAGGTCGTGCTGCAGCGCCCAGCGGATCAGCACCTGCGCCGGTGTGCGATGGCGACGGCGGGCGACATCGACCACCGCGGGGTGGTCGAACCGGCGGCCCCTGCTCAGCGGGCTGTAGGCCTCGAGCACGACTCCGCGCTCGCGGCAGTACTCGAGCAGCGGGCGCTGATAGAGGAACGGCGAGAACTCGACCTGGTCGACGGCCGGCACGACGTCTGTGTCGGCAAGCAACTCGTCGAGGTGACGATCGTGGAAGTTGCATACGCCGATGGCCCGCGCGTAGCCGCCGGCCTGCAGTTCTTCCATGGCGCGCCAGCTTTCGAGGCGCTTGCCCTCGACCGGCCAGTGCATGAGATAGAGGTCGACATAGTCGAGCCCTAGCTCGTGCAGGCTCACGGACGAACGCCCTCTTGGCCTTCTCGTAGCCCTGGTCGCGGTTCCAGAGCTTGGTCGTGACGAAGACCTGGTCGCGCGGCAGCCCGCTCTCGCGCAACGCCGACGCCCACGTCTTTCTCGTTGCCGTAGATGCGGGCCGTGTCGACGTGGCGGTAGCCGTCCTCGAGAGCCCACAGCACGGCCCGACGAGTCTCGCCGCCGGACGCCACCTGCCACACCCCCAACCCGAGCCGGGGCATGGCTACGTCGTTGTTCAGGGTGATGGTCGAGGCGATGTCGAGCAACGGCATGGCCCTACGATTCCCCACACAGGCGACCGCGAACCCATGCATGGTCTTGATACACTGCTGAGCATGCGTCTGCCGGCCCGTCTCAACCTCTTGCGCGTGCGCAATTTCCGCAACCTGTTCGCCGGCGAGACCGTGTCGATGATCGGCGACGGGTTGTTCCCCGTCGCGGTGACGTTCGCCGTGCTCGACCTCACCCACTCGGGCACCGACGTCGGGCTCGTGCTCGCCGCCTTCTCCGTCCCCATGGTGCTCTTCACGCTCATCGGCGGGGTCTGGGCGGACCGCCTGCCTCGCGAGTGGGTGATGATCGCCTCCGACGTCGTGCGCTTCGTCACACTCGGGCTGTTCGCCCTGCTGCTGATGACCGGTCGCGCTGAGATCTGGAGCCTCTGCTTGCTGGGCTTCCTTTACGGCGTCGGCGACGCGTTCTTCTTTCCGTCCTTCACGGCCCTGGTCCAGCAGATCGTCCCGCGCGAGCGGTTCCAGGAGGCGAACGCCCTGCGCGGCATATCGGACGGCTTCGGCTGGTTCGTCGGACCGTCGATCTCCGGCGTCCTGGTCGCCGTCATCGGCCCCGGCGGCGCGATCGCCATCGACGCCGCCACGTTCCTGGTGAGCGTGGCGTTCCTGTTGTCGCTGCGCGTACCCGTACTCGACCGCGGCCACGAGCAGACGACATTCCTCGCGGAACTGCACGACGGCTGGCGCGAGGTGCGCTCGCGGAGTTGGCTGCTGGTGATGATGCTGCGTGCCATGCTCGTCCTGTTCGTGACGATCGCACCGCTACAGGTGCTGGGCCCGCTGGCGCTGGCCCAGCAGCACGGCAGGACGGCCGGCGCAGCCTTGTGGGGGCTGCTGGTCGGCATCTTCAGCCTGGGGATGCTCGCCGGCGGACTGATGGCGCTCTACTACCGCCCGCAGCGACCGATGGTCGTCGTCGCGCTGTGTGGAACCACGGCCTCGGCGCCGATGATCGCGCTGGCGCTGCAGCTCACCTCGCTGCAGCTCTGCATCGTCTGGTTCCTGCGCGGCATCGCCATCGGCGTGCTCTCGGCCGTTTGGAACGCGACGCTGCAGCAGGAGATCGACTACGAACAGATGGCGCGCGTCAGCAGCTGGGACTGGATGACCGGCACGGGGCTCTGGCCGGTCGGCCTGGTGCTCGCCGGACCTGTCTCGGGCGTGCTGGGCGTGACGTCGTCGCTGTGGCTGGCCGGCGGGCTCGGCCTGCTGATGGGCCTCTGGGTGCTGCTCGTGAAGGATGTGTGGAGGGTGCGGCGGCTAAGCTGGTCGGCATGAAGATCGCGTTCCTCGGCGACAGCCTGACGGCCGGGCATCCCGGCGCGTCGTTCCTGACGCGGCTGCGCCGCCTGCGGCCGGAGCACGAGCTGCTCGACTACGGCCGGGCCGGCGACACGGTGCCAGCGCTGCTCGAGCGGCTGGCGCGGACGGAGCTCGCAGCCGTCGACTTGGCCTTCCTGTGGATCGGCACCAACGACGCCTTCTTCGCCGGCTACGACCTGCCCTGGCTCGGCGAGGACGAGGATCCCGCGCCGGTGCTTGCCGACGGCGCGGGGGCCGACCGGCTGCGGCGCGATTATGACGCCGTCCTCGACCTGGCCCTCACCCGCGCACCCTTCGTCGTTTGTGTCCAGCCGGTGCTACCCGACCCGTTCGAGCAGGGCGGTCTCGCCGAACGCGTCGCCGAGATCGGCGCGATGATCGAGGCGGCGGCTTCGACCCGCCGCGGCCGGACCCGCGTGGTGGATCTGCGGGCGGCGTTCGCGCAGGCCTCGGCGAGTGCCGGCGCCGGTTTCACTATCGACGGCGTCCACCTGAACGAGCGCGGCGCGGACGTGGTCGCCGCGGCGTTCGCGGCCGTCATCGCGGAGGCACTGGACACATCGCCCTAGGGTGCCGCGCCGGTTCCGTCCCGGGCGAATGCTACACTTCGCATATGCAGGGGTTTTCGCGCCGCTGGGAGTCATGGAACCCGGTCACGGGTTGCACGCACGTGTCCGCCGGCTGCCGGCACTGCTATGCCGAGCGTTTCGCCGAACGCTGGCGCGGCATCGCCGGCCACCACTACGAGCACGGGTTCGACCTCGTGTTGCGTCCCCAACGGCTCGATCTGCCCCTGCGCTGGAAGAAGCCGCGCCACGTGTTCGTCGACTCGATGGGCGATCTCTTCCACGAAGAGATCCCCGACGACTACATCAGGCAGGTCTTCGCCGTCATGGAACGCTCGCCGCAGCACCTGTTCCACGTGCTGACCAAGCGCGAGCGGCGCCTCGCCGAGCTCGCGCCCTCACTGCCGTGGCCGGGCAACGTCCACATGGGGGTGACGGTCGAGAACATGCGCGTGGCGCGGCGGGCAGACGCGCTCCGCGCCGTGCCCGCCGCCGTGCGCCACATCAGCGCCGAGCCGCTGCTCGGGCCCCTCAGCGATCTCGATCTCACCAACATCGACTGGGTGATCGCGGGCGGCGAGTCGGGACCGGCTCGCCGCCCGCCTCGCCCCGAGTGGCTGCGCGACCTGCGCGACCATTGCGTCACCGCAGGCGTGGCCTTCACGTTCAAGGGGTGGGGCGGACGGCGACAGGGCGCCGAAGGACGGCTGCTCGACGGGCGGGTGTGGGATGAACGGCCGGTCTGGCCGGCGATGCCGACCGGTCCCGTGGCCACGGGGCGGCAGCCAGATCGACAGCACGACGAGCGCCAGGCGACGCTCTGGGAATCAGGTCAGACCGAGCCTCAGCGGTCAGCGTCAGGCGACTGACTCACGCGGTACGGGGGCGCTCAGGCGGCGTCTTCGTCCGTCCGGGCGTCGACCGCAGCAGGCTCACGCACGCCGTCACCTACGGCGACGATCTCATGCGCGGCGCACTCCGGGCAGACGGTCATGCTGACACGACTCTGGGCGATGACGGCCGAGACCTCGAAGCGGTGACCGCACTCCGAGCAAACGAACACCTTTGTGGGACTCAAATGGATCCTCCAGTTGACGAAAGCGACGACCGCGAGCCTCGAAGAGGGCGCAGGCGGCGCTTATGGCGCAGATGGCGCGTGACTTTCTTCACATACGAGTGTATGCGCTTCTTCGCCCGATTTCCAGCGTGAAAACACTCGAAATCTGGGCGCGGAGCGCTGGCCTGGTCAGGCGGTGCGGCGACGGTCGAGCTGCCACCACAGGACGGAGTACGCGGCGACGGCCCATGCGGCGAGGATGAGGTACGAGAGCCAGGCGTCACCGAACAGGTCGCGACCGGCGAAGGCGTTGACCAAGAGGCGCATCGTCTGCGAGGTCGGCAGCACGAAGAGCACCGCGTTGACGGCCGGCGGCGTCGACAGGCCGACAGTGAACGCCGGGGCAAGCAGCGGCAGCATCAGGACACTGCTCCAGCTGTTCAGCTGCGTCTGACTGCGCATGAACCCCGCGAACATGAGGCCGAGACCGACGAGAGTAACGGCGGTCAGCACCGTCGCCGCGACGAACCCGGCCACCTGGACGGGCGCACCCCTCGTCACGACCAGCATGATCGGAACGCTGACCACGATGAAGATGATGCCGAACAGTGACTTGGCGGCCATCACGTCCGGGTACGAGGCGATCATCGTGAGCGCCTCCATCGTGCGCTTCTCGTTCTCTTCGACCAGCACGGCCGGCACCGCGTAGGCGGCGATCATGGCGAGCAGGATGATGATCGAGATGAGGATGAAGACCTTCCTGACGCCGATGACCGCCGCCACGTCCTGCGTGCTGAGTTGGTTGGGCGAGACCTTCTCGATGGTGATGCTCACGGCCTGGCGCTGGCCTGCCATCCCGCGCACGATCTGATCGAGGAGGGCGGCGACGTAGTCGCCGCCGAAGGTCGACGAGCGAGGCAGCAGCACCGTGAGTGGCGGCGGCGGCGCGCCGGGGCGCGCCGCCGCCGCCACGACCGCCTGGTCGAACCCGGCCGGCACGATCAGGCCGACGTCGGCCTTCTTGGCGGCTACAAGCGAGTGCACGGCGGCATCGTTCGCCGCCGGAACGAAGGTCAACTTGACTGCCGCCTGTCCGGCGCTACGGATGGCGGGAGGAAGCGCTGTCGTGCGAGCGGCGACGTAGGCCACCTTCACCTTCGGCTTGGGCGTCTCGTTGCCGAACGCCACGCTGTAGAGCAGTCCCAGTCCGAGCGGCATCAACAACGCCACCAGGACGCGGCTGTCGCGGAGGGCGTCGCGCAGATCCTTCGTGAGGATCGCACCGACGATGTCGAAGTGGCGTCTCATCGCAGCGACCCGGTGACGGCCGGTGACCGCGGAGGCGCGCTCACAGCGGCCGCCCCGCCAAGTTGACGAAGACGTCCTCGAGCGTGCCTTCCTGAGAATGGACGGTGAGCACCTTGCCGGCGCCCATCCAGGCCTCGAGACGCGCCGCGTCGCCGGGGTCGTTCAGGCGTAGCGTGTGCTCGGTGCGGTCGGCGAGCAGGACCACGGCCGTGCGCTCTCCATAGCGCAACTTCAGCTCGCGCGGCGAGTCGAGCGCGACGATCTTACCGGCGGCCAGGAACGCGACCCGGTCGCAGAGATCGTCGGCCTCTTCCATGTAGTGGGTCGTCAGGAACACCGTCCCGCCCGCGTCGGCGTGCTCACGGACGATGCGCCGGATGTCGCGCGCCGAGGTCGGGATCGAGCCCGCGCGTGGGCTCGTCGAGGAACAGCACCTGCGGGCCGATTGACCAGCGCCCGGGCGATCAGCAGACGCTGCTTCATGCCGCTCGAGTACGTCTTCACCCGGCGCGCCGCGGCCGCGGTGAGGCCCACGAGCTCGAGGAGCTCGCCGACACGTGCCGCCGGCGCCCGTAGAGCTTGGCGAAGAGCGCGAGGTTCTCGCGGCCGCTGAGCCGCTCGTAGAGGTTCTGCTCCTCGAAGACCAGGTTGATGAGCGGCTTGCACCGACTCGCGTTCGCGAACGACGTCGAAGCCGGCCACGCGCGCCCGTCCGCTCGAGTGGGCGGGCGCGCCCGGTCAGCATGCGGACCGTGGTGGTCTTGCCCGGCGCCGTTGTGGCCGAGGAAGCCGAGCATCTCGCCGGCGGCGACGGTGAAGCTGATGCCGTCGACCGCCCGCACGTCGCCGTAGTGCTTGGCGAGCTCGTCGACCTCGATCATGGCGTCGCCTCGGCAATTCTCTGGGCTCCGCTCCATGCGGCTCATGGTATCGCCAAGCCGCACCGCCGCGCATCCCATTCGCCCGAACCTGCGGAGACGTGTAGAGGCCCCTGCGGCGGGCTATGCTTAAGAATGGACCGGAGACGTCACTGGAGAGACCGATGCCGCTCGGCGGATTCTGCAAAGTCTGTGACAGATGGGTGTGGCTGACGCCCTACGGCGCCTGCGAGAACGGGCACCCGCCGTCGGCGGTGCGCGACGTGCAGCAGCTCAAGGCGAGCACGGCCACCGGCGTGGCGCCGATCGAGGGCGACTACGCGCCGTTCCCGGCGACCACGACGCGCTTTCGCTTCTGGTGGCGGCACTCGCTATGGATCGCGTGGACGTTCACGCTGGGGTTCTTCAACTGGATCGCGTTCGTCTACATCGGCGTGCGGGCCCGGCATGCCGCCTGGACGATCGCCGGGTTCGCCTACCTCATCCCGCTGCTATTGACGCTGGCCACCCTCGGCACGCCGCTGTTCCGCGGCTTCGTGGCGCTGCAGCTGTTCGCGTCGGCCGTGTCGTTCGCGCACGCCCTGTACCTGCGGCCCTACTACCGCGCCCTGATGTTCGGTGACGCGCCGCGCACGTCGCTGCCCGCCCCGCCCCAGGACCCGCGGCTGCTGCCGCCGGCCGGGCGGGCGGCCCTGCCGAAGGGCATCGACGAAGCGGCGGGCGAAGCCATCGTCGCCGCCCGCCGCCAGGTCGATGCCCTTCGCGAGACGGCCGCCCGCATCAACAAGCGCAGCGTCCAGGACGCGGTCGTGCGGCTCTGCCAGACCGCCGACGAGATCCTCGCCGAGCTGGTCGCGCGGCCGCGCAAGCTCGCGGCCGCGCGCAGCTTCCTCACCTACTACCTCGATGCGGCCCAGCGCATCGTCGACGGCTATGCGCTGCTCGCGGAGCGACCCTCGTCGGCGCCCGAGATCAAGCGTGCGCTGGCCCGCGCCGAGGCCTCGCTCGAAAGCGTCCAGACGGCCT
This sequence comes from uncultured Actinomycetes bacterium, assembly GCA_963833555.1. Classification (GTDB taxonomy): domain Bacteria; phylum Actinomycetota; class Thermoleophilia; order UBA2241; family UBA2241; genus CAWHYB01. The sequence continues at coordinate 496,917 of CAWHYB010000002.1, read as the reverse complement.
TCGACAATCAGCTCGCCAACGTCCTCGAGGATCGCGTGCTCGACCTCGAAGCCGAGATCGAGCTCCTCGAGAAGACGGTGCGCCTCGACGACTTCTATGCCCAGACGGGCGAGCTGACACAGGAAAGCGCCGGCACCGACGCCGGCGAGGGGCAGCAGCCGGCCGGCGGCGCGAACGCCGCTACTGATCGGTCTCGCGCTTGAAGCGCTCCAGGAAGCTGCGGTAGCCCCTGTCGGGGTCAGGCTCGGCGCTCTCGGCCGGGGAGAAGGCTGGGTCGCCGGCGGGTCCGGGTGGCTCCGCGGGCAACGATTCGGGCTCGTCACCGTCTTGCGCGCCTTCTTCGATGGCCTCGAGCAGCTCGTAGACGCGCTCCGAGCCTAGTTCCTCGCCGGCCCGCTCGAGCACGGATGTCACGGCGTCGCCGCGGCCGGCGAGCTCGTCCCAGACAGCGTCGATGATGGGCGATGAAAGGTCGTCGTCAGGCAGGACGAGCAGCGGGATGAGGGCTTCGGCCGGCAGTGTCTCGAGGTGGTCGTCAAGGAAGGCCCCGATCGTCTCCACCGCGTAGCTGCGGTCCTCGTGACTGCCGGCCTCAGTGAAGGCATACGCCAGGTCCTGGACCTCGCGGCACGCCTCGCCGGGATCGGAAGGCTCGCCGTCCTCGCCCTCAGGCGCGTCGTCACTGCCCGCGCCGCCGCCATCGGCCTCGTCCAGTCCCCGGGTGAGATCGCCGGAGACGGGCACTACGACGCCGTTCGCGAGCGCCGCGCGCCCGAGGACGAGATCGGTCAGCTGATCGTCGCCGATCGTCGCGTACTGAGGCGGGGGCACTTCGTCGGCGAGACCGGGAGGTTCGTCGGCGCCGATGCGCCGCAGCACGTCACAGAACCACGAGGTGCGCAGGCCACAGTCGACCGCCGCCTCGGTGACCAGCCCGAGTGCCGGTTGCCCGATGCCCACGAGGGCGTCGGCCGCGAGCCGCTTGATCTGGTTCAGCGCCGCCTGCTGGTGGCGCGTCGCCGCACCGGCCCCAAGCACCTTGACGAGCCCCGGAACGAGCTCGCCGACGGGCAGGTCGTTGAGCAGGCACTCGGCGCGCCGCTTGCCGACCTTCGTGCCGAACACCGCCAGACGCAATAGCTCGCCCACCGCCGCGGAGCCTGCGGCCGCCAGGCGCGCGACTATCTGCTTCGCTGCATCGTCGGCCAGGTCGCGATCGTCGGGCAGCTCGAGCAGCGGCGACAGCGACGCCGCCGACCGCGCGTCACAGCGGGCGACGAGCTCCCGGATGTCTGCCAGCACGTCATCGGCCTCATCGTCGGAATCGGCCGCGGCAAACGCCTGGACCAAGCCCGTGGCCTCATCGAACGTCGTCACCCTGGAATCCTCGGCCATGGGCTTCAGTCTACCGTGTCGACGTTGCCGCCGGAGCCGACGCCCAGGGGTGGACGGCGGCGGCCAGGTCGTTACACTCATCGTACGGACGTCGCTTGCGGGGAGTCGCGCAGGCAATCGACTGGGGGTCTGGCGATGGGTCTGAGACAACGACGGGTGGTCGCGCACGCTGTGCTGCCGGCCGCGCTGCTGCTCGGCGCGCTCGCCATCCTGCTGTCGACCGCGCTCATTGTGGCGGGGGCGGCGGGAGCCGCCCCCGCCACCCTTCGTCCAGCCAACGCGACCGTGGCCCAACTGGACCCCCAGTTCGTGGCCTGGCAACGGGCCCAGGCCCGCGTCGCGGCAGCCGGTGTCGAAACGCTTCCTCCGATCGGCGCGTTCCTGCCTGGTCCGGCATCGCTGCGCCCCACCGGCCTCGTCCCCGACCGCTACAGCGACTCGTACCTCGGCCGCCTGCCCTGGCCGACCGACCTGGTGGCCTACCCGAGCTCGTTCGACCTGCGCACGCTCGGCAAGGTAAGCCCCGTCGGCGATCAGAACCCCTGGGGCACCTGCTGGGCGTTCGCCACCTTCGGTTCTCTCGAATCGACGCTGCTCCCCGGAGCCTCGTGGGACTTCTCCGAGGACAACCTCGCCGGCAACGCGCGCTTCGACATCGACACCTACACTGCGGGCGGCAACGCCGACATGGCGACGGCAGTGCTCGCCGCTTGGCATGGACCGGTGAGCGAGGCGGACGACCCCTACGATCACAACGCCGTCACATCCGGTCTCGCACCCCGCGTGCACCTGCACGATGCGATCCGCCTCCCCAGACGGACCGGGCCGACCGACAACGACCGCATCAAGTGGGCGCTCACGACCTACGGCGCCGTCTGGTCGACAATCCACTGGGACACCGGCGCCTACCGCGCCGCCACCTCGGCCCTCTACTGGAGCGACGAGAGCGCCGGCGGCAACCACGCCATCACCATCGTCGGATGGGACGACGCCTTTCCGGCGAGCAACTTCGCCGTGACCCCGCCCGGCGACGGCGCCTTCCTCGTCAAGAACTCCTGGGGCTCCGCCTGGGGCCAAGGCGGCTACCTCTGGGTCTCCTACTACGACGCCATCATCGGCATCGGTGGAGTCGTCTTCCGTGCCGATGGCCTCGGCGACTACACCGGCGTCTACCAGTACGACGAGCTCGGCGTCTGCAACCGTATGGGCTACGACGTCCACACCGGGCAGCATCTGGATGGCGAATGCCTTCACGGCCGCACTCGGCGACCCGCGTCGTGGCGGCCTCGTTCTACGCCTTCGTCCTGAACACCACCTACGAGATCTACCTCGGCAGCGGACTGAACACGAGGACGCTCGTGGCGTCGGGTACCCTCGAGTGGCCGGGCTACCGCACGGTCGACTTCCCGGCGCCGTGGTACCCGACGTCGGATGCGCGCTTCTACCTGATCGCGCATGTGACGATGCCGGGCTACGACGGCCCTCTCGCGGTCGAGTCCAAGCAGACCGACTACTCGAGCCAGGCCGTCGCGCATGCGGGCGAGAGCTACATCAGCCTCGACGGCGCGACGGGCTGGACCAACATCAGCGACCCCGACGTCTGGGGCAACCCGCCAACGTCTGCCTCAAGGGCTTCACCCGCGCCGCCGCGGTCGCGACCGACTCGACCGCGCCGGCGACATCGGTGTCCGGTCTGCCCGGCGGCTGGTCGGGGCCGGTGACGGCGACCTTCAGCGCCGCCGACGGCGGCGCCGGGGTCGCCTACACCGAATCGCGGCTGGACGGTGGCCCGTGGGCACAGACCGAGCTCCGGCAGATCTCGTCGCCCGGTGCCCATACCCTGTCGTACCGCTCCGTCGACAAGGCCGGGAACGTTGAGGCGGCGCACGACGTGAGCGTCTCGATCGACGGCACCGCGCCGCAGACGACGAGCTCGGCCGACGGCATGGCCTGGTCGACGGCCTCGCCTGTGCTCGTCAGCCTCTCGGCCGCCGACGACCACACCGGCGTCACGAGCACCGACTATCGGCTCGACGGGGGCGGTTGGACCGAGGGCACGAGTGTGAGCGTCGCCGGCGAGCTCGATCACGTGCTCGAGTACCGCTCGGTGGACGGCGCCGGGAACGTCGAGACTGCCCACATTGTGCACGTGCCCATCGACCTCACCGATCCGACTGCATCCTTCGATGTCTCGGGCGCGACGCCGGTCAACGGCTTCTACGCGGCCTTCCCGACGGTCCGGGTGGGTGGCAGCGACGCCACCAGCGGTCTGGCCTTGCGCCAGTACCGCTGGCACGCGACCGACCCGTGGCAGGAGATGTCGGCGCAGGGCATGCTGCTCGACATCGAAGGTTCCGTCACGCTGCGCTACCGCACCGTCGACAACGCCGGCCGCACGAGCGTCGAGCAGACGGCCGACCTGGCCGTCGACTGCACGGCGCCGGCGACGACCGTCACCGGCGCCCCCGCCGGATGGGCCAGGAAGCCGGTCGTCCTGACGTTGGAACCCTCAGACACGGTCGCCGGCGTGGCCTCGCTGACCTACCAGATCGGCGACACCGCCCCGGCCGAGCTGCCCGCCGAGGGCGGCACCGTCACGGTGCCGGCGCCCTCGTCGCACGCCGGCGACGGCGAGCACCTGGTGCAGGCCTGGGCGAGCGACCTCGCCGGCAACACCGAGACGCCAGTGGTGACCACGGTGCGGATCGACACCGTGCGGCCGGCGACCAGGGCGCCCTACCGCGCCGCGGTGGTCGCCGGCCGCACCGCCACGTTGAAGTACCGGGTGAACGACGCCAAGCCGTGCGCAGGCAAGGCCTCAGTACGCATCGAGATCCGTACTCTGCACGGGCGGCTCGTCAAGACGGTGAGGCCCGGCCTGCAGTCCGTCGGGACGCTGCGCTCGGCGACCTTCCGCTGCCGCCTCGCGCGCGGCACCTACCGCTTCACGGTCCTCGCCACCGACCCCGCCGGCAACGTGACGAGCAAAGCGAGCGCCGGCGCGAACCGGCTCGTGGTGCGTTAGCCCGGCCGCACGGGGTATAGACTGGCCGCGCCGCGGGTGCTTGCCGCGTTCGCGCCGGCGCTTCCCCGGCGACCAGCATGCATATGTCCGCAGCCAGACTGGGGGACGTTGATGAGTGACGACGTCGAGCGCCACGACGCGCAACCCGATACGACCGACGCGGCCGAAACGAGCACGCAGCCGCCGCTTCCTCAGCTACCTGCCGTGCCCGCGCCACCCGACCTGACGGGCCCGGGCGGGGCCGGCGGGACGCCGGCCCCGCCCGCCGCCGGCCCGCTCACACCCGACGACAAGGCGCGCGCCGCGGAGATCGCCCGCCAAGTCGACGTGAGCGACTCGCAGGCCGTGATCCAGTACGGCCTGCCCGCCCAGAGCCGCATTGCCACGTTCGCCGATTCGCTGCTCGGCGACGTCCGCAACAAGGACGCCGGCACCGGCGGCGAGGCGCTCGGCGAGCTGCTCAAGAAGGTGCGCGAGCTCGACATCGACGCGCTCGCGCCGTCCGGCAAGAGCCGGATCCCGATCGTGAGCCGCTTCTCGAACGCCTTCAACCGCTTCGCCACCAAGTACCAGAAGGTGGCCGGCAGCATCGACCGCATCGTCGACGCGCTGGAGCGCTCGCGCATGGGCCTGCTCAAGGACATGACCGTGCTCGACAAGATGTTCGAGATCAACCTCGAGTACCTCAAGCAGCTCGACGTCTACATCGCCGCCGGTGAGCAGGTGCTCGAAGAGATGAACACCCGGCGGCTGCCCGAGCTCGAGGTCGAGGCGCAGACCTCCGACGACCCCATGGCCGCCCAGCGCTACGCCGATCTGCGCCAGGCCGTCACGCGCTTCGAGCGCCGCCTGCACGATCTCAAGCTGACGCGCACGATCGCGGTCCAGACCGCGCCCCAGATCCGACTCATCCAGGGATCGGACCACGACCTCGTCGAGAAGATCCAGAGCTCGATCCTGACGACCGTGCCGCTCTGGAAGAACCAGATCGTGATCGCCATCAGTCTCTACCGGCAGCAGAAGGCGCTCGAGCTGCAGAAGTCGGTCACCGACACGACCAACGAACTGCTTGCCAAGAACGCCGAGCTGCTGCGCGAGGGTCAGGCCAAGGTGGGCCGCGAGGTCGAGCGCGGCATCGTCGACGTCGAGACGCTGCGCAAGGTCAACGCCGACCTGATCGCCACGCTCGAAGAGACGATCCGCATCCAGGACGAGGGCCGCCAGCGGCGCCTGGCCGCCGAGAGCGAGATCGTGCAGCTGCAGGGCGACCTGAAACGCAAGCTCATCGAGCTGCGCGGCCAGGCGCCGCAAATCGCGCCGCCGAGCGACGATCCGCTGCTGCCCAAGGGCGAAGGCTGAGGCGCAATAGGGCGACCGAGCCCGCCGGACGGCGGGCTCGCCAGCTTAACCCAAGCACAGGTCGTCCTTAACACGGGCTTAATCCATGCGGTAGATACTCCTTATCGACCCCCCTCAAGGGCAACCCCAAGCCCTTAGCGAGCCCCGTCCCCCGCGGGGCTCGCCCCTTTAAACGGTCAGGGCGGCGGGCTTGTCAGCCCGCCGCCCTCTCCTCACCTTCGAACAGGCTCAGGTACTCGCCGTAGCCCTCTTCCTCGAGGCGTTCCTTCGGCACGAAGCGCAGCGCAGCGGAGTTCATGCAGTAGCGCTTGCCGTCCGGCCCCGGACCGTCGTCGAAGACGTGGCCGAGATGCGTGCCCGAATCGGCGCTGCGCGCCTCGGTGCGCGGCAGGATCAGCTTGAAGTCGCGCCGGGTCTCGACGGCATCCGGGCGCAGCGGCCGCGTGAAGCTCGGCCAGCCGGTGCCGGAGTCGTACTTGTCGAGCGAGCTGAACAGTGGTTCGCCTGAGACAACGTCGACGTAGATGCCGTCGCGATGTTCGTCCCAGTACTCGTTGTCGAACGCCGGTTCGGTGCCCTCACGCTGGGTCACCTGGTACTGCAGAGGCGTGAGCCGCCGGCGCAGGCGGTCGTCGTCTGGTGTCTCGTTGCGGGCCATGTTCCTCCTGACGTAGGCGGGCCATACGCGGCCGTGCCCGGGCCATACGTGGGCACGACCGAAAGCGTCTCCGGGGCATGCGAGACGCTAACGCCCCCCCAGCCCCGCGATGCGACCGCCTCGCGCCGAATAGTTTGACCATCCCGAGAGCCTGGAACGTCATCCTCACAGAGTGGGGCATCGCGCCTCGGCCGCAGGCCGGGGCGACGGAAGGAGGCGGTCTTGAGCGCAGCATCGAAGGCGTGGCCGGCACTCGACCACGAGGAGTGTCGACCCACCTGGACGACCCTTCACCGCTACAGTCAGGTCGTCGGCAAGGTACAGCTCGCGCTCACTCCGTCGCTGCCGCATTGGGAGCAAGCGCCCCTGCGGCTGACCGCCCGAGGGCTGGTGACGCAGCTCCTGTGGACGGGCGACCGCGCCTTATCCATCTATCTCGACCTGACCGGCCATGAGCTCCGCCTCGACCTGAGCGACGCGGGCCGTCGCATCCTCTCGCTCGGGAGCGGGACGATCGCCGACTTCTACGACAAGGTCACGGAGGCCCTCGACGAGCTCGACGTGAGCGTCACGATCGACCCCATGACGGTCATGCTGCCCGAGCCGGTCTCGTGCGCGACGGATACGACCCACGGCGTCTACGACCAGCGCTGCGTGCGGTCGCTGATGCAGGTCTTCACGACGGCGGGCGCGGTCCTCGACGACTTTCGCGCCGGATTCTCGGGACACCAGACTCCTGCGGGTCTCTACTGGGGTGGCTTCGATCTCTCGGTGACGCGCTACTCGGGCAGGGCCGCCGGCCCTCCGCTGGAGGCCGGCCCAATCGAGCGAGCGGCCATGGACGCGCAGCAATCGACGGCCGGGTTCTGGGTGGGCGACGATCACGCCCCCGAACCGGTCTTCTTCTCGTCCATGTACCCCGAGCCCGCCGGCCTTGCGACCGCCGCCGTGCGCCCAGCGGCGGCGGTCTGGAACGCCGACGCCGGGCAGTTCCTGCTACCCTACGACGCCGTACGCCGGACCGACGACGCGCGCGCGGCACTGCTCGAGTTCTTCCAGAGCACATTTGCGGCCGGCGCCGAGCTCGGCGGCTGGGACCGGGCCGCGCGGGAGCGCCGGCCGCATATCCAGCGGGCGGTCTGACGGGCGGCCTGCGGTCCGCGGCCCGCGCCGTGGTGACGCTACGCCGCCTTGCGGTCGGGCTGCTCGCGCGCGCCGGCGACGATCTCGCCATCCACGACCTCGCCGGGCAGGACGCCTGACCGCTCCGGCAGCGACGGCTGGGGTGCGAGCGCCGGCGGGATGCCCGCCACGGCGTAGGCTTCGTCCTGGTCGAGGGTCTCCTTCTCGAGCAGTGCAGCGGCCAGATCGTCGAGCCGCCCCCGGTTGTCGCGCAAGAGCGTCAACGCCCGTTCGTAGGATTGGTCGATGATGCGCCGCACCTCGTCGTCGACCAGTCGCCGCGTGTCGTCTGAAGGCCCAGATCCATCGCCGAACAGCCTGGTCTGCTCGTCGCGCGGCAGCACCGAGACGAGGCCGATGGCGTCGGACATGCCCCAGCGACCGACCATCTGCCGGGCGATGGCCGTGATCTGTTCGAGATCGGACTCCGCCCCCGTGGTCACGTCGCTGAAGACGAGCTCCTCGGCGGCCCGGCCGCCCAAGGCGCCGACGATGCGGCCCCTGAGGTAGCCGGCAGCGTAGCCGTAGCGATCTGCGTGAGGGCTCTGGAAGGTGACACCGAGCGCCTGCCCACGCGGCACGATGGAGACCTTGCGGACGGGGTCGGCGCCGGGCTGGAGCATGCCGAGCAGGGCGTGGCCGGACTCGTGGTAGGCGGTCCGGCGGCGCTCTTCTGGCGACAGCACGATGCGCCGCTCCGATCCCAGCACGACGCCCTCGAGCGCGTCGTTCAAGTCCGCTCGTGAGACGCTGTCGTGACGGCGCTTCGCCGCGAGCAGCGCCCCCTCATTGATCAGATTGGCGAGGTCGGCGCCGACCATGCCGGGCGTCTGCGCGGCGATCCGCGCCAGGTCGACGTCGGCGGCCAGCGGCACGTCGTGGGCGTGCACCTCGAGGATCTTGAGCCGCCCTGGCTGATCGGGAGGGTTCACGGTCACGTGCCGGTCGAAGCGGCCGGCACGCAGCAGCGCCTGGTCGAGGATCTCGGGGCGGTTGGTGGCGGCGAGCACGATCACGCCCTCGCGGCCGGTGAAGCCGTCCATCTCAGTCAGGATCTGGTTCAGGGTCTGTTCACGCTCGTCATTGCCACTCATGCTCGCCGTGGAGTTGCGCGAGCGGCCGATCGCGTCGAGCTCGTCGATGAAGATGATCGCCGGCGCGGCCGTCTTCGCCTGGGCGAACAGGTCGCGCACGCGACTCGCCCCGACGCCGACGATCATCTCGACGAACTCTGACGCCGACAGCCAGAAGAACGGGCACGTCCGCTTCGCCGGCCACGGCCCGGGCCAGGAGCGTCTTGCCCGTGCCCGGCGGACCGGTCAGCAGGACACCTTTGGGAATGCGCGCGCCGAGCAGGCGATAGCGTTCGGGCTCGCGCAGGAAGTCGACGATCTCGCTGAGCTCCTCCTTTGCCTCCTCGATGCCGGCCACGTCCGCGAAGCTGGTCCGGTGTTCGCTCGGCGCATATCGGCGCGCCCGGGAACGCCCGATCGACCCGAGCATGCCGCCGCCGGCGCCGACGGCCGTGCGGGCGCGACGGAACAGGAACACGAAGACCGCCACGATCAGCAGCACGGGCCCAAAGTAGAGCAGCAGCGTCTGCCACAGGGGTGGGCCCGACACGGGCGGCTTGGCGCTGATCACGACGCCTTTGCGCAGCAGCAGCCGCAGCAGATCTCCAGTACCGAACGCCGGGATCTGCGTCTGGAAGTCGGTGAACGACCCTTGTGTGCCCGCTCCGCTCGAGACGCCTTGCGGTGAAAGCTTTGGCGTCGCCTGGGTCACAGGGCGAGTCAAGGTCCCCGTCACCATGTCGCCCTGCGTCGTCACGGCCGCGACGTTGCCGGACTTGATCTGCTGTCGGAAGAACGAGTAGGTCACCGACACGCTCGTCAACGTCTTTGGTCTGAACGCGACGATCGCCCAGTTCGCCGCCAGGGCGAGGATGACGACGAGCCACACGTACCGCCACGCCGACCGGCCATGCCCCGGGCCGCGAGCGCGGCCTGGTTCTCCGGGACCGTCTTGCGGCCCGCGTCCTTCGACATGCCACCCGGGATCGCCGCCGGGGCCGCCTGGACGTTCCCGCCTCGAACCGTCCTCCGCCTCGAGACGTCCTTGCTGCTCTTCGTGCACGACACCTGCCGCCTCGGTCGCTCACGCCACGCCGCTGCGACGTCGCGTCTCCACCCCGCTTATCCCCATCTGGCAGGCGCTTTGACGGAAACTTGGCCGATGCTGCGGCCATCGCCGTGCCGGCCTCTTGACTCTCACGTAACGTGAGGGTCTACGCTGGTGGAGGTCGCCGTCGGTTCGGTCGGCGACGCACACGTACGGCGAAGATGACACTGCCGGACCAGAGAGGGCGAACAGTGAAGACACAGAGGCGGCGCGAGCGCACGGTCGGCGAGGTGGCACGACTGGCCAAGGTCAGCGTGCGCACAATGCACCACTACGACGCGATCGGCCTGCTGACCCCATCGGGGCGCAGCGAGACCGGCTACCGGCAGTACACGCAGGGCGATCTGGAGCGGCTCCAGCAGATCCTGTTCTTCCGCGAGCTGGGGTTCGCACTGGCCGCGATCCGCCGCATCATGCTCGACCCGGGCTTCGACCGGCGGCGCGCCTTGGCGGCGCAACGTACGCTGCTCGCCGCCAAGGCGCGCCACACCCAGGCAATGCTCACGGCGATCGACGAGGCGCTCGACGCACTCGGGAAGGGAACGATCATGGACGGCGACGAGATGTTCGAGGTCTTCGGCGGCTTCGACCCGAAGGACTACGAAGACGAGGCGCGCGAACGGTGGCGCGGCACGGACGCCTACGCCGAGAGCGCCCGCCGCACGACCGCCTACGGCAAAGCCGACTGGCGACGCATCAAGGCGGAGAGCGACGAGATCACAGCCGCCTTTGGGACGGCTCTCGACCAGGGGCTCGACCCTGCAAGCGAGTCGGTGCAGGCGATCGTCGAGCGGCACTGGCAGCACCTCTCGCTCTGGTTCTACACGCCGACCCCCGAGATGTACGCCGGGCTGGGCGACCTCTACGTGAACGACCCGCGGTTCACCGCGAACATCGACAAGGGCCACGCCGGCCTCGCGTCCTTCCAGCGTCGCGCCATGTACATCCACAGTGGCCGTCCGGATCCGGGCGACCCGAGTCCGACCGCTCGATAGAATCGAAGGCGGTCGACGACGCCAACGAGGTGCGGAGGAGGAAGACATGCAGGGACCGGTCATCCATTCGGGCGAAGTCACCGAGCGCAACGTCAAGGTCGGCCCCATCGAGGGCACCTGGAGCGATCTCGGCACGGCCGCGGGCAGCCTGAGCCTGGGCCTGCGCCGCCTCACGCTCCCGCCCGGCGGCCGCTCGACCCCTGCGCACGTGCACAGCGGCGAAGAGGAGATCTTCGTGATCCTCGAAGGGTCGGGACTGAGCTGGCAGGACGGCGCCACCTACGAGGTGCGCGCCGGCGACTGCCTCGTGCACCCGGAGGAGGGACCGGCGCACACGCTGGTCGCCGGTCCCGACGGTCTGAGCGCGCTCGCCTTCGGCGAGCGCGCTCCCGGCGCCTCCTGCTTCCTGCCCAGATCCAAGGTGGCCTGGATGGGCACGACCTGGGTCAAGGCCGGCGACACGCCGCACCCCTATGCGCAAGAGGCCGCGGCCGGCGAGCTCGAGCTGCCCGAGGCGCCCAGCGCGCGACCCTCGACCATCGTCGCCCAGGCCGACGTGCCGGGCGTGACCGTCGATCGCGGCGACACCGGGCTCGTCCACTACGACCTGGGCCGCGCGGCCGGCTCGCGGCGCACGGGCCTGCGGCGCGTCGAGCTGCGAGCCGGCCGCGCGGGGTTCCCGCCGCACTGTCACGCCTGCGAGGAGGAGCTCTATGTAGTCCTCGAGGGCAGCGGCGTCTACCTCCTGCAGGACGCCGCGGTCGTCGACCAGTGGCGCCCCGTCGAGCATCCGGTGGTCGCCGGCGACGTCGTCTCGGCGCGGGCCGGCGCGGGCCTGGCACACACCTTCCGCGCCGGCTCCGACGGTCTCGCGTTCCTCGCCTACGGCCAGCGCGAGCCGGGCGACCTGCGCTGGTATCCACGCTCGAAGAAGATCGTGTTCCCCGGTCTGCGGCTGATGGGCCGAGTGGAGCCGCTGAGCTACTGGGACGGCGAGGAGTGAGTGCCCGGTCGGTCTGACGGACCGACCCCGGTCGAACGCGGCAGCGGAGCCGTTTCAGCGACTGCGCGGGAATACTGCGTCCGTAGGGCCGCATCCGGCGGCTCAGCGACCGGCGCCGTCCGGCGCCGGCAAGAGGTGACACTATGGCAGTCATCGTACCGGCGCGGGAGCACCCGGGCGCCATGGCTCATGAGAAGGCCAAGCTCCGCAAGGTGCTCGGGCGCTTCGATCTCGTCTTCTTCACGGCGTCAGCCATAGTCGGGCTCGACACCGTGGCCTTCGCGTCATCGGTCGGGGGGCAAGCGGTCGTGTGGCTCGGCATCTCCCTGCTCATCTTCCTGATCCCCTACGGCATGCTCGTGGCCGAGCTCGGCTCGACCTTCCCAGTGGAGGGCGGGCCGTACGCCTGGACGCGCATGGCCTTCGGGCGCCTGCCCGGCTCGATCGCGGCAGTCCTCTACTGGTTGTCCAACCCGATCTGGGTCGGCGGCACGCTCGCGGCGACCACGATCGCCACGCTGAACGACTTCGTGTTCAAGAAGCCGCTGGGGACCACGGCTGAGATCCTCGTGGGGCTCGCGTTCGTATGGGCCTGTGTCGGCCTGGCCATCGTCGCCCTGCAAGTCGGCAAATGGGGGCCGAACATCGGCACGATCGTCAAGATACTCGCGGTCGGCATCTTCAGCGTCCTGTTCATCACGTTCCTGGTGCAGCACGGCCGCCCGGTCGGCACCGTGGGGGTCTCGGACCTCAAGCCGAGCGTGACCGGGTTCCTTTCGGTGGTCGGCGTACTGACCTTCCTCTGGGTCGGCTTCGAACTGTCCAGCGGCGCCGGTGAGGAGATGCGCAATCCCAAGCGAGATGTCCCCGTGATGATCCTGCAGTCGGGGGCCCTCGGCGCCGTCCTCTACGGGCTCGTCATCATCGGCATCCTGCTGGTCATCCCCAAGACGGGACTGACCAGCGTCGCCGGCTTCACCGACGCCTATAAGAGCGTAGCGACGGTGCTGGGCGGAGCCTCGCGCACGTTCGGCTACTTCTTTGCCGCGATCATCATCCTGACCCTGATCGGCAGCGGTTCCGTGTGGCTCGAAGGTGCCGACAGGGCACAGGCGATGGCCGCCCTCGACGGTGCCGCGCCGAAGTGGATGGGCAGGTTCACGAGCTTCGGTACACCGATCGCGGTGAACATCATGTCGGGCCTCATCGGTTCGGCGTTCGTGCTGTTCGTGTTCCTGGCCACGAAGGGCAGCCTGGCCAACTTCTTCACGGTCATGATCGCGCTCGTCATCTCTACGGCGACGCTCTGCTACTTCTTCGTCTTCCCGTCGCTGCTCGTGCTGCGGCGCAAGTATCCCGACCGCGCGCGTCCCTACCGCGTGCCGGGAGGCGTCGTGGGCGCCTGGGTGAGCGTCATCCTGAGCGAGCTGTTCGTCGTGCTCGCAGGCGTGACCCTACTCTGGCCCGGACTGATAGACAGTCTGTTCGGTCACAGCTACTCGGTGCAGTCGAGCTGGGGCGTGTCACGCGGCTACTTCGAGACGGTCACGCTTGGCACGTTCGGCGCGATGATCGTGCTCGCAGTCGTCTTCTGGGCGCTCGGCAGGCGTGATATCAAGAGGGGCCTCATCACCGATACCGACCTGCTCGAGGTGCCGCTGGACGAGGCCGAGGGGACTGGAGCCACCGAGACCGACAGCGGCTGGCGGGCCGCCTGAGGCGGGTGTAGCCACAGAGACTCCGCATGAAGTGAGGCTGACCGGCGCCGGTCAGCCGGCCAGCATGTCCCGATACTCGGGGTGGCGCCTGATGTAGGCGTCGATGAACTCGCAGGCCGGGACCACCTTGAGGCCGCGTTCGCGCGCGTCGTCGAGCGCGAAGCGCGCCAGACGTGCGCCGAGGCCGCGGCCCTCGTACCGCGGCATCACCTCGGTGTGGGGGATCGTCATCGTGCCGTCGTCGAGCCGGTAGGTGGCCAGCCCGGCCAGGTGTTCGCCGACGAACAGCTCGTAGCGATCGGCCTCGGGATTGTTGCGCACGATGATGTCGTCCTCGCTCACGTCGTCGCTCATGTCGTCCCTTCGTCGGTCTTCACCATGTCCTCTGTTCTACCCACGTCGAGGCGGCCCGGCCCATCCACCTGGCGCGTGCTGAGTCAGGGCCAGAACGGGAACCTCCTGAGGTGCGGCACAGTGCCGCGCTACGTCGGCATGACGACAAGGAGGCAGGACATGAACGTCGCGATCATCGGCGCAGGCAACGTCGGAGGGGCGTTGGCGGCCGGCTTCGCCAAGGCCGGCCACACGGTGAGCGTCAGCGCCACGAACCCGGACCACGCGCACAAGGTGGCGGACCAGACCGGTGCACGAGCCGCCGGCTCGAACCGCGACGCGGCGCAGGGCGCCGAGATCGTCGTGCTGGCGATACCCCACACGAGCGTCATCGGAGTCGTGGATGAGCTCGGCGACGTGCTCGACGGGCTCATCGTCGTCGATGCCACCAACCAGCTCACGCCCGACTACTCGTCCCTCGCCCATTGGGATCGCTCGACCGCCGAGGAGATCCAGGACAGGACAAAGGGCCGCGTGGTCAAGGCCTTCAACACCGTCTTCGCCGCGGTCATGCCCACCGGCACGACCGGGGGTGCCCAGCTCGACGCCTACATCGCCGGCGACGACGACGAGGCGAAGGCCACGGTGGCCGAGCTGACCCGTTCGGTCGGGTTCCGGCCCATCGACGTGGGTGACCTCAGCAAGGCGCGAGTGCTCGAGGGCATGGCCCTGCTCAACATCGGCCTGCAGGTCCGCAACGGCTGGCCGTGGCAGAGCGGCTTCAGCCTGATCGGATCGACGGCGACCTGAGCGGTCGCTCCGGTCACTCGTCGCGGAGCAGCCCCGGCAACCCGTGCGCCCACTCGCGGATCGCCTCCCAGTGGCGGCCGTCACCGGGCGTGGCGCCGATGACGAGCATCACGAAGAGTTTCTCGAAGAGGTTCATCTTGGTGAGATCGAGCGAGCCTGCGAAGAACGCAACGCTACGCGGCCGCACCGTCGGGGCCTGCTTGAAGGCCTTTTCGAGGTAGTGGGCCGGCCGCGCGTAGCGCTCGCGATAGCTCAGCTTGCCGGCCGCGGCCGGCTTCTTGGCGAGCCATGGGTCGGCGACGACCGGGACGCCGTCGATGCGGTCGTCGCCGGTGTCGGTGAGCGACATCGCCGTGATGAAGAAGGCGGTCGGCAGGGTCGCGAGCGCGTCGCGGTGCCGACTCACGAAGCGCAGCGCGTCGCGGTGCCAGCCCATGATCATGGGACCGCCGATCACCACCGCATCGAAGCCTTCGGGTGCGACGGCCGATGAGGCCGGCGCGATGACGACACGTGCGCCGGCCTTGCGCACCTCGTCGCCGACCGCCTCGGCGACCTCGCCGGTAGAGCCGTGGCGCGTCGCGTAGACGATCAGCACCATCGGCCCGGTGTCGGATGCCTCCATTGCGCCTCCCTGCTCCGGTTGACACGTGTGAGTCTACTGCGCGGGGGGTGCTCTGGGGCAGGCGAACCGGCGCTCAAAGGGTGACAAACGCGGGGGCGGCGAGAAGGGGATGCGCGACTGCATCCCCAAGCCCGAGCGGGTCGACGTGTACCTCGACGGCGTGTAGCAGGAGCGGCCAAAGACGCGCTGGTCGTAGGAGGCCGAGGTCTTCACACCGCGGGGCGGGCCCGACGGGCCCGCCCCGTCATTTGATGAGACTTCCTCATTACGTGGTACACTCACTATGAGGTTGCCTCCGAGGTTCCTCAGCACCGTCACGAGTCAGGAGTCCCGATGATCACACCCGGCGCCGACACGGCCACATCGACCGACCCCGAGGCAGCAACGCAGCTCGCTGAGTTGCTCGCCTGCACGTCGTGGCGGCTCAGGCGCGGCGCGCGG
The DNA here is from genome assembly GCA_963833555.1 of uncultured Actinomycetes bacterium. Lineage (GTDB taxonomy): Bacteria > Actinomycetota > Thermoleophilia > UBA2241 > UBA2241 > CAWHYB01. The sequence continues at coordinate 481,192 of CAWHYB010000002.1, read as the reverse complement.
ACCGAGCTTGCCCCGCTCGGTCTGACCTTCGCCCAGGCGCGCATGCTGCGCACGCTCGCCGGCGCCGGCGGCACGGCGCGCATGAGTGACCTCGCGGGGCGGCTGGAGATCGCGCCGCGCTCGGCCACGTCGATGATCGATGGCCTGGAAGACGCCGGTCTGGTCGCCCGCCGGGGCGACCCCAAAGACCGGCGCTCAGTCCTGGTCGGGCTGACCAGCGACGGCGCTTCGCTGCTCGAGCGCATGAGCGCTGCGAGGCGCGCCGGGGCGAACGCGCTGTTCGGCCGGCTCTCGCCGGCCGAACAGCGCGACCTGGCGCACCTCCTGTCCAAACTGAACGACGAGGCGTCCTGCTGATGGGCCCCAACAACTTCAGCGCGATGCGCTCGCTGCGCCGCGACCGGTCGGTCAGCGAGGTCAAGGTCGCCAAGGGCACGACCCGCCGCATCCTCGGCTTCGTCGCGCCCTTCAAGAAGCTCCTGGCCTACTTCCTCGTGCTGGTCGTGATCGACGCCGTCATCGGCGCGGTCAACCCGCTCATCTATCGCGAGATCATCAACCGCGGCATCCTCGGCCACCGGGCGCGGCGCTGATCGTGGCGCTCGCCGTGCTCGTCGCCGGTCTCGCCCTGGTCGACGCGGCGCTCTCGCTGGGCGAGCGCTTCGTGGCGGCCCGCGTCGGCGAGGGCCTCATCTACGACATGCGCACCCAGGTGTTCGCCCACGTGCAGCGCATGCCGATCGCCTTCTTCACCCGCACCCAGACCGGCGCGCTCGTCAGCCGCCTGAACAACGACGTCACCGGCGCCCAGGAGGCGTTCACCGACGTCCTGTCGTCGGTGGTCGGCAACCTCATCGGCGTCGCGCTCGTCCTCGTCGTCATGTTCTTCCTGTCGTGGCAGCTCACGCTGGTCTCGCTCGTCCTGCTGCCGCTGTTCCTGCTGCCGGCGCGCTGGCTGGGCCGCCGCCTGCAGGCCATCACGCGCGAGCGCTACGAGCTGCAGGCCGACATGAACACCACCATGGTCGAGCGCTTCAACGTGGCCGGCGCGCTGCTGGTGAAGCTGTTCGGGCGCCCGCGCGACGAGGACGACGCCTTCAGACGGCAAGCCGGCCGCGTGCGCGACATCGGCGTCACCCAGGCGATGTACGCCCGCATCTTCTTCATCTCGCTGATGCTGACCGCCTCGCTCGCCACCGCGCTCGTCTACGGCTGGGGCGGCGTGCATGTCGGTGCACGGGCGTGCTCGACGTCGGCACCGTGGTCGCCCTGACCGCCTACCTCAACCGGCTCTACGGCCCGCTCACCGCGCTCTCCAACATCAACGTCGACATCATGACCGCGCTGGTCTCGTTCGAGCGCGTCTTCGAGGTGCTCGACCTGCCGCCCATGGTCGCCGAGAAGCCCGGTGCGGTCGCGATCCCGCGCGGACCGGCCCGCGTCGAGTTCGACCACGTCGACTTCACCTACCCGACGAGCGCGCGAGGTCTCGCTGGCCTCGCTCGAGTCGGTGGCGACGCTCGACGGCGCCGCCCCCGACAAGCAGGTGCTGTTCGACGTGAGCTTCGTGGCCGAGCCCGGACAGCTCGTCGCGCTGGTCGGTCCCTCGGGGGCCGGCAAGACGACGATCAGCCAGCTCGTCGCCGCGGCTCTACGACGTGCGCGGCGGCGCCGTGCGCATCGACGGCATCGACGTGCGCGACGCGACCTTCGACTCGCTGCGCGAGATGATCGGCATGGTCACCCAGGACGCGCACCTGTTCCACGACACGATCCGCGCCAACCTGCTCTACGCCAAGCCCGACGCGACCGAGGACGAGCTCGAGGAGGCGCTGCGCGGCGCCCAGATCCTGGCGCTGGTCGAGTCGCTGCCCGACGGGCTCGACACCGTGGTCGGCGACCGCGGCTACCGGCTGTCGGGCGGCGAGAAGCAGCGCCTCGCCCTGGCCCGGCTGCTGCTCAAGGCGCCGGACGTCGTCGTGCTCGACGAGGCGACCGCGCACCTCGACTCCGAGTCCGAGGTCGCCGTGCAGCGCGCGCTCGAACACGGCGCTGGCGGGTCGCACCTCGCTGGTCATCGCGCACCGGCTCTCGACCGTGCGCGACGCCGATCAGATCCTCGTCCTCGACGACGGCCGCATCGTCGAGCGCGGCCGCCACGACGAGCTGCTCGCCGCCGGCGGGCTGTACGCCGACCTCTACCGCACGCAGTTCCGGCCGCAGGCCGCCGATCGGCACCGGGACACGACGGTCACAGACGAGGCGGAAGAGCGGGCGCACTCGCGCAGCGACGTCGAGAGCGCCGAGGTCGCCTGAGAACCACAAGTTGCCCGCGCCTGCGCCGGCTGTCGTGTGTCACAGCCCCGGCGGCCGCCCGGCCCGTCCATCGTCAGGCCACGCCGAGCCGTCAGTGCTGCGCTATCCAGATCTTGCCGGGCTCGAGCGACGAGTAGGCCGACAGAAGCTCGGGGAGCTCCATCTCGGGAGGATGGTTGAGGTCGAGTCCCGTCGCCTCGCACAGGCGCTCCTTGAACCACAGGTCGAACGGATCCTGCGACTGCGAGAACAGCCCGAGCGCGTTCATGAAGTCCAAGGTCTCCATGTAAGCGACGAGCTGGTCGCCGCCCGGTGCGGCCGCGAGGAACCACACCTCCTTGTCGATGCCGATGCGACGCTCCGAAACCGCGTACTCGTCCTTGCGCTCCATCTCGAGCTCGCGCATGAACGTTCGCGCGACGTCGCCCTTGCCTTCGTTGATCGGGATGACGAGACAGATCTGTTCCATGACTCCCCCCAAGCTCGCGCCTCGACGGGGTCATCGACGACGGTGGCGACGGCCCCCGTACGGGTGCGGGTCTACCACCGCGGGACGCGTCGCGCAACGACCGTCGCCGTTGGCCGGGTCGAGCTGGCTCTGCCGCACAGGTAGGTCGTCTACATCGTTGGCAGCCACGCGATCTGCCATATGTTCGGAGGCCGTGGCGACTTCTGGTGACATGGCCGGAAACGGCCGCAAGCTTGGGCGTTGTACAGACGGCACCGCGATCGCCTTCCCCTACGCCGATTGGACCTCGCTGTGGTGGTCGCCAGCCCCAGACAAGGCACCGCAGCGTCTCTTCTCGACACAGCCTGGGCGTCCAATCGCCAACTCGGTTCAGGCGGCCGCCCGCTATATCTCATTCGGCGTGGCCCCGCGCACCTTCCTCGCCGACACGACGACGCGAATCTACGTGCAGATAAGCCGCGGCGGCTGGACTCGCGTAGACGCGAAGAGCCTCCTGCTGGTCCGTCCAGCGGGGGCGAAGGCCAGTCACGCCGTGACCGACGTCGTCTTCCTTCAGCTGTCGTCGCTGCCGCCGATGACGACCGGCCAATAGGGTCAGCCGTTGTTCTTGCTGTTCGCAAGAGACGAGAGCAGCTACACCTGGCCGTGCGCCGGGGCGAGCTCGGTGGTCGGCGCAGGCGCAGCGTCACCGGCCGCGATGCGCACGCGCCCGACACCGTCCTCTATCCTAATCTCCGTCCCATAGGGCGCCGACATCTCTCGGAGCCAGGCGAGGATCTTCTGCGCGCGCTCGGGCGGCGCCGGCATGGGGATACCGCTCTTCGTCAACGGTTCGCCGTAGCGCAGCCAGACCGGATGCAGCTCGAGCTCGCTCAATCGCCCGCCCGCGAAGACGCTCTTCGTCACCATGCTCTCGAAGATCCACTCGTTGGCGAAGTCGACGGCCTCGGTCGCCGCCGTGTAGTCGGCGTGCGTGGCGCGCTCCGGATGCACGAAGGCCGCCGCCATGCGGCGGCGCGCGGCGTCGGAGTGGTAGAGATCGGCGGCCAGCGGCTCCTGCAGGTCGCTCCAGATGAAGTTCCCGAGACCGTAGAAGACGGGCCGGCCGCGGTAGACCTCGATGGGGCCGAGGTTGTGGGTGCCGGCGCAGACGAAGGCGTCGGCGCCGGCGTCGATGGCGGCGTGCGCCACCGGCCGGACGAAGTCGGCCGGCAGCAGCGCGGCCTCGGGGAACGGCAGCTCGTTGCGTGCCTCGTGCGAGTGCAGAGCCGCGATCAGGAAGTCCGCGTGCTGCTTGCCGAGTCGCACGTTGCGCAGGATGTCGGCGAGGTCCTCGGTGTCGACCTCGTAGCTGGTACCAGGCTCATCGCCGAGCTCGAACTCGAGGCGGAAGCGCGTGAGGCGCTGCGGCACGCCGTCTGCCGCCACGGCGGCCTCGTTCGTCTCCTGGTGTGCCGACTCGTCGGCAGGGATCACCGCCAGCGCTCGCATGACCTCGGCGGTGACGACCCATTTCGTCGTCACCTTCAAGGCGTTCACGCCGGGGCGGCCGGGGGCCGCGTCGCGGTAGGGCAGCGCCTCCGAGACGGGCAGGAAGGTCGACGCGAACGACACCAGGCCGACGCGGCCCTCCGGCGTCTCGACATAGCGCGGCGCCCGGGCGAGGCCGCGGTGATCACCCACGCCGGCGTGCGCGAGACCGGCGGCGTCGAGACGCCGCGACGTCTCGCGCATCCCCTCGATGCCCCAGTCGAGCGAGTGGTTGTTGGCGCGCGAGACAAGCGTGAAGCCGAGCGCCGCAAGATCGGCAGCGACTTCGGGCTGGCCGACCATCGGGTAGTCGCCCTCCCACGCGTGCGGGTAACCCTTGAACCCGGTGATGTCGAGCACCGTCATCTCGCAGTTGCCGAAGCGCACGTGCCCGCGGCGCAGCACGTCCACGATGGCGGCGAAGCCGGCGTCGCCGAGATAGGCGGCCAGCGGCCTGGTGGCGATGCAGTCGCCGACCGCGGTCAGGGTGAAGCCGTCGCGCACCCCGATCTCGAGCTCGCGCTCGATGGGGCGGCGCGGATCGAACCGAGCCGGGTCCTTGACCACGGGATCGGCCGGCGCGAACGCGCCGGCCGCCCTCGTCTCGTCGCCCAAACCGCCATATTCGCTGGTCGTCGGTCCCTCCCCCATGGCCCCCTGCCTTTCGTCTGCCCCCGCCGCACACGGCTCTCGGCGAGGATTCTACCTTCGACTGCTAGGCGAGGGTGCGGGGGCCGCACGACGCCCGGCGGCCGCGACGACATCCACGAACGTGCCGCGCAGCGGGACATGCCGCAGGGCCAGCCGTCCGATCGCGGCCGGTACGTGCGGGTCCGCCCGCAGACGGCCATCGACTGCGTCGATGCCGAGCAGCGTGCGCAGCGCCATGAGCGGCGCACCCGCCGCCCATGCCTGCGGCGACGACGCCGTGGGGTACTCGACCGGGATCAGCGTGTCCTCACGAGAGAACCCGGCGAACACCTCTGGCAGCCGGTGGTCGAACTGCTGCGCCGCCTCGATGAGCGCCTGGGCGACCCGGCCGGCCTCGGCGTGGTAGCCATAGCGCCGCAGCCCCTCGGCGATGATCGCGGCATCATGCGGCCAGACCGTGCCGTCGTGATACTCGATCGGGTTGTAGCCGCTGTCCTGCGACGACATCGTACGAAATCCCCAGCCGGTGAACATGTCGGGAGCCATCAGGCGGGCGACGATCTGGTCGGCATGGTCGTCGTCGGCGATGCCGCTCCACAGCAGGTGCCCGGTGTTCGAGGTCAGCGCGTCGACCTGGCGTTTCTGGCCGTCGAGGGCGAGCACGAAGTAGCCGCGCTGCTCGCTCCAGAAGTCGCTGTTGAAGCGGCGCTTGAGCGCGGCTGCGTCGCGTTCGAGCCGCTCGGCGAGCGGCTCGTCGTTCCAGACCAGCCGCGCCAGCCGCGCCGTGCGCAGCCGCGCGTCGTAGGCGTAGCCCTGGATCTCGCAGGTCGCGATGGGCGGCGCGGCCAGGGTGCCATCGTGAAAGAGGATCGAGTTCCACGAGTCCTTCCAGCACTGGTTGCCGAGCCCGTTCGTCGACCGCGTCTTGTACTCGAGGTAGCCGTCACCATCCAGGTCGCCGTAGGTCTCGATCCATTTCAGGGCAGCCCGGGCCGGCACCTCGAGATCGCGCACGAACTCGACGTCGCCGGTCCAGCGTTCGTATTCGTCCAGCAGGATCAGGAACAGCGGCGTGGCGTCGTGGGTGCCGTAGTAGGGACTCTGCGGCAAGTCGCCGAGGACCGCCAGCTCGCCGCGGCGGAGCTCGTGCAGGATCTTGCCGGGTTCTGCGTCGCGGAAGTCGTCCATCTCGCGGGCCTGCAGCTCTGCCAGCACTTCGAGCGCCGTGTGGGCAAGGTGAGGCTGGAACGGTAGGGCCTGCAGTGACGTGATCAGGCTGTCCCGGCCGAAGAGCGCCATGAACCACGGCATACCGGCCGCCGGCAGTGAGCGCGGCAGGTCTGGCAACGGCCGGAAGCGCAGAGCGGCCAGGTCGGTCCAGGTCTGGTGGTAGGTGTGGCGCAGAGCGTCCCACGAGGTCTCGAGCCGCGGCGCCTCAGCCAGCCACTGGCGCATCGTCACCGGCATGTCGGGCTCGCCCTTGCCGAAGTCGCCGTCCTTCAGCTCGGCGCTGTGGAGCACACCCTCTACTTCGGCCGAGATGTCACAGCACGTCTGCCAGGTCGCGCGCGGTCCCAACTCGAGCTCGAAACGGGCGCCGTCGGGACTCAGGGTGGCGGGCGCGCTGAAGACGATCTCGGTGGCGCGCCGGTATCCCTCGCGTTCGTAGCTGAGAAGCACCCGGTCCGGTCCGCTCACCTTCGTCCTGCGGCGGCCCTTCTTCGCGCCCTTCTCCCTGACCTCGAAGAGATCGGCGAAATCGGCCCCGAAGCGCACATCGACACGCACGTGGACGGGGTCGTCGCTGTTGTTCTCGACGACGATGTCCTCGTGGACGCCCTCTGAGACGAAGCGGTCCCGCCGCACCGAAAGGGGCGGATTGACGCCGACCCGCGCCTCGGGCAGCGTCAGGAAGATGCGCGCCGAGTAGTAGTCGACGTTGGCGCTCGTGAGAACGAGCAGGGGGCGGCCGTCGACCAGCACTTCCCAGCTCGAGAGGTGACGCATGTCGGCGAAGAAGAAGCCGTTGGCCTGGTCTCTGGGCAGCACGTCCCCGTTGTCGTCGGAAAGGAAGAACGTGCTGCCGTCCAGCACAACGAGCTCGTGAGGCATCGGTCTCTCCTCGGCTTGAGTTCGGACAGTGGCGGCTAGACCGCCTGGGCGTAGCGCACCATGCCGCCGTCGACGTAGTAGGTCGAACCGGTGACATACGACGAGCGGTCGGAGGCAAGGAACAGAGCCACCTCGGCCACCTCTTCGGGCCTGCCCACGCGCGCCAGCGGGATGATGCGCGCCAGCGTCGCGAGCTTCTGTTCGTCGTGCAGCGTGGCTGCGTTGATGGGTGTGGCGATGGCGCCGGGGGCGATGTTGTTCACCCGGATGCCGAACGGCGCCAGCTCGAGCGCGGCGTTGCGCATGAGCATGCGCAGCCCGCCCTTGGCGGCAGCGTACGAGGCATAGCCCGGGAACGGCAGGTCTTCGTGGACCGACGAGATGTTGACGATCGAGCCGCCGCCATGCTCCTTCATGACCCGTCCGCAGAGCTGCAGGCAGAGGAACGCCCCCTTCAGGTCGACGCTCAGCACACCGTCCCATTGGTCGTCGGTCACATCGAGGATGGGCACGCTCGTCTCGACGCCGGCGTTGTTGACCAGCACGTCGACCCGGCCGAACTCGGCGAGGGTGCGATCGACCATCGCCTGCACCTCGGCGCGAACGGTGACATCGGCCTTGACCGCGATGGCGCGGCCGCCCGCCGCCGTCAGCGCGGCCGCCAGCTCCTCGGATTGCTCGGCCCGGTGGGAGTAGTTGACGACCACGTTCGCGCCGTTCCTGCCCAGACACTCGGCGACGGCGTTGCCGATGCCGCTGCCGGCCCCGGTCACGAGGGCCGTCTTGCCCTCCAGTTCCCTGCCATCCGCCATAGTCTCGCCATCCTTCGTGTGAGTGTCGTCCGCTCCGACGCCGTCCGCGTCAGGAGGGAGTGAGCTGCCCCCTCGCCGCCGGGCTGCGCCGGCACAAGGAGTCGTCGAGCGGGATTCCCGTGCGCTGCGCGCGGCACGCCGTTGCGGCTCGCGGGACTCAAGCGCTGGAGGGCGGGGAGGGGCGGGCGGCGCTGCGCGCCGCCCGCCCCTCCCCGCCCTCGTCCGCCGCCACGGAGGTCATGAAGACCGAACGGTACCCGGGGTGATGGAACAGCTTCGCCGTGAGCGGCACGAGCTTGCGCGGCGAGAGCCGCATGGCGGTCACCACGGCGCCCGCACCCGCGACTGGAGCCACCAGATACACCCAGTAGTCGTGGAAGTTGCGAGCCACCACGGCCGGTCCCAGGCTGCGAGCCGGATTCAAGCTCGTGCCCGTGTACGGCGCGAGCCGCCACACGAACACGGCGATCAGCAACCAGGCGGCGACAGGCGTCCAGCGCGCGGTGCGCGTACTCGACACGAACAGCATGATGACGAGGATCAGGGCGGCCGTCATGAGACCTTCGACGACGGCCGCCTCGCCCGCACTGAGTCCGTGGCCGGGGTAGGTCATGCCATACGTCACGCTCTTTGCTCTCGCGCCCCAGAGCACGCTCCACACTGCGGTGCCGGCGATCGCGCCCAGGCACTGGCCGGTGACATAGCCCGCCACATCGTACCGGTGCACATGGCCGGTGCCCCAGAAGGCGAGCGTGACGGCCGGGTTGATGTGGCCGCCGCTCAGACGCCCGAGCGGCGACACGGCGACGAGGCTACCCGTGCCCGCGAACAGGAGGCCGGTGAGCAGCAAACGGAGCGACACCGACGGGACATGCGCGGCGACCGGCGAAGCGACACCGAAGTCGAGAGCGACGGCGCTGAGGCCGCCGAGCAGGAGCAACGCCGTTCCCAGGAACTCGGCGCCCCACTCGGCCCAGTGCAGCCCGGGCTGCGCGGGCCGCCACCGGCGGCCCGCGCCCGCATCAGAGACCGGCCTCAAGCATCCTCGATCCTCGCCGCGCCCTCGATCTCGAGGAGCAGGCGCTTGCGCGGAAGACCGCCACCGAAGCCGGTCAGGCCGCCGCTGCTGCCGACCACGCGGTGGCACGGCACGACGATGGGCAGGGGATTGGCCGCCATGGCGGCGCCCACCCCGCGTGCCGCCTCGGGACGGCCGACACGCCGCGCCAGCTCGCCGTAGGTGACCGTCTGGCCGAACGGCACCTCGCGCAGCTCGTCCCAGACGGCGCGCTGGAACGAGGTGCCGCGCGGGTCGAGCGGCAGGTCGAAGGCGCGCCGCTTGCCGGCAAAGTACTCGTCGAGCTGCCGGCGCGCCTCGGCGAGCACGCGGCCCGACGAGCCGGCCGGCGCCGGGGTCGCGGGCTGCCCGGCCTGGCGGCTCGGGCGGACGGGCTCGGGCAGCGGGACCAGCGGCCCGGGCAGTCGTATCTCGGTGAGGTGTCCGTCGAGGGCGACCAGCTCGAGAGCGCCGAGGCGTGTGTCCACGGTCATGCGCGCCGTGTCCGGCGCGGTCATCGTCGTGTCGTCCATCTCTGTTCATCCCTTCGTCGCTTCTCTTCGGCCTTCATGCCCCGTCTGTACCGAGAGGATGCCCCGTGAGCACGTCACCGGCTGGCGGTTCTCGGCCGGGCACGGCCGCCCAGGACGCCGATGGCCGATTCCCGCCAGCCTCGCTTCGCCGGCGGGGTAGACTGAGGTCATGTTGCCTGACGACGAGACCTGCCGCGGCGCCATGTGCAGCCGCGACGCCCGATTCGACGGCTGGTTCTATGTCGCCGTCTCGACGACGCGGATCTACTGCCGGCCGAGCTGCCCCGCCGTCGCCCCCAAGCCCGAGCACGTCACCTTCTACCCGACCGCGGCGGCGGCGCAGGCCGCCGGCTACCGCGCCTGCCTGCGCTGCCGGCCCGACGCCGCCCCCGGATCGCCGCAGTGGAACTTGAACGCCGATGTCGCAGGCCGCGCGATGCGGCTCATCGAGGACGGCGTCGTCGACCGCGAGGGTGTCGAGGGATTGGCGGGGCGCCTCGCCTACAGCCCGCGTCATCTCCGCCGGCTGCTGATCGAGCAGCTCGGCGCCGGCCCGCTCGACCTGGCGAGGGCGCACCGCGCTCATACCGCCCGCCTGTTGATCGAGACCACGGCGCTGCCGTTCAACGAGGTCGCCTTCGCGGCGGGCTTCGCCAGCCTGCGGCAGTTCAACGACACGATCCGCGCGGTCTTCGCCCAGACCCCGACCGAGATGCGGCGACGGGCGGGGAGGCGGCGCGACAGCGCCGCCTCCCCGCCGACGGCCGCTGGAAGCCTCGGCACCATCGTGCTGCGCCTGCCCCGCCGCGAGCCGTTCGACGGCCCTGCCCTGCTGGGCTTCCTCACCGAACGCGCGATCCCTGGCATCGAGCAGGTCGACGGCGGCACCTACAGACGCACGCTGCGGCTGCCGCACGGCGAGGCCATCGCCGAACTGACGCCGCGCGACGGCCATGTCGAGTGTGTCCTGCGACTGGCCGACCTCCGCGACCTGGCGATGGCCGTCGGCCGCTGCCGCGCCTTGTTCGACCTCGATGCCGACCCGGCGGCGGTCGATGCGGCGCTCGCCGCGGACCCGCTGCTCGCGCCGCTCGTGCGCGCCGCCCCAGGCCGCCGCGTGCCCGGTGCCGCGGACGGCGCGGAACTGGCGTTCCGCGCCGTCCTCGGCCAGCAGATCTCGGTGGGCGCCGCGCGCGGCATCGCCGGGCGGCTGAGCGCCGCCCTGGGTCGGCCGCTCGCCGCCCCGCACGACTCGCTGCGCTTCACGTTCCCGTCTGCCGTGGCGCTCGCCACCGCAGATCCGGTGCTGCTGCCGATGCCGGCGTCGCGCCAACGCACCATCCAAGCTCTCGCCGCCGCGATCGTCAACGAGGAGCTCGACCTCAGCCCCGGCGCCGACCGCGACGCGCTGCGCGAGCGGCTGCTGGGGCTGCCCGGAGTCGGCCCCTGGACCGTCGAGTACATCCTCATGCGGCTCGGCGACCCCGACGCCTTCCCCGCGACCGACCACGGCGTCGTGCAGGCACTAGCGGCGCTCGGCGGCGACGCCTCGCGCGCCACCACGTGGCGCCCCTGGCGCGCCTACGCAGTGCAGCACCTGTGGGGGGTGGAAGCCACGACTGCACGGCTCGGAGGCGGCCCCGCGGTCGCGACCCCGGCGGTCGCGACGCCCGCCTAGAGCCGCGCCAGCTCGACGACCTTGCGCACCATGGCCGGACGCAGGTCCCACAGCCAGGACAGCTCGACGATGTCGGCGTTGTTGCACTTGGTGCAGGCGAGCGCCTGGTCCACCAGCGCCACGCGGCGTGGCAGGGCGAGCACATCGCTGAGGCTGCCGCCGCGGCCGCGCAGCTCCCGCACGCTCGTCAACGGCATCTCGGTGCGCAGGCAGTCGCGGAAGGCGCCGTCTGATTCGACCGTCAGCAGCGCCCGGGGTGCGCGGCAGGTGTAGTCGCGCACGTCGGGGTCGCGGGCGAGCAGGTCGAGATAGCGACGCGTGGCAAGGATCGGATAGCCCGAGGACTTGAGGGCGGCGGCCCTGCGGGCCGCCGCCCTCAGCCCCTCGGGCCCGAGCGCAAGCTCCTCGTGCAGGCCGACGAACCCCGAGGCCACCATCGATCCGGTCTCCATCGGGCAGAAGTAGAGGCCGGCGCGCCAGCGCCGGGCGACGGGCGCGACCCGTTCGAGTGCGCCCTCGTTCAGCCGTGAGAGGACGGTGTTGACGAGCAGTGTCGGGCGCAACTCGTCGCTCGCCAGAAGAGCGACGACCGCCTCGAGCCGCTCGTAGAGGCCGGGCAGGCCGCGCAAGTGGTCGTGGGCCTCGCCGACGTCGTCGAGGCTGAGGATGAGCGCATCGACATGGCCGCGCAGCTCGGGCCAGCGTTCGGCAAGGAACCAGCCGTTGGTGATCAGCGTGGTCGAAAGCGCGGCGCGGCGGGCGGCGAGCAGCAGCTCCGGCAGGTCCTGCCGGAGCAGCGGCTCGCCGCCCCACACCACGAGCTGCGCCAGGCCGGCGGCGCCGGCCTGGCGGTAGAGCCAGACGACGTCGTCGGTGGCGAGCTCGTCACGGTCGGGGTCGCGCCAGAGGCACGTCGCGCAGTGGCCGTTGCAGCGGCCCGTCACGAGGTGGCTCAGGGTATGGGGCCTGCCCCCGGCGCGCGCCCGCGCCAGGCGGGCGACCAGACGCAGACGCGAGGCCACACGGCTCATGCGACTTCTTCGTCAGGCGACGCGCTTGCGGTGGGCGGCCGCCCAGTCCTCATGCGATGGCACCGGCTCGCCGACGCTCCACAGGAAGATGTAGGCACCGGTCTCACCGACGAACCGGAACTCCTGACGCAGCGCGGCCACGGTGTCGTCGATGGCGCCACGCGACTCGAGGTAGCGGCGGAACCCGCTGTGCTCGCGGTCGAGCTCGAGCATGCGCTCGGCGTTGCCGATGATCGCCTCGATCTTCTTGCGGTTGCGGATCACCCGCGTGTCTTCGGCCAGCCGGTCGACGTCGGCCGGGGTCATGGCCGCGACCTTCTCGGGATCGAACCCCGCGAAGGCGGCGCGGATGCCGTCCCACTTGGCCTCGACCACGCGCCAGCTCATCCCTGTCGAGAAGACTGGGCGGCTGAGCGCTTCGAGATAGCCGGCCAGCGACCGCGGCTTCTCGGACTTCCACTCAGGGGAAGGACTCATCGTGCGACTCCGATCTCTACGCGGCCACAGCCTGGCTGAGGGCCGCCTCGAAGCCCTCACGCCAGGTCGGGAACCGCAAGGTCATGCCGAGCTCGCGCTTGGCCTTCTCGTTCGAGGCGCCGCGCTGCTCGGTCGCGCGGTAGATGAAATGTTCGCGACCCATCACGCGGACGACCCACGCCGGCACGCGCCGCGGGTGGGGCGCTCCCAGCAGCCGCGCGTAGACGGGCACCCAGTCGGCCATCGGCGCCGGCTCGTCGTCGGTGATGTTGTAGATGCCGGTCGGGCCGCTCAGCGCGAGCAACGTGGCCGCGGCGGCGTCGTCGACGTCGATGAACGACGTCCGCCCCTGGCCGCTGCCGACGATCGGATAGTGCCGCTGACGCATGAGCCGGGCGATCGAGCCGTCCGGTCCATAGGCGGTGTCCAGACCGTAGAAGGTGCCGTACCTGAGCGCGACGCCTTCGAGGCCCGGCGTCTCCAGCACGGTCCGCTCGAGCGTCTGGATGGCCTCGACGTTGCGGCGCCGCAGCTCGGGCACGTCGGGGCCGAGGTTGAGCGGCTCGTCCTCTGATTTGACCCAACCACCCTGCGGCTTGTAGACGTGCGCGTAGCTCTGCGCCACGACGCGCCGGACGCCCGCGTCGACCGACGCCTCGACCAAGTTGCGCGTGCCCTCGGTGCGCATCCGCGAGTTCGCGTCGAATTGCGCCGCGCCGCTGGGACCGAGTTCGGCGGGCAGAGCGCTCAGCTCGTGGACGACGATCTCGGGTCGCTCGGCGGCGAGCACCTCGGCCAGGCGGCGCCGATCGTAGACGTCGACGGCGACGCCGCGCACACCCGGCTGCTCCAGGCGCCGGACCTCGTCGAGCGTGCGGACCATCCCGACGACATCGTGACCCGCTTGCACCAGCAGGGGAACAAGCCGGCGACCTATGACCCCCGACGCCCCCGCTACGAAGACTCTCACGGTGATCTCCTTCGATCGGTCGGATGGAGTCTGTCGTCAGGTTGTACCCCGTGCGGGCGCGAGCATCGCCGACGGCGCGCCCTTGCCGAGCGGCCGTGATCTTCCCACCGAGGTGGTCGCGTCGCCCCGGCCTACCCCAGCTTCTCCGCCAGACGCTCCGCCAGCGCGAACTCGAGGCGGAAGGCGTCCATGTCGTCTGCGAGCGGCTGGGTCGAGAACTTGGCTACGACGAGATCGGCCTGAGGATTCGCGTAGACCATCTGGCCGTAGATGCCTAGTCCCATGAGGGCGACGTGATCGAGCGCGCGAGAGATCCAGAACCCGCGCTTGTACGAGCCGCCGGGCATGACGCCGGCCTCATCGTGTGCGGCGAACGCCTCTTCGTCGCCGCCGCGCTCGATGGCCGCGACCCACGCGGCCGGCACCACTTGATGGTCGTCCAGCCGGCCGCCGTGGGCGAGCGCGAGGCCGAGGCGCGCCAGGTCGCGCAGGCTCGAACAGACCGCGCTCTCAGCCTGCGCGGAGCCGGCCACGTCGAGCCCGATGTAGGCGTCGTGCTCGCCGCCCAGCTTGGCCCAGACCTCGTCGCGGATGAGCTCGGGCAGCCACCTGCCGGTCGCCCGCTCCATGACCCAGGCGAGCACGTTCACGTTCAGCGACACGTAGTCGAAGTCGCGCCCGTGGACGCCGCGCTTGCGGACCGCACAGGCGTACTCGTACGTCGAGCCCGGCTGACCGGGCTCGCGCGGCGCCCGCAGGCCGTAGAGCCGGTCGAGCTCGTTGACGTCTGAGTCGAGGTCGGCGTAGTCCTCCGAGTAGTCGATGCCGACCTGCATGTCGAGCAGGTGACGGACGAGCGCGTCGCCGTAGGCACTCCCGACCAGCGCAGGGACGTAGGCGGCGACGCGCTCGTCGAGATCGAGCAGGCCCGCCTCGACCAGGTTGCCGGCCACGCATGACATGAGCGACTTCGACACCGACTGCCACATGTGCGGCGTCTCGGGCCGCATGCCATGGAAGTACTGCTCGCTGACGATCGTGCCCTGGTGAAGCACCAGGAACGCGTCGGTGTGCGTGCGCTGCAGGGCGTCGGCGAGGGTCGGGCCGGCGGCCCGACCCTCGCCCCCTACCCGCAGCTTGTCGAGGTCGCGCAGGGCCACCGGCAGCGGGCGCACCTCGACCCTCGTCCGCGAGCCATCGGTCTGTGTCGAGGCGCCCCGCAAGTCCGCCGTCCCCAGCACCTCACGCACGTGCTGCATGAACCAGCGGGTCGATTCCTGCGTGCGATAGACGCCGGTCGCCGGGATGCGCAGACTGGACGGCGTCGGGAACTCGCGCTCGGGGCTTCCCTGGTGGTGGTGCGGCGCGTTGTGGTCTGTACGGCTCATCGTCGCCTCATCCCCCGCCCGTTCGTCCCGCAAAACCGTAGCAGCATCGCCCGGTCGAGCGCGCCGTGCCCAGTACGCCTCTACAGGTTGCCAACGGAGTGCAGTGGGAATACCGCGTGCGTGGCGGCCTCGGCTCTGACGAGCGGTGGCCGCCCGGGTCGGACCCGAGTATCGGGCGAACCGGCTGCCGGCGGACGCCGGCGGCCGTCCAGAAGGGGGCGGGACATGGCTGCAAGGGCATGGCGGCAGGCCACGAACGGCGGGGGGCGCATTCCGGCGCAGGCCGTCATCGCGTGCCTCATGATGGTCACGCTCCTGGTGGTCGTGACCGGCTGTGGCTCCAAGACCAGCGGTACTCAGAGCGGCTCGTCCCCGGGCGCGACCACGAGCGGCGTGCAACTCCAGTCCACGACGGCGCCGGCGACCGGCACACTCTCGTCCGATCACCTGGGACCTGCCGGCCGGCGAGCCGACCACGCTCGACTACGCCAAGGCCGCCGACTACTCGCCCGACATGCTGATCTCCAACATGTGTGACTACCTGCTGCGCCTGACCCCCGACTGGAAGATCCAGCCCGGCCTGGCCGAGTCGTGGACGAACCCCAACCCGACCACCTGGGTCTACAACATCCGCCACGGCGTGAAGTTCTGGGACGGCCACCCGCTGACCGCGGCCGACGTCGTCTACAGCCTGCAGCGCAACCTCGACCCCAAGGTCGCAGCCGGTCAACGGCGGCTTCTTCGCCTACGTCAAGGCCATCAAGGCGACCGGCCCGCTACAGGTGACGGTCACCTTCACGCAGCCCGACGAGCTCTTCAACAAGGAGATGGCGACGATCGCCGGCGGCATCACCGAGAAGGCCTTCGCGCTGAAGGCCGGGCAGCTCGTTCGGCACCGCCAAGGGCGGCGTCATGTACACGGGCCCGTACATGCTCAAGAAGTGGAGCCCCGGCAACGAGATCGTCCTGCAGAAGAACCCGAACTACTGGGACCCCGCCTACACGCCCAAGGTCCAGACGGTCAACGTCAAGTTCATCGTCGACTCCAGCACCGTCACCAGCGCCCTGCTCTCGGGCCAGATCGACGGAGCCTACGAGGTGCCCGCGACGAGCATCCCCGAGCTCAAGACGGCGCCCGAGCGGCACGCTCTACTTCGGGCCCGGGCTCACGGTCTCCGAGATCGTGCCGACCGGCCAGCCCGGTCCGATGAGCAACCCGGAGCTGCGCACGGCGCTCTCGATGGCGATCGACCGGACGGCGATCGTCAACGCCGTCTTCAACGGCGCCGCCATCCCCAACAAGGCGCTGACGCCGCCCAACGCCTGGGACCCGGCGGCGCTCAGCATCTACAAGGCCGCCTACGACGCGCTGCCGTCGCTCACCCCCGACGTCGCCGCGGCCAAGGCAGATCGTCGCCGGCCAGTCGGGCACGAGCAAGCCGATCGTGCTCGCGCTGCTCGCCGGCGACCAGACCGAGCTGCAGCTCGGCAGCGTGGTCCAGCAGGCGGCGTCGTCGATCGGCCTGACGATCAAGCTCAAGCAGATGCAGCCGCTCGACTTCTCGAACGCCTTCTTCGTCCCGTCGTACCGCAAGGGCATCGACCTGATGGTGACGTTCGGCTTCCTCGACATCCCCGACCCGCTCGACTACCTGGCGCTGTTCTACGGGCCGCAGCCCATCTTCAACTACATCAACTACAACAACCCGACAGTGCTGAACGACATCGCCAAGGCGCGCGCGACCTTCGACGCGACCAAGCGCGCGCAGCTCGTCACCGAGGCCCAGGCCCAGTACATGAAGGACCAGGTCGTGATCCCGATCGCCAACAACGACGAGGCGCTCTTCATGAACAACCGCATCACCGGCGGCGCCGGTGTCGTTCGCCTACATCTACCTGCCGTCGCTGGCGATGATCGGAGCCAAGTGAGCCGGGAGGTCCGGGCCGGACTGCCGCGTAGCGGAAGCGCGAGAGGCGGCAGTCCGGCATGCGGCGCTTCGTCGTCCAGCGGCTCATCAGCCTCGTCCTGACGCTGTTCGTGGCGAGCGTCGTCATCTTCGGCGCGCTCTACCTGGCGCCGGGCGACCCGGCGACGCTGCTCGCCGGCGGGCACGTCACGCCGCAGATCATCGCCGAGATCCACCAGCAGTACCACCTCAACGACCCGGTGTGCGGTGCGCTACTGGGACTGGCTGACCGGCGTCCTGCACGGCAACCTCGGCCAGTCGTTCGTCTATCGCGAGCCGGTCACCACGCTGCTCTCGCCGCGCATCGGCAACACGCTCTTCCTCGTCGCGTACGCCTCGATCCTCATCACTCGTGGCCGGCATCGGCCTGGGCATCATCGCCGGCGCTGACACGACGGATCAGCTCGGCCATCACCGTGGTCACAGGCATCGGGCTCGCCACGCCCTCGTTCGTCGCGGCGATCGTGCTGATCACGGTCTTCGCGGTCGATCTCGGCTGGTTCCCTGTGTTCGGCGCGGGCGTCGGGATTCACGGACCGGCTCTGGCACCTCACGCTGCCGGCGGTCGCGCTCGCGATCTCCTGGGTCGCCTACGTCGCGCAGCTCACGCGCACGTCGATCCGCGAGGAGCTCGTGCGCGAGCACGTCGAGACGGCGCGCAGCCGGGGCATCCCCGAGAACCTCGTGGTGCGCCGCCACGTGCTGCGCAACGCGCTGGATCCCGATCACGACCGTGGCCGGCCTCACCGTCGGCCGGCCTCATCGCCGGCGACGTCGTCGTCGAGCAGGCCTTCGGCATCAACGGGCTGGGGTCGTTCCTCGTCCAGGCGACCTCGCAGAAGGACGTGGCCGTCGTCCAGTCGATCTCGCTGCTGCTGGTCGCGGTGTTCGTCGTCGTCAACGCGATCGTCGATCTCCTGAACGGGGCGCTCGACCCCCGGCTGAGGGTGACGCGCGGTGGCTGAGATCGACGACATCGTCCAGCTCACGGGGCCGCGCGCCCCGATCACGACCCGCGTCGGTCACACCGATCCGCGGCGTCGACCCGGTGGCGGCCGCCTGCGCCCTGTTCATCGTCGTCGTCACACTGGTCGCGATCCTGGCGCCCCTGATCGCGCCGTACGACCCCAACGCGCTGAACATCCTGGCCCGCTTCCAGGCCCCCTCGGCCCAGCACCTGCTCGGCACCGACTGCGCTCGGCAGAGACCTGCTGTCGCGCCTCATCTACGGCGCCCGACTCAGCCTGCTCGGCCCGTTCCTCATCATCCTCATCGCGACGATCGCGGGCACGTTCCTGGCGATCGTCTCGGCGTGGGTCGGCGGGCTGTTCGACAACGTCGTCTCGCGCGTCCTCGACATCCTGTTCGCCTTTCCCGGGCTCATCCTGGCGATGCTGGCGGTGGCGCTCTTCGGCGCGCGGGCTCATCGCCCCGGTGATCGCGCTATCGATCGCCTACCTGCCCTACATCGCCCGTGTGCTGCGCAGCGGCGCCATCCGCGAGCGCGCGCTGCCCTACATCGACGCCTGCTACGCCGAGGGCCTGCCGACACGCACGCATCGCCGTCCGCCACCTGCTGCCCAACATCATGCCGCTCGTGCTGGTGCAGGCGACGCTCTCGTTCGGCTACGCGCTCGTCGACCTCGCCGCGATCTCCTACCTGGGGCTCGGGCGTGCAGCCGCCCTCGGCCGAGTGGGGCCTGATGGTCTCCAACGGGCAGTCGTCGATCCTCAGCGGTCACCCGCAGGAATCGATCTACGCCGGCGTGATGATCGTGCTCACGGTGGTGGCCTTCAACCTGCTCGGCGACCGGCTGGCCATCCGCTTCTCGACGGACAGGCGCTGACGTGGGACGACGGCTGCCATGAGCCCCTGCTCGAGATCGGCGACCTGCGCGTCGAGCTGCCCGTCGAGTGACGCCCTGCAGCCGGTGATCCAGGACGTGACGCTCGGCGTCGCCGAGGGCGAGGCGGTCGGCCTCGTCGGCGAGTCGGGCGCGGGCAAGTCGATGACTTCGCGCGCCGTCATCCGCCTGCTGCCCCCGCGGGCCGTCGTCGAGCGGCGAGATCGTCTTCGACGGCCGCTCCGTGCTCGCCATGGGGCGCGACGCTCTGCGGCGCTACCGCGCCGCCGACGTCGCGATGATCTTCCAGGACCCGCGCACCCACGTGAACCCGGTGCGCCGCATCGGCGACTTCCTGACCGAGGCGCTCGTGACCAACGGCGTCTGCGGCCGCGACGAGGCGTCGGGGCGCGTCGTCGAGCTGCTGCGGGACGTGGGCATCGACGACGCGCCCCGCCGCCTGCGCCAGTACCCGCACGAGCTCTCCGGCGGCCTGCTGCAGCGCGTCATGATCGCCTCGGCGCTGGCGATCGAGCCACGTCTGCTGCTCGCCGACGAGCCCACGACCTCGCTCGACGTCACGACGCAGGCCGAGGTCATGGCGATCCTCGACGACCAGCGCCGGCGGCGGAAGCTCGCCATGCTGTTCGTCACCCACGACCTCGAGCTGGCGGCCGCGGTCTGCGACCGCATCGCCGTGCTGTACGCCGGCTTCCTCGTCGAGGACCGCGCCGGCCGCCGACGCTGCACGATACGGCGAGGCACCCGTACACCGCCGGCCTGCTCGCGTCGCGGCCGAGCCCGACCGCAGCGCGCGCCGCGACTCTGGGCGATCCCGGGCCGGCCGCTGTCGGCCTACGAGGTCGAGCGCGGGCTGCCCGTTCGCGTCGCGCTGCCCGTTCGTAGTGGACCGCTGCCGCGACGAGCGCCAGGTGCTGCGCGACGTCGACGGCGGGCGCGTGCGCTGCTGGCGCGCCGAGGAGCTGCGCGGCCGCCTCGCCGAGGGCTACGAGCGTGTGCTCGCCGAGGACGGTAAGCCCGATGAGTGACCTTCCCGGGGATCCGCGAGGGACGGCGCCGGCCGCGCCCGACGGCCCGGCCATCGACGTCGAGGGGCTACGCAAGGTCTACCGCGTGAGCAAGCCGGGCGGGCGCGGCCGCGCCGACGTCGTCGCGGTCGACGACGTCTCGTTCGCGGTCGCGCCCGGCAGCTCGCTCGCCATCGTCGGCGAATCGGGTTCGGGCAAGACGACCACCGCGCGCATGATCATGGGGCTCGAGCAGCCCACCGCCGGACGCATCGTCATCGGCGGCATCGAGCGCGGCCGCGGCCGGCTGGGCTCGCGCGAGCGCCGCCGCTACGGGCGCGAGATCCAGATCGTCTTTCAGGACCCGTTCTCGTCGCTCGACCCGCGGCAGCGCGTCCGCGACGCCATCGACGAGGTGCTGCGCCTGCACTTCGACCTGTCGCACGCCGAGCGCGAGGCGCGCATCGCGACGCTGCTCGACCAGGTCGGCCTCGACGACGCGTCACGCGCGGGCGCTGCCGCGCGCGCTGTCCGGCGGACAGCAGCAGCGCGTGGCCATCGCCCGCGCCCTCGCCTCGGAGCCCAAGGTCCTGATCCTGCGACGAGGCGGTCGCCTCGCTCGACGTCTCGATCCAGGCCCAGGTGCTGAACCTGCTGGCCGACATCCGCGACGCAGACCGGCGTCACCTACCTGTTCATCTCGCACGACCTGGCCGTGGTCCGGCAGGTGAGCGACGACGCGATCGTCATGCGCCGCGGCGAGATCGTCGAGCGCGGGCCGACCGGTCAGGTGCTCGATCACCCGCAGCACGACTACACGAAGGCTCTGCTCAGCGCGGTGCCGCGCCGCGGCTGGAAGCCGGTGCGACACCGCCGCGTCACAGCCGGGCAGGCAGAGGAGCTGAGCTCGAGGCAGGCCCACCGAATCATAGGAGGACCGATGGCGATCACGGTGCACACGGTGGGACCGGCGGCGCTCGACCGCAGGGCCGAGCAGGTCATGGTGCCCGATGCGCGACGGGGTGCGCCTGGCCACCGACGTCTACCTGCCCGACGGCGGCGTGGGCGGCGAAGGCCGACTCCCGACGGTGCTCGTCCGTCTGCCCTACGACAAGGCGGGGCGCTACACGTTCATGCCGCTGCTGGCGCCGTTCGTCACCGAGCGCGGCTACGCGTTCGTGGTGCAGGACGTGCGCGGCAAGTTCCGCTCGGAGGGCGAGACCGTGCCGTTCGTGCACGAGGTCGAGGACGGCTACGACACGCTCGAATGGATCGTCCGCCAGCCCTGGTCGGACGGCGCGGTCGTGCATGTTCGGCGACTCCTACTACGGCTTCACCCAGTGGGCGGCAGTGGCCGGCGGCCACCCGGCGCTGCGCGCCATCGTGCCGCGCGTGACCAGCGCCGACCTGGCCACGATGAACTGGTCGGGCGAGGGCGTCACTGCGCTCTACGGCGCCGACTACCTCGCTCACTACTGGGTCGACAACCCCATCTACGACTTCGCCGTCGACTGGAGCCATCGTCCGCTGGCCGAGGTCTTCGACGAAGCCTTCGCCGCGATCGGCGCGCGCTCGCGCGGCTTCGATATCCTGCTCGCCAGGGAGACCCGCGGGACGCCGAGTCCCGACCCGTTTCCCGAGGGCCACCCGTTCGACCGGCTGCGCGTCCCTGTGCTGCACAGCGTGGGCTGGTTCGACAACCTCGCGCCCGACTCCATGCGCGACTACATGACTCTGGCGCGACGCCCCGACCGCGCCGGCCTGCAGTACCTGGTCGTCGACTCGATCGACCACGAGAACTACCGGCTCGACGACGTGCCGTTCTCGCCCGACGGCTACCACGACACGAACGACGACGCGATCGCGCGCATGATCCCCGTCTACCTCGAACCGGCGCTCGAGTTCTTCGACGCCGTGCTCGGCCGACCGCCTCGGGGCGCTGCCGCGCGTGCGCTGGCACCTCGGCAACGACGGCTGGCGCGAGTCGGCGGCGTGGCCGCCGAGCGGCGTGCGCGAGCTGCGACTCTACCTCGGCGACGCGAGCCGGGCGGCCGACGGGCCGGGCGGCGGCTCGCTCCTGCCCGCGGCGCCCGCCGGCCCGTCGGCCGCCACCTGGCTGCACGACCCCGCTGACCTCGTGCCCTCGACGGTCGACGACCCGTTCGCGTTCCTGTTCGAGTACCCCGACGAGCGTGAGGTCGAGCGGCGCCCCGACGTGCTGACCTTCACCGGCGAGCCCGTCGCGGCGCCGCTCGACCTCGCCGGCCCGGTCGCGGCGGACCTGCGGGTCGACTCGACCGGCCCCTCCATGCACCTGTTCGCCAAGCTGCTCGACGTGGCGCCCGACGGCGCCGCCCACATGCTTACCCGCGGCCAGATCGTCGTGGGCGAGCCCGACCCCGAGCGCCTCGTCCACGTCGACCTGAACCATCTCGGCTACCGGCTGCTGCCCGGCCACCGCCTGCGCCTGCAGATTGCGTCGAGCGACTTCCCGCTCTACCTGCCGCATCCCGGCACCGACGAGAACCCGTGGCTGGCGACGCGCGTGCAGGTCAACGAGCAGCGGCTGCACACCGGCGGCGGGCGTCCGTCGTCGGTCAACCTGACCGTGGAAGCGCAAAAGTGAGGGCGGGCGCCCCCCCGCCCGCCCCTTGGTCCGGTGACGGCGACGAACGGTACCGGGTCTAGCCGGTTGGAGCGTCGCTATCGTCACCGGGCGAGAGCTGCGAGCTCTCACACTCCTGGTATCGCATCTGCCGGCACGGGGTGAATAGGACGTGCGTCTAGCGGCCTAGGCGCCGTCCTTGATCCCGTGGATCTCGTCGATCTCGCCGGGCGTGAGCGTGATCGAGGCCGCGGCGACGTTCTCTTCGAGGTGTGCGACAGAGCCGGTGCCGGGGATCGGCAGCATCACCGGCGAGCGCGCCAGCAGCCAGGCGATCACGATCTGGTAGGAAGAGGCGCCGTGCCGGCGGGCGATGTCGGCGACGACGTCGTCGCCGACATCGCCCTGCCCCACCGGCGCCCACGGCAGGAACGCCGAGGCCGTCGCGCTCACACACGTCGAGCACGTCGTCGGAGTCGCCGGTCGAAGGGGTTGTAGCGGTTCTGCACCGAGACGATCGTCGGTCACCGCGCGAGCTCGCGCGAGCTCGGTCGCGTCGACGTTCGAGACGCCGATGTGGCGGATCTTGCCCTGCCGCTTGAAGCTCGGCCAGGGCGCCGACCGACTCCTCGTAGGGCACGTTCGGGTCGGGCCGGTGGAGCTGGTAGAGATCGATCGTGTCGAGCCTTGAGGATCGCGCAGGCTGCCTTCGAGCACCTCGCGCAGGTGTTCGGGCCGCGCGTCCACGGGCCACCCAGGGCCCGGTTCGGGGCGCAGCAAGCCGCCCTTCGTGGCGATGACGAGGCCGTCGGGATAGGGGAACAGCGCCTCGGCGATGAGCCGCTCGCTGACTCGCGGCCCATAGCTGTCGGCGGTGTCGATGAAGTCCACGCTCGAGTTCGACCGCACGGCGAAGCACGCGCTTCGCCTCGTCGCGGTCGGGCGGCTCGCCCCAGATGCCCTTGCCGGTGATGCGCATCGCGCCGAACCCGAGCCTGTTCACGGTCAGGTCGCCGCCGATGGTGATGGTGCCGGCCGCGGCGGCGCTGGGTGTGTCGGCCATGTCGTCCGTCCTTGGTCGTTTCCATTAAGGATATGCCCGGCGACGCTTCGCTAGCCGCGCGGCCGGCACAGCCGAACGCGCGTCGTGTCAGACCGCCGCCGTTCAGCCGGCGCTGACGGGTACGGTGAGGCTCACCGGCACGACCATCACCGCGGCGACGTCGTCGGGCAGCGGACCGCCGTTCGCCTCGGTCACGCGACGCAACAGCCGGTCAAGGCCGTCCTCGTCGCAGCGCCCGGCGCACTCGTCGACGACGAGCGCGGCGAGGTTCTCGAGACCGAGCCGGGCCTCGCTACCGGGAGCGGCCCGACCCTCGATGAGGCCGTCGGTGAAGAACAGCATCGTCGCGTGCGGCGGCAATGCGAGCATCGTCGGCTCGAGCGGCAGTCGGCTCGGCACGCCGAGGGGCGGGAAGTAGGTCAGCTCGGCGACGACGGCGTCGTCGCCCACTACGAGCGGCGCGGGGTGCCCGAGACTGAGCAGCTGGACGCGGCCCATGGCAGGGTCGAGTGTGGCGAAGATGCAGGTGACGAAGGTCTCCGGCGACGGCGCTTCGCGGCTGAGCACCCGCTCGAGCGTCGCCACCGTCTCGAGCAGCGGCGTGCCGCGCGCCGTCAGCGCCTGCCAGCTCGCCCGCAGGGTCGCGCCGAGAGCCGCCGCATCAGGCCCGTGGCCGCTGACGTCGCCGACCACGATGGCGACGCGGCCGTCGTCGAGATGGGCGAGGTCGAAGAAGTCACCACCCAGACCGAGCCGCTCCTCGCCCGGCCGGTAGCGCGTCAAGAAACGCAGCCGCGGATGCTCGAGGGGCAAGCTCGGCAGCAGGCTCGCCTCGAGACGCCGGTGGAGGATCGCCGCCTCGCGTTGGGCCTGCTCCCGCAGGCGCAGCTCGGTCACGGCCAAAGTGTGCGGCCGGGCCAGCGCCGCCTCGACCACGGCGCGGTAGATCAACAGGGCCGACAGCACCGAAAGCAGGTGGCCGATCAGGTTGGGCGTCGTGTAGACGCCGACATAGAACGTGAAGCAGATCTCAGAGGCGACCCAGACCGCGATCGCTGCCGTCATGAAGCGGGCGGTCGATGCGGGCATGTGGCGCCGCCGGCGCCACAAGGCGACGGCGGCGCCTACCAGCAGCGCGCAGATCAGATACTCGCTGACCTTCTTGAACGCCGTCAGGCCCCCGGGTGTCCGGTAAGCGGTCGGGAAGATCGGCCAGGCATACACACTCAGCAGCACCGCGGCCGCCACGGCGACGTAGACGATGCCGACCATCCCGGCGTTGATGCGTCGCCCGCTGACGAACGCCGAGACCACCAGTGACACGGCCGCGAGATAGCCGCACGCCACCCAAAGCTGGGTCGCATGGTTGGGGTTCGTCGTCGCGAAGACGCCCATGCCCTCGTAGTCGAGTGCGTGGATGAGACGCAAGAAGCCGACCGTCGCCAAGGCGATGCCCACAAACAGGGCGTAGTCGTCTTCAACGAAGCCGCGCAGGTTCCAGGCCATGACCAGAACCGCACAAGCGACGAGCATGAAGACGAGCTCACTGAGGGCGTGGAAGAGCAGGTACGAATCGAAGCTGGTGAGGTACAGACCTACAAGAAGGACGGCGACCAGCGCCAAGTTGACGCGGTCGCTCACCGTCGCACCGCTCATAACGGTCGCTGCGGCGGCCTGATCGTGATCCGGAGATGAGTGGCGCGGTCGAGTCACGCCCGTAATCCTACCGGCTTCGAGCGATGCCTGTCGTCGCGCCGATCTCGCCGCCAGTCGAGACCGCGAGTGTCGGATCACCGGCTCGGTCAGCCCGCCTGGCGGAGCTCTCCCGCCCCGCGTGCGAAGGCCCAGACGTTGTCGCGGGCAAACTGCTCGAAGCTGATGGGGGGCCGGCCGGTGAGCCGTTCGAGATCGCCCGTGACGGCGGCGAGCCGGCCGGCCCGCATCTCAGTGCCGAGCTCGCGCAGGGCCTCGCGCTCGGCAAGGCGTGCCGCACTCTGAGCCGCGGCCGGCTCAGGACTGCCCGCCTCTTCGGGCTCGTCGCGATAGCTGATGAGCCGGCCGGTCGCCTCGCTGAGCACGGCCGCCATCTCGTGGCCGGTGAGCGCTTCGGGACCGGTGAGCGTGAAGACCGTCCCCTCGATGTCGTCGTCGAGCAGCAACCCCGTCGCGGCGGCCGCGATGTCGCGCGTATCGATGTTGCTCAGCCGCGCCGTGCCGAGCGGCAGGCTGAACGAGTCGTGCTCGACGATCGATCGCCGGTAGATGCTCACGAAGTTCTGCATGAACGCATTGGGCCGCAAGAAGGCGTAGCTCAGGCCGGACGAGGAGATGGTCGCTTCGGCCTCGCGGTGCCAGCGCGCGATGGCGTCCTCGCCGTCGGCGGCGTTGTAGACCGACTGACGCACGATGCGGCCGACGCCACTCGTGCGAGCGGCCGCGACGGCCGCCCGCACGTAGTCGACGCTGGCGGGTACTTGGGGCGTCACCAGGTAGAGCACCTCGACCTCGGCCATGGCGTCGACCAGGGTCGCAGGCCGTTCGAAGTCGACCAGGACCATGTCGAGCCCGCTGTCGGCGCCGGTCAGGCTCGCCCGGTCGTGCGTGCCGGCGCGCACGAGCGCGCCGGCACGCACCAGCATCCGCACCAGCTCGCGTCCGACCATGCCCTCGGCGCCGGTCACCAGCACGCGCTCGCTCTGATACTCGTTACTCATGCGGTCGCCTCCTCCCCTCTGTCTCGTGGCTTGCTCTCGCTCGACTAGGCACGCGAGCTTCGCCCGCCCTCACCGCGCTCGGCGGCACTACCTTCGATGCCCGCCAACGCCGCCGCCAGCCGCTCGGCGAACTCCTCGAGCACGGGGCCCTGACCGACAGCGTGGTCGGGGTTCACCTGCGTCACGACCAGACCGGCGAACGCAGGGTGTGCCGCGAGCGCGGCCACCGCCTCCATGGCGTCGGCGAGCGTCAGGCCCTGGTTGCGCTGGTAGGCATTGTCGGCGATGGGGAAGTCGACGAAGTCGATGGCGTCGACGTCGAAGTGGACCAGGAACCGCGGCACCCGTTCGGCCAGCCAGGCGGCGCTCGCGGCGGCGATCTCGCGGGCGTGGCCGGCGACGACCGTCGCCGGAAACGCCCGCGACGCGTGCGCCTCGAGCAGTTCGCGTTCCGCCGGGGTGACCTCGCTCTCGACGTAGGACAGAAACACGACCTCGTCCCAGCTCAACAGCGGGCTGCGCGGGCCGGCCGCCGCGAGCTCGGGCACGGCAGTGGGCACGCCTAGCACGTGGGCCATGCCCATCCAGTCGAGCGCGCCCTGGACGACGTTGGCCGGCGTGTTGAGATCGGGGTGGGCGTCGAGGTAGACGAGGCCGGCCTCGTCGCCGTCGCCCACCAACGCCGACAGCGCGCCGATCACGATGGTGCAGTCGCCGCCGACGATCAGCGGTAGCTCGCCGGCGAGCAGGGCCTCGCTCGTGCGTTCCGCCACCGCGCGCGCGACCCCGACCACGGCCGGGACGTTCTGCCCCAGCCTGTGCTCGCGGTCGAGCCGGAACGGCGTCACGGGCAGATCTCCGCGGTCGTGCAATGCGAGGCCGCGGGCGCGCAGGTCCTCGGCGAGGCCGGCGGCGCGCAGCGCCGCCGGCGCCTTCTCGACGCCGGGCGAGTGCGCGCCCGCGGCCGTCGGTGCGCCGATCAGAGCCAGGGTGGTCATCACGCCGCCTCTCTACCGGCTACCGCCGGCGTCACCTCGGCGCCGTCCGGCGACGGTCCGCACTCCAGCGGTGTCGCATCGAGCGCGCAATAGAACCGCTCGGGCTCGCGACTCGCGCGCTCGAGCGGCAGGAACCGACCGGGTATCGTGACCAGAGCCAGCAGGCCGCCCGCCGCGCAACAGCCGCCGGCGATCAGCACTGCCCGCTGGAACCCGCCGGAGAACGTCGCAGGGTGCAGGTACGCGGCGCCAGTGAGACCCGCCAGAGCCGGCAGCACCGCGACGGCCATGAGCCCCGCGGCGCGCGCGACGGCGTTGTTGACCGCAGATGCAAGGCCGGCGTGAGCCACCGGCGCCGCAGCCAGCACGGTCGCGGTGAGCGGCGCCACCGTCAGCGCCATGCCAAGTCCGAACGTCACGATCGCCGGCAGGAAGTCGGGCGCGTACCCGCCTCCTGCGACGACCCGCGAAAGCAGCGCCAGGCCGGTGCCGGCGACGATCGGCCCGACCGTCATGGGCAGGCGCGGACCGATGCGCTGTGACAGACGGCCGGCCCGTGCCGACAGACCGAGCATGATGACGGTCACCGGGAGCAGCGCCATGCCGGCGAGGAGCGGCGAGTAGCCCAGCACCTGCTGAAGCTGCAGCGGGATGAGAAACAGCGCCCCGCTGAGCGCGCCGTAGACCACGAAGGTGACGGCGTTGGCGGCGCTGAACCGCCGCGAGCGGAAGATCGACAGCGGCAGCATGGGATGCTCGCTGCGTCGCTCGACGACGACGAACGCGGCGAGCACGACGATGCTGCCGCCCAGCGCGATCAGCACGGTCGCCGAGGTCCAGCCCCGACCGGGTCCCTCGATGAGGCCGAAGATGAGCGACCCCAGACCGAGGGCAGCGAGAAGCGCGCCGGTCAGATCGATGCGACCGGCGTCGGGGTCGGAGCTCTCGGGAATGTGGCGCAGCGAGAGCCAGACGACAGCGACGACCAGCGGCAGGTTGATGAGGAAGATGAGCCGCCAGGTGGCCGCCTCGATGAGATAGCCGCCGAGGAACGGCCCCGCCGCGGTGGCCACCCCGCCGAGGCCCGACCAGCGACCGATCGCCGGAGCACGGTCCTCGGCCCGGAAGGTCGCCTGGATGATCGCCAGACTGCCGGGCGTGAGCAGCGCGCCCCCGACGCCCTGCAGGGCGCGCGCCACGATGAGCACGGTCGCCGAGGGCGCCAGCCCGCAGGCGAGCGACGCCACCGCGAACCAGATCACGCCGATGACGAAGATGCGGCGACGCCCGTAGTGGTCTCCGAGGGCGCCGCCGACGAGGATGAAGGCGGCCAGCGTCAGGGTGTAGGCGGTGACCGTCCACTGCAGGGTCGCCATGCCGGTCTTGAAGTCGCGGCCGATCGCCGGCAAGGCGATGTTGACCACGGTGCCGTCGATCATGGCGATACCCGACCCCAGGACAGCGGCCACGATGACCCAGCGGCCGGCCGCCGACTTCAACGCAAGGCCGGCCGCCGTCTCTGCCGAAGAAGTCGAGGGCGCTGCCGGGTCTGCCGGCGCACTGCCGCTCACATCGATCACGTCCTCCCGGGGCCTTCTTCTCCGCTACTTGCCCACGGCGGCGCGGCGACAACCCATGCCCGCGACCAACGATGAACGACCACGAACGAACGCAGAAACGACTCGCAGCGACCGCCAGGGGGTACTTCATCCCTTGAGGCGCAGGTACCACGCGCCGAACACCGCAAGGAGTAGACATGGACATCGGCATCATCGGCAGCGGGCACATCGGCGGTACGCTCGCTCGCCGCTTCGTAGAGGTGGGTCACAACGTCGGCATCAGCAACCGCCACGGCCCGGAGTCGCTGCGATCCTTTGCGGAGGAGCTGGGCGCCAGGGCCTGCCCCATGCCCATCGAGGAGGCGGAGCGGTTCGGCGAGCTGGTAGTCGTGGCCATCCCGTTCGGCCAGTACGCGACGGTCGCCCCCGAGCCGCTCGTCGGCAAGATCGTGATCGACGCCGAGAACTACTACCCGAAACGCGACGGCGACTTCCCCGAGATCGACCGCGACGTGGTGACCTCGTCGGGCCTGCTACAGGAGCACCTGCGCGGGGCGACGGTCGTGAAGGCGTTCAACGCCATCCGCTGGGACACCCTCGCCGACGAGGGCCTGCCAGCGGGCTCACCGGGACGGTTGGCGATCCCGCTGGCCGGCGACGACGTGGCCGCGAAGCAGGTCGTCGCCGCCCTCATCGACCATATCGGCTTCGACCCGTTCGACGTCGGTCTGCTGGCCGACAGCGGACGCATCCAGCCCGGGTCGCCCGTCTACGTCGCCCATCTCACTGTGCACGAGCTGTCGCGGCGGCTGGCCGCGTAGCGGCGATTCGCCGCCGGCGAGCCCTTAGTCCCGAGGCGTGCAGAAGGGGCAGAGACAGCCGGCCAGGTGATGCCAGCCGACGGGGCGGACCGTCGCCTCGGGCCGAGGCAGAAAAGCGACTTCGGCCGGCTCTCCGCCGGCCGCGGGCGTCGTCGACGGTACCGGGGCGACAAAGCCGACGTGAGGCAGATACAGATTCATGAACTCGTCCCACGCGAAGCAGCCGGCCGCACGGACCTGCTCGAGGCTGAGGACGTCGTCGGACGCGGCGGTCTGGTCCGGTGCCGTCAGGAACGCCGTGGCCTGTGCGAACGAGGCGGCTCGCGCCTCTTCGAACTCGTCAGAGCTCTTCATCTCACTGACGAGCATCGTGACGCCGGCACCGCCGGCTGCTTTGGAGCCTCGGCTCGGCGGCCTGCGGGTCGATGAGGGGGGAGCGTCGTCGTCACCCCAGATGCCTTCATCGAGCGACGGCGCGAGGCCGACTCCCGGCCCATCCAGCGACGGGCCGTCATCGAAGTCCTCCTCGTCGCCGAACTCACCGGCAAGCGCCTGCAGCAGATCGGCCGCATTCTCGGGCTCGCTGGGGCGAGGAGGCGAGCGCCGCGCCCGCGGCGTGGCGCTCGCCTCCTCGCTCGCCGCGGCCTCGACCCACGCGGCCACGTCGTCCGAGCTCGGCATCTCTGAGGCGGCGGTAGGCTTCGCCGCCGCCCGCGCCTGCGCGCAGGGTTCCGACGTCGGCGCCGCCGGAGCCGGGTCAGGCCCCGCGGCAACGACTTCGGTCGCAGCTTCGGCATCGGCATCGGCCGTGGCCACATCTCGCATCTGCACCAGGAAGAACTCGCCGCCGAGCTCGATCACGTGGGTGTAGGGCGGGCAGGTATCGATCTCGTCGATGACGGTGCCGGCGCCGTCGTTCAGCCTGATCAGCACCTCGAACTGCTGCCTGTCGCCGAGCGGCGACTCGCCGCGCAACAGTAGCCGGTCTTCGAGCTTGGCCAGCCCGCGAGACACGCGCCGCGCGGCGATGAAGCGCCATTCCGCCGGCATGAGCAGCGTCTGGAAGACCTCACGCGGCATGAGATGGTGTGTCTGGGCGATCTCGTCGACCGGCCAGCCGTCCGCGTCGAGGCGCACAAACCAATGGTCCTCCCACGTGCGGACCAGCTCGGTCACGACGCCGCCGCCGTCGACGACGGGCCAGACGTCGGCGATCGCTTCGGGAAGCGACGAGACGTGACTGCCTATGACGTTCGCTGAGGGGTCGCTCACCGGGTCTCCCTGCCCTGGGACGGCTTCCTGTTTCATGGTCGGACAACACGGCCCAGTTCTTGAATCGCAGCGAGGCGGGTATCCCGACTTCAGCACATTCGGGCCGGCAGGTGGACAGGGAGAAGATCATGGACAGAGTGCGTTCGGCCTTCGTGATCGGCGCCGGTACGGCAGGGACCAAGGCCGCGCGCGAACTCGCCGCCGCCGGGGTCGAGGTGACGGTGGCCGACCCGCTCGAGCCCGGCGGCACCTGCATCTGGCGAGGCTGCATCCCGAAGAAGGCGCTGTATGAGGCGGCGAGGTCGCTGCGCGACCTCGCCGCCTCAGCGCGTTTCGGCCTGTCGTTCCCCCGCCCCCCGCAGCTGGACTGGAGCGAGCTGATGGCCTGGAAGTAGCGCGTGCAGCACGCCTACGTCGGCGACCAGCGCGCCGACTTCGCCCGCCGTGGCATCGAGTTCGTGCCCGGCACGGCGCACTTCGTGGCGCCGGACGTGATCGCCGTCGACGACAGCGACGGTGGTGCCGAGGTCGCCGGCCGCTCCTGGCGTCCCGACGCCGTCGTCATCGCCACCGGCTCCGAGCCCGTCATGCCCACCGTCGCCGGCATCGAGCTGGCCGACACGAGCACCGACGCCCTCGGCTACGCCGAACGGCCGTCGTCGCTCGCCATCCTCGGCGGCGGCTACATCGCCATGGAGTTCGCCGGCATCTACGCCTCGTTCGGCACGAAGGTGACCATACTCGCGCGCGGCGACAGGTTGCTGTCACGCTTCGACCGCGAGGCCGTGGATGTGGTTCGTGTGGGTCTCGAGGGGCTCGGTGTGGAGTTCCGCTTCGACGCCTCGCTCGAGCGCGTCGAAGCCGGCGGCGGCGGCCTGCGCCTCTCGCTGCGCGCCCGCGACGGCGGCACCTCGCAGCTGACCGCCGAGCGTCTGCTCACCGCGACAGGCCGCCGTCCCGCGCTCGCCGGTCTGGGGCTCGAGAACGCGGGCGTGCGCTTGGTCGGCGGCCGGCCCGTCGTCGACGAGTCGCTGCGCACGAGCGATCCGCACATCTGGGTGGCCGGCGACGCGGCCGGCGGCATCGAGCTCACCCCCGTGGCGGCGCTCGAGGGCGGCAGCGTAGCGAGATCGCTCCTCGCCGGCCGCGAGCTGCCGATCGACCTGCGGGCGATGCCGACGACCTGCTTTGCCGTGCCCGAACTTGCCCAGGTGGGACTGACCGAAGAGGCCGCCCGTGCGGCACACGCGCCGGGGCATGTCACCGTGGCGCGCGGCGATTTCGAGTATGTCGCCCAGGCGATCATCAGCGAGCAGACCGCCGGGCTCGTCAAGGTCGTCGCCGGACCGGGCGGACAGATACTCGGCGCGGTCGTCGCCGGGCCGCACGCCGCCGAACTGATCTATCCGTTCGCGCTGGCGGTGCGCGCCGGCGTCTCGGTCGACCAGCTGCGTGCGACCCACGCCATCCACCCGTCGCTGAGCGAAGCACTCAACAACACCGCCTCGGCCGAGCCGCAGGTGGTCGAGCTGGCGGCGTAGGCGCAGGCGCGACCGCTGGCGTGACCGCGACGCTCAGGCCTTCGCGGCTGCGACGTCGGCGGCGATGCGCAGCATCGCCGCCAGGCTCCGCTCGACGTCCTCGTCGCTGGTCTTCCACGAGGTGACGCTGATGCGCATGGCCGTATGCCCCTGCCAGACCGTCGGACCGCACCAGCAGGTGTCGTCCCGCTGGATGGCCGCGACCACGCGCCGCGTCGTCTCCTCGTCGCCGAACGAGACCAGCACCTGGTTGCGCACGACATCGTTCAGGATCTCGTAGCCGGCCTCGCGCAGCCCCTCGGCGAAGCGGCGTGCGTGACGGCAGTCGCGCTCGATGAGGTCGGCGACACCCTCGCGCCCCAGGCTGCGGAGGGCCGCCCAGACCTCGACGCCACGGGCCCGGCGAGACATCTCGGGCGTGTCCTCTGAGGGCTCCCGCGGCCCGTCGAAGGTCAGGTAGGCCGCGCTCACCGCCATCGCCGCAGCCAGCGCCTCGCGGTCGCGCACGAAGGCGAGGCCGCAGTCGTACGGCGTGTTCAGCCACTTGTGGGCGTCGGTCGCCCAGGAGTCGGCCAGCGCAATCCCGTCGACGAGCGGCCGCGTCGCGGGCGACGCGGCCGCCCACAGGCCGAACGCGACGTCGATGTGCACCCAGGCGCCCGCCTCGTGGGCCCGCAGGGTCGCCTCGCGCAGCGGATCGAACGCCCCGGTGTTCACGTTGCCCGCCTGCAGGCAGAGGATCGTAGGACCGTCCATCCCCGGCAGCGCATCGACGCGCAAGCGGCCCTGCCCGTCCACAGGCACCCGGATCACGCGCTCGCGGCCGAGGCCGAGCAGGCCCAGCCCCTTGATCAGCGAGGGATGCGCCTCGTCGCCGACGACGACCGTCACCTCCGGCGCCCCGAACAGCCCCTGGGCGGTGTCGTTCCAGCCGGCCGTCACGCCGCTGCGCCTCGGCTCGTTCGACTCGCTCACGACGACGTCCCTCAGATCAGGACCGATCAGTTCTCGGGCTCGGTCTTGAGCTCGAGCTCGGCCGCCATCCGCTCGTGGCGAGCGTCGACGTGCACCGGCGCCGTCCCCCGGATCGCCGCCAGCGCGAGCGGCGCGCCGGCGATGATCAGCAGACCACTCACCCAGAGTGCGATGTGGAGTCCCGACGTGAACGAGTAGTTGATGGCGCGATCGACAGCCGGTGGCATGGCGCCCGCGGGAGCGTGCTGCCCCTGGTTGGCCATGACGACGACCTTGGCGGTCACCTCATGCGGGAGGTGCAGGGGCTGCAGCATGTCGAGCAACACCGTCTTCGAGCGGCGGGCGACCAGATTGCCCAGCACGGCGATGCCGAAGACGCTGCCCACCTGGCGCATGGTGTTTGAGGTCGCCGAAGCCATGCCGGCGCGAGCACGGGGTACCGAACCCATGATCGCCGTCGTCATGGGGCTCATGACGAGACCGTTGCCGAGCCCGATCAACAGAAGCCAGTACCAGAACGACCAGTACGACGTGGTCGGCTCGAGCCTGGTCAGCATGAGCAGGCCCGTGCCGGTCATGAGCAGACCGAAGGTGATCGGCAGGCGCGCACCGATGCGCCCGACGATGCGTCCCGAGAGGATCGCCGCGACCATGATGCCCAACGTCGCCGGCAACTGCAGAACGCCGGCCCTGGCCGGCGAGTACCCCTGCACACCCTGCATGAACAGCGACAGGAAGAAGATGACCCCGAAAAAGGCGAAGCTGACGATCACGCCGATCGCGTTGGCGCCGCTGAAGGTGGCGTTGCGGAAGAACTTGAGCTGCAACATGGGGCTCTCGCTGAACACCTCGATGACGATGAAGGCGCTCAGCGAGACGGCCGCTACGATGAAGCACGTGAGGATGCGGGCCGACGTCCAGCCGTAGGTGTTCGCCTCTATGAAGGCGTAGGTGAGCGCCGCGAGCCCGATGACGGCAGTCACCTGGCCTGGCAGGTCGAGCTTGCGGCCGGCGCGGTCCGAGGACTCAGGCACGACCAGGAAGGCCGCCACCAGGGCCAAGACACCGATCGGCACGTTGATCCAGAAGATGCTCTGCCAGCCGAGCCTATCGACCATCGTGCCGCCGATCAGCGGTCCGATCGCCAGAGCCAGGCCGGAGATGCCCGCCCACATGCCGATCGCCTGGGCGCGCTCCTTTGCGTCCGGGAAGGTGTTGGTGATGATCGACAGGGTGGACGGGAGCATGAGGGCGCCGCCGACCCCCTGGAACACGCGCGCTGCAATCAGGAAGTTGATCGACGGCGACAACGCACAGGCGACCGAGCCGCCGGTGAAGAGCGCCAAGCCGCCGATGAACGCCTTGCGACGCCCATACATGTCGCCCAAGGTCCCGCCCGTGAGCAGTAGGCTGGCGAGCGCCAGTACAAAGGCGTCGACGAGCCACTGCAGCTCGGAGAGGCCGGCGTGGAGCTTGAGCTGGATCGTGTGCAGGGCCAGGTTCACGACGGTGCTGTCGAGCATCACCATGAACAGGGCGAAGCACATGGTGCCCAGCGTGAGCAGTTTGGTGCGGCGGTCGGTTGCGAACACTGAAGATCCTCCTGGTTGGCGCTGGGGTGGGCGGGCGCGCCTAGCGCGCGCCCGCCCACCCCGTCTTCAATCCGTTGACGTACACCTGCATGATCTGGCGCTGATGGTCGCGCAGGGCGGCCGAGAGATCGGCGCGCTGGCGAAGCTCGAGCGTCGACAGCCCCTGGACGAGCGCCCAGGCGCCGTAAGCCATGTAGTCGGCATCGCCATCGGACGCCCCCTTGAACACGCCCTGGGCGACCCCGTCGCGGAACACGCCGCTCACGACGCTCTCCATGGCCGCGTGTTCGGCTGTGCGAGGTTGGAGAAGGAAGCCCTCGTGGATGGTGATCACCGCCACGTCCTCTGGGTTGCGCCGGGCGAACGCGAGGTAGGCCATACCAAGCTCGATGGCGCGCCCGTCGGGCGGCAGGTCGGCAGGCACCTTGGCGAACTCGTCGAGGAGCGCGCCCATGGCCTTGTCGGCCAGCGCCGTGATCAGTTCGTGCTTGTTGTCGAAGTACTTGTAGAGCGCGCCGGGGCTGAAGCCGGCGCGGCGCGCGATCTCGCGCAGCGAGAGCTCGGCCGCGCCGCGCTCGAGCAGCACCTCACGTGCCGCAGCGAGAATGTCGTCGCGGGTGTCGGCGCGCCGCCGCTCCCGGCGGTGCGCCCGCCGTTCATCGAGGTCGTGATGGTGGTGGTGATGTCGCTCGCCGAGCATGCCATCCTCTGTCGGTGTATCCGCCGCCGTGGCCGGCGCCCTTGGTGTGAACGCCGCCTGCTGTCGTGAACGCTGTTCACTCTGCCACCGGAAACGCCGCTCGTCAAGCGTCCGCGACAGGTACAATGCACGGCCATGTCGCTCAGCATCAGCCCCAGTGCCGATCCAGCGGGCGCGGCCCTTGCCGCCTCGCGGATCCTCACGGCCGCCCTCACCGACCTCGCCGCCAAACAGGGCCGCCCGCCGCTCGCCGCTCCTGCCGACCACGCCGCTCCGGCCTTGCTTCATGTCATCGAGACCGACCCAGAGCGATTCCTGCTGGCCCGCGACGGCGAGAGACCCGTCGCCTTCGGCGCGGCCTTCACGCGCGGCCCGCTCTCGTACTGCGCCGGGCTGTTCGTGCTGCCCGACTACCAGGGACGAGGCCTCGGCCGGCGGCTGTTCGAGGCGGCGCTCGAGGGGCTGCCGGTCGCGGGCGGCGTGGCCGCACTCACCTCGAGCGCCGCCAACCCCATCTCGAACGGCCTCTACGCGCGCCATGACGTCTTCCCGCAGCACGCGCTGCTCTACCTGACCGGGCCGCTGCCGGCGCCGCAGACGCCGCCGAGCGGCAATGGCAGCCTCGATATCGAGCCACTCACGGCCGAGCACCTCGGCGAACTGCGCGAGATCGACCTTGCCGTTCTCGAAGCCGACCGCACGATCGATCACCAGTGGTTCCTCGGTCTGTCGGGCGCGGGACACCCCGGCTGGTTGTTCCGGCGGCACGGGCGCGCCGCGGGGTATGCGTATCTCGGTGGCGACGGGACCGAGGGCGCCGGCGCCCTCGGTCCCGTCGCCACCCTGCGCGCCCAGGACCAAGGCCAGGTCCTGCAGTTCGCCCTGGCTCGACTCGCCGCGCTCGGCGTCGCCGAGGCGACCGTCGCCGTGCCCGGTCCTAACCTGGTCGCCCAGCGCCTGCTCTGGCAGGCCGGCTTCTCGTTCAGCGGCGCGACCGGCCTGTTCTGCGCTTCGCGGCCGTTCGGCCGCTTCGACCGCTACCTGCTCGCCGGCGATTGCCTCATGTAGCCTTGGTCTCGCCGTCCCAGTAGTCGACTTTGCTCTCGCGCCGCACCATCACGTCGTCGTCGCGGTTGCCCGTCCAGACGCCGATCTTGCCGCTGTCCGGGTAGACCGTAGCCGCCGGGAGCACGACCGTCGAGAACATCAGCACCCTGACCGTCTCGCCAGTGTCGTTGCGCACGCCGTGGGCGCCCTCGGGCCCGGTCGCGAAGCACACCACGTCCCACGGTTCGAGGACGTCGTCGCCTTGCGGATGGCGTAGCGGTCGGGCGCCCTTCGAGTACGAGCAGCCATTCCTCCTCGGCGTATTCGTAGTGATAGGGACAGATCGCCTGGCCAGGCGGCAGCTCGTAGACGGTCGCGCCAAGCTGCTCGGCGCCCACGAGCGGTCCGAACCGGAACATGCCGCTGCGGAACCCCTCGGGATCATCCTCGTCGTAGGTGAACTCGGGCGCGGCGATGTTGACACGGCGCATCGCGGTCTCCCTCCTGTCGATGATCGGGTCCAGACGCAGGCTAGCAGGTCCCCAGCGCGTCGTCGCAGGCCTGCTCGCGACCCTCGTGGACGGCGGACAGCAGGCGCCAGCGGCCCGGCGTGCGGGTCGTCACTATGGCGACGAAGAAGTTGGTGAGCGCCACACTGCCCGCGATCACCAGCCCGGTCGAAAAGCCCACGGTGAGCGCGTGATGCAGCACACTCACGGGCACGCTTGACGCGGCGGCGGGCGCGGATGCTCCCGCGCCGCCCGCCGCCGCCGCACCCGCGGCCAGCTGGCTCGTGACACTGTGGGAGACGGAGGTCCAGGCGATGGTGCCGATCGCGGCGAGGCCGATAGAACCGCCGATCTGCTGGCCGATGTTGAGCATGCCCGACGCGGCGCCGGCGTCCTCGCGCGGCACGTGCGAGACGACCATCAGGGTGATCGGCACGAACATCATGCCCATACCGGCGGCGAGGAGCATCATGGGCGCGAACAAGTGGGTGAAGTAGCTGCCGGTCACGCTGAGGCGCGACAGCCAGAAGAAGCCTGCGGCAGCGAACAGCGGACCGGCCATGAGCAGCGGCCGCACCCCCACTCGCGTGACCAGGTAGCGCGCCACGAACACGTTCAGGGCGATCAGCGTGATCGGGAACGGCACCCACGCCACTCCGGCGCGCACCGGGCTGTAGCCCCAGACCGTCTGCACGTAGAGCGTCAGGAAGAAGAACACCGCGAACAACGACGTGCCGAGCAGCAACATCATCAGGTAGGCGCCCGAGCGGCGGCGCGACTTGAGCAGATCGAGGGACAGCTCGGCGTGCTTGCTGCGCCGTTCGATGAACACGAAGCTCACAAGCAGGACGGCGGAGGCCGCCAGCGACGCGATGGTGACGGGACTGTTCCAGTGCGAGGCGCCGCTGCTGCTCGCCGCAGCGTGGATCAGGCCGTAGACGAGCAGGGCCAGTCCCGCGGTGCTCGTGACCGCCCCCGGCACGTCGAGCCGGCCGTGGCGGCGCCCCGACGACACCAGCGCGAACGGAGCCAGCGCGATGACGAGCGCGCCGATGGGCGCGTTCACGAACAGCACCCAGCGCCAGGAGACGTAGGTCGTGAGGATGCCGCCGAGCAGCAGGCCGATGGCCCCGCCGGCGCCGGCCATGCCGGCCCAAACGCCGAGCGCGCGGTTGCGCGGCAGGCCGGGCGGGAAGGTCGTCGCGATCAGGGCGAGCGCGGTCGGCGCGGCGAGGGCGGCGCCGCCGCCCTGCACCGCCCGCGCCGCGAGTAGCCACCATTGACTGGTGGCGAACCCGCCGACGAGCGAGCCGAGCGAGAACACCGATATGCCGATGATGAAGATGCGGCGGCGGCCGTAGAGGTCACCGAGACGGCCGCCGAGCAGCAACAGGCTGCCGAAGGTCAGCGAGTAGGCGGTGACGATCCACTCGAGGCCGGAGCCGCTGAAGCCGAGCGCGCGCTGCATGTGCGGCAGCGCCACGTTCACGATGGTAGCGTCGAGCACGATCATGAGCTGGGCCGCGGCGATCACGACAAGCGCGAGACCGAGGTGGCGGGGTTCGTTGGTCGCGGACGGTCGCGCCTCACGCTCTGCCGGCACGGCAAGTGGTTCTGAAGCCATCGGACACTCCACAGACGAGACGGCCCCGGAAGGCTGACGGATCCTGCGCCTCCGGCGACCGAGATGGGTCGGGTCGATCTTAGGGTCTGGTACCTCGCCGCGACGCGGCCAAAACACCGGCCGGCCCCTCACACCCCCGTCTCGGCCGCGACCTCGCCCAGCCGGATGGCCGCGATCAGGCGCTCGTAGTCGCGCTCGACCTGGTCGGCGTACACCCGAGCGAACTCGGCGATCGCCCGCTCGAAGCGATCTCCCCTGCCGAGGTAGCCGGCGATCGCCATGCGGTCTCCGGAGCGGGCGTGAGCACGAGCGAGGGTCGAGCCGCAGATCTCTCCGTAGAGCTCGAGCCCCGCCGGGCGGATTCGCTCGAGTGGGATCGAGCCCTTGGAGTCGCGCAGCTGGCGCCAGTAGAAGTCGCGGGGCTCCGCGCCGCCCCCGCGGATCCAGCCCAGGAAGATGTCGCTCGCCGCCTGCATCAGCCGCTGACCCGCCACGACGCGATGGCCGTGGTTGCGGTAAGCGCTGCGCCCGACGTACGCCTCGAGCACCGACGGGCCGGCCTGCTTGAGTTGCAGGATCAACGGGTCGCCGTCGTCGCGGCCCATCATCAGCACGATCATGTCGACCGTGCCCACGCTGGCGACGCCGACCACCTTCAGGGCGATGTCGACGAACGCGTAGCGATCGAGCAGAGCGCGCCGGTCGTCCTGAAGCGTCTTCTTGTAGTCGCCGAACGCCCTCCTGACAGTGCGCTCCATGTCGGTCTGCTCGGGTGCGAGGTGGGTGAGCACGGGCGGCGCCTCGACGAAGCGCGGCAGGCCGTCGACCGTCTCTGTGAGCTTCGAGAACGCCTGCAGGTTCGTGCGCGTGTAAGCCTTGGCGAGGATCGCCGCGGTCTTCTTGGAGCGCACCCCGGCAGTCGCCTTGGCAAGAGCCAAGGCGTCGGCGGCCGAGACCCGCGAGTACCACACCTCGAGGTTGTCCATGGCGGCGTAGCGGCCCATCCACTCGCGATATGCGCGCGCGGCGGCGAGCGCCGCGTCGCGGCCCGCGGCGTCGGTGAGACCGACGTCGCGGGCCGCGACCACGACGCTCGCCGCGAGGCGCTTCACGTCCCACTCCCACGGGCCCGGCAGCGTCTCGTCGAAGTCGTTGACGTCGAAGAGCAGCGTGCGGTCGGGCGCGGCGAACACGCCGAAGTTCATGAGGTGCGCGTCGCCGCAAAGCTGAGCGCGAAAACCGGAGACGGGCATGGTCGCGAGATCCGCGGCCATGGTCAGGGCGGAACCGCGGAAGAAGGTGAACGGCGAGACCGCCATGCGGCCCCAGCGGATCGGGACGAGCTCGGGGATCCGCCCGGCGTCCTGCGCCTTCAGGCCGATGAGGGGGTCGGGCCGGTCCGGCGGCGGATCCCAGGCCTCATGGACGCTGCGGGGCGTCACACCACGGGCGGCCTTACCCGCCGCCTCGTGTTCGACGGCGGGGATCCAGCCCTCGAAGCCGTTTGACACCACGTGATCGCGCGCCACGGTCGCCTGCGGTCCCGTATTCTCTGGGCACTCGCCATACGCGCCTCCTTCTCGTCTCTCCGTGCACGCTACGAACGGGCGCCGAGTGCCGCGAGCGTCGTCACCGTACGCCAGTTGCGCGTGGTCGCCGGCGTGCGCAGCACGCGCTCGAACCAGGCGTTGCTGAGCTTGGTGCGGCCATAGCCGTTGGGCAGATGGAGATAGATGACTCCGCCGGCCAGCGAGGCTCGCTCGCCGTCTTGCGCCGGCAGCTCAAGAGCCGCGAAGTCGGCCTCGTCTGGCGGCGAGAACAGGAACGTCGCGTGAAGGGTCTTCTCGTCCGCGCCGTCCGCGACGAACGGGTTGGCGGCGGCGATCCGCGCAAGCTGCGCCGCCGCCACGACCAGCACCTTCACCTCGAGTCCGAACTCGCGCTCGATCAAGCGCTCGATCGCCGCGGCGTGTTCGTGCGGACCGGCGCCCTCGGCGTCGAACACGACGTTGCCGCTCTGCACGTAGGTCTCGACGTTGCTCAGGCCGAGGCCGGACAGGCCGCGGCGCAACGTGGCCATGTCGACCTTGTTGCCGGCCACGTTCACAGCCCTGAGCAGCGCGACGAAGGTCATCCGGTCTCCCTGCGGCCGCTTCTCACGCGGCTCCGTCGAGCCGGACGCCGCGGTTCAGCCACCAGATGCCGGCATTCAGATACGCCGCCACGCTCACCCAGCCGAGATACGGCGCGAGCAGGGCGCCGGCGAGCGGCCGGACCGACCAGCAGGCGAGGAGGGCAGCAAGGATCGTCAGCCACAATGCCGTGATCTCGATCAGCGCCACGCCGAGGCGATGGTGTCCGAAGAAGATGAGCGACCAGGCGAAGTTGAGCGCGAGCTGCGCCGCGAACAGCCCCAACGCGAGGGCGCTACGCCGCGACAGGCCCTCGCGCCACACGAGCCAGGCGGCTATGCCCATCAGCAGATAGAGCGTCGTCCAGACCGGACCGAAGGCCGCCGGCGGCGGCGTGAACGGTGGCTTGCGAAGCCTGCGGTAGTAGCCGACGAAGTCGCCGCCGGCCGCGAGCGCGCTCAGCCCGCCGATCGCCTCGGTGCCTGCGACGGCGGCCACGACCCCGACGATGTCCCGGGAATAGCGCACGTGAGCACCGTTCCCGGCAGCGGCTGCGGTCACACTGCTCCGCGGGCGGAGGCGCCTTTCACGTCACGGACGTCGTGGCAAGTCTGTCACCACAAGGTCGAGGAAGCGCTCGACGAGGGCCGCCGTGCCCGGATCCGCAGGGTGACCTACGGTGAGCGTCAGCGTCTCGGCGAACGTGCTCACGCCGAGCATGAACGCCGGCGGGTAGAGAGCGGGGCTCACGAGGAACGCGTCGGCGACCGGAAGGTCGCCGAAGAGCTGGGCGCCGTCACCGTCGTCGTCCAGCATCAGCACGCCGAGATTGGACAGGTAGGGGTGCGATCGGCCGCCACCCAGCGCCATGGCTTGCGTGGCTCCGTCAACTGCCTCGACATAGGGCCGGCTGAAGACCCGGTCGACGAACAACGCCGCGCCGATGCCCGGTTCGCGATCCTTCAGAAGCGTCGTCGCCTGCGTGACCGCCGCGAGCGCGCTGTCGAAGCTCGCCGCCGACTCCTTCGTGATGGCAG
Organism: uncultured Actinomycetes bacterium; assembly: GCA_963833555.1. Taxonomy (GTDB): domain Bacteria; phylum Actinomycetota; class Thermoleophilia; order UBA2241; family UBA2241; genus CAWHYB01. The sequence continues at coordinate 439,140 of CAWHYB010000002.1, read as the reverse complement.
GCCATATGGCGCTTGACAGGTTGCAGATCGCGTCCGCCGCCTTGCTGGGAAGATAGCGTCGCATGTCGACCGGGACCTGCACCGGGAGCGGCTCGCCCGCGGGCGGATCGAACAGCGTGATGAGCGCCCGGAAGTAGGCGGCCAAGAGGACGTCGTTGATGGTGGCGCCGCGGGCGCGGCCCAGCGCCTTGAGCGCGCGCAGGCGCACGGGGGGAAGTCGGCGGAGGGCGAAGGCGACCTCGGCGGGCGACGCCGGGGCGGCGGGCGGCCAGCCGAAGGCCGGCCGCCCGCCGCCCCGGAACTCCCCGCCGATGCGTCCGAGCGTTTCGCGGTCGAACGTGCGCAACACTGCGCCCTGACCGCGCTCCACGTGAGGCACCGCCTCGCCGACCTCTGACTCGGTTCCGGCGGCCACGGCGGCGTACGTCTCTGCCAGGAGGCCAACGTACTGCCGGGCCGCGGCCGCGTCGGCCGCAACGTGATCGATCTTGACGCACAGCGTGTCGACCGCGCCGCGCACCACGACCGTCCGCACTACGGGATCAGTCCTCGGATCGGTCGGGGCCGTGATGAAGCGCCAAAGCTCCGCGTCGCCGTCCGCGGCGCTGCGGGGCACGACCCGGCACAGCTCAACGTCATCGAGGTCGCCGCGACGCTCCCAGTAGGGTCGGTCGGGATCCTCGACGAAGCGGCAGCCGAGGACTGGCTGCCTTTCGAAGCTGAGCCGCAGCGCCTGCCGCAGCCGGCCCTCGTCGAGCGTCCCGCCAAGGTGCAGCACGGCGTTCAGCTGCTGATTGGCGACGCTGCGACCCAGGAAGTTCATGAGGTCCTGCGGCTCGGCCGGATACCGTGCCGGCGCGCCGATGTCACTTGGTCCCGCGCCATCCGCACCGCGCATGCTGGCCGCTTGCTCCGTCATCGTGCCGCCCCCACTCATCGCGTGTCTCGCTGTCGCGCCGTTGCGCCGGCGCTCGCTCATGCTCTCGCCTGCGAGAAGAGTGGTCAAGAATGGGGACCCCACGTAGGGGGCGGGGGGTGGTGAGGCCGTTGGCCTCACCACCCCCCGCCGGCGTGCGCCTGAGTCTGCGCGGAGTCTGTCAGCCCTTCACCCGGCTGACCTTGCCGTGGACGGCGCCCTTGCTCATGTTGATGTGCGCAGTCTTGTTGCCGGAACCGGAGTTCGCACCGCGCGCGCTGTGCGCCTTGACCTTGGCGCCGATCGTCGTCTGCTGGACGCGCTTGGCGATGGCCGAGCTCTTGCCCGTCGTCATCGGCTTTGCGACGGCCTTCGCGCCGCTCTTCGGGGTCGCTACCTTGGTCACGGTCGATGTGCCCGTCGACGCCGAACGCTGGAGGGACGTCGCGCCGCTCGTCGTCGATGCGGTCGTCACCGAAGGAGTGCCCTGCTTGACCGGCTGGGTCGCACCGCCCGCCGCGCTGTTCGCGGCGATGGCGCCGATGCCGATCACTGCCGCGCCGGCTGCGATGATGGCGGCTACTTTACGATTCATCGTCTCGTCTCCTGTTCAGGGTGTTCAGTCTCTATACAGTGGCTGGTCTTCTGCGACCATCCGCCGAGACTTGTTGCCCGTGAAGATGAACGGACGATGAATGTCGTGGGTCGGGTTAGGCTCCGCGACCCTCCGCGGCCTCTCTTTGCCGTCTTCACGGTCTCTCCACAGTCTCCGGCAATCCTTGACACAGGCGGCGCGGGCATCCTGGCGTAGAGAAGTGATCGATCGAAGGAGGAGAGTGTGGGTCGAAGGGGCGGGGCTGCCCCCCCGCCTCGTGGCCCGGCGTCCGGTCTGAAGCAGCTTGGGCTCGACGCGTGTAGACTTCTGGAGTTGCACGAAGTCCTGCTTGTCGCGCGGCGCACCGTTCGGCGCTGTTCGGGGGTCACACCCATGATGTGGATCGCGGCGGAGACTGCATGAGCGAGACGACCCGAGTCCCGGATCCCTCTGTATCCGGCGATCCAAGCGACGAGCAGCCGCATCCGCCAGAGGCCGCTGCCGGCGCCGAGGGCTCCCGTCCCGCCGGGACGCCGCCGCGGCGCGCAGTGGGCCCGCGACTCCTGACAGCCCTCGCGGCCCTCACCGGCGGGCGTCAGCCTCGCCGCTGGGTCGTCCTCCTGGTCTCCCTCGTCTTCCAGTCCGCCGCTCTCGTCGCCATAGGCTCGGTCAGCCAGACCAAGCACATCCTCGGCATACCCGGATCGCTCCTGGCGCTGACGGCGGTCGTCGCGGGCGCCCTCGGCGGTCCCTTGGTGGGCGTGGCCGTGGCCCTCAGCGGCGGAGCCGTCTACTACGCCGTCGTCGCCGACTTGGGCGCGAAGGGTTCGCCGCAGTCGACGGCGATATCGGTCGCCATCTGGATCACCACAGCGTTGCTCTCGGCCCTGCTCGCCGACGCACTGCGCGCGCAATCCGCAAGGGTGCGGTCGGCCTCGGCCTACGCCCGCAGCCTGATCGAGGCCAGCCTCGACCCGCTGGTCACCATCACCCCCGAGGGCAAGATCACCGACGTCAACGAGGCCACCGAGCAGGTCACCGGGCGTCGCCCGCGACGAGCTCATCGGCACCGACTTCTCCGACTACTTCACCGAGCCCGAGCAGGCGCGCGCCGGCTACCAGAAGGTCTTCGCCGGAGGGCCTGGTGCGCGACTATCCGCTGGCCATCCGTCACGCGTCGGGCCAGTACCACCGACGTGCTCTACAACGCCACCGTCTACCGCGACGAGGCCGGCGACGGTGCAGGGCGTCTTCGCCGCCGCCCGCGACGTCACCGAGCGCAAGCGCGCCGAGCGCGCGCTCCTGGACGCTGAGGCGCACTCCGCGCCGAGAAGGAGGAGCTGGCCCGCTCCAACGCCGACCTGGAGCAGTTCGCCTACGTCGCCTCGCACGACCTGCAGGAGCCGCTGCGCATGGTCGCGAGCTACGCGCAGCTGCTCGGCGCGCCGCTACCAGGGCAAGCTCGACGCAGACGCCGACGAGTTCATCGGCTACGCCGTCGACGGCGCCAACGCGCATGCAGCAGCTCATCAACGACCTGCTGGCCTACTCGCGCGTGGGCACGCGCGGCGCGGAGTTCGCTGCCGACCGACTGCGGCGCGGCGCTGCGACGAGGCCGTCGCCAACCTGCAAGCTGGCGATCGAGGAGAGCGGCGCCGCAGGTCGACGGCCGACGCGCTGCCGACGGTCATGGCCGACCGCGCCGCAGCTCGTGCAGCTCTTCCAGAACCTGATCGGCAACGCCATCAAGTTCCGCGGCGAGGAGCCGCCCGCGAGTCCACGTGTCGCGCGGCGCGAGGGCGACGACGAGTGGGTCTTCGCGGTGCGCGACAACGGCATCGGCATCGACCCGCAGTACTTCGAGCGCATCTTCGTCATCTTCCAGCGCCTGCACGGCAGGGACGAGTATCCCGGGCACCGGCATCGGCCTGGCGATCTGCAAGAAGATCGTCGAGCGCCACGGCGGGCGCATCTGGGTGGAGTCCGCAGCCCGGCGCAGGGCACGACGTTCTACTTCACGATTCCCGATCCGAAGGAGGACAGCCGATGATGGTCGACCAAGCCCGATCGAGATCCTGCTGGTCGAGGACAGCCCCGGCGACGTGCGGCTGACCGATCGAAGCGCTGAAGGAGGCCAAGGTCCTCAACAACCTCAGCGTCGTCGAGGACGGCGTCGAGGCGATGGCCTTCCTGCGCCGCGAGGGCAAGTACGCCGACGCGCCGCGGCCCGACCTGATCCTGCTCGACCTCAACCTGCCCAAGAAGGACGGCCGCGAGGTGCTGGCCGAGATCAAGGCCGACGACCCGGCTCAAGGCGATCCCGGTCGTCGTCCTGACCACCTCGCAGGCCGAGGAGGACATCGTGCGGAGCTACGAGCTGCACGCCAACTGCTACATCACCAAGCCGGTCGACCTCGACCAGTTCATGACGGTCGTGCAAGTCGATCGAGGATTCTGGCTGACGGTCGTCAAGCTGCCGCCGAACGGCGAGTGACGTCCGAGCGGACGGCGATCTGAGCCCGCTGACAGTCGAGGAGCAGTGCGACAGCACGTGGAGAGCAGACCCACGGTCCTGCTCATCGAGGACAACCGCGGCGACGCGCGGCTCATCCAGGAGCTGCTGCGCGAGGTCGGCGCCGGCTTCGACCTTGAATGGGTCCAGCGACTCTCCGAGGGCCTGCAGCGCTCTCGACGGCGGCGAGCGGCCGTCGACGCCGTCCTGCTCGACCTCTCAGCTGCCCGACAGCCAGGGGTTCGAGACCTTCTCGAGCGCTCGAGCGCCGCACGCGCCGCGGGTGCCGGTCATCATGCTGACCGGCACCGACGACGAGGAGCTGGCCGTCGCAGGCCGTGCGCGCGCGGCGCTCAGGACTACCTGGTCAAGGGGCAGGTCGGACGGTGCAGCTCCTGGCTCGCGCCGTGCGCTACGCGATCGAGCGCCGGCGCAGCGACGAGGCCCTGCAGCGTAGCGAGGAGATGCTGCGCCTGGCGATGGACGCCAGCGAATCGGGCGTGTGGGACCTGGACATCCGCAGCGAGATGATCACGCTCAGCCCCGGCTGCCAGGCGATGCTCGGCTATGAGGCCGTCGAAGTCGACCGAGCCGCTCGAGAGTACGTGGGCGTCGAGAATCCACCCAGAAGAGCGCGATGAGAGCCTGAAGGCGTTGAGGACACGATCGAGGGACGTTCGGAGCGTCTTCGAACGGGACCACCGGTTGCAGGCCAGGGACGGAAGCTGGGTGTGGGTGCACGGCAAGGGGCGGCGTCGTCGAGCGCGCCGCGAACGGCGAGCCGCTCCGCCTCATCATCACGCGCACGAACATCACCGCCCGGAAGGCGGCCGAGGCGGCCGCCATCGAGAACGCCCGGCTCTACGAACAGCAGCGCTTCATCGCGACGACGCTGCAGGAGAGCCTCATCCACCCGATGCCCCGCGTCGATGGCCTGCAGCTCGGCGTGGTCGGCAGGGCGGCATACCAGCCTGACCTCGTGGGCGGTGACTTCGCCGACGTCTTTCTCATGGACGGCGGACTCGTCGCGCTCCTTATCGGCGACGTGGGCGGCAAAGGGATCCGCGCCGCGGCCCTCACAGAGACGGTGATGAGCACGGTGCGGGCGTTCGCCATGGTCGACCCGTCACCGGGGTTCATCCTCAGAAGGACAAACCAGCTCCTCATGCGACACGACGGCGAGGGCGCGTATGTGACCGCGTTTCTCCTCGTCCTCGACCCAGCGGCCGGGCAGACCACCTGGGCCAGCGCCGGCCATCCGCCTCCGGTCATTGTGCATGGATCGTCCTGCGCGCTGCTCGACACATGGTTCGGGCTGCCACTCGGCACGTTCGACCGGGACTACGTGGACTCGCACGGCGTTCTCACGGCCGGCGACCGTCTCGTCTTCTACACCGATGGTGTGAGCGAAGCGCGGCGTGGCATGGAACTCTTCGGCGAGCAACGGCTCATGGAGGCGCTTCTTGCGATGGGCGACTACTCGCCGCAAGAGCTGGCCGAGGGAGTGCGCGACGCCGCCACGCAGTTCGCCGGCAGGCTGAGGGACGACCTCCAGGTACTGGCGCTGCGGTTCGGCTAGGGGCGCTGTTGGCCGGCGCCTGCTGCTAGAACGCTCCCCACTGCTGCTTGCCCGGGATGTAGTAGGTCGGGCAGATGAAGCGGAACATGTTGGCCACATGGCCGGCACGAGCCAGTTGCTCCTGGGTCCTGACGCGCTCGGCGTGGAGCTGGCCGCCGAACGTATCTTCGAAGTAGGCGTCGGCCGCCGCACGCCGATCCTCATCGGTCGCGTAGTCGCTGCGGATCGTCTTCAGCTCGCCGGGGTCCAGCCAGTAGCCGCCACACTCGGGGCACTCGTCCACCGTGACGTCGCGCTTGACGCTGAAGAAGTGGCGCTTGAGCTGGATGTGGTCGCCACACGTCGGGCAGTGGAGCGGGCCGGGATCGACCGTGACACCCGCGACCCGGGGGATGTCGAGCAACGCCTCGCCGGCAGCCTCCTTGGGCTCGTCGAAACGCTGGAGCTCCATCCAGGAGAACCAGATCCCGCCGCAGCCCTTGTCGCAGACGTCGACCGTCACACCGCCGGCCTCTCTGGTGTCGAGCTCGTGATGACACGCGGGGCATTGCATGAGCACTCCTTCCGCACATTTCTTCGTCTGCATCTCCCGGGAGCATCGGCCGTTCGGGAGCACATCCTTAGGATCGAGAGTTCGGCGCGGGCCGGCCGATGCCTACGCACACAGCGTGCGGAGCCGCTCGACCCGCACGGGGAGCGGCGGATGAAGCGGACTCCCCTTGTCGTCCGACCACGGCCGTGCGCGCAGTCCAGCCGGTCCGATCATGGTCAGGGGGTACTGCGGGTCGACGAACGCGAGCATCGCCAGCTGCTCGGGAAGGCCAGACGCTTCGTGCGGGTCCCGGTAGATCTTCTCGAGCGCGGCGATGAGCGCTTGAGGGTCGCGCACCAGCGTCACCCCGACGTGGTCGGCCAGCATGACGCGCTCCTTTGAGACAAGGCGGGTCTCGAGGGTGGCCGGGAAGTAGCAGAGCAGCGCCGCCGGCAGGAGCACCGGCGTCTGCATGACGTAGCCGAGCGCCGTCACGTTGCCGGCCAGCAGCGAGGCGTAGCGCAGATCGCCGCCGATGGCGCGCGCGACCAGGTGACCGACCACCGCCTCCAGCTCGTCCCGCTTGAGGATCTCGAGCAGCCCTGTGGTGACCACGACCCCGGGTGCGTCCGTCGCGCCGACGACGAAGCCGTTCGGCGCGCGATCGTCGATCACCCCCAGCGACGGAGTCCGGATGCCGGCGGCGACGGCGACCTCGTCGAGCACGTCGGCCAGCCGCGTCTCCTCGGCAGCGTTCGGGTCGCGTGCACGCAGCTGCCGCAGGACGATGTCGTGCCGTCTCAGCGCGATGTACGCGAGCCACGGCAGGTAGAAGAGACAGAAGACGCCGACGATGCCCAGGACGATGACGGCCTCGAACCGGCCCTTGCTTACGCCCCAGACGACGCTGAACAGCTCGCCGAGGCATGTGCCGAGGAACAGCGCGGCGGCCAAGCCGGCGATGAGGCCGACGCCCACGACCGTCAGGCACTGCATGACGACGACGAGGGCCGACCGGCGTCGAGACGACGCGATGCGATCCATGAGGTCGGCCGGGATACGGGAGCCGTAGCGCGATGAGACGGAGTCGAGTGACCGTGGTGGCATCACGGGCATCCTATCGGCACGACTGCGTGCCAGATACAGTCGCGCCTCGCAACACACAGGATAACGGGCTTCGCCCTCCGCCCACCGGGAACTTCCTTGACATCTCTAACGGGAGATCCAGGAGGAAGGCAATGACCCGCTATCTCATCCAAGGCACGTACACGACCGAAGGCGCCAAGGGCATCCTTGCCCAAGGCGGGACCAGCCGCCGGTCTCAGATCGAGGAGATGATCAAGAAGCTCGACGGATCGCTCGAGACCTTCTACTGGGCGTTCGGCGACACCGACTTCTACATCATCGCCGAGCTCCCCGACGCCGCCACCGCGGCCGCGATCGGCTTGACGGTCTCAGGGGCGGGCGCCGTGCACACCCACACGACGGTCCTGCTGACGGCAGAAGAGCTCGACCAGGCGCGCAACAAGAAGGTCGAGTACACGGTCCCGGGGACCGTGCGGAAAGCGGCCTGAAGGTGCGGGGGCGGGCGAGGTCTGCGACCTCACCCGCCCCCGCCAGCGCGAACTCCGGCCTTCAGTCGTCGTCGAGTGCGTCCGCAAGCGCCTCGGACTTCGATTCGGGGACGAGTATGGTCAACCGGTCGCCTACGGTCACCACCGTCGTCTCGTCGGGCTCAAAGGCCTCATCGTCGCGCCGCACGGCGATGACCGACGAGAAGGCCGGCAAATCGAGCTCGTTCAAGGGCTTGCCGACCATGGGCGAGCGTCCCTTCACCTCGACATCGAGGATGCGGTAGCCGCCCAACTCGGCCGCCGACGAGGATGGAGCAACGGCAAATGCGGCGGGCTCGCGCGAAGGGACGGTCGGCGGCCCGGCTCCTTGATGCCGTCCGGCGCCACTGCTCGCCCGCTCGGCGTCCTTCTGGAGCCGTGCGGTGTAGGCAAGCAATACGTCGCGGTGACCGAGCCACCCGACGATCTGCCGCCCGCTGCCCTCCACGACGGGCACCTCCGAGCGTTCCTGGGTGACGAGGACTCCGAGCGCCTGCTGCAGCGTCTGTCCCCGCGACACTGTGGGCAGTAGAGCGGCGAGATCCCCGGCGGCGGCGCCGAGATCGCCCCCCGACATGGCGGCCTGTACCTGATCGGTCGTCACGATCCCCCGATAGCTCCCTTCGTGATCCACCACCGGCAGGGCGTCGGCGCCGGCCGCTGCGAGCCTCGCCGGCAACTGGCCGACGGCGAGCGTGGCAGGCACGGTGCCCGGCACGGGGCGCATCGCGTCTTCCACCTTCAGGACATCCATCAGGTCGGTAGCCGCGGCCGCCATCAGGTCGATGCCGCGGCGCCGCAGCTTCAGGGTGTAGATGGTGTCGCGACTCAAACGACTGCTGATGCCGGTGGCCAGGGCCACCGCGAACATGAGCGGCAGGATGATGCGGTAGTCGCCGGTCAGTTCGAAGATGATGAGCACAGCCGTGATCGGGGCTCGGGCGGCGGCCGCGAAGACGGCCGCCATACCGACGAGCCCGTACGCCCCTGCCGGTCCGGTCACCGCGGGCAGCAGCCCATGTACGAGGTCGCCGAAGGCGGTCCCGACTGCCGCGCCCATGAACAGGGAGGGCGCGAACACCCCACCGGATCCGCCGGACGAAAGCGTCAGGCTGGTGGCGACGACCTTGCTCACCAGGAGCACGAGAAGGAACCAGGCGACGTACTGTCCAGAGACCATGCGGTCGAGAACCGGATAGCCGACCCCGTACATCTGCGGCACGATGAAGATGAGGCCGCCGAGGACCAGCCCCCCTACGGCCGGACGGAGCCACGCCGGCCCCCGCCAGATGCGGTCGAAGAGGTCCTCCATCCCATAGAGGACGCGGATGAAGCCGACGCCTACGAACGCGGCGATAAGCCCGAGCAGAGCGTAGAGGGCGTACTCCCACGGACTGATCAGACTGAATCCCGGCAGGGACAGGAAAGGGTGTGTCCCAAAGACGCTCCGACCGATCACATCGGCGGTGACCGACGACAGCACGACGACACCGAACGATCGAGCTTCGAAGTTGAGCAGGATGACCTCGAGTCCGAAGAAGACGCCGGCGATCGGGGCGTTGAACGTCGCAGAGATGCCGCCGGCGGCCCCGCAGGCCACGAGCAGCCGGAGTCGTGAGTCCGGGACGCGCAGCAACTGGCCGATGCTGGAACCGAGGGCGGACCCGATCTGGACGATCGGGCCTTCGCGTCCGACGGATCCACCGGATCCGATGGACAGAGCCGACGCCAAGGACTTGACGACGGCTACTCGCGGCCTGATGCGACCGCCCTTCTCGAACACCGCGAGCATGACCTCGGGAACGCCGTGTCCTCGCGCCTCCCGCGCATACCGCTCGATCAGCGGGCCAAAGATCAGCCCACCGATCACAGGGACGACGATCACGTACCAGGAACCCAGGAACGGCACGTGCGGATTCGCCACCCTGCCGAGAACGGTGTAGTCGAGATGTCCGGTGAAGAGCAGGGTGAAGCCTTCGATGAGGTAGCGGAAGATGACCGCGCCCGCGCCGGCGCCTGCTCCGACGACAAGCGCGACGAAGACGAGACCGCCCTGGCTGGCACGAAGCCAGTCATAGGCGCGCGACGCTGCATTGTCTGGACCGCGCAGCAGCCCCGGCTTCGACGAACGGCTATCCGGATGCGTTCCCTGTGACCATGCGACGTGCCAGGTTATACCCGCGGTCTGGGTTCGGACTCGGCAGGAGCTCACAGCCGCTCGGCCACCAGCACCTCCGAGCTGAGCGCGTGTGCGTAGACCGTCGCGCGGTGTCGCAGCGCCCACGACTCGCCCGGGAGCGCGGCGGCGGAGGCGACCGGACGGCAGCCTCCGACCAGCCAGGGACGCAGCCGCCAGAGCCCCTGCCACAGCGACGTCACGAGCCGCGCTGACGGCGTCGCGCCGAACGTGAGACTCGCCAGGCACAACAGGCCGCCGGGGCGCAGCACGCGGTGAGCTTCGGCGAGCAGCGTCTCGGTGTCGGCCGGGCTCAGGAGATCGAGCACGAACGCGCTCACGAAGCGGTCGACCTCGCCGTCGGCGAGCCGCAGAAGCGGCGAGCCGTCGGTGAGGTCGACCGCCGCCCGTTCGGGCCACTCGACCAGCGCCGCGCGGGCGAGCGCGACCATCCTGGGACTCACGTCGACGGCAGTGTACCGGCAGTCGTCAGGCAGGACCGTGCGAAGAAGACGGGCCGCCAAGCGGCCCGTCCCACAGCCGAACTCGAACACGGCGTGCGCCTGCTCGAAGGCGCCGTGCTCGACGAGCTCGTCGAGTGCGAGCCGTTCGCTCAGCAGGCGTGAGTCCTGGCGCCGGCCGATCAGGTCGTAGACCCTGCGGGCCTGTGCGTGAGACAGGTAGCGCTCGCGTGATCGACCGGGGTCCATCGCCACTCCCTTGATCGCTCAGTCAACACTACCTGACGAAGGACGAGACTGGCGACGGCGCAGACCAGCGTTCAACGGCTTTGCCCCCAAGGTCGGCTACCGAGTGCCCGGATCGGGGATGGCAAAGGCGCCATGACGCAGCGTCGTGAAGGTGAAGAGTCCACGGCACGATCCTTTCCAGCATCGAGTCACGAGACGTCGCTCTAGCCAAGACGAGCGGAGGACCGCTCGTCAGAGCGGATCTCAGACCACCGCCCAGGTGGTGGTCGACCAATTGCCGACATTCCCCGCCGTGTCACGTCCCCGCACCGAGACCGTGAATGTCCCGTGGCCGAACTTCCAGGTGAAGTGCGCGGTCGCCATCCGACCGATGGGGAGCTTGTCCGGAGAGGTGACTGTCCATGTCTTGCCGGCCTTGTTCCGGATCCTGATCGTCACGGTGCAGCGGCTGCCACACGGCTTGGCGTCATAGACGGCGCATCGGACAGAGGCGTTCCCGTTCAAAAAGATGTGGACGAGGCGGAAGATGCCGGAGTCGTCGTCCACCTTGATCTGAGTCCGCGGCTTGCGGGTGTCGATCTTCACGACCCTCGTGGCGTCCTTGCTGACGTGACCCAGCTTGTCCACTGCATGCATCCTGATGGTGTGGACGCCGTCGTTTTCGTGTGTCAGCGGGGCCTTGGTCACACAGACCCATGCGTCGGTGTGCGCCCTCGCGGGACCGCCGTCGCGTCGGACCACGACCCTCCTCACGCCACTGCCGATCCCGTCGTTGCCCCACAATCGGACGTACGAGGCGTGATTAATCCACTCGCCGAGCATGTCGGTCTTCTTCGGCTCAAAGTAAGGCTTGGGAGCCTCGACGTCGGTCACGACCGCGGTCGTCGTCTCCTCCTCCCAATTGCCGTAGTTGTCCTTTGAGCTCGCCCCGATGAGGTACTCCTTGTCGGTCGTCTGGTAATCCGGGACAGGCACCTCGATCGTCTCGCCCTGCTGCCAAGCCCCCCTCACACCGAACTCCCCGAGGCGAAGCCAGGTCTCGGCGACGCCGGACTGGGGATCACTCGCCGAGAACGTAAAGGAGCTCGTATTGCCGATCACCCGCCTGTCAGTCACGAGCGTGGTCGCCGGAGGACGCATGTCGCTGAAGCCGGAGTGATCCGTCTGGAGGAGAGCCGTTCCGCTCCCGCAGGTCCAGCCGTGATCGCCGTCGACGACCAGGCGAGGGGAGGCTCCACTGTAGGAGTCCACGGTGACCGTCGCTGCGGAAGTGCCACGTCTGGCCGGCGTCGTCGGTGGCGAAGATCCGGCCAGAGTCGATGGTCCAGGCTCGACAGGCATCGACTGCATAGATGGGCTTGCCACCCCAGCCGCGCAAGGTCCACGTCGTGCCTCCGTCGTCCGTGTAGAAGGCGTTGCCGTACCCGTTGACCAGATAGCCGTGGACGGGATCCGCAAACGACAGCCCGACATAGCCCACATCCGTAGTCGTGTTGATGACACTCCACGTCACGCCGCCGTTCGTGGTCTTCATGACCTCCGTCCTGCGGCCATAGGCGCCCTGGATTGCGAGCGCGTAGCCGTATTGCTGATCTACGAAGTGCAGAGCGTCGGCTGCGGTAGGGATGGATCTAGATTGCCACGTAGTCCCGCCGTCGGTCGTAGCGTTGAGTGACGAGTCATCCCACGCCCATCCACAAAGCGGGTCGACGAAGTCGACGGTCGTCGCCGTGACCGGGAGTGTCATCCACGACACGCCGCCGTCTGTCGTGCGCACCACCGCGCCTCCACCCGCCGCCCAGCCGTTCAGAGAGTCGACGAACCTGACACTGGACAGCGACGTGGCGATCGACAGGGGGACTGACCAGGTACTGCCGCCATCGCTCGACGCGGCGACGTACCCCTGTGCGCTGACGGCCCAGACATGAACGCCGTCGGGCGAGCTGATGTCGTTCCAGATCTGGCCTTGGCCGATGGTCATTGGCTGCCAAGACGGGAGGTTCGTGGACGGCTCGGCCTGCGAGCCCGCTGCGACAACGAGCGCGGCGGCGACGGCGAGAATCGGCAAGACGATGAGCCTGAGTCGCATGACTTCCCCCCTGACCGTGACCCTTGCGCCGTGGCGTGCGCCGCTGCAGACGTCAGCCTACTGCATCCATCACACAGTCGTCATGGTCTCGGCCCGCTCCCACTCCTGCGTCACCGTCTCTGCCGCGAACTCTCGTGCCCTCTGGAGCGCAGCATCATCCGGCTGACCCAGCGCGCAGTCCGACATCTGAGCGAACTGCACGAGCATCGGCTGGTCGCAGTTCAGCATCCACTGCTTGATCGGCTCGGCGAGCGCGCCCTGGCAGTGGAAGAAGCCGACGAGCTCGGCGCTGGAGGCGGCGTCCTTGCAGGCGTCGAGCCAGCTCTCGAGCTGGTCCAGGTAGTCAGGGGCGGTGTGTGTGACGAACAGGGCGACGCGCCGCCCGGCGCAATGCTCCTCGAGGAACTGCTGCACCGGCTCGGGCGCGCCGAACCGGATGACCGGCATGCCGACGAAGACGAGGTCGTAGTCGTCGAGCGCGGGTGCGTCCTCGAGCGATTCCAGGGCGGTCCCGTCGCCGATTGCCTCGGCCATCGCCGCGGCGACCTTCGCGGTGTTGCCGGACTCGGAGTAGTAGAGGACTGCGGTCTTCATGATGGCTCCTTTACTGCTCGCCCTGCGGCGAGCTCCCCTTGGTGGTGAGGCGGGGCGGGGAGGCTCGACCGGGCCTCCCCGCCCCACGATGCGTGCGTGTGCTAGCCGACAGCCTCGTCGGGCTCGTCGTCGATTCGAACCGGGATGAGAGCCGGCTGGTTGACGATCCCAGCGGTGTGGGCGGTGGTGCGGCCGCTGGGGTTGACGATCGAGGTGGGGGTGGATTCGCCCGGCAGGTACGAGACCGAGTCGGGCACGACGTCCTGCTTGGGCGGGATGGCGATCGCCGCGAAGGTCGCCGATGCCGACCGCCGCCGCGCCGACCCAGAGGGCCGCCGTCGAGGCCGTTGACGAAGGCCGCCGGCGTGGCGTAGCGCGCCGACCGCCGAGAACACGCTCGCCAGCACGGCCACGCCGAACACGCCGCCGACCTCGCGCACGGTGTTGTTGACGCCCGAGGCCTTGCCCTCCTCGCTCGCGCCGCACCGCCGAGAGCACCAGGTTGGCGACCGGCGCGAAGTAGAGCGACATGCCGACGCCGGCCATCACGAAGGCCGGCACCAGGTCGACGTAGGCGCACGGTCGGCGACGAGATCGACGGCCATCCAGCCAAGCGCGCCGGCCATCAGCGCCATGCCGGCGACCGAGCAGCGGCCGGCTGCCGATGCGGTCGGAGAGGATGCCGGCGATGGGCGCCACCAGCATCGGCATCGCCGTCCAGGGCAGCGTGCGCAGGCCGGCCTGCAGCGGCGAGTAGCCCTGCACGATCTGGAAGAACTGCGCCAGCAGGAAGATCGAGCCGAACATGCCGAAGCTCATGAACAGCGAGGTCAGGTTGGCGGCCGAGAAGGCGCGGCTGGCGGAAGAAGCGCATGGGCACCATCGGCTCGCGCGTGCGCAGCTCCCAGCCAGACGAAGGCCGCGACCAGCAGCCGCGCCGGCGATCATCGGGCCGGCGACGCCGAGCGCTCGTCCAGCCGTGGGCGTTGCCGCGCACCAGGCCCCAGACGATGCCGAACAGGCCGGTGCTGACCAGGGCCAGGCCGGGCAGGTCGAGCGAGCGGTTCGGGTCCGTGCGTCTCGGTCAGGCGGAAGCAGGCGATCGGCAGCAGCGCGAGGCCGATCGGCACGTTCACCCAGAAGATCCACTGCCAGGAGAAGCCGTCGACGATCGGCGCCGCCGATGACCGGACCGAGCGCGACGGCCAGGCCGGCGGTGCCGCTCCAGATGCCGAGGGCGAGCCCGCGGCGCGCCGGCGGCACCGCCGCCGACAGGATCGTCAGCGTCAGCGGCGTGACGATCGCGCCGCCGACGCCCTGCAGGGCGCGCGCCGCGATCAGGGCGCCGATGCTCGGCGCCACGGCGGCGAAGGCCGAGCCGAGCGGTGAAGATGGTGAGGCCGACGACGAACATGCGCTTGCGGCCGAAGCGGTCGCCGAGCGCGGCGCCGGTCAGCAGCAGCACGGCGAAGGTCAGCGTGTAGGCGTTGACGGTCCACTCGAGACCCGGAGAGCGACGCCCCCAGGTCGCGCTTGATCACCGGCAGCGCGGTGGTCACGACGAGGTTGTCGAGCGACACCATGAACACCGCGACCGACGGTGACGATGAAGGTCCAGATCGTCATCGCTCGTTTGCTCATCTCGTCTCATCTCCTTTGCTCCTGGTTGCCTAATTGACTTAGTAATCACTTACTTCATACGGCGAAAAAAGAGACGGCGCCGCCGGACCGTGTCGCCGGCGGCGCCTCGCTTCCTCACTCGCAGCCTCCTTGCCACTGGTCGGATCGTCGCCCAGGCACATCGCGCGCCCAGTCCTCGTCGACGTGCGAGAGGTCCATCGCCGCGGCCGACGTTCATCAGCATGCCGTAGGCGAGCCACTCGCTGACCTGCATCGTCGGACGCGCCCGGAGGCCGACTGCACGAAGCGCACCAGCCGCAGGAACTCCTCGCGCACCGCCTCGCGCACCTCCGGGTCGTCGCAGGCGGCGTAGGCCTGCATCTGCATGAGCAGGAGCGTGCGATCCTGCGAGCAGGCGGTGGTAGGCCTGCGCCCATGGCCATGAGGATGGCCTTGGTGTCGGCGTCGTCGCCGGCCTCGGCCGCCGCGGTGCGGAACGTCGCCACGGTGCGCTCGAACGCGCGCCGCACGGCGGCGATGAAGAGCTCCTTCTTGGTGCCGAAGAGCTGGAAGAGGTAGGGCTGCGAGACGCCGACCCGCTTGGCGATCGCCTCGACCGGCGTGCCGTTCAGCCCGCCGACGGCGAACTCACGCGTCGCCGCCTCGACGATCTCGCGGCGGCGCTCTTCTTTGGTGAGTCTGATTGTCGACTTCGTGCTCATGGCGCGCAGTATACCATAAGTTAGCGGTCACTAAACAATCCAGCGGTTCGCGAGGGTTGCTGCTGCCGAGGGTCATGTCGGGAGAGTCCCATTTATCCTCACGAACAGACGCTCAAACTGGTCGACGGTGGTGCTTGTCAGAATGGGAAGCACCCCGCTGCGATTCCTCAGCAGGTAGTCGGCTGGTTTGCCGTGGTCAAAGCGATCTATCTGCAGATGGCGAGCCAGCCGGCGAACAATGGGTTCACTCCCTGTGAGATCAGATGCTCCCACGGACTGGGTCATCGCCTCGTTGAAAATGCGCAGGTAGTCGTCTTCAGAGAATACGTCTTCGACGTCACCGTCCGTTGTTCCGAGGATTTCGCCGATGGTTATGATCCTCTTCTCGGTGAGCAGGCCAGCGTTGCACATGCGGTTCAACCGCTGGTGACCACCCTTCCTCCCGTCAACTAGAACAGTCACATCGAGATGGTTTCCCAAGAGAGCCACGAATGAAGGCACTAGATCGGCACCACCGACTGGAATTACGGACCAGCGTGGATCGAGGTGCTCTCGACCCAGCCCTTCGAGGTGATCCGACAAGACTCGCAGATACGTGAAGTCGGACGTGCCTTCGACGACGAGGTTGTGCGGAGCGATGAACAGATGCTGCACTAGGTCGTAGCCGAGAGCGCCCTGGAGCGGGAATAGTGTGTCGGGATCAGTGGAAGTAACGTCGGCCGAAACCACGGCACCAAGTTCCTGCCCCTTATCCTCTACCAGTCTCACCCTTTCGAGCTTGCCTGGCTGAACCATGAATGGCGAGTGCGTCGTGTAGATCACTTGCCTCTTTGGAGCGAGGCGCTCGTCAATGAAGCGGAGGAAATCCTCTTGGGCTTTGGCGTGAAGGCCCAACGCTGGTTCGTCGAGCAACAAGACCAAGGGCTCATCCGCATACTCGTACTCAGAGAAGGCTGCCAAGAACGAGAAGAACCACCGAAACCCGGTCGAGTGCTCAGAGAAAGGAAGAGACAAGAGGTGTCTGTCATCCCATATCCGTATCTTCAGCTCGTCCAGGACAGAGTGCTGACCCTGGGGATCTGCCACCGTCCGTTGCGTAATGTCAGGCTGCACGCGTAGATATGGATTCTGACTCCAGTACTTGAGCACATCACTAGTCAGCGAGTTGGCTACGTTCTCAAGCTCCCTCTTTCGACGCTCGTACTCCGGGTTCTGAAGGTAGTCGCCATCGGCCCCTCCCAGCCGAAGCAGGGAGCGAGCTGTCACCTCCCCGTCATTCAATTGATCGGGTTGAGCCGTGAGGACGTGGTCGATCTTCACTGTGTATGGAAGCGTGCTGTACTCGGAGAAGTAGAGGAATCGCGGGAAGTACTTCTTCGCTTCGCTCCAAACAGCGCGCCAGAGCGAGTCGGATCCCGCCATTGCAGCGGCAATCTTCTCCAACAGAAGGCTGCCCGTTGCCTGGTGTTCGGCGCTATCGGATGCCACGAGGGATTCACCATAGGAGCGCAAGTCATCGAGCGACTTGAGTTTGCTGGCCCCCGTCTTTGTCCCATGGGCCCACTCAACAGTCTCCACTAGGTGACGGACGAAGGCGACCTCGGAAACCTTGAGGCCAATGGTCATGCCCCCGCTATACGTCCTACTAATGCCGAATTCGGACGGGTGGACGAGAACCCCGGATCCGAACTTCTTCTCAAGAGCTTCTACCTCGTGTGGCTCCAGCGCGACGATGGCCGACACCGGCTCCACGGTGTCCAGGTCCTTCCCCTGCTGCCGGTCCCTCTTCTCCAACCAAGCTGGGTACTGATCAGGCACGGAGAAGGTGGCCGCCTCCCGGGTGGGATTCAGTCGATGCAGCGCGTGAAGAACGGCCGTCTTGCCCGATTCGTTCTTGCCAACAAGACAGGTGACCGCGCTGTCAATCTCAATGTCGCCCGAGTCAATGATGTTCCTGAAGTAGCGAATCCGGATGCTCTTGAGTTTCATGTCGTCCCCCCGAAATCTGACTGTCGGATGCGTCAATAGTCTCAACCACGTCTTCGCCCTTTTCGGAAACATGAAAGGGTGAACTTCACTGCCCAATCGAGTCTACTACGCGATTGGGAACGGGAATCTAGCCGTGGCAATTCGTGTGCACCCATACGGTCGTCTTGGGCTCGATCATTGTGACGAGCCGATCCAAATCGTCCTGCCAGGCATGCCCGCCGCTGTGGACGAGGTGCGCCTCGACCCCCTCGCGCTCTGCCCACTCGCGCAGCGCGCAACCCTCGCGATGCCAGTAGCCGCTCCACATCGACCAGACGAGGACCACTTGCTGAGCCCCGACCTTGTCGAAGAGCTTGGTCACGCCGTAGCTGCCGCGCGTGCACATGAGGTAGCGCCCTGGCTCGGCTCGGCAAGCTCGTCGCTTGAGACCCGGCCCTCGGCGGCCATCTCGCGGGCGAGGTCCATCAGGCCGGCATCCTTGAGACGCTCGACCTGGTGGGGCGCGAAGCTCACGCGCACGCCGTCCCAGGTGAACTGCGGGATGTTCTTCGACAGTCGCCGCGAGCTTCATGAGGACGTAGGCCTGGTAGGGGTCGATGACGAGCAGGCGGCCGCTGCGCTTGGCGGCCCGGAAGCAGGAGACGAGGCGATCGACGTTCTGGCCGGAGGCGACGACCGCGACCAGCTTGTCCGGTTGGTTCCGGGCGAGCTCGATCAGCTGCTCCTCGACCTCGGCCTCGCTGCGCAGACCGTGCGCTGCCGCCTGAGCAGCCCAGCGTCGTGCCCTCGCAGAGCAGCCAGTCGACGCCGTGCAGGCGTTCGTCTGCGAGCAGCTTCTCGAAGCGAAAGCCGGTGCGGCCGTGGGCACGCAGGTCGCCGGTGTAGAGCAGGCGCTGGCCGTCGGCCTCGACGAGCAGCGCGCGCGAGTCGGGCGCCGCGTGGTCGACGGGGATGGCGGTCACCTCGAGTGACGCCGAAGCGCACCGGCTCGTCGGTCGGCAGCACGCGCAGGTCGGCCGGCAGCCTGGCGTCGGGAAAGAACACGCGTCCGACCTCGAGGATCGCGATCGTGCCCGCGCTGCCGTAGACCGGGATGGCCGGATGGGCGTGGTGGGCGAGGCCGTAGTGGTCGAGATGCGAGTGGGTCAGGATGATCGCCGCGACGCCGGGCGCGGTCGGGTCGTGGGGGTAGAGGCCGGGGATGTCGCGCAGGACGTCCTCGGCGATCAGCTCCGCGGTCGGGCGCTGCGGCGTGTCGCGCGGGAAGTCGCCGCCGTCCGGCGCCTGCAGCGGCATGCCGAGGTCGAGCAGGATGCGGGTGCCGTCGTCGGCGGCGACCTCGATGCACATGCCGCCGATCTCGTGCTCGCCGCGCCAGATGTGGTACCGCACCTCAGTCGTGCTCAGCGACGAACTTGTCGAGCGGCACCATGTTCTCGCAGAACATCGCGTAGCCGATGTACTGCACCGTCGCCACGAAGTAGTCCGCGCGGCTGCCGGCCTTCAGCCCTCGCAGCTCGCGATGGAGCACCGTCGACGCCGGCTGGTGATTGGCGATGACGAAGATCACCTGCGGTCGCACCGTCACCGCGTTGATCTCGAGATCCCTCATCCGCTTGGGAATCGACGGCAGACCGAGGCGACGCTTGAGGCCGAATGAACTTAGGAGCTCCTCGCACAGCAGGAGGTAGGGGCCCGACCGGGTCTCACCGACAGCCGGCTTGAGGAACGCCTCGATGTCGTCGACGTGCTTGGCGAGCCCGGCGACTGAGGTGAGCGCGCCGTCGCCGGCCTTCATCTCCATGATCACCGGGGTGACGACGTCGCGGCCGCGACGTCCGTTGCTCAGTGGCCACCGAAACCCGACCATGTCGAACCGATAGTTGCTCTTGCGCTCGGGGAAGGCGCGCGGCGACTGCGCGTACTCGACGTCGACGACGAGGTAGTCCGACCTCTCTCCGGTGTTGTGGCGGTTGTTGTCGCGGACCACGGCCTGCTGGTACTCGCGTTCGATCTTCGGACGCTTGCAGAAGTGGACGTCCATGATCTGCTTGTGGGCAGGGAACACGTCGACCCACGCTTCGGTGTCCGCCCCAGATTCGATCGTCTTGCCGGGGCTGGGCGGCAACTTGGGACACCATTCCTCGTCGTGGCAGTAGTCCTCGTCGAACTTCGCCGTGAACCGCGTGGACCGGCGTTTGCATGAAGCCCGAGAAGGCGACCGCCACGGTAGTAGATGTCGATGTAGCCGTTCCGGATCTCGAGGCTGAGCGTGTCGTCGCGGCGCAGCCGCTCGAGGATCGGCCGCAGGATGCCATGGGTCAGTTGATGCTCGAATGCCTCAGAGATGCCGCGCTGGAGCCGCTGATCGATCATGCAGTCGATGTCGGCTACCGAGATGAGCTTCTGGCCGGCCCGGGTTTGACGTGCCGTCCACCGTCGTCGGTCGCCGTCCTGGCTGATGTCGAAATGCTCCGGCAGCAGCGCTGCGAGATGGCCTTCGACTGCTGCTTCCGACGCCTCAGGCCGTCTCGCCCACCGCGCCCACTCGTGATCGACCACGGAGTCGAAGCGCTCGAACCCGAAGGGGAGGACCTTGTCGAAGGCCTGCTGCGCTCCCTCCGCGGCGGCGATACTGCCCTGGCCCGTCTTCGCCCAACAGAACAGCCAGCAGACCGAACGTGGATCGACCAGGCCACCTTCGACCCGCCAATTCCGGCGCCGCGCGTGCTGAAAGTGCTCGTGCGGCACCTGGTCGAGTTCGAGACTGGCCTCGTGTTCGCTCACCCTCAGAGCAACCATGGTCCCCCATCCATTCGATCGCAGGCTCCAACTGCAAGAACCCTACCAAATGGGGTGGACGTACTTAGCGCACTTCTGACTGTTGACATTCACCGGACAATCTTGCGGTCACGCCTTGCTCCACTAGACTTCACCCGAGGACCGAGGGGGGTACGTGCACATCGTCTACGTCGATGAGTCGAGCGATCAGAGCGTCGGGGTCACCATCATCACAGCGCTCGTTCTCCATGAGTCACAGTGGGCCGTGTCACTGGAGCGGCTTCGTGAGTTCCGCCGAGCGCTGAAGCGCTCCGACGGCATCTACGTCCAGAAGGAGCTGCACGCCTGGAAGCTGGTGAGCGGCCGAGGCGCCATAGCGCCTGGCATCGTCACCAAGTTCCGCCGCTCCGAGATCTTCAGGGAACACGTCCGCCTGACCGTTGAGCTGCCCGACGCCCGGCTCTTCAATGCCCTGTTTCCCAACAACGAGGTCGAGCGGGCGATGGAGAGGCTGCTGAACCGGATCAACACTTGCGTCGGCGGTCAGCAGAGCCACTTCGTGCTCGTGTGCGATCAGGGCAAGGAGCAGATCTACACGCGCCTCGCCAGACGTATGCGCGTCTACAACCCGATCCCCAGTCAGTTCGGCGCATGGGACGATGCCGGCACCGCCACCAAGAGCATCCCGCTGAACCGGATGATCGAAGATCCCTTCTTCAAGGATTCGGCGCAGTCGTACTTCATCCAGCTTGTCGACATGTGCTGATTTGCTCTCCTCAGGCGTGAGTATCCGATCGCATCTCGCTCGAAGTACGGAATCCACACCGCGTTCGATCAGCTGGCGCCGATCTTGTGTCGAGAGGCAAGCGCCCGAGATCCCGAAGGAATCCTGAGGCCTTAGAAGGAGCAGGGCCTACCCCCGCCTCCTAGGACGGGATCGGTCCTGCAAGTTCATTCTATGCCCGCATCGGACGGAGTCAACGCCGCGAGACCAGGCCCATCGTCAGCGGATGAGGTGGTCGGCACTCTACCTCGCGGCTGCGTCGGAGACATATCCTTGCCCAGGAAAAGACCCCTCTCGTTCGAACAGGCCAACGTCGATGATGTCATCGCCATGGCGCGAGAGGTACATGACGCCGGCGCACTGAGATCCGTCTTCCTGCACCTGTTCGTACATGTAGCGCGAGACAAGCTGCGTGAAGGCACGCGGAGCACCAAGGCGGATGGCGGCCGCGTCCAGATCCGTGATGCCCAACGCCAAAGCCATGCCGGCCAGGGCATTCCGCAGGGTCGCCAGGGTCGCGGAGCCGCCCACGACCACCAGCGGCCCGTCGACGCCGTCCGACACCCCGCGCCCGATCAGGCGCTGACCGCGCCAGCCCTGGGGCACGGCCCCGGGCTCCGCAGTTGGCGGCGCCTCGGGGTCGTTCTCCTCGATCTCCTCGTAGGCGGCCAGGATGTGCAGGTCGGGTCTGAAGGCGGCCAGCGCCTCGACAAGGGCTCCTGACCGGCTCTCGCTTGCGTAGAGGACCCGATAGTGCCCCTCGGGGTCATCCCACCTGCCGCCGAACGTGCCGTCTGCCCCGACGAACCGCCAATCGGTCCACTCCCAGACCTCGGGTTTGTGACCGACTCTGAAGAGGATACTGGGGACCGCGGCGGTGTCGAACCCCGCAGTCACCCGTTGGCGAGGAAGTGGCGCTCGGCCGTGATGACCCTCGGACCTACGCTGTCAAGGTCGCCCTCTCGCAGGAGGCGCGCCGGCGACACGTCGTCGAGCAGGGGATTGAGGCCTTGGAACCAGGATTGAGCAGTCGAAGCACCGTCGGCGTTTGCGATGCAGAGCGCGACGCTGTAGGCGAGGCGAAGCCGGTTCTCTGTACCATCGTTGTTCGGTGCACGGGTCCCCTCGGCCCATTGGCGTACAGCGCGGGTTTCCCCGACGTGGGCGATGTAGGCGACGAGCTTGGCGCCGAGAAGCCGGCGAAGCTCATCGACGACGGTCGGCAACGGAGCTCGCATCGCGGTGTTGTAGCACTCCAACTCAGGGCGGGGTAGCTGAACGGCCACTGTTCCTCCTTCGGTCACAGGCATTATCCCACCGTCAATCACACATAGAAACCAGGCGATGTCGCGCCATTGATGACAATGTCGGCAAGATGCTGCGGTTTAGGGAGAACGTGACTCGCCTTGCGGCTTCATCGTCATCCTCCCCAAGTGTTACCATGTACGGTAACGCCACGGCATGGGAGAGATCCGCAGAGGCGGCTTCGTGTTCCTGAGCGCCGAGCCGAGTGCGGGTGCTTCTTCGCGAGCTCAAAGACGAGGGACGTCTGTGAAGATCAGGTCAGTCAGGTCCAGCAATCGCAAACGGGCGTTCGAGGTCCGAACGTGGCGGGGTCTCCTGTGGTTCCCATACTCGAAAGCAGACCCGGCACCGACCACCGACGACTCAGTGGCCGACCTGTTCGTCGACCAAGAGCTCGCGTCCGAAGGATTCACGTACCGGCTCGCATCTGGTCGTGAAGGCTCGGTCCACATCGATCAGGTCCTCGACTACAACGCAGATCCCGGCTACATGCGCGACCTCCTGCTCTACGAGCTGACACTCGAGGCGCAGAGGTGCCTCCAGGCAGGCCCGCTGTCGAAGCGAGAGGTCATCAGGAGACTGGGCACCTCGCCCGCGCAGTTCTACCGGCTGCTCGACCAGACGAACTACCGGAAGTCGATCGACAAGCTCCTCTCTCTGCTGCGGGTCCTCGATTGCGATGTGGAGCTGGTCGTGCACCGACCGGGCGAGACCACGCGCGAGGGGGCTCAGGACATTCCGAGGAGTGGAATGGCTCACGGCTGAGCCGACTCCGGCGGGACATTCATCGGGCCTTGGCCGCCTGATCGCGGTCGTGCCGGCTGGACGAGCACGCGAGTGTGCCTAACGAGCCACCGCGTTGCCCGGCCCAAGCCGTGGTGCTAGCCTGCGCCCAGTGCCCGTGCGACGGGCCGCCGCATCCGCGACTTGAGGGGGGCCTCATGAGACGCGTCCTGCCGATCCTGTCCATCTTCGTTGTGCTGTGCGCCTTGCTCATCGTGCCCGGCATGGCGTCGGCCGCGTCGCCAGGCGCCGCGGCGAGTGCGCCTGCCGGCTCCGGGCTCAGCTTCGATCAGGCCATCGACAAGCTCATCGCCGCCGGCTATCCGCAGCGCATCGAGGACTACCTCAGCAGCCTCGGCACCTGTCCCCTGGGCATGCGCTCGGCCGGCGACTCCGCCGACAACGCCGGCGCCCGCTTCATCGCCTCGGAGATGCGCATCCTGGGCCTCTCCGACGTGCGGCTCGAGCCCGTGCCGGTCGACGCCTGGGAGTTCCACGGCGCCGATGTGACGATCGGCGACCGGGTGCTGCCGGCCTCGAGCTGGAACGGCATGCAGGCGACGCCGCCCGCAGGACTCACGGCCCCGCTGGTCTACGTGCACGGCGGCACGGCCGCGGACTTCGAGGCTGCCGGCGACGTGCGCGGCAAGATCGTCCTCGTCGACGCGATGTTCGACTGGTGGTATCCCTACTATCCGTGGTCCGAGGCGACGCTTCGCGGCGCGATCGGCTGCATCACCACCTGGACAGCCGACGATCCGGCGTTCTGGGGTGCACCCGACGCCCTCGGATCGTTCGCGGCGGAGTACGACCTCTCCAAGGCTCCGGCCGTGTGGGTCTCCCCCGCCAGCGGCGCCTGGCTGCGCGACCAGATCGCCGCCGGTCCCGTGCGCGCCACGATGAGGCTCGACGCGACCATGAAGACCGCTGAGCAGGGCGGCACCGGCTACAACGTCGTCGGCGAGCTCCCCGGATCGGCCAAGGATGGCCAGATGGTGCTCTTCAGCGCTCATCACGACTGCTACTGGCACGGCGGTCTCGACGACACGTCTGGCGTCGCCCAGGCCCTGACCCTGGCCAAGGCCGCCAAGATGAGCGGCTTCACGCCCCAGCGCACCTGGGTCTTCCTCATGGACACGGGCGAGGAGTACGGCCGCGTCGAGGCCTACTACGACTGGCTCTACGGCTCGTGGTGGGCGATCGCCAAGGCCCATCCGGACTGGCCCGGCCGCGTCGCCGGCAGCATCAACCTCGAATCGCAAGGCGGTCATGGCGGCGAGCTGTGGCTGGCGACCACGCCCGAGCTGCGGGCGGTCACCGCCGCGGTCACCAAGGATCCGAAGCTCGCTCCCTACGGCACGACCATCCAGCCTACGCCGGACTCGTGGACCGACCAGTGGCCGCTGGTGGCGGCCGGCGTCCCGACCGTCGTGTTCAGCGCCGACCCCAAGGACTTCTCGGCGACCCTCTATCACACGCAGTTCGACACGCCGGCGCTCATCGACTGGAGCTACTTCGGCTCCATGAGCAAGCTCGAGTTCCGCTGGGCCTCGAAGTTCGACTCCGGGCTGTTGCCCTACGACCTGTCGGCACGAGCCGATGACCTGTCGGCGAGCGTGAGCACGGCCGCCCTGAGCGCGGTGGGGGCAGATCCGGCCGTCGTCGCGCGTCTCGGCGGCGACGTCGCGGCGTTCCACGCCGTCGCCGACGCCTTCACGGCGCGCGCCGGCGCCATCCCGTCTTCGTCGGTCGCCAAGGCGAACGCTTCCCTGATCACCATCGAGAAGCTCATCAACGGCAACCTCACCGCTCTCGACGTGTGGGAGTCGACGATCTACCCGCATCAGCAGGTGCTGCTCGACGCGCAGAGCCTGCAGGCGGCGCTGACCGAACTTCACAAGCGGACTCCGAACGCCGCCAGCGCCCTCAAGGACCTCGGCAACGTGAGCCAGACCTGGTACGGGCCGTTCTTCAGTCCCGAGGTCTACGCCTGGGAGCTGGCGCGTCACCAGCCCGACTCGCCGCGGCTCTTCTTCGGCTCGCTGGGTCACATCCCGCATTTGTGGAACGTGATGCCGCAGTACCGTCAGATCCAGGCCGGCGACTTCGCCGGCGCGGCGGCGGGCCTGCAGCCGATGCACGACGCCGCCCTCGCAGACTTGAACGAGAGGCTGGCAGGCATGTGCGACGTGCTCGAAGGCGTGACGCCGAGGATCGAGGCGCTGAAGTAGCGTCGGAGCGCGGCGCCGAGGTCGCTGGGAGCGGACCACTCGGCGCCAGGGAGGTCCGCCGTCACGCAGCGCGTGCGTACGTCGCGAGGATCGCGCCCGTGCTCGCGACCTGGGCGTCAAGCAGCCGAAGCGACCGCAGCGCACGGTCGTCGCGGAAGACGCGCTTGCCCCCACCAAGCAGGACAGGGTCGATCACCAGCCGGAACCCGTCCACCAGGTCGTGCTCGAGCAGCGCCTGCACGAGCTCGGTGCTGCCGATCGTGTACAGGTCGCCGCCGTCCTCTTGTTTGAGGGCGGCGACCGCCGCGACCAGGTCGCCTTCGAGAACGGTCGAGTTCTGCCACTCGAGCGATCCGGTGCGCGTGCGCGAGGCGACGTACTTCGGCTTGGTGTTGAGCGGCTCGGCGATCACCTGCTGGTCCTCGCCGGCGCCGGGCCAGTAGGCGGCGAAGATGTCGTACGTGCGCCGCCCCAGCAGAAAGCCGCCCGCCTCGACGATGCTCTTCAGGACCCACTGCTGCGCCAGCTCGTCCCCCATATACTGCATGTGCCAGCCGCCGTGCACGAAGCCGCCGCTCGTGTCCTCGTCGGCGCCGCCCGGCGCCTGCGCGACCCCGTCGAGGCTCAAGAACTCGTTCACGATCAACTGGCGCATCTCGGCTCCTTCGGTCTCGGGCTCGTTACATGAGGCTGTGCCCGCTGGAGCTTGCGGTCTCACCCATTCGGTGTGGTGACACTGCGGGCCAGGTAGCACCGTGCCACGGATGAGCATAGGCTCGGCACTGTGATGAAGGCGCTGCGCTGGATCGATGTCGTCTCGTACCTGGTCTATCTCGTCTTTCTGGTGACCGTCGTCGTGTACGGCCCGCGCGACGCGTTCTGGTACGTGGGAGTCTGCCTCTCAGTCGCGTCGGCGGCGTTGTGGGTCCTCGCCCGTTATCAGCTCGGAGATGCGTTCTCGGTCAGGCCTGAGGCGCGGCAGCTCGTCACGAGAGGGCTGTACTCGAGGCTGCGCCACCCGATCTACGTGTTCGGGACCCTGGCGTTTCTCGCCGCCCTCCTGGCTCTGCAGGGCTGGCGGGCACTGATCACGTGGCTGGTGGTGGGACTGATCCAGGTCGGTCGCGCCAGGCGCGAGGAGCGCGTCCTGACTGAGGCGTTCGGCGCCGAGTACGCGACGTACCGAAGCAAGACGTGGTTCTAGCGGCTTCGCGCCGCCCTGGGATCGCGTGAACGCCTACGCAGAATGACCTCGCCAGGCCCATCTCATCGCCCCGCTGATCACGAAAGGAGCGCACCGTGAAGGCGGTCGTCATCGGAGAACCCTCCGGGGCCACGATGGAACAGATCATGGCCGTGTACCCGCGCCACAAGACGGTGGTCGATGAGTTCGTCGCACGGGGCGAGGTCATCGGCATCGGGCCGTTCGCCGATCGGGGCAACATGGCGATCCTCAGGACCCGCGAGGCGGCGGAAGAGTTCACGCGGCGAGACCCGTTCATCCTGGAAGGAATCGTCAGGTCGTTCGTGATCCGCGACTGGGACGACTCGATGCTGACCTGAGCCTAGTGCGCGATCTCCCAGATGTGGCCGCCAGGGTCGCGGAAGCTCGCGGTGCGGACGCCCCAGGGCCTATCCATCGGGCCGTTCACTAGCTCGACCCCGCGCTTCGTCAGCTCCTCGCACGTCGCATCCACATCGTCGACCTCGAGCGTGAACTCGCCGCGGGCGCCGGCGGCCGGCGAAGCCACCGCCGCCGGCGCGATCAGCTCGGGCGCCTGCTTGACGTCGAGCAGATTGACGAGCGTGCCGCCGAAGTCGAACACGCCTGAGTTGTCGTCCTCGAAGTGCACGGGCAGGCCGAAGACCTCTTGATAGAACCGCTTGGCGGCACCGAGGTCCTCGACAAACAACGTGATGGCGGCGATGCCTTTCGGCCATGGATCCACAGTCGCACCTCTTCTCTAGCGCGGATAGCCGGCGCCGACGGCAGCCCTTCCCAGCGCGTCGGCCGTCGCTTGCGCCCACTCCCCGATCGTTCCCCAGTCCCGATCATCGCGTGCGGCGAGCCCGTGCAGCGGGCTCGCCGGGAGCTTCGTCAGAAGCTTGTCGGCGAGGCGCAGCCTCGCCGGATCGTAGGCGCCGACGAACATCGCGGCGGCCACCGGCTTGAACCACGGCATCCCGGCCAGCGCCTTGTCGAGTTGGGCGCGCGATGCCGCCAGGTCGTCGGCGGCGCTCGTGGGGCCGAGCGCGAAGATCGCGCTCGGCCGCTCGTCGAGCGCCGCCCTCTGACTCTCGAGCCACGCCCGCCCCTCCTTGAGCATCGAGCCCAGGTAGATCGGCGTTCCGAAGACGACGGCGTCGTAGCCCTCGAGCGAGCGCGCCTCCTTCACCGGCTTCACCTCGGCGTCGAGCCCCTGCTCGCGCAGCCGCGCGCCGACCGCGTCGGCCACCTCGCCCGTCGAGCCGTATCGCGTCGCGTAGGCGACCAGCACCTTCCCCTCCATGACTCCTCCTTCGCGCGCGTCACTGCGCGCTCCTCAGCCTTAACGGACGCGCTCATCCCTCGACGGTGACGACGACCTTCCCGCGTGCGCGACTCTCGTGCACGTACCGGAGGGCCTCGGGAGCCTCGGCGAGCGGGTACGTCCGGTCGATCACGGGAGTGACCTTGCCCGATTCGATGAGCTCCCTCAGGACGTCGAGGTCCTGGGTGTTGACCTTCGCGTTCACCGGCCGGAACGACTGACCCACGACGAGTGAGAGCAGGGGCGCCCGAAGCATCTGTCGGCCGAACCCACCAGACCACCGGTTCCCGCCCTCGCCGCCGACGATGACGAGCGTCCCGCGGGGAGTGAGGGCGCGACGCAGCGCGGTCAGCGGCCGCCTGCCGCCGGTGTCGAGGATCAGATCGTAGCGGCGCGGACCGTCGGCGAAGTCCTGGCGCGTGTAGTCGATGACGTCGTCCGCGCCGATCGATCGGACCAGGTCGACCTTCGACGTGCTGCACACGCCGGTCACCTCGGCGCCGAGCGACTTGGCGAGCTGCACCGCGAAGGTCCCCACGCCGCCGCCCGCCCCGACGACCAGGACCTTCTGCCCTGCCTGGACGCGTCCGGCATCGCGGAGACCCTGGAGCGCAGTGCAGGCTGAGACGGGGACGGCGGCGGCCTGCTCGAAGGTGAGGTTGGCCGGCTTCGCCGCCGACCTCTCCGGGGGAACACACGTGAACTCGGCGAACGAGCCGCCGCGAAGGGTATTGCACGAGCCATAGACGTCGGCGCCCGGCGCCGGCCCCGTCACGTTCCGACCGACCGCCTCGACACGCCCTGCGAAATCGCCGCCGCGGACGCGACCCTTGGGCGCGCGGAAGCCCAGGCCCATGAGACGCACCATGTACGGCAATCCGGCCGTGAAGTGCCACACGCCGGGATCGACGCCGGCCGCGTGCACGCGCACCAGGACGTCGTCATCGCCGACCATCGGATCGTCGATGTCCTCCAGCCGAAGGACGTCGGGTGGGCCATACACGTCGTGGACGATCGCCTTCATCGATCCCTCCTGTTCCCGGCGCCGACCAGACGCCGCACCGACTCGAGCAGCACCGGCTCGGGGCGGCACGACGGGTCATCGCGGATCATGCGCACGGCCTCCATGCCCATGGCGACAAAGAACGCGGCCGTCGAGTCTGGGTCCGACATGTCGAACTCGCCGGCCGCGACACCCTCGACGATCAGGTCGTGCACCATCGGCGCGAAGACCATCTCGTTGATCTGCGCCTGCAGCTCCGGCGGCTCCACCATCTCGCCGTGCGGGCGCGACTCGAAGAAGCGCCGCGCGTCGGCCAGGGCGATGCCGGTCACCTGCTGGATGCGACCGAGCGCGGTCGTCTCGGTCACCAGCGACTCCACGCGGGCGCGCTGCCGGCGCGCGCTCAGCTCGAGTGCGTAACGCAGCAGCTCGTCCTTGCTCGAGAATTGCTCGTAGACCGTCTTCTTGGAGATGCGCAACTCGCGCGCCACGTCCTCGACCGCGGTACGGCGATAACCGTAGCGGAAGGCCAGCTCCATGAACTTCGCCGCGATCTCGTCTTTGGTGGCCGGCACGTGTCCCTCGCATTGATTGGCGTTCTCTCTTGCCTGCTAATCCTCAGAAACGATTTCCGTTTCCTGGTACAGCATAGAGTAGACGACGGTCGCCACGCGGTCAAGGGAACGGCCTCAGCTTCCCAGGAAGTCGAGCACACGACGTGTCATCAACGCCGCTGCGTCTGCGTCGTACGCTGGAGCGCTGGAGTCTGCGAACAGGTGCTGTGCGCCCGGGTAGAGGAACAGCTCGGCATTGTCGGCCGAATCCACGAGTTCGCGCGCGGCGTCGAGGTCGCCCTCGTCGACGAAGAACGTGTCGGCCTCCCCGCCGTGAATCTGCACCGGCAGACCCGCCGGCCACGACGTCCCGAACTCGGACACGGGCAGGCACGAGTCAAAGAACAGCGCCCCTCTCGCACCGGCGCGGGTCTGCGCAAGCTTCTGCGCCGGCATCACGCCGAGCGAGAAACCCGCGTAGATGATCTCCTGCGGCACGCCGTTGGCCGCGCGCACGCCGCGGTCGAGCAACTCGTCGAATCCGACCTGCTTGGCATACGCCATGCCCTCGTCGATGGTCGAGAAGACGTGGCCGTCGTAGAGGTCGGGCGCGTGCACGGTGTGACCGGCCCGTCGTAGCTCGTCTGAGAACGCCGTGAAACCCTCCGTCTGACCCAGTGAGTGGTGGAAGAGCAGCACTTCTGCCATGTCGTCTCCTTGTCGTGAGCAGACAACGCCTGCGTCTGCGATTCCGGCGTGGTCCGCTATCTGCTGTCGCAGACGCAGACGCCGACTCGTGTCTTGCCCCATGTGGAGCCGGTCGCCCGTGAAGAGGCGATCCCAGTCTCCGGAGCGAGAAGGCTTGCCCCGCATGTGCCAGCCGCCGTGGGCGAAGCCGCCGCTGGGGTCCTCGTCGGCGCCGCCCGGCGCCTGCGCGACCCCGTCGGGGCTCAAGAACTCGTTCACGATCAGCTTACGCATCTCGTCTCCTTCGATCTCAGGGTTCGTAGATGCTGTGCCCCTGGGGCGTTCGGACTCACGCGTGCAGCGTGGTGACTGGTGGGTACAGTCTTCGCATGGACCACGTGAGATTCGGACGGACCGGGCTCCACGTCTCGCGACTCTGTCCTCGGGACGATGACCTTCGGCCTGCAGTGCGACGAGCCGACCAGTCGCGCCATCCTCGACGCCGCCGCCGAGGGCGGCATCGACTTCCTCGACACGCGCCGACGTGTACCCGCTCGGCGGCGACCGCTCGACGATCGGCCGGACCGAGGAGATCGTCGGTGCGCTGGCTCAAGGGGAAGCGCAGCGGTTCATCGTGGCGACCAAGTGCTTCGGCCCGGTCGGGCCCAAGCCGTGGGAGCCGGCGCACTCGCGCAAGCACATCCTCGACGCGATCGACGCCTCGCTGCGGCGCCTCGGCACCGACTACGTCGACCTCTACCAGCTGCACGGCTACGACCCGCAGACGCCGCTCGACGAGACGCTCGAAGCGCTCGACACGGTCGTTCAGCAGGGCAAGGCGCGCTACGTCGGCGTTTCCAACTGGCCGGCCTACCAGGTCGCGCGGGCGCTGGGCAGGAGCGAGGCGCGCGGCGACGCCCGGATCGATTCGCGTGCAGCCGCGCTACAACCTGCTGTTCCGGATCCACGAGCGCGACCTGCTGCCGCTCTGCGGCGAAGAGCGGGTCGCCGTCATCCCCTACAACCCGCTCGCCGGCGGCCTGCTGACCGGCAAGCACGACCGCTCCGCGCCGCCGCCCGAAGGCTCGCGCTTCACGCTGGGCTGGGCCGGCTCCATCTACCAGGAGCGCTACTGGACCGACAAGGCCTTCGACACCGTCGACAAGCTGCGCGCGGTGGCCGAGCGGGCCGGACTGAGCATGCCGGCGCTGGCGGTCCGCTGGGTGATGTCGAACCCGGCCGTCACGGCGCCGATCGTCGGCGCCAGCCGGCCCGAGCAGCTCGCCGACAGCCTAGCGGCGGCCGAGGCCGGGCCGCTGCCCGACGACGTGAAGGCGGAACTCGACGAGATAACGGCCGAGTTCCGCCTGCTCGAGGACACGCCGCTGCCTCGGCCGCCCGTTCGCTAGGGGGCGGCCGCCGCACGCGAGGCGATCGGCACAATCTGCTATCGCAGCGTCCGTGCACAGGTGCACCCCCCTGGTGAGCGGTAAGAAAGCCTCGATCGCAACCAACCCCTCACGTTTCCCGCCATCGAGTCGATATTGGCACTAGTCCTAGCCAGCGCTTGACCGCAGGGCGCCCGCCCTGCCCTGTGCCGAGGGGGAGCAACATGAGAACGTGCCCGCAGTGCGGATTGTCCATCGGCGCCACGGCGACGTTCTGCCAGGTCTGCTGCACTGTCGTGGACTCTGCGTCCCCCGAGGTCGCGTGTCAGGAGCAGGTCGGTTCACCGGAGGACCAAACCGCTGCTCGCCTTCGTGTCGCGGCAGACCATGCATCCAGGGCCCAGGGTTGCGAGAAGACCGATCCACCTCTGGCAGTGGCGCTCTACCGTCAGGCCATCGTCGAGTACCTCGACTCGAGTGACGACCCGCTCGAGACGCCGGGCGTGGGCGGCCATCTGGTCTTCGTCTTCGATCGCTTGAGCGTCATGCTGAAGCGGATCGGCGACCACGATGAGGCCCTCGAGGAAATCGACTGCGCAGCGGCGCTGGGCCTTCTCGACCGCAGCGACTGTGGAGCCAAGAGCCGGCGCGAGGCACTGACAAAGCGCGGCATCGCCCTCCGCCGATCCGTAGCGAAGACCGCCGCGGCAGTCGTCTAGGTCGCCCCCCGCCGCCGGCCGCTGCCCACGTCTCCCCGCACTCCCCGTGAAACGCTACGCACAAAAGCGTAGGCTCTTCCCGCGGGGTTGGTCCATCCCCGAGTCTGTAGGCCGGCCGAGAGGATGAGCTTCTGATGTGCATGTTCGTGGTCGCCGGGCGCGCGGCGACGGCCGACGGGTCGGTCCTGATGGCCTACAGCAACGACTACAACGGCAACAACGCGCTCCACACCATCGTCGTGCCGCGCAAGGAGTGGCCGGCCGGCTCCGCCTGCGCGCTCGCCGGGGGACAGACGATCGCCCAACCGCGGGCCACGTATGGCTACACCATGCTCGAAGCGCAGTCTGCCCCTGCCGAGCCGCAAGAGGGCGCCTACTGCGAGGGGGGCATGAACGAGCATCAGGTGGGGGTGCTCTTCGGAACCTGGGCGAACCCGTACGCACCCCTGGTCGAGGCCGCCGACCCGCCGGCCGAGAGCGGCCTCGGCGACGAACTCTGGTCGCTGATCCTGGAGCGCTGCGCGACCGCCCGCGAGGGCATCGACCTGGCCGAGGAGCTCCTCAACACGTACGGATCCGGTGAGGACTGCATCGGCACGCTCGCCATCGGCGACCCCACCGAGGTCTGGGTGATCGAACAGGCGGGCGGCCGCCACTGGGCGGCCGCCCGCCTCCCCGACGACTCGTATCAGATCGAAGTCAACACGCTGAAGATCCGCCGGGTGGACCTCGCCGACAGGGAGCACTACCGCGGGTCGCCCGACCTCGTGACCTACGCCGAGAACCTCGGCCTCTACGATCCGGCAGTCGACGGCGAGTTCGACTTTGCGAAGGCGTACGGGGCGATGCCGACCCTGACGTCAAAGAGCAACACCCAAAGGCTGTGGTGGGCCGAGCGAGCGCTCACACCGTCGGCCGGCACGGACTGGGCCGACGCGTACGAGCAAAGGCAGGTCTTCCGGCGGCCCGACTCGCCGATCACACCGCAGATGCTCATGGAGCTAATGCGGGGGCACTTCGAGGGGACGGAGGCCGACCTTTCGAACGGCTACGCCCTCGGCAGTCCGCACTACACCCAGCGCTGCCTTTGCGACGGCACGACCAACTACTGTGCCGTCTGGCAGATGCGCGAGTCGCTCCCGGATGGTGTCGGAGGTCTGCTTCGTGTCGCCATGTCGTGCCCGTGCGGCAGCGTGTTCGTGCCTCACTACGTCGGCAGCGGCGAGACCGCGAGCGAGTACCGGCTGGGCAACACGGAGTACGACCCCGAGTCGGCGTTCTGGATCTTCCGGCGCATCAGCAATCTGCTCGCCGGGCACTACGGGCAGCTGATCCCGGCGGTCCGGGAGACGTGGGGGCCGTGGGAAGCGACCCGCTTCGCCGAGCAGTCCGCTGTCGAGGAGGCGGCCGTCGCCGCCTACAAGGCGTCGCCGGCCGCCGGCCGATCCTATCTGACCAAGTACTGCACGGAGATGCAGCGCGACGCCTACAGGACCGGGCAGGCACTGATCGGCAAGCTTGAAGTCACGGTCGTGGGAGTGGGCGCGGCCCTGGACTTCGGGTTGCCGGACCGCGACACGCTGTGAAGATCGACAGATGATCGTCCGCCCCGAAACGCCGAGCGACATCGACGCCATCCGGAAGGTCAATGTCGCGGCGTTCGAACATCACCCGATCAGCCGCCAGACAGAGCACCTCATCGTGGAAGCGTTGAGGTCGGCTGACGCGCTCGAGCTGTCGTTGGTCGCCGAGATGGCGGACGAGGTGGTCGGTCACATCGCGTTCTCCGCGACGGCCATCGGTGACCAGCGGTCAGGGTGGTTCCTGCTCGGACCGGTGGCGGTCCTTCCAGAGTGGCAGGGTCACGGCATCGGCCGGGCGCTCGTCGAGACAGGTCTCGGTGAGCTGCGATCGCGGGGCGCGCTCGGGTGCGTCCTCGTCGGCGACCCGAGCTTCTACACCCGTTTCGGGTTCCGACACCAGCCAGTGGTCACCTATCCAGGAGTGCCGGACGAGTACGTGCTATGCCTGTCGATGTCGGACGGGGTGCCGGCCGGCGACGTGCTCGCGCACGACGCTTTCTCGGTCGAGGCGTAGACCGGCAAGCGCCTGGCCTTCTGTCTTGTGCTAGGCGGCCTTGTCGTCGATGTGCTCGTCGTCGCTGCGATCTGGCTGGTCGAGCGTGATCGGCCGGACCAGTGCAGGAGGTCGCAAAGGCAAGCGAAGGAGCAATGCAAGGACGAGCTCGGCGCAGCCGACGACGAGCAGGGCCAAGCCGACCTCGTGTGTGTTCACGCCGGCCGCGGTGCCTGCTTCGGCCAACCGAAGCACGGCGCCGAGGCCTGCCACCACTATGCCGACCAGGATCACCATCTGATGTCCGTCTCCTCAGTCCACGTGTCGGGCTGTCCCCGACGATCGTTGCGGTTGTCATC
This sequence comes from uncultured Actinomycetes bacterium, assembly GCA_963833555.1. Classification (GTDB taxonomy): domain Bacteria; phylum Actinomycetota; class Thermoleophilia; order UBA2241; family UBA2241; genus CAWHYB01. The sequence continues at coordinate 404,292 of CAWHYB010000002.1, read as the reverse complement.
TATAAGAGTGGCTCCGCCGTGTTGCGATGGCGCTAAATTGCCGTGAAGCTCTTCCCCCGCCTGGGCTTGGCCGGCCTCCCCGCTGCTCGTCGCCACTCGCTGTAGACTCTGGTGATGCGAATCATCCGGCCGGACACACCCGGTCAGGGGGGACCATGATTGATCCCAGAGCTCGATGACCACCGAAGCGTTGGCGCAAACAAGGCTCGGCCACACGCTCCTTCGCGCACTCGCAGCCGTGATGGAAAGCCGGTTGCGGTACCGGTTCTTCGGGCCGGAGCAGGCGCTCGGAGGCGCCGGCATCCATCCCGGTCAAACGGTCCTCGAGGTGGGCTGCGGCACGGGGTTCTTCACGATCCCCGCTGCCCGTCTGCTCGGCGATCAGGGCTCGCTCGTAGCGATGGACAGGTTGTCGGTGTCTGTCGAGGCCGTCGCCGCGAAGGTGAGGGCCGCCGGCCTCGAGAACGTCCGTGTCGTCGAGGGCAACGCGCTCGACACCAAGCTCGACCCGGAGAGCACGGATCTCGTCCTGATCTTCGGCGTGATCCCGGCGCCCATGCTCCCGATGGACACGCTGCTGGCCGAGATGAATCGCGTCCTCAAGCCGGGAGGCACCATGGCGGTCTGGCCGCCGAGCTGGGTCCATCGGACCATCCGCCGATCGCCGCTCTTCACCTACACCGGCAGCAAGCACGGCGTGTTGAAGTATCGAAGAGGCGGAGAGTAGGCTCCGGCCGCCATGACGATCAAGCTCGAGACGCAAACGGAGGAGTACATCCTCAAGTCGATCCGGCAGTTCTTCGCCGACGAGCTGGACGAGGACATCGGCGACCTCAAGGCGCGCGCCGTCCTCGACTTCTGCATCCGCGAGATCGCCCCAAGTGTCTACAACCAGGCGATCGCCGACGCCCAGCAGACGCTCGAGCTGGCAGTCGCGGATCTCTCGGGGGTGCGCTTCGAACCGGAGTTCGACTACTGGAAGAAGCACTGATCGGAGTCCGCGATCGCTGAGCGGTGCTCAGCGATCGCCGACCCGCACGCTCCGGGCGCGACACACCTGCGTTCGAGTCGAGGAGTCATCCAAGGCGGGAGCTGATGTGAGGCGCAAGGGCGTCATCTACGACCGGCACCGTCTACTCGGGGCGCGGCTGGAGGATCGACTCGCGCCCGGGCTTGGACCCGGGGGTCGTCCGGCGTGAGCTGCAGATCGTCAAGGACGATCTTCACTGCACCGCGGTGCGGATCACCGGCAGCCATATCGACAGGCTGGTGGCTGCCGCCGCGGAGGCGCTGCAGCTGGACCTCGAGGTCTGAGTCTCGCCGGCGTTGTTCGAGCGGACCCAGGAGCTGACGCTCGGCTTTCTGGTGAAGGCCGCCGGGGCCGTCGAGCCGCTGCGACAACGCTGGCCGGACCGGCTGGTCTTCGTCACGGGCGGCGAGCTGACGCTGTTCATGCGGGGCGTCGTCCCGGGATCGTCGGTCACGAAGCGCCTGGCAGACCCGGCGGTACGCCAGTCCATCATGGCCGGCTCGCACAACGGGCCGCTCAACGCGTTCCTCGCGAGGGCAGATGCCCACATCCGACGGGTCTTCAGTGGCCCACTCAGCTACGCTTCGTTGCCTTGGGAGGCGGTCGACTGGTCGCTCTTCGACTTCGTCGGCTTTGACCATTACCGCGAGGCGAGAATCAAGGACCGGTACGACGAGATGCTCCAGCCGCTGTTCGGCCACGGCAAGCCGGTGATCGTCACTGAGTTCGGCATGCGCGCCTATCGGGGAGCGGAGGACTCCGGGACGCTGGGGTTCGGCGTGATCGACGGCCGCAGCCAGTACCTGCACAGCCTCCCGCTCGCGGGCAGGTTCGTGCGGACATGACCTGGGAGCCGAAGGAGTCGTTCCGCGCTGTGGCCGACTACTACGCGCGGCACTGAAAGCAGACGCCGTCGGAGGATTCCCCGAAGCCGTGCCGGCAGATGATCCCGGCCCAAATAGAGTAGGCGGGAGGGGCGGGGGAGCGGCGCAGCCGCTCCCTCGCCCCTCCCGCGCGCGGCCTACGGCCGCGGGACCCGTCAGGCCTGCTACATCTGCGGCGGCTTGTGCACGCCGACGCGGTTGCCCTCTGAGTCCTTGAAGAAGCCGATGGAGCCGACCATCTGGCCCATGTCCTGCACCGGCGCCAGTACCTCGCCACCCGCGGCCGCGGCACGCTGGAGCATCCCCTCGGGATCGCCGGCGCTGTTCAGGTAGATGGTGCAGCCGTCGGTGCTCGGCTTGACCCGCTCGCTGAGCGCCAGGTCGAAGCTCACCGGGAACGGTCCCTGCGACATGTCGGGAGGAGCCTGATTCTCGGGCGGCGCCTCGATGGCGATCCCGTCCATGCCCTCGACCTTGGTGAACTTGCGCTGCAGGACCGCGCCGTAGAACTTGATGGCTCGGTCGAGATCGGTGACTGGGATGTCCGCCCAGACGACAGTGTTTTCCATTGTCTGCTCCTCTACCTTGGTGCCGGGATCGGCTATTCCGCGACACCACCAACATGCCCGGACGGCGCGTTCCGCCTAACCGTCCTTCCGCCACCCGGCACCATTGGCAACTCGGGTTGACAAACGGCGCGTTGTCAACTACGGTTGCTTCATGTCATCGATCGAGAGCAAAGACCCGCAGACGGTTGCCGACGGTCTCGCCGCGGTGGTCGCGCTCCGTCGCCTCGCCGACTTGCTCGAGGTGGCCCAGGTCGACCGCGCGCTGCGCGAAGGCTGGAACTGGACCGAGATCGCCGAGGCACTCGGCGTCACCCGGCAGGCCGTGCACAAGAAGCACGCCAAGCGCGCCGCGGATGCGGGCATCGCGACAAGGAGGCGCAATGTCTGAGCGACTGAACCCCCGCCGTATCGTGGCCGAGGCACGGGCCGAGGCGAATGCTCTGGGAAGTCACCGTGTCGAGGCCGAACACCTCTTGCTGGCGCTCTCCCTGCGGCCCGACCTCGACGCAGGCCGCCTGCTCGCCGACCGGGGGCTCGATCACGAAACCTTGCGTCGAGCCCTCGGGCTCGAGTTCGAGCGCAGCCTGGCGGCTGTCGGCATCCGGCTCGACGGCTTCGCGCTGCCCGCACCCGGGAGCGCCCTGGGACGTGACGCGCACGCACTCGGTCAATCGGTAAAGCTCTGCTTGCAGCGGGCACTGCAATCGCGGGCGGGCCGCGGTCGCGACCGTCATCTCGGGTCGCTGAACCTACTGCTGGGCATCCTGACGCCGCCGTCCGGCACCGTGGCGCGCGCCCTGGCTGCGATCGACGTCGACCGCGACGAGCTCGCCGCCATCGCGCGGACGGCGCTGGAGCAAGCCGCCTAGCCATCGCGCAGCGGGCTGGCCATGCCCCCAGGCGCCATTTCATGCGACCGTCAGAGGCGAGCGATGTCTCAGGTGTGCCGTCCCGCCGAGCAGCTATGCTCTCAGTCGAGTTGAACGCCACGGATCGGCATCACATGGAGCACGAATGAAGGGCGGCGCCCACGTCGTCGTGGGCGCCGCCACCGGCTGGCTCGCGCTTTGGGCGCTGCATTCGTCCGGCGTAGCGCTCGGCCCAGACGTGCTCATCGCCGGCGCGCTCGTCGCCGCCGTCGGCGCCCTCATGCCCGACATCGACCACCCCAGGTCAACGGTGAGCCGCCGCGTCCCTCGGCGTCTCGTACGCGAGGCCGCCCGCGTCGTGCTGCCGCTCGCGGCCGTCGTCGCGGTGTCGCTGGCGCTCGGCGGCCGCGACGCGGCCGACAAGCTGATGGAGGCCGGCGAGCCGCTGCTGCGGCTCGTCGGCCTCCTGGTCCTGCCCGCGGCAGTCCTCATGACGGTCTCGCTGCTCGTGTCGCGCACGTTCGGCCACCGCGGCGCGACGCATTCGCTTGTCTTCGCCGCCGCGGCAGGACTGATCGCGGCGGCACTCTGCGCGCGCTTCGCACTGTCGCCGTGGTACGGCGCGCTCTTCGGGCTGGGGTGGCTCAGCCATCTCGCCGCCGACGCGACCGGCCGCAGGGGCCTGCCGTCGCTGCTCTGGCCCCTGAGCGGCCGGCGGTAGCTCGCCACCAAGAACGGTCGCCGCATTCGCTCCGAAGCGCGTCAACTAGGGTAGGCAGTGTCCAACGGCGCTGCCGCTCGACACGACCGTCGGGGCGGCGCGCGTCGCTGGGCTATCGACCTTTCGGACGAGAGTCCGCAATGACACGAAGGAGGATCGCATGCCGCAAGCCGAGGAGACCGTGACGATCGCAAGGCCGGCCGGCGAGGTCTTCGTGTTCATCGCCGACGGCGCCAACAACCCTAAGTGGCGCTCAGGCGAGCTGAAGGTCACGCAGGCGACGCCGGGGACGATCGGCGTCGGGACGGTGTTCAAGCAGCAGCTTGACGGACCGATGGGCCGCCGCATCGCGGCCGACTACGAGATCACCGAGTATGAGCCCGGCACCAGGCTGTCGTTCCGCGTCGTCGCGGGGCCGGCGCGGCCGGAGGGGCGCTACAGTTTCGAGAGTCTCGGCGACTCTACCCGCGTTCGCTTTGAACTGAGCTGGCAGCCCAAGGGGTTCAGGCGGCTGCTTTCACCCATGGTCGGCTGCCAGATGCCGATAGAGGTCGCCAAATTGCGCAACGTCAAGAGCATTCTCGAATCCGGCGACTGACGTTCGAGTCCGGTAGGCCGGCGAGAACGCGGTGCCCCGGAAGATCTCGTTCGCCTCACCCTGGAGGATCAGGTGCGCGCGGCCCGTCCATCAGACGCAGATTCGCCGCGCGCCTTGCGCGTGACGAACACGTTGTCCAAGGCGGCGCGGCGGCCAACGGCGAGCGCGCCTGTCAGGATCGCGGCGTCGCCCAGGCTTGAGACCTCGACGTCGGGCGGGTAGGGCAGCCAGCGGGCAAGCAGCCCGCGGACCGGCTCGAGCAGAAGGTCTCCGTTCGCCCCCACGCCTCCGCCGAGCACGATCAGCCTCACGTCCGCCACTGCGGCGATCGGGGCGATGTGAAGGGCGATCCGCCGGGAGATCTCCGCGACGACGGCGCGTCCGAGCTGGTCGCCGCCACGGGCTGCACTGAAGACGTCGCGGGCGTCGTATGGAGCCACCAGAGAGCTTTCGATGGCGCCGTCGCCCGCCAGTCGCGCCGCGGCTGCGACCACGGCGCCGGCGCAGGGGCTGAGCTCCGCGTCCATGCCGGCGAGCGCATAGTCGAGCTCGCCGGCCGCCCGGTTGTGCCCGCGGTGCAGTTCGCCGCCGATCACCACACCCGCACCCATGCCGCTCCCGATCGAGAGGAACACGAAGTCGTCGACTCCGCGCGCCACGCCCCGCCAACGTTCGCCGAGCGCCGCGAGATTGATGTCGTTCTCGATCGTCACCGGCATACCGAGAGCTTCCCGAAGCTCGCCGCCGAGCTCGCGATCCTCGAGGTCTGGCATGTTCGTCGCGAGATGCACCGTCTCGTGCGACGGCTCGATCACGCCGGGGACTCCGATCACGATGCCATCGAGTCGATCGGCCGGGAGGCCGGTCGCCTCTACCAGTGAGGAGCTCAGCCCCGTGACCGCGGCGATCACTTCGCCGGCATCGCGCTCATGGAGCTCGACGTCCTGGCGCGCCCGGATCCGTCCGCTGAGGTCGCAGACCGCCCCGCGCAGGAAGCGCGCGCCCAGGTCGAGCCCGAGCACGAGGGCGACGTCGGGCACGGGCTCGAAGAAGACCGCTCCGTAGCTCGGCCCATCGCCGTTGTGATCCACGTCACGGACCAGGCCGGCCTCCAACAGCGACTGCAGTGCGAGAGAGACGGTCGGCTTGGAGATCCCCGCCCGGCGCGATATCTCGGCCCTCGAGATGGGCGACCCGGCGCGGATCGTGTCGAGCACGGTTCGCTCGTTCAGATCCTTGAGCAGCGGCGGGGTCGCCCTGTTGGGTTTGCGCGTCGGGGTCATCTCGTCAGTCACCTTAACTCATTCTGCGCCGTTCGTCGAAACGCTAATCACCTCTTGACGGGACTCTTGACAGGTGGTAGGACACCGTGTTAGGAAACCTAACTAACAAAAGCCGTTTGCGCAAGAGCATGGACGTTGTGTCGGGCGGCGACTGAAAGGAGGAGTCGAGTCATCGTCCACAAACTCGCAGGGAGGGTCTGCATGAAACGCATCACCACAGTCGCACTACTCGCCGTTCTCACCATTGTGCTTCTCGCGGGCTGCGGCGGCTCGACCAAGAGCGGCACGACCGCCAACTCGACCGAGGCCGCAGGTCCGGTGAACCTCACGATCTGGGTCGGTTGGAGCGCCCGCGAGCTGGGCCTCTTCAAAGGCGTCGTCGCCGGCTACGAGAAACTGCATCCGAACGTCTCCGTCACCGTGCGCGGCTCGGTGAACGACGACCAGATCACCGCCGCCATCCGCGGCGGCAACGCACCCGACGTGGTGAGCTCGTTCACTTCCGCCAACGTCGGTGCCTTCACGTCTTCGGGCGCCTGGATCGATCTCGGTCCGCTGATGGCCAAGAGCGGCATAACGACCTCGATGTTCACGCCGGCTACCATGTACTACACGCAGTACAAGGGCGTCCGCACCGCTCTGCCCTTGCTCGCCGATACGTGGGGCCTGTACTACAACAAGGCGCTGTTTGCGAAGGCCGGCATCACCGGCCCGCCGAAGACCATCTCCGAGCTCGTCGCCGATGCCAAGAAGCTGACAGTGCGAAACCCTGACGGCTCGCTCAAGGTCGTGGGCTTCGACCCGTTCTCCGGGTTCTACGACGGCGCGCCGCCGATGATCGTCACCTACGCGCCCTACTTCGGCGCAAAGTTCACCGATGCGCAGGGCAACTCCGTCCTGTCGAAGGATCCGGGTTGGACGGCCATGTTCAACTGGCAGAAGGACCTCATCGACTGGTACGGCTACGACAACCTGGTCCGCTGGCAGGCGGCGCAGGGTGACCAGTTCTCCTCCTCGAACGCGTTCGAGGTGGGGAAGATGGCCATGACGCTCGACGGCGAGTGGCGTACCGCCTTCATCGCCGCGGAGCACCCCGAGCTCAAGTACGGGACCGCACCCGGACCCGTGATCGACACTCACCCCGAGCTCTACGGCTCCGGCTACGTGAACGGCACGATCATCGGCATCCCGAAGGGCGTCAAGGACGTGAACGCCGCCTGGGACCTGCTCAAGTACCTCACGACCGACACCCACGCGCTCGTGCAGTTCTCGAACGGCATCCGCAACGTCCCCTCGACCGTGGACTCGCTCAAGTCGCCCGAGCTCAAGCCCGATCCGAACTTCGCACCGTTCCTCAGCATCTTCGGGAACCCGCAGTCGGCGACGTCGCCGATCACCGCCGTGGGTGCTGCCTACCAGACGCTGATCCAGAACTTCGCGGTCAAGAACCAGGCCGGCAAGGTCCCCGACCTCCAGGCCGGACTGGCCGACCTCGACAAGCAGATCGACGCGCAGCTCGCGCAAGCGCAGCTTGGAGGCGGAGCTCCGTGAGCCTCGCGCCGGCAACCGAAACGACTACGGTCGCTATCCTGCCGGCGATCGACCGCCGGCGAGCCAGGAGCCGGGCGGCGTGGCGGCGGCGTGCCGTCGTGCTCGCCTTCTTGAGCCCCTGGCTCGCCGGCGTCACCATCTTCTTCGGCTACCCGCTCGTGATGAGCGTGTATCTCTCCTTCACGCACTACGACCTGCTGTCGGCGCCGAGATGGATCGGGCTCGCCAACTACCGCTACCTGTTCCACGGCGATCAGCAGATCGGGCAGGCAGTGCGCAACAGCCTCTGGCTGATGGTGTTCGCAGTGCCCCTCTATGTCCTGTCCGCGTTCGGGATCGCAACGATGGTCGCGCGCGTCAAGCGGGGCGCCGGGTTCCTGCGCACCGTCTTCTACCTGCCCGCGCTCGCGCCGCCGGTCGCAGCTACGCTGGGCTTCGTCTATATCCTCAATCCGGCGAACGGCCCCATCAACGTCCTGCTCAGCCACCTCGGCATCCGGGGTCCGCTCTGGTTCCAGTCGCCGCAGTGGTCGAAGCCGTCGCTGGTGCTGCTCGGCGTCTGGGGCGTCGGCAACCTGTTCATCATCTTCCTGGCGGCCATCCTCGACGTCCCCAAACACCTCTACGAGTCGGCCGAACTCGACGGCGCCGGCCCCTTGCGGCGGCTGGGTTCGGTGACGCTGCCGACGATCAGCCCCGTGATCCTGTTCTCGGTCGTGATCAGCGTGATCGCGGCCATGCAGTACTTCACGCAGGCCTACGTCGCGGCCAACATCGCCTCGGGCCAGGCCTCGCAGGCCGGCGACCTGACCGCGAACCTCGGCTTTCCACAGGGCTCGACGCTCTTCTACCCCGTCCTTCTGTACAACGACGGGTTCCGTGACTTCAGCATGGGCTATGCCTCGGCGATGGCCGTCCTGCTGTTCCTCGCCGCATTCGCCGTCACGGCCATCATCCTCGTCAACTCGCGCCGCTGGGTGCACTACGGAGGAGCGGTCAGATGACTGTCGCCGACGCGCCGCGCGCGGCCGGCGCCCTCGTGCGCCGCCAGGCTCCCTGGAGCGTTCGCCGCCGCCGCTTTCTCTTTGGGGTCGCGAACAACAGCCTGGTCATCGCGGCCGCCCTCATGTTCCTGCTGCCGTTCGTCTTCATCGCGCTCACTTCGCTGATGACGGACAAGCAGTCGCTGTCGCCGAACCTGTGGCCCAGCCCATTCCATTGGCGGAACTACATCGACGTCTTCCGCCTGGCGCCGCTGCTGCGCTGGACGGCCAACACCCTGCTGTACTGCGGGCTCGCCACGCTCGGACTGCTGCTGTCGAGCATCCCTGTCGCCTACGCCCTCGCTCGCCTGCGGTGGCGAGGCCGTCAGGTGGCGTTCCTGATCGTGCTTGCCACCATGATGCTGCCCCAGCAGGTGACCGTCGTGCCGCTCTACGTGATGTGGTCGAAGCTCCACCTCGTCGGCACGCTGTGGCCCGTCATCCTGGTGACCTGGTTCGGCGACGCCTTTTCGATCTTCCTGCTGCGCCAGTTCTTCCTGACGATCCCGCAGGAGTACCTCGACGCCGCGAGAGTCGACGGTTGCGGCGAGTTCCGGATCCTCACGACCGTCGTGCTGCGGCTGGCCAAGCCGGCGATCGCGGCTGTCACGCTGTTCTCGGTCCTCTACTGCTTCAACGACTACTTCCTGCCCTTGCTGTACGTCGGTCAGGGCGATTCCTCCTCCTGGCCGGTCTCCATCGGCCTCTCGCAGTTCCGCAACCTGCATCAGGTGCAGTGGAACCTGACCATGGCGGCGACGCTGCTCGTGATGGCGCCGGTGATAGTGATCTTCTTCCTCGCTCAGAAGGTGTTCGTCGAGGGCATCACCCTGACGGGGGTGAAGGGATGAACCGCGAGCCCCTCGTCCTCGCCATCGACGGCGGCAACTCGAAGACAGACCTCGCCCTCGTGCGGGCCGACGGCTCGCTCGTGTCGTTCGTGCGGGGCCCGCTGAGCTCGCCCCAGCAGCTGGGCCTCGACGGTGCCCTATCCGTCCTGACTGAGCTGCTCGACGATGCCTGCCGCCAGGCCGGCGTCGAGCGGACCGGTCGTCACATCGCCGAGGTCGCGGTGGTGCTGCTCGCCGGCCTGGACCTGCCGTCCGATGAAGAGCGGTTCCAGGACCTCGCCGACCGCCGCGATTGGGCGGCGCGAACGATCGTGGGCAACGACACGTTCGCGCTCCTGCGCGCAGCCACCGAGCGCGGCTGGGGCGTGGCGGTCGTCTGCGGCGCCGGCATCAACTGCGTCGGCGTCGCCCCCGACGGCCGCCACGCCCGGTTCGCCGCGCTCGGGACGATCACGGGCGATTGGGGCGGCGGCATCGACATCGGCCTTGCCGCCCTGTCCGCGGCCGCGCGCAGCAAGGACGGCCGGGGACCGCTAACGAGCCTCGAACAGGCCGTCGCGGCCCATTTCGGATTGGCCACGCCACTCGAGCTGGCTGAGGCGCTCCACCTCGGGTCCATCCCCATGCATCGCCTCTCCGAGCTCTCCCCGATCGTGCTGGCGCGGGCCGACGACGACGCCGTCTCAGGCGAGATCGTCGACCGCATCGCAACGGAGGTCGTCGCGTTCGCCCGCACCGCGCTGACGCGCCTCGAGCTGACGGATCAGCCCGTCGAGGTGATCCTCGGCGGCGGCGTCCTGGGGTCAGGCAACGGCCGCCTGCTGGCCGCGATCGAGGCCGGCCTCCACGAAGTAGGCCCCGAGATCAGTGTTTGCGTCAGCACCTCCCCGCCGATCGTCGGAGCGGCGCTGCTGGCGCTCGACGAACTCGACAGCGGTCCCGAAGCGCGCGAACGTCTGCGACGGGAGCTCGGCGACGCGGTGCGAAGTCACGCCGAGAGTCAGCGTCCGACGATCGCTCTCGGCGGCCTTGAATCTGTCACATTGAGCTCCGGAAGGAAGAGTGATGGCTGACGTTCGCTTCGAGCAGGCGACGCGGATCTATCCTGAGGCGGAAAGGCCCGCCGTCGACGCGCTCACCCTGCACATCCCCGACGCGGAGTTCGTCGTGCTCGTCGGTCCGTCGGGCTCGGGCAAGACCACGGCGCTGCGCATGTTGGCCGGTCTCGAGGACATCGACGCCGGTGCCGTCATGATCGGCGGGCGCGACGTCAGCTTCGACCCGCCCAAGAAGCGCGACATCGCCATGGTCTTTCAGAACTACGCCCTCTACCCGTACATGACCGTCGCGTCCAACATCGGCTTCCCCCTGAAGATCGCCGGCGTGAAGAAGGAGGAACGCAAGCGCCGGGTCCGCGAGGTCGCCGAGGTCCTCGGCCTCACGGAGCTGCTGGACCGCAAGCCGGGCCAGCTCTCGGGCGGCCAGAGCCAGCGGGTCGCCATGGGCCGGGCGATCGTGCGCAAGCCGAGCGTGTTCCTGATGGACGAGCCACTCTCCAACCTCGACGCCAAGCTTCGTGTGCAGATGCGCGCGGAGATCGCCGAGCTTCAGGCACGGCTCGGTGTCACGACGGTGTACGTCACGCACGACCAGTCCGAGGCGATGACGCTCGGTCACCGTGTGGCGGTGTTGAACGACGGATGCCTGCAGCAGTGCGACGCGCCGCGCGTGCTCTACGACAGGCCGGTCAACACGATGGTCGCCGCCTTCATCGGCTCGCCGGCTATGAACCTGCTCGACGCCCCGCTCGGCACAAACGGCTCGGTCTCCCTGGGGGGCGTCGAGATCCCGCTCACCGCTGAAGCGGTCGCGGCCGCGGCTGCCGGCGGTTGGCGGAACGTCACGGTCGGCATCCGACCGGAATCGTTCGAGCTGGCCGGCCAGGGCATAGCGGCGCGCGTCGAGGTGGTCGAGGAGATCGGCGCCGAGGCGCACGTCTTCTGCGCGGCGGAGCTCGACGGGCGCGCGACGAAGCTCGTCGCGAGCGTCGAGGTGCGCCACGCGCCGAAGCGCGGCGAGCGGATCTCGCTCAGGCCGCGCGCGGCCGAAGCCCTGCTGTTCGAGCCCGAAACCGGCAAGCGACTGTGAGCCGGATGGCCGCCTGCGGTTGCGAGCGACGTGTCCCCCTGCGGCTCGCGGTCGCGCAGCCGGACGGCGAGGCGACGTCGTGACCGCCATGCGCGCCGAGATCGGTGAGCAGGCGCGGATCGTGGCCGCCCTGGCCGCCGACGCCGCGCCGTTTCGGGCGGCGGCCGACGAAGCGCGCGCCGCAGGCGCCCGCTTCGTGCTCTACGCCGCCCGCGGCACCAGCGACAACGCCGCGGTGTACGGCAAGTATCTGGCGACGATCGCCGCCGGCCTGCCCTGCGGTCTGGCCGTGCCGTCCGCCGCGACCGTCTACCGCGCCAAGGTCGACTTCCGCGACTGCCTCGTGATGGGCATCAGCCAGAGCGGCGAGACGCCCGACGTGGCCGAGTACCTGGCCAGGGCACGCGACGGCGGCGCCTTCACCGTGGCGATCACCAACGACGGCGGCAGCACGCTCGCCGGCGTGGCTCACCGAGTGTTGTCCACCGGGGCCGGGGTGGAGCGCGCCGTGGCGGCCACGAAGACCTACACCGGCCAGCTCGCCGCGTTGGCGCTGTTCTGGTCGGCCTGGACCGGCGATCGCGGCACGGCCCATGCCCTGCTGGGGCAGATCCCGCAGGCGATGGCCGCCGCCCTGGCCCTGGAGGAAGAGCTCACCGCCGTCGCGTCGCGGCTCAGTCACGCCGACAGGCTGCTCGTGGCCGCACGCGGCTTCAACTTCGCCACCGCACTGGAGACGGCGCTCAAGGTCGAGGAGACCTGTTACCTGCCCGCGCTGCCCTATTCGGCCGCCGACCTGCGTCACGGGCCGATCGCCGTGGTCGAACCGCGCTATCCCGTGATGCTCTTCGCGATGCGGGGCGCCACCTACGACGGCGTGGTGGGGTTGCACGACGACCTGTGTGTCCGCGGCGCGCAGACGTTCGTCGTCACCGACGGTGACGACGACTTCTCGCGCGCCGCGGCTGTGCTGCGACTTCCCGTCGTCCCTGCGAACCTGTCGCCGCTCGTTGCCGTCGTGCCCGGTCAGCTGTTCGCGTTGCAGCTTTCGCTTGCCCGCGCTCTCGATCCTGATCAGCCGCGCGGGCTCACCAAGGTGACACGCACATTCTGAGCCTCGCCGCCGGCATACACACCAAGTGGCGCGGCAAGGCAGGTCAGTCCTGCCATGACTATGTTGACCATCGGCTACCTCGCCGATCACCCGGACGCTGTGCCATCCCTGGCAGCGTGGTTTGCGGCTGAATGGGACGACGGCAGTCCGCAGAGGAGCGCCGCCGGCTACGCCGAGCAACTCGAGGGGAGCGCCAACAGAGCGCGACTGCCGGTCTGCCTTGTCGGCTATCTCGACACCGAGCTTGTGGCCACCGCCACCCTGAAGTTCCGCGAGATCGAGTTCTCGCGTGAGGCGGACTTCTGGATCGGCTGGGTGTGTGTCAGGGAGGACATGCGAGGACGAGGCTTTGGCCGGGCCCTCGTCACTGCCGCCGAGGACCAGGCGGCGGTCAGGCACCTCACTCCGCTCTTCCTCCACACGCCGACAAGAGAGGCCTTCTATCGAGGCCTGGGCTGGCAGACGATCGCCGCGACGACCGCGGACGGAAAGCAGACCACGGTCATGACCAAGCACGTCACAGCGCCCTCGGCGCGGCATCATGCCGCCCGGCTTGACCGCTCGGGACGCTAGTTGTCGAGGACCTTGCCGCCCGGGTGGCAGCGGATGCAGTCCGCCAGCGAGGCCGCGCTCTGTCCCTCGTGGCCGGATTGGACGCTGGCCGGCGAATGGAAGTGACAGCCGAAGCATGTGTAGGTACTGAAGTTCGTCGGATGGCAGGTCTTGCAGGTGGACGCCTGCTGGTTGGTGCCGTGATTGATCGGGAAGATCGTGTGGTTGAACGTGGCGCCGGCCCAACTCGAGGTGTTGTGGCACTGCCCGCACAGCTTCCCGAACGTCCCCCCGTGCTTGTCGACGTTGGCGTGGCACGAATAACAGTCCTGAGGTGTGTTGCGCAGGGCCTGGAGGGATGTCGCGTTGGCGTGACAGAGCTGGCACGGCGTGGTGGCGTGCTTGCCGGTCAGCTTGAACGGGAACGCGTTGTGGTTGAAGTTCGCGGTGAGCGGGCCGTTGGGCCCGAGGTGATCCGAATGACAGGCGCCGCAGCTGGGGGACGACATCGCCCCGACCAGCCCACCGTGGATGCCGTTGTGGCCCTTGATCTGGGCCGCGACGTCGGCATGGCAGGCGTCGCACCGATCGGCCATGGTCTTGGAACTGAAGGGGGCGGCGATGACAGGCGCCGCACCGCCGCCCGAGCTGGGCGTGACTGGTGACCCCACCCAGCGTCTGGGTCTTGGCCTGCGCGTTCAGCGGCCCCGGGCTGAACAGGCCCGGTCCCAGGATCAGTATCCACGCCACGATGGCCAGAAGCGTGACTGCCGCGGCCAGGACCCGCAAGCCGGACACGAAACGCGGTCGATCGTTCATGGTCGCACCCTCACGTCCCGCTACCGAGCCAACGTAGTAGAGGGCCCCGACCATGTGGACGAAGGCGACGACGAAGAGCGCCCACGTGAGGGGGAGGTGGATGGAGCGCCAGGTCGCCAGCGCACCTCCTGCGCGCCGCAGCCGGTCAAGCGACGGTCCCGACCGGCTGCTCACCGCACTGCGTCTCCTCGGCTGAGGGCGCTTCGAGGACGGCGGTGGCCGTCCCCGGTGCGGCCGAGGCCGCTTCGAGGACGGTCGTTGCCGTCCGTTGTGCGGCCGCAGCCGTCAACGGCGCCTCAGAGTCGCGCAACCGGCGATCCACGCCGCCCACGCCCGGCTCGGCGCCGTCGATCACGCGGGGCACGGCGGTGTAGATGTAGCGGCCGACCAGGCCGCTGACCACCACGACGACGGTCAGCAGCATCGCCACGCCTGCCAGCCCGTGGAACCGCATGGCGGTGTGGAGCAGGACCATGTAGGGACCGACCAGGCCCGTGACCATGTGGAACCTGAGCCAGGCCGCCATGCTCCCCCAGCGGGCGTCGGTCAGCCGCTTGCGGATCGAGTACAGGGTCGCGGTCATCAGCATGAGGATGAAGCCGACGATGCCGATCCCGTGACCCACGAGACTGGACGCCGCGGGGAACGTGCCCGCCTGCCGGTACGCGAGCACGTAGAGCCGCCGTGACGACGACGATCGCCACCAGCGCGTACCAGAGCTCCCGGTGCCGCTTAGGCACGGTGCGCCCTCGAGGGTCGGCCAGAACCCTGCACGATCTCGGCGAGCGGAGCCGCCGGCTCCTGCAGACTCGCCAGGATGTCGCTGACGTCGGCGCGCGCGCAGATGATCTCGTGCAGGGGGAACGAGATCTCCTGGTCTCCCATGATGACGGCGCCGGCGATCGTGCTCTGCCCGAGAGCGAGCCGGATGTGGGTGTCGCCGCTGTGCGACTCCACGACCACCGCCTCGCCCAGCTCCGCCCAGGTCTCGCTGTCGCCGCGGGAGAGCCCTTCGCAGGTCGGAGTCCCGGCCGCTGCCGACCGTGCCGATGATCGTGATCTTGAAGCCGGCCAGCCTGGTGACGTTGAGGGGGGTGCCCGTGTCGTAGGCGTGCGCGGGCTCGCGCGGCCATGTTGAGCCCGGCGACGCGGCCCTTGTTCACGGCCGAGCTCCACAGGACCTCGAGCGTGCGCCGGTCGGTGACGGCGTCGCGCACCTCGGCGACGTCGCCGGCGGCGAAGATGTCGTCGTCGCTCGAGCGCAGGTGCTCGTCGACCAGGACGCCGCGCCCGCAGTCGAGCCCGGCCGCCTCGGCCAGCTCGATCTGGGGCCGGACGCCGAGCGCCACGGCCACGAGATCGCAGGGGATCTGCGTGCCGTCGCCGGTCTCGACGCCGACGACCCGGCCGTCGCTGGCCGATGATGCCGGCCAGCTCGGTGAAGTGGTGGATCTGCACGCCCCGCGCGCGCAGCCCCTCCTCGACGAGGCGCGACTCGGACTCCGAGAGGACGTTGCTCCAGTAGCGGTCCTTGCGCATGAAGTAGTGGACGTGCACTCGACGGGCGCGCAGGCCCTCGGCGATCTCGAGGGCGGTGATGCCGCCGCCGACGACCACGGCCGCCTTGGCGTCGCGGCTCCTGCGGATCAGATCGCGGGCGTCGTCCAGGTCGTCGAGCTTGACCACGCCGTCGAGCTCGACGCCGGGCACCTTGGCCGGGATCGCCCTGGAGCCCGTGGCGAGCAGCAGGCGATCGTAGGGAAGCTCTCGGCCGCTCTCCAGGATCACCCGGTGAGCGCCGCGGTCGATGCGCGACCGCGCGGTCGTGCGAGCAGCTGGACGTTGAGGCGGGCGAAGTCCTGGGGCGAGAAGGGAAAGAGCCGCTCCTCGGGGATCTCCTTGGCCAGGTAGTAGGCGAGACCGGGCCGCGAGTAGTACCCATGGGGCTCGGCGCCGACGATCACGATCTCGGCCTGATCGTCCCGGCGCCGGATCGTCTCTGCCGCCGCGACGGCGCCCGGTCCGCTGCCGATCAGGACGTGGCGTCGGGCCATGTCAGAGCGACCTCGCGTTCGGCCGGGCGAGCCCCGCCGATCTGATCGGTTCGAAGCGGAGCAGCTCTCGGGGACAGCGTTTCACGCACTCGCCGCAGGTCAGGCAGTGGCTGTCCTTCACCGGCTCACCGCGCCACACGTGCCGCCGCACGTCGATCTCCATGGGGCAGTTGAACGAGCAGATGCCGCACTGGACGCAGCGGCTCGGCTCGGGCACGACCCATGCCGTCGCGAGAGCCTCGTGCTCTGCCCTGTCGGACGCGAACCAGTCCCGTGGGCTCATGACGCGGTTGAGCTGATGGTCGATCTGACTACTGGACGAATGATCGAGCTGACCCCCACATGGCTTGCGGCAATGCTTCCCACACCACCTGCCATCGAACCACTTTCCGTGCGGGAGCGCCACTCGTATGCTGGGCTGGAGCCGGCGACCGCACGGCGGGGCGGGAATGCCGGCGGGATGCGTGACCGTTCAGGGAACCTTCAGCGACACCACACTCGAAACGATGGAGGACCCTGACATGAGACTCGTCGCGACTGAGTACGTTTCGCTCGACGGCATCTTCGAGGAACCGGGCCAGTGGTCGTTTCCGTTCTTCAATTCACAGGCGGCAGCAGTTCAAGTGGCGCGAACTCCAGGCCAGCGACGCGCTCCTCCTGGGCCGCAGGACCTACGAGGGCTTCGCGGCCGCCTGGCCGACGATGGAGGGCACCGGTGAGTTCGGCGAGAAGATGAACGCCATGGCCAAGTACGTCGTCTCCTCGACCCTCGAGAAGGCCGACTGGACCGGCTCGTCCTCGTCAAGGGAGACCACCTCGCGACCGAGATCGGGCGGCTGAAGGACCAGCCCGGACGGAATCTCCTCCTTGTCCGGCAGCGCGCAGCTCTTCGGGGGGCCTCACTCAGGCGGACCTGATCGACCTGTACCGGTTCATGGTGCACCCGATCGTGCTCGGCAAGGGAGCACGCCTGTTCGCGGACGGCATCGACCAGACCGTCCTCAAGCTGACTCACCACGAGACCTTCGACTCGGGCATCGTCATCCTCGAGTACGAGCCGGCAGCGTAGTCGCGACGGGGGGCGGGCGGGGTGTTGCGAGCAACACCCCGCCCGCCCATCACGGTCCTGGCTACGCCGCCGTCTGCTCGATGAGCCGCAAGATGTTGCCGTCCGGGTCACGCAGGCCGAACATCGGCGGCACGCCCGGCCACCGCGTGATCTCCGGATCCACATCGACGCCGCGGGCCTTGAGGTCCGCGTACTCGGCCTCGGCATCGCTGGTCGTGAGGCGGATGCCGGTGTCGATGCCGGCCCGCTCACCGGGGCCCGGGGGGACCAGCGCGAGCGTCGTTTGCGAGCCGGGTGGCGCCACTTCGATCCAGCGCCGACCGACGCCGAAGGTGGCGTCCAGACGCTTCTCGAGGCCGAGCTTGCTTTGGTAGAAGTCGAGCGCGCGCTCCTGGTCCGACACAGGGACGCTCACAGTCCGCACGTCGGTGATGCGAGCCTTTGTCTCGTTGGTCATGTCGCCTCCTGCATTGCTGGGTCTTCACGCGAGATTCCCGCCGTCGCGCTTCGCGACGCCGATCGGCGTCCGCGGCGCAAGGCTCGGCACCGGCCATCTGAGTCGGAAGCGATCCGATATAGTCTGAGCCTGCATGCGAAGAGTGCCGTTCGCGACCAGGCTGGTCCGATCGGCGGCCGGGACGAACGGCTGAGGTGCCGAGCTCCGGGGAATCCGTATCGCACACCCCGGCCTCGCCAGAGGCGAGCGCCGCAACCACGAACACGAGGTCGACCATGCCCGGTATGCTCCCGCACGATGTCTTCGAACTCTCAGGCGTGGCCGATCCGCGCGTCTCGCCCGACGGCACGAGAGTGGCCTATGTGGTGACCGGCGTCGACAGCGAGGCCAACGAGTATCGCGGAGCGATCTGGCTGGCCCCGATCGACGGCTCGACGCCGCCCAGGCGGCTCACTGCGGGCACCGCGCGCGATGCCGATCCACGGTGGTCGCCCGACGGCGCGCGGATCGCCTTCACCTCGAAGCGCGCCGGAGCCGGTGAGCACGGCGGCGAGGCGATGCAGCTCTACGTGATCCCGGTCGACGGCGGCGAGGCGCGCCGGCTCACCGACCTAAGCGAGGACGTGACCCAGGCGGCCTGGTCGCCCGACGGCACGACCATCGCCTTCGCCTCACGCGTGCGCGACGCCGCTTACGACGAAGAAGACGACAAGCGGCGGGCGCCCCGCAGGTTCGCCCGCCTGCAGTACAAGCTCGAGCACGTCGGCTGGACCGCCGATCGGCCCACACACCTGTTCACGGTGAGGGCCGACGGGGCGGGCGAGGCGTCGCAAGTCACCTTCGGTGACTATGAAGACGCCTCGCCCGCCTGGTCGCCCGACGGCCGGACGCTGGCCTTCGTCTCGGCCCGGCACAAGGACTGGGACACCGAGCCGGTGAACGACATCTATCTCGTCGCCGCCTCGGGCGCGGACAGCGGCGACGTCCTGCGGCTCACGCAGGGCGGCGGCACGGTCGACCTGCCTTCATGGTCGCCCGACGGCGAGCGCATCGCCATCCTCCGCTACCCCGGCGTGTTCGACGACCCCAAGGACACGCAGGTGGCGGTGGCCGACGCGAAGACCGGCGCGATCACGATGCTCACACAGGCGCTCGACCGCAACTGCGGCACCTACCCGAACATGCGCGAGCCCATCTGGGACGGAGGCGATCTGGTCTTCATCGTCGAGGACCGCGGCAACGTGCACCTTTACCGGGTCGCCGCCGACGGCTCCGGCGCGCCGGAGCTGATGGTCGGCGGCGAACGCGTCGTTACCGGCTACGACGTCGCCAACGGCCGCGTCGCTTTCGCCGCCGGCACACCGACGATGCTGCCCGAGTTGTACGCTGCCGACCGGCGTCTCACCCACGTCGGCGACGAGTTCGCGTCGCGACGCGAACTCGTCGCCCCCGAGCGCTTCACCGCGACTTCGCCGGATGGCACGGAAGTCGAGGCGTGGATCGTGCGGCCGGCCGGCTTCGCCGCCGGCCACAAGTACCCGCTGCTGCTCACCATCCACGGCGGCCCGTACGGCCAGTACGCCAACCGGCTCTTCGACGAGGTCCAGGTCTACGCCGGCGGCGGCTATGCCGTGGTCTACTCAAATCCCCGCGGCTCGTCGGGCTACGGCGAAGACTTCGCCCGCGCCATTCGCGGCCCCGGAGAGGCCGGGCCCGGCTGGGGCTCGGTCGACTACGACGACTGCATGGCGGTGGTCGAACACGCCGTGAAGCAGTTCGACTTCATCGACGGCGAGCGCCTGGGCGTGATCGGCGGCTCGTACGGCGGCTTCATGGCGTCGTGGATCGTGGGCCACACCGACCGGTTCAAGGCGGCCGTGTCCGAGCGCGCCGTCAACAGCTTCGTCTCGATGTGGGGTTCGAGCGACTTCGGCTGGGACATGAAGGGGTACTTCGGCAGCTTCCTCTACGAGGACGTCGAAACTTACCTAAAGGTCTCACCGCTCACCTACGCCGAGAACATCCACACGCCGCTGCTGATCCTGCACTCAGAGAACGACCTGCGCTGCCCCATCGAGCAGGGCGAACAGCTCTTCGTGACCCTGCGCATGCTCAAGCGGCCGGTCCAGATGGTGCGGTTCCCGGCCGAGTCGCACGAACTGACGCGCTCGGGCAACCCCATCCACCGCGTGCAGCGGTTCGAGCTCGTGCTGGAGTGGTTCGATCGGTATCTCAAGAAGGCGTGATCACCTCTGTGTAGAGATCGACGTCGAGTTCGGCACTGTCGGGCCGGGCGCGCTTGCCGCCGCTCACGGCCTTCCACGCCAGCCATAGCACCGGAAGCGCGCCGCCGATGATGAACAGCACATCGCCCGGCAGACGGACCCACTCGAGCACCTTGTTGCCGGTGCCGCCGAGGTAGCTCAGCGTGCGCGCGTCCCAGTAGCCGTTGGCGACCGAGTGGTAGAGCTGGAGTACGCCCAGCGGGAACAGGCTGGCCAGACTCATCCACAGGAGGCCCACGTTGAGCGACCAGAACGAGATCTCGCGCGGCCCGGTCCGACCACTTCTTCTCCGGCACGAGGTACCGCAGGCAGAACAGGGCCAGACCGACCGCGAGCATGCCGTACACGCCCATCATCGCGGTGTGCGCATGGTTGGCCGTCAGGCCGGTGCCGATCTCGAAGTAGCTCACGATGGGCAGGTTGATGAGAAAGCCGAACACCCCAGCCCCGAGGAAGTTCCAGAAGCCGACGGCGATCAGGAACATCACCGCCCAGTAGTGCGGGAACCGCTCCGCGAAGCCCTCCATCTCGCGGGCCCCGAGGCGCACGAAGCTCCAGGCCTCGACGGTGAGCAGCGTCAGCGGGATGATCTCGGCGGCGCTGAACAGCGCCCCGAGCGCCATCGTCGCGGCCGGCGTGCCCGAGAAGTACAGGTGATGCATCGTGCCGATCACGCCACCCAGCGAGTAGATGATGATGTCGAGGTAGATCACTCGCATGGCGTTCTTCTCGGAGACCACGCCGAGCAGCACGAAGATGTAGGCGACCATCACGTGGTGAACAGCTCGAGGAAATCCTCGACCCAGAGATGGACCATCCAGAAGCGCCAGTAGTCGTTGATGGTCGTGTTCTGCGCCGGGTTGGCAAGCAGCGAGACCGCGTAGAACGCGGGGATCGCCAAAGCCGCATACACGAACAGCCAGGGGATGTTGCCGCGGCTTTCGGTCCGCAGCCTCCGGCGCATGCCGCGCACGATGATGAACAGCCAGAGGAGCAGTCCCACGACCAGCAGGACCTGCCAGAGCCGCCCCAGGTCGACGTACTCGAGCCCCTGATCCCCGAGCCAGGCCCAGAGACCGCCCAGCCAGCCGCGCTGTCCAGCGAACTCCCCGAACAGGCTGCCGAAGACGACGATCGCCAGCGCGCCGAGCAGCGCGTACGAGAGCAGGCCCTGGCGTCGCGGCTCGCGGCGGCTGATCAGCGGCAGCAGGAAGATGCCGGCGGCCAGGAAGGACGTCGCCACCCAGAAGATCGTGAGCTGCACGTGCCAAGTACGCGACAGGTTGTAGGGCAGGATGCGGCCGACATCGATGCCGAAGAAGCTTCCCAGGTCGGCGCGGTAGTGCTGGGTGAGAGCCCCCACCAGCGTCTGCAGCACAAACAGCGCCGCCATGACCAGGAAGAACCAGCCGGTCGCCTTCTGCGCAGGCGTGACGCCGACCTCATCGGGCGTCTTGAAGCGAAGTCTCTGCTCCTCGCGGCGGTGCCAGCCGAGCCAGCGGTAGCGGCCGAAGATCGCCAACAACAGCCCGGTGCCGCCGATCAGAGCAATCAGTGACAGCGCGCTCCAGACCAGCGCTGCGGCCGTGGGCGTGTTGCCGATCGCGGTTTCGCCGGGCCAGTTGTTGGTGTAGGAGTAGTGCTTGCCGGGACGGTCGGCCGCCGCCGCCCATGCCGTCCAGGCGAAGAACGACGTGAGCGCGTGGAGATCGCCGGGATCGGCGATCGCGTCGCGTCGCAGGCCGAACTTGGTGGTCGGCGTCGAGAAGTAGGCCGAGTAGTAGGCGATCAGGTCCTTGTAAGCCGCGGACTGTGCGCCGGTGAATCGCAGCGTGCGGCTCGTAGTGTCATAGCGGTTCGCACGCAGGTCGGCCTTGACCGCCGCCGCCGCCTCGGCGACGGCCGACGGTTCCCTGGGCTCGCCACTCATCAACGGCCCCGCTTGGGCGACATAGAACCGCTGCATGGCGGTGATCGATCGGTGCAGGTAGTCGGCTGTGTAGTCCGGCCCCAGGTAGGCGCCGTGACCGAACACGCTGCCATATTCCATCAGGCCGTTCCCCAGAAAGACCTCTTGCCCCGCGATGATGTCTGCCTTGGTGAAGAGGGTGGCGCCGCTCTGGTCGACCACGCGCGCCGGGAGCGGCGGCTCGTCTTTGTAGTTGAGGTAGCCGGCCAGGCCGAGGCCGAAGAAGCCGGCGACGAACACCAGCAGTGCTACCTGCATCCAGTGACCTGAGAGCAGCATCGGCCGGCGTTGCCCGGACTGCATCATGGTCCCTCCCCCTCGATCCCCATCCCCTGAACCCCGGGCGAGTGCGGCTGCGGCGCGCGGGCGAACGCCCGCGCGCCGCTCGTCACTCGCCGGCGCGATTGCCGGCGGCCAGCACGTGCGCCAGCCGGTGGTATTTCTCGTGCACGCCCTCGCCGGTCTCCTCGGCCTCGACGCGCTCGAATTCGGTGCCCAGACGCCGCTGGTCGTGCTCGCTCAGGATCCGATCAGCCATCGGGAACAACACTTCGTTCTCCTTGTGGATGTGCATGCGCAGCAAGTCGGCGTACAGGGCGAGGTTGTCGGCCACGGCCACGCGCGAAGCCTCGCTGCTCTCGGCTCCCGGCAGGTTGTCGGCGATGGCCCGGACCGCCTCGCGGCCCGCCATGTGCTCGCTCAGCATGACGCTCACCGGCCCGCCGGCGGCGGGAGACCGTTGCTCGAGCAGGGGAAAGAGGAGCTTCTCTTCCTTGGCGTGGTGGCACCCGTCGGTGAAGTTGCGGGTGAAGTCGACCATCTGTTCGATCGTCGCGCTGTGCACGTGACCCGCGCGCAGCGCCGCGACTTCGCGCTCCATCGCGGCGACGACGATCAGCACGAGCTCATGCTCGTGACGGAGTTGCTGCGTAGGACTCTCGGCCATATCTTCGTGCCAGGATCGCTTTCGATTGACGGCGACGATACCCCAGCTGGCGGGCCTCGTCCCGTGTTTATCGACCAAGGTCAGGTCCGACGGCTACGAGCAGGCACCGACTGAGGGACAGCCCCCCCGTCAGCTCAGCCTGAAGCGCGACACGGCCAGGCCGAACAGGCCGGCGGTCCAGGCCAGCGCGACGCCGAACGCCGGCAGCACGTCCCGCACGTCGAAGCCGCGCACGATGATGCCGCGCAGCGCGTCGAGGATCCACGCCGTCGGCAGCAGGTGGCCGACGAACCGGAAGGCCGAGCCCGGTGATCTCGAGCGGGAACCAGGCGCCCGAGAGGGCCGAGACGCTCATCGACACGATCACGACGGTGGCGATGAGCGCCTGCTCGCTGGTGAGCACCGAGGCGAGCAGCAGCCCGAGGCTCGAGGCGACGAGCGACAGCGAGACCATCATGAGCAGCAGCGCCGGCGGGTCGCGCAGGTAGTCGACGCCGAACGACGAGCTGGCCGACGCCGATCAGGATGATCTGCTGGACGAAGGTGACGGCGAACATGCCGGCCACCTTGCCGGCGATCAGCTCGCTGCGGCGCACGCGCGTCGTCATCAGCCGCCGCAGGGTGCCGTTGCGGCGCTCGATGATCAGCGCGATGCCGGCCGTCATGAGGCTGAACAGGATGAAGTTGACCATCATGCCGGGCGAGCTGAGCACGAACGAGCTCGGGACCTGGCCGGCGGCCGCGCCGGCCTGGACCGTCCGGACGGTGACGGCCGGACGGTCCATGGCTTGCGCGGCCGCCGCCTCGGCCGCGGGCACGCATGGCGGGCGTGATGACGGCTCGCGCCATGCGCTGAGGCGCATCGGCGAGACGCCTCAGCCCGACGAGCGCCGCACGGTTGGCCGCAACGACGCGGCCGGCCGCGGCCCGTACCTCGGTCGCGGCCGCCAGCGCACCCGACGACGCCCTGCTTGGTGACGATCGTGAGCTTGCGCCGCTGTGCCCGTCCGTCGACCGCCTTCGAGAAGCCCGCCGGGATCAGCAGCCCGGCGGCCGCCCGGCCGTCGGCCATCCAGGGCTCGAAGTCGGCGGCGCTCTTGGGCACGACGCGCACGACCTTCGAGCGCTGCGAGCGCCGCGACGAGCTGCTGCGCCTGCGGCCCGCCGTCGGCGTCGTGCAGAGCGAGCGGCAGCCGGTCGCTGCCGCCGCCGAAGCAGCAGACCGAAGAAGGTCGTGAAGGCGAGCGGCATGACGAGGATGAACAGCGCCGAAAGGCGGTCGCGCCGGGTCTCCAGCAGGTCCTTGCGCGCCAGCGTCAGGATCCGGCTCACGCGTACCGCCGCCTGAAGCGCAGCACCGCGACGCGTCGAAGAACACGGACCCCGCCGAAGCGCGACCGCGAGCGAGAACACGCCGCAGCTCGGCGGCACAGACGTCGGCCGGCGCTCACCGCCGCCGCGCATCGCCGTGTCCCAGCCGCTGATGAGCCAGCCGTTGGGCGTCAGCTTCTGCATGGTGGCGAAGGTGCTGCCGACCGTCGCCGTGCCGGTGAAGTTGCCGCCCAGCAGGGCGAGGACCAGGTAGACGCCGGCGCCGATCGCGCCCGCCTGCGCCGGCGTGCGCACCGCCGAGATGACGAGCAGCGCCAGGCCGCTGGCCACGCGGCGGCCGACGAGCGTCAGCAGCGCCGACCGCGTCGATCCGACCCCAGTCGATGCCGAACAGCATGCGGCCCGCGACGAGCAGCACGACCGCCTGCACGGTGACCGTGAGGAACACCGAGCTGAACTTGCCGCCGAGGATCGTGCCCGGCGGCGTCGGCGTGGTGAGCAGCCGCGGCAGGGTGCCGGCGCGCGTCCTCGGTGAGGATCGTGCGCGCCACGTTCGAGGCGCCGAAGAACATGAAGAAGACCATCATGCCGGCCAGGATCTGGCCGCTGACGCCGACCTGCTTGCCCTCGATCGGTCGGTCGCCGGCGAGCGGCTCGCGCTCGGTGACGGTCAGAGCGCCGCTTCACGCCGCCCTCCTGGATGAAGTGGGCGGCGGCCGCCTGGGCGGCCTGCGTCGTGGCCGGCGCCGCCGCCGGCCACCGCGGCCGCCGCCGCGGCCGCCGCCCGCGCCCCGTTGAAGTCGAGCAGCGTGCGGCTCACGACCGCCGTCGGTGATCGAGTTGCCGAGCTCCTGCGTCGGGTTCTCGTACAGCTCGACCGCCGAGCGCCGGCCCTGCGTGCCGTAGAGAGCGGCGCTGAAGTCGCGCGGGATGATCACCGCGTATGGCGGCCTTGCCGTCGTCGACGCGGGCGCGTGCGCGCGGCCTGCGCGTCCGGCGTACGCGAGTGACGGCGCAGCACGTCCTTGAGGCCGCGGGCTGGTCAGGACGTCGACGAGGCTGTCCCCGACCGATCCTGGCACCGCCCGCTCCGGCCGCGCTCGCCGCGGCCGCGACGTCGGCGTTGGCGACCGCCACCTTGGTGGCGGCGATCTGGAACGAGCTGCCACCACCGAAGGCGAAGCCGAGCAGCCCGGCGAGGGCCAGCGGCGCGAGCAGCATCATGACCAGGGCGGGACGTTGCGCATGGTGCTGCGCAGGTCCTTCCAGGCGATGGCGAGGATCTTGGTCACGAGCGCGCTCGCTCAGCTCGCCCGCAGGCGCTGCGCCCCGTCAGGTGCAGGAACACGAGCTCGAGGTTGGGCTCGCGCACGTTCACTGTCGTGATGCGCGAGCCCGCCGCGGCGGCCGCCTCGAACAGCCGCGGCAGCACCGCGTTGGCGTCGGCGACGAGCAGCTCGGCGTGGCCGTCCTCCTCGACGGAACGCCTTCGACACGCCGCCGCACCGCCGACCAGCGCTCGATCATCCCGTCGAGGTCGTGGTCGACGGCCACCTCGACGTGCGACTCCTCGCCGACGATCTTCACGAGCTCCTCGTGCGTGCCCATGGCGATCATGCTGGCCGTGGTCGATGATGCCGATGCGGTCGCTGAGCTCCTGCGCCTCGGCCATGTAGTGCGTCGTGTAGAGCAGCGTCATGCCCTGGTCGCGCAGCGCCAGGATGCCGTCGAGGATCGACCGCCGGCTCTGCGGGTCGATCCCCACCGTGGGCTCGTCGAGGTAGAGGACCCTGGGCCTGTGCAGCAGCGCCACGCCGATGTTGACGCGGCGCTTCATGCCGCCGGAGAACTTGTCGACGCGGTCGTTCTGGCGGTCGACGAGGCTGATGAGCTCGAGCACCTCGTCGACCCGCTTGCTTGAGCTCCGCCCCGGCTCAGCCCGTACATGCGTCCCCAGAACATGCAGGTTCTCGCGCGCGCTCATGTCGGGGTAGACGGCGATGTCCTGCGGCACGACGCCGATGACCGCCTTCACCGCCTGCGGGTCGCGCGACGACTGAGTGGCCGTCGACGAGAGCGTCGCCGTCGCTCGGCCGCAGCAGGCACGACAGCATCGAGATCGTCGTGCTCTTGCCGGCGCCGTTGGGTCCGAGGAGGCTGAAGATCTCGCCGCGCTCGATCGCGAAGCTCACATCGTCGACGGCGAGCACGCCCTTGGGCGGGTCGTACTGCTTGCGCAGGTCCTGCACCTCGACGATGGCGGCTTGCCTGTCAGTGTCCATCTCGACTCCCGATCCCGAGCTCAGACTCTCCCCCTTTGCTGCCCCGGCTCCCTGAGCCGAGTCGGCCCGGCAGCGAGTCTAGCACCGGCCGGCCGAGGCTGGCCAGGCTCCGCATCTCCAAAGCTGATCGTGTGGACGAGCCGTCATCATCGCCCGCAGCAAGGCGCGTCGTTTAGGCGGGTGTGGCGGGCCCTCTCACGAAGGCGTCGCAGACATCGAGCGCTCTAGCGAGCACATCCGGAGGTGGTGCTGCGGTGCCGGGCGCCGGGAAGATCTCGACGAGTGCTGCGTCTCTGGTCCTGGTCCCAAGGCTCCAGGTGCCCACGACGCGTCCATCCACCACGATCGCGGGCTTGAAGATGCCGTTGCCGCCGGGGACGACACGCTCGGCGGCGACGGCATCCAGTGCGACCTCGCGGTCTCTGTAGCCGAGGACGTACTCGTCGAACCCCGGCAGGAGCCACACGGCTCCTGGGGTCCGGCGCGGAGCGGACGCGGTGGGCGGCATGGGCGGCATCCAGTAGTCCGTGCCGCCGGCCTCGGCGTGGGCGAGGAGGTCCTTGGCCGACTCGAGCCCTGCCCGAGCTTCGACGACGGTCAGTCCCGACCACCAGACGAAGTCCGCGAGCGTGGCGGGCCCGTGGCCTGTGAAGTAGCGATGCGCCAGCTGGGCCGCGGCCTCGCCGCGACTCAACGGCTCGGCCCGGGGCACCCGATCGTCGAGCAGGCCGAAGGCTGGCTGCTTGCCCTTGATCGCCACCTGGCCGATGAGGCCCTGCAGCGAGAGGTGACGGATGATGTGGATCCCGCGCTGACCGTCCGTCGCGACACCTGCCTGCCGCAGCAGGCCCATCACCTCGTCGCGAGCCAGCGGCCCGCCTCCGGACAGGGCATCGGTGAGCACGTCGTGGCTGCGCAGCAGCTCGTGCTCGCCGATGCCGAGCTGCCGATAGCGGTAGGCGCTCGCGGCGATGAAGCGGGGCGCGAGAAGCGCGAGCATCCAGCGGACGTCGTGCGCCGCGACGAAGTGCAAGGTGCCCCGCATCATCCACGTGCGCACGATCGCCCCGTCGGCCATCGCCCGTTCGACGGCGGCCGCCGTCGAGCCCGGCAACCGCAATCCGACCGCCCACAGCGAACCGCGATAGTCCTGGGCCTGCATACCCCCCAGCGCGGCGACGACGGCGCCCGGCGTGGTTGCCTGATGAGCGGTGATCTGCTGGTTGGCGAGGCGGCGTTGGGCGATGTCGGGTGCCGTCAGTGCCCGTGAACGAGTCGCGCGCAAATCAGGCGGCCGGCTCGAACTCGGCAAGGCGACGTTCGAGGAAACGCCGCTCCGCGCCGGAAGGCGCCAGAGCGAGCGCGCGAGCGTAGCTCGCGCGCGCCTCGACGGCGCGGCCCAGCCGGCGCAACAGGTCCGCCCTGGTGGCGTGCAGGTACCGGTAGTCGTCGAGCTCCTGGTCGAGGCGCTCGACGATGGCCCGCCCGGCCTCGGGCCCGCGCGCCTCGGCCACGGCGACCGCGCGGTTGAGCTCGACCACCGGCGACCCGGTGATCAGCGCCAGCTCGCCGTAGAGGTCCGCGATGCGTTCCCAGTCGCGCGGTTCGCCCGCATGCTCGCTCGCGATGGCCGCCTGCACCACGTACAGGTCGCGGCCCCCAAGCGTCAGCGCGCGCGCCAGCGAAGCCCGTCCTTGTTCGATCTGGGCGGCGTTCCACAGCGAGCGGTCCTGGTCGGCGAGCAAGACGAGCTCGTCGTCGTGGAACCGCGCCGGCCGGCGGGCGTCGTGCAGCAGCATCAGGGCGAGCAGGCCGTGCACCTCGGGCTCGTCGGGCATGAGCGCGGCGAGCTGGCGGCCGAGGCGGATCGCCTCGGCCGCCAGCTCGCCGCGCCCGCCGAAGCCCTCGTTGAAGATCAGGTAGACGACGGCCAGCACCGCGGCGCGCCGTTCCGGCAGCAGGTGAGCGGCCGGCACGCGGAACGGGATGCCGGCCGCCTTGATCTTGCGCTTGGCGCGCACGAGGCGCTGCGCCATCGTCGCCTCGGGCAGAAGAAACGCGCGGGCGATCTCGTCGGTGGCGAGGCCGCCGAGCGTACGCAGGGTGAGCGCCACCTGCGCATCGAGCGCCAGCGCCGGATGACAGCAAGTGAAGATGAGCTCGAGTCGTTCGTCCGGGATGGTCACGTCATCCGAGTAGTCGAGATCGTCGAGGTCGTCCATGCCGTCCTCCGCTACTTCGGCTGCCTGCAGGAGCCTGGTCTTCTCCGCCAGCGTCCGGTCGCGGCGGAGGCGATCGATCGCCCGGTTGCGAGCGGTCGTCGTGAGCCATGCCCCGGGCTTGACGGGCAAGCCTTCGCGCGGCCAGCGCTCGGCGGCCAAGGCGAAAGCCTCCTGCGCGGCTTCCTCGGCGATGTCGAAATCGCCGAGGAAGCCGATGAGGGTGGCGAGCACGCGTCCCCACTCGTCGCGGAAGACCCGCTCGAGCTCGTCCGCCCAGTCCATCTGATGCGCGTGCGGGTCCGTCTACATCTCCGTCAGCGGCCGGACCTCGACTTTGCCCCCCATGCGGGCCGCGGGGATGCGGGCCGCGACCTCAAGGGCGCGGTCGATGTCGTCGGCCTGGACCAGGTAGTAGCCGCCGAGCACCTCTTTGGTCTCGGCGAAGGGACCGTCGGTGGTCAAGGTGCGGCCGTCCTGCACCTGCACCGTCGTTGCCGTGGTCACCGGTTCGAGCTGCGCGCCGCCAACGACGCCCGGGCTCTGGAAGATGGCGCCGTACTCGCCGAGGATCGCCTTCTGCTCGTCCTCGGAGAGGTGCTCCCAGCCGTCGCCCATCTGATCGCTCGAGTAGATGAGAAGGATGTACTGCATCGCGTCGCCTCCATTCATTATGGATTGTCGCCCGAACGACGAACGGGGACACCCGGAATCGACAGATCTCTGGGCACAATCACCGCATGGCCGATCCCCAACCAGCGAAACAGCCAGCCGAGGCACCGTCCGAGAGGCCGTTTTCCGGTCGCACTGCGTGGGCGCGGAACCTCGAAACGCCGCTGCGCGACTTCCTGAGCACCGAGACGGGCAGCGCGACGTTCCTGCTGGCCGCTACCATCGCGGCGCTCATCTGGGCGAACGTCGCGCCGTCGTCGTACGACACGCTGTGGCGGACGCAGATGTCGATCCATATCGGCGGGTCCGGCGTGTCGCAGGACTTGCGCCACTGGGTGAACACCGGCCTGATGACGTTCTTCTTCTTCGTGGTCGGGCTCGAGGCGCGGCGCGAGTTCGACATGGGCGAGCTGCGCGAGCGGCGCCGGGTGACGTTGCCGCTCCTGGCGGGGGTCGGCGGCATGGCCGCGGCGGTCGTCATCTTCCTCGCCCTGAACGCAGGCCATTCATCGGCCGCCGGCTGGGGCGTCGTGATGTCGACCGACACCGCGTTCGCACTGGCGGTCGTGACGGCCGTCGGCCCACGATTCCACGAGCGCCTGCGGGCATTCATGCTGACGGTCGTGGTCGTCGACGACATGGTCTCGCTGATCGTCATTGCCACGGTCTACAGCACCGATCTCCGCCTCATGGCGCTGGGCGTCGCGCTGGGTGTGCTTGCCGTGATCCTCGTGGTTCGAGCGGCCGGCGTCCGCTACGGACTGGTCAACGCGGCGCTCGGCGCCGCGGCATGGGTCGCGCTGTTCGAGTCGGGCATCGATCCGGTCGTGATCGGCCTCGTCCTGGGCCTGCTGACGTTCGCCTACCCGGCGGCGAGCGGCGACCTCGTGCGAGCCACCGACCTGTTCCGCCGGTTTCGCGAGCAGCCGACGCCCGAGCTGGAGAGCACGGCGCGCACGGCCATCCAGTCGTCGATCTCGCCGAACGACCGGCTGCAGCACCTCTTCCATCCCTGGACGAGCTACGTGATCGTGCCGCTCTTCGCGTTGGCGAACGCCGGGATCGTCGTCAACGGCGGACTGCTGTCCCGGGCGTTCACATCGCCCATCACCCTCGGGATCGTCTTCGGCTACGTGGTCGGCAAACCCGCCGGCGTGCTCGGCGTGTCCTGGCTGGTCACCAGGGTGAGCCGCGGCAGGTTGCGACCCCCGGTGGGCTGGGCGGCGGTCGCGGGCGGCGGCGCGGCCGCCGGGATCGGCTTCACGGTCTCGTTCTTGATCGCCGACCTCGCGTTCACTGGGCCGCGCCTCGACGAAGCGAAGCTGGGAGTGCTCACGGGAGCGTTGTGCGCATCCGGAGTGACCTGGCTCACGTTCCGTGCGACGACGTTGCTGCCGAGACAGCGCCGGCTTCGCGCCCTGCTGGGGATCGCCGAGACGATCGTCGATCTCGCTGCGCCGGTCGATGCCGGCCGTGACCACGTCCGCGGTCCGCAGGAGGCGCCGGTCACCGTCGTCGAGTACGCGGACTTCGAATGCACCTACTGCGGAAAGGCAGAGACGATCGTCCGCGAGCTGCTCGCCGACTTCGGCGATGTGCGCTATGTCTGGCGGCACCTGCCGCTCAACGATGTGCACCCCCACGCCCAAGTCGCGGCGGAGGCCTCAGAGGCCGCCGCCGCGCAGGGCAGGTTCTGGGAGATGCACGACCTGCTGCTCGACCACCAGGGCGAGCTGCGCGTGTCCGACCTGCACAGCTACGCCAGGGACCTCGGGATCGACGTCGACGTCTTCGACGATGACGTGCGCCGGCATGCCGGCGCCGGCCGCATCGCCGAAGACGTCGACTCGGCCGACCTGAGCGGCGTCTCGGGCACGCCGACGTTCTTCATCAACGGCCGGCGCCATTACGGCGCCTACGACGTTGCCGCCCTCTCGAAGGAAGTGAAGCTCGCCCGTGCGCGGGCGGCGGTGGCCTCCTAAGCGGCCACCGCCCACCCGAAGGGGCGCTCTTAGGCGGCCAGGAACTCGTGCGCGAGGGCGATGGCGATCGCGCCATCGCCAACCGCCGAGGACACCCGCTTGACCGACCGGTGCCGTACGTCGCCGGCGGCGAAGACGCCGGGCATGCTGGTCTCGAGGAACAAGGGAGCGCGTTGCGCCGGCCATCGGGGGGCGGCGCCTCCGTCGATGTCGAGGTCCCGGCCCGTGAGGACGAAGCCCCACTCGTCGCGAGCTATCGCTGCCGGCAACCAGGCCGTATGCGGCTCCGCGCCGATCAACACGAACAGCGCCACGGCGGGTTCGGTCGTGACCTCACCTGAGCGCCGGTCCTTCAGGACAAGCGCATCGAGTCGCCCGCGGCCGTGCCCGCCCACCACCTCGGTGTGGAGCCGGACATCGATGTTCGGAGAGACCTCGACCTGCCTGACGAGGTAGTCGGACATGGTGCGGCCGAGCGCGTCGCCGCGAACGAGGACGGTCACGCGCCGGGCGAATCTCGCCAGATACACGGCCGCCTGGCCGGCTGAGTTCGCGCCGCCGACAACGAAGACGTGCTGGCCGCGCATGGCCCTGGCCTCGGTCACGGCGGCGCCGTAGAAGACCCCCGCTCCCAGGAGCGACTCCAGCGCGGGGATGCCGAGCCGCCGATAGGAGACGCCCATGGCGAGCACGACCGTACGCGCTCTGAGCTCGCCGCCCACTGAGAGGGACAGCACGTGGTCCCTGCCCTGAGTCTGGAGGTCGACGACCTCGTTGCCAAAAACGAACTGCGCCCCGAAGAGCAGCGACTGATCGTAGGCGCGAGCGGTCAGATCGGCGCCGGTGACGCCCCGCGGGAACCCGAGGTAGTTGCGGATGAGCGAGGTCGATCCCGCCTGCCCCCCAAGCGTCTCCCGCTCGACCACGATCGTGGCGAGCCCCTCGGTCGCGCCGTACACCGCTGCAGCAAGCCCCGCAGGCCCGGCCCCGATGACTGCCACGTCGCAGCTGCCCGTGTGAGGCCGGGTCGCTCCGCCGAGGGAGTGCGCGATCTCGACGTCCGTGGGGTCGACCAGGACAGTGCCGTCGTGGATGAAGAGCACTGGCAGGCGGTCTGAGCCGAGCCCCGCGTCCTCCAGCAGACGCCGTCCCGTTTCGGAGTCCACTGCGTGAAAGCCGATGGTGACGCTGAACGGAGCCAGACGGTCGACGATCTCGTGGCACCGCGGCGAGGTCTCTTCGCCCACCATGCGCAGGGCTTCGAATCGCGGCCGGTGGGCCTTCGCCCAGTCGCCGAGAAGCTCCCCGACGGGCCGGAAGAGCCCGTTCTCGGCCGGTACCCACGGCTTGGTGAGGTAGTCGTCGACCCCTCCCAACGCCATCGCCCGGTACAGCGGATCGAGGGCGGCCATGTCTCCGTATGACCAGATGACGGTTCGTTTGGCCTCGGGGTAGAGCAGCCGCGTCTCCAACAGGAACTGCACTCCTGTCATCTCGTTCATCCACATGTCGGCGACGACCAGGGCGACTTCGCGCGCATCAGTCGCCATCTCGCCAAGGGTGGCGAGAGCTTCCGAAGGAGAGACCTCGGCGACTACCTCGTAGTCAGCGCCATAGCGCCGTTCCAGCTCATCCCGAAGTGACCGCAGATCGTCCGGGCTGTCGTCGACGACAATGAGAACGGGCGCGTAGGCTTCGGGACTTTTCACGCGACCGGCGCCTTCCGTCGCTGCAGATCCATGGCGCGTCCCTCGGCGGCGCACCGCTCCTCGTCTGTCATCTCCGACAACGCATGTCTCCTTTGACGTCGGCCGCCTCAGCGCCGGCTGCGCGATGAAAGTCCTGCAGAACTTATGATTGCCCGGAGCCGGATCCCTATACCGGTCCTGCCCCGCGGGGAGCGTCGACAAGCAGTCGGTCCTACCTGCCGGGCGACGACCGCACCCGCGAGAGCGAGACGCGAATCTGGGGAATGAAGGACTGAAGAACTGTAGGAAGACCAGCCGGGAGGGCACGATGATCCTCGTCACCGGGGCGACCGGGCGCATCGGCACGCATGTCGTTTCCGAACTGCGTGAGCGCGGCGCCCCGTTCCGCGTTCTGTCGCGGGACGCCGCGCGCGCCCGCCAGATCCTCGGCGATGTCGAAGTCGCTGAAGGCGACTTCGATCACCCCGAGACGCTCGAGCCGGCCATGACGGGGGTCGACCACGTCTTCCTGCTCACACCGGGCGCCCCGAATCAGGTCGCCCAGGAAGACGCCGTGGTCCAGGCCGCGAAGCGCGCCGGCGGGCGGCACATCGTGAAGCAGTCGGTGTTCGGCGCCGCGCTGCAGTCACCCTCGGCACTCGTTCGTTGGCACGCCGAATCCGAGAGACTCATCGAGTCGTCGGGCCTCGGCTGGACCTTTGTGCGGCCTACGCTCTTCATGCAGATGGCGACCGCGTTCCTCGCCCCCGACGGCGCCATCTACTCGAGCGTCGGCGACGCGCGTCTGGCCCTCGTCGACGCGCGCGATGTCGCCGCCGTCGCCGTCGCGGCGCTCACCCAGCCGGGACACGTGGGGCACCACTACCACCTCACCGGGCCAGAGTCGCTGACCTGGTACGAGGTCGCCGAGCGGCTGTCGCGCATCGGCCGGCCGGTGCGTTACGTGCCCGTCTCCGAAGACGTCGCACGCCAGAACCTGACCGGCGTCCTGCCGCCGTGGCGTGTCGAACCGACGCTCGAGTTCAACCGCGAGATGGCCAACGGCCTCTACGATGCCGTCACACACGACGTCCAGGACGTGACTGGGCGGCCGCCACGCCGGTTCGACGACTTCGTCGGCGAACTTCGGGCGGCCGCCTGACGGCGCTCCTCTGGGAGGCGTCGGGACGGCGCCTTTGCTAGGGTCGTCGGCATGATGCAGCCGCCGATCGCAGCCGCCGGATCGTGAGCACGGTCACCCTTCTCGGCATCGCCGTCGGGCTTGCCATGGACGCGTTCGCCGTCTCGATCGGCATCGGCCTCGGCTCGTGGCGAGTCACGACGCGGACGACGCTCCGCCTGTCCTGGCATTTCGGCCTGTTCCAGTTCTTCATGCCGATCCTCGGTTGGCTCGCCGGCCTATCGGTCGAGGACTGGATCAGCGGCGTCGATCACTGGATCGCCTTCGGCCTGCTCGCCGCGATCGGCGGCAAGATGGTCTACGACGCGCTCTGGGGCGACGACGAGCGGCGCGCCGCCAAGGACCCCACGCGCGGCGCGTCGCTCGTCGTCCTGTCGGTGGCGACCAGCATCGACGCACTCGCCGTCGGCCTCTCGCTGGCGCTGCTGGGGGCCACGATCTGGTATCCGGCCTTCGTCATCGGCATCGTGGCCTTCGCCTTCACCGCGGCCGGCCTCCACCTCGGCCGCCGCTTCGGCGCATTGTTCGGCAAGCGTATGGAAGTCATCGGCGGGCTGATCCTCATCGGCATCGGCCTGAAGATCCTGGTCGACCACCTGTCCTGAGGAGCGCCGCCTGTCCCGCGCGGATCGCTTCGCCGTCGGGAAGATGTCTGATCAGAAGACGGGCCGCAGCCCTTCGAGGCGGTCCCGCGTGCCGAACGAGACCGTGTTGTCGAGGAACGCCGTCAGCTTGTCGCACTCGTAGCGCATACAGTCGGCGCAGGTGGTGAGCCCGCGCTCGACGGCGCAAGCGCGGATCTGACACTCGGCCGTATGGCCGCACTTGCGATCGCCCTCGGTCATGCAGCCGTCGCACCAGACGTATTCGGCCGGGATCGTGGTCTCATACATCTCCGTCCACTTCGCCGCGATCGCGTCGATCTGGGCAGAGTCGTTCGCCTGCGTGGCGAGGAACGCCTCGCACTCGCTGCAGAGCAGGCCGCAAGCCCCGACAAGGTCCTCGCTCATGGGGGACCCCCTTCCCATCGAGCCACGCCCGACGCACGCCCGGCGTGCGCGGTCCCTACGAAGGCAGTTTACGCCCCGCCGCAAGACATTCCTGCGGCTCATCGGCGCGGGTGCGGGGCGCAGCGGCCCCACAAGCGCGAGGGGCGGTTGCGGCGCAAGCCGCGCCCGCCCACAAATGGTGAGGGGGCCGGCATAGCCGGCCCCCTCTCGCTTCCCGGTCTAGCGGTGAAACGCACTTCAAGTGTACTGGCTTTCCCCGCAGATTCCTCCTAGTGAACCATCGCCGGCGTCAGCCACTTCCTTGCTGCTCAGGTGACGGATCTAGGAGAGACGCTGGGCCAGCTGGGCTTGCTGGGTCAGGGCGTTCATGAGCACGGCGCGCAGGTCGTCGAGCGCGCTGATGACGCGCGTGTCGGCGAGCGTGTAGCGCACGCCGGCGCCCTCGCGGGCGGCCGTGACGAGATGCCGGTCGCGCAGCACCTTGAGGTGGCGCGAGACGGTCGACTGGGGAGCATCGAGCGACTCCGCAAGCTCGGTGACGAACTTCGGCGCCTCGGCGAGCGCATAGAGGATCAGGATGCGGGTCGGGTCGGCCAGCGCCTGGCAGATGTTGGCGTGCAGCAGGTTGACTTCGCGTTTCAGTTGCTCGTCCACCCCGACTCCTTCGTCGCTTTAGCGGTCTGACCGCCTGTCTGCGGATATGCGCCTATCCGCATACTTCACGACTATGCACCCGCGGGCAGTCTTGCGTCAACCTGCACAAGCATTTCTGCGTACGAAAACCGCGGATGGGGGTATGAGGTGGGCGGCGGCGGCCAGTCGACACGGTGCCTCGACTCGGCAACCAGGACGGTGCCTTTGGCGTCGCCGGCAACCGGAGGGGTTGATGGAGGGCGACGATCTGAACCGGGCGCTCGACGCGCTGGCGGCCCTGAGCGATCACGAAGCCGCACTCGGCGAGCTCTACTCGGTGTGCGCCACGACCTGGGCCGACGACGCCGGACTATGGACGACCCTGGCGGATTCGGAGCACGGGCATGCGAGCTCGCTGCGCGAGCTCGCCCGGATCGTGTCGACGCGGCCCGGCGGGTTCGCGCCGGGGCGGCCGCTGACGGCCGCGGCCGGCAGGCTGCAGGCCGCCTACCTGGCCAATCGTGCCCGCGAGGTGACGAGCGGCAAGATCACCCGGCGCGCCGCGCTCGTCATGGCACGCGAGATCGAACACTCGATCCTCGAGACGCGCTTCGACGAGCTCCTCGTCACGCACGACCCCGAGTACCGCGCGATCTGCGAGAAGGTGGTCGCCGAGACGGGCACGCACTACCGCATGCTCGGCTGGCAGCTCGACGGCGCGGACTGACGACCGGAAGGACGACCCGATGACTTCGACCAACGGGACGATCTCGCTGGACCGCTTCATGCTTGTGACACACCAGCACGGCACTGAGCAGATGCCGCTCGACGAGTTCGCCGACCTGGCACGGCGACTCGATCTCGACGATGCGATGATCTCGTCGCACATCAGGTTCCGCGACGAGAACTACGCCCGCAACCTCATCTGTCGCACCCCCGAGTTCGAGCTGCTCGTGCTGTGCTGGAAACCGGGGCAGACGTCGACCATCCACGACCATGCCGGCTCGCTCAACGTGACGCGCGTCCACGCCGGCGTCCTCACGTCCCGACAATTCCGCCGCCGGGGCGGCGGCGTGGGGATCGACAAGGTCGGCGCCGCAGCCGGCGAGCTCCCGGGCGGCCCCGTCGACCTCATCGACGAGGAGGTGCTCGCCGGCTCGGGCGCCGCCCTGGTCGATCGTGGCGAGATCCACCAGCTCGCCAACGCGTCGGCGGAGCAGCTCGTCACCGTACACCTCTACGCTCCGCCGTTGTCCGACATCGTCGTCTACTCACTGACTGAGCCGACCGCCGAGGTCATGCGCCTGCGCTACTCGCTCGCCGACGACTTCGCCTGAGTCACCGGGCGCCCGGGCCTGTGACCAGGCCCGGGCAGCGCGCGCACCGACGGTTAGTCCTCGACAAGTGCGGGGGTAGAAGCTCGCTCATGGCATCCGAGCCGGTCTCCGATCTTCGCTTCTCGCCGCGGCCCAACCGGGCCCACGAGATCGGCTGGCTGGTCTGGGGCGACGAAGCCTTCACCAGCGCCCGAGAGACCGGGCGGCCGCTTCTGCTGAGCATCTCGGCGGTCTGGTGCCACTGGTGCCACGTCATGGACGAGACGAGCTGGTCGGACCCGCGCGTGATCGCCGCCGTCAACGAGCGCTTCGTGCCGGTCCGCGTCGACAC
This sequence comes from uncultured Actinomycetes bacterium, assembly GCA_963833555.1. Taxonomy (GTDB): domain Bacteria; phylum Actinomycetota; class Thermoleophilia; order UBA2241; family UBA2241; genus CAWHYB01. The sequence continues at coordinate 366,793 of CAWHYB010000002.1, read as the reverse complement.
CGACCGGCGTCCCGACCTCAACCGGCGGTACAACATGGGCGGCTGGCCGACGATCGCCTTTCTGACGCCGTCGGGCGACGTACTCACGGGCGCCACCTACCTGGCGCCCGACCAGCTCCTGACGATACTGGCGCGGGTGACGACCTACTGCCGCGACCACCAAGCGGAGCTGCGCGCCGCGCCTGCCGACGCGGCGGCGCTGCCTCGGCCGGCCGCCGCGCCGGCAGGCGGCGAGGTCGACGCGGCCTGGGCCGAGCGCGTCTGGCGCAGCGTGGCCGCGCTCTACGATCCCGTGAACAGCGGCTTCGGCGCCGAGCCGAAGTTCCCGCAGGCCGACGCCGTGGCACTGCTGCTGGCCGCGGGCGTGCGCCACTCCGACCAGCGGCTGCTGGCCATGGCGCTGGACACGCTCGACGCCATGGCCCGCAGCGACCTGTATGACCGCGTCGAGGGCGGGTTCTTCAGGTATGCGACGCGCCGCGACTGGTCGGTGCCGCACTACGAGAAGATGCTCGGCGACAACGCCCGCCTGGCGCTCCTCTACCTCGACGCGTATGCGTTCAGCGGCCGCGGTCCCTACGCCGACACGGCCCAGGGCGTCATCGACTACCTGATCACGGTCCTGCGTGAGCCGGATAGACCCGTCTTCGCGGGCAGCCAGGACGCCGACGAACACTACTACGCCTACGACGCCGTCGGCCGCGGGCATGTCGAGCGGCGGCCGGCGATCGACCGGACCTTCTTCGTCGACGGGAACGCTGCGGCGGCGCGCAGCTTGCTGCGCGCCGCCGTACTGCTCGACCGTCCCGAGCTGCAGCAGGCCGCCCTGGAGACCATCGACTACTTGTGGGACACGGGCCACGGTCGCCACGGCATGGTCCACTACCTCGGCGGCCCCGTTGACGGGCTACTGGGCGACCAGGCGCAGATGGCGACCGCCCTGCTGGACGCCTACGAGGTCTCGGGCGAGCGCCAGTATCTGGCGCGGGCTGTTCTGCTTGCCGACTGGGCGGTCGAGCACCTGAGGGTCGTCGACGGGCGCTTCGTCGACCGCCGCCGCACATTGCTCGGCGGCGAGCCGGCGGGCGCTCAGGGCGAGCCGGTGCCCTCGCTCGAGGGTGGCGCCGAGATGGCGGACTGCCTGACACGTCTTGCGACTCTTACCGGCCTGCCGCGCTACCGCGCGGAGGCGGCGAAGACGCTCGCCGGCTTCGCGCCGGAGGCCGGGGCGGCGAGCGTCTTCGCCGCACCGTTCGCGCTGGCAGTGATGCGTTTCGCCGAGCATCCGACCCACGTTGTCGTCGTGGGCCGGCGTGGCGATGCGCAGGCCGGCGCGCTGCAGCGCGCCGGCCTGCGCATCGCCGAACCGCTGCGCTCCGTCCAGCTCCTCGACCCCGAAGCCGATGCCGAGACCATCGTGCGCGAGGGCTATACCGCGACCGACGCCGGGGGCGCGACAGCCTTCGTCTGTCTCGCCGGCCTCTGTCTCGAGCCGACCAGCGACCCCGCCCGCCTGCCCGGACTGGTCGCCAACACGGCCCCCGAGTAGGCGGCGCGCGCGGCCGGCCTGCAGCCGGCCTGTCGGCGGGTCAGGGCGCGGGCACCCTCGCCGGCTCGGGCTCTGCGAGCGCGTCCGCCGGCCGACGCGTCGCCAGCAGCGATCCCACGATGATGAGGGGCAACCCCGCCGCGATGCCGATGGTAAACGGCTCGCTGAGCAGCGTGACGCCGAGTAGCACGGCGACCAGCGGGTTGACGTAGGTGATCACCGTCGAGCGGGAAGGGCCCACCTCGAGGATCAGCGCGAAGAACACGACGAAGGCGAGCGCAGTGCAGACCAGCGCGAGCGTCGCGACCGAGGCCACCGACTCCAACGAGACGTGCGCCGGCAGATCGGCGAACGCGAACGGTGCGTAGCCCAACGCGGTGATGGTCACCGAGGCGGCGACGACCCCGAGGCTCGGCGCGTCGGCCAGCCGGCGGCTCACGATGAGCGGCCCCACGGCGTAGCCCAGCGCCGTGATGCCGACCTCGACGAGCGCCACGAGGTCGGTGCCCTGCACGTCGATGCCTACGAGCGTGGCCACGCCGGCGAAGCCGATCACGAGTCCGACGAGCCGGCGCGCGTCGAGGTGGTCTTTGGACCCGGCGAGCGGGTAGATGACCGCGCCCATCAGGGGCACCGACGCGATGAGCAGTCCCGCCATCGAGCTGGACAAGTGCTGCTCGGCGCTCGAGAGAGCAAACCAGGGGACGGCCAGCTCGCAGACCGTGTAGGCGAGCACCCATGGCCAGTGCCGGAGCAGCGGCCGCAGATATCCCTTGCGCACGGCGAGCGGCAGGAGCAGAAGCGCCGCCGGCGCGGTGCGAAAGAAGACGAGGGCCACCGGCGAGAAGTCGCGCACCGCGACGCGGATGAGCAGGTAGGGGATGCCCCAGACGACGCAGAGCGTGCAGAACAGCAGCCAACCCTTGCGTGACATCTCAGACCTGCCCGCTGCTCATGTCCGTCCCGTCGTCTGCGCCCTCAAGCTCACGCCTTCCCTAGCCGTTTCCCACAGGGAATACTATCGGGAGTCGATGCCATCCCCGACCCGGCCCGATCCGGCCGCTTCGGAAAGTCCGACCCAACGACCCATGCGAGGTGACGATGCTCACGCTGTACCAGGCCGAGTGGTGCCCGTACTGCCATCGCGTTCGCCAGGTCCTGACCGAGCTCGAGCTGACGTACACGACCGTGAACGTGCCCGTGCAGCGGTCCGCACGGACCGCCGTGCGCGAGCTGTCCGGCCAGGAGGCGATCCCAGTGCTGACCGACGACGACACCGTCGTCTCGGGCTCCGACGAGATCATCGCCTATCTGCAGCGGTTCCCATCGCCCCCCGACGCCGCCGAGCACGCCGAGGTCGGACGCTACCGCGTCGTGCTCGAGGCGGAGCTTGCGCCCGATCAGCTCCTCGAGCGTGTGCGACAGGTGTTCGCCGAGAACGACATCCGCATCCTCTCCGAGGTCCGCGAGGAGGATCTCGGCACGGACGACCTGCCCGGCGACTATGTCCTGATCCAGGCCTCGGTGCCCCACGCGGCGGGTCTGGCGGTCAAGGCCGACCCCACGGTGCCGGCCGCTGTGACGTTCCCGCTCGCCGTCTACGCCGTCGATGGCGGCAGCGAGCTCGCGGTCACGCGGCCCTTCGCCGAGTCGTGGCTCTACGGCGAGCCCGCGCTCAGCAAGCTCACGATGGGCGTCACCCAGCGCCTCTACCAGGCTCTCGAGCAGCTCTAGCGCGCGCTGCGCTCATTCCCACTTGAAGATGCCGGCCGCCATCAGAGCCGTGGCGACCCCGATCCCGCCTACGATCGCGAGCTGCACGAGGTTCACCCCGAACCCGTTCCAGGGGTCGACCAGCGAGATCACGACGTGGTATAGCGGCAGCGCCTTGCCGAGCGCCACCATCCAGGCCGGCAACTGGTCGAGCGGCGCGCTGGTCCCCGAGATGAACATCATGATGAACCACACCAGCAGGCCGACGCCCTGGGCGGCTCGCGCCGTCGGCGCGAGCGACGCGATGAGCACGCCGAGCGCCGAGAAGGCGAACACCGCGACCACGAACGACGCGAGCAGGCCGGCGATCGACTGCGGCGCCCGCACGCCGTAGGCCGTCAGGCCGAGCACGGCGATCAGGGCGCCGCCGACGAGACAGATGCCGACGCCCACCAGGAACTGCGAGCCGAGCAGCGCCCATTCCGACACGCCCGAGGCGCGGAAGCGGCGCAGCACGCCGCGCTCGCGGTACGTCGACAGGTGGACCGGCAGCGAGACGGTACCGATCGAGGCGACGACCAGACCGATGTAGGCGGGCACGTACCAGTCCATCATCTTGAGGCCAGCGTAGCCGCCGAGCTCCATCGGCCGGCCGCCGAAGATGCCGCCCAACAGCACCAGGACCAGCACCGGGAACGCGAACGAGAAGACCAGCGTGACCGGCTCGCGCGCGAGCAGCTTGATCTCGACCCAAGTCATGCGGCCGAGGACCGCGACGAAGCGCAGCGCGCCACCGCCGTGGCGAACCGCGAGCGGCCCCCGGGGCGGGGGCGGGCGCGCCCGCCCCCGCCTTTGCCTGTCCGTCCATCTCGCTCATTCGCGCAGCGAATGTCCGGTGAGTGACAGGAAGACGTCTTCGAGCGTCGGTTGCTCGACGTGCAGATCGGGCGGCGCGAGGCCATGGTCGACGAGGGCCGCGGCGACGTGCGCCAGCACGGCGCCGCGGCCCTCGACGACCACGCGCGGGCCCTCGCGCCGGACCGACCCCACACCCTCGACCGCGCCGAGGTAGTCGAGGTCGAGGCGGCGGCGTCCGTGTGGAAGACGACGCGGACGCCGCCGGCATGCTCGGCGACCAGCGCCTGCGGACTGTCGAGCGCGACCACGACCGTCCCTGATCCATTACCGCGACGCGGTCGCAGAGCCGCTCGGCCTCCTCCATGAAGTGCGTGACGAGCACCACGGTCGCGCCGCGCTCGCGGATCTCGCGGATGAGGTCCCAGGCGACCCGGCGGGCGGCCGGGTCGAGCCCGGTGGTCATCTCGTCGAGGAACACGACTTCGGGCTCGTTGACCAGCGCCAGCGCGACGAACAGGCGCTGCCGCTGGCCGCCGGACAGCGCGTGGAACGACGCGTGGCTCTTGTCGGCGAGGCCCCACTCCGCCATGACCTCGCGCCAGTCGCGGCCGCCGGGCGTCACGCGAGGCGAACAGCTCGAGCGCCTCCCAGACGCGGATGTGGTCGGGCAGCGCCGACTCCTGGAGCTGGCAGCCGATGCGGCGGCGCAGCTCGCGCGACTGGCGGACCGGGTCGAGGCCGAGGACCGCGACCTCGCCGCCGTCGGGCTCGCGCAGGCCCTGGAGGCATTCGACCGTGGTCGTCTTGCCGGCGCCGTTCGGGCCGAGCAGGCCGAAGATCTCACCGCGGCCACGCTGAAGCTGACGTCCGCGACGGCGATCAGATCACGGTAGATCTTGCGGAGGTGCGAGACACGGATCACCGCGCCGGTCTCGGCGAGCCGGCCGGGCCCGATGACGCCGCTCATGAGAGGCGATTCCGTCATGACCACATTGTCGCAGACCGGCCCCGCCGAGGGACGCAACTCCCCTAGCCGCGCGGCGCGTCCACCGGTCCGTACCCGCCGCCGGAGCGCTCCGCGTCGTCAAGCACTCGCTCCAGAGCCACGATCGACCAGACGGTGGCCAGCATGGCGGCCGTGACCGGGCTGCGGAGCCAGGACTGGAAGAGGTCCAAATCGCGACGCTCTTCGACACTCGTAGCGGTGGCGAGCGCCGGTCCGGCCGCGGCCAGGACGGCCGCGGCGACGCCGGCGCTCGCCACCGCGCTGTCAGCATGTGGTGAGACCATCGCATGGCACACCTCCGTTGGCCGGCGTCTCCGTCATGGTACATCGCCTGAGACGGGAGCACCGGGCGCGCTCCGTGGCGCCGGCGCCACGGAGCCGGCGACCTACGGCAGAGCCCCTCGCCGCCCCACACGCCGAGCTTGCGGAAGCGCTCGCGGCGCAGCATGCGCCGCTCGCGCGGCATGAGCTCGTTCGAGCGCGATGAGCTCTTCGACGATGGCCTCGCGCACGCGCCGCGCGGCGGCCTCGGGGTTGTTGTGGGCGCCGCCGCGCGGCTCCTCGATCACGCGGTCGATCACGCCGAGCGCCAGCAGCTGCGAGGCCGTCGGGCGCAGCGCCTCGGCCGCCTGCGGCGCGAACTCGGCGTCGCGCCAGAGGATCGCGGCGCAGCCCTCGGGCGAGATGACCGAGTAGGTCGCGTTCTCCTGCATCAGCACGCGGTCGGCGACGGCGAGGGCGAGGGCTCCGCCGGAGCCGCCCTCGCCGATCAGCGTGGCGATCACCGGCACGCTCAGGCGCGCCATCGCCAGCATGGTCTCGGCGATGGCGCGCGCCTGGCCGCCCTCTTCGGCGGCCACGCCCGGGTAGGCGCCGGGCGTGTCGACGAAGGTCAGCACGGCCAGCCGATGCCGCTCGGCCAGCGCGAAGAGCCGCTGCGCCTTGCGATAGCCCTCGGGCCGGGCCATGCCGAAGTTGTGCTCGGTCTGCTCGTCGAGCGTGCGGCCCTTCTGGTGGCCGACGACGACCACGGCGCGACCCTCGAACCAGCCGAGCCCGCCGACGATGGCGCGGTCGTCGGCGCGCAGGCGGTCGCCCTTGAGCTCCTCGAAGCCGTCGATGAGCAGCTCGATGTAGTCGCGCGTGCGCGGACGGTCCTTGTTGCGCGCGATCTGGACGGTCAGCCAGGTGTCGTGACGGCGCTTCTCATGCCGGCGGCTCTTGAGAAGCCCCTGGAGACGCTCGATCTCCTCCGAAAGATGCACGCCGGGATCCGTGAAAGCCGACGCAACTCTTGCAGCCGCTGCCTGAGCCAGCCTTCGCGTGCGGCCTCCTCGGGATCGCGCGGCTGCTCGTCGGTCGAGTCCGTCATGGTGACCACCTCCCTTCAAGCAGTCGGAGGTAGCTGGCCAGCTGTCGCGCAGCTCGGCGCGCGGCACGACGGCGTCGAGGTGGCCGAGCTCGAGGTTGCGCTCGGCGCGTGCCGAAGTCCGGCGGGCAGCTCCTCCTGGGTGGTCTGCGCGATCACGCGCGGGCCGGAGAAGTAGAGCAGGGCGCCCGGCTCGGCGACGCAGATGTCGGCCAGCGAGGCGAAGCTCGCCACGACGCCGCCGGTGCAGGGGTCGGCCATGACGGCGACGAACGGCACGCGGGCCTCGTTGAGCACGTCGACGGCGCAGGTCGTCTTGGCCATCTGCATGAGCGAGAGGATGCCCTCCTGCATGCGCGCGCCGCCGGAGCTGGCCGACGGCCACCAGCGGCAGCGTGGCTCGGCGGCCGCCTCGGCGGCGCGCCACAGCTTCTCGCCGACGACGCTGCCCATGCTGCCGCCCATGAAGCCGAAGTCCATGACGGCGAGCATGCAGGGGACGCGCGGCGATCGTGGCCGTACCGGCGACGATCGCCTCGGTCAGGCCGCTCGTGCGCCTGCGCCTCGCGCACCCGCTCCGGGTAGGTCTCGAGGTCGAGCGAAGTCGAGCGGGTCGAGCGTGCGCAGGTGCGCACCAGCGCTCCGCGAAGCTGCCCGCGTCGGTGAGCTGCGCGATGCGCTCGCGGGCGCCGATGCGCATGGTGGTGGCCGCAGGCGGGACACACCGACAGGTTGCGCTTGACCTCGGCCGGGTCGAACTCGGCCGCGCACTTCGGACAGACCCAGCGGCGCGGCCTCCGGCGCGCCGCGGCGCGCCGGGCGATCTCGACCGTGACGCGCCATCAGCTCGTAGCGGCGGAAGATGAGCGTCACGTTGTGGCCGCCGAAGCCGAACGAGTTGGAGGCGGCCACGTCGACGTCGCCGCGCGCGCCGTTGCGGCACGTAGTCGAGGTCGCATTCCGGGTCGGGGTTCGGTCAGGTTGATCGTGGGCGGGATGACGCCGCGGTCGATGGTCGAGCACCGAGATGACCGCCTCGATGGCGCCGGAGCCGCCCAGGCAGTGGCCGATCATCGACTTGGTCGACGAGATCGCGACCTTGCGCGCGTCGCTCGCCGAGGGCGATCTTGATGACGCGTGGTCTCGGCGATGTCGCCGGGCGGCGTCGAGGTGCCGTGCGCGTTGATGTAGTCGATCTCGGACGGGTCGATGCCGGCCTCGTCGATGGCCATGCGCATGGCGCGCGCCTGCGACTCGCCGGTCTCGTCGGGCAGCGTCATGTGGAAGGCGTCGGAGCTCATGCCGTAGCCGACGATCTCGGCGTAGATGGTCGCGCCGCGCGCCTCGGCGTGCTCGAGCTCCTCGAGCACGAGGATGCCGGCGCCCTCGCCCATCACGAAGCCGTCGCGGTCGCGGTCGAACGGGCGCGACGGCCTTCTCGGGCTCGTCGTTGCGCGTCGAGAGCGCGCGCATGGCGGCGAAGGCCGTCGATGCCGACGTTGCAGACCGGCGCCTCGCTGCCGCCGGCGAACATCGCGTCGGCGTCGCCGCGGCGGATGATCTCGAAGGCGTCGCCGATGCCGTTGGTGCTCGGCCGCGCAGGCCGTGCAGACGGTGCTCAGCGGCCCTTTGGTGCCGAGCGCCAGCGAGACCTGCGCGGCCCCCATGTTGGGGATCATCATCGGGATGAAGAGCGGGCTCATGCGGTCGTTGCCCTTGGTCCACGAGCGTGCGCAGCTGCTCCTCGAAGGTCTCCAGGCCGCCGACGCCGCTCGCCACGACGGCGCCGATGCGCTCGGGTTCGCGTGCTCACGTCGAGCCGCGAGTCGTCGTGGGCCATGATGGCCGCCGCCACGCGCGTACTGGGCGAACGGGTCCATGCGCCGCGCGGTGCGCTTGTCCATGTACTCGAGCGGGTCGAAGCTCGCTGACCTCGGCGGCGATGTGCACGCGGCAGTCGCGAGTGCGTCGAAGCTGCGTGATCAGGCCGATGCCGGACTGCGCCGGCGACGAGCCGCGCCAGACGCGGTCGATGTCGCAGCCGAGCGGCGTGACCACGCCCATGCCGGTGACGACGACGCGCCTGGGTGTTGTCATGCGGGACCATGTCCTGCTGCGCCGGATCCTCGACGCTTCAGATGCCGAGGCCGCCGTCGACCGGCAGGACGCACCCGGTAATGTACCGCGCCAGCGGCGAGGCGAGAAAGAGCGACCGCGTTGGCGACGTCGGCGGGCTGCCCGATGGCCTTGAGCGGCGTGGCGTCGACGATGGCCTGTCGCGACGTCGTCGGCCGAGCGCCTGCGTCATGGGCGTGTCGATGTAGCCGGGCGCGATCGCGTTGACGCGGATGTTGCGCGCGCCGAGCTCCTTGGCCAGCGACTTGGTCAGGCCGATGATGCCCGGCCTTGGCGGCCGCGTAGTTGGCCTGGCCGGCGTTGCCGCGGCGGCCGACGACGCTCGAGATGTTGATGATCGCGCCCTGGCGGCGGCGCAGCATCTTGCGCGACGCCGCCTTCGAGACGAGGAACGTGCCGCGCAGGTGCGTGCGCATGACGGCGTCGAAGTCGTCGGCGCTCATCAGCATGACGACGTTGTCGCGCGTGATGCCGGCGTTGTTGACGACGATGTCGAGGGGACCGAGCTCGCTCTCGACCCGGTCGACCATCGCGTTGACGCTCTCCTCGTCGCCCACGTCGCCCATGACGCACAGGCCGCTTGACGCCGAGCGCCTCGATCTCGCGCGACGACCGCCAGGCAGGCGTCCTCGCCGGCGAAGTCGTTGACGGCGACGTCGGCGCCGGCCGCGGCCAGCGCGAGCGCGATCTCGCGGCCGATGCCGCGGCCGGCGCCGGTCACGAGCGCGGTCTTGCCGCTCAGGTCGATGGTCGACGGTCATCGACGTCCCCTTCCTGGCATGGCGTGCCCCCAGCCGCCACGCGCGCGCTGCAGCGAGTCGAGCGTCGCCGCGCGACGCGGTCGCGGCGGCGCGGTCGATGCGCTTGACGAGGCCGGTCAGCACGGCGCCCGGTCCGACCTCGAGGAACGTATTGTACCCCTCGCCCGACAGCCGCGCGGACCGACTGCGCGAAGCGCACCGGCGAGACGACCTGGCGCTCGAGCAGGGCCGGCGAAGCTCCTCGAGCTCGAAGTCGACGCTGCACGTCGAGAAGAACGCGGGCTCGCGGCGCGGCCCAGGCCGTGGCCGCCGAGCGGGCCGCGCAGCGCCTCGGCGGCCGGGCGCCACGAGCGGCGAGTGGAAGGCGCCGCTCACGGCGAGCCGCACCACTCGCGCGCGCCGGCCGCCGTGCGCGCCCGCTCGAGCCTCGTCGACCGCGCGCTGCGGCGCCGCTCACGACGACCTGGCCGGGCGCAGTTGAAGTTGGCCGGCCAGACGCCGTCGATGCCGCGCGCAGAGCTCTTCGACGGCGTCGTCCGTCGAGGCCGAGCACGGCGGCCATGCCGCCCGGGCGGCGCGCGGCGGCGGCGGCCATCGCCTCGCCGCGCGCCTGCACGAGCGCGACCGCGTCGGCGAAGCCGAGCGCGCCGGTGGCCACCAGCGCCGAGTACTCGCCCAGGCTGTGGCCGAGGGCGACGTCGAACGACGAAGCCGCCCTCGCGTCGAGCAGCGCGCAGCAGCGGCGATCGAGTGCGTCGAGCAGCGCCGGCTGGGTGACGTCGGTCTGCGCCAGCTTCTCGGCGGAGCCCCTCGAAGCGGCAGACGCGGCGAGGTCGTAGCCGAGCGCCGCGCTCGCCTCGTCGTAGGTGGCGCGGCCGGTCGTCGATGGCGTCGCAGAGCTCGCGGCCCATGCCCACGGCCTGCGAGCCCTGGCCGGGGAACATGACGCGCGATCGACGACCTCATGCTCGCCACCTCGTCAGGCACGAGCCCCAGGTGAGGCCGGCGCCGAACCCGACCATCAGCAGCGTGTCGCCCTTCTTCAGGCGACCCTGCGCCATGCGCGTCGTGCAGGCAGAGCGGGATCGAGGCGCACGACGTGTTGCCGTAGCGGTCGAGGTTGTAGAAGACCTGCTCCTCGCCGAAGCCGAGCTGGTCGGCGACCTTCTCGATGATGCGCAGGTTGGCCTGATGAGGCACGAAGAGGTCGACGTCGGCGGCCGAGCAGGCCGGCGTCGGTCGAGCGTGCGCCGGCACGACTCGACCACCTGGCGCGTGGCGAAGCGGTAGACCTCGCGGCCGTTCATCTGCAGGAAGTGCTGGCGCGCGTCGACCGTCTCGTGGCTGGCCGGCAGCCGGGTGCCGCCGGCCGGCATGTTGAGGAACGGCGTGCCGCGTGCCGTCGTTGCCGAGGTCGAACGAGAAGAGCGCAGCCGTCGTCGCAGCGCGCTGACCAGCACCGCGCCGGCGCCGTCGCCGAACAGCACGCAGGTGCAGCGGTCGCTCCAGTCGAGCGCCTTGCTGAGCGCCTCGGCGCCGGTGACGAGCACGTTGTCGGTAGATGCCCGCGCCACGAAGGCGATGGCCGCGGCGAGCCCGTAGACGAAGCCGGTGCAGCCCGACTGCACGTCGAAGGCGCCGGCGTTGACGCGCGCCGATGCGCTCGGCGATGATCGACGCCGTGGCCGGGAAGAGCATGTCGGGCACCAGCGAGGTGCTGATCACGAGGTCGATGTCCTCGGCGCGATGGCCGTTTGCGTGCGAGCAGGTCGCGCGCCGCGGCCGACGGCGAGGTCGGAGGTCGCCTGGTCGGGCGGCGATGCGGCGCTCGCGGATGCCGGTGCGCGAGCGGATCCACTCGTCGGAGGTGTCGAGCGTGCCGAGCGAGCTCGTCGTTGGTGACGACGCGCTCGGGCACGTACGACGCCGAGCGCGGCGATGCGTGCGCCCTTGACGAGCCCCCGGCGGAGGCCGATCACCGCGCTCCTCCCCCGCGGCCGGGGCTCAGCCTGCGCCTGGCCGCGCCGCCGTCTCGGCGGCGTCGGTCAGCGCGAACATGAGCTCGCCGCGGCAGGCCAGGTCGCCACCGACGGTGGCGACTCACCTTGCCGCGGCCCACGGCGCTGCGCGCCATGGTGACCTCGACCTTGAGGTCGAGCGTGTCGCCCGGCACCACGACGCGCTTGAAGCGCACCTTGTCGATGCCGGCGAAGAGCATCAGCTTGCCGGCGTTGGCCGGGTGCGAGAGCGCGGTGACGACGCCGGCCTGGGCCAGCGCCTCGACGATCAGCACGCCGGGCATGACCGGGTTGCCGGGGAAGTGCCCGGCGAACCAGAAGTCGTCGGGGCGCAGCGTGCGCCGCGCGTGGCAGCGCTCGCCGGGCACGAGCTCGACGACCTCGTCGAGCAGCAGGAACGGGGTGGCGGTGGGGGATGAGCTCCTCGATCTGCTCGCGGGTCGAGAACGGCGGCACGCTCATGCCTTCACCTCGCCCTCGCCGGGCCTGTGGCGCGCACCTGCGCGCGAGGCCGATGACGACGGCGGTCACGGCGAGGCCGTAGTAGCGTAGCGGCGCACGCTGCGGGGCAGCGCGCCCGGGCAGCGCGCCGCGCGGTCGACCGACGACAGCGTGCGCTCGAAGGCCGTCGGCGCGGGCTGCGCCTCGACGGCCGCACATGACCCGGTCGGCGAAGCCGGCCGGCACGTCGGCCGTCGACCTGCCCGCGGCGCCTGCAGCACGGCGCGCACGGCCGCGAGCTCCTGCGAGCTCGGCCGCGCAGTCCGGACAGAAGCTCAGATGCTTCTGGAACGCGACGACCTGCGCGTCGCCCAGCTCGCCGTCGATGTAGCGCTGGATCACCTCGCGACAGCGGACGCAGTCCATCAGTCCGATCCCTCCCCGTCGAATCCGCCGTCGGCCCGCAGACGCAGCCGCAGCGAGCGTGCGGCCGCGGTGCACGCTGGCCTTGACCGTGCCCAGGGGCCGGTCGAGCGCGTCGGAGATCTCCCCGTACGCGCAGTCCGTAGAGGTCGCGCAGCACGAGCGGGAGGCGGTAGTCGGGCGGCAGGTCGCCGAGCGCCTTCATGACGTTGCGCGTAGCCGACGCGGCGCAGCACGTCGGCCTCGGGATCGGCGACGGGTTCGGGCACGTCGGGCGTGACGGCGTGCCGCCGGTTGCGGCGCTGATAGTCGATGATCGCGTTCATCGCCAGCCTGAAGAACCACGTCGTGAAGGTGGAGTAGCCCGCGGAACCCGCCGAGCTTGCGGTGCAGCCGCAGGAACGACCTCCTGCGACGCGTCTTCGGCGTCGACGTGGTTGCCGAGCAGGTTGTAGGCCATCGTGTAGACCATGCCCTGATACCTCTCCACGATCCTCCGGAACGCCTCCTGGTCGCCCTCAGCGGCAGCCTCGACGTCGTGCTGGCTGGGCTCGGGGAGATCGGTGTGGTCGGCGAGGTTAGACGGCGTCATGGGTCGAAAGGTTGCAGGGCTTCCCTCGGAATATCGGTCAAACCGCGGCGCGTCGGGCCGCCAGTCGTGGAGGTTGAGTGTACACCCGGCGCTCCCGCGCTTGTGCGGCCGCCGTCGCTACGGCTCGAGCTCCCTGCGGAAGACGGTTTGAGCCTTCTCGATCTGGAACCCACAGCGAGTGTAGAAGGCGTGGGCTGCCACGCGATCCTGCCGTGAGCGCACGCGAAACTGACCGACGCCACGCCCCATCGCCCAGCGCGCCGCAGCCTCGGCGAGGTGCCGGCCGGCGCCCTGCAGGCGGGCGGCCTCTGCGACGACCAGCCCTCCCAGCTCGACGAAGGGCTCGCTCACGAGCAGCCGCCGCTCCATCGCGTGAACGAAGCCGATGGGATCGTCCTCCTCCGTGACCGCCACGAACACAGCGTCATCGGCACTGGCCAAGACGACGGCCAGGCGGGACTCCATCCGTGCCGTGTCGACCGGGTAGCCGAGCTCGGTGGAGAGGGCGGCGAGGGCGGGCGCATCACCCGCCCTCGCCGCCCGCACCGTGATCATCGAGGCTCCCGACCCTGCTCGTCCACGCGTGTCGGCCGCGGTCCGATCACGGGATGTCCATGCTCGTGATGGTGCTCAGGCTTCTCGACCGCGTGTTGCTCCTTGCCCGGCGGGTGGGCGTGCGGGTGCGAGTGCAGCAGCCCGCCGTGATAGTGCGCGTGTTCGTGGATGAGGTTGACGCGCAGCAGCAGGTCGCGGTCGGCGAGGACGAGCGGCGAGCGGCCCGTCGGCGGCCGGCCGTGTGATCCTCGCCGAGCACGACCGCGCGGTCGGCGAGGCGCTCGAGCAGCGTCGAGCCGGTGGGTCGCCACGACGATCGTCTTGCCGGCGTCGTGGAGCTGCGTCGAGCAGCTCGAGCAGCCACTCCTGCGTGCGCGGGTCGAGGCCGTTGGTCGGCTCGTCGAGCATCAGCACCTCGGGGTTGATCGACAGCACCGACGCCAGCGCGACCTTCTTCTTCTCGCCGCCGCTGAGGTTGTACGGGCGCGCGCTCGGCCAGAGCGGTGAGCCCGAGCATGGCGAGCGTGTCGGCGACGCGACGCGAGGACCTCGTCGTGCGGCAGGTCGAGGTGCAGCGGGCCGAAGGCGACCTCGTCGCGCACCGTGGGGTTGAAGAGCTGGGCGTCGGCGCTCTGGAAGACGATGCCGACGCGCCGCCGGAACGCGTGCGCCGACCGCCTCGTCGCGCAGCGCGCCGTCGCCGATGGGCGCCGCCGAAGGCCTCGACGCTCGCCGCCGTCGGCTCGACGAGTCCGGCCAGGACCTTGAGCAGCGTCGACTTGCCGGATCCGTTGGCGCCCAGGAGGGCGAGGCGCTCGCCGCGGGCGACGGCCAGGTCGACCTGTGCGCAGCGCGGCGACGCCGGGCGCGTAATCGTAGCCGGCATCGTTCAAGCGGAAGATGACGGCGATCGTCGGTCACGACCAGGGGTGGACGAGCTCGAGCCAGACCAGCGTCGTGACGAGCGGCTGCGGCGGCTGCGGCCGCAGACGTACGTCGAGCCACCGCAGCCGCCAGACGCTCAGCGTACGCACCTCGCCCGTGTAGCCGCGCGAGACCATGGCGCAGATAGACCTGCTCGCTCGTCGCCTGCGACTTGCCGAACAGCGTGGCCGACCGCCGCGCCGACGAAGCGGCGGTCGTCCGCGGCCGCGAAGCCCGGCCGACGGTGCGGCTGGTGCGCGCGATGGCCATGTCCTGGACCACCCGCACGAGCGTGAACACGTAGCGATAGGCCATCGCCAGCACGAAGACGAACGTGCGCGGCACGCAACACGACGCGCAGCGCCTTGAGCAGGTCGGCCCACGGCGTCGTCATGGTGAGCAGCACGCGCGAACGACACCGTGGCCGTGACGCGCAGCACGAGCGCTGACGGCCACGACGATGCCGTGCTGCGGTGATCGCCAGGGTGTCGGGCAGCGGCCAGAAGGGCGCGCCGTGCTGCCAGAATGTCAGCACGCGTGCCCCGGCGTGACGATGTTCAGCATCGCCGGTAGCACGATCGCCGCCGTGAAGAGCGGGATGAACAGCCAGGCGCGCCCGGCGAACAGGCGCAGCCCGATGCGCGACGCGACGACGAGGGCCGACGCCGCCTGCCAGGAGCACGGCCAGCACGACTAGGTCGCTCGACAGACGCCGCGACCACGATCAGACGCAGTCATCGCCAGCAGCTTCACCCGCGGGTCGAGGCGCTGCAGCAGTCCCGGTCGCGCGGGCGATCTCGTCGGAGGCGAAGGCGCGCTCGACCCAGTGGCGCGAGCGTAGCGAGCAGGCGGTCGCTGAACAGCCGTCGGCCCTGGAGCGTAGCAGGGCGCCGCGTCGGTCTTCGCGCAGCGCCGCGGCCACCGGGCGGCGGCGAGCACCAGGCGGGCAGCGCCGAGCGGCGTCCGGGCCGAAGCGGGCGTCTGATCAGACGGTGCGGGCACGCGCGTCGGCTCCTCGACAAGGACATTGAGGGGGTGCCGAGCTGTGCACCGCCGCCCACGACATGACCGCCGCTGGGGAAGCCCCGCGTGGGATGGCCCGGCCTCCGCCGGGTATCCTTGCCTCCAGATGAAGACCTTCTGGCGCATCACCAAGCTCCTCGGCGACTACCCCTGGCTTGTCATCGGCGGGCTTCGCGTCGGCGCTGCTGCAGATGGCCGCTCAGCCTGACCATCCCGCTGATCATGCGCGCAGGTCATCAACAAGGCGCTGATCGGCGGCGACGCGGCCTGCTCGCTGGTCTACGGGCTGCTGCTGATCGGGCTCGGCGTCGGCGCGCTTCGGCTTCGCTGTCGGCCGCCGCCTGACCACCGGCAAGATCAGCCTCGGCATCGAGTACGACCTGCGCAACCGCGTCTGGTCGCACCTGCTCGAGCAGCCGTTCGGCTACTTCGACCGCTGGCCGACCGGACAGCTCATGTCGCGCGCCATGAGCGACATCCAGAACGTGCGCATGTTCCTCGGCTACGGCCTCGTCTTCTTCACCATCAACGTCTTCTCGATGGTCGCCGTCACGGTGCTGCTCTTCGTGCTCAACTGGCAGCTGGCGCTGCTGACGCTGGCCTTCTTCCCGCTGCTGCTGATCGTGGCGCTGCGCTTCAGCCGGCGGCTGCAGCCCGATCCTGCGCGACGTGCAGCAGAAGATCGCCGACGTGACCGACGGCCGCCGAGGAGAACGTCACCGGCTCGCGCATCGTGCAAGATCTTCGCCCGCGAGGACGACGAGCTCGAGCCAAGTTCAGCGACGCGCAGCACGCGCGGTGTTCGAGGCCGAGCATCAGCGCCGCCCGGCTGCGCGCGCTCTACATGCCGCTGATCGGCTTCCTGCCCAACCTCGCCGTCGCTCGTGCTGCTCTGGTACGGCGGTCGCGAGGTCATCGACGGCACGCTCAGCCTCGGCTCGCTGGTCGCCTTCTACACCTACCTGATGATGCTCGTCTACGCCGGCCCAGGTGATCGGCTGGCTGCACCGGCCTGATGCAGCGCGCCATCGCCTCGGGCAGCCGCGTCTACGAGATGCTCGACGCGCCGCTCGAGATGACCGAGCCCGCCGGCGCCCGTGCCGCCTGCCGCGGCGTGGACGGCGAGGTGCGCTTCGACGACGTCGGCTTCTCGTACGTCGACCGGCCGGTGCTCGCCGGCATCGACCTCGAGGTGCCGGCCGGCCGCACGCTCGCCCTCGTCGGCCACACCGGCTGCGGCAAGACGACCCTGACCAACCTCATGCCGCGCTTCTACGACGTCAGCGGCGGGCGCGTGCTGGTCGACGGTGACGACGTGCGCGACCTGCGCCTCGACGAGCCTGCGCCGCGCACATCGGCATCGTCACCCAGGACCCGTTCCTGTTCTCGGCGACGCATCGCCGACAACATCCGCTTCGGGCGCCCCGAGGCGAGCGACGACGAGGTGCGCGAGGCGGCCGGCGCGCCCAGGCCGACGCCTTCATCGAGGCCCTGCCCGACGGCTACGAGACGGTCGTCGGCGAGCGCGGGCTGACGCTGTCCGGAGGACAGCGTCAGCGCATCGCGATCGCCCGGGCCCTCGTGATCGACCCGCGCATCCTCATCCTCGACGACGCCACCTCGAGCGTCGACGCCGAGACCGAGTTCAAGATCCGCCGGGCCCTGGTCGAGGTCATGAGGGACCGCACGACGTTCATCATCGCCCACCGTCCCTCGACGATCGCGCTGGCCGAGGAGATCGTCGTCCTCGACCAGGGCCGCATCGTCGAGCGCGGCACCCACGACGAGCTGATCGCCGGCGACACGCTCTACGCGCGCATGTTCGGCGACGCCGAGGCGGACGGCACGACGCTCGACGTGGTCGAGGTCGACGAACCTGACCACGGGCAACGGCAGGACGGGAGGCGCGGTAGCCTCTGGGTCGACCTTCCTGCGCAGCCTCGCCGGGGCGGGACGGCGGGTCAGATGGCCGCAGCCGCCACAGCCCTCACGGCTCCGGCCCCGACGTCAACGAGTCCCGGGCTGGCGCGCGCTCCTGCATCTCGGCGCGCGAGCTCAAGCTCGCGCGGCTCGCGCGCTTCGTCGCGCCCTACCGGGGTCGCGCCGCGGTCAGTGTCGTGGCGATGATCGTCGTCACGCCTGACGCGGCCTGGCGGTGCCCTACCTCCTCAAGATCGCCATCGACTCCGGCATCGCCGTCACGACCTGCACGTCGTCGATCTCGTTCTGGTCGTCTTCGTCGTCGTCACGCTGCTCAACCTCGGCGGCAGCTACCTGCAGACCTACCTCGTGAGCTGGGTCGGCGAGCGCGTCATCCTCGACCTGCGGCGCAGCTTGTTCGCGCACCTCCAGAAGCTCTCGCTCGACTTCTTCAGCCGGCAGCGCACCGGCTGGATCGTCTCGCGCCTGACCAACGACATCGACGCCCTCGACCAGCTCGTCACCGACGGCGTCACGACGCTGGTCACCGACGGGCTCACGCTGGTCGGCGCCGCCGTCGTTCCTCTTCGTGCTCGACTGGCGCCTGGCGCTGGCCACCATGTCGATCCTGCCGGCGCTGATCGTCGCCACGCTCGTCTACCGCACCCACTCGGCGCGCTCGTACGCCCTGGTGCGCAACAAGATCGGCGACGTGTCGGCCCACCTGCAGGAGTCGATCTCGGGGATGCGCGTCGTCAAGGCGTTCCGCGCAGAGGACCGCGACTACGCCGGCGAGGTCGCGCGTCAACGCCGCCTACCGCGAGGTCAACATGCAGACCGTCGTGCAGAGCGGCCTGTACTTCCCGTTCATCGAGTTCATGTCGGCGGTCGGCATCGTCGTCGTGCTCTGGTACGGCGGCTCGCTGGTCGCCGGCGGGGCCTTGCAGGTCGGCGTGCTGGTCGCCTTCATCGGCTACCTCGCGATGTTCTTCGACCCCATCCAGCAGCTCTCGCAGCTCTACAACACCTTCCAGTCGTCGATGGCGGCCGTGCAGAAGATCTACACCGTGCTCGACACCGAGCCCGACCTGACCGACGCGCCCGACGCGCGGCCGCTGCCGGACGTGCGCGGCGACGTCGCGTTCGACCACGTGAGCTTCGCCTACGGCGGCGGATCCGACGTGCTCCACGACGTCGACTTCGAGATCCCGCCGGGCGGCACCCTCGCCCTGGTCGGCACGACCGGCGCCGGCAAGTCGACGATCATCAAGCTGCTGGCGCGCTTCTACGACCCGCGCGTGCGGGCGCGGTGCGCATCGACGACCTCGACCTGCGCGAGGTGACCACCAAGTCGCTGCGCGAGCAGCTCGCCGTCGTGCCGCAGGAGGCGTTCCTGTTCTCGGGCTCGATCCTCGACAACATCCGCTTCGGCCGTCCCGACGCGAGCCTCGACGAGGTCCGGCGCGTCGCCCGCATCGTCGGCGTCGCACGACTTCGTCGAGGCCCTGCCCGACGGCTACGACACCGACGTCCAGGAGGGCGGCGGCGCCCTCTCGACCGGGCAGCGCCAGCTCATCTCGTTCGCGCGCGCGCTGCTCGCCGACCCGCGCGTCCTGATCCTCGACGAGGCGACCTCGAGCGTCGACGCCGAGAGCGAGCGGCGCATCGAGCGCGCCATGGACGTGCTCTTCAGCGGCCGCACCTCGGTGATCGTCGCCCACCGCCTGAGCACGGTGCGCTACGCCGATCAGATCCTGGTGATCGAAGAGGGCGACATCGTCGAACGCGGCACGCACGACGAGCTCATGCGTCGCCGGCGGCCGCTACTCGCAGCTCTACCGCGAGTGGGAGGAGACGGGGCGGCCGGTGTGAGGCCGGACAGCCGGAGTCATGGGCTGTCGCGATCGCGCTGCTAAGATGTGAATGATCGAGGCGATCCGGAGAGCGAGAAGGTGAAGTCCATTCGACTGCCGGCAGTTGCTGGGTCCCGCCTGTATCTCATGTCACTCGCCACCGTGCTCTTGCTCGGCTTGCTCACGGCTTGCGGATCGGCGCCGCGTGCGGCGTCTTCGCCAACGCCCTCGGTTGCGGTCTCCGTGAGCGTGGAGCGGTTTCCGAGGCCGCCCATCCAGACTGCGACCATGGATCCGCCTGGCCCGACCATCCTGCCCATCCAGCTCAGGCTCGTACAGGTGTTCGTCAAGGACGGCCTGGGGCGGTCTCGGGTCAACGCGATGGCCCAGGAGATCGCGGACATGCCCGAAGTCCAGGTCTACACGTTCCTCAGCAAGAGCCAGGCCTTGGCCGAGTTCAAGAAGCAGCTCGGCAAGGACGCCGCGCTCTTCGCGACCATGAAGCACAATCCGCTGCCCGCGTCGTTCAAGATCCTTGTTCGGGACCCGAGCCAAGCCGAGATCGTCGCGATGCACTTCTTTGGGGATTCACGGGTGGACAACGACCCGGGCACGACCAATGGCGTTCAGTACATCTCGCGGGATGTCCTGCGGATGTCGTCCGTCTCGCCATCCCCGTCACCCTGACACGCCTGCTTCCATGAGTGGTTGCCTCGACCGGCCCCTTCAGTGGTTCCACGATCCGCATCTTGACGACGGCCTCGTCGCGGTGCGGACGCTCGGCGCAGCCGACGCGCCCGCGATGGCCGCCGCCGTCGCGCCCGGTGAGTACGCCTGCTGGGAGCCCAGGCCGGGGCCGTATACCGTCGAGGACGCGCTGCGCGTGGTGCATGACTACGAGGAGGGGCAGCGAAGGCGGCTGAAAGCCGCCTTCGCCGCCCTGAACGCCGAGACCGGCGAGCTGCTCGGTTCTCTGGTACTCATGGCGGGCCTGCCCGCCGTCGAACCGATCGACATCGCGCCGCCATGGCTCATGCCGGCAGCCCGACCAATCGGCCAGATCGCCGAGCTGGGCTACTGGGTCAAGCCCGCGGCCCGCGGCAGGGGTGTCGCCTCCCGCTCGCTGCGACTGCTTGCGGAGTGGCTCCTCAACGAGCCTTCGGCGGGACTCGCCACGCTCTGGGTCGAGGTCGACCCGGCCAACCTGGCGTCGCTGCGAGTCGCGAACAACGCCCAGTTCGCCGCCATCGGCACTCTGCCCGCGCCATTGCGTCACCGCGGCCACCGGCCGCCATCACGACTGCCGCGTCCTCATCCGCCGGCGCGGCGTGCTGACAGGCGCCGACAAATAGGCCCGTTTTGCAGCATGTCTCTGGTTTGGCGACGCGCTGCTGGGGGAACCGACCCGCATGAGGTAACCGCATCACGGAGGTGGTGCCGCGTGGAGGTACTCTCATTCCGCCCCTGAATCCGTCTTTGCGACGATGACTACGTCCGGGACGGTCCGCCTTGGGTGGGCCGTCCCGGCACTTCGTTTGCCCGCCACGGCGCCGCAGCTCCGGCTACGACTCTTGGCCGACCAGTTCGGGCGCGCGGACGCGGCGTCTGTGCACGGCGCGCACGCTCGGCAGCGCCAGTTGCACCAGAGCCGACGCCAGCGTCGCCGCGGTGGCAAGGGCGAACGAGCCACCGATGCCGATCACCCCAGCCAGGGGGCCCGCCAGCACCATGCCGAGGGGGAAGAACGCAAGCGAGCCCATCCAGTCGAACGCCGATACGCGCGAGAGCGCCTCGGGCGGGATTTGTTCCTGCAGCGTGGTCTCCCACAGGACATTGACGAGGGCGGCCGAGACCCCGCCGAGGGTGCCGGCCGCCAGCAGCGGCGCCAGTCCGGCACCAAGCGCGAAGAGCGCGAACATGGGCACTTCGAGGAACGTCAGCCACGCGCACAGAAGCAGGGGCCGTGCCGGCCGCAGCCGCAGGCCGACGACGCCGCCGAACACCTGGCCGATCCCATGTCCCGCCAAGATCGCCCCCCAGGCGGCGGCGCCGCCCAGGGACCTTGCCGACACGACCGGTCCGAGCACCATGAACGGCGCGATGATGAGCAGGTGGAACACCGCAGCCTCGGCGACGATGACCCACAGCCAGGTGCGCGCAGCGAAACTCGCGCCAGCCTGCCCGCAGGTCGTGCGAGAAGCTCTGGCGGGGACGCTCGCTCGCGCACTCGAGCGCGAAAGGTCCCGCAACCGCCACAGATACCCGGCGCTGACGAGGTAGGAGAGGCTATCGACGCCGATCGCCCATCCCGGGCCGACCGTCGACCACGAGGATGCCGCCAAGGGCCGCGCCGATCGTGATGCCCAGGCTCTGCGGTCAGCGCTGCGCAGGGCGTTGGCCTGCTGGAGCCGCGCTGGGCTGACGGTCTGCGGCACGAGCCCCGTCTGTGCCGGGCGTGAAGAACGCCTCGGCAGTGCCGCGCACGAACGCAGGACGACGAGTTCCCAGATCGTCGCAACGTGCCGCTCAGCAGCAGGGCGGCAGTCGCCGCCTGACAGGCGAAGCGCACGAGGTCGGAGACCATCATGACCCACTGGCGCGGCAGGCGGTCGGCCCAGACGCCGCCGACCAGCAGGAACAGCGACGAGCGGCACGAGGCCGGCCGCCACGACGAGCCGAGTCGGGTGGCGCCGCCGCCGATCAGTCGAGCACGGCGAAGGCCAGCGCAACGGTGGTCACCGCGCTGCCGAGCAGCGAGAAGGTCTGGCCCGGAACAGCAGCCCGTGAAGTCCCGCTCGCGCAGGACTCCGAACATGCTCAGTCGCGGTTCTGCTTCGCCGAGCTCTCCCTCCAGAGGCGCGCGCCAGCGGCGCCGCCGGCGGCCGTCGCTACCCTTTCGCCTATCTTCGGCAGGCACGCGTCCAGGAATGAGGGCAGCCACCAGTTGACCGACCCGACGAGCCGCATGGTGGCCGGCACCAGCAGGATGCGGACGATCGTGGCGTCGAGTGCGATGGCCACCGCGAGGCCCACGCCGATCGCCTTGGTGATGAGGATGCTGGTCGTGGCGAACGAGCCGGCGACGATCACGATGATGAGCGCGGCGCTCGTGATGATGCGGCCCGTGCGCTCGCAGCCCGAAGCCGACCGCCTTGCGGTTGTCGTGCGTCTCCAGCCATGCCTCGCGCATGCGCGTGAGCAGGAACACCTCGTAGTCCATCGAGACGCCGAACAGCGTGCAGAACATGATCACCGGCAGCGTCGCGTCGACGAAGCCCTCGGGCGCGAAGCCGAGCAGACCCGGACAGATGCCCCTGCTGGAAGACGAACACGAGGGCGCCGAAGCTGGCCATGATCGACAGCGAGTTGACGATCACCGCCTTGAGCGGCAGCCAGACGCTGCGCAGCAGGAGCAGCAGCACGACGTAGGTGACGCAGACGACGAACAGGATCGACCCAGGGGAAGCGGCCGTAGAGCGCCGAGAGGAAGTCGTGGGTGCCGGCCGACAGCCCGGCGACGTGGACGGTCATGCCCGGCGGCGGCGCGATGGCGCCGGATCGTCTGCGAGAGCGACTGTGCCGTGGCGCCGCTCGGGTCGGTCGCCGGGGCCACCTGGAACAGCACCGTGCCGGGCGCTGTGGTCGAGGCCAGCAGCGCCTGCGCGGCGGCGACCTGCTTCGTGGGCAGCGGCACGGCGGCGCCGCCGAGAGACGGCTGGCGCCGGCAGCGCCGGTCGTCCCGGCCGCCGCGCCGGCCGACTCCCGTCGGCAAGGACGTCACGTTCTTCCAGAAGCCCTCGACACCCGGCGACGAGTCAGGCCGGGCTGATTGACGATGCTCGATGACCGAGGCGACGTCGGGCAGCGCCGCGAGGCGCTGCCCGTAGCCGTACAGCGCGGCGAGGTTCCGCGGCGCTGTCGGCTGCGCCGCGGCGCCGCCCGCCGTCCAGGTGACCAGCACGTCGATGGGGTTCAGCGCGCCGCGGTCGAACCGCGCCTGCAGGATGTCGTAGCCCTGGCGCGCCTGCCTGGCTGGTCGGCAGCGAGGTCGCCGTCGGCACGTTGGTCTTGATGTGCACGATCGGTCCGGCGAAGAGCGGTGATGACCACGATCGTCGCCGACCAGCACGACCACGGGGTGGTCCATCACCCAGTTCGACCAGGCCCGCCAGAAACGGCTGTCGCCGCCGCGGTCGGCCGAAGATGCGCAGCGAGTCGACGCGTCGGCCGAGCATGCCCAGCACGGCCGGCAGCAGCGTCAGCGCCGACAGCACCGAGAACAGCACGACGATGGCCCCGCCGATGCCGATCGAGCGCAGCGACATGTACGAGAACAGCAGCAGCCCGGTGAGGCCGACCATCGACCGCGATGCCGCTGAAGAAGATGGCGCGCCCGGCGCGGGCGACGGTGGTCTCGACTGCGTCGGCCACCGTCGCCCCGTGGGCGAGCTCCTCGCGGAACCGCCCCACGATGAACAGCGAGTAGTCGATGCCGACCGCGAGACCCAGCAGCGAGGCGGTGTTCATGGTGAAGATCGAGAGGCTCGACGCGCTGGGCCAGCAGGAAGAGCACGCCCAGCGTCACGGTGACCGCCATGCCGCCGCCGATCACCGGCAGCGCCGCGGCCACCACGCTGCCGAACACCAGCACGCAGCACGATCAGCGCGAACGGCAAGGCGTAGGTCTCGGCCCTGCCGCAGGTCGCTCGCCGAGACCGTCCTCGAGCGCCTGGTAGATGGCCGGTTCGCCGGTGACGTAGGCGCTGCAGGCTGCCGGGTCGCAGCAGCGAGCCTGGATCGCGACCGACCTGCTGCTGCGCCTGTTCGACCTGACTGCTGAAGACGAGGTCGGCCAGCGAGGCCTTGCCGTCGCTGCGACGAGCAGCGTGGCGTCGCCGCTGGCCGCGTAGGTGCTGCACCGTCTGCAGGCCGGGGACGGTGCGCGGCGTGATGCCGGCCAGCGCCTGCTCCTCGGCCTGCTGGAACTGCGGACCGCGAGCGTCGAGCGTCGGACTCGTGAACACGATCGAGATCACGGCGAGCGCCCGTGTGCAGACGGCGCTGCATTAGATCGAGCGCGCTGCTGCGCGGGGGCGTTCGGGTTCGAAAAGCCGCCGCCCTTGAGCTCGTCGTGCAGGTGCGGCACGGCGAGCGAGCGCGAGGACGAAGAACGCCACCCACACGGCGACGACGGCCGCCGGAACCGGTACGAGAACCTGCCGATCGCTGCGAACAACCTTGGGACCTCCGTCTATCACGCCTTCCGTCATGCCGCTGGCATGGTATCGCCTGCAACGGCCTGCGGCGGCGGCGCAGCCGCCGCGAGCACGATCAAGGCCGCGCTCGTTATGATCCTGCCGGTGGCCGCCAGCCCCTCGGCGACGCCACGGTCGAGACGTGGAACAGGATCGCCTTACCGGCCCGCTCGACCGTCACCTGCACGGCCTCGGCGAACAGGACGCTCCCTCCGTTCAGCCGGCGCAGCCGGCAACACGTGAGCGGGTACCTGCCGAGGATATACTAGCCGGCAGTCATGGCCGCGCCGGCCGGCGCGGCGCCGAGCTCAGGGAGACCCGCATGGAGGTCACGGCCCGCGCGCCCCCGACGTCAGACACCAGCTCTCGGCGGGCGGCGTGGTCGTTCGCTCCGACGGGCCCCTCGAGTTGTGCCTGATCAGGCCGGCCGGCCGCCGGGTCTGGGCTCTGCCCAAAGGCTGGGTCGAACCCGGCGAGACCCACGAGATGGCCGCCCTGCGCGAGATCCGCGAAGAGACCGGCATCGACGGCGTCATCGAAGCCGATCTGTGCACCATCGACTACTGGTTCTACTCCCGCGACGACGAGGCCAGGGTCCACAAGGTGGTCCACTTCTTCCTCGACCCGCTGCGTCGGCGGCGACACCTCGCGACACGATCACGAAGTGGCGGAGGCGGCGTGGTTTGCCGTCGAACGCGCCCTCGACCGCATGACCTATCCGAACGAACGCCAGATGGTGCGCCAGGCCCTGACCCTACTCGACCGAGGCCGGGGACCAGAGCGGGCGCCGGGTCTTCCTAGACCCAGACGATGACGTCGTCGCCGCCGCGCGACCGGTCCAGCCCGGCGGCGAGCAGCGCCACGATCTCGTCGGGCTCGAGGTCGACCTCGTCGAGATGCGCCAGCGCGAAGCGGATCACGCACCTGTCGCGAGCACACTCGTTCGACGAGCTCGTGGCGCAGCCGTTCGACCACCGCTTGCACACCGTGCCGGCTGACGTCGGGCAGCACGGCCAGGAACTCCGTCTCGGCGAGGCGACCCACGGCGTCGTAGCGGCGGAGGCTTTCTGCCGACGAGCCGGCGCCGCGCGTTGCAGCACCTCGTCGAACTCGCCCGCGCCGCGGCCGGTGCGCCGGTTCATCGGCGTCGACGGCCACCAGGAACGCACCCAGCCCCAGTTCCATGCGCCGGCACCGGTCGAGCTCGACGGCAAGTTGTCGCTCGATCTCGCTCGCCTTCATCAGCCCCGTGAGAGGATCGGTGGGCGAGAGTGCGACGACCGCCTGGCTCAGGTGGTCGACGGTCTCTTCGAGACCCTCGGCGTAGCCGACGCCGGCGCGCAACAGGGCCTCGCCTTCGAGGCGCTCGACGCGCTGCCGCGATGAGCGCCTCGGCGGGCGAGACCCCGAGCGCGCCGCGAAACACCCGCATGCCGGACTGGATGGCAAGGAAGACATCGGCTAGGCGTAGCGAGCGGTCGCTGGCAATCGTGTGGGCACGCCCTTCGACCGCGGTGAGGAAGCTCGGACGGGTCGTCACTGGCAAGGGCGTCGACGAGGTCGCCGACGAGCGGCGTGAACACGGAATCGTAGGGCGGCTCGAGGGTCACCGCCCGGGCTGCGGCCATCAGGATCGACTGCATGGGCCTGCTCCCAACGCGTGCCGGTGTGGGTAGCATATATCCGTCGACGGGAGTCTACATCTCTGACAACGCGCGACCCGCGCGGACTCCCGCGAGGACAGGAGGCCGCGATGCGCCTGACACTGCTCGGCACCCAGGGCTGGATCCCGACGCCTGCCCGCGAGACGACCTGCCTCGCGGTCGACGACGGCCCGCTGCTCTTCGTCTTCGACGCCGGCACCGGGCTGAGCCGGCTCCTGCGGGCGCCGGCGAGCGGATTGCTCGCCGGCGCCCGCGAGATCCACCTCTTCCTGACCCACTACCATCTGGACCACGTCTGCGGCCTCGCCTACCTGCCCGGTCTCTTGGCCGGACGCCCGATCACGGTCCATGTCCCCGACGCCGCCCTCAACGGCGTCGACCCCAGTCAGGGCGTGCCCGGCCTCATCCGCAAGCCCTACAACCCGCGGCCCTGGAACGAGCTGCCAGGTCTGGCGCTGGACGACGCTGCACGAGGGCGCCAACGAGGTCGCCGGCCACGAGCTCCGTCTGCGGGCCCAGTGTCACCCCGACACGACCGTCGCCTACCGCCTCGACGACCGGACTGGTCCTGGCCACCGACACAGTCGCCGACCCGGCCACCGCCGAGTTCGCGCGCGGCGTCGAGCTGCTGCTCCACGAGGCCTGGATCGACGGCGCCGAGGAAGGCCGCGACGACGCGGCCTCGCGCCGATCTCGTCGAGTCGGCCTACCAGGCCCACACCTCCGCCCGGCAGGCCGCCGCGCTCGCCGCCGAAGCCGGCGTCGAGCGAGCTCGTTCTCATGCACCTGAACCCACTGCTCGACGAGGACTACTACGCCGGCATGGAACGTTCCGCCCGGCAAGTGTTCGCGTCCACCGACATCCACCCCGACCTCCGACAGGTCGAGCTCCGGCCATAGCCGGTCCGTCTGACCAGCGCCGTGCGCGTTTGATAGTCTTGCCCCAGCCCGCAGCCCACGTTGTCCCGGAAAGGGCGCCGTTGTTCAGGACCCACAGCAGACGCTTCTGGATCGCGGTCATCCTGATCGCGGTCGTCATAGTCTTCTACCTGCCCTCGCTCGTGGCTTATCGCTACACGGCGTCGACGCAGAGCAGCGGGTTCCTGACACACCCGTGGCGAAGCTGGTCGTTCGTCTACACGGCTCTGACGGTGCCGGGCGACTCGAAGCTGAAGACGTCCGGGCTGGCCCTGCGGCATGCCGACGCGCTCTTCATCAACACCGCCGTCGATCCCCAAGAGGTCCGCCTGCTGTTCCTGCCGCAGGGCAAGCCCTACACCTTCAGCCACTCGCTCGGGCCGACCTCGCTGACAACCACCATCACGCCGCCCTACCGGTTCGTGTGGCAGGTCACGGGCAACGTCGACACGGTGCCCGGCGCCCGAGGAGTGATCGTGGCCTTGCTCGACTACAAGAGCGGCAAGGTCCTCTACGACGTGCGCCGCGACCTGCCGTCGACTGTTCCTTGAGCGCGGTCGTGCCGCCACTAGCCGCCGCTGCAACGACTACCGCCGACATCGTCCTCTGCGTCGTCTTCCTGACAGTGACTTTCGTCGTGGCCGAGGTCGCCGACCGCCTGCTTGCGAGCCGCGCCGGCGGCATCTCACGCGTCCTGACCAAGACGCTGCCTGCCGCCGACGAGACCCGGCTGCGCGTGGCGCGGCGGCTCGTCGTCGCGGCGATCGTATTCGTCGGCGTCACGACATCGCTCGTCCAGCTGCCGGCCGTGCGGACCGTGGCGAGCGGCCTGCTCGCCTCGGCCGGGATCACGGCGCTGGTTGTGGGCTTCGCCTCGCGGACCGTGCTCGCCAACCTGATCTCGGGCATCATCGTCGCGCTCGCCCAGCCGGTGCGCATCGGCGACTACGTGGCCATTGGCGACTGGCAGGGCACGATCGAGGAGATACGCCTCACGTACTCCTACATCCGTGCCGACGACGACAGCCGCATCGTCATCCCTAACGAGCAGCTCGGCAGCACGGTGATCCGCAACTTCTCGATCGTCGACCAGACAAGCGGCGCGACGATCGACTTCGCCGTGCCCATCAGCGCGCCGCTCGCCGATGTGCGGAGCGTGGCGCTCGAGGCGGCCGCGGCTTACAGCCGCGGCCGCTCGCCCGAGCGCAAGCCGTCGCTGACCGTGCTCGAGCTCGGCGTCGACGCGGTGCGGCTGCGCCTCGCCATCTGGAACGACGACAAGGCGGCGGCCGACCGGGCCGCCGCCGAGCTGCGCTTCGCGCTCCCCCAGAAGTTGCGCGACGAGGGCCTGCTGGGGCCGGCCGCCGCCGGTCCGGCCGAGGTCCGCGGCGGCGACGCGGCGCCGCCTCCCGACGACACCCCATAGCGCGCGGCCGGCGGTCGTCGGTGACATACTAGGCGGCGTTCGACGAGGTACGGTCACGGACGCCCTTCACGACATCCCCGCCAGCGACGGCCTTCCCGGCGACGCCGAGGCGTGCGCCGAGGACGCCGCGACGGCTGCCGACGCCACCGTCGCGGCGCCGTCGCTGCTACGGCGCACGATGGCGATGGCCGTCATCTCGCGGCTGGCCATCGCCGCGCTCGCGCCGCTGGCCACCTACCTGCTCGGCGTCAAGCCCGCCCCATGGGCACAACGCCTGCCCCGCCTGGCCGAACCCTTCCACGGCGTCGCCGCCCACCTTCTCAACCCCTGGGCACACTGGGACGGCGTGTGGTTCGTCAAGATCGCCGCCAACGGCTACGCCGCCAACGACGGCAGCGTCGCCTTCTTCCCGCTCTACCCGCTCCTCGTGCGCTGGCTCGGCATCCCGTTCGACAACAACCTCGTGGCTTCGGGCGTGATCGTCTCGCTCGCCTGCTACTTCGCCGCCATCTACTTCCTCTACCGACTGGTCGAACGTGAGCTCGGCGGACGCGTCGCCTACCGCACCTGCCTCTATCTGTCGATCTTCCCGACGGCGTTCTTCTGGCAGGCCGTCTACTCCGAGTCGATGTTCCTGATGCTGTCGGCCGCTTGCGTGCTGTGGTCGCGCGAGGGCCGCTGGAGGCTGGCCGGCTTCGCCGGCCTGGCAGCGGCCCTCACGCGCAGCGCCGGATTCCTGCTGATCGTGCCGATGGCGCTCTCCTACTACGAGCAGCGTGAGTGGCGGCTGCGGCGCACCGACGCCCAGGTCGCATCGCTGCTCATGATCCCCGAGGGCCTCATGGTCTGGATGGCCTACCTCAGCCTGGTGTTCGGGCGGCCGCTGCTCTTCGCCCGCGTGCAGGACCAGTGGCATCGCTACCTGGCGGTGCCCACCTACGCCCTGTGGAAGGCGCTCGAGGCCGCCTTCCAGGGTGCCCGCCAGATCCTGTCGGGCCAGGTGAGCCATCTCTACTGGCCCGCCGCCAATCCGGGAGCAGCGGTGCCGCTGGCGGTCGCCAACCTCACGAACCTCGCCATGACCGCCATCGCCTGTCTGGCGGTCTTCTACGGCCTGCGCCGGCTGGCGGTCGCCTTCTCGGCCTACGCCGTAGTCACCATCGGCTACCCGCTGATCTTCCCGGCGACCTCGATGCCGCTCATGTCGATGCCGCGCTTCGTTCTGGCGGCGTTCCCCATCTTCATGGCGATGGCGCTCTATGCGGAGAGCCACCCGCGCGCCCACAAGGTCATCTGTTGGGTGTCGGCCATCGGCCTTGTGGCCCTCACGGCGAAGTTCGCCGTCTTCAGCTGGGTGGCCTGAGCCGGCCCGTTCACCGCCTGGACCTCAGAAGATCTGCCGCAGCACCTCGCCGAGCGTCGGTCGCACCCCGAGCACGACGGAGCCGGCGGCGGGCGCGTCGAGCGACAGCCAGTCGCCCGCCGCCTCGCCCAGCGCCGCCCGACCAGAGATGACGCGCCAGTACGGTGACCACGTGACTTTCACCACGTATCGACCCGGTGTCCGCACGCTGATCACCACCTTGTCGTGACCGGTGGCGGTCACGGCAGCGCCGACGGGGACGATCAGCGGGCGCGGGTCACGCAGCCGGTAGACGGTCCAGCGGCCGGTGTCGTAGATCTTCTGCAGCGCACCCGACGCGGCGATCAGCCCGGGCTCCTGGGCGCTCGTGGCGTCGAGCGCGCCGCGGGGCACGAACACGTCGTTCACGCCCAAGTCGCGCAGCCAGGCGACGTAGCGAGCCGCATCCGGATGGTCGTAGAGAAGCGCGTCGTGCTGCCAGTCGGCCTGGCGGAACCAGCCCCGCGTGATCGCATAGCCGGCGAGCGGGAACGCCTGAGCCTCGCCATGCTTGGCGAGCGCCACCACATGGAAGCGGTACGCGGGGTCGTACTCGCGTGCGGCGACGGCGAGGGCCGGCGCGAAGTACGACGGTGAGCTCTGCAGCGTCTCGCCGCCGACGGCGAAGAAGGTCAATGGCGTCGCGAGCTGCATCGCGGCGACGGCGGCCAGGACGGCCGCCGTCGCCGCCCACGGCAGCCGCTTGCGCGGCAGCAGCAGGAACAGCGACAGACCGAACACCGAGTACAGGCGCGTGGCGTTGTTACCCAGGCTCGGGAAGGCGAGGCCGGCCACGCAGAGCACGCCGGCGCCGGCGAACAGGAGCTGAAGGGCGAGCGTGTCGTGCCGTCGGTCCATCGCGCCGTCGTGATCGGGCGCGTTCCCCTGGCGTCGTTGGTCGCCGCGCTCCGTCCCACGTCGTGCCGACCAGCCGGCGAGCGCCACCCCCACACACGAGACCGCCGTCCACTTCAACAGCTGGCCGGGCTGCGCGAGGTACGACGTGTGCCCCGCCAGGGCACGCTGTAAGCCCGCCCAACCGAGCAGGAAGGGCGCCAGTGCGGCGGCGAACAGCACGACGCGCCGCCGCGCCGCCGGCCGCGCCAGGGTGTCCGCGAGCACGAACATGCCGCCGATCGCGAGCGCGAGCGGGTTGGTGAAGACGGCGATCCCCACCGGCACGGCGCCCCACAGCGGATGCCCGGACGCGAGCAGCGCCAGACCTGCCATCGTGAGGGCCATCGCCAGCAAGAATGGCTCCTGGCCGTTGACCAGGTAGATCACCAGCACGACGGCCAGCGCGAGCGCCGGCAGCATGCTCTGGACATGCCACGCACGCCGCAGGTAGAGATGGAACGACAACGGCAGAGATCCGGCGCTCACCACGACGATCGCGGCGGCGCCGGTGAAGCGCGCGATCTCAAAGAACACGATGCCGTAGCTCAGCACGCCGTACGACCCCGAGTACCAGAAGTCGTCCCAGACGAGCGACTGACCCTGGCGCAGCAAGTCGATGCGGTAGACATGAGCGGCGCTGTCGACCCCGGCGATGCCGGCGAGGTGCATCGCCGCGAGCGCCGCGGCCACGGCGACGAACGGCGCCACTGCCAGCGCCGCGAGCCGCCACCTGCCCCGCCCGCAGCCCGCCCTTCCGTTCCACGTCGCGGCCCACTGCGACGGCCGGCGCTACGGGGTCGGCGACGGTGACCCGGCCGCGCCCGGCGTCGAGAACGGCAGGGGCGGCGCGCCGCCCGGCGGGCTGGCCACGTTGGCCACGCGCTTGAACACGTACACCCCGTCGCGCGCGAACACCGACTGGTAGTTCTGATTGAGCACGAGGGCGCCGAGCGCCTGCGAGTGCCGCACGGCGTCGGGCTGATCGAACCAGAACGGGTTCTTCTGGTCGACGATCACCCACTGGGCGCTGTCGATGTAGGGGAAGGTGTAGACGACGCGCCGCGCCGACAGGTGTGAACCTGCGATGTTCTCAGTGCTCACGACCACATTGCCGCCGCTCGGGATCATCTTGATCGCCATGCTCAGGACGCGCGCGTGGCCGCTCACCGCATAGTTGCGGCCGTTGTAGTGAGCGCCCGGCAGCGAGAACGGCAGCGGCCCCAGGCGGTAGTTGGCGACGACCGTCGCGACCAGCACGATGGTGGCGAGCGTCGCGACGGAGACACGCGGCGCACTCACGGTCGACTGACGCGTGGCGCGCACCTGCCGCGAGAGCCAGCCGCGCAGCCGCACGATGCCGAACACGGCACCGGCGAACAGGAACGGCACCTCGCCGGCGACGTAGTGGAACTCATACGATCGCTGGTAGATGCGACTCGCCAGGGCGTTGAGCAGGAGTTCGGGCGCCGCGATGAGCGTGGTGAGCGGGCTGAGGACCGAGGTGAAGCCGAACGGCCACAGCAGGTTGAACAGGTACTTGAGGTTCGACCAGGCGAAGAGGTCGCCCAGCGTGGTGCCCGGCCGCAGGATGACGTTCAGGCCGATCTCGCCGGCGCTGGAGCCGTAGTCAGAGTAGCGGCTCAGGAAGGGGCTCCCGCCGCTGCTGTAGTGGGGCAGGATCACCTTGACCGCGATCACGAAGTAGCCGGCCGACACGACGGCGATGGCGAGCGGCCACCACGGCACGCGGGCCGGCAGCAGCCGGCGCAGCCGCCTGAGCCGGCCGGCCCGCTCGTCAGGAGCGGCCGGGTGAGCGAACTTCGGCGGCTCGCGCACGAACTCGTCGCGGTGCCGCTCCTCGCTGAAGTGGTAGGTCCTGCCTTCATAGGCCGCCTGGTAGGGCGTGCCGCGTCCGACGGCTTCGTCCGAGACCGGGTCGACCGGCCTGCCATGACGGCGCAGCCCGAAGTAGAGCGCCATGAGCACGATGACGAGCGGGATCTCCTCTTTGCACAGCGCCGCCAGTACGAGGAACGGCACGGCACGCAGCCAGCGGCCCTCATCGAGGTAGAGGAACCCGAACAGCAGGAGCGGGATGGCCAGCGTGACGGGATGGAACTCGTTCAGGACCGCGTATTGCAGCGGCGGATAGAGCAGCAGCGCGAGTGTCATCAGTAAGGCGGCCAGTGGGTCGCCCAGCACCCGCAACCCGATGCGGTAGGCAGGCCAGCCGGCCAGCGCGACGATCACCGCCTGCAGCACGAGCAGCATCTCCGGGCTAGGCCAGACCAGCCAGGGCAGCGCGAACACCGCCAGGATCGGATCGACGTGCGAGCCCAGCCGGGAGGTCTGCTTGCCCTCGGCGGTGGTGATCTCGAGGAAATGGCCGTGGGCCGTGTTGTAGACCGCCTGGACCATGTTGCCGGTGTCGAACCGGCCGCCGTAGAAGTCCCGGAAGCGCTGCACGGAGAGGATGCTGAGGATGACGGCGACGAGGACGATGGCGACCAGCACGTAGCGCCCGTAGCGGCGGGTCAGCGCGCGCCGTTCCTCGGCGTCGAGTGGCGCTGCGGTCGCGGTCGGTCGCCCGGGCGCCGCCGGCGGTCGCTTCGGCGCCGCGGCGCTCTTGCGGCGCCCGCCCGCCGGCCGTTTCGTGCTCACGCGAGCCTCTGCTGATCGGTCACGTTTCCTCTCCGTGGTTCGGCTGGACTGTGTGCGCCGGTGCGCCGTCGCTCGCGCCGGCCGGCGCCGGCCCGTGCCGGCGCGCCTTGTCGGCCAGCACGGCGGCGCCGACGAAGGCGATCTCCAGCGCAGTCTGCCACAAGCGAGCCAGGAGTGCCCACGCGAGGGCCACTCCGCCGCCGGCGAACAGGCTCGCCGTCGCCGCGGCCAGCACGCCTTCGCGCACGCCGATGCCGCTCGGCACGAAGAACGCGGCCATGCCGGCCACGAACGCCAGGGCGAATCCCGCGGTGAGCTGGGGGAAGGCGGCGGCGGTCACGTCCGTGACCGCCGCCGCGAAGGTCAGCATCGCGAACCCCGCGACCAGCCACAAGCCGGCGAACGCCGCCAGCACGGCGATCACCCACCGGAACGGCAGCGTCCGCGCGAGTGGCGGCCGGCGCAGCGCTCGCAGGATGGCGCCGGCCAGCGGCGCGAACACGCGCGGGTGCATGGCCGCCACGATCACCGGAATGCCGAGCAGCGCCCATGTGGCGGCGCTGCGCTGGAAGTGCCAGAACGGCAGCAGTGCCGCGGTCACCACGAGCGCGCCGGCGACGTTCAGTGCCTGTTCGTAGACCATCGCGGCCCCGACACGGTCGACGTCGAGACCCTGGCGGCTGCTCATCCAGCCGCGGCTCGCGAACATCACGACGTTGCCCGGCACGTAGCGGCCGAGGATCGACTTGGCCCACGTCGCCACGGAGCGGCTGCGGTCTGCGGGCAGACCGCAGCCGCGCAGGATCGCCCACCAGACCAGCGCGCTGAGCAGATAGTAGGCCGCGAACAGCACGGCCGATCCCACCAGCGGCAGCGGGTGAAAGCGCCAGCGATACGCGTGCACCGCCGGCCAGGCATGGACCAGGTAGCGCCAGATGAACACCACGACGGCCGCCACGAAAAGCGCCTGGACGGCGCGCAGCGCGACCGTCCGCGCGCGGCCCTTCACAACCGCGCCTCGAGAGCCGCCAGCAGCGTGGCGGCGACCGCTTGTGGCGTGCAGCGTCGGTGGTAGAGGTCCAGGGCCGCGCGCCCGAGACCGGCGCGCGCTCCAGCGTCACGCAGCCGGCGAAGCGCGGCGGCGAGCGCAGGCCCGTCGCCGGGAGGCACCAGCAGCGCGTCACGGCCATCGGTGAGGAGCTCACGGGCCGCGGGTGAGTCTTCGGTCACGAGCGGACGTCCCGCCGCAAGCGCGTCGTAGACCTTGTTGGGGATCACCCGGCCCGCCTTGCCCGAGCTGCCGAACACCCCCAGACACGCGTCGCTTTCGACGATGTGCTGGCGCAGCTGCCACACGGGCAGCGCGCCGACCAGGCTGACGTTGTCGAGCCGGCGGGCCGCGACCTGTTCGCCGAGCCAGGCGGCCAGCTGACCGTCGCCGACCAGCTCGAAGTGGTACGGCTCGTCGTACAGCTCCTCGGCGGCGTCGAGCACTGCGTCGAGACCATGCAGCGGGCTCCAGCGGCCGTACTGCAGCACGACCAAGGGCTCGTCGGCGGCAAGCTCGCGGGCGGCGCCGCTGGCGCCGGACACCGGCAGCGCGCCGACGGGCACCACGGCCAGTTTCTCCTCTGGAACGCCGAGCACGATCGTGTAGTACAGCGCGTGCTCGGCGGTATCGGCCAGGACCACCTCCGGCAGTCCGAAGGCGACACGGTCGACGAGGCTCGCCACCTGCCCGGCCGGGCTGTCACCGGTGACCAGCTCGCGATCGCCGGCGAAGGTGTCGAACAGCGAGACGAGCGGATCGAACACGAGCAGGGCATGGCGGTACCGGGCCACCGCCCAGGCGAAGGGCACCATGAGGTGGCCGGGGTAGCCGACGACCACGACGTCGAAGCCCGTGCCGTTGCGATGCCGCGCCAGGAGCGAGAGGTGGGCGCGGCCAAGCTCGCCGGCGAGCTTGGCCGCGCCCCCCGCCGTGGCGAGACGCGCCGCCGTCAGCGACGAGCTGAGCGGCGCGGCGTACTCGAGCACTTCGGCACCGGCGGCCCTCAGGCCGTCGATGAGCACGCGGTTGCGGGCGTAGCCGGGATCGTACGTGCCGAGGTAGGCGACCCGCAGGCTCATCGAGGGGCGGTCACAGGGGCTCGTCGCGGCGCGGCCGCGAAAGCGGCGGGGCGGCGGGTGCGGCGGCGGGCGGGTGCGGCGCAGTGGTCGGAGGGCTGCCTGCGAGCTCGGCTGCGGTCGCGCGGCTCCCGGACGACGGGATGCCGCGCGGGGCGGCGGCGCGGGCGTCGCCTGCGGCGAGCGCCGCCCGCGCCGCCGCCCCGTCGATCACGCGCTCGACCTCGTACTCGGCGCGACCCTGGCGCTCGCGCCCGTGGGTCATGAGCTCGCTCATCAGGCCGACCGACACGAGCTGGATGCCGACGATGATGAACAACGTGCCCAGCACCAGCAGCGGCCGGTTGCCGATGGCGTGTCCGAAGGCGAGCTTGTCGACGGTCAGGTAGATGTCGACGACCACGCCGATCAGCGCCATGATCGTGCCGATGCCGCCGAACAGATGCTGGGGACGCTGGCCGTAGCGCCCCAGGAACAGCACCGTCAGCAGATCGAGATAGCCGCGGGCATAACGCCGCCAGCCGTACTTCGAGCGGCCGGCGGTGCGACGCCGGTGGGCGACCTTCTCTTCGGTCACGCGGAACCCGAGATCGCTGGCCAGCACCGGGATGTAGCGATGCAGCTCACCGTAGACGGCGACGTTTTCGACGACCTCGCGACGGTAGACCTTGAGGCCACAGTTGAAGTCGTGCAGGGCCACGCCGGTGGCCTTGCGCACCGTCCAGTTGAAGAACTTCGAGGGCAGTGTCTTGTTGACCGGGTCCTGGCGACTCTGCTTCCAGCCGGACACAAGGTCGTAGCCCTGGTCGAGCCGGGCCACCATCTTCGGGATCTCGGCGGGGTCGTCCTGGCGGTCGCCGTCCATGGTGACGATGATGTCGCCGCGCGATTCGGCGAAGCCGTGCGTGAGCGCGGCCGCCTTGCCGAAGTTGCGGCGCAGTCTCACGATCCTGATGCCGTCGTGGGCAGCGCTCAGGCGCTGCATGACGGCCAGGGAGCCGTCGCTCGAGCCGTCGTCGACGAACACGACCTCGAACGGGTACGCGGAGCCGACGGCGGCAGCGATCTCGTCGTAGAGGGGTTCGAGACTATCGGCCTCGTTGAAGACGGGGACGACGATTGAAAGCAGGGACGTCATGACGCCGTACAGGATATACCCGGCACCGCCGGCGGTCTGGAGACAGAGACCGGTCGGCGGACGCGAGGGCGCCGATCAGCTCCGGTGCGTCTCGCGCAGGTGTCGCAGCAAGAGGTCCTCGGCGGCGGCGTCCTGTTCGGCGGCATCGGCCGGCGCCTCGGTCCGACCGCCGTCGAGGACGACGTTGAGATCCTCTTCGCGCTGGTCGCTCGAGACCAGATCGAGAGCACGCTTACCGACCACGACGACGTCGTCGGTCACGGCGCTGTTGAGCAGCGCGGCCAGTCGCGGGCTTTTGACCTTGATGTGAGCCCCAAAGAAATCGACGTCAGAGCTGTCGGCCATCGTCTCTCTTCTTGCAGTCGCTTGCCCCCACATACTGCATCTATCGGTCGACTCCTGCTCAGATGTGAGGCTGAGCGGGCCTTTGTGGACGGATGGACTATGCCAAGCACGCAGGGCCGCGGGCGGCGAACCCCGGGGAGGCGCGGGGCGTCTCTGTGCCAGAGGCGCCCCGCGCCTCCCCGTCGCGCCGCCCGCGGCCCTGCGATCTGCCTGCTCGGCGGCGAGATGAGGCTGCTACAATAGGGCCTCGGCTCACGACCTGCCCGAGGCCAACCCGGGACCGGGAGGCGCAGTGAACACCACATACAGAGGCGCGGCCCTCCTGGCCTTGGTGATACTCATCCTTGTCCCGGGCGCGGCTGCGGCCAGTGGGCGGTCGGCCACGGCGTTGACCAAGTACTACACGCCGCACGCGCTCGACTGCCTCAACGCTCACCAGCGGACCGACGGCGGCTTCTCACTCAACGCCAGCGCAGGCGACGCTGCGTCCACGAACTGGGTGATCATGGCGCTCGCGGCTGCTGGTCAGAAGCCTGCCTCGTGGAGGACGGAGGGCAACGATCCGCTCGACTTCCTCAAGGGCAAGAACCTGGAGAATGCTGCGCAAGGAACCTCGCCGGTCAATGTGCCGAGGTACTACGCTCAGGCCATCCTCGCCTACAGCGCGGCTGGCCGTGGCGACCTCATCTACATCGCGGGCAGCACGAGCATCAATCTCGTCGCCAAGCTTGAGTCCTATGCTGACAAGACCACGGGCGAGTTCTCTCCCGTGCCCGGATCGACGACCGTGGGCTACGACCAGGTCGAGACCACGGCCTGGGCACTTCTCGCGATGACCGAAGCCGGCGAGACAAGTGCCCTGCCTGGTGACGCTGCGCGCTGGCTCGCCGCGCAGGCGCGCGGCAATGGCGGGTTCGCCGCCGACTTGAAGCTCAGTACCGCTCCCACTGCCGGCGCCACCGGCCTCGTGGTCCAGGCTTTGAAGGCAGCCGACAGCACTGACCCGGCAGTGACGGCGGCAATCGCCAACGGCGCGGCCTTCCTCAGGACGCTGCAGAGACCAGATGACGGCGGCTTCGCCGAGCGTGCCGGCGGCCCGAGCAACACCGTCTCGACGGCCTGGGCCGTCGAAGGTCTGCGAGCCGCCGGCACGTCCATCGGCTCGCTGACGTACGACCCGCTGCTCTATCTGCGTCACCGCCAGATCCGGTCTGGCGCCTTCCGGCAGAGTGCGGGCTCGCTCGGCAATCTCATGGACACCACCCCACAGGCGCTGATCGCTCTTTCTGGCAGATCGCTGCCCGTCGGCACTGGGCAGACCACGGGCACGCACTTCGACCCGCGGTTTGCCGCGCTCACACCGCAGGCCGGCTCAGTGTTCAAGACGAGGTCAGTGACCGTCCACGCGTCCTACTACGACACGCCGCGCAACCACGACACCCTCACCGGAACCGGGATCAAGCCGGCTGCCATCCGCATCACGCTCGACGGCAAAGGCATCACGAAGAAGGCGCACATCTTCACCGGCTCGCTGTCGCTCGCGCTGAGTGGCCTCGCGAACGGTTCGCACAAGATCGCCGTCACCATCGCCGATCGTGCCGGCAACACGACACAACTCACGCGCACGTTCACCGTGTCCGTGCCGGTCACGCCGCCCGCATCGGGCACAGGCACGGGCGGAGGCACGGGGACCGGCACCGGCGGGAACACCCATCCGGGCGGCGGCACCGGCACGAGCGGCGGGCACGTCGTCACCCCATCCGGCCCGACCGGCGGCACGACACCCGGAGGCACAACCACGACACCAGGCACCTCGGCGTCCCCCTTCGCCAGCATCAGCCCCGGCACCGCGTTGTCGACGCCCCCCACCACAAACGGCTCCTTCCCTCCAGGTGTCGCGCCCTCGCCGACCGCGACGGTGACCGGCAGCGTGGCCTCGAAGGGCGGTTCAGGCGGCGGGGGCGGCGGCCACACCGCCGCCTACGTCGGCGGTGCCCTCCTGGCTCTCGTCCCCCTGGGCTTCGCGGGGTCGTGGCTGCTGCGGCGGCGGATGATGGACGTCATGGCGGGCGCGGCCAAGGGGCAGACCCTGCCCGCAGAGCCCTCCAGGGGATGGCAGTTCTGGAAGCAACCAGGCGGCACGCCGCCGCTCGACGGTCAGGAGTAGAGAAGCGTGCAAATCCTCGTAGCCGCGTCGCTTGCACACGACATCGAAGAGGTCATCTACCAGACTTCGAAGGTCCTGCTCTATCCCGTGCTCATCGCGGCGTTGCTTTGTCTCGCCTGGGCGATCGTCGAGCTGGGCTGGTTCCTCTTCGAGCTCTACCTGCGCGTGCGCTACCGCGATCTCGAAGCGCTCGAGATCCGCACGCTCAAGGCACGCGACGCGTTCGCCAACGGGCAGCCGCGGCGCGCCTACAAGTACCTGCAGGAGAACAACTACTCTACGGTCGTCGCACGCTTCCTCTTTGAGCTCATCCGCAACTACCAGACCGAGCGCATCCCCGAGAAACCGCTCAAGCTGCTGCAGGAATACGAGTTCTATACGGTCAAGCGACTCGAGAAGACGCGCATCCTTGTACGCGTCGGGCCGATGCTCGGCCTGATGGGCACCCTGATCCCGCTCGCGCCCGCCCTGAAGGGGCTCGCGGCGGGCAACTACACGGTGCTTGCCGACAACCTCACGATCGCTTTCTCCGTGACCGTCATCGGTCTGCTCATCGGTGGTCTCGGCTTCATCGTCAGCATCATGCGCGACCGCATCTACCAGCAGGACATCTCCGACCTCGAGTACATGCTCGAACTGCTCGAGGGCGGCGGCGGGCGCCTGCGCATCGGACCTCCCCGGCGGCGGCGCGCCGACACCGACGACGAGCCGGATGACTTGCCTGACGAGACCCTCGAGGTCGCGTCGGCCGAAGAGGTCGAGCCGCCCACTGAGGCGGTGGCCTTCGAAAAGCCCGCACCCGTCATCGGGGGTTTCGACACTCCAGAGCCGCCATTCGCGCTCGGCGAAGACGGCGCCGGTCGCCGTCATCGGCGATGACGGCGACCGGCGCGACGGTCACACGGCGGCCGATGCCGACGAACCGACCGAGATCCTCTCGCTGCCGCGGACGGACCCCGAGAGCGAGAGCTGAGAGGCTCCCAGATGAGCACTACCATCGAGACCCCACTCGACTACGAGCCGCCGCTAGGTCACGAGCCCGGCAGCGGACGGCCCCTGCGGTTCATGGGCAGGCGGCGCATCAACCGCGCCGACCGCAACGGCGATCCGCTCGATGGCGTCGTGAACCTGTTCGATGTCGCCATCGTCCTGGCGGTCGCGTTCCTTCTGGCGGCGCTCACCGCAGTCGGGCTTTCGGGCGCGCTCACGAAGGACAACCTCACGATCGTCACCAACCCCGGCCAGCCGGACATGCAGGTGATCACCAAGGTCGGCTCCCAGGTGAGCAAGCTCGACCTCACGCAGGGACAGCAGGCGTCTGGGCTGGGCACGCTCATCGGCCAGTTCTACCGTTTGCCCGACGGGACGACCGTGTACGTGCCGCAGGGAGCCGGGACGGCCCCTGCCCCGGCGGCAACGCCGACGCCGGGCGTCACAGTGACGCCAACGCCACCCGGCGTGAGCGTCACGCCCACACCCGGCGCCCCGCCGGCGGGCGCGCCGGGGACGGTCGTGACGCCGAACGCCACGCCGTCGGCCGGCGGCCTGTAGATCCGCTAACCGAGCGAACGCAGCAGCGCGACCAGCCGTTCGAGCTCGTCGCGATCCTTGAACCGCAGTTCGAGCTTGCCGCCGCGCTTGCCCGTGTGGATGCGCACCGGCACCTCGAGCAGACCGTAGAGCTCGTCGACCAGGTCGTCGAGGCCGGGATCAGAGGTGGGGCGGCCGGTAGGCGCCGGCTTGCCGGCGCCCGCGGCCGCCTCGTTGGCCGCCCGCACGAGCGCCTCGGTCTGCCGCACGGTGAGCCCCCGCGACAGGACCAGCCGCGCCGTGCGGCGGCGCTCGAGGTGGTCGGGCAGACCGAGCAGCGCACGGCCGTGACCCTCGGACAACTCGGCGCGCTCGATCATCGCGCGCACGTCGTCGGGCAGCTCGAGCAGACGCAGCACATTGGTGACGGCGGTGCGGCTCTTGCCGACGACCTCACCGATGCGCTCATGCGTCAGGCCGAACTCGTCGGCAAGAGCCGCATAGGCGATCGCCTCTTCGATGGCGTTCAGGTCCTCGCGGGCGACGTTCTCGGCCAGGGCGATCTCGAGCGACGCGGCCTCGTCGGCCGAACGCACCACCGCCGGGATCGTCGCAACGCCGGCCAGACGCGCGGCACGCAGGCGGCGCTCACCGGCGATCAGTTCCCACGGCACGGCGGCGCCGGCTTCGGCCGGACGCACGACGACCGGCTGCACCACGCCCAGGCTCTTGATCGACGCCGCCAGCTCGGCGAGCTCGTCAGGGTCGAAGGCGCGCCGCGGCTGGTGCCGCGACGGCGCGACATCGGCGACCGGCAGGTCGCGCAGTCGCGCCCCGCTCGCGCCGCCCGCGCCGCCTGACAGGCCCGTACCGCCGGGCTCGGAAGGGGCGGTGCCGGGCACGCCGCCCACCGCGCCACCCATCGCTTGGCGCTCACCGATCAGCGCCGACAGCCCGCGGCCCAGACGCTTCTTGGCGGGTCGCGCCACGCGTGGCGTGGCCGGCTCGCGGCCACCTGCCTGAGCGGCACCTGCCCCTTCGTCGCGTTGTGTCTGATCGTCGTCCATCGCTCCCCGAAGCCTACACGGTCGCGCCGGCGCCGTCGCCGGACGGAGCGCGCGAGACGATCTCCATCGCCAGGTCGAAGTAGGCGTCTGAGCCGGAGCACGTGGCGTCGTAGCGCGAGATGGGCAGCCCGTGGCTGGGCGCCTCGCCGAGACGCACGTTGCGGGGAACGACCGTCTCGAAGACGTCGCGGCCGAGGTGCTCACGCACCTCGGCCGCGACGTCCTTGCCGAGCCGCGTGCGCGTATCGAGCATCGTGATGGCGATGCCCAGCAGCCGCAGGTCGCGATTGACGCGCTGGCGCACGAGATCGATGGTCGCCAGGATCTGGGCGAGGCCCTCGAGCGCGTAGTACTCGGCCTGGACCGGCACGAGCGCCTCGCGGGCGGCACAAAGGCCATTGACGGTGAGCACGCCCAGCGATGGCGGGCAGTCGATGAACACGAAGGCATAGCGCCCCAGGCTGCCGTGCAGGGCGTAGCGCAGCACGAGCTCGCGGTTGTCGGCGGCGGCGAGCTCGACCTCGGCGCCGGCGAGGTCGGGGCAGGCCGGCACCAGCGAGAGCTCGGCGAGGTCGGTCTGCAGCGTCGCGCCGGCGAGCGACGACTGCCCGCCCAGGACGCCGTAGATCGAGCGCTCGGGGCTCTCGGCCGCCAGCCCCAGCCCACTTGTCGCGTTGCTCTGCGGGTCGAGATCGATGAGCAGCGTAGCAAAGCCGGCTTCGGCCAAACAGGCGGCGACGTTGATCGCGGTGGTCGTCTTGCCGACGCCGCCCTTCTGGTTGGCGACCGCGATGACGCGTGTCACGGACGCACCAGGCGCCGTGCGCAGAGGCGCGGCCACGCGTGGCCGCCCGACGGACAGCGGAGGTGTGACGAGGCGGCGGACATCTGGCTCATCTTAGCGGCCGCCGCAGACGGTGACCACACACGCGTCGTGACCAGGAACCGCCCCGCCGGTCACCCGAGCGGTCGCTTGGCGGCCATCCCGGGACGTCGCGGCAACCGTTCGGGCGTCGGGGCAACCTTCTCGAAGACCACGCAGACTGAGTTCGGCAGTGGCGAGCGCGGCAGGGGAACGGTCGGGCGGCGGGCGAGGCCGCAGGCAAGGCCTGCGGCCTCGCCCGCCGCCCGCTCCGTCTCGGCAGCCGGAGCAGCCTTGCTCGCCAGCAGCACGCCGCCGTGCGCCAGGAGCGGGGCGGCGAGCTCGACCAGCACCGCCAGCGACCCGACGGCCTTGGCCAGAACGACGGAGTAGCCTTCGCGGCCCGGCATGCCGGCCACGCACAGGGACTCACTCCGGGCGCAGGCGACCTCGACCCGCCCGGCCAGGCCCAGCTCGTCGACGGCCTTCGTCAGGAACACGCACTTCTTGCCGACGGACTCGACCAGCGTGAGCCGCACGTCGGGCAGTGCCAGGGCCAGCGGGATGCCCGGCAGCCCACCGCCGCTGCCGAGGTCGGCCCACGCCGCTCCACCGTCCGCCCGCGCCCGAAGCTCGCCGACGTCGAGGAGGCCGAGGGCGTCGCCGACGAGGTCGGCGACGCCCTCGGCCGACCCTTGTGCCCCGCTCACGTTGGCCCGGTCGTAGCCGGCCAGCAGATCGACGTACGCGCGCAGCCCGGCCGCCCTCACCGCGTCTGCGGCAAGCTCAGGAAAGGCGGCGAAGAAGGCGGGCGAGCCGCGCACAGGACGGTCGGCGGCGCCGGTCGGGGATCGGTGGCGACGCCTCAGGCGTCGACGAGCTTGGTCAGGGTAAGCTTGGTGCCGCCGGCGGCGGGATGCTCGAGCTCGAAGCCGTCGACGACCGCGCGGATGATCGAGATGCCCATGCCGCCCTCGGCGAGCTCGACACCCACGGCGCCGCACTCCGGGCAGTCGACGTCGTCTTCGTGGAACCCGCCGCCCTGGTCGAGCACGACCATGACCACGCGATCGGACTGCGCCGCGAACGAGAGATGCACCTTGCCGGTGCCGTGACCGTAGGCGTGGCGGATTGAGTTCGAGCAGGCCTCGCTGAGCGCCAGCTTCAGATCGGCCACGGCATCGGCGCTGAAACTGCGGTCGCGCATGAGCCCGGCCAGCGCCAGCCGGCCGAGTACCACATACTC
Organism: uncultured Actinomycetes bacterium; assembly: GCA_963833555.1. Taxonomy (GTDB): domain Bacteria; phylum Actinomycetota; class Thermoleophilia; order UBA2241; family UBA2241; genus CAWHYB01. The sequence continues at coordinate 322,947 of CAWHYB010000002.1, read as the reverse complement.
CGCCTTGGCGGGAATCTCGAGAGTCACTTGCTCGTCCATCGGGCTCAAAGCGTATCGCACCCCATCAACTGCGGCCAACCCCCGTCGACAGATTCATCCATCATCCCGGAGTCTCACCGTCTCGCGCACGTTCAAATCCTCGCCGCACATGTCGCAATGCCCGCGGCGCAGGGCGATGTCCTCAACAGCCGCCCCGGTGCGCCGCACGACGAGGCGGTGACAGTGGGGGCAGATCGTGTTCTCGCCCTTGTGGCCCGGCACGTTGCCGACGTAGACAAAGGCAAGACCCTCGTCGCGCCCGATGGCCGCTGCGTGTTCGAGCGTGCGGATCGGCGTGGCCGGGAGATGCGAGAGATCGAGGTAGGGATGAAACCGCGTCACATGCCACGGTGTCTTGGGGCCCAGCCCGCCGGCGATCCAGCGCGCGATGCCGTGCAGGGTCGCGTCGTCGTCGTTCATCGTGGGGATCACGTTGGTCACGATCTCGACATGACAGCCATGGTCGTGAAGGGCGCGCTCAGCCGCGCGCAGCACGGGCTCGTGGCTCGGCACGCGGCAGAGGCGCTTATAGAGCTCGTCGTCGAAGCCCTTGACGTCGACACGATACGCGTCGAGATGCGGCGCGACCGCGTCGAGCCCGTCGTCGGTGATGTAGCCGTTTGTGACCATGACCGTGTAGAGGCCGGCATCGTGAGCGACCTTCGCGCCGTCGATCACGTACTCGATCCAGATCGTCGGCTCGTTGTACGTCCAGGCGATGCCGGCACACTGGTTGTGCTCGGCGAGCACGGGCAGGTTGGCGACCGGCAGCCGGCGCAGGTCGCTGAGACCACTCGTCGCGTCGGCGTGGGCGATCTGCCAGTTCTGGCAATGAGCACAGGTGAAGTTGCAGCCCAGTGTGCCGAGCGACAGCACGGTCGTCCCTGGGAAGAAGTGGAACAGAGGCTTCTTCTCGATGGGGTCGGCGGCGACGCTGCAGACGCGGTCGTAGACGATGCTGTAGAGCGTGCCGCCGCGGTTCTCACGAGCACGGCAAGTGCCGCGCTGTCCGGGCTTGATCACACACAGGCGAGGGCAGACGTGGCACTGCGCCACGCCGTCAGGACGCTTCTCGTAGAGGATCGCTTCGTGGGTGGGTAGGTCGGTCATCGCTCCGTCCGTCGGCTTGCCCGGGCCCCCAGCTTATCCTGCCCAGCCGCGGCGGGGACGTTTCGTCCCCGGACTCACGGCCTGAGCCGGGCGATCCCGCGCTCCACGATCGTCACGAGCGCCTTCTGCAGGACCTCGTTGCCCGACACGATGCAGGCGATCTGGTGGGCGGCGTCGCTGCCAAGCAGCAGCCGGTCGTCGAGCGCTGACCCGTCGGCGTCGGTCATGGGGATGCCGGCCTCGCGGCAGATGAGCCAGGCGGCGGCGAGATCGTAGGGCGAGTTGCACAAGACGTTGCCGTTGCCGACGCGGCGGAACTCGGCCTCGGTCCAGGGTCGCTCGCGGATGATGGCGGGACCGATGTCGACATAGGCGTCGAGCTGGCCCGTCAGCACCCGCGTGACCGCGTAGGTCGCCGAGCCGAGCTCGAACACGGCGCCGCCGACGCTGGTCGTGTCGATGAGCTCCTCGAGGACCCGCGAGAGGATCATGATCGGCCGGCCGCGAAAGCCCGTGTTCCAGAAGAGACCGTCGAGGGCGGCGCGCGGCGAGGGCGCGAAGGGCAGCGGCGCGCCGGAGGCGCGCCGCATGGTCGCGCCCTCGCCGCGCGCCGCGGCGAACAGGTCGCCGCTCTTGATCTCCTGGATGACACCGGCGACGAGGTCGCTCATCGCGGGCGCGGCGACCGGCCGCGAGGCGGCGATGCTCACACAGGCCGATTCGAGGCCGGCCGCCGCCGGGCGCGTGCCGTCGATGGGGTCGACGATCAGCACGAGCTCCGGGTCGGAGGCACCTTGCAGGCCGCGGTCCTCGGAGTAGTAGGCCCAGCGCGGCAAGTACTGGCGCATGTGCTCCTCGAGCCAGCGCTCGGCGACCTCGTCGATCTCGAAGGTGATGTCGCCACCGACCGCCTCGCCCGCGTGCGCGCGGGACGAGTGCAGCCCGACGAAGGGCTGCACCACCGCGCGCAGCCCGGCGCAGAGCTCGGTCAGCCTGGCGATCGTCGCGTTCAACGCCGGCCCCCGTGGCCGGCGGGCGGGACGCGCAGTCCGGCCGCCGGCGGACCGCCCGATGCGACACGCTGACGCTCCTCCAAGAGGGCAGGGTCGGACTGCGATTGTGATGAGATGGCGCTCATGGTGGGCGGCGGGCCGCGGAACGCGGCCCGCCGCCATTCTAGCGCACCCCCGGCCCCGCCTGCCGGGCCGGCGTATACTCGGTCGCACGATGCCCGACACGATCGTCTACCGCGGCAAGAACAACATCTATCTGAACGTCACCAATCGCTGCTCCTGTGACTGCGAGTTCTGCTTTCGTACCTTTACGGACGAGGTCTTCGGCAGCGACCTGCGGCTGACCGCCGAGCCGTCGATCGACGACCTCACGCACGAGATCGAGCTCGCATTCCTCGAGGGGCCGGCCGACGAGGTCGCCTTCGTCGGCATGGGCGAGCCGACCATGCGCCTCGACATCGTGCTCGCGGTCGTCGAGTGGCTGACCACGCGGCGTCTGCGCTCGCGACTCGTCACCAACGGTCACGGCCGGCTGCTCAACCCCGACGTCGAGGTCGTGCCCTCACTCGCGCGGGTCGGGCTCGATGCGGCTACGGTCAGCCTCAACGCCGCCGATCCACAGAGCTACGACCTGCTCTGCCGGCCGATGTTCTCGAAGGCCTTTCGCGAGGTGGTCGACTTCAGCCGGGCGTGCGTCGAAGCCGGCATCGAGACGACCCTGACGGCGGTCGACATCCCCGAGGCCGACATCGAAGGCTGCCGTGCCATCGCCGCGAAGGTGGGCGGCGCGTTCCGACTCCGTGCCTACGTGCCGCCCCCGGCGCCTGCCGCCGGTGACGAAGCTCACACCGGCGGGTACCAGTGAGCCCGGGAGTATCACGATGATACGATGGCTGAGTCGATGACTGTGCCAGGCGCCAAGATCCTCCTCGTCGACGACGAGGAGGCCATCCAGAAGCTGCTGCGGTTCCCGCTCGAAAAGGAGGGCTACCAGGTCGTGCAGGCCCGCGACGGGCAGGAGGCCCTCGACGCCTTCAGTCGCGAGCCCTTCGATCTCGTCATCCTCGATCTGATGCTGCCACGCATCGACGGCACCGAGGTCTGCCGCCGGCTGCGGGCGCAGAGCATCGTGCCGATCATCATGCTGACCGCGAAGGCCGACGAGTTCGACAAGGTGCTGGGTCTCGAGATCGGCGCCGACGACTACATCACCAAGGACCGATTCAGCCTGCGCGAGTTCCGCAGCAGGGTACGTGCCCAGCTGCGGCGCGCCGAGATGGCGAGGCAATCGGACGGCTCACGGCAAGAGGCCGTCCGCGTCGACGATCTCGCCGTCGATCTCCTCAAGCGCAACGTCGATGTGCGCGATACGCGTGTCGACCTCACCTACATCGAGTTCGAGCTGCTCAAGACGCTCATCTCGCACCCGGGCCGCGTCTACTCGCGTCAGATCCTTCTACAGCTCGTCTGGGGCGACTCCGAGTTCCGCGACGCACGCACTGTCGACGTGCACATCCGTCACCTGCGCGAGAAGATCGAGCTCGATCCCAAGAACCCCGAGTTCATCTTCACGGTCCGTAACATCGGCTACAAGTTCCGCGAGTTCTAATACAACCCGCCCAGATCATCGTCCCGTCGAGGTCGCTTTGCTGCGTCGGCTGAAGCGCTGGCCCTCAGGACTCGTCCACTACGTGCCGGGCTCGATCAAGAACTGGCTGACCGTGCTGTTCCTCGGCGTGGTCCTGCTCGACATCGCGCTTGCCTATATGTATGTCGTGCCTAGCCTCGAGGCGCGGCTCGTGCACCAGAAGCTCAACGACCTCTCCGCAAGCTCGGGGCTCGTCACGAGCACGATCGCGGGCGCCTCGCAGATCAGCGAGACCGGCCAGAGCACCTTCAATCTCAACCAGGCGGCGCAGTTCATCGACACCCAGATCAACGCCCGCATCGTGGTCATCGACGGGCGCACTCTGCGTCCTCTGGCCGATTCGCGCCCGGGCCTGCCGTTCGACGTCGCCCGCTATCCGGTGGTCCGCGAGACGCTCGCGACGAGCAAGAAGACCGTCGCCGAGACATCGGTCGACGGGACCAGATACGCCACCGTGGCGGTATACGTCCTCATCGACAGCTATCCCGGCGCCGTGCTCATCTCGGCGCCACTCACCGACCTGCAGCGAGCCGTGCGCCAGGTCCAGCAGCGGATCCTGCTCGCCGGCATGCTGGCGATCTTCGCCACGGTGGTCGCCGGGTACCTTGCCTCGTACTTCATCGCGCGCCGCCTGAAGAGGATCGAACGCGGCGCGCTTTCGTTCGCGTCGGGCGACTTCTCGCGACCGGTGCGGCCCGGCCCGGCCGACGAGATCGGCCAGTTGGCGACCACCTTCAACATGATGGGCGTGCGCCTGCGCGAGGCGTTCTCGCAGATCGCACGCGAGAAGGAGAACGTCGAGGTCCTGCTTTACGACCTCGCCGAGGGGGTCATCGGCGCCCGCGCCGACGGCACGACGGCGATCGCCAACCCGGCGGCCGAGACACTCCTCGGCATGACGTTGACGCCGGATCTGCCGCTGCCCGACGTGTTGCCCCCCGATATCGCCCACACCTTCGCCGAGACGCAGGCCGACGGCGAAGACCGCACCGTCGTGGTCGAGCAGGGCGACCGCTCACTCGAAGTGTCGGTGTACCGAGTCGGACGCGAGGCCGGACGCGAGGCCGAGGTGCGAGACATCGTCGTCCTGCGCGACATCACCGAGCAGGCGCGCCTCGACCAGGCGCGTCGAGACTTCATCGCAACGGCGTCTCACGAACTCAAGACGCCGCTGTTCTCGCTCTCGGGCTTCATGGAACTGCTCGACGAAGGGGACCTCGACTCCCAGACCGAGGGTGAGTTCCTCGGATTGATGCGCCAGCAAGTCGATCGTCTCATGGAGCTTTCGTTGAGCCTGCTCGATCTTTCCCAAGTCGATTCCGGCGCGGTCAGGCTCGAGCCCGCCGACGCCGACCTCACCATCCTCGCTCATGCCGTGGCCGCAGAGTTCCGCCCCGAAGCCGAGACCAGGCAGGTCGAGGTCGAGGTCACGGGGCCCGACGAGCTGCCGGTAGTCATCGACGAGCGCCGCGTCACCCAGGTGCTGCGCGCTCTGCTCGACAATGCCCTCAAGTTCTCGCCGCCGGGCGGCCACGTCCGGGTGAAGCTCGATGGCAGCACCGACGAAGTGAGCCTCACGGTCACCGACGATGGTCCCGGTATCTCGCACGACGAGCTCTCGCGGGTGTTCGAACGCTTCTACCGAGGGCATGGCGGGCAGGCCGGGACGGGGCTCGGACTCTCCATCACCAAGGACCTCATCGAGCTGATGGGCGGAAGCGTCGAGATCGTGACGTCCCCAGGCCAGGGTGCCAGCTTCGTGGTCCGCGTCCCGCGCGTGCAGGGCGAGACTGAAGAATCCTTAACCCAGGGCATGACCGAGGTTAACGCCCGAGGGGCCAGGATTAACACCCGGCGACGATACTAGGGCAATGAAGGGTACGTCCGCGCCGTCTCCGGTGCGGTCGGCGCAGACCCGACAGAGGCGCGCCGGCATGCAGGGGGTCGAGCCGGGTTTCGACAGGGAGGGACCACATGCACTCATCGCGCAGCCTCGTAGCGGGAGCCATCGGCGGCATCGTTGGGGCGGCCTTGCTGTTCCTCGTCCTTTTCGCGCTCGGCGTCACGGACGTCAAGAAGGAAACGATAGTGACGGCCGCGGCGCCGGCGTCGTTTTCCAGCCCGGCGCCGTCCGGCGGCTCCCTCACTCCGGAACAGATCTACCAGCGCGAGGCCACCGGCGTCGTCGAGATCACGAGCACGTTCCCTAACGCAGGCAGCAACCTCTTCGGCCAGCCACAAAGCGGCACCGGCGTCGGTTCCGGCTTTGTGGTCGACAAGCAGGGTTACATCCTGACCAACGCTCACGTCGTGTCCGACAACGGCCAGAGGGCAAGCAAGGTGTCGGTGAGCTTCAAGGGCAGCGGCACGCAGAACAAGACCGTCACTGGCACCATCGTCGGCATCGACCCGCAGTCGGACGTCGCCGTCGTCAAGGTCGCCCCCTCGGGACTGAGCCTCAACCCGCTGCCACTCGGTGACTCTAACGCCGTGCAGGTGGGGGAGCCGGTAGTCGCCATCGGCAATCCGCTGCAGCTCGACTTCACGCTCACCTCCGGCATCGTCTCGGCGATCCACCGCGATCTCAGCGCCCCCAGCGGAGGCACGATCTTCAACGGCATCCAGACCGACGCCGCCATCAACCCCGGCAACTCGGGTGGCCCGCTGATCGACGCGACGGGCAAGGTCGTCGGCATCAACGAGAGTATCGCCAGCACGACCGGCGGCAGCCAGGGGCTCGGCTTCGCGGTGCCGATCAACACCGCCAAGAGTTCGTTCTCGCAGCTCAAGGCGACAGGCCAGGTCAAGTACGCGTGGCTCGGCGTGCAGCTCGAGTCGCTGACTCCCGACCTCGCCAAGACGTTCAACCTCACGGTGAATCAGGGCGCGATGGTCGGTGCGGTCACCCCGAACGGCCCGGCCGCCAAGGCCGGCATCAAGGGCGGCAACCCTCGGTCACCGTCCAGGGTCAGTCGTTCACCGTCGGAGGCGACGTGATCACCGCCCTGAACGGCAAGCCGATCACCTCTGCGGACCGAGCTCGTCCAGAGCGTGAGCTCGCTCAAGCCCGGCGACACCATCACCCTCGGCATCGATCGCGGTGGCAAGTCGCTGCAGATCAAGGTCACGCTCGGAACACGCCCGGCGCAACTCCAGTAGGACATTGCGCAGCCTCCCGGACGACTCCCTCCGCGTCCGGACTGCGTGATCGCGGCGGGGGCGGCTGAGCCGCCCCCGCCGCACCCGTCGCCGCCCGCAGCCACCTCCGCCTCCCTGCGCTGAAGACCCGCGGGCGACTGCATAAAGCGCCCCCGAGCGCTCCTGGTTCCCTCATCCCTAACGCCTGATGCCACTGCCGAATCCTGCATGTCGCGCGCTCGCTGCTTGCCGAATCGGCAAGGTTGGCTCAGAATCGTTCGGCAGAGCCTCCACCGAATCGGGTACTCGGTTGACTTTTTTCGATAGATAGCGTTTGATTCGTAACGAGTCCTGTGAAACGAATCACGAGCGAGGGGCCGTCTCTGACGGGCCCGCCTCGGATGACAGTGGGAGTGCGTACGTGGAAGCCAGCCGCGCCTTGAATCCGCAGCTTCGGTCGTATGTGCCGCTGGTCCGGGGCCTGGCCGAGATGTTCGGGCCCGACTGCGAGGTCGTCCTCCACGATCTGGCCGAGATCCCGCACTCGATCGTCGCGATCGAGAACGGCCACGTCACCGGCCGGCGCCTCGGCGACGTCCCGACCGACCAGATGCTGCGCTCCCTGCGCAATGCCGACGGCACACCCGACGTGCGTCTCTACGTCACCTCGAAGCGAGGGCAAGATCCTCAAGTCGCTGGCCGTCACCCTGCGCGACGCCGACGGCCGGCCGATCGGCATCCTCGGCGTCAACCTCGACATCTCCGAGACTCGTCCAGGCCCAGCGTACGCTGTCGGCGCTCGACGCCGTCGGACGCGCTCGGCGGCGACGCGGCTCCCGAGACCGAGGAGATCTTCGGCGGCGACATCCGCGACGTCCTCGCCGGCATGATCACGACCATCCTCAACGAGATGGGCAAGACCCCGGCGACCATGACCCGCGACGAGAAGATGGAGGTCGTCAAGCGGCTCGAGGAGCGCGGCGCCTTTCTCGTCAAGCGCTCGGCCGAGCAGGTCGCCGAGGCGCTCGACCTCTCGCGCTTCACGATCTTCAGCTACCTCAAGGAGATCCGGCGCATCGATGCGGCGCTGCCCGGCGCGGCCGACCGGCATCGTCGATTGTCGCGGGCGACCCCGCCGAGCTGGAGCTGTGAGCACGACGCGTGGACAGCCGGGCGCCGCGAGCGCGACCCCGACGCTCGCTCAGGCCGGCGGCGCGCCGCAGGCACGGCGACGACCTCTACGACGTCGTCGCCGCGAGCGGCGCCCGGTCGATCGCCGTCATCGGCCTCGTCAAGAACGCCGGCAAGACGACCGTCGTCAACGCCCTCATGGACAACGTGCCGCTGCGCTTCGGCCTCACCTCGCTCGGCCTCGACGGCGAGCGCACCGACCACCTCACCGGGCCTCGCCAAGCCGCGCATCGTGCCGCCGCGCGGGCACGCTCGTCGCCACCACCATCGGCTCGCTCGACCGCTCGCACTACACGATGGAGCAGCTCGAACGGCTGCCGTTCCACACGTCGCTCGGCCGCGTCGTCATCGGCGCGCGCCGGCGGCGACGGGCGGTCGAGATCAGCGGCCCGACGACGCTCGCGCGAGGTCGCCGCGACCGTCGACCGGCTGCACGCCCTCGGCGCCGAGCATGGTGCTCGTCGACGGCGCCATCAACCGCCTGGGCAGCGCCTCGCCGCGCGTCAGCGACGCGCGTGATCATGGCGACCGGCGGCCTGGTCGCCGACACGCTCGACGAGACGGTCGAGACCACGGTCGCCACGCTCGAGATGCTCACGCTGCCGCAAGCCGACCGGACGACCCTGGACCTGGTGGCCCCGGAGACGCTGTCTTCCGGCGCGCGCGCGGTCGCTGTCGACGAACGGGGCCGCGCCACCGCGCTCGACCTGGACACCGTCGTGGGCGAGGGCGTGACCGTCGCCCGCGAGGTCGAGCGGCTGCGCGACGAAGACGCTCTTCGTCGGCGGCGCGCTCACCCAGGAGTTCGTCGACGACTTCTCCCGCATCCTGCCCCCGCGCCGCAAGGTCACCGTCGTCGTGCGCGACGCCACGGTCCTCATCCTGCCGCCCGCGACCGTGTCCCGATTCCGCCGTCGCGGCATCGACCTGCGCGTGCTCACCCCGCTGCGCGTGCTGGCCGTGACCGCCAACCCGTTCCGGTTCCCGCAGCCGTACAACCCCAAGATCTTCTTCGGCGCGGTCGCCGACGCCGTCGGCGACCGCGCCCCCGTGTTCGACGTCGTCAACGGGCTGGCCCGCGTGCCGGCCGGCGCCGCCGAGCCACAGTCCCAGCCTCAGCACGACACTCGCCCGAAGGAAGGTGTGACGTGGAGCACACGATCTCGCTCGACGAGGCGCTGGTGGCGCGCGCCCGCGAGGCCGCGCGAGGCCATCGCCGACGACATCCAGCAGCACATCGACGCGCACACGACCGACACGACCGAGCGCGCCACGCTGCGCCTGCTCGGCATCGACGGCGTCAACGAGATCGACGTGCCGCTCGTCAACGTCGTCGTCGAGCACGCCCGCGACGCTGCTGCCCGGCGGCATCGATGCGGCCGTTCGTCGACCTCATGATGCAGACCGGCAAGACCGCCCAGGAGGTCGCCGAGGGCGTCGCCGCCGGCGACCTCGACGCTCGCGGCCGTGCCGGCCGAGCGGCGCGCCGCCGTCGAGAAGCGCGCCGATCGAGCTCGCCCGCGAGGGCGTCGCCCGCATCGACGCCGTGCGCGCGCGCCGCGACGAGCTCGTCGCCGAGACCGGCGAGCCGATGCAAGCCCTACGTCTACGTGATCGTCGCCACCGGCAACATCCACGAGGACGCGGTCCAGGCCAAGGCGGCCGCCCGCGCCGGCGCCGACGTGGTCGCCGTCATCCGCACGACCGCCCAGAGCCTGCTCGACTACGTGCCCTACGGCATCACCACCGAGGGCTTCGGCGGCACCTACGCCACGCAGGAGAACTTCCGCCTACATGCGCGCCGCCCTCGACGAGGTCGGCGACGAGCTCGGCCGCTACATCCGCCTCTGCAACTACGCCAGCGGCCTCTGCATGCCCGAGATCGCCACCATGGGCGCGCTCGAGCGTCTCGACATGATGCTCAACGACTCCATGTACGGCATCATCTTCCGCAACATCAACATGCAGCGCACCTTCGTCGACCAGTACCTGTCGCGCCTGATCAACGCGCGCGCCGGCATCATCATCAACACCGGCGAGGACAACTACCTGACCACCGCCGACGCCTTCGAGCAGGGCTACACGGTCGTCAGCTTCGGACTTCATCAACGAGGCGTTCGCGCTGCGCGCCAACCTCGAGCCCTGGCAGATCGGCCTCGGCCACGCCTTCGAGATCAACCCGGCGACGCCCGACCAGGTCGTCTACCAGATCGCCGACGCGCAGCTGGTCCGCCAGCTGCTTCCCCGACTACCCGCTCAAGTACATGCCGCCCACCAAGTACATGCCGGGCGACATCTTCCAGGGCCACATCATCGACGGCATGTTCAACTTCACCGGCATCTTCACCGGCCAGGACATCATGCTGCTCGGCATGCTCACCGAGGCGCTGCACACGCCGCTGCTGCAGGACCGCTACCTGAGGATCAAGAACGCCAAGTACGTCTTCGAGAGCTGCCGCCACCTCGCCGAGCGAGGTCACGTTCAAGCCCGGCGGCATCATCGAGCAGCGCGCCAACGACAGTGCTCGAGCAGCGCCGTCGAGCAGCTCGAGCACGTGCGCGAGCATCGGCCTCTTCCAGGCGCTCGAGAACGGCGAGTTCGCCGACGTCAAGCGCGAGCCCGAGGGCGGCCGCGGCTTCGAGGGCGTCGTCGTCAAGGCCGCCGACTACTTCAACCCGTTCTTCGCCGCCCTGCGCGACGGCCGCATGAGCGGACCGCCGGCCCGCACCGGAGCGCGGTCTCCCAGCGAGCCAGCGACGGTGGCAGAGGGGAGGACGTCATGATCGTCAGACCCTACGGCGACACCCGCGACGACGGCATCATGCAGTTCTCGTTCACGCTGCCGATCGCCTACTCGCGTCAAGGCGACCGACGTCGGCAAGCAGTTCCTCGAGAAGCTCGGCTTCCACGACGTCGGCATCGCCGAGTGCAAGGCGATCGACCCCGAGTTCACCTTCTACGTCGCCTACGGGCGCACCGAGACCGGCATCGACCCCGACGAGGTCAAGGGCGACTACCTCGAGGTCGAGGAGATGGACTACTACGCCATCAACGCCTACATCAAGGAGAAGCTCGGCCGCAAGCTGTCGTCGTCGGCGCGGCCATCGAGAGCGACGCCCACACCGTCGGCATCGACGCGATCCTCAACATGAAGGGCTTCGCCGGCAACTACGGGCTCGAGCGCTATCCGCGAGATGGAGGCCCTCAACATGGGCTCGCAGATCCCCTGCGAGCAGCTCCTCAAGACGGCGCTCGAGCGCAAGGCCGACGCCATCCTCGTGTCGCAGATCGTCACGCAGAAGAACATCCACGTGCAGAACCTGACCAAGCTCATCGAGCTGCTCGAGGCCGAGGGCGTGCGCGAGCGCTTCGTGCTCATCGTCGGCGGGCCGCGCATCAACAACGCGTTCGCCAAGGAGCTCGGCTACGACGCCGGCTTCGGCCCGCGCACCACGCCCGCTCGAGGTGGCCTCGTTCCTGGCCCAGGAGGTGGTGCGGCGGGCACAGGCGCAGGGCTGAAGCCCGCTGCACCGGTGTACAGACAAGCGTCAATGCGGCGACCGCAGACGCGCCGGATGCGCGTTCGGAGGACTGCGGCGCACGACGCAAGAGCCGAGGAGGACAGCAGTGTCAGACAACGACATCGTCATCCTTTCCGCGGTACGGACCGCCCAGGGCCGGTTCCAGGGCGGCTTCGCCGGCACCCCGGCCGTCGGACCTCGGCGCGCTCGTCATGAAGGAGGCGCTCGAGCGCGCCGGCGTCGACCGGCGACCAGCTCGACGAGGTCATCTTCGGCAACGTCATCCAGGCCGGCCTCGGGCAGAACACCGCCCGCCAGGCCGAGCTCAAGGCCGGCATCCCCGACAGCGTCCCGGCCGATCACCGTCAACCGCGTCTGCGTGTCGAGCGCCGCGGCCCTCGCCTGGGCCGCCGCCAACATCAAGGCCGGCGACGGCGACATCTACCTCGTCGGCGGCACCGAGAACATGACGCGCGCGCCGTGGCTGCTGCAGAACGGCCGCAGCGGCTACCGCATGGGCATGCCGACCGACAAGATCTTCGACGCCATGGTCCTCGACGGCCTCTGGTGCGCCATCGGCGACTACCACATGGGCCTCACCGCCGAGATCCTCAGCGAGCGCTTCGGCATCAGCAAGGAGCTGCAGAACGAGGTCGCCTACAAGAGCCAGCTCAACGCCAGCGCGGCGATCGCGCGACGGCAAGTTCAAGGACGAGATCGTGCCGGTCGTCGATCCCGCAGCGCAAGGGCGACCCCAAGGTCGTCGACACCGACGAGTGCCCGCGCGAGACCACGCCCGAGGCGCTCGCCGGCCTCAAGCCGGTCTTCAAGAAGGACGGCGGCGTCGTGACCGCCGGCAACGCCTCGGCGATCGCCGACGGCGCCAGCGCCCTCGTCGTGACCTCGCGCAAGAAGGCCGCCGAGCTCGGCCTCAAGCCGATCGCCCAGCTCGTGAGCTACGCCACCGCCGCCGTCGCCCGCCGAGATCATGGGCTACGGCGAGACCATGGCCGCCCAGAAGGCGCTCGACAAGGCCGGCCTGACGGCCAAGGACGTCGCAGCTGGCCGAGCTCAACGAGGCCTTCGCCTGCGTCGCCGCGCTCGCCACCCGCGAGCTCGGCCTCGACCCCGACATCGTCAACGTCAACGGCGGCGCCGTCGCCCTCGGTCACCCGCTCGGCAACACCGGCACGCGCATGATCGTCACGCTCATCCACGAGCTCCAGAAGCGCGGCCAGGAGATCGGCCTCACCGGCGCCTGCGTCGGCGGCGGCCAGGGCGCCGGCAGCGTCATCAAGGTCGAGAGCTGTAGTCACAACCAAGACGGCCGTCTGCGGCGCGGTGGCGGCCTGAAGGCGCCGCCGACCGCGCCCAGCGACAAGCGGACCGAAAGCGAGGAGGCAGATGAAGGAAGGCAACAAGTTCGGGGCGCATCGCGTCATCGAGCCCAAGGGCGTGCTGCCGCAGCCGGCGTGGAAGATCGACAACACGATGGAGATCTACGACAACGAGATCCTCATCGACGTCGACACGCTCAACATCGACGCGGCCAGCTTCACGCAGATCGAAGAGGCCGAGGGCGGCGACGTCAAGAAGATGGCCGCCCACAGCCTCGGCATCATCGCCAAGCGCGGCAAGCACCACAACCCCGACACCGGCTCGGGCGGCATGCTGCTCGGCACCGTCAAGGAGATCGGCCCCAAGCTCAAGGACCGCGACCTCAAGGTCGGCGACCGCATCGCCACCCTCGTCTCGCTGTCGCTCACGCCGCTCAAGGTCGACGAGATCATCTCGATCAACAAGGACACCTGCCAGGTCAAGGTCAAGGGGCAGGCCATCCTGTTCGAGACCGGCATCTACGCCAAGATGCCCGGCCGACATGGACGAGGCCCTCGCGCTCGCCATCCTCGACGTCGCCGGCGCGCCCGCCGCAGGCGGCCAAGCTGAGTCAGCCCGGCCAGACCGTGTTCATCATCGGCGCCGGCGGCAAGAGCGGCCTGCTCTGCGCCTACGAGGCCAGCAAGCGCGTCGAGCCCACCGGCAAGGTCATCTGCCTGGTCCACGGCGACGCCGGCCGCAAGCGCCTCGAGCGCTCCGGCTTCGCCGACGTCATCATCCAGGGCTCGGCGACCGACCAGCTCTTCGTCTACGAAGAGGTCAGCAAGGCCACCGGCGGCGAGATGGCCGACCTCACGATCAACTGCGTCGACATCCCCAACACCGAGATGGCCTCGATCCTGGCCACCAAGGACGACGGCATGGTCTACTTCTTCTCGCATGGCGACCAGCTTCACGTCGGCCGCCCTGGGCGCCGAGGGCATCGGCGCCGACACGACCATGATCATCGGCAACGGCTACACCAAGGACCACGCCGTGATCTCGCTTGACGTCGTGCGCGAGAGCCCGATCCTCATGGAGATCTTCAAGGACACCTACGCGACCGGCGCCGGCAACCCCGAGCCCGTCGGCCTCAAGGCGTCCGACGTCACGGTCGAGGCCTGACCGGGACGTGACAAAGCCGACATATGGCAGACGGACGCTCGTAGGAAGCGGACGCGACCATCCCCCCGGTCGCTTGCGCAGGATGTGAAAGCCCCCCCGCTGCCGTCGGACACCTGAGGCATCCCCCCGCCTCCAGGTTGTTGGTAGAGGGGCGGGCCGCGCTCGCGGCCCGCCCCTCTACTCCTCTCCGGGGCCGTGTTTCACGTGAAACGTCGTCCGTCCTGTTCCTTTCTCGACCATCGGCGAGCCCACCCTGTAGAGTGGTGACAGAGAAGCGCCGAGGGGCCGGACCCACTGCCGTCAGGTGGCGACCTCCGACCGCCGGCACCACATCCTCGTCCCTGGAGACCACATGAACGACCACGAAGTCCTTGCCGCCCTGTCGACAGTCCAGGATCCCGAGCTGCGCCGCAGCGTCGTCGACCTCGGCATGGTCCGCGACATCGAGATCACTGACGACCGCTTGGCGGTCCGCCTCATGCTGACTACCGCAGGCTGTCCTCTCAAGAACCGCATCCAGTCCGAGGCCGAACAGGCGCTTACCCGCATCTCCGGCAGGCGCTCGGTCGAGGTCATCATGGACGCGATGTCGCCGGAGGAATGCGAACGGCTGGCGACTGAAGTCAAAGCCCACACGCAGCCGGAATCCCCGTTCGGACCCGGCTCGCATACCCGGGTCATCGCCGTCGCGAGCGGCAAGGGCGGCGTCGGCAAGTCGACGGTCACCGCCAACCTCGCAGTCGCCCTCGCCCAGCAGGGTCATGCGGTCGCCCTCATCGACGCCGACGTCTACGGCCCCACCATCCCCTTGATGTTCGGCATGCCGTCGGTGGCGCCGGCGAGCCACGACGGTAAGCTGATCCCGCCCGAGGCCCACGGCGTCAAACTCGTCTCCATGGGCTTCTTCCTTCAGGATGATGAGCCGGTCGTGTGGCGCGGCCCGATGCTCGGCCGCGCCATGGAGCAGTTCCTGGGCGACGTGTTGTGGGGCAGTCCCGACTTCCTGCTGATCGACCTGCCGCCCGGCACCGGTGACATCGCCCTCACAGTGGCGCAGATGCTGCCGTCGGCCGAGATGATCGTCGTCACGACGCCGCAGGAGGCGGCCGCCAAGATCGCCGCAAAGGCCGCCAAGATGGCGCAGCTGACCAAGCACCGCATCATCGGAGTCATCGAGAACATGTCCTACTTCGTCTGCCCGCACTGCGGCGAGAAACACTTCATCTTCGGGCACGGCGGCGCGTTCGAGATCGCGCGCGCCGCCGAAACGACGCTGCTGGGCCGGATCCCGCTTGAAGAAGCGACGAGGAGTGCCGGCGACGCCGGGGTGCCGCCGGCGCTCGACCCCTCCAGCGCAGCGGGCGCCGTGTTCCACGACATGGCCCGTGCGATCGCCGCGCTGAGCCCAGCATCGATCGCATCGTAGCCACGATCGCCTGACGCCCTGGACGATCCGAGGCGGGCCGATGCTCCGCGATGGCAGCCGCGTGCCCGCCTACTATCGTCATAGTTTCTCCGTCTTTCGTACGCGGACCCACGGTTGTAGGATTGGTCAAGTTTCAAGGCCGCCGGGCCGACAACGAAAGGGACCATGCAGACTTCCTCGACCTCTGGAACGGAGAGGCGCTGGCTGCGCCTCGGCCCCGCCGCGGAGCTGCTCGGCGTCAGCATCAACACGCTGCGACGCTGGAGCGACGCCGACAAGATCCCCTGTTACCGTAGCGCCGGCGGCCACCGCCGCTTCCGCCGCACAGACATCGACGCGCTGATCGCGCGCGGGGCGGGGGGCGCGGCGTCGCGCCGCGCCCCCCGCCCCGCGCCATCGTCGTCGGCAGACACCCTCACCAGTCTCGAAGCCCGTGCCCGCGACCTCGAACAGCTAGTCCAGGCCGGCCTCGAGGACGCGTCGCACTTGTCGACCACGGAAGTGCTCCACGGGGTCGTGCGGCGCGTTGCCCGACTGACCGATTCACCCGTCGCGGACATCTACGCCGTCGAGGGCGAGACGCTACGTGCCCTGGTGAGCTACGACGACGGGCGTTTCGACACGTCGTGGGAGGGCACCCAGGTCAAGCTGCGAGACTACCCCTGCAGCTCGATCGCCGTCGATCAGCGCAAGATCGCAGTCGCGTCCAGCCTCGACGATCCGATCCTCACGGTCACGGGGCGCGAGTCACTCGCCAAGTGGGGGTATCAATCGCAGCTTTCCGCGCCGCTCGTCGCCCGCGGTGAGGTGATCGGCATCCTCGAGCTGTCCGACCGCGTGCCGCGCGACTTTGCGGAGCACCTCGAGCTCATCAAGGGCCTGGCGCACGTCGCCGGCCGCGCGCTCGAGAACGCGGCATTGTTCGACGAGATCCGCCGGCGCAACGTCATCCTCCACGAGCTCGTCGAACTCGGCGCCCTCGTGACGAGCGCGCACGAAGTGACGCAGTTGCTGCGTTCTGTGGCCCGTCGACTGGTGGAGACCCTCGACATCGCCGACTGTGACGTGTTCACGCTGTCGGGCGACACGCTCTACAGCCACGTGAGCTACGACCGCAACGGCTATGACGATGCGGCCATCGGCCATTCGCTGCGCGTTGACGACTTCCCGACTTCGAAGCGGGCGATCGAGACCCAGGACATCGTCGTCGTGTGCTCGCCCGAGAACGCCGGACCCCGACGGCGGAGAACGCGAAGTCTTCGGCGAGTGGGGCTTCAAGAGCAGTCTCTCGCTCCCGCTCGTCGTCGAGGGCGTCGTTCACGGCCTCATCGACCTCTACGATGACAAGCCGCAAGACTTCTCGCAGTATGTCGACTTCCTGAGAACGGTCGGTCAGCTCATCGCGGGCGCCCTGGAGAAGACGGTGCTGCTCGAGCGACTGGAGCACGGCAACGACGAGCTCCATCTGCTGGTCGACGCCGGACTCGAGTTCGGCGCTACCCTCGACCTCGACGAGGTCCTCCACTCTGTAGCCGAACGCGTGCGCACGCTCGTCGACGCCGATGTCTGCGAAGTCTACGCGCTCGACGGGGTCGGACGTCGTGACGCGGATGTGCGTCAGCCGCGAGGGACGCGACGATGCCGAGCTCGGTCTGCGACGACCGCTGGCCGACAGGCCGATGGCTCAGCGGGCGATTGAGACCAGAGATGCGGTCGCCACTACAGATGCCACGACAGACGAGGCTCTCAGCGAGGCCGAACGGGATCATTACGCGCGGATCGGCTATCGAGCGAGCGTTCGCTTGCCGCTCATCGTGCGCGGCGAGGTGATCGGCCTGATCTCCGTCTTCGACACCTCGCCGCGCACCTTCGAGGGCATCCCCCTGGTCCGCGGTCTTGCCCAGATCGCGGCGCAGGCGATGGCCAATGCCGGCTTGCTCGACGAGACCAGGCGCCGCGGCGAGGTCCTTCGTGAGCTGGTCGAGCTCGGAGCCGTCATCTGGCGCACCCGCGACGTCCAGTCGATCGCGCGCGTCGTGGCCCGCCGCATGGCCGCTACGATCGGAGCCGAATGTTGTGAGATCTACCGCCTCGAACAGGACGGCGGCATGGTCTGCGTGGCGAGCTGGGACGCGAGCGCCGGCGGCTTCGATGCCGTCCACTCCGGAGTGACGGTCGCGCAATTCGACGACTACCCGTCGACCGTCGCCGCGCTCGAACGAGTCCAGCCCCTCGTGGTCGCCGACCGCGACGATCCCCGCATGAGTGACGAGGAGCGGGCGATGTTCGACCGCTGGGGCTACAACAGTGAACTCTGCATCCCCATGGCCGTCGAGGGACGTGTTGTCGGCATGATCGACATCTTCGACACCACGTCGCGGGACTTCCGTGAGTGTCTCGACTTCACCTTGAGCGTGGGGCAGATGGTCGCCGGCGCGTTCGAGAACGCGACCCTGCTCGAGCGCCTCAACGCGACCAACCGCGAGCTCGAGACCCTTGTGCAGTCGGGACTCGAGTTCGCCGCCTCGCTCGACCTCGAGCAGGTCCTGAGTTCCGTCGCCACCCGAATGCTGCAAGTCTCGGATTCGGCCTGCTGCGACATCTATCGGGTCGAAGGCGATCGCCTGCTCGGCCTGCTCAGCGTCGAGGCCGAGGGCCCGACTCCCGACTTCGCGGGGACGACCTATGATCTCGCCCTGCTCGGCGTCGCCGGCAGCGTCGTTGACAGCCGCGAACCCGTCGCGGCGGACGACACCGACGACCCGCGAGTCACCGACTTCGAGCGCGCCGAATGGGCGAAGTGGGACTTCAGGTCGTCGCTCTGTCTGCCGCTCCTCGTGGGTGGCCAGGTAGTCGGCGTCGTGAGCCTGTTCGATGTGCGTGGCCGCCGGTTCGAACACCTCGAACTGTTGCGCGGCCTCGCCCAGGTTGCGGCCCAGGCCATGGCCAACGCCACCCTCTACCAGCAGCTTGATCGCAGCTCGCAGCGCCTCAGCCTGGTCAACGACGCCAGCCTCGAGCTGTCGTCCACTCTCGAGCTGCGCGACATCCTGTTGTCGACCGCCCATCGTCTCTGTCAGATCGGCGAGGCGCCCGCCTGTGACATCTACCTGCTCGCAGGCACCGATCTGCTCTGCGTCGCATCTGTCCTGGACGGCGCGATCGACGAATCGTGGGAGGGCACGGTCAGTCCGCTCGACGACTGGGCCTCCGAGAGGTCGGCCATCGTCGGTCGGGAGACCGTCCAGGTCTCGTCGCTGGACGACCTGCGTCGCAGTCGGACCGAGGCCGAGCAACTCGCGGCGTTTGGCTTCGAGAGCCAGCTCATCGTGCCACTCATCGCCAAGGACAGGGTGATCGGCATCGCCGAGCTCCTCGACCCCCGACGGCGGCACTTCTCTGTGGACGTCGTCGCGACAGTCGAGGCGGTATGCCGCGCGGCCGCCCTCGCCATCGACAACGCCAACCTGTTCGAGGGCATGCAGCTCCGCCGCCGCGAGACCGAGCTGCTCAACGCCATCGCGCGCCGCACCGCCTCGAGCCTCGAGCTCGACGAGATCGCCACGGCGACAGCCGACGAGTTGCGCCAGCTCATCCCTTTCGCGCGTGCCAACCTCGTGCTGACGACCGAAGACGGGCGTTTCAAGACCATCTACTCGTCCGAGCGTTGGCTCGGCACGCCCGACGCCTATGCGCCCGACGAGACCGAGATCGCTGCCCTGGAGACGATACGGCGCAAGCGAGTGGTCGTCTGGGAGCCGGGGAGCGTCCCGGTGATCGGCTCCGAGCAAGCTGAGCGCTCGCCCGGCGAAGCCGGGGCGAGCATGGCGCTCTTGCGCGGCGACGACCTGATCGGCGTGCTGAACCTCGCGGGGCCCGATCCCCAGGTGTTCGCCGTCGTCGACAGGCGTCTGCTGGAGCGCGTCGCCACCCACCTCTCGCTGGCGATCAACAACGCCCGGCTCTACGAAGAGATCAAGGGCATGCACCTCGGCAACCTGAAGGCGCTGAGTTCGGCGCTGAACGCCAAGGATTACTACACGCTGGGCCACGCCGCCAGGGTGGGCGCCTACATGGTGCTGCTCGGCCACGAGCTTGGCTGGCCCGATGACATGACCCACGAGGTCGAAGAGGCCGCCTACCTCCACGACATCGGCAAGATCGGCGTCTCGGACCGCGTCCTGCTCAAGCCCAGCGGCCTCAACTCCCGCGAATGGGAGCTCATGCGACAGCATCCGATCTTCTCGGCGGACATCATCAGGCCGCTGTTCCCTGAAGAGCTCGTGCTCGGAGTGCGCCACCATCACGAGCACTGGAACGGAGACGGCTACCCGGACGGGCTTGCCGGTGAGGAGATCCCACTCGTGGCGAGGGCGATGTGCGTCGTCGATTCGTACGACGCCATGTCGTTCCGGCGCCCTTATCGGCAGGCGTTCGCTTACAAGGAGGCGCTCGCCGAGCTCGAGCGTTGCAGCGGCTCGCAGTTCGACCCTCAGATGGTCGACTCGTTCAAGCGCGTGCTCCACCGGCTCGAGGTGCAGCGCCGGCAGGCCCGAAAGGTGGCTGCCGAAGCGGCGGCGCGGATCGATGCGGCCAAGCACGTGCTGCTGCGAGAGCCCGCCGACGAGAACACACCCGAGTACCGCGAGATCGCCGCCATCCTGCGTGACGTGCGCGACGCCCACCCACCCACGCGATTCCTCACCACCCACACCAGGATCGACGACAACAAGTACTGCATCGTGGTCGATCCCGACGAAGACCCAAGCCACCACTCGCCACTCGGCAGCGAAGTGTTCGCTGACGAAGAGCTGCCCGAGGTGCTCGCTGGAGGGGTCCCCGACGTCAACGTCCTCTACGTCGACGAGTGGGGAGTCTGGGTCTCAGGCCTGGCGCCGGTGCGCGATGCCTGCGGCGAGATCGTCGCGGTCGTCTCGGCCGACACGCCGCCCTCGGGCGTCACCGGCGCCGACCTGGAGGGCTTGCGCAGCGACGTCGCGCAGACCTTCGCCTCGATGCTGCAGACCACGGCGGCGCGCCTCAGCCGAGCGGAGCTCGACGCCATCACCGACGGCCTCACCGGCCTGTACAACCACCGCTATCTACACGAACGGCTCAGCGAAGAGATCGACCGGGCGCGCGAGCAGAACAGGCCGCTCTCGTTGCTGTTCTGCGACCTCGACCAGTTCAAGGTCTTCAACGATCTCCACGGGCACAGCGCGGGCGACAGCGCGTTGCGCGCTGTCGCCCGCGCCATCGAGGCCGGCATCCGCAAGGTCGACCTGGCGGCGCGCTACGGCGGCGAGGAGTTCGCCGTGATCCTCATCGAGACGGACGCCGACGGCGCGCTCGAGGTCGCTGAGCGCATCCGCGCCGACGTCGCCGCGCTGCACATCGAACCCATCAAGAAGGCCACGCTCACAGTCAGTATCGGCGTCGCGACGTTCCCCGCCCAGGCGACCACGAAGGAGCAGCTGCTCGACAAGGCCGACTGGGCGATGTACGTCGCCAAGCGCCAGGGCCGCGACCGCGTCGTGGCCTTCGCTGGGGCCACCCAACCCGGCGAAGACGGCATGCCCGAGCTCCTGGCCGAGGGGGCGCAGCTCGGCGCGCTCGCCGATGCGGTCGACGCTCGGTTCGAGCGTCCGACCGCGCGCTCGCGCGAGGCGGCGCGCATCGCCGGCCTCATCGCGACCGAGCTCGAGCTCGGCGCCGCGGCCACGGAGCGGGTGATCGAAGCGGCCCGGCTGGCCGATATCGGCCAGATAGGCGTGCCCGCCGAGCTGCTCAACAAGCCGGGCGAGCTGACGACCGATGAGTGGCGCCTCATCCGCGAGCACCCGATGACGGGGGAACGCCTCTTGCGCGGGCTGGCCGACGACGAGCAGCTCATCCAGGCAGTCGTCCACCATCACGAGCGGTTCGACGGTACGGGCTACCCGACCGGTCTCTCTGCCGAAGAGATCCCCCTGGCGTCACGGATCGTGTTCGCCGCGACCGCTTACGTCGCGATGACGAGCGCGCGCAGCTACGCCCCTCAAAGAGACGCCGAAACGGCGCTGGCGGAGCTGGATCGCTGCGCGGGTGCGCAGTTCGATCCCAAGATCGTCGCCGCCCTGAGCAGGGCGCTGGCGCCCCGCGAGGCCGAGCCGAAACGCGGCTAGACGGTCAGAAACGACGTGAGGTAGTCGCCGATCTCGTGATCCTCGGCGCCGATCTCGAGGGTGGTCAGGAGCCGGCAGAGGCTGTGGTTGTCGTCCACGATCAGGGCGCCGAGCCGATCGTAGCGGTCGAGCATGCGATCGACCGCCTCGGCCTTCTCCTTGCGAGTCATGCTCGTCCTCCCCTCGTCGGCTTGCATCTTGCTCCTCCTCGACGCCGTCCCACACCTGACATCGCCCGGGACTTGGAGCGGGGAGATAGAACGGCCGTCTATGTCGGCCGATGTGGCAACGCCAGGAACGGCGCGAAGGGTGCGAGCCGAGCCTGACAGAGCCTGCTGCCGGGCCCCGGCGGGCCGCCGATACCGTCGCCCCCCAAGGCGACGTAGCGCGGGCCGCCGCGCCGTCAGCGCCTCTGTCCAACCGGCTTTGCCGGGTCGGCATCGGCTAAGGCCACTAGGGCCGCTGCAGCGCGATGCCGGCGATCACTTCGACCGCGGCCCGCGCGGCGAGCTGGCTCAGATGCCCCTGCAAGTCGTAGCGCGGCGCCAGGCAGCAGATGTCGAAGCCGGCGATGGGGCCACGCCCCATGACACGCAGCGCGTGCACGACTTCACGCGCCGACAGGCCCGCCGGATCGGGATACTTCTGGCCACCGTGAGCCGGGTCGACGACGTCGATATCCAGCGAGACGTAGAGGGCCTCGGTGCCTGCTGAGGCGGTTTCGAGCGCTTCCTGGGCGACCGTGGCGATGCCGAGCTCGTCGACATCGGCCATCGTGAAGTAGCGGTAGCCGAGTTCGTCGGCGACGGCGCGGTCGGCGAGCGACTCGCGCCCGCCGCGTATGCCGATCTGCACGAAGTTCTCGGGCTCCACCACACCCAGGTCGAAGGCGCGCGCCCACTGCGAGCCGGCCCAGTACTTCGGCTCATAGCTCATGTCGAAATGCGAATCGAACACGACGATCCCGAGTTTGCCGTTGAGCTTGCCGGCCAGCACCTGCAGCACCGGGATGGGGATGGAATGGTCGCCGCCGAAGACGATCGGCACCGCGCCGGCGGCGAGGATGTCGGCGAGCTTCTCGTGGGCGCGCAGGAACGTCTCCTCGACGTCGCCCGGCACGACGGGCACGTCGCCGTAGTCGACCAGCTGCAAGCGGTCGGCGATGACGAGGTCGCGGCTCGCCTCGGGCACGAAGCCGCGACCGTGGCGCAGCGAGTAGAAGACGGAATGGCGACGGATCGCGTCGGGCCCTGCGTCGGCACCGCTGCGGTAGTAGATCGAGCCCTCGGGGGCCGGCGCGGCGCTCGCCGGTGCATAGGTCGCCGGGTCGAGGAGTTTGACGCCCTCAAAGGGGATGCCCAGCACGACCGCGCCGGCCCCCTCGAGCTCGGCCGCGCTCGCCGCCTGCGGCGCCTCCATGAAGGTCGGCACGTCGCCGTGCAGGATCGGCGCCATGACGCGCTCCGGCCGCCCCTGTTGCGCCGCCGCCTTGTGAGGCGCCGCGCTCGAACGCCTCGCGCACCTTCCTGGGATCCATCTGCTCTCAGACCTCCTGTCGCGCCCGCGGCGCCTGCTCACGTTGCCATGGCCGCACGACACGCTGCGCCGCGGCGGCCTCCACGTCGACCTCGATGCCCAGCCCTGGCCCCTCGGGGACGACGACCGCCGACACACCGTCGCGCATCTCGGTTCGCAGCCCGCGACCGATGTCGCGCTTGATGCCGCCGGGCCGCCAGGGCACGTCGGCGTCGCAATGCCCGGCGTTCGTCAGCGCGGCCGCAACGTGGAAGTGGGCCGCAAGGCCGAGCGAGCTCTCGCCCATGTTGCCGATCATCGTAGTGACGCCCGCCGCCGCGGCGATCGCGTCGATGCGGAGCGCGTTGCGGATGCCGCCCGACTTCATGAGCTTGATCACGAAGATGTCGGCCGCCCCGGCCTTGACCGCCGCGAGCGCGTGGCGCGGCTCACGGACCGATTCATCGAGCGCGAGCGGCACGTCGATGCGGTCGCGCACCCTGCGGGCGGCCTCGAGGTCGTCCATGCGCACCGGCTGCTCCACGAACTCGATGCCGTACGGCTCGAGCCGCTTGATCGCTCGCACCGCCGTGGCGACGTCGTACCAGCCCTGGTTGGCGTCGACGGTCAGGCGCGCGTGGCGGCCGGCCGCTTCGCGGACGGCCGCCACGCGCGCCTCGTCGCGCTCGGGCGTGTCGCCCACCTTCACCTTGAAGACCGTCACGCCCTCGGCGGCAAGCGCCGCCGTCTTGCTCCGCAAGGCCTCGGGCTCGTCCCAGCCCCACGACACGACCTCGGTCAGCGCGTCGCGCGTGCGGCCGCCGATGAGATCGGTCAGCGGCCGCCCCAGCGCCTTGCCCTGAAGGTCCCAGAGCGCCATCTCCAGCCCGGCGCGGGCCGCCTGGTTGCCCACGGTCCACAGTTCGCGCTCCCAGACGCGGACGATCTCCTCGATATGGAACGGATCGCGCCCCACCGTAGCGGGGCCGAGATACTCGCCGATGACATCCTCGACCGTCCAGAGAGTGTCGCCGGTGAACTCGTAGGCCGGACAGGCCTCGCCGTAGCCCGTCACTCCCTCGTCTGTCTCGACGGTGACGAGGTCGCAGGGACTGAACGCGAGCGCCGACGAGGCGATGACGAAGGGCTCGTCGAAGGCAAGCTCGAGGGTGTCGACACGGACGGCGGTGACCTTCACGACGCGGTTCGGGGCTCCCCTCTGACACGACGACCAGACGCCGCCAAGTCTATGCCATCGGGCCAGCGGGAGTCGTGAGGAGCGCCCGATGCTTGCCGAAAGCGCCGGAATCGGGTACAAACGTTGTTCGCGCACACGCCTCCGGGCGACCGTGCGCGCCTTCGTGTGGGGCATTAGCTCAGCTGGGAGAGCGCCTGGATCGCACCCAGGAGGTCAGCGGTTCGATTCCGCTATGCTCCACCACTTCTTCTCCGCCATCGGCCGTTCGTCTGCGACGTCGCGTCCTGGCCTCGCCCAAGACTCCTGCGGCTCCGCCGTGGGTAGTAGTAGTCTTGGCCGATGACCGAGCGATTGGATTGCGGCGTGGAACCTGCGACTTGCGTACTGTGCGGGAGTGCCGATACAGATGAGGTGTGCGCGGCGAGGGACCGGCTTGCTGCCGGTCCCTCGCCGCGCTTCACCCTGGTCCGCTGCCGAGGTTGCGGGCTCGTCTACCTCGACCCGCGGCCGTCGCCCGATGAGATCGGCCGCTACTATCCCGATGACTACCACACGGCGCGCGACACCGGCGCAGGTGACGGCGGGAGCCTGGGCGGCGGCGTCATCCAGCGACTCGAGGACGGCTGGCGACGACGCCAGTTCTCGGAAGTCGTCGCCTGGCTCGCACGGCTGCGGCCCGAGCGCGGCCGCCTGCTCGACGTGGGCTGCGGCAGCGGCGAGTTGCTCGAGGCGCTGCGCGACGACGGCTGGCGCGTCAGCGGCATCGAGCCATCGTCGCGCAGCGCGGAGATAGCGCGCCGCCGGCGCGGCTTGGACGTGCAGACCGCGCAGTTCGACGACGCCGAGCTTGAGGAGGGTTCCTTCGCCGTCGTCGTCTTCGCCGCCGCGCTGGAGCACCTCCACGACCCGGTCGCGGCCCTCGAGCGGGCGCGCCGCCTGCTGGCGCCCGACGGTCTGGTCGCGGTCCTGTTCCTGCCGCGCTTCGATGCGCCGCAGGCGCGCCTGTTCGGCGAACGCTGGATGGGACTGGACCTGCCGCGCCACCTCTACCAGTTCGAGCCGCGCACGTTCCGCGAGGCGGCCCGCCGGGCGGGGCTGCTCGTCGTCGGCTCCGAGCCATACTCGCGCCGCCACAGCCCCGCCTTCTGGGCCGCCTCACTGTTCCCGGCCCTGCAGAAGCAGCGCTTGAACCTGCTGGCGCGGCGGGCACCGGGGCGGGCGGCAGCCGGCAAGGCCGCCTTCGCGGCCCTCGCGGCCGCCGCCCGCCCGCTCGCCCGCGCCGAGGCGGCGCTCGGGCTCGAACCACAGCGCTCGTACTTCCTCATCGCGGCGCCCGGAGACGGCGGCGGCGGGCAGGACGAGGCCGCCCCATGATCGTCGCCGCCGGCCTGTTCCACCTGTCCGCCCCGTGGTGGGACATCGCCCTGCGCTCCCTCGTCATCTTCCTGGCGTTCCTGGTCGTGCTGCGCGTGTTCGGCAAGCGCGAGGTCGGCCAGTTCACGCTGACCGACCTCGTCCTGATCCTGCTCGTGGCCAACGCCGTGCAGCCGGCCATGACCGGTCCCGACACGTCGTTGCTCGGCGGCCTCATCATCATCGTCACCCTGTTTGCGGCGAACATCGGGCTCAGCCAGCTGCGGCTGCGCTCGCGGCCCCTGCGTGAGTTCCTCGAGGGGCAGCCGACGCTGCTCGCCCGCGACGGCGAGTGGATCCCCGGCGCCTTGCGCCATGAAGGGATCGATACGGACGAGGCGATGATGGCCCTGCGCGAGCACGGTGTTCAGGACGTCGTAGAGACGGTCCTGGTCATGCTCGAACCCGATGGGACGATCAGCGTCGTGCCCAAGGAGGGCGGCGGCGTGAAACGGGGCCGCCGTCACGTGCGCTATATCCGTCACTAGCCCCGGTCTGTAGCCCGGGCCTACTCCTTGCCGTCGTCGATACCGACGTCGGTGAGCAGGATCATCACGGCGTTCGGATCATGCCGCACGAGCTGTGACCCGCACGTCGGGCAGATGGGCTGGCGCACCTCGGTGGGGAACTCCGCGCCACACGACAGGCACGCGGCGGCCACCGGCTGCAGCGCGAAGTGCAGCGTCGCGCCACGCAGCAGGTCGTCCTCGTCGGTCAGCATCTCGAAGTACATCTCGATCGATTCGGTCGTGAAGTCGGCGGCGGCCGTGATCGTGAGGTAGAGATCGGTGACCTTGTCGGCGCCGGCATCCAGCGCCGCCGCCCGGGCGCGATCGACGATCCCCTGTGTGATGCCGAGCTCGTGCATATCCGTAGTTGTACCCGGCGCGGCGGCCCGCGTCGAGCCGCGGGCCGCCGCGCAGCGCTGTTCCTCCTTGTGACTTCGTAGTGCGTTCTGACAGAATCGCGGACACACCGATCTGCGGTGTCCCGCCTCTTCCCACGGAGGCGGCGCGTCCATTTGGTTCGGCCTCGCGTACTCTCGTGCTGGGAACGGGATGGGGCCGAGAGGAGGGATATCCATGAAGGTTCTCATCGTGGGAGCAGGCATGCAGGGCCAGGTCATCACCTGGAACCTGGGGCGCAATCCGGCGATCGACGAGATCGTGGTCGCCGACTACGACGAGGCGCGGGCGCGCTTCGTGGCGGGGCAGGTGGGCAACGGCAAAGCCCGGGCGATGTTCATCGACGCCTCCGACGCCGACGCCGTGGCAAAGGCCGCCGAAGGCGTGGCGCTGGTCGTCAACGCCGTCGTGCCGACCTTCAACATGACCATCCTTCGCGCCTGCCTCAAGGCGGGGGCGAACTACCTCGACATGGCCTCGGGCCAGACACCGACGCAGACCATCGACGAGGCGTGGCTCGAGCAGTCGGCGCTCGACGCCGAGTTCAAGGCGGCTGGCCTGACGGCGCTGCAGAGCACGGGCATGGACCCCGGCGTGACCAACACCTTCGCGGCCAATGGCTACGAGGACCTCGACAAGTGCTTCGAGATCCGCATCAAGGACTTCGCGCTGTTCGATTCGCCCGTCCCGCTGCAGGTGTGGAGCCAGGAGACCTACTACACGGACTGCGCCCAGCCGCCCCTGCTGTTCGAGGACGGAGAGTACAAGCGCGTCGAGATCTTCGGCCGCAAGGAGTTCTACCAGTTCCCCGAGCCGTTCGGCCGCGGTCCCGTGATCTGCCACGACCACGAAGAGGTCACCACGCTGCCGCGCCTGCTGCCGAAGAAGTTCGGCGACAAGGGACTGCGCTACGTCGACTTCAAGATGGGCACCGAAGAGGCCGGCATCGACGCCGACGCGGCCTTTGTCGGCTCGGGCATGACCAAGAAGGACCCCGTGACGCTGAAGGACGGCACCAAGGTGCGGCCGATCGACGTCTACGTGGCCACCCTTGCGCCCAACCCGCCCGCCGAGGAGCTCGCCCGCATGGCCCTGGCCGGCGAGATCCTCGACATCGGTGTCCAGACGGTGGACTGCATCGGCGAGAAGGCCGGCCGCCCCTACACCATCAACTACACCGTCATCGGCCCCGACATCAAGTGGGCCAACGAGCGCATCCCGGGCGCCACCTCTGTGTCGTACGGCACCTCGACGCCGGCCTCGATCTACGCCGAGATGCTGGCCACCGGCAAGATCGCCGAGAAGGGCGTGATCGCGCCCGAGCTGCTCGACCGCGGCGCGCGTGACGAGTTCATCGCCGAGATGGGCCGCCGCGGCATGCCGGTCACACGCAAGGACGAACGACTGATCAACTAGTCCTCGCGCGCTGTGAGACAGGCGGGGGCGGGGTGAGGTCGTACGACCTCACCCCGCCCCCCCACACCGTCCGCTCGAACAGCTCGAAGTGACGCCACACGTGCATGCCGGCGCGCTCGTACAGCTGCACGGACGGCGACTCTACGCCAGCCTCAGTCGCCGTCGATCTTGCGCTGCAGCGGCGCCCATGACGGAGGCAGAGGCGGGCCGGGGTCGGGGCGGACCGGCCTGCCGTACCCGTTGCGCAAGAGCAGCAGGCCATCGGCGGCAACGACATCGACATCGTCGACATCGAACGCCGCGAACAGCGAGACCAGGCCGACAGCGTCGTGGCCACCGCCCAGCTCGTCGACGGTGAGCGCCTGGTTGACGAGGAACCGCTGCCAGGTGTCACGCAGACGGTCCCACGTGAAGTCGGCCCGCTTGCCGCGCACCTGCAGCGAGAGCTTGTCGTCGGTCGCGCCGACCACGCGGCCGGTCCCCTTCCAGAAGACGAGCTCGAACTCGGCGAACTGGCCCTCTTGCAGACGCCATTTCATCGTCTCGGCTGAGATCATGAGGTCCTCCCGTGAACGCCGGCGCCGGGCCGGCGGTACATGCCGACCCTAGTGTATCCGTTGCCCGGCGGCTGCGGCCAACCGGAGCTCTGAGTCGGCGTCAGCCGGCTCGCCGGCGCTGGACGAGGCCCACGCCATCGCCCACCGGCAGCAGCACGAAGTCGAGCCCGGGATCGTCGGTCAGCCGGCGATTGACACTCCGCGCGGCGTCAATGGACTCCTGTGACCAGTGGCCGTCGCCGCGACCTTCGGCGACCAGGCCGTCCATCAGCAGGTTGTCGATGACCAACACTCCGCTCTTGCGCAAACGCGCCAAGCCGAGCTCGAGGTATTCAGGATAGCCAGACTTGTCGGCGTCGATGAAGATGACGTCGAAGATCTCGCGCAGCTCAGGCAGTGTGAGTCGGGCGTCGCCGAGCAGGATCTCGACCTTCTTGCCCGCCGGATCACGCTCCAGGTAGGTCCGCGCCATGGCAGCCATGTGCATATCACGCTCCAACGAGATCACCTTGCCGAACTCGGGCAAGGCGCGAGCGATGTGCAGCGCCGAGTAGCCGATCGCCAACCCGACTTCGAGGACGAGGCGCGCGCCTGCGGCGCGCGCCAGCATGCCCACCAGCGCGGCTGTCTCGCGCGGCGCGATCGGGACCCCGTGCTCGGCCGCATAGCCTTCCATCTCCGCGATCAGGGGGTCGGGCGCGTGCCGCAATGAGTCGAGGTAGTCGCCGATGACGGGCTGTAGGATCATCGCTGGCTCTCCCATGGTGGTAGTCTCTGTCGGCGGATTCTACCCGCCCGTCCCGCGACTGGCATTGTTGACGAGCGCAGGCTGAGCCACTGCGGGCGCGCCTGTTGCCGGGCGCCAGGGGCATAAGTAGAGTCTGCCTAGACCAAGTCCCTCGAAAGGCACAATGGCCTCACCGAGCAGCGAGCACGACAAGCCCTCGACGGCGCGCATCGACCTGCACTGCCATTCACGGTTCTCTGCGCGATCCGACCTGTACCTGGCGCGCACGTTCGGCGTGCGCGAGTGCTTCACCGACCCCCACTTCGTCTACCGCGAGGCCAAGGCCCGTGGCATGACCCACGTCACCCTGACCGACCACGACACGATCTCGGGGGCCTTGCAGCTCGCCGGCTATCCGGACTTCTTGATGGGCGAAGAGGTGAGCGCCTTCTTCCCGACCGAAGCGCTGCACGTCCACGTGCTGGTATGGGGCATCGAGGAGCGGCACCATCGCGAGATCACGGAGCTCCGCTTCAACATCTTCGAGCTTGCCGACTACCTGCGCGCCGAGCGGATCCCACATGCGCTTGCCCACCCGCTGTCCGTGGTCTCCGAGCTGCGCCCCGAACACTATGGCCAGCTCATGCTTCTGTTCGCGCTCTGGGAGACCCGCAACGGGAGCTCGACCGCC
The DNA here is from genome assembly GCA_963833555.1 of uncultured Actinomycetes bacterium. Classification (GTDB taxonomy): domain Bacteria; phylum Actinomycetota; class Thermoleophilia; order UBA2241; family UBA2241; genus CAWHYB01. Next base: position 292,772 of record CAWHYB010000002.1, on the reverse strand, counting down.
CTCGAGAACCAGATCAGCAGCGAGCTGGTGGCCGCCTCGCCCCGCCTCATCCCTCGACTTGCGGAGCAGTACCATCGGGAGCCGGCGGCGCCGGCCCTGCGGGGCATCGCCGGCTCCGACGACCACGGCGGGCTCGACGTCGGCGGCACCTACGTTCAACTCAAGCTGGCGCCCGGCGAGACCGACCCGTTTGCGGCCCTCATGCGCCGCAAGGCGCAGCTCCGCGGCACGCAGGGATCGACGGCCAAGACGGCGCACACGGCCGTCAGCCTCATCGTACAGGGCGGCGACAGCGACGGCCGCAGCCGCTTCTCGCGTCGCCTCGTCCAGCTCGCCATGCGCTCGAGTCTGCCGTGGTCGATGCTCGAAGGCCAGCGCAGCCGCCACGTCGCCGGGCGGGTCGTGGGGCTGGCGCTCGACCCGCCCTGGAAACGCGACCGGTCGCTGCGCAAAGCGGCGGCGAGCAGCGCCGCCGAGCTCATCCGCAGCGGCGCCTTCGTCGGCGGCGGCATCCGCCACGAGCAGCTCGCCGCCATCGCCGAAGGCGCCTGGGAGCGCACCGTGCGCGACTCACTGCAGCGCCTGCGCAAGATCGGCTTCTTCAAGCGCGAGGCGCTCGACGACTGGAAGTCGCTCGGCCAGGCGCAGGCGCTCCTGGCGCCCTACCTGCTGGCGGCGACCTCGCTGGCACGCCAGCGCGTGCACGCCGCCACGGTGCACGAGGCGCTGGCCGGCGAGGGCCTGCTCGCGGCGTGGCCACCGCAACTCGAACCCCACGTCGCGATGTTCACGGACACCTTCGACGAGATCAACGGCGTCGCCGCCGTGCTGCAACCGCTCGTCGCCTTCGCCGCCGAGCAGGACTGGCCGTTCACGATGGTCTCGTGCGGCGCCGAGCGCGGCAGCGCCCCGAACCACGAGACCTTCGAGGCCCTGGACCGGTTCGGCTTCGACGTCTATGAGGAGTTCCCACTGTTCATCCCGCCGGTGCTGCAGCTCCTGCACTGGTGCGAGGACAGCAAGGTCGACATCATCCACGCGGCCACGCCCGGCCCGCTGGGGATGATCGCGGCCATTCTGGCGCGCACGCTCGGGCTGCCGTTCGTCGCGTCCTACCACACCGACCTGCCCCGGCTGGGCTTCTTCCTGACCTCCGACCACATCGTGCGCGAGGCTCTCTGGACGTTCGTCAAGGGCTTCTACAACCAGGCAGACGTCGTGTTCTGTCCCTCCAGAGCCGTCCAGGACGACCTCGTGCAGCACGGCATCAAGACACGTTTCGAGAACCTCGACCAGGCGATCGACGGATCCCGCTTCATGCCGGGACGGCGCAGCGACGACGTGCGGCGCGTGCTCGGCGGCGGCAAGAAGGTGATCCTCTGGGTCGGCCGTATGTCGCCCGAGAAGGGTCTGGACTTCCTGGCACTCGTGTTCAACCGGCTGCTGCAGCTCCGCGACGACGCCCGGCTCGTGCTGGTCGGCGACGGACCCTACCGCGACGAACTCACCCGCCTGCTGCCGACCGCGTCGTTCCTCGGCTACCGCACCGGCGAGGAACTCGCCACGATCTACGCCTCGAGCGACATCTTCGTGTTCCCCGGCCGCGCCGAGACCTTCGGCCAGGTCCTGCTCGAGGCAGCCGCCTCGGGGCTGCCCTCGGTCGTGACGGCAGGGACCGGTGTGGACGAGAACGTCGCCCGGGACGAGACCGCGTTCGTGGTCCAGCACGGCGATGCCAACGGCTTCGTCGCCGCACTCGAGCGCCTGCTCGACGACGAGACGCTCCGCCAGACCATGGGCATGGCGGCGCGCGACCGCGCGTTGCAGCGCAGCTGGCCCGCGACCTTCGCCCACATGCGCGATGTCTACCGCACGGTCGACATCGCCGGCCGCCTGCGACCGGATCTCTAGGAGCGCGGGCGGTGACGACCGCAGCCAGACTGGCCGTCCTCTTGCTCGCTCACCATGACGACGAGGTCTTCTGCGCCGGCCGCCTGCGCCACGCGCAGGCGGCCGGCGCAGACGTCCGTCTGCTGTGGGCGACGGCGGGCGGGCTGGCGCCCGCCCGCCGTCGCATCGCTGAAGGCGTCCGCGTGGGCTCGCTCCTCGGTCTCGACGGCACTGCCTGCCGAGACCTGCGATTGCGCGACCAGCGTGCCGCCGAGCACGTCGATGTGATCGCCCGCGAGGCTCTGCGGATGATCGACGATGCCGCGCCCGGCCTCGTTGCCACCATTCTCGTCGCGGCCTACGAAGGTGGCCACCCCGATCACGACGCCGTGAACCTCGCGGCGTCACTGGTGCGCGCCGTCCGGCCGGCGATGGAGGTGCTCGAATACCCGCTCTACCGGCGCGGCTCGTTCGGCCTCACGGTCCAGTCGCCCGATCCGGCGGCGGCGACTCCCGCCGAACCGCCGTTCGAGGTTCTTGGACTCGATGACGACGACCTGGCGCTGCGGCGCGAGCTGGCTCGCGCGAACGCGAGCCAGCTCGCGCCCTCGCTCGCGCCGCTCCTGGCCTTCGCGCGCTGGGCGGGGAGGGGGCGGGCCGAACCGGCCCGCCCCCTCCCCGCCCACGACTACTCCCGCCCACCGCACCTCGGCCGGCTGCTCTACGAGCTCTACACGCCGTGGCGCTTCCCGACCTGGGCCGCGGCGACGTCGTCGGGCGTCCTGCGCTTCCAGCGCCTTCACGCCTGACACGGCAACTGGTTCCCGTCCGACGCTGCTGAGGCATAATCCTGGGCATGGGCTCGCTCGACTACACGATCTTCCGCGCCGTCAACGGGCTCGCCGGTCACATCCATTGGCTCGATCGGGCGGTCGCGCTGTTTGCGGAGGCGAGCCCCTTCGTGGTCGTCGGCCTGCTCGTCGTGCTCTGGTTCCGCGGTCGCGGCCCCGAGCGTCTGCGCGATCGGCAGGCCGTCGTTCACGCTCTCGTAGCGACCGCTCTCGCCGTCGGGGTGGCCACGCTCATCGCAGATGCCTGGACCCGGCCGCGGCCGTTCCTTGTCCACCCGGCCCACGTGCTCGTCGCCAAATCGTTCGACGGCTCGTTCCCGTCGGTCCACGCGACCGCGGCCTTTGCGGTGGCCACTGCGGTGCTCTTCTACAACCGCCGCTTCGGGATCGGGTTTCTCGTCCTGGCCACGCTGATCGCAGTGAGCCGCGTCTACGTGGGACTGCACTACCCGGGTGACGTCCTGGCAGGAGCCGGCGTCGGCGCCGGCAGCGCGGCCGCGCTGCTGGCCGCACGTCGGGTGCTGTCCGGCGCCACGCGCGCGTTGAACCTGGCCTGGACGAAGGTCGGTCTGCCGTAGGGCTAGGGCTTCGGCACGAAGCCCATGCGCTCGCGCACCTTGCCGAGCGTGCGCTCGGCGATCGCCTCGGCGCGCTCGGCGCCGTCGCGCAGCACGTCGAGTGTGAAGCCCTTGTCGGCGGCGAGCTCGCTTCATGCGCCGCTGGAACGGCGCCAGCGCCTCGACCACGACCTCGGCGAGATCCTTCTTGAAATCGGCGTAGCCCCTGCCCTGCGTAGCGCTCCACGATGGTCTCGACGGTCTCGCCGGCCAGCAGTCCGTAGATCGTGAGCAGGTTGCGTGAGCGCCGGCTTGTCGGGGCCAGGCCGCACCTCGGTGCCCGAGTCGGTCACGGCGCGCTTGATCTTGCGGCGGATGTCGTCGGGCGAGTCGGTCAGGGCGATGTAGTTGTAGGCGGAGTCCGGCGCTCTTGCTCATCTTCTTGGTCGGGATCGTCGAGGCCCATGATGCGAGCGCCCTCGGCTGGGATGATCGGCTCGGGCACGACGAAGGTCTTGCCGAAGGCGTTGTTGAAGCGCTCGGCCAGGTCGCGGGTGAGCTCGACGTGCTGCTTCTGGTCCTCGCCGACCGGCACCGCGTCGGCGCGGTAGAGCAGGATGTCGGCGGCCATGAGCACCGGGTAGTCGAAGAGGCCCACGCCGACGCTCTCGCTCTCGCCGCCGCCGGTCTTGTCCTTGAACTGGGTCATGCGCCGCAGCTCGCCCATGTAGGCGACGGTGTTGAGGATCCAGGCGAGCTCGGAGTGCTGCGGCACGTGCGACTGCACGATGACGATCGAGCGCTGCGGGTCGACTGCCGGCGGCGAGGAACATGTTGGCGATCTCGAGGGTGTTGCGCTTGCAGCTCGGCCTTGCGCTGACGCACCGTGATGGCGTGCAGGTCGACGACGCAGTAGATGCAGTCGTGGGTCTCCTGCAGGGCGACGTAGTTGCGGATGGCGCCCAGGTAGTTGCCCAGGTGCAGGGCGCCGGTGGGCTGGGTGCCGCGAAGACGCGCGGGCGGCGCGGCGTAGGCGCCGCTCCGCCCGCCGACGTCTCGAGGCCGCCGGTCGCCTGCTTGTCGTCGTCGATGGTCACGAGGCCGAAGTCTAGCACGGCGCCTCGGGCGTGGCGTGGCGGTCGCTTGGCCAACGGCATCGGTTGCCCGTTCGGGAGGCCGCTGCTAGATTGCGTGCACGCAACGACAGTAAGGAAGCCCGACTGAACGTCGCGAGAGAGCCCGCCGCGCGCACCAGAGGTGCGCGCCGACAGCCGATGGGCGCCGAAGGGGCAAGGGGCCGGCAGGCCGCCGAAACTCTCAGGCTCAAGGATCGCGCCGCGACGGGCCCCCGGACCAGCCGCTCGACCGCAAGCTGGGACAGGGTGAGGCGAGCTCGCCCTGTCCTTTTCGCGTTTCTGGGAATGAAGAGGAGCAGTATGAGCGACATGGAGTGCTCGGATCCTTCACCCCGGCGGGAGCCGGCGCGTGCTGCGTCACCAAAGAGCTGCCCGGGCGAGCTCTGGCTCGAGCGGCTGCGCGCCGCCGACTGCCGCGTCGAGGTCTGCCAGACGACCGACGTCTTGAGCCTCGACGAGCTGCTCGAGGCGATCGGCGCTTCGTGCGACGGCGTCATCGGCCAGCTCACCGAGCCGTGGGACGCGGACGCTCTCGACGCGCTCGCGGCGGCCGGCGGTCGCGCCTACAGCAACTACGCCGTCGGCTACAACAACGTCGACGTCGGCGGCCGCCACGACGGCCGGCGTAGCGGTGGGCAACACGCCCGGCGTGCTCACCGAGACGACCGCACAGCTCGCCGTCGCGCTGACCTTCGCGGCCGCGCGGCGCATCGTCGAGTCACACGAGTACCTCGCCGCGGGCAGCTACCGCGCCTGGCTGCCGACGCTTGTTCCAGGGCGAGCTGCTCTGGCGCCAGCACGCTCGGCGTCATCGGCGCCGGGCGCATCGGTGCCGCCTACGCGCGGATGATGGTCGAGGGCCACAAGATGGACCTCGTCTACTTCGATCCCCATCCCCAGCCGGCCCTCGAGCGCCTACCTCGCCGACTACGCCCGCTTCCTCGAAGACCACGGTGAGGATCCGGTCCGGGTGCGCCGCGCAGCGACCATCGACGACGTCATGCGCGAAGCCGACGTGATCAGCGTGCACTCGGTGCTGAACGACGAGACCTATCATCTGATCGACGCGAGGCGGCTGGCGTTGACGAAGCCGCACTGCGTCTTCGTCAACGCCAGCCGCGGGCCCGCTCGTCGACGAGCACGGCGCTTGTGGAGCACGCCCGCACGCACCCCGACTTCCGGGCCGGGCTCGACGTGTTCGAACACGAACCCGAGGTCGAGCCCGGCCTTCTCGAGCTGCCCAACATCGTCGGCATCCCGCACCTGGGCTCGGCCACGGGCTGGACCAGAGAGGGCATGGCCACGCTCGCCGCCACCAACGTCGCCGCCGTCCTGCGGGGCTGGCCCGCTTGGGACGACCCCGACGACATCGGTCCGTTCCTGGGCGACGCACCACCCCAAGCGGCGCCCAGCATCGTCAACGCGAAGGATCTCGGCCTTGCCACCGTGGGGCCGCAGGGACGCACGGACGCCGAGCGTCCGGCAAGGAGGAGCCCATGAAGACCACCGGAACGCTACCCATCGCCGACCGGGTCGCCCGCCTGGGCACCGAGACGGCCTTCGCCGTGAGCGCCGAGTGCGCCGCCTGGGCGGCTAAGGGCAACACCGTCTATCCCTTCCATCTCGGCGACATGGACCTCCGTACGCCGGCGAACGTCATCGAGGCGGCCAACCGGGCTCTGGCCGACGGCAAGACGGGGTACTGCCCCAACGGCGGCATCCCCGAGCTGCGTCAGGCGCTGGCCGACGACATCTCCGCCACCCACGGCGGCATCACCTATGGTCCCGAGAACGTCGCCGTGCAGCCCGGCGGCAAGCCGGTCATCGAGAAGTTCCTGCTCACGCTGATGAACCCCGGCGACGAAGTGCTCTACCCGAACCCTGGCTTCCCCATCTACGAATCGCAGATCGAGTTCCTGGGCGGCGTGGCCAAGCCCTACGGCTTCGTCCCCGGCGAGACGAACTTCCTGCTCGACTTCGAAGCGATCGAGGCGGCCATCACGCCACGCACGAAGCTGCTCATCTTCAACAACCTTCACAACCCCACCGGCGCCGAGAGCCCCGACAGCGAGATCGAGGCGCTCGCCGAGCTGGCCCTGAAGCACGATCTCTACGTGCTCGCCGACGAGGCCTACTGGGACGTCCGCTACTCAGGGGCGAGCAAGTCGATCGCGTCGCTGCCCGGCATGCAGGAACGCACGATCATCCTCTACACCTTCAGCAAGAAGTTCGCGATGACCGGCTGGCGCCTCGGCGGCGCGATCGGTCCCAAGGAGCTCATCGACGTCATCGCGACCCTCAATGTGAACCAGGAGTCGTGCACTAGCCACTTCATCCAGTGGGCGGGCGTCGAGGCGCCTCACCGGCGACCAGTCGGGCCCGCGCGAGATCCTGCGCACTCTCAAGGAGCGCCGCGACGTCGCCGTCGGACTGCTCAACGACATCGACGGCGTCTCGTGCTACTCACCCGAGGCGACCTTCTACCTCTACCCCGAGGTCACCGGCGCCATGGAGCACACAGGCTTGACCGACTACAACGAGTTCCGCACCACCGTGCTGCAGAACACCGGCGTCTCGTTCTGCACGCGCCTGCACTTCGGACGCGAGCTGCCGGGCGAGCAGCGTCGCTACATCCGTCTGGCCTACTCGGGCATCCCCGTCGAGCGCATCCGCGAGGGCCTGGCCGGGTTCAAGGCGTTCGTGGAGGCCTAGCTGATGACGATCGGGCAGGGACAATTGCGCAAGACGCCGCTCCACGACCGTCACGCCGCCGCCGGCGCGAAGATCGTCGACTTCAGCGGCTGGGCGATGCCGATCCAGTACGCCAAGGGCATCGTCGCGGAGCACCTCGCCACGCGGCGCTCGGGCGGCTTGTTCGATGTTTCGCACATGGGGCGCTTCACCCTGCGCGGAGCCGGCGCGGTGCCGTTCCTGCAGCACGTGCTCACCAACAACGCCGCCGCACTCGACCCGCTGCAAGCACAGTACACGATCGTGCCGACCCCGACCGGCGGCGCGGTCGACGACGCCTACCTCTACCGCTTCCTGCCCGACGAGTACCTGCTGGTGGTCAACGCGGCCAATCGCGAGAAGGACTGGGAGCACTTCCAGTCCGTCCTCGCCGGCGGCGGCTTTCTCGAGCTCGAGCTGACCGACCGCACGACCGAGATCGCCATGATCGCCCTGCAGGGGCCGCGCACCCGCGAGATCCTCGGCGCGGTGCTCACCGAGGGCGGCCTGCCCGAGCCGCTCCGCAACGAACTCGCCATCGCGCGCGCCGGCACGGCCGAGGTGCGCATCGGACGCACGGGCTACACCGGAGAGCCGGTGTGCTTCGAGCTGTTCGTGGGCGCGGAAGACGTCGGCATGCTCTGGGACAAGCTGGTCGCGGCGGGCGCCGAGCCCGTCGGGCTCGGCGCCCGCGACACCCTGCGGCTCGAGGCCGGCCTGCCGCTCTACGGCCACGAGCTCGGCCTCGACCCCGCCGGCGACGAGATCCCCATCATGTCCTGCCCGCTGGCCTCGTTCGCCGTCAGCTTCTCGCCGCTGAAAGGCGACTACATCGGCCGCGCCGCGCTCGAACGTCAGCACCGCGCCTTCGCGCGCATCCTCGCCCGCGATTGGACGCTCGTGGCCGACCTGCCCAAGCTGACACGCCCGGTGGCGATCACCGGCTCGGGCGTCGCCCGCGAGGGCGCGGAGGTCTATCGGGCCGACGGCGCTGCCGCCGGCTGGGTGACCAGCGGCACCGCTGTCCCCTTCTGGGGCATCGAGGGCGAAGGACTGTACTCCACCCAGACAGACGAGCACCGCTTGCGCACCATCGCCTTGGCCTACATCGACAGCCGTATCGTCGAGGACGACGAGGTCGAGGTCGACGTGCGCGGCCGGCGGCTCCCCGGACTGGTGGTGCCCTACCACCTGCGCAGCGACGCGCCGCCGGCCGCCCGCGCCATCGTCTGGGACTACACGCCGCAGCTGCCCGAGCTCGGCGGCGGCGAGCCCGGCGAGAAGGCGCTGCGTCTGCTCGGCGAGGCCATCGACAACCACGAGTGGCGCCAGCACCAGGCGCTCAACCTGATCCCCTCCGAGATGACCACCTCGCCGATGGTGCGCCTGCTGTCGGTCACCGACCCGGCGTTCCGCTATGCCGAACACCGTCGCGCCGAAGCCTTCTACGACGTCGATGTCTTCTACTATCAGGGGACGGGCTTCATCCACGACGTCGAGCGCCTTGTCGAAGACGAGTTGCGCGCCTATCTGGGCTGTGCCGAGGTCGATACCCGGGTCGTCAGCGGCCAGATGGCCAACATGGCGGTGTTCAGCGCCCTTGTCGACTACCTGAACCGGGCCGACCGCAAGGCCGAGCCGCGCCGCATCGCCAAGGTCGTCAACAACCACATCGGCAAGGGCGGCCACCTGAGCGCCCAGCCCATGGGCGCGCTGCGCGACTTCGTCGCCCGCGACTCTCGCACTGAGATGCCCGCCGTGGCCGACATCCCGATGCTCGCCGAGAACCCCTACAAAGCGGACGTGCCCGCCCTGTTGCGCCTGCTCGAAGAAGAGCGCCCCGAGCTCGTCATCCTCGGCAAGAGCATGGTGCTTCACCGCGAGCCCGTCGCCGAGGTCCGCGCCGCGATCGACGCGCTCGGCCTCGAGTGCGTGCTCATGTACGACATGGCGCATGTGCTCGGCCTGGTCGGGCCGTACTTCCAGCAGCCCTTCGCCGAGGGCGCCGACCTGGTGACCGGCTCGACGCACAAGACGTTCTTCGGACCGCAGCGCGGCGTGATCGGCGGCCGCTGGCAGGAGCCCCAGGCCGAGTGGGAGCTGTGGGAGGCGATCGAGCGGCGGGTGTTCCCCGGTTCGGTGAGCAACCACCATCTCGGCACCCTGCTCGCGCTGCTGATGGCAAGCTACGAGATGAACCACTTCAAGGACGACTGGCAGCGGGCCGTCATCGCCAACGCCAAGACGTTTGCGCGAGCCCTACATGACGAGGGGCTCGACGTGGCCGGTGACCCCGCGATCGACTACACCGAGACCCATCAGGTGATCGTGCGCGTCGGCTACGGCCGCGGGGCCGAGGTCGCCGGCCTGCTCGAAGAGAACGACATCATCTGCAACTACCAGGCCGCGCCGGACGAAGAGGGCTTCACGGCTGCCGGCGCGTTGCGGTTGGGCGTGGCCGAGATGACCCGCTTCGGGTTCGGCCCCGACGAGTGGCGGCGAGCAGCGGAGCTGCTTGCCGCCGTCGTGCTGCGCGGCGAGGCGGTACACGACGAGGTCCATCGCCTGAGAGCGCCGTTCACCGAGCTCGGCTACTGCTTCAGCGGTCCCGAGTTCGAGCCGTTGCTGCGGCGGCTGCACGAGCTGATCTGACGACCGGCGAGGGCGGTGAGCGCTTCCCGGGGACTGAGGACTAGAAGCCGCCGTTCTGGACGACGAACAGGACCACGACCACGGCGACCGCGATCAGCAGGTAGAGCAAGACGCGCAGCCAGGCGGCGGCCGTCACCGCGCGATGCTCCTGCCGGCGGCGGGCGCTGCGCCTGTCGGCCCGCCGCGTGACATCCAGTGCGGCGTCCTGGTCTTCGGCCTCTGCGGTCCGCGGCTTGGCCGCGATCGGCGAGGCCGGCCGCGGCGCCAGTTGCGACGCCGGTTCCGGCGCCACCTCGGACCACACGACCCGTCCGGCGCCACGGGCGCCGGCAGCCGCCGGCTCGAAGGTCGTCCTGGCGGCACGCACGCCGGCCGGCGACCGAACAGCTGTCGGCGGCTCGAAGACCTGAGTCTGGGGAGTCGAGGCCGGGATCACCCCCGCCGCGAGCGCGCTGGCCTCGGCGGCCTGTTGCTCGGCCTGAAGGCGGGCGGCTGCTGCGGCCGCGGCAGCCGCGGCAGCCGCAGCCGCCTCGGCCGCCCGCTCCGCGGCCTTGGCTTCGGCTTCTTTTCGGACGCGCAGGGCCGCCGTCTCGAGCGCCCATTCGCGCGTCACGGGGTCGGCCCAGACGAGCTGACGGCGGTTCTCCAGGTCGAGCAGCTTGCCGGCCGAGACGTCGCCCACGCCGTGCAGCACGAACGCGTCGCCGCGGTCGTCGCAGCTCAGGGGCGCCCCTCCAAGGGGGTTGTCGGAACGCAACGCAGCGAGCAGCATGCTGTGGGCCTCCCGCCTCCCCGGTCGGTACCGTCAGTTCATGAGCCGTGGCGGGCGTGGCACGACATGGTGCCACCAGCGGCGCACACGGCAGTGAACTGTATCGGCAACCGGCCGGAAACGTATGAGAGGGGCGGGAGGCGCTCAATGCGCCTCCCGCCCCTCTCGCGTCCGTCCGCCTGCACGCCCCGGCTAGTCGGCGTCGATCTCTTCGTCGGTGGCGCCCGATTCGGACACGATCATGCGCGCCACCGCGCTCACGTGGTCGCCCTCGCGCAGGTTCATGACGCGCACGCCCTGCGTCGCCCGGCCGTAGCGCTGGATCTCGTCGGCCCGCATACGGATGACCACACCGTCGCGGCTCTGCAGGACGATCTCGTGGTTGTCGCGGACCACCCTGACGCCGGCAAGGTACCCCTTGCGGTCGGTCAGCGAGATGGTCCGCACGCCGAGGCCGCCGCGTCCCTTGACCGGGTATTCGTCGATGCGCGTGCGTTTGCCGAAGCCGTTCTCGGTGATCACGAACAGGTCGGCGTCGTCGCGGGCGATGTCCATCGCGATGACTTCGTCCTTGCCGCGCAGGCGCATGCCGATGACCCCCGAGGCGCTTCGTCCGACCGGCCGCACGTCGTTCTCGTGGAAGCGGATCGCCTGCCCGAGACGGCTCACCATGAGGATGTCGTCGTCGCTCGTGGTGTGGCGCACGGCCATGAGTTCGTCGCCGGTGCGGATGTCGATGGCGATGATGCCGTCGCTCTTGCGCGGCGTGTTGTACGAGCCGAACAGCGTCTTCTTGACGATGCCCTTGCGCGTGCAGAAGATCAGGAACCTGCCTTCGTTCACATCGAAGTTGCGGGTGTTGATGACCGCACAGATGCGTCTCGTCCTGGCGCAGCGGCAGCAGGTTGGCGATGTGCTTGCCCTTCGAGATGCGGCTGGCCAGCGGCAGCTCGTGCACCTTGAGCCGGTAGACCTTGCCGACACTGGTGAAGAAGAGCAGGTAGTTGTGGGTGCTCGTGATGAAGAGGTGCTCGACCTCGTCTTCTTCCTTGAGGTCCATGCCGGTCACGCCGATGCCGCCGCGTCTTTGCTGGCGGTAGGTAGCCACCGGCAGGCGCTTGACGTAGCCCGTCTTGGTGATCGTGATCACCATCTCCTCGTCGGCGATGAGGTCTTCGATGTCGAGCTCGCCTTCGTCGGGCACGATCTCGGTGCGGCGGTCGTCGTTGTACAGGCGTTTGATCTCGAGCAGCTCGCTCTTGATGACACCGTAGATGGCGCTTTCGTCGCCCAGCAGGGCCCGAGGTCCTTGATGCGCACGAGCAGGTCGCGGTGCTCGCCCTTGACCTTGTCGCGCTCGAGCGCGGTCAGGCGCTGCAGCCTGAGGTCGAGGATGGCCTGGGCCTGCGGGTGCGTGAGCTCGAAGGTGTCCATGAGCGCGGTGCGGGCGACGTCGGCGTCGGACGCCCTGCGGATGATCGTGATGATCTGGTCGAGGTTGTCGAGCGCGACGAGCAGGCCTTCGAGGATGTGGGCGCGGGTCTCGGCCTTGTCGAGTTCGAACTTGGTGCGGCGGATCACCACCTCTTTCTGGAAGGCGATGTAGGCCTTGATCATCTCGGGCAGCGTGAGCGTGCGCGGCACGCCGCCCACCAGGGCGATGTTGATGACGCCGAAGGTGGTCTGCATCTGGGTGTGCTTGTAGAGCTTGTTGAGCACCACCATGGCGACCGCTTCGCGTTTGAGCTCGATGACCAGGCGCATGCCCGCGCGGTCGGATTCGTTGCGCAGGTCGGAGATCTCGGAGATCTTCTTGGACTTGACCAGCTCGACGATGGCTTCGATGAGCGCCGCGCGGTTGACCTGATAGGGCAGCTCGGTCACGACGATCGCGGCGCGGTTGCCCTTGAGTTGTTCGGTGTGGGCTTTGGCGCGGACGCGGATGCGTCCGCGCCCCGTCCGGTAGGCCTCCTTGATGCCGGCCGTGCCGAGGATCACGCCACCGGTCGGGAAGTCGGGACCGGAGATGTGTCGCATGAGGTCGTCGGCCGTCGCGTCGGGGTTGTCGATCAGCGTCGAGATGGCGTCGACGACCTCGCCGAGGTTGTGCGGCGGGATATTGGTCGCCATGCCCACGGCGATGCCGTTCGAGCCGTTGACCATGAGGTTGGGCATGCGGCTCGGCAGCACGGTCGGCTCGCGCCGGGTCTCGTCGTAGTTGGGCACCCAGTCGACGGTGTTGGCGTCGATGTCGCGCAGCATCTCTACCGCGATCTTGCTGAAGCGGGCTTCGGTGTAGCGCATGGCCGCCGGAGAGTCGCCTTCGACCGAGCCGAAGTTGCCCTGGCCGTCGACCAGCGGGTAGCGCATGTTGAAGTCTTGTGCCATCCGTACGAGGGTCGGGTAGATGACCGCCTCGCCATGGGGGTGATAGTTGCCCGACGTGTCGCCGGCGATCTTGGCGCACTTGCGGTGCTGCCGGTTTGGCGCCAGCCCGAGGTCGTTCATGGCGACCAGTATCCGCCGCTGCGACGGCTTGAGGCCGTCGCGCGCGTCGGGCAGCGCGCGGTCGACGATGACGCTCATCGCGTAGTCGATGAACGACGAGCGCATCTCGTCTTCGAGTTCGATCGGCTCGATCTTGCCTTCGAGTGTCTGAAGATGGTCCACGGGCTACCTGTTCAGTCGGTTGAGAGAGTCTGAGTGGGGCGGCCATCAGACATCGAGGAACCTCACTTCTTTGGCGTTCTTCTCGATGAACTGGCGGCGTGGTTCGACCTTGTCGCCCATGAGCATCGTGAACACCTCGTCGCAGGCCTGCGCGTCTTCGCTCGAGACCACCTGCAGCGTGCGCGTCATGGGGTTCATGGTTGTCTCCCAGAGCTGATCGGGGTTCATCTCGCCGAGGCCCTTGAAGCGTTGCAGCTGGATGCCCTCCTTGGCGAGCTCGACGATCTGCACCCGCAGGTCTTCGTAGCTCGCGGCCTCAGCCTTGCGATTGCCGAGCTTGAGCGTGAACGGCGGCTTGCCGACCATCTCGCGCACCCGCTGGTCGACGCGGCGCAGGGACTGGAACTCGCGGCTGGCCAGGGTCGCGAACGGGATGCGCAGCACCACGGCAAGGCCCGTGCGGCGCTCGACGAGGCGGGTCTCGACGACCTGCGTCTCGTCGTCGGTGCTGAGTACGTCGATGACGTAGTGCGGGTCGATGTCGGCGCGCAGCGCTTCGACCAGCGCCGCGAAGCTCGGGATCTCGGACTCGATCACCGGGCCGTTCTTGAGCCAGTCGATGAGCTCGCCGCCCCACTGGCTCTTCAGCTTCTTGACCCAGCCTTCGTACTCGCTGAAGAGCTTGAGGAAGCGCTGGTACTTCGCCTCGGAGAAGCTGAAGTTGGTGGCGGTGTTGTCGACCTTGATCTGTTCGAGCCGGCCGCGCAGCAGGATGTCTTCGAGCTGCGCCTCCTTGTGGATGTACGTCTCCTGGTTGCCCTGCTTCAGGCGGTAGAGCGGCGGCTGGGCGATGTAGACGTAGCCGGCGTCGACGAGCGCCGTCATGTGACGGAACAGGAACGTCAGGATGAGTGTGCGGATGTGCGAGCCGTCGACGTCGGCGTCGGTCATGATGATGATCTTGTGGTAGCGCGCCTGTGTGATGTCGAACTCGTCGCCGATGCCGGTGCCCATCGCGCTGATCATCGTGAGGATCTCGTTGTTCTGCAGCATCTTGTCGATGCGCGCCTTCTCGACGTTGATGATCTTGCCGCGCAGCGGCAGGATCGCCTGGAAGCTGCGGTCGCGTGCCATCTTGGCCGAGCCGCCGGCGGAGTCGCCCTCGACGAGGTAGAGCTCTGACAGCGCCGCGTCCTTGATCGAGCAGTCGGCGAGCTTGCCCGGCAGCGAGGAGCCCTCGAGCAAGCCTTTGCGCCGCGTGAGGTCGCGCGCCTTGCGTGCCGCATTGCGGGCCCGCGCCGCGTTCACCGCCTTGTCGACGATCTGGCGGGCCTCGGGGGGGTGCTCTTCGAGGAACTCGGCGAGCTTCGCGTTGACCGTCGTCTCGACCAGGGTGCGGATCTCGGTGTTGCCCAGCTTGCTCTTGGTCTGACCCTCGAACTGCGGGTTCTTGAGCTTGACCGAGACGATGGCCGAGAGGCCCTCGCGCACGTCTTCGCCGGAGAGGTTCTCCTCTTTCTCTTTGAGCAGGCCCTTCTGGCGGGCGTAGTCGTTGATGGTCCGCGTGAGGGCGCCGCGGAAGCCCGACAGATGGGTGCCGCCCTCGGTCGTGTTGATGTTGTTGGCGAACGTGAAGATCGAGTCGTTGTAGGAGCGAGTTCCACTGCATCGCCACCTCGACCTGGCCGTCGGGCGTCTCGTTCTCGAAGTAGATGACCGTGCGGTGGACGGGATCCTTGTCGCGGTTGATGTAGCCGACGAAGTCGCGCACGCCGCCGGCGTACTGGAACGTGATCGATCTCGCCCTCGGCACGCTCGTCGATGAGCTCGATGCGCAGGTTCTTGGTGAGGAAGGCCGTCTCGCGCAGACGCTGGGCGAGCACCCGGAAGTCGTATTCGACCTCTTCGAAGACGTCGGGGTCGGGCATGAACGACACGGTCGTGCCCGTCGGGCCCGTTCTTGTCGAGCTTCTCCTTCTTCTCGAGCTCAGTGACCGGGTCGCCGCGTTCGAAGCGCTGGTGCCAGTGGTACCCGTCGGTGTAAATGTCGAGCTCGAGCCACTCGGACAGTGCGTTGACCACCGAGACGCCCACGCCGTGCAGGCCGCCCGATACCTTGTAGCCCTGACCGCCGAACTTGCCGCCGGCGTGCAGCATGGTGAGCACGACCTCGGCCGCCGACTTGTCGTACTGGGGCATGATGCCGACGGGGATGCCGCGGCCGTCGTCGACCACGACGATCGAGTTGTCGGGCTGGATGCGTCACCGTGAGGGCGTCGCAGTAGCCGGCGAGGGCTTCGTCGACCGAGTTGTCGACGACTTCGTACACGAGGTGGTGGAGACCGCGCGGCCCGGTCGAGCCGATGTACATGCCGGGCCGTTCGCGAACGGGATCGAGGCCCTCGAGAACGGTGATGTCTTGGGCGGTGTAACTCTGCTTTTTACTCACTGCACCTCACCTGACGCATGGCTGACCGCGGACGCTCGTGGAGCGGGTGAAAAGGCCGGGAACCAACGCCTCTGATTATACCATCCGTAGGCTTCGACCGGAAGCTGAGGAAGGTGAGATAATTGCCGCAAATAGCGCATTTTCGCTGGCGATGGGGTGACGTTTGGCGACGGCCGGTGATGGTTCCCCGCCACGCATCGGCCGACGGTTGATCTGTGGCGTCTGAGCCAGCTCGCCGGATCCTCCTTTGGGCGCGTCCGCAAGGGGCGCAGCGTCGCGGGCGGTGACGCCCACTACTTCGCCGCAAGGGACGCGAGAACCTGCCTGCGGCGGCGGTGCGCCGGGCGGCGAGACGCCCGGCGCAGCCCCCACGCGGTTCAGTCCTCGGGCGCGTCCAGCGAGCGATGGGGACGACCCACCACGAACCGCAACGCCTTCACCGGTGTGTCGGGATCGTCGGCACTCAGACGCTCGAGCAGGACACCGGTGAGATACGTCAGCTCGTTCGCCCACGCCGACGATTCGCACTCGACGGTGAGGGTGCCACGTGTGAGGCGGCGCGGGCGGGTGACGGCGACGACGTCGCCGCCGGCCGCCCGCGCCCACGCCCGGTATGCCCGCGCCTCGTCGCTGTTCGCGACCCGGGCAAGCGCCGCGTTGAGGATGTCCCCGAGGCGCGAGAACTCAGGCATGAGCGGTTTCGCCGTCGGGCCGATCGGCGGTCAGGCGCACTGGGCTCGTCGTGCTGGTCGTGCCTGACCGGCTCGAGTCCCTCGGGACCGATGTCGAGCACCCGCGCGCCGGCAAGCTCGTCGTCGGTGAAGTACAGCCGGTTGGTGGTGGTGACGATCGCCTGGCCGCCGCCGCTCAGCGCGCCGACGAGCAAGCGGCGGCGCGCATCGTCGAGCTCACTCATGACGTCGTCGAGCAGCAACGCACCCAGGTCGCCGGTGACCTCAGCGGCGACCGCCCGCTCAGCCAGCAGGAGCGCCAGGACGGCGGCGCGCTGCTCGCCTTGCGACCCGAAGAGCCGCAGGTCGCGCCGGCCGCCGGTCGCGCCGGCCGAGGCCCCGGACTCATCCCCGCCGGCTGTTCGGTCACTGCCGCCGGTGATCTCGGCGAAGCCCAGATCGTCGCGATGCGGGCCAAACCCCGACACTGCCCGGCCGATCTCTCCCGGGCGCCGCCCCCGCAGGGCTGCGATGAACGCTTCTTCGCCGCGGTCTCGCAGATCGTCGAGCTGGCTCACGAGCGTCAGCGAGTACTCGCCTCCCTCGGGAGCCAGCTCGCCGGCGAAAGCCGCGAAGCGGTCCGCAAGGCGCGCCACGATCGCGCGGCGGCGCTCCTCGAACGGCAACGCGACGCGCGCGAGCTGGCGATCCCACGGATCGAGCGTATCGGCGGGAACGCCGTCGCGTACGCGAAACAGCTGGACGTTGCGCTGGCGAAGCACCGTCGCAAGGTCGCGCAGGCCGGCCTCGTAGCCAGGGTCGAGCGCGGCGGCGAAGGCGTCGAGATGTGCTCGCCGCCGCGCCGGACTGCCCTTCACGAGCAGCAAAGACTCGGGCACGAAGATGAACACCCAGCCCTGCCGCCGGAGATCGTCGAGCGACTGGACCTCGACACCGTCGACACGGCCCTGCTTGCCCTGCCCGGGGACATAGGCGACCGTGATCGTGCGGCTTGCCGTGCTGTCGGCCTGGGGACCACTCTCGCCGCTGGGCCGCGCCGCGGATGGAACGGCGATGATCGCTTCGGCGCGGGCGAAGCCCGCGCCCCACCGCACGGCCTTCTCTTCCTTGTTGGTCCGCGGCGAGGTCGCCCGCAACGCGAACCACGCGCCCTCGAGCAGGTTGGTCTTGCCGCTGGCGTTGCGGCCGACGATGACGTTCAGACCGGGGGCGAACTCGACAGTGGCGTCGCTGTAGCTGCGAAAGTTGACGAGTCTCAGGCGGGCGATGAACACACGCGGTACTCCGTGGCGCCCACGGCGACGACGTCGCCGATCTGCAGGGTGTGGCCGCGGCGGGTCTCGACGGCGCCGTTCACGCGTACCGCACCGTCCTGGATCAGCAACTTGGCCTCGCCCCCGGTCTGGGCCGCCCCGGCCACCTTGAGGAAGGCGCCCAGGGCGAGCGGACCTCTGACCGCGACGTCGATCAGCTGCTCAGCCGGATCGGCATGATGAGGTAGACGAACGAGTCGTCGGCGCCCGTCACCAGGCCCGGCCGCAGTGGGTTGATGAACTTCAGGGTCGCGGTCTCGCCCGACACCCCTTCGAGCCCGTCGATCAGGAAGAGCGGATTGAAGCCGATCTCGAACGTCTCGCCCTCGAACGAAGCCTCGATCTCTTCTTCGGCCTGGCCGACGTCTTGCGTCACGGCGCGGATGACGAGCTTGCCTTCAGAGAACTGCAGACGCAGCGGCGTGTTCTTCTGCGCCAGCAGACTGACACGCCGCGTCACGCCGAGAAGCGCCTCGCGATCGAACTCGATGGCGTGATCGAACGTGTCGGGAAGGAGTTGACGGTAGTTGGGGAACTGGCCGTCGATCAGGCGCGTCGCGATCCACACGTCGCCGACCTCGAACAACGCCTGGTTCTCGGTGATGGAGATGCGTAGTTCGCCGCCGTCCAGGCCCGACGCGAGGCGCTGCACTTCGCTCAGCGCCTTGACCGGCACGATCGCCTGGACCTCGTCGGTGGGCCCACTCTCGAGCGGAGTCTCCTTGACGCTCAGGCGATAGCTGTCGGTGGCCACCATCTTCAGCCGTTCGGGGCCGATCGTGACGAGCACGCCGGTCAGGATCGGCCTGGTCTCGTCACGCGAAGCAGCCCGGCCGACCTTTTCAAGTGTCTCCACGAACGGCGCGGTGCCGAGCGCGAAGCCACCGCTCATGTCGAACGACGAGGTCGGCGGGAAGTCGCTGGCGACCCACGAGTTCAGCGTGAACATCGCCTTGCCGGCGGTCACCTTCACGACGCCTTCGCCCGCCTCGACGCGGACCTCGGCGGCAGCGAGGTTACGCACCACGTCGGCGAACAGGCGCGCCGGCACGACGGCTTCGCCCTCGGTCTCGATCGGGGTCTCGATCGTGGCCTTGATCGAGAGTTCCATGTCGGTGGAGTACAGATCGATGCGGCCATCGCGAGCTTGCAGCAGGATTCCCGAAAGAACCGGCAGGGCGCTGCGGGTCGAGACGCCGCGAGCAAGGATGCTGAGCTTGTCGACCAGCGTCGAGCGATCACAGGCGAATCTCATTCCGGCTCCTTACTCTGTTCTTTAGAGAAGTCTCTTCTCGTAGTAGTCATAGCCCCTGTGGACACTGTGGGAAGTGGGCTGAGACCCTGCACCTGCGGTGGACGGCCGCTTGTAGAACCATGTGGAGAGAGTGTGGACAAGCCCCCAGGAGTCCCCCTCATGGCCCCTCGGCACCCGCAAGCATAACCGGTTTGACCCTGGCACGCGACATTCTCCACCGCGTTGTCCCGGGTTCGTCAACAGGGACGTGTCGAGACGGTCAGCGGCCGGCCTGGAGGCGGCTGGTGATGACCTGGAGAAGCTCGTGAAGCTGCCTGTCGTGACCGTCTTTGAGGAGGCGGTCGATCCTGTTGACCGCGTAGAGGACCGTGCTGTGGTCACGCCCGCCGAAGCGCTTGCCGATCTGCGGGAGCGAGATCTCGGTCAGATCGCGACTCAGGTACATGGCGATGTGGCGCGCGTAGGCGATGTCGGCGGTGCGCTTGTCGCCGCGCAGGTCGCTCACGTGGCAGCCGAACTGGCGCGCGACCTCGCTTTGCACGCCTTCGACCGTGATGGGTTGCGTGAAGGGCTTGGGAAGGATGTCCTTGAGCGCCTCGCGGGCGAGCTCGAGAGTGACGTCGCCGTGGGTGATCGAGGCGTAACTGACGACCCGCCGCAACGCTCCGACGAGCTCGCGGATGTTCGTCGACACCCGGCTGGCGATGTACTCGAGCGCCTCGGGCTCGCGCACCTTGAAGCCTTCGACCTTGACCTGGCGGCGGAGGATGGCGATGCGCGTCTCGACGTCGGGCCGCCCGATGTCGACGACGACGCCTTGGCCGAAGCGCGAGCGCAGGCGGTCGTCGAGCTCCTCGAGTTCGCGTGGCTGGCGGTCTGAGGTGAGGAGGATCTGCTTGTCGGCTTCGTAGAGTGCGTTGAACGTATGGAAGAACTCGACCTGGGTGCCCTCTTTGCCGGCCAGGAACTGGATATCGTCGATCAGCAGGACGTCGTTGGTGCGGTAGGCCTTCTTGAAGCCCTCGACGCGGTTCTTCTCGGTGACCGCCGTGATGAACTCGTCGGTGAACTGCTCGCAGGTGACGTACTTGAGCCGCAGTGCCGGAGAGCGCGCCGCGATCTCGTGGGCGATGGCTTGCACGAGATGGGTCTTACCCAGCCCGGTGTCGGCGTAGATGAACACCGGATTGTAGGCCGACCCGGGAGCCTCGGCGACACTGCGGCCGACGGCGGTGGCGTATTCGTTGTGGGGGCCGACGACCCAGCGATCGAAGACGTAGCGGGAGTTGAGGCCGGCGGGGCCGGCGACGTCTGTGTCACGCGCAACGGTGGCCGCGGGTGCGCCGGCCCCGCCGGCCGCGCGACCCGCCGGGACGTCTTCGACCGCCTGGCCGTCGTCCCCCTTTGTCTCGATCGCGGCCGCTCGCTCGTCGACGACGAGCACCACATCGACGTCGTCGGCCATGGCGCTGCTGACGGCCTCGTGCAGGAGATCGGCGAACCGCGACTCGACCCACTCGCGCGCGAACTCGTTGGGCAGGCCGATGATGAAGCGCCCATCCTCGAGCCCGACGGCCACGGTGCGTTCGAACCAGAGCCGGTAGGTGCGGTCGTTGACACGCTGGCGGATGTGCCTGCGGGCCTCGTCCCAGATGAGTGTCAGCTGGTCGTCGATGCCGTCCCCCAAAGATGCCGCCTGCCGCCCGACACGGATGCGGCGACCGGCACTGCGTGTCGGCGAGAGGTGGTCAGAAGAGCGACTCGAGGAGGCCCATCCCCTCTTCGGTGAGGGCGCGCTTCCCGTCGCCGCGCGAGTGTACCAGACCCATGGTCTCCAGTATATGCAGCTCCCGATAGGCTGTGGCCGGAGCGACCCCGAGCTCTTTGGCGAGTGCGCTGGGACCGGCAGTGTTGAGCTCCATCAGCAGGACGAGGACCTTCTGCTGGCGCAGGGTGACGCGGGTGCGCGGCGGAGCCGCCTTGGGGACGGGCTCGGCCGGCTGCTGCTGCGGCATCTTGATCGTGAAGACCGCGCCGCCGCCGAGGTTGTCCTCGACGGTGATCACGCCGCGCAGGAACCCGAGCGACTCGCGTGCTATAGGCAGGCCCGAGCCGACGCCGCGGATGAAGCGCCGCTGCGCGGCGGTGGCCGTTGTGAAGCCCGGCAGGAAGGCACGCTCCTTGTCGTCGAGCCCCGGACCGTGGTCCGAGATGCGCACCAGTCGGCCGCCGTCGAGGATGGTGATGACGACATCGAGAAAGCAGGCGTGCATGAGGTTCTCGATGAGCTCGTTGATGACGGTGAACGGGACGTTGCCTCCCTGCTCGCGACAGGAATGGTAGGTCTTCTCGGCAAGCGAGCCGATGAGCGACGGAAGGTCGCGTTCTTCGACGGTGATGACCCGCGGCGGGCTGGTGAGCGTGTCGTAGACGGCGATGCGGGGTGCGCCCGGGCCCGACGGCGGCTCCGGCAGACGCGCCGCAAGCGGTCCCTCCGCCGGCTCACCGGCGACTGCGGCCGGCGCCGCGATCACCGCCGATGCCGCGGAGGGTGCTGAGTCCTGGGCCAGTAGCCTGTCGAGGAACGACTCCATGGGGGCTGGAAGTATACCAAAGCGGTCCCCGCCGCGGGTCGGCCTGAAAAGCCGATTTGCAGGTGAACGAACGTGGTTGTCCACAGGGTTTTCGACAACTGTGGAGAGCCGTCGGCCGAAAGGGACCGATTCAGCGCAAACTCCAGCATTTGTGGAAAAGCGCCTTTCACTGCCCCTCGCGGCAGGGCGCGGGGTCGGGGCGACGGAAAGGCATCCGAGGGCATGCTGTCAAGGGGCAAATCGGACCGGGTGTCTCGAGGAAAGACCTGCAACCGGCCGCAGCCACGCACTGATAGCCGGGGCACCGCGCTGTCAAGTCAACTTCTTCGCACCAGCGGTTTCTTCACCCCGGGTTCGAGCCTGTGTGCGTGGCAAAAGGAAGTTATCCACACTTTCCACAGGGCTCTGTCAACGGTCTCCGACGGTCTTGAAACACGGCGGCCCCGCCGCGGGGTCGTCTCGGGCCCACGCGGGGTATGATGAACGCGTCCTGCGGAGCTCCTGAGAGAGGGGCTGAGAGGGCGCTTCCTAGCGCCGACGCGCAGAACCTGACCACCCCGAGGGTGGCGGCGCTCGCTACACCGGCGCTGCTGGGTAATGCCAGCGAAGGGAGTATCTGATGCCTCGCGCACATGCCGATCAGACAGTCGACGGACGGACCCGTCGCGAATCCGTCAGGTCACGAGCGATCGGATTCGTCAAGCCGAGGGTGGTGATCGAACCCGACCGCTGGGACGCGAAGGTCATCGCCGAAGCGGGTGTGGCCGTCGCGCTGGCGGCGGCCCTCGGGCTCGTGAAGCTGTTCGTCATGCCCCAGGGGGGCTCAGTGAGCCTCGAGATGCTGCCGTTGCTGTTCCTGGCTGTGCGCCGTGGCCTGGCCCTCGGGGTGGCCGCCGGCGTCGTCTACGGCTTCGTGCAGCTCCTGCTTCCGGGGGCGTTCGTCGTGCACCCGGTGCAGTTGGTGCTGGACTACCCGCTGGCGTTCGGCGCGCTGGGCCTGGCCGCGCTCGTGCCTGTGCGTCGCGCGCCGGCCACGCTGCGCGGCCGTGCGCTGGCGCCGTTCGTCGCTTCGCTGGCGGGCGCCGTCGCCGTGGGCGTCGGCGCCCGCTTCGTCTGCCACTTCCTGTCGGGGATCGTGTTCTTCGCGTCCTACGCGCCCGCCGGCCAGCCGGTCTGGCTGTACTCGTTGACCTACAATCTGCTGTACCTCGTGCCCGAGGCGTTGCTCACCGTCGTCTTGCTGGCGGTGGTGTTCGGGCCTACGATGCCGCGACGGGCGCCGGCCGGGGGGACTGATGAGAAGAAGATCGTCATGACCTGTGTGATCCTGCTCAACGGCGACTACGAAGACGAGGCCTGGCACGTGCGGCAGATCGAGGCGGCGCAGGTGGTCGTGGCCGCCGACGGCGGCCACCGCTACCTGCGCCGCCTCGGCCGCTGGCCGCGGGTGCTGATCGGCGACTTCGACTCGCTCGATGCGGAGCTCGTCGTCGAGGCTCGTGATGCGGGCGTAGAGGTCGTGCAGCACCCGGTGAAGAAGGACGAGACCGACGCCGAGCTGGCGGTGGCCTGGGCCGAAGCCAACCACCAGGGTGAGATCGTGCTGCTCGGCGCGTTCGGCGGCGCGTTCGACCACGAGATCGGCCACGTCGCGCTGCTGCGCGGCCTCGCGTCGCGCGGGCGCGACGCGCGCCTGGCCGCGCCGGGCGTCGCCGCGACGGTGGTGTGGTCGCCGGCGCGATTGCACCTGACCTCGCCGCCCGGTACCCGGGTGTCGCTGCTCGCCCTCACGCCGACGGCCGTCGTGACGCTCAAGGGGCTCGAGTATCCGCTCACCAACGCGCCGCTCGCGGCCGCGACCTGCCGCGGTCTGAGTAATCGCATCGCACGCCGCGGCGCCACCATAGGTGTCGGTGGCGGGCTGCTGCTCGTCGTGGCGGCCGACGGCGACGAGCGCTTCGCGCGCTCGGTCGCCGCCGGCCGCGCCGGTGCGTCTGGGGCGCCCGCGCCCCCGACCGAGACCGGCCGTCCCACATGGACCTGATCGCCCGCCGCGGCTGGCTTGTCTGGGGGATCGTGGTGCTGGTCGTCTCGGTCGTGCCTGTCGGCTGGGTGTTCGGGTTCGTGCCCCGGGAGACCTGGAGCACGTCGGGCAGTGTCGGCCACTTCCTGGAGTTCGGCCTCTTCGCGGTGCTCGTCGCGGTCGCCCGGGGTGGCGGTTGGCGAACTGCCGGGCACGACGACGCAGGGCTGCGCGCCGGGGCGCTCGCGGGAGCGGGCTACGGTGGGGCGATCGAGATCATCCAGGCGCCGATCCCCTACCGTTCCGCCGACTGGCGCGACTTCGCCGTCGACGTGGCCGGCGTGGCGGTCGCCCTGGGGCTGTTGTGGTGGGCGCGGCGTCGCGCCCCGGCGACGAGCGATCGGGAGGCCGCGCGATGATCCCCCTGAACGAGGCGATCGACCTGGTGCTGGCCGCGGCGCGGCCGCTCGGCGCCGAGCGTGTCCTGCTGCTCGAGGCGTTCGGCCGCGCCGCCGCCGCCGATGTCGTCTCGCCCGAGGACGTCCCGTCGTTCGACAACTCGGCCATGGACGGCTTCGCTCTACGCGCCGCGGATCTGGGTGGTGTGCCTCTCCAGGACGGGTTCGAGGTCGTCGAGGAGATCCCGGCCGGCAGTGTGGCGCGGCGGCCGGTCGGCCCCGGCCAGGCGGCGCGCATCATGACCGGAGCGCCGCTTCCGGTCGGGGCCGACACCGTGGTACAGGTCGAGCACACGCGCGAGCGCGACGGCCGGCTGTTCGTCGAGCTGGCGCCGGATGCCGGCAGCAACGTGCGCCGCGCCGCCGAAGATCTGCGGCGCGGCGACATGGTGCTGCCCGCCGGCGCCGTCGTGACGCCTGCCGTGGTCGGGCTCCTGGCGTCGGTCGGCGTCGAGAGCGTCGAGGTGGCGCGCCGCCCGAGCGTCGCGATCCTCGCGACCGGCAGCGAGCTGGTCGCGCCGGGCGAGGCGCTCGCGCCCGGCCTTATCCGCAACTCGAACTCTTTCACCGCGTTCGGCCAGGCGCTCGCCGCGGGCGCCGAGCCCGTGCTGCTCGGCATCGCCCGCGACGACCGTGCCGTGACGCGCGACCTCATTGCTCGCGCCCTCGAGCACGACGTGACGATCACGTCGGGCGGCGTCTCGGTAGGCGACTACGATTTCGTGAAGCAGGTCCAGGACGAGCTCGGGGTGCAGCGGCGGTTCTGGGGCGTCGCCACCAAGCCCGGCAAGCCCGTGGCGTTCGGGGTCTACGGCGCCGGCGGCGAGCGGCTGGTGTTCGGGGCGCCCGGAAACCCTGTCGCGGCCATGGTGTCGTTCGAGCTCTACGTGCGCCCCGCGCTGCTGACGATGCAGGGCAGACACGACATCTGGCGGCCGTGGGTGGCGGCCGCGGCGCTCGAGCCGGTGAGGCCGACAAAGGACAGAGTCGAGGTGCGGCGCTGCCGGCTCGAGCGCGACGCCGAGGGTGGCTGGCGGTTCGCGACGACCGGGCCGCAGGGGTCGGGGATCCTGCGTTCGATGGCGCTCGCCGACGGTCTCGTGCTCGTGCCCTCGCGTCACCCGGGCGGGGCGGTTGGTGAGCGCTATCGGGTCCTGCTGCTGGAGGGTTCCCGACCGGAGCGGCCGCCGTTCCCGGACTGACCTGGGCCGTCGCGACTACTTCAGGGTGAACGGTCCGGCCGTCGCCCACACCACGAGGCGGTGGCTCGCGCTGTAGCGGGGCGTGCAGGTCGTCAGCACGAGCGCGTAGCCGCGGTCGTAGAGCACGCCGACGTCCGAGGGCAGCTCCGTGGTCACCCGGGCCACCCGATACGTGAACCGTCCGTAGGGCGTCTCCATCGCGATCGTGTCGCCGCGGCGCAGCTCGTTCAGCCGGTAGAAGGGGGCGGCGTACGTGGTGCGGTGGCCGGCTATGGCGAAGGGCTCGCCGGCACCAGGCAGCGGCGTCACCCCGTAGTGCACCGGTCCGCCCCGCAGATAGCCGGTGTCCGCCGACGGGCTGAGGCTGCGTGCGCCGGTCGATCCCTGGACGACGATACGGCTCAGGCCGATGCGAGGGATGATGAGCCGCCCGATGGGACGGCCTGGACTGAGGCTACGCGCGAACAACGCCGCGAGCTGGCGGGCTTTCTGCTCAGGGGTGCGCAGCCGCGCCAGCGCCGGCGCATCGCGCGCGGCGGAGGTAGCGAAGGCGCTCGTGGCCGCCCGGTAGTCGCTGCGCAGACGCCCCTGTTGAAGCTGGGTGTAGGCGGACGACCAGAACGGGAACGCGAGGGTCAGACCGCCGGCGACCAGAAGGACGTTGGCCAGCCGTCTCACGAACCGTTGCCGTGCCGTGCGTGTCTTCATGGCACCCATCGTAGCCCACTCTCATCGCTGTGGTAGAGTCACCGCGCGACCCGGGGGCCTCATGAGATCCTGCAGTGACGTGCACAACTACCTGATCGAAGAGGGCGTGGCGCATGAGATCGTCCATCTGCCCGCCCCCTCGACGACCGCACGCCGTGCCGCCGATCTGCTCGGCGTGACCCCGCGCGAGATCGTCAAGTCGCTGCTGTTCGTCACCGACGCCGGTCCCGTCCTCTGTCTCGTCCCCGGTGACTCCCAGGTCGACACCGTCCAGCTGCTGACCGCCCTCGACTGCCGCAGCGCCGTTCTTGCGCCGCCGCCTGAGGTGGCCACGCTCACCGGCTATCGCCCCGGCGCCGTGCCGCCCTGTGGGCTGCCGGGCGGCATCCCGGTCGTCGTCGACCCCGAGGTCTTCGTCGAGCCGGTCGTGTACTGCGGTGGTGGCACCACGACGACGATGCTGAAGATCCGCAGCACCGACCTGCGAGACGCGCTGAGCCCGCGGGTTGCAGGCATCGCGGTGCGACCCCACAATGATGCGGCCCGGTAGGGGCCATCGGCACCGGCGAGTCGCTCGTGCCGGCCCCAGCGACGCGCACAGACGGACAGGATGGTGGTGCTCGTGCCACAACATGCTCCCCAGGCTGGCTGGACGTATAGAGATCCTCACCCTGGGCGACCTTGACAGGCTCGACGCGGCGGCGCTGCACGTGCTCGCCACGACCGGCGTGGCGATGCCCTCGGCGGCGGCGCGCGAGGCGCTCGCCGCCGCCGGTGCTCATATCGACGGCCACACCGTGCGCATCCCGCCTGACGTCGTCCGCCATCTGGTAGCGCTCGCTCCGGCTCGCATGACGCTCGGAGCTCGCGCCAATCGCACCCTGGTGACCGGCGAGACCTCGCTGCTCACCACCGACGGTTGCCCCACCGACATCTACGATCTCGACAGCGGCGCAAAGCGGCCGACGACGGCCGCCGACGTGGCTGCCATCACCCGCGTCGTCGATGCGCTCGACGACGTGGACTTCTGCTGGACGACCGTGAGCGCGCAGGACCGGCCGGTCGAGCGGCGCGGCCTCTACGAGATCTACGAGGTACTCGCCAACACGGGCAAGCACGTCCAGACGGTGACCATCGTCGATAAGGCCCAGGCCCAGGTCGCGGTCGAGATGGCCCGCGCCATCGCCGGCGGCGGCCAGGCTGTGCGCCGCGCCTCGCCCATCTCCGCTCTGCTCGGCACGATCACACCGCTCGGTCACGACGAGGGCACCCTCGAAGCGGGGCTCGTGTTCGCCGCCGCCGGGGTGCCGATCGGCTTCGTGACCATGCCGCAGGGCGGTTCGACGACACCGATCACGATGGCCGGCTCGCTGGTGGTGGGGATCGCCGAGTCGCTCTCGGGCGTCTGCGCCATCGAGGCGGCGCATCCGGGCGCGCCGGTCTTCATCTGCTTCATCCCGAGCGTCATGGACCTGCGCACCGGCGATTTCTCCGGCGGGGCTCCCGAAGACACGCTCATGGGCGCGGCCGTCGGCGACATCGGCGCCTACTATGGACTTCCGACGATGTGTGGCGTGAACGCCTCGGCCGCCAAGCTGCCGGGCTGGCAGACCCTTGTCGACGATGTCACCACGACCTGGCTGTCGATGCTGGCCGGCGTCGACATGCTGACCGGTGTGGGCATGGTCGCGGGCGGCCGGATCTTCTCGTTCGACGAACTCATGCTCGGGACCGAGGTGGCGGCGGCGGCGAGAGCCGCCGCCGCCACCGGCGTCGCGTCCGATATGACGCCGCCCCAGGCAGTTCGTGCGGCGGCGCAGAGTCTCTTGCCCGGCGACGCCGCGGGCGGGGCGCGCGAGGCCGCGCGCAGCCTCGCGCGCGAGCTGCTGGCGACGCACATCCCTCCACCTCTCGCCCCCGATCTCGACGCCGAGCTGCGGCAGCTCGTCGCCGGCGAGACGGTTGGCTTCTAGACGCCATCCGCCCGCGTGCCTCGCGGCAGTCGCCGTGGCGCTGGCGGCGGTCGCCATCCTGATCGTGGGCGGCTGTGGCGGCGGGGCCGGCGGCGCCGCCACCGACCCCGCCGCCACTGCGCGTGCTATCCTGGGCCACGCCCCCACGGGCACTGCGGCCGCCGTCGTCCAGAAGAAGACGCTGATCGTGGCGGTCGATGGGGCGTTCCCGCCACAGAGCTCGCTCGACCCCTCGAGCAAGCAGCTCGTCGGCTTCAATATCGACGTCGCCCGCCGCGTGGGCGCGATCCTCGGCCTCAAGGTCGAGTTCGTCATCCCCGCCTGGGACACCGTCGCCCGTACGCTGGCCGATGGGACGTGCGACGTCGCGATCGACTCGCTGCCGATCACCAAGAGCGCGCGGAACGCACTCTCCTTCGGCGCGCCCTACGCCTATCAGCAGGCCGTGGTGCTCGTGCCTTCGGCGGCCAGCCCGCCTGCGAGTGTCACACAGCTCCAGGGCAGTACAGTGGGCGCGGTCGCCCAGAGTGTCTTCGAACGCTGGCTGCAGAAGATCGGCGGCGTCTCCGTGGTGTCGTACGGCGACATCAGCGGGGCGATCGCCGACCTGAACGCAGGCAAGATCGGCGCCGTGATGACCGACCAGGCGAACGCCTGGAGCGCGATCGCGAGCGGCGAGTCCCTGGCCATCGGCGGTCCCTTCTTCTACGAGCCGCTGGGCTTCGCCACGGCGATGGGACAGACGGATCTGTCCGCCTTGTTCGATCATGCCATCGCGAGCATGCGCGGCGACGGCAGCCTGGCGAGGATCTCGGCCAAGTGGTACGGGGGTCATGACCTCTCGAAGGCCCCGGCGGCGGGACTGGCGCTCTATGCGCCGTGATGCGCGACCCGCCCCCGCCCCGCAGTGCGCAACCGAGCGTGCGTGCAGCCGGTTGTAATCCTGTGCGCGTGTTGTATAACTTTGAGCAAGGGCTTCATCAGAACGTCCTCAATCTCAGGCTCCGAGCCTGTCTCTTGGGAATAAGCGGGGGTGGCGCTGTGCTTGCGTTGCACCCGGGGTCGGCCCGTCCGCGATGACGTGGGCGGAGTCAGGAAAGGAAGGCAACATGAGCCAACGCAAGTGGGCGCCCCTGGTCGCTCTCGTCCTGGTGGCACTCCTCGCCGTCGTGCTCGTCGCCGGCTGCGGGAGTTCGAACAGCGGCACGAGTGCGAGCAGCAGCCCCGGCACACAGACCACTGCGCAGGTGTGGCAGAAGATCCTGGGTCACGCGCCCACCGGTCTGGCCCAGGAGGTCCTGACGGCCAACCAGCTCGTCGTGGCCAATGACGCCAACTACGCGCCGCAGAGTTCAGTCGACAAGGTCACCAAGCAGCTCGTCGGCTTCGACGTCGACGTCGCCAACGCCACCGGCAAGATCCTCGGTGTCCCGATCAAGTTCGTGAACCCGAACTGGGACCGACGATCCCGGCCGGCCTGAAGACCAAGCGCTGGGACGTCTCGATCGGCTCGATGACGATCACCCAGACCGCAAGAAGTCCGTCGCCTTCACCGACCCGTACTACTACACCTCGGGGCAGGTAATGATGAGGAAGGGCGGCACGAGATCACCGGCGTGAAGGCACCTCCTCGGCAAGAAGGTCGGCGTGGGCGCCGACACCACCTACTACCACGTTCCTGAAGAAGTACCCGCAGATCAAGCGTCGTACACCTACGCGACCGACCCGACGCCTTCCCGGACCTCCAGAACGGCAAGCTCGACGACGTCATGTCGGCCGGCCGACCGAGCAGCAGGCGATCCTCGTCAGGGCTAGCCCTTCGAGTTCACCGGCAAGCCGCTATACTACGAGACGCTGGCATTCGCGACACGCACCGCCGAGTCGCAGGACATGACTCACGCTCTTAACTACGCCATCAACAAGATGCATTCCGATGGCCAGCTCACCACCATGTCGAAGCACTGGTACAACGGCTTCGACCTGACGTTCAGTAGTCAGGATCACGTTCCCGGAGACTTCGAGCGGCCCTTTCCAGTCCGCCCTGGGCCTGAACGTACCGATACCGTGGTGGCCGGCGGGGCGCCCGTAGCTGGCGCCCCGCCCGACCCCCGACCCGAGGTTCTGAGGAAAGGAAGACGACGCAGACCACGTAAGCTGTTCGCGGTACCACGCTGTTCGGCCGCGCTCTCGGGGCCTCGACCTGCGGCGCTGACGACGGGCGTCGTCCTGGCGGCGGGAAGGCCGAGGCCGCCGCGTCACGTGCACGGGACCATCCCCGGCGGCCGGACCGGCAGACGCCTGGAACGGCGGTTCCGTCTGGTCAATTACAAGGACGGGGTCGCAGCCGGTCGACCCGCCAAGTGCAGCTCAACATCGACGGCCAGATCATCGACGCCGGCAGCCGCCGGTGATCCAGTACCGTGGCCAGGCTCCAGTTCCCGCTCGACTGGGCGACCTCACCGACGGTGAGTCCCGGCAAGCATTCCTTCGAGGTCACCCTGGAGACCAAGGATGGGGCAAGGGCCACCAAGACCTGGCAGTTCGACTCGACGGGCGTCGCCGGCAGCGGTGACAGCCTCATCAGTCGTCCAGGTGATGAAGCAGTGGTGGACCTACATCGCCCGGGGCGGCATCATCACCGTCGAACTGACTATCCTCTCGATGGTGTTCGCCTGCATCTTCGCCCTGTTCGGCTCACTTGGCCGGCTCAGCAAGACGATGAGCTACAAGCAGGCCTGGGACCGCTACCAGAGCTGGGGCTACATGGCCCGCATGACGCTGGGCCGCATCCCCTACTGGCTCGCGACCTTCTACACCTCGCTGTTCCGGGGGACCCCGCTGCTGCTGCAGATCATGGTGATCTACCTGGCCGCGCCGGAGGTCATCAACAGGGTCTCGTTCCTTCACGGGCTGCCCCAGCCCGAGCGCCTTCGTGACCGGCGTCGCCGCGCTCTCGCTCAACTACGGCGCGTACCTGACCGAGGTCTTCCGGGCGGGCATCCAGGCGGTCCCAAAGGGCCAGCAGGAAGCCGCGTGGGCGATCGGCCTGAGCGGCTGGCAGACTCAGCGCCGTGTCATCCTGCCGCAGGCCTTCAAGATCGTCATCCCGGCCATCGGCAACGACTTCATCGCCCTCATCAAGGACACGTCTCTGGTCTCGACTATCACTGTTGAGGAGCTGTTGCGACGTGCGCAGCTCGCCGGCTCGTCGTACCGATGAACAACTTCTCGACCCTGCTGGTGGCGGCGGCGTTCTACTGGGTCCTCACCATCTTCTTCTCGTTCTGGCAGGCCAGGCTCGAGAACCGCATGGCGCGCGACAAGGCGAGAGAGAAGGAGAGGAGGTAGCCGTGGCGACGATCTCTGAAGATGTCACCAAGACTCCGCTCGGCGAGCGCGAACTCATCGTCAAGGTCGAGGGGCTGCAGAAGTACTTCGGCAGAAACCACGTGCTCAAGGGCGTCGACCTCGAGGTTCGCAGCGGCGAGGTGATCGTCCTCATCGGCCCCTCGGGCTCCGGCAAGAGCACGTTCCTGCGCTGTCTCAACTTCCTCGAGGATCCCACCACCGGCGAGATCTCGATCGGCGGCGTGCACGTGACGTGCGGCAGCCACGGCGGCGGGTTCAAGCACGCGGTCCACGACATCCGCATGAAATGCGGCATGGTGTTCCAGGAGTTCAACCTGTTCCCCCACAAGGACGCCACCGAGAACGTCATCGAGGGTCCGATACTCGTGCGCGGCGAGAAGAAGGACGAGGCCACCAGGAAGGCCCACGAGCTGCTCGACCAAGGTGGGCCTGGGTGACCGCATGGACTTCTTCCCCAGCCAGTTGTCGGGCGGCCAGAAGCAGCGTGTCGCGATCGCCCGCGCCATGGCGATGGAGCCGGTGTTGATGCTCTTCGACGAGCCGACGAGCGCCCTCGACCCCGAGCTGATCGGCGAGGTGCTTCGGGTCATGAAGGAGCTCGCCGAAGGCGGCATGACGATGATCGTGGTGAGCCACGAGATGGGTTTCGCCCGCGACGTCGCCGACCGCGTGGTGTATATGGACGACGGCTACTTCATCGAAGAAGGCCCGCCCAGCGAGGTCTTCTTTCACCCGAAGGACGCGCGCACGCAACAGTTCCTGCGGCATATCCTGCCCGAGAAGGAACCACAGCACGCGGCCGAGCTCGGCATCACGCCCGGAGTCGAGATCGTCGACGTGCGGACCGGCGAGCGTCCTGAGGCCGACATGTCGGCCGGCGACGGCACGACGCTGGCCTCAGACAAGATCCCATTGCCTGGGACCGCGCCGCAGATGCCCGACGCCAATACCTGGCTCTCCGACGACACTTGAGACAGTCGCCGGGCGTCGGGGCGGGCGGCGGGCTCAACGAGTCCGCCGCCCGCCCCTCTTTCGTTGCGGATCCGCGCGAGGATGGGGATCGCGGCGGGCGTCGCACTTGGGAGGCGACCCTCGCGAGCCCGGTGTAGACTCCGCGCGATGAGGGTCGATCCGATTGTTCGCCGTAGCTCGTGGGACGTCCTGACGCCGTCCCAACTGGACTGCGTTCGTGAAGGCGTGTTCACTGTGCTCGCCGAGGCCGGCGTGCGGTTCCCGCTGGCGCGCGCGCTCGACGTACTCGAGGCCGGCGGGTGCGCGGTCGACCGCGTTCACGAGACCGCGCGGCTGCCTCGGAACGTCGTCGAGGGGGCGCTGGCACAGGCGCCGCGCGAGTTCAGCCTGTGCGGACGCGACCCTGCGTGCGATCTGCCGCTCGACGGCCGCCACAGCTACCTGTCCACCGACGCCAGCGGTGTGTTCGTCGTCGACCCCCGCAGCGGCGAGAAGCGGCCCTCGACGCTGGCCGACGTGGCCGAGTCGGCGCGGTTCGCCGACGCGCTGCCCCAGGTGTCGTTCTACTGGGGGCCGATCGTCGCCGCCGGCGACGCGCCGCCGGCGACGCGCGCGTTGCACGAGGCCCGGGCCGTGTTCGCCAACACGAGCAAGCACTACCAGGCCGTCACGACGGTTGGGGAGCGGGCGGCGCGACTGCTCGTCGAGATGGCTGCCGCGACATGCGGCGGCCACGACGAGCTGCGGCGCCGTCCCATCGTGTCGCTCATCGCCTGCCCGGTCGACCCGCTCGGCAACGATGCGGTGAGTCTCGAGGCCGGCCTCGTCTTCGCCGAGGCCGGCCTGCCCTGCGGCTTCCTCTCGCTGACGATGGCCTGCGGCACCGCGCCGGCCACCTACGCCGGCAACCTCGTCGTCAATGCCGCCGGCGTGATCGCCGACCTCGTGCTGCTGCAGCTCGCCTCGCCCGGCGCGCCGGTGATCTTCGGCGGCGCGCCCAGCGTCATGGACCTGCGCAGCGGCGGCTATACCGGCGGCGGCCCGGAGGACTACGTCCTGGCCGCCGCCGCGACGCAGCTCGCCCACTCGTTCGGCCTGCCGGTCAACATGGGCACGATGGCCACCGGCGCCAAGGAGCCGGGCTGGCAGTCGGCCGTCGACGACGCGTTCTCGACGGCCGCTTCGGTGCTCGCCGGCGCCGACACGATGAGCGGCGCCGGCATGCTCGACGGCTCCAAGATGCTGTCGTACCCGCATCTGGTCATGGAGACCGAGGTCTACCGCATCGTGCAGCGTCTGGCCCAGGGCATCGTGGTCGACGACGAGCAGCTCGCGCTCGACGTGATCACGCGCGTGGGGCCGAACGGCACCTACCTGGCCGAGAAGCACACGCGGGCGCACATGAAGGAGATCTGGAGGCCGACCGTGTGGGATCGCGCGTCCTACGACGCGTGGCTCGAGGGCGGCAAGCCCGGCGCCTTCGAGAAGGCGCAGCAGCTTGCCGCCGACATCCTCGCCGGCCATCGGCCGGCGCCGCTCGCCGACGACGTCGCAGCCGAGCTCCAGGCGATCATCGAGCGGGCCGAGACAGGGTCGTAGGGCGTGGGCGCCCTGGACGTCAGAGTCGCGCTGTCGACCGAGTCGTCCGGCGGCGAGACGGTCGACGTCCTGGGGATCACGGCGGTCAACCGGACCGACGGCCCTCTGAGTGTCTGGACATGCATCATCCTCACCATGTTCGGGGCGCGCCTGTACCTCGACCCTCACCTGGACTACCCGCTTGTCCTCAAGCCCGGCGAGTGGTGCCGGGAGTGGGTCGAGTGCGGCGTGGCGGCGCGCGAGCTTCGCGCCCGCGGGTGCGAGGGCAAGACGACGCTGATCGCGATGTTCCTCGAGCCCCTCGACCACCAGGCGAGGCTGGTCAGCATGATGCTGAGCCGGGGGACCAACATCGACGTGCGCGGCATAGAGCACCGCAGCGAGCCGTTCGTCTTCGACGTCGGCGGGTGAGCCCGGTTGGCCGAGATGCAGGCATTTGGTAGACTCGTGGCGTGCCAGCAGCCTCCATCATCGCCATCTGCCGCACCTCCGGGCTCTAACCGGACCTGCCGCCGCGTCCCCCGCGGTCGATGCTCGCCCACCAACCGCCACCCCACCCTTGACCTGCGAGGTTGCTGCCCATGACTCCACGGATCAACCCCATCGCCCCCCGACTCCACTGGGATGTCCTCTCCCCCAGCGAGCTCGAGCGGATCCACGAGGCGACCCTCGAGGTCATGGAGGACGTCGGCATCCGCTTCCCCTCCGAGAAAGCGCTCACGATCCTCGAGAAGAACGGGTGTTCGGTCGACCGCACGACCCACATCGCCAAGCTGCCGCGCAAGATCGTCATGGAGGCCGTCGCCCAGGTCCCCGACCAGTACCTGCTCGCCGGCCGCGACCCGGACTGCGACATGATCATCGACCGCAAGCACTGCTACCTGTCGAACGACGGCAGCGGCGTGTTCGTCTATGACCACCACACCGGCGAGAAGCGCACCTCGACCAAGGCCGATGCCGCTACGTCTGCGCGCTTCGTCGATGCGCTGCCCAATATCAGCTACTACTGGGGCCCGGTCGTCACCTCGCAGGACGTGCCGCCGGCGACCAAGGCGCTGCACGACTCCGAGGCGGTGCTCACCAACACCGGCAAGCATTATCAGGCGGTGACGACGGTCGGCGAGTACGCCGCCAGGCTGCTCGTCGAGATGGCCGCCGCGATCGTCGGTGGCACCGCCGAGCTGCGCCGCCGCCCGATCATCAGCTTCATGCAGTGCGCGGTCGACCCGCTCGCTCACGACGGCCCCAACCTCGAAGCCAACCTGGTCGCCGCCGAGCACGGCCTGGCGTCGGGCTTCATGCCCATGCCGCTGGCCGCCGGTACCGGTCCCGCGACGCTGGCCGGCAACCTGGTCGTCCAGAACGCCGAGGCGCTCAGCGGTGTCGTGCTCCTCGAGCTGGCCTATCCCGGCTGCCCGGCGTTCTTCGCCGGCGCGCCGAGCGCCATGGACCTCAAGACAGGCGGCTATACCGCCGGCCCCGAGGACTACCTGCTGGCCGCCGGCGCCACCCAGCTCGCTCACTTCTACGGCGTGCCGATGGCGATGGGCACGATGGCGACGAGCGCCAAGGAGCCCGACTGGCAAGCGGCCGTCGACGATTCGCTGTCGACCTTCGCGAGCGTGATGACCTGCGCCGACATGATGAACGGCGCCGGTCTGCTCAACGGCTCGAAGATCCTCCACTACCCGCACATGGTCATGGAGACCGAGATCTACGGCATCGTGCAGAAGGTGGCCGGTGGCGTCGACGTCGACGACGAGACGCTCGCGCTCGACCTCATCAAGAAGGTCGGCCCCGGCGGCACCTACCTCGCCGAAAAGCACACGCGGCGTCACATGAAAGAGATCTGGCGCCCGACGGTCTGGGACCGCACGCCCTACGACGTGTGGAACGCCGGCGGCAAGAAGGGCGCGCTCGAGAAGGCCACCGAGATCGCCGACGACATCCTCGCCAACTACAGGCCCGAACCCCTGCCCGACGACGTCGTCGCCGAGATCGCGGGCATCGTCGCCCGGGCCGACGGGGAGCTCGTCAAGGCATGACGACCGAACGCCGACAGCGCCGGCGGGGCCGATGAAGGGCGCCCGCCTGGTCGTGTGGGACGACGAGGCCTGCTGGCAGGTCCACGAAGCGACGCTGGCGCTGCTCGAAGAGACCGGCGTCGACATGCCGTGGGAGCCGGTGCGCAGGCTGCTGGGGGATGCGGGCGCGCGTGTCGAAGACACGCGCGCCCGCATCCCCTCATCGCTGGTCGGAGCGGCCCTCGCGTCGGCCCCGCGACGCTTCGTGGTCAAGTCGCGAGGCGAGACGGGCAACGGCAGCGGAGCGCCCGAGGGCATCGAGCTCGCCGACGGCAACAGCTTTTTCGGCACCGGCGCCGACTGCCGTTTCGTTCGAGACCCTGAGACCGGGGAGCGGCGTCCCGCGACGACGGCCGACATCGAGGGCATGGCCGCGCTCTGCGAGCGGCTGCGCGGCATCGACTTCGTCATGTCGATGGGCCGGCCGGCCGACGTGCCCGCCGAGGCAGACGACATCGCCCGGTTCGCCGCCATGCTGGCCGGCACACGCAAGCCGCTCATCGCGACCGCCCGCGACGCCGCCTCGCTGCCGCGTCTGCGTGAGATGGCGGCGGTCTGCGGAGAGCCCGACAGCTTCGCCGTCTACGTGCTCTCGACGCCGCCGCTCGGTCACAGCCGCGAGGCGCTGCGCCAGATCGTCGCCTGCGCCCGCCAGGGCATCCCGCTCGTCTACGCGCCTTCGGGCGTGTCGGGCGAGTCCGCGCCGGCGTCGGTCGCGGCCACCGTGCTGCTGGGCAACGCCGAGGTCCTGAGCGCGCTCGTCGTGCACCAGCTCATCGCACCGGGAGCGCCGTTCGTGCTCGGCGTCGGCAGCGGCACGATGGACATGGGGTCGGCGATCGAGGTCTTCGGCGCCCCCGAGCTTCATCTCGGCAACGCCGCCGCCTGCGATCTGTGCCACTTCTACGGCCTGCCGAGCTTCGCCTACGCCGCAGTGTCCGACGCCAAGGTCCTCGACGAGCAGTGGGCCGCCGAGGCCGCCATCTCCGCGGTGCTGGGTGCGCTTTCGCGGGCGACGCTGCTGCACGACGTCGGCTACCTCGAGACCGGGCTGCAGAGCTCGTTCGAGACGATCGTGCTCGGCCACGAGCTCGTGTCGTATGCGCGCGCGCTCATGCATGAGGTGGGCAGCGACTCGAGGTCGCTGGCCATCAACGAGATCTCCGCGGTGGGCCCGGGCGGCAGCTTCGCCGGCTTGCTGCACACCCGCGAACACGGGCGCGAGTTCTGGTCGCCGGGCCTGTTCGAGCGCGACGGTTTCGAGCACTGGCAGGCGCAGGGCGCCACCACCCTCAAGGAAAGGGTGCGGGAGCGCAGCGAGGCGCTGCGGCGCGAGCCGCCGGCGTTCCATCTGGACGACGAGGCGCGGCGGGCCATCGACGAAGTCGTGACCGCCGCCGCCGGAAGGAGACCTCGTGGCTGAGACGACGCATGTTTCGGGCACGCCTGGCGGCGAGATGACCGACCGGCCGAGGCTGCGCCACCGGCCGCTGGCCGAGCACGATGCGGCGCGGTTGCACGACCGGGCCCTCACGGTGCTGGCCGGCGACGGCGTGCCGATCGCCGGCGAACTGGCGCTGCGTCTTCTCGACGAGGCGGGCGCCCGGGTCGACCGCGCCGCCGGCAGGGCCTGGCTTCCCGCCGAGCTCGTGGGCGGCGCGGTCGCGAAGGCGCCCGCCACGTTCGTGCTGTCCGGCCGCGCACCGGGCAACGATGTCCTTGTCGGCGGCGGCCCGGGCGGCCTGCTGGCCGCCATGGCCGCCGCCCCCGACCTCGGCGCCGCCTGCCTGCTGGCCGACGCGCTGCCCGAGGTCGCCGCGGTCGGCCTGCCCGACCGCCCGCCTGGCCGGCCTGGCCGAGGTCGTGGCCGCCACGAACAAGCCGATCCTCGTCTGCGGGGCTCTGTCGGCCGTGCAGGCCGAGGCGCTGATCGCGGTCGTCGGGGCGCTCGCCGCGCCCGACGACGGCCCGCCCTCGGTCGGAGTGGTCGTGCACAGCGCCGACCAGACCGATCTCGGCCCGCTGCTCGCCTGCGCGCGCGCCGGGCTGGCGTGCGGCTGGCTGACGCAGCCCGTGGCCTACAGTGGCGCCCTCTCGGGCGACGCCGACGCCGCGATCGTCGCCTTCCACGCCGCCGCCCTGGCGGCCTGCACGCTGCAGCAGCTCGCCGCGCCGGGCTCGTCCTACTTCGTCCCGGCGCTGCCCGCGGCCGTCGCGCTCCATGCGCCCGGCTGGGGCGGCGGAGCCGCCTGGCCGGGCGCCTTCGCGGCGCTGGCCCAGCTCGCGGCGCATGCCGGCCTGCCCGTGTCGACGGGCTTCCCGCCGACCGTCCCGCCGCCGACGACTGGCGCGCCGCCGAGGCCGGCGTCTTCGCCGCGCTCGCCGCCGCACTGGGCGGCGCCGCGCTCGTGGCCGGCGCCGGCCACACCGACCACGGCACACGCTACTCGCCCGAGCAGCTCGTGCTCGACGCCGAGACGTGGTCGAACGTGGCCTTCGTGGGCGCCGGGATCGTGGTCGACGACGAGACGATCGCGCTCGACACGATCGCCGCGGTGGGCATCGGCGGGAACGCGCTGGGCCAGCGGCACACGCGGCGACACATGAAGGACGTCTGGCGGCCGCGGCTCTTCGACCGCGGCGCCTACGAGGCGTGGGACCGTGAGGGCCGCAAGAGCGCCCGCGACAGGGCGGCGGCGCTGGCCGGCGAGCTTGTCGCCGGCCACGACGTGCCGCCGCCGGACCCCGAGAAGCTCGAGACACTTCGGCGTATCATCGCGACTGCAGGGCTTTGATCCTGCAGACGAGCATGGATCCTGCGGGCGGCGGCGCAGCCGCCGCCCGCTAGAAGCACCGGCCGAAGGGCCATCTGCCAAAGGAACCGCGGGTCCGAGTGGGGGCGCTGCGCGAGAAGGAGACGACATGACGGTCGAGACCACACAACGACACTGGAAAGACATACCGCTCTTCAAGGGCGTCACCGACGAGCAGTGGAACGACTGGCGCTGGCAGGTCCGCAACCGGCTGTCGACGGTCGCCGACTTCGACGCGGTGCTCAACCTGACCGACCCCCAGCGTGCCGACCTCGAGGCCTGCATGGGCAAGTTCCGCGTCGCGGTGACGCCCTACTACGCCTCGCTCATGGACCCCGACGACCCGACCTGCCCCGTGCGCGTGCAGGGCGTGCCCTCGCCGATGGAGCTCATCGTCGGCGAGGCCGACATGGAAGACGCGATCGCCGAGACGATCGACTCGCCGACCACGCTGATCACGCACCGCTATCCCGACCGCGTGCTGTTCCTGGCGACCGAGATGTGCTCGATGTACTGCCGCCACTGCACCCGCCGCCGCATCGTGGGCGAGAGCGAGGGCGCCGCGAGAGACGAGGACTACGAGAACGCCTTCACCTACATCAAGCGCAATCCCGAGGTCCGCGACGTGCTGATCAGCGGTGGCGACCCGCTGACCCTGTCCGACGAGAAGCTCGAGTGGCTGCTGCAGCGCGTCACCGAGATCGACCACGTCGAGATCGTGCGCCTCGGTACCCGCATGCCGGTGGTCTGCCCACAGCGCATCACGCCTGAGCTCTGCGCCATGCTCAAGAAATACCACCCGCTGTTCCTCAACACGCACTTCAACCATCCCAAGGAGATCACCGAGGACTCGGCGCGGGCCTGCGCCATGCTCGCCGACGCCGGCATCTCGCTCGGCAACCAGACGGTGCTCATGCGCGGCGTGAACGACTGCGCGAAGGTCATGATGAAGCTCGTGCGCGGTCTCGTGAAGATCCGCGTCAAGCCCTACTACTTCTACCAGTGCGACCTGGCCGATGGGCACCGGCCACTTCCGCACTTCGGTCTCCAAGGGCCTCGAGATCTACGAGAGCCTGCGCGGCCACACCACCGGCTTCGCGGTGCCGATGTACATCATCGACGCCATCGGCGGCGGCGGGAAGACGCCGGTGATCCCGCAGTACATGATCTCGATGGCCGACCACCAGGTCATCCTGCGCAATTACGAGGGCGTCATCAGCAAGTACGTCGAGCCCGACGACTACAAGTTCGAGTGCCACTGCGAGGACTGCGAGGCCGGGCGGGACCGCACCGGCGTGAGCGGTCTGTTCGACACCCCCGGACCCGTGCTCGACGACGTCTGGGCGGCGCGCTGGCAGAAGGTGCGCGATCGCAAGAACCTGATGGCAGACATCCACGGGCCGGCCGACGTCTAGGCGCGGACTGCGGACCGGTCCACACGGCCGGTAGAAGACCGACACGACCGGGCGTGGGCGGGCGGCGGCTGCAAGCCGCCGCCCGCCCCACCCGCTCAAGAGACGTCCCGAGGGCGTCCAGAGAGGCGGCATGACCAAGGTATTCGTCGAACCCATCGGCGTCACGGTCGAGATCCCCGCCGGCGAGACCCTGCTTGCCGTCGTCACGAGCGGTGCGGTCGACGTGCCCGTCGACTGCGCCGGACGCGGCACCTGCGGCAAGTGCCTGCTGCGCACGGGTTCGGGCGAGTTCAGCGAGCCGACCGAGGCCGAGCTGCAGAAGGTGCCGGCGAGCCGCCTGGCTCAAGGCTGGCGGCTCGCCTGTCAGACGGTACCCCTGTCCGAGCGCGTCAGCATCGAGGTACGCGCCACGCAGGGGCGGCGCCAGATCCTGACGACCTCGCGCCTGCATCCCGGCGAACCCCGACCCGCGGTGACGCGCGAGGTCGTGAGCCTGGCGCCGCCGACCCTCGGCGACGCGCGCGCCGACCGCGAGCGACTGCTCGAAGCGCTCGGCGCCGACGACCTGCCGCTGAGCGTGCTGCGGCAGCTGCCGGACACGCTGCGCGACGCCGGCTGGCGCGCGGCCGTCACCCGCTATCAGGGACGGATCATCGACGTCGAGGGCTTGCCGGCCATGGCGGACGGCGGCGCCGACGACGATGCGGCCGGCGGCCCGCTGCTCGGCGTCGCGGTCGACATCGGCACCTCCAAGATCATCGCCTATCTGTTCGATCTGCAGAGCGGCCGCCAGATCGACCAGGAGGCCATCGAGAACCCGCAGATGCGCTTCGGCGAGGACGTCATCACCCGTCTGACCCAGGCGATCTACCACGACCGGCTCGAGGACCTGCGCGAAGCGGCGCGAGGCGGCATCAACGAGCTGCTTGAGCGGCTCTGCGCTCGCCAGGAGGTCACGGCCCGCCACATCTACGACATGACGATCGTGGGCAACACCGCGATGCACCATCTGGCGCTCGGCCTCTCGCCCGTGGGGCTCGGCGGCGCGCCGTTCGCACCGGCGCTGGCGGCGCCGGTGACGTTGCGCGCCGCCGATCTCGGCCTCGAGACGAACCCCGAAGGCGGCGTGCACGTGCCGCCTCCGATCGCGGGCTTCGTCGGCTCCGACTGTCTGGCCGTGATCGTCGCCACCCGGCTGAGCCAGGCGAGCGCACCCGTCATGGCCATCGACATCGGCACCAACACCGAGATCGCCCTGGCTCACGAGGGCCGCGTCGTGGTGACGAGCTGCGCGTCGGGTCCCGCCTTCGAGGGCTATCAGATCACCCATGGCATGAAGGCCGTCGAGGGCGCGATCGAGCGCGTCACCATCGGCGCCGACGGCGAACCTGACGGCATAAAGACCATCGGCGGGCGCGAGCCCCTGGGCATCTGCGGTTCGGGCGTGGTCGACCTGCTGGCGGGCCTTGTGGCCGCCGGCGTCGTCGACGCCGGCGGCCGCCTGCGGTCGCATCCGCGGGTCCGTCAGAGCGCGTCGGCCAACGGCAACGGACTCGAGTACCTGCTCACCGAAGGCCCGCAGGGCGACATCGTCTTCACCCAGCACGACGTGCGGGCGCTGCAGCTCGCCAAGGCGGCGGTCGCCAGCGGCTGGAAGCTCTTGCTGGCCGCCGCCGGTCTCGAGCCGGCCGACCTGGCCCAGGTCTTCGTGGCCGGCGCCTTCGGCAACGAGCTCGACACCGGCCACGCTTTGGCGATCGGGTTGCTGCCGCCGGTCGTCCCTGAGCTCGTGGCCTTCGTCGGCAACGCGGCCGGCGTCGGCGCCCAGATGGCGCTCATCGACGTCGATGAGCGCCGGGCCATGGCCGCGCTCGCCGGCCGCCTGTCGTTCCTCGATCTGGCGACCGACCGCGGTTTCAACGAGGTGTTCACGGCCGAACTCGGCTTCGCCTGACGGCCGCAGGCAGAGGGGATCCGAGGTGTCGGCAAGCGAGGCGACGGCGCTCAGGCTCGGTTCGGGCCGCCTGCGCGGCTACACCGAGATCGGCGTCGCCTCGCTGATCCTGGGCACCTCGGGCGCGCTGCTGCAGCTTTCGAGCATGCCGGCCAGCCTGCTGCTGGTCTGCCGCATGGCTCTGGCAGGGGTCGTCCTGGGCGTGCTCTTCCTGCTCACCGGCGGCATCGACGAGGTACGCCGCTCGGGCCGCTTCGGCCGGCTCGTGCTCATCGGCGTGGTCGTGGCCTTCGAGCTGCTCTTCTACTTCGCCTCGATCCGGCTGGCCAACGTCGCCGTCGGCATCGCCCTCGAGTACATGGCGCCGGTCTACATCGCCCTCGTCGCTCCGTGGGTGTTGCACACCCGCCGCCAGGGCATCGACATGGTCGCCGTGGCCGTCGCGGCCGTCGGCATGGCGCTCATCATCGTGCCTGGGCTGACCGCGCGGGGCGAGCACCTCGGCCCCGGCATCGCCTGCGGCGTCGTGGCCGGCGCGCTGTACGCGACGGCGCTGCTGCTCACCAAGAGCGTCGGACGCGACATCAGCGGCACGACCTTCACCCTGTTCCACTGCGCCGCCACGACGGTCCTGCTGACGCCGCTGGCGGTCTGGCAGACCGTCCAGGGCGACTACCGGCCGACCTGGCCCGACGCCGGCATCGTGCTGGTGATGGGCCTCGTCTACACGGCGCTCTGCTTCAGTCTGTTCACCGACGGCATCCGCTTCGTGCGCATCGAACACGCCGGCATGCTGGGCTACCTCGAGCCGGTGACCGCGCCACTGTGGGCGCTGCTGCTGGTCGGCGAGCACCCAGCGCAGTCGACCTGGCTCGGCGGCGCGCTCATCATCGGCGCCGGCGCCGTGGCGATCGCCCTGGGCAGAGCCGAAGAGACGGTGCCGGCGTGAACGCGCGCCGCGCCCGCGGCTACGCCGAGACACTCGCCGCCGGGCTCATCGACGGCGCGATCGGCACGCTGGTCACCTACGCGACGATGTCGGCCAGCATGCTCGTCGCACTGCGCATGTGCTTCGCCGGGTCTGGCGCTGGGTATCGTCGTGGCTGCGCGCCGCGACTGGCAGGCGCTCGTGGCCGACCGGGGGACCACGATCCGCCTGCTGGTCTGCGGCGTCGCGCTGGCGCTCAACCTGCTGAGCTACTTCATCGCCATCCGCCAGACCGGTGTGGCGATCGCCATCTTCCTCTCGTACCTTGCGCCCGTGTATGTGGCGTTCGTGGCGCCCTACCTTGAAGGCGGCCGGACGGAGAAGGCAGTGTACGTCGCCCTGGCGGTCGGCCTCGGCGGCATGGCGCTGATCCTGGTGCCCGGACTCACCGGCAACGGCCTCCAGCTGACCGCCTACGGCCTGTTCTTCGCCGTGATCGCGGGCGCGATGTACTCGGTCTACCTCATCGGCGGCAAGCAGCTGCGTCACCGCGGGGTGCACGCCACCACCATCGTCTTCGCCATGTGCGCCATGGCCGTGGTGCTGCTCGTGCCGCTCGGCCTGACGCAGTCGTCGGCCTCCGACTTCACCCCCCGCAACATCATCGTCGCGGCGGTCCTTGGCGTCGTCTGCACAGCCTTGACCTTCAGCCTGATCATGGACGGCATGCACTTCATCAAGGTGCAGCACTCCGCCATCATGGGCTACCTCGAGCCGGTGACGGCGCCGCGTCTACGCGCTGCTGTTCCTGCGCCAGGTGCCGTCGTGGTGGACGATCGCCGGCGGCGCGCTTGATCATCGGCGCCGGCGTGATCGTGGTGCGCTACGGCAGCGCCGATGCCGAGCCCGAACTGCCGTCGCTGGCGCTGGCCGACGGCGCGCTGCCCGACAGGGCGGACGCCTGATGGCGGCGGCGAACGGCGCCGCAGGCGCCGCCGTCGCGCCGCCGCGACGCGACCGCCTCGGCTACGGCCTCGCCACGGCGAGCTTCCTCGTCTGGGGCTCGATCGGCGTGCTGGTGCGCATGACGACGATGCCCGAGAGCGCCCTCATCGTGGCCCGCATGGCGATCGCCGCGTCGGTCGTGGCCGTCGTCTTCGCGCGGCCGCGCGATGCTCGCCGAGCTGCGCGACCGGCGTGTGGTCGATCCGCTTGCTCATCATGGGCACGTTCAGCGCCACGACGCTGCTGTTCTTCTTCATCGCCCTGCGTCTGACCGACGTCGCCATCGCCATGTTCCTGCTGTTCACCGGGCCCGTCTACGTGGCCCTGCTGGCGCCGCGCCTGCTCGGGCAGCGCCCGGACCGGGTCGTCTATCCCGCCCTTGGTCTGGCGCTCGCCGGCATGGCGGTGATCCTGCTGCCCGGCCTCGTCGGCGCGCACCGTCTCTCGACCCTCGGCGTCGCTCTGCGGCGTGGCCACCGGTCTCACCTACGCCGGCTACGCGCTCATGACCAAGGCGCTGACGCGCACCACCCGCAGCGTCACGATCGCCCTCAGCGAGATGGTGCTCGACGTCGTCTTCCTGCTGCCGCTGGCGGCCTGGCAGATGGCCGCCACCG
This sequence comes from uncultured Actinomycetes bacterium, assembly GCA_963833555.1. Lineage (GTDB taxonomy): Bacteria > Actinomycetota > Thermoleophilia > UBA2241 > UBA2241 > CAWHYB01. Next base: position 248,091 of record CAWHYB010000002.1, on the reverse strand, counting down.
GCTTCCGGCTGACCACCCACGATCTCGGCGTGGTGCTCGTACTGGCGCTGGTCTGCACCGCCGTCCCCTACGTCATCTTCGTCGAGGGCATCCGCCGCATCCGCGTCGAGCACGCCTCGATCCTGGGCTACCTCGAGCCGCTCAGCGCGCCGCTCTATGCGCTGCTGCTGCTGGGCGAGGGCGACGGCGGCGACGACGCTCGCCGGAGGCGCGCTCATCGTCGTCGCCGGCATCCTCGTGGTCGTGTTCGGTGCGCCCGAGCAGCAATCGGCCGAGATGGCGCTGTTGTGAGCGGCGCCGTCGGTCTCGCCGCGCGCCGCCGCCTCACCTCGGCCAGGGCTACCTGCTGGTCGCCGGGTCGTACCTGATCATGGGTCTCGATCGGCGCGCTCGTCGCCTGGACGACCGCGCCCGAGAGCGCGCTGCTCGTGATCCGCTTCGTGACCGCCGGCCTCGTGCTCGGCGTCGCTCTTCGCGCGCCGGCGGCCGCTGGCCGGCGTCCGCGGCACGGGCGTCCGGCCGCGGCTGCTCGTCATGGGCCTCGTCGACGCGTTCACCCTGCTGCTGTTCTTCGTCGCCATCCGCGAGCACGAGCGTCGCCATCGGCATGTTCCTGCAGTTCCTGGCGCCGGTCTGGGTCGCGCTGGTGGCGCCGCGCATCTTCAAGGCCAGGACCGAGCCGCATCGTCTACCCGGCCCTGGCGCTCGCCCTTGCCGGCCTGGCCGTGATCCTCGCGCCGTCACTGCTCGGGCGAGGGGGTCAGGCTGTCGACCGGCGGCGTGGTCGCCGGCCTCGCGGCCGGCGCTCGGCTACGCGGTCTTCCAGCTCGTCGTCAAGGACCTCACCGGCCGCGTCGTCGGCGCGTCACGATCGTCTTCACCGAGGCCTGGCTGCGACGCGCTCGTCCTGCTGCCCCTGGCGCTCTGGCAGACGGTCGGCGCGGGCTACCGGCTGACGCACCCGCGACCTCGTCGCCGGCCTCGATCCTCGGCGTGGTCTGCACGGCCCTCGCCTACACCATGTGGACGGAGGGCGTGGGCCGCGATCAGCGTGCAGCACGCCTCGATCCTGGGCTACCTCGAGCCGGTGTCGGCGCCCCTCTACGCGCTTCTGCTGCTGGGCCAGGGCATCTCGGTGCTGGACCATCGTCGGCGGCGCCCTGATCGTGCGTCGCCGGCGCTGCTCGTCGTGCTCTTCGGGGAGCGCGAAGACCAGGTCACGCGTCGCTGGAGCCCACGCCGTGAGCGGCGACGCCCGGTGGGGCGACCGCGACGGAGTCCGCCGCGCCGCGCTCTGCCGTCAGCTTACCGATCCGGGCTGACCCGCCGCGCGGTCGTCACGGTCCGGCGACGTTCGGCCCAAGCGCTCATCGCCTCGGCGCCGCACGGCGTGTGAAGCGCATACAATCGAGTCAATCTCCAGCAACGAAGGAGCCATCATGACCACCAAGACAGCGTCAGAGCGCGCCGCCGCTCACCCTCACCAAGTCCATGTCGATGCTCGACGACGCCCAGCGGCTCACGCCCGGCGGCGTCGGCGGCATCCGCCGGCCCTACAACTTCGTCGTCGGCGAGTACCCGGTCTTCATCACCCACGGCAAGGGCGGCCACATCTTCGACGTCGACGGCAACGAGTACATCGACATGCTCTGCGCCTACGGGCCGATCATCCTCGGCTACGTCGAGCCCGAGATCAACGACGCCGCCAAGGCGCAGATGGACAAGGGCTTCTGCTTCAGCCTCGTGCAGCCGCTGCAGAACGAGCTCGAGGAGCGTCTCGCCGACATCATGCCCTGCGGCGAGCAGACGATCCTCGTCAAGACCGGCTCCGACGCCACCAACGCCGCCGTGCGCGCGATGCGCGCCGCACACCGGCCGCGACGTCATCGCCCGCTGCGGCTACCACGGCTGGGGCGACTGGTGCGTCGAGCACCACGGCGGCGTGCCGCAGGCCGTCTGGCGAGCTCACCAAGGAGTTCGAGTACGGCAAGATCGAGGACCTCGAGCGCGTCTTCGCCGAGAACCCCGGCAAGGTCGCCGGCGTCATCATCACCCCGGTCGGCCACCCCATGGCCAAGCCGATCATCGCCGCCGCCGCCCGGCTACCTGCGAGGCGGTCAAGGAGCTCGCGCACAAGAACGGCGCCGTGCTCACCTTCGACGAGATCCGCACCGGCTTTCGCGTGTCCATGGGCGGCGCCAGCGAGCGCTACGGCGTGACGCCCGACCTGACCACGGTCGGCAAGGCGATGGCCAACGGCTACTCCATCGCCGCCCTGGTCGGCAAGCGCGAGATCATGAGCGTCTACGTCAAGGACGCCTTCCTGAGCTCGACCTACTTCCCCAACAGCCTCGAGATGGCGGCCAGCATGAAGTGCCTCGAGATCCTCGAGCGCGAGAAGGTGCAGGACGCGATCTGGGAGCGCGGCACGCGCTTCCTCGAGCGTCTCGGCGCAGATCGTCGACGCCTCGGGCGTGCCGGTCACCAAGTCGGGCATCCCGCCGATGCCGTTCCTCACCTTCGACCACGTCGACGATCACTACAAGGAGCGCCGCACCGAGTTCTACACGCAGTGCATCCGCCGCGGCCTGTTCGTGCAGCCGTATCACCACTGGTACATCGCCTACCGCCACACCGAAGACGACCTCGACGCGTGCCCTCGACGTGGTCGAGGAGAGCGCTCGCCTACGTGGCCGAGAGCCATCCCTGGCACGAAGTAGGAGGCTGACATGGACAAGCTGATCATCACCGTCGCCGGCGTCGGCGCCGAGACGACCAAGGAGGCGCAGCCGGCCCTGCCGGTGAGCGCCGCGGAGATCGGCGCCGACGCGGCCCGCTGCCGCGAGGCCGGCGCCTCGCATGTACCACCTGCACGTGCGCGACGCCGCCGGCAACCCGACGCAGGCACGAGAGGTGTTCGCGGCGGCCATCGAAGAGATCCGCAAGCGCACCGACATCATCATCCAGACCTCGACCGGCGGCGCCATGGGCATGACGGCCGACGAGCGCCTGCAGCCGCTCGAGCTCAAGCCCGAGATGGCCTCGCTGACGACCGGCACGGCGAACTTCGGCGACGACGTGTTCTTCAACGACACGGCGCTGATGAGCGAGTTCTACCAGCGCCAGAAGGCCGCCGGGCGTGCGTCCCGAGTTCGAGATCTTCGAGGCCGGCCAGATCGACAACGCGCTCAAGCTGGTCAAGAAGTTCGGTCCGGCCGGACCGCTTACTGCACTGGGACTTCGTGCTCGGCGTGCCGGGCTCGCATGAGCGGCGAGCCGCGCAACCTCGTCTTCCTGGTCGACCGGCTGCCCGACGGCTCGACCTGGACCTGCACCGGCATCGGCCGCTGGCACATGCCGGTCACGATGACGGCGCTCGCGCTGGGCGGCAACGTGCGCCTCGGCTTCGAGGACAACGTCTTCTACCACAAGGGCGTGCTGGCCGACGAGCAACGCCCAGCTCGTGGCGCGCGTGGCGCGCCTCGCGCAGGAGTGGGACAGGGACTGTGCCACTCCCGACGAGGCGCGCCGCATCCTCAAGCTGCCGCCGTACGACAAGTAGGAGCGGCGCCGGCCGGGACGACCGGCGCCGCAGACGACTGCGGGAGCGGGCGGGGTCTCCGGCCCCGCCCGCTCCCGCCCCGTTTCAGACGCGACTTCCCCTCGCACTCCCGCCCCCGCCAGGCTCGACCGCACGGCCGTCGACAGATCCGGCTACAGAATGCCGAACGTAGAGCGCCCGGACGCGGCGTATCCCACGGTGCAGGGGGTACTATAGGCGTGTCGTTGCGACGGCACGGCGCGCTGGTGGGCGCGCACAAGGGGGAGTCTCCGCTGGGTCTGTTCTTCAAGGACGCATCATCCTGGTCCGGACCGGACGGGCTGCTCGCTAGTCTCGTGCAGCTCGGCAACCTGCTGCGCTCCAGCCCCGACCTCGGCGGCGTCGTGCGCGCCATCGCCACGGCCGTCCGCCCGCACGTTCGGCTTCAACGAGATCGCGGTCTACCTGCGCGAGCCCGACGGAGCCCTTGTTCCGCGCGCACGCCGTCGTCGGGCGCGACGAGGCGCGTCGACCGCACGATCCTCGACGACGCCGGTCCCGGCCGAGGCCTGCTCGAACGCCTCCTGGTCGAGCGGCACCAGATCGGCTGCGCCTTCTTCGTCGACATCGCGACGCACGAGCCGTCGGCCCGACGAGACAGCGCCTGCTTCCCGGCGCCGACCCTCGGGCGCGCGCCGCCGGCGAGTGGCAGAGCGACGACACGCCTGCTCGTGCCGCTGCGCGACCGCGCCGACCGCGTCGATCGGCGTGCTCGACCTCGCCGACCCGTCCGATCGCCGGCTGCCCGACGCTCGACCTCGCCAAGCGAGCTCGAGGTCTTCGCGACCTTCGCCGATCGCGGCCATCGAGAGCGCCCGCCAGTACGAGGAGCTGCAGCGCGCACGACCGAGCTGCTCGAGCAGCAGCTCGAGGTGCGTCACGACCTGCTCGACCTGTCGCGGGTCGCTGCTGTCGACGCTCGACCACACGGCCGTGTTCGGGCAGATCGCCGACGTGCTCAAGACGCTCGTCGACTACGACACCATCGACATCGCGCTCGTCGACGAGACGGCCAGCGAGCTGGTCACGATCTTCGCCCAGGACAAGTGGGCCGACCGAGATGATGCGAGTTCCGGCAGCCGCTCGACCAGGGCGTCGGCGGCTGGGTGGTGCGCCACGACGAGCCGCAGCTGATCAACGACATGAACGCCGATCCGCGCGGCCGTGCGTCGTGCCGGGCACCGACCTCGAGCAGCAGGCCTCCATCCTCGTGCCGCTGCGCTTCATGGGCGCGGTCATCGGCCTGCTCGCCATCGACCGGCTCGGCGGGCGCACGTTCGAGCAGCCGCGAGCTCGAGATCGTGCAGCTGTTCGCCAACCTGGCCGCCATCGCGATCCGCAACGCGCGCGTCCTACAAGGAGATGGAGGTGCAGGCCTCCACCGACGGTCTCACCGGCCTGTTCAACCACCGCCGCTTCCAGGAGGCGCTCGCGCTCGAGGTCGCGCGCGCCGAGCGCTACGACGCGCAGTTCTGCCTGCTCATGATGGACCTCGACCGCTTCAAGGCCGTCAACGACACCGTCGGTCACCAGCGCGGCGACGACGTGCTGCGCGACGTCGCCGCGGTCCTCAGCGCTGCTCACGCGAATCGGACTTCGCCGCCCGCTACGGCGGCGAGGAATTCGCCATGATCCTGCCGCACACCGACCTCGCCGAGGCGCGCCAGGTGGCCGAGCGTATCCGCGCCCAGGTGGCCGAGACTGTCCTCGCTGGAGCCGTCCGTGTCGGTCACCGTGTCGATCGGTGTCGCCGCGCTTCCCGCGTGACGCGAACGACAGCGACGGCATCCTGGGCGCCGCCGACGGTGCGCTGCTGGCGGCCAAGGCGCGCGGCCGCGACTGCGTGCACAGCTACGGCGACGAAGCGCCCGCCATCATGCCGGCCGAGGCCGACGAGAGCCCGCTCTCTGGGCTGGGGTATCGGTTCGCCGTGCGCGCGGGCCTGACGCACGAAGAGGCCGTGGCCCTGGCCGCCGCCCTCCAGGTACTCGGGACCTCACGACCTGGTCCGCAGCTGCACCTGGCCGGCGAGAACGGCGCCGGCCCCGGTCCCGGATCCGGCGGGCCGGCGCCCGCGTTCAGCCATCTCTTCTCGGCACTTCTGTATGGCACCGAACGGTGGGACGGCCGCGGCTACCCGGAAGGGCTACGCGGCGAATCGATCCCCCGGGTCGCCCGCGCGTTCGCGGTGCTGCGCGCCTATGCCGCCGACTCACGCGAGCCGGTCACGGCCGTGCGCGCGGGGGCCGGCAAGAGCTTCGATCCGCGCATGGTCAATCGATTCCTGGCGTTTCTGGCGGAAGAGGCGCGCCGCTGGAGCCCTCTTGACAGTCGCGACGCTCGGATGGGCCCCTGACGCCGAGCCGGTCCGCGGCGCTCAGTTCGATTCTGTGCGCCGTCTACTTCTCGCCCGAGGCCTGTGACCGGTGGCGATGCGGCTGATGCAGCAGGTCGTCGGTCGGCGGCTGCAGCGGGATCACGCGATCGAGCGCGGTCCGATGCAGGAGCCTCTCGACAAGGTCGGCATCGCCGCAGAGGTTGAACTCGCCACCATTGCGCCGAGCCAGCTTGTAGCCGAACACCAGCGCGCTCAGACCGGAACTGTCGATGAGAGCGATGTGCCGTAGCTCGAGCGTGAACGAACGGACTCCGGAGTCGACACAAGCTGCGAGGCGGTCGCGCAGCAACGACGCAGTGTAGTCGTCGAGATTCCCCTCGGCAGTGACGATGGCGGTCGAGCCGTCGATCCTGACCGACAGGCGAAGGTCCGCACCCCGGTCCGCAATACTCATTGTCGATAAATGCCCTGCATTTTGGGATGCAAACCGTTCGAGCGGCGCCGGGGCGTCGCCCCTCGGCGCCGCAGGCGCGTCGCCCCCGCACCGCCCAACGGCAGCCCCTCGCCAACGACGCATGGCTTGGTGTCGCGTCAGTTCTGCCATAATGCAGCCATGGCCAAGGTCTACCAGATGCCGGCCAAGGTGCCGAAGCCCCGGCCGCCGCGTCGCCGCGGCCGGCTGGTCGGCATCATCGCCGCCGCCGCCGCGCTCGTCGTGGTGCTGTTCGTCGTGTTCCTCATGGCCTACACGGACTGGCTGTGGTTCGGCGAAGTGCATCTGCGCGTCGTGTTCTGGACGCAGATCTGGAGCAGGGTGATCGTCGGCGCGGCGAGCGGCGCCGTCTTCTTCGTCGTGTTCTTCGTCAATATCGAGATCGCCCGGCGCCTCTCGCCGCGCCATCGCGCGTTCGAGGGCATCGACGTCGTCGAGTACGTCAACGAGCGCACCGTGCAAAGCCTGCGCCTGGGCGGCCTGCTCCTCTCGATCGTGATCGCTGTGATCGTCGGCATCGGCGCCTCGTCGGACTGGCTTGTGTTCCGCCGCGCCCTGAGTGGTGTGCCATTCGGAAGCAGCGACCCGATCTTCCATCACGATCTCGGCTTCTACGTCTTCGCGCTGCCCGCCTGGCAGACCGCGTATGGGCTGATCATGGGCGCGCTGATCGCGGCGCTGATCGCATCGGTGATCGTGCACGGCGTCCTGGGCGGGCTCGTCGTTCCCCAGCAGCGGCCCGGCGGGCCGGTCGAAGAGGCGCCAGGCGTGACACGCGGGCCGTTCGGCCGAGGCCCAGGCCCGACCGTCAACTTCGCGCTAAGGCCTCGTCCCGCCTCGATCGCCCACCTGTCGTTCCTGCTCGGCCTGGTCTTCGCATGGGCAGGGACCGGCTACATCCTCAACGCCTGGAACCTGCTGTTCTCGAACAGCGGGGTCGTTGCCGGCGCCGGCTACACCGACATCCACGCCGGATTGCCGGGCATGCGGGTGATGATGGTCATCGGGTGGGCCCTTGGCGCCCTGCTCATCGCCAACGCCTTCTGGCGCCGCCGCTGGCGCTGGGGCGCCTACGCCGTCGCCGGCTGGGTCGTCGCTCTCATCATCGTGCGCGTCGCGTTCCCCGGCCTGATGCAGTCGCTGGTGGTCAGCCCGAACCAGCTCTCCAAAGAGCAGAAGTACATCGCCTATAACATCGCCGCGACACGCGCCGCGTACCGGCTCAACGCCATCACGCAAGCGCCGTACCCCCTGCAGGGTGACCTGACCACCGCCAAGCTGGCGGCCAACAGCGGCACCATCCGCAACATCCGCCTGTGGGACCCGCAGACGCTGCTCGCCAGCTACCAGCAGCTCCAGGAGCTGAAGAAGTACTACTCGTTCACCACGGTCGGGGTCGACCGCTACATCGTCAACGGCGTGTATCGCCAGACCATGCTCGCGCCGCGTGAGATCAACATCGCCGGGCTGCCGGGCACGAACCAGACGTGGGTCAATCAGCATCTCGTCTACACGCACGGCTTCGGTGTCGTCGTGTCAGCCGTCAACCAGGTCACGTCCGACGGCTCGCCCGACTTCCTGGTGCAGAACGTGCCGCCTGTCTCGAGCGCGCCCACGCTGGCGATCAGCCAGCCGCGCATCTACTACGGCCTGATCGGCAACAACTACACGCTGGTCGACACCAAGGTGGCCGAATTCGACTATCCCGGCGGCAACGGCGACGTGTACACCCACTATGCGGGCGCGGGGGGCATCCCCATCGGCTCGTTCTTCAACAGGCTGGCGTTCTGCCTGCGGTTCGGCACGATCAGGTTCTTCACGGCCACAGGGATCCAGGGCAACAGCCGCATCATCATCCGCAACAACATCATCCAGCGCCTGCACGCGGCCGCCCCGTTCCTGACGCTGGACAGCCACCCGTACATGGTCATCGCCAACGGCAAGCTTTGGTGGATCGTCGACGCCTACACGACCACAGCTCGCTACCCGTATTCGCAGCCGCAGGGCGGCATCAACTACATCCGCAACTCGGTGAAGGTCGTGATCGACGCGTACAACGGCTCGATGAAGTTCTACGTCGCCGACCCGACCGATCCCATCATCCGCACCTACGAGAAGATCTTCCCCGGCATGTTCACCCCGTTCGCCGACATGCCCTCGGAGCTCGTTGCCCACGTGCGTTACCCGCAGGACTACTTCGACGTACAGTCCGAGGTCTTCGCGACCTACCACGTCACGCAGCCCGACGTGCTCTACAACAAGGGTAACCAGTGGCAGATCCCCTCCGGGGTGTCGCTCAGCACGGTGAGCGGGCAGATGCAGCCCTACTACGTGATCATGCGGCTGCCCGGTAAGACCCAGGAGGAGTTCGTCCAGATCCTGCCGTTCAACCCGGTCGGGAGACAGAACATGATCGGCTGGCTCGGGGCGCAGTCCGACGCGCCCAACTACGGTCGCGCCGTGAGCTTCTCCTTCCCGCAGAGCGCGACGGTCTATGGTCCCGCTCAGGTCGAGGCGGCCATCAATCAAGACCCGACCATCTCTTCCCAGAAGACGCTGTGGGATCAGAGCGGTTCGCACGTCATCTTCGGCAACCTGCTCGTCATGCCGATCGAGGATGCACTGCTCTACGTGCAGCCGCTCTACTTGCAATCGCCGTCGACGCCGCTGCCGCAGCTGAAGCGGGTGATCGTCTTTTACCGGGCCAGTACACAGGCCGGCATCACGGTGCTCGGAGGGCAGCAGAGCGTCGCCATGACACCCACGCTGGCCGACAGCCTCACGGCGGTGTTCGGCGCCGCCCCGGCGGCGGCCGGCCCGACGGCGGGCGCAACGCCGCCGCCGACCGGGCCGGCCGCCCCAGCCGGCAAGGTCTCGGCGCAGGCCAAGGCCCTCATCGCCCAGGCCAACAGCCAGTTCCTGGCGGCACAGGCCGCCCTCAAGGCCGGCGATTTCGCCGCTTACGGCAAGCAGATCGCCGCCCTGCAGGGCACCCTGCAGCAGCTCCAGGGCCTGCGCTAGCCGCGTTCTTCCCGCCCTGCCCGCTTCGTCGGGCGGACTAGACCCCATGGCCGCCTCGGCGGCCCAAGAGGCACCCTCCGTCGCCCCAAACGGCTACAGAGATAGCCGCGCTGCGCCGATGCATTTCTCTCTGGGACCACACGAGCTGTCACAGACCGGAGCCACGGTGCACTTAGTTGACATAGCCACGTCGCAGGACATGGAGATCACGACCGCCTCGTCGCCCAGCGACGAGGAGTTGCTGGAGGGATCGGCCGCATGCCCCGAGGAGTTCGTAGCCTTCTACGACCGTCACGCCCGGCGGCTGCTGTCGTTCTTCGCCCGTCGCACCTACGACTCGCAGGTGGCGGCCGACCTGACGGCCGAGACTTTCGCGCAGGCCTTTGCCGGCCGCTCCGGCTTTCTCAATCCGGGCCCCGGTGCGGCGACCGCGTGGCTCTACACGATCGCCCGGCGCCAGCTCAATCGCTTCATCCACAAACAGCGCGTCGAGTCGCGGTGGCGCGAGCGGCTGGGCATGGAGTCACTGCAGGTGGCGCCCGACGCGCTGGAGCGTGCCGAGGAACTGATCGATCTCGAGCGCGTGCGTGACGCCGTGACCGGCGCGCTCGACAGACTCAAGGGCGACCAGCGACAAGCCGTCCTGCTGCGGGTGGTCGAAGGCAAGTCCTACGCCGACGCGGCCGTGCTCGTCGGCTGCAGCGAGGCGCTCGTGCGCCAGCGTGTGAGTCGCGGACTGAAGGCGCTGGCGCGCGATCTCGAGATCCTGAGGGATGACGGTGGATCGCCGCTTCGATGACTTTCTAAGCGATCTGCGCACCGAGATCGTGCGCTGCGCCGACGCCGAAGGCGCAGCGCAGCGTACGACGGGTCGCGAGACCGTTCCCACCCGCGACACTCGCGCAGGCGCACGGCGTCTCGCGCGGCCGGCACGTCGCCGGGTGCTCGCCTGGGCCGCCGTGCTGGTCGTCGGCGTCGTCGCGCTGGGGGCCGGGTTCCTGGCGACGCGGCCGGAGACGGGGCTGACGCCCACGCCGGCCGCCAACCAGCTGATCGGCACCCCGGGAGCGGTGGCGCCGGCCTACGTCCAGTCGCCGAGCCCTGCAGTCTCGGCGACCTCATCCGCGACGGACGGCCAGACAGGCGCCACCGCCGGCTACGGACTCTCGGCGATCGCCGTCGGCGGGCCTGCGGACGTCTGGGCGGTGGGCGCGACGATCGCGCCGGGCAGTGGGCTGAGTCGCTCATTCGTCCTTCATTGGAACGGCACAGCCTGGCGCGAGACTCCTGCTCCCGATCTCGGCAACCTGACCGCCGTGACGGCGGCGCGCGACGGCGAAGCGTGGGCGCTCAGCGAGAGCGGCTCGATGGTGCATTGGAACGGCACGCTTTGGGAGGCCGTGCAGGACGGCGCCCTGCAGGGCGCCGTCCTGCACGGCCTCACCGCCCTGGCCTCGAACGACGTCTGGGCGGTCGGCGCCCGCGACGGTACGCCGCTCGCCCTGCACTGGGACGGCGCTTCATGGCAGGCGACGCAGCTGCCGGCGGCGAGCGACGGCGGCGCGCTCGAGGCAGTATCCGGGTCATCGAGCGATGACGTGTGGACGGTCGGGACCGCGGCCGACGGCGTCACGGGTGTGGCGCTGCGCTGGAACGGCAGTTCGTGGTCGGTGGCGCCGGGCACGCTCGCGCGCGCTGCGAGCAGTCAGAGCGGGACGACGGTCGCCGGCGGCGGCGGTCTGTCGACCGCCGCCGCCTTGGCCCCCGACAACGTCTGGGTAGGTGGCGGCATGCTCCTGCATCACTGGGACGGCGCGAGCTGGACCGACGTGAGGGCGCCCTTCGACGTGGCGGGCACCACGATCGCGGCCGCCGGGAACGGCATCTGGATCTGCGGACGCGACGGCCTGGCGCGCTGGGACGGCCAGGCGTGGCGCGACGCCTCCGACGCCGGTCCGCAGCTGCAGGCCGGATCGACCGCGAGCGTGCGCTCGGTGACCACGGCGCAGGACGGCGTGGTCTGGGCTGCCGGCATCGTCTCGGGCTCCGCAGGCGGCAACCTTCCGCTCATCATCCGGCGAGACGGCGAGACGTGGCGCGTCCTGGTCGACTCCGTGCAGACGCCCTAGACCGGTGCAAGGAACGAGGACCGAGGCATGAACGAGACCAGCAGTGACAGAAGAATCCTCGGCGGCGCCCGACTAGAGGGAACGCGCGCACCAGCTGGTACGGAAGCTACGCGTACGGCGGGCTGGAGCTGTGCGCCGGCCGTTCATGAAACACCGGGGTCTGCCGATAGGAGTCGTACAGGTCCCCTGAGGTCGGAGGCTGCCATGAAGAGAGCCGACTCTCGCCGCCAACGCGGCTTCAGTCTCATGGAATTGCTCGTGACGATCGTCCTGGCCGGCATCGTGTTCTCGGCCATGGTGCCGTTGTTCGTCGATGCGATTCAGCGAAACGCGTCCGACAGCTTCCGCAACATCGCCCTGAACATCGCACGCGAGAAGATGGAGAAGATCCGCCAGCTGCACTACGATCAGATCGAGGCGAACCCGGCCGATAAGTCCGCGAACCAGAGCACACCGAACCTCTACGACCCGGCGTTCGTGGGCGGCCAGTTCGGACCCACCGAGAGCTCGTACTCGAGCTCCACGAACTCGCGCAACTTCACGATCGACTACAGCGTCGTGGTCATGCACGACGCCGGCGGCTTCGAGGAGTTCAAGCAGGTGTCGGTCGATGTGTACTGGACGGGGAACCCGAGCCCCGTCAAGCACGCCCGGCTGCAGACGTTCATCTACCGCCAGTACGCCGGACCGCGCATCAACACGTTCTCGGTGACCCCGCTGCAACAGGCATCGACCAGCGACGGTCTCGACTACTGGTACATCAATGCGAAGCCGGTCACGCTTGGTGTGCTTATCGACCCGAACGACATCGCCAACACCTATTCCGTCACGTTCATGGTCCTCGACAACAACGGACAGCAGGTGTTCCAACAAGAGATCGTGCACCTTGCGACCGACGCCACCAACTCGGGCATCTACGGCGTGACCTGGAACCCTGCGGGCTACCGTGACGGCAACTACACGTTCGTGGCCGTCGCCACGGCGGGCATGATCGGCGCCAAGGGCGCCGGCATCGGCAAGCCGTTCCAGAACACCTACATACTCGAGACCGGCCCACCCGACGCGCCCGCGGGTCTCACCGCTACCTCGCTGGCGTCATCGATCAAGCTGACCTGGACACCGTCGCCCGCATCCGACATCAGCTACTACACGCTGTATCGGAGGGTCGACGGCGACATGACCTGGCACGTGCTCGCCGACAACCTGGCGCCGATCACGGCCACGGCGGGCTACCTCGACACGGGCGTGTCGTTGGGCCACACGTACCACTACGCGCTCTGTGCGACCGATAGCTGGACGCCCGCGAACGTCGGGCCGTTGTGCACCGCGGTGAACGCGAGTCTGACGCCGCCGGCGGACACGACCGCCCCGACGGCCCCGACCAACGTGGTGGCGACCAAGGTCCCCAACACCGCCCAGGTCAACCTGACCTGGACGGCGTCGACCGACGACGTGGGCGTCGACCACTACAACGTCTACCGTGCGACCAGCAGCACCGCCACCTGGACGAGCGGCTGGCAGCTCGTCGGCCAGGCGCCTGCCTCCGTGTCGCCGACCTACTCCGACACGGGCGTCGCCAACACGACCACCTACTACTACCGCATCGTCGCCTACGACGCCGCCGGCAACCCGAGCGGCACGTCGCCGAGCTACGGCGCCTCGAACGCGGTCACCACAGACGCGGCCCCGCCGCCTCCCAGCTACAGCATCTCGGTCACGGCCGTGAACAACTACAGCGGCAGCGGCAACCCGAGCCTCGTGGTGCAGCTCTATAGCGGCAGCAAGAGCGGCGCACACACGCTCGTCGGGACTGTGACGGCCGCAAAGGGCAAGAAGGGCGGCCCCACGGCGTGGTCTGTAGTCGCGGGCCCCGTGTACACCTATGTGACGTTCAACGGGGTCGAGCAGGTCGGCAAGGAGCAGGCATGGACGAACGGCTCTGTCTACAGCCTCACGGTGACCTACCCATGAGCCGCTCCTCGGTGGTGGGCCGCCTGCGCGGTCAGGAGGGCGTCACCCTGATGGAGCTGCTTGTCGGGATGATCATCATGGCCATCCTTTCGACCATGCTCTATCTCACCTGGTTCACCCTGAACGACTCGTTCGCCTACTCCGTGCGCAGCAGCGAGGCGCGCGACAACGCCCGCCAGGCCATGACCCGTATGGTCATGGAGCTGCGCGACGCCCAGAGCCGGGCCGGCTATGCACCCGTCCAGAGCGCCGGACTCAACACGGTGATCTTCTCGACGACCTTCAATGAGGTCGGCAACCTTGACCAGGCGCTCGTTCCCCGGCTGGTGCGCTACCAGTACTTCGCCGCGACGGGCACGATCGTGCGGACCGTCGACAGCGACGGCAACGGGTCGCTGACCAATAACACCGGCCAGGTGATCCTGAGCAACCTGGTCAACAACACCAAGGCCTCGACGATGTTCGGGACGGCCTACGCGCAGACGCCGGTGTTCATCTACTCGTACTACGACGCTTCCGGCACACTCGTGCATACCTCGAACTTGTCGAGCGTGGCCTCCACCATGAGCATCGTCGACGTCACGATCCGGATTCTTGTCGACCTCAACCCCGGAAAGTCGCCCACGTTCATGGACCTGCAGTCGACGGTCCAGCCGCGCAACGGCCGCTGGGGAACCTAGGAGGGTTCGGACATGACCAGACTTCGCACCCAGCAGGGCTCGAGCCTGATCCTGCTGATCGGCATGGTGGCCGCGTTGGCGATACTCGCAACGACGCTGGTCGCGCTCACGATCAACGTCAGCGGGAACACCGCGACAGACCGCACCAAGGCAAAGGCGTTCAGCATCGCCGAGGCCGGCATGGACAACGGTCTCTTCGTGCTCGGCCGCAACTGGCCCACGCCGGGACCGTCCCCGTCTACGACGCCCACGCTGCTGCCGTCGGTCGCTCCGACGCCCTTCCGCGCGGCCTTCAGTACGACCGAGTACCCCAATCCGATCATCAGCGGCGCGAAGTTCGTCGACGTGCAGTTCTACGACAACTCCGACACGAACGGTGACGGCGTCATCGACAATCGCGACGCGCACTACGACGCGAACGAGGACTTCATGATGTTCGTCGACACCCAGGCGACCGTCGGCAACCAGACGGCTCGCGTGCGGGCGCTGGTCGAGATGTCGCCCGTCAACGTGCAGCTGCCGCGAGGGATCGCCCTGTATGCCGGCGGCGACCTGCGGTCGCACGGCGGGGGCACCTCGATCGACTGCGAGGTCTTCCCACCCGGCTCGAACACGGTGACGGTCTGGGTGGGGGGCACGCTGACCCAGAACGGCAGCAACGACTTCGCCTCGTGCGTCAATTCGGCGGGACCCAACGTGACCGGTTCGGGCGTCGCGATCCCGCCGGCGAACTCCGTCTTCTCGCCCGAGGTGATGGACGCCCTCAAGCAGGTCGCTCAAGAGCAAGGCCGCTACTACACAGACGTCTCGGCGGCCACGGCCGCGCTGGCGACCGGTCCGCTCGTGTACCTCAAGACGACGAGCGACATCACGATCACGGCGAACGGTACGTTCAACGGCGACGGCGTGAGCCTCCCAGCGGGCGCCGTCAAGCCGCCGGGCATCCTCATCGTCGACGGCGGCGGTGTGACCTTCCACGGCACCCCGACCTACTACGGTGTCGTGATCTGTCGCGGCGGCTTCGTCGACACAGGTAACGCCTCGATCCACGGCATGGTGGTCTCGCTCGACCCGACGAAGGGCTCCGACATCGGTGGCTCCGAGCAGATCGTCTACAACGACAACGTGATCCAGAACATCAGCAAGGTCATCCCGCTGGCAGCCCAGGTCGTGCCCAACACCTGGCGGCAGCTGTCGCCCAGGTGACGAGCGCGTGAGGGGCGGGGGAGCGGGCGGGACGTCCGCTCCCCCGCCCCCGGTGCTTCCCGCCGCCGGCTGCCTGAGGGAAGCCCCTAGACAAACGTTCAGGGGCTGGTCAGCCGCAGGTGTGGAAGGCTAGAGTGACAAGGTCCTTCGACCCCGGCAATCCCTGCCCGAGACGCCGGCGGCTGAAGGCAACGAGGGCGGCGCGCCGTTCTACCTCCCCGTCTCACGACGGTGCGTCGCCCTCACTATCCCCTGTAACGTCTGCGCCAGCGGAACCTTTCGGTGGTTCTTGAGAGATGCTCTGTGGTCAGGCGTCGGCCGCGCCGCGCGCGATCTGCCGCAGGCCGCTCCCCGAAGGCCGACGATGGTGAAGAAGCGGCCGGCGGGCGCGCTGAACGACACGTCGTCCAGGATCGCCCGCCGGCCGCCATCCCGATCGTCCACGACATGCGAGAGACCCGCGACGGTCAGCTTGACCGGGTCGGAGAGGCCGTTGCCTGGGCTCATGTCCACGCGGACTGTCTACCCACGGTCTGTATAATCTGCGTTGGCCGGCGCCCGGCCGCGCCACACCGTCATCGTGGGCGATTAGCTCAGGGGTAGAGCACCTGCCTTACAAGCAGGGAGTCGCTGGTTCAAATCCAGCATCGCCCACCACTACTACCACGTCGAAGGGCAGCCGCATGGCCCAGAGTGGTCCAGAGCATCGCCTGAGCAGGCCCGAGAAGTGCCCCTTGGGCAAGGCCGGACGCCGAAGGGCGCTGGTGGTGGTCGAGCTCGCCTACGCTCTGCTGTGTCTCGCGGCCAGCGTGCCGCTGATCTTCGCTCTCGGGCCCGTGGCTGAGGCCGCCAATCTGACATCGGTGCGGATCCTGGGCGGAGCGCTGATCGCCTTCGCCTTCGGCGCCTTCGCCGTCGCCCGCGACCCGGTCCGCAACCGGGCCCTCTTCCAGGTGGAGTTGGTCTTCACCGGGGTCGCCGCGATGTCGCTCCTCTGGCGGCTGGCGGTCGACGGATCGCGGCTGCGGACTTGGCTCGTGCTCGCGCCGCTGTCGATCGGCCTCGCGCTGCTCGTGTGGCTGTATCCGGCGACCCGGGAGTGACCGGTGCCGTTCGCGGGAGTGGTGGAGATGCGGGCAGCTCTGGGCCCTCGGCCTCTACTCGGCCGATTGTCTCGCCAGGCAACACGTTGGCGTTTCGCGCACAGGGCGGTCGGGCAAGAGCTGACGGGAGCAGGGAACCAGAGTGGGTGGGGGCCTTCCGCAACGTGAGATCGTTCCGATGATGGGCGCCGGCGGGAGCCGCCGACGCTTCATCCTTATCGTCAGCCTGTGCGTCGACGCCGCTTTGCTGGTGATGCTCGGTGATGCTGCGTCGTCGTGGAGCGCCGCCATGCTCGGCGCCGCCTTCTTCGCCGTGGCTGCGGTGCTGGCAGGCGTGCTCGCCGGGTGGGAAGCGGCTCTCACTGTCGGCCTGTTCACCGGGACGTTGTTCGTCTGTTTCATGACGCCGCTGCACACGGGCGGCCAGATCGCCGTGGCCGCCGTGGCCATCGGCGGCTGGAACGCGAGCGGTGTCCTGGCGTCGCTGCTCGGCGCGCGCATCGGTGTGGCGGGCGGGCGGCGCACGGCGCCGCCCGCCCGCCACAGCGTCGTCCTCTCACTCGCCGACGACAACGCCGCCGAACTCCGCGTCGCCCTAAGAGGACTGCTCGCGAGTCGCGGCATCGACCATGACGCCGCCGACGACGTCGTCCTTGCCACGCAGGAGGCCTACAACAATGCCGTCGTCCACGATCCCGGCGAGGCTCGCGTGACCGTTTCGGTAGCTTCCGGCCTGGTCATAGTCGAGGTCACCGACAGAGGCCCGGGGTTTGCCGCGGACGGCCGGCGCTGGGACCTCGCGCCGGATCCCTCCCGGCCCTGCGGAAGGGGGCTGTATCTCATGCACCGCCTCATGGACGCCGTGACGATCGAATCCGGGGACACCGGTACCAGGGTCGTGCTCGAGAAGCTCTGCCGGGCGGCTACCGCGGATCCCGGCCTCGGCGAGGCCGAGGCCGCAGTGCGGGTGACGTCGCCGTTCTAGGCCAGCCCGACCGGCGCGGCGACCACGATCATCTCCGGCGAAGCATCCCTGAACGGCGTGCGGTCGTAGTCTCCGTAGACGGCTTCGACGACGAATCCCGAGCGGGCCAACAGGTGCTCGACTTCGAACCGTGAGAGGTAGCGCATCGGGAAGGTCTCGGTCAGCCGGCGGAGCGGTTCGTCAGGTCCGCCCGATATCTCATAGACCATCTCGCACTCGTTGACCTGAGCGGCCCGCCGGAACTCGAGCACACGCCCCCACCAGCGGATCGTGCGTCCCCCGGTGAACGGCACGGTCTCGGCCTCGGGTTCCCCGTCCGAGTCGCCATGCTCGTAGAGCAGCGCCGGGTCGGGATGGAAAAGGTCGAGCACGAGCTTGCCGTCGGGCGCGAGGTGGGCGTGGCAGCGCCCCAGGCAGGCAAGCTGCTGCTCGACCGAGACGAGATGCTGGAACCCACGGAACGGCGCCGTGACCAGTGCGAACCGTCGCCCCAGGTCGAAGGCCGTCATGTCGCCCTGCACCAGGCGCACACGGCGCTTGACCTCGGCCGGTTCGGCCGCGAGCTTGGCGCGGCAGCGGTCGAGCATCGTCGTGGAGAGATCGAGACCGACGATCTCATGCCCGGCGCGGGCCAGCGGCAGCAACACCCGGCCGGTGCCGCAGGCAAGCTCGAGAATGGTTCCATCGGAAGGAGCGAGCGTGCGCCAGAACCCCTCGTCGCCGCGGTCGCCGTAGACCGCGTCGTAGATCTCGGCGAGCTCTGTCGAATCGTAGGCACGATACCGGCCGGTCATCTGGTGGCACGCTCCCTTCCTGCCGTGTCGCTACATATGTGTTGACCGCGCCGGCAACACGCCGCCGCGTTCGTCGCGAGAGGCGCAGCCGATGACACGATGCCGACCGCACACCGAAGGATACCCCGCCCAACGTGGCAGGCCCTTGCCAAACCGGGGGGCCGGCATACAATGTGGGCCACGATTGGCGCCGTACGGCGCGCAATAACCGGCCCCGGGGGCCGGAACACATCTTCCGCACCGGCTCAGCCGGACCAATCTCTTGAGGGGGGATTATGGGTAGGAAGCTCGTCATTGTCGTACTCCTTGTCGCGGTCGTGCTCACGCTCTGCACGGCGACCGCCCTGGCTCGGCCGAGTCACGGCAAGCCCATGATGTGGCAGGGCAACTTCAACTCGCTCAACGGCTCTGTAGTGAGCGGACACGTCAAGATCTGGCAATACGGCAACACTCTCGACGTCTTCATCGAAGTCACCGGCCTCGATCGTGGCAAGGCCCATCTCATGGGCATCCACGGCATCGACGGCGCGACCGCCGTCGCCCCGCCGCTGAGCGCCGACGTCAACGGCGACGGCATCATCTCGTACGCCGAAGGCCTGCCGTTCTTCGGCCCCGAGCTGGTCGCGCTGACGCCGACCAAGAAGCCCGACCACAGGGCCTCCATCGTGTACCGCCAGTGGATCAGCGGCGCGCCGCTCGACGCGAAGAACGTGGCGCTCAGCACGCGCGTGATCCTCATCCAGGGCGCCTTCACGCACCCGTCCTACACGCTCACCTACTACGATCCGACCATCCCTGTCGCGATCGCCTCGCTGCACCGCATCGGGCCGAAGTAGGACCATCGAGGGCGGGCGGGCGCGGATGCGCCCGCCCGCCCTCGCGCCCCGCAACGGGTCGTCGTTGTACCGGTCCGCCCGCATTTGCTACAATCCGAGCTCGCTGCACTGCAGCCGGTGCGCCCTGTGGCCGCCGGCTGTCGCTTCATCTGCGGGGGCGTAGTTCAGCTGGTTAGAACGCCGGCCTGTCACGCCGGAGGTCGCGAGTTCGAGTCTCGTCGCTCCCGCCACTCTTTCCGACATCTCCTCTCGTATCCGTCCGCATGCCGACGCGGTCTCGTCGCCCCCGTTCCGCAGGTTCAAGCGGCGCGGCCGCGAAGCCGATAATGAAGGCTCTGACTGCGTGTATCTTCGAGAGGGGGAGTCTCCATGAGCCACTCACGTCCGGGGCGCCGTCTGTGTGCCATCTTTGCGGTCGTCCTCGTTGTGATCGCCGCGGGGGCGCTCGCGGCCGGTCCAGCCGGCGCCAACATCGCCGCCCCCGGCGGGGCCTGGTACTGGCAGGACCCGTCGCCGCAGGGTAACGAGCTCGACTCGATCTGGTTCGCGAGCGCCAACACAGGTTGGGCTGTGGGCTCGGCCTCGACGATCCTCAAGACCGGCGACGCCGGCGCGACGTGGACGCCGCAGGCAGCCCCCGCCGGCACCGGATCCCACCTGAACGACGTAGCCTTCGCCGACTCCAACACCGGCTGGATCGTCGGCGACGCAGGAGCGTCCGCGACGATCCTGGGCACGACCGATGGGGGCGCCACGTGGACGCCGCAAGGCTCTCCGGTGGGCGCGGACGTCAATGGTCTCTTCGCCCTGGACGCCCTGAATGTCTACGCCGTCGGCGACGGCGGCCTGATCCTGCACACGACCGACGGTGGCGGCACCTGGCTCAAGCAAGCCGCGCCGACCGTCGCCGACCTGACCGCTATCACCTTCCGCAGCCTGAACAACGGCTGGGCCGTCGGTGCCGGCGGGACGATCCTGAGGACCACCAACGGCGGCCTCACCTGGGCGCCGATGTCGACCCCGACGGGCGCGACCCTCTACGATGTCGGCTTCGCGAGCCTCTATCAGGGATGGGCAGTCGGCAGCGGCGGCGCGGTCATGCGCACCGTGAACGGCGGTTCGAGCTGGGCCCAGCAGAACTCCCACACGACCCAGGACTTGCACGAAGTCGCCGTCCTGAACCCCGACGAGGCCTGGGTGGCCGGGTCCGGCGGGACGGTCGCGCACACGACCGACGCGGGAGTGACGTGGCAGGGCCAGGATCCGGGCACGACCGAGGACCTCTTCGGGATGGCGGCCGTCTCCGGTAGCGACATCAGGGCCGTCGGCTCGAACGGCGTTGTGACGCGGACCGCCGACGGCGCGACGTGGACGCCGCTGTGGAGCCGCGACGCCCGCACGCAGCTTCGCGACATCAAGTTCGCCGACGGGCTGAACGGATGGGCCGTGGGCAACGGCGGGACGGTCATGCACACCGCCGATGGCGGGGCGGGCTGGTATCCGCAAGACTCGGGGACAGCGCAACAGCTCAACGGGCTTGACGTCGCCCAGTCGTCTGGTCTGACCTACGTCTGGGCGGTCGGCAACCGGCCGGCCGCGGGGCAGCCGGGCACGATCCGCACGAGCACGGACGGTGGTCTCACCTGGACCGCCCAGGCGGCCACCGTCAATCAGAACCTCAACGGCGTCGACTTCTTCGACATCGCCAACGGCTGGGCCGTCGGCAACGCCGGCACCATCCTGCGCACCGCGAACGGCGGCGCCCTCTGGGCCAACGAGAACCTCGGCAACGGGCTCGGCCTGCAGGCGCTGCGCGCGGTGAGTTTCGCCAGCGTGAACGCGGGCGTCGTCGTCGGGCTCGGCGGCGAGGTCGACTACACGACCGACGGTGGCACCACCTGGACCGGCGGCAACGAGCCGACGGGTGAGGAGTTCGACGCCGTGCAGATGGTCGACCTCCTCAACGGCTGGGCGGTCGGCACGAACGGCGCCATCATCCACACGACCAATGGCGGCGCGAACTGGATCCAGCAGGCCTCGCCGGTCGCCGACACGCTGCGGGCGGTGCACTTCGCCGATCTCAACAACGGCATCGCGGTCGGCGATCTCGGCGACGTCGTGCGAACGACCGACGGTGGCACCACCTGGGTGCAGCAGCTGCAGGCCTTCGACGACAGCATGTACGGGATCGCGACCTTCAGAGCCCAGCCGACCGACCCCGAGGCGGTCTGGATCGCCGGTAGCGCGGGCGCCATCCTCTCGAACTTCAACGCCGACACGCTCGCCGTGACTCGGCTCAAGGGTGTGCCGGGCGATGGCAAGATCACTGTGAGCTGGACGAACCCGGCGCTCGACTTCGGCGGCGCGATGGTCTACTACTCGACCGTCCGCTGCGCGAGCTCGGTCGACGACACCTACGCACAGTCGCTCGCCTACGAAGGCACCCGCTCACAGTTGCTGCGCACCGGCCTTAAGAACAACACCGCCTACTACTTCACCGTGTTCGTGCGCGACACGGCCGGCACGTGGTCCAACCCACAGACCCTCATCGTGGTGCCGATCCCGACCTTCAAGGTGACGCTCGCCGTCAAGCCGGCGATCACGACGATCGGACACTCGATCAGGTTCAGCGGCAAGGTCACGCCTGCCGGCGGCGGCCGCCGGCGCTTTCGTCTCCATACAGCGCTATACGGGGACCTGGAAGTCGTTCGCCAAGGCGAAGGTCTCCGCGACCGGGACCTTCGCCGTCTCGAAGGCTCTGACGCGGGGCAGCTACAAGGTGCGGGCCTGGATGCCCGCCGCGGCCGGCGCGCTGGCCGGCGCCTCCGCGACGCGATACGTGACCTGGAAGTAGGCCGATGAGGTGGGCGGGGTGCGGCTGAAAGCCGCACCCCGCCCTTTGTCACTCCGGGGCCGGGGGGGTCGGCCGTGTCCGGAAGTGAGCTTCTAGAACTCCTGCGGCAGCGTCTTGAGCTGCGCGGCGGTGAACACCGGGCCGTCCTTGCAGACGTAGACGGTGCCGATGTTGCAGCGGCCGCACTTGCCCACGCCGCACTTCATGCGGTTCTCGAGCGTGGTGTAGACGGCATCGTCGGCGAAGCCGAGCCTGCGCGAGCACGGGCAGCGTCAGCTTGACCACGATCGGCGGGCCGCACAGTACGGCGACCGCGTTGTCGGCGCGGGGCGCGGTCTTCTCGACGACCGGCGTGACGTAGCCGACCTCGCCGGTCCACTCCGGGGTCTCGCCGCCGGGGTCGACCGTGGTCACCAGCGTCACGTCGGAGCGCGCCGCCCACTCCTCGAGCTCGCGCTTGTACACCAGGTCGGCCACGCTACGGGCGCCGTAGACGATGGTCACGTCGCCGATAGCGATCGCGCAAGTCGAGCACGTTCCAGATGGCGCAGCGCACCGGCGCCAGCCCGATCCCGCCGGCGATGAAGACGAGGTCCTTGCCTTCCCACTCGTCGACCGGGAAGCACGTTGCCGTACGGCCCGCGGAAGCCGAGCATGTCACCCACGTTGACCTCGCGCAGCGAGCCCGTGACCTTGCCGGCCGCCTTGAACGTGCACTCGAGGTAGCCGCTGCGGGTCGGCGGGCTGGCGATGCAGAAGGTCGACTCGCCGGAGCCGAACACCGAGAACTCGCCGAACTGGCCCGCACGGAAGGTGAAGCTCTCGCCTTTGGCCGCGTCCTTGAACCGCAGACGATACGTGCGGGTGTCGGGCGTCTCGTCGACGATGTCGTCGACCACCACCAGGTCGGGCTGGTAGATCGTGCCGGGGCGGACCGCTTCGGGGCGAGTGGTGGCGTCGATCGTCATGAGGCCTCACCGGCCTGTCCGACTACGCCTGCGCGCGCCTTCTGATCGATAGTGGCCAGGACTTCGGCCAGGTCCTGACCGGCCGGGCACGCTCGGGAGCAGCGGCCGCAACCCGTGCACAGGACGTCTCCGAACTTGAGCGGATAGATCAGGAACTTGTGGTTCACGCGCTGTCGGAAGCGGGCGTTCTGGTCGTCGCGCGGATTGTGGCCGGAGGCGTGCAGCGTGAAGACGCAGGCCTGACAGGTGTCCCAGTTGCGGCGCCGCACGCCGTGACCGACAGCCTCTGGCTCGTCGACGATGTCGAAGCAGTGGCACGTCGGGCACACCGCGGCGCAGGCGCCGCAGCCGTTGCAGCGCGGTCCCAGGGTCTTCCAGAACGCGTCGTCGAAGTGGTCGTCGAGCCAGGCGCGGACGGCGTTCTGGTCGACTGCGAGATTGGCGGCGACGCGCTCGCGGGCCTGAGCGCGGAAGCGCTCGGCCTCGCCCGCGAGTGCGTCGCAGTCACGCCCGTCGGCGCCCGGCGCGGCGAACAGGTCGCGATGCGCGGCCAGGAACTCGGCGCCCTTGTCGTTGACGGTCTCGACGAGATAGCCGCCCTCCACGGGTGTCAACAGCCCGTCCGAGCCCTTGCTCGCGGCCGGGTCCAGGAACACGGCGCTGCAGAAGCAGCTTTGGTCCTCGACATGGCAGGCGAGGCTGAAGATGGTGGTCGCCTCGCGGCGGCCGTTCCAGAGCTCGTCCTGGTAGTCCCAGTCCATGACCTTGTCGACGATGGGCAGCGCGGCAGCGTCGCAGGGCCGCGCACCGAGCACGACCTGCGGCGCGAACCGCGTCGGCGCGGAGGTGATCTCGATGCCCGCGCCGGCGTCGCTGCTCGTGCGCTTCCAGGCGAAGAGGACCTCAGTCGGGGGCAGGAAGAACTGCTTGAGCGAGAGGCGCGGCAGCCGCTCGCCGAAGGCGAGCTCGGCCGCGCCCGTCACGGCGCGGTACTCGGTCTCGCGCCGGGCGTCGTCAGCCCACGCCGGCGCGATCGCGGGCGTGCCGGCGGCCGCCAGGAGCTCGACCAGCGCGGCGAGGTGCTCGTGCGACAGGAACAGCGCGTCGCTCATCTGATGAAGTCCTGTGTGTCGTCGACGGCGTAGGCGCCGATGGGCGCCGGCACCGAGGGGTCCTCCGACGCGGTGTAGCCGTAGAGCTCGTAGACGACCTGCTGCAGCTTGCGGTTGATCAGGCTGAGCGGGATGCCGACCGGGCAGGCGCGCTCGCATTCGCCACAGCCGACGCAGCGGCCGGCGAGGTGCTGGGCGCGCGTCAGGTGCCAGGCGAGGTTGCCGCGTGGATGCGGCGAGGTCTCGATCCACTGGGGCTCGGTCTTCTCGACGATGCAGCGCTCGCAGAAGCACAGCGGGCAGGCCTGGCGGCAGGCGTAGCACTGGGTGCAGCGTGCGAGCTCCTTCGTCCAGAAGGCGAAGCGTTCGGCCGGCGACAGCCCGTCGAGCTCCGCGATGCGCTCGTCGAGGGCGTCGGTCACGGGCGGCTCGGCCTGCCTCTCGCCGACCAGCACATCGACCGACTCGGGTTCGCGCACGTCGCAGCCCCAGCAGCGGCTTGCCACAGTCTCGGCAGTCAACTCGGGCGCCTCGGCGCCGTCCGGCGTCGTCACGACGCCGCCGCAGCGCACTCCGATCAGCACGATGCGGTCGCGGTCGAGCTGCGCTTCGCGCAGCAGCCCCGCGACCGCCTTGGCATCGCAGCCCTTGACGACGACGGCCGCCTTGCCGAGCTCGCTCACCTGGGAGCGGCGCGGACTGAGGTAGGTCGCCAGGTCATGCACGCAGCGGGCGTCGAAGATCAGCCGGTCGCAGTCGGCGGCGCTCGTCACGAAGACGGGGCGAGCGCCGCGGCGGCCCTGCTCCCAGCCGATGACGACCTCGACCGTGCCGTCGGCGAGCAAGCGGCGGGCGGTGTCCTGGAGCTCGGTCATGCCGGCTTCGCCTCGCCCTCGGTGGCGCGCGCCGTCGCGCCGGCTGGGGCCTCGGCCGCGCCGGCCGCGAGGGGATCGTCGGCCGGCAGCGCCGGCCCGGCCAGCGCGTGGTAGGCGTCGAACGGCCCCAGCCGGCGCACGCGCGCCACCGTCTCGTTGACGACGTCCTGCCACTTCACGCCCTCTGAAGCGGAGACCCACGAGAAGGTGAGGCGCCCGGGGTCGATCCCCATGAACTTGAGCAGCTCGCGGAACACGCCGAAGCGCCGGCGGGCGTGGTAGTTGCCGGAGGTGTAGTGACAGTCGGCCGGATGGCAGCCGCTGACGATCACCCCGTCGGCGCCGCGCTCGAAGGCCTTGACGATGAACATGTGGTCGATCCGTCCAGTGCACGGCAGCCGGATGATGCGCACGTTGCTGGCCATGTGCAGGCGGCTCGTGCCGGCCAGGTCGGCGCCGGTGTAGGTGCACCAGTTGCAGACGAACGCCGTGATGCGTGGCTCGAAGTCGGCCACCGTCACCACCCCGCCAGCGCGTTGATCTCGGCGTAGACCTGCTCGTCGGTGAAGCCGGCCAGCTCGACGCTCTTGCTCGGGCACACCGCCACGCAGGTGCCGCAGCCCTGGCAGACGCCGGGGTTGACGTAGGCGACGTGGCCGCAGACCTGCCCGTCCACGTCGCAGACGTCGCGATGCTCGATCGCGCCGTAGGGGCAGACGCGCTCGCAGTTGAAGCAGCCGATGCAGGTGCGCTCGTTGACGGTCGCGACGGTCGGCTCGCGCTCGAGCTCGTCGGCGCTGAACAGGCCGAGCACCTTGCCGGCCGTCGCGCTGGCCATGGCGACCGAGTCGGGGATGTCGCGCGGGCGCCTGGCAGGCGCCGGCGAGGTAGACGCCGGCGGTGTTGGTCTCGACCGGGCGCAGCTTGGGGTGCGCCTCGTTGATGAAGCCGTGCTTCGTCGTAGCTGATCGACGAGCTTCTGGGCGAGCTCGCTGCATGCCCGGCTGCGGCCGGATCGCGGTGGCCAGCACGACCATGTCGGCGTCGATCACGACCTGCTCGCCGGCTCGAGCGTGTCGAAGCCCCAGACCTTGACCTTGTCGCCGTCGCGGAAGATGCGGCGAGACGCGGCCGCGGACGTACTCGGCGCCGTCCTCTTCGATCGCGCGCCGCGAGAACTCGTCGTAGCCCTTGCCGGCGGCGCGGATGTCCATGTAGAAGACCACGGCACGGCCGTCGTGCACCTTGTGCTTGTAGAGCATCGTGTGCTTGGCCGTGTACATGCAGCAGATCTTGGAGCAGTACGAGATGCCCTTCTCGGGGTCGCGGCTGCCGACGCACTGCACGAAGACGACCGTCTTGGGCTCGGTGCCGTCGGACGGCCGCACGATCTGCGCCGTTGGTCGGCCCGGACGCCGACGCCAGCCGCTCGAACTGCAGGCCGTCGATCACGTCGGGCACGTCGCCGTAGCCGTACTCGCCGTAGCCCTTGAGGCCCTCGGGCTGCTCGCGGCCGATGTCGTAGAGCTGGAAGCCGGTGGCCACCACGATGGCGCCGACTTCTTCGGTCACGAACGAGTCTTCCTGGTCGTAGTCGATGGCGCCCTTGAGGCAGGCCTCTTTGCACTTGCCGCACGCATCCTTGGCGAGCCCCTTGCGGCGGCCCTTGAAGAGCGTGCAGTGCTCGCGGTCGAGCACCGGGATGTTGGGCACGGCCTGCGGGAACGGCACGTAGATCGCGGTGCGCTTGCCCAGCCCGGCGTCGAACTCGCTGGGGATCTTGCGGCTC
This sequence comes from uncultured Actinomycetes bacterium, assembly GCA_963833555.1. GTDB lineage: Bacteria > Actinomycetota > Thermoleophilia > UBA2241 > UBA2241 > CAWHYB01. The sequence goes on along the minus strand of CAWHYB010000002.1, from coordinate 221,336 downwards.
GGGCAGGCCGCCTGGCAGTCGCCGCAGCCGTTGCACATGCTCTCGTCGACGCTGCGCGCCTTCTTGCGGATCTTCACCGTGAAGTTGCCGATGTAGCCGTCGACCTTCTCGACCTCGCTGCAGGTGTAGCAGCTTGATGTTGCGGGTGCTGGTAGACCTCGACCATGCGCGGCGTGAGGATGCACTGCGAGCAGTCGAGCGTCGGGAAGGTCTCGCGAGAGCTGGCTCATGTGGCCGCCGATCGATGGCTCCTTCTCGACCAGCACGACCTCGTGGCCGCCGTCGGCGATGTCGAGCGCGGCCTGGATGCCGGCGATGCCGCCGCCGATCACCAGGGCGCGCTTGGTCACCGGGATGCGGATCGTCTGCGAGCGGCTCGTTGTGCTTGACCTTCTCGACGATGGTGCGGCGCGATGTCGATGGCCTTGGCGGTCGCCTCGCCGCGGTCGTCGTGGATCCACGAGCAGTGCTCGCGGATGTTGGCCATCTCGCAGAGGAACGGGTTGAGGCCGGCCTGCGCGGCGGCGCGGCGGAAGGTCTTCTCGTGCATGTGCGGCGAGCAGGCGCGCGACCACGACGCCGGTCGAGCTCGTGCTCGGCGATGGCCTGCTTGACGAGCTGCTGGCCGGGGTCGGAGCACATGTACTTGTAGTCCGTCGCGAGTGGACGACGCCGGGGTGGTCGCGGAGCGTCGTCGGCCACGCCGGCGCAGTCGACCGTGCGGCCGATGTTCTCGCCGCAGTGGCAGACGAAGACGCCGATGCGGGCCATCAGGCGTCGTTCCCGGTCGGCGCGGCGCTCGCGCGGGCGGCGGCTTTGGCGCCGCCTTCGCCGCGTGCGCGTTCGGCCGCCGGACCGCCGCCCGCTCGCGCCTCGCCGGCCAGGCGGGCGAGCAGCGGCTGCGTGTCGACGAAGTGGCGGTCGAAGCCGAGCTGCGTCGACCGGCAGGCCCAGGGCCAGGCCGACGAGCTGGGTGATGTAGAGGATCGGCATCGGCGCGTCGCCGCGCCGGCTCATGGCCGCCTGGCGGAAGTCGAGGTTGGAGTGGCACATCGGGCAGGCGACGACGATGGCGTCGGCGCCGGCGGTACGCGCGTCGTCGATGATGGCGCGGCTGAGGCGCAGGACGCGAGCTCGTGCGCGAGATCGAGAAGGCGCCGCCGCAGCACTCGACGGCCATGTTCCACGACACCGGCTGGGCGCCGCAGGCGCTGATGACCTCGTCCATGCGGTCGGGCGCTCGGTGTCGTCGAAGCCGGTGATCTCGGCGGGGCGCACCAGCAGGCAGCCGTAGTAGGCGGCGACCTTGAGGTGCTCGAGCGGGTTGGGCTCCATGCGGGCCGCCACCCGCTCTTCGATGGCCGGCGTCAGGCCGCAGCAGGAACTCGACGATGTTGAGCACGCGCGACCGAGTTGGCGAACGGCCGGTCGCAGCAGCTCGGGAATCTGCTCGGCCATGCCGTGCTCGTCGGCGACCGCGTGGCGCGGCGCCCGCCAGAGCCGGCTGTAGCAGGCCGCGCAGGGCGCGAGCACTTCGTCGACGCCCTGCGCCTCGGCCAGCGCCAGGTTGCGCGCCGGCAGCGCCACGCCGAGCAGATGGTCGGTCGGCGTGCGCCGAGCTGGCGCCGCAGCAGTTCCAGTCGTCGATCTCGGTCATGCCGATGTCGAGCGCGCGCGGCGATCGCCGTGCAGGCTCTCCTCGATACTCGCGCGAGGTGCCGTGCATCGAGCAGCCGGGGTAGTAGGCGAGCTGTCGGCATCCGGCGTGCCTCGTCGGCGCCGGCGCGTCGCCGCTGCGCCGCTCGCAGGCGCGCCTCGAAGATGCGCCGCACCTCGTCGACGCCCTCGATGCGCGGTGGGCGCAGCGGCAGCTTGCCGCGGCGCAGCATGCCGGGCGCGGCGGCGACGTCCTGCAGCAGGGCGCCGCTGCGCAGCTTGTACTGCATGACCAGGCCGACCTCGAACAGGCGGCCGTTCGCAGCTGGATCTGGTCGAGGAACGCCTGGTGGAAGGCGCGGATGGCGCGCGGGGCGTGCTCGGCGCCCTCGGCTGACGGCGAGCTCGCGCAGGGCGTCGATGACGCGCGCCGGATCGACAGCCGTTGGGGCAGCGCGCGGTGCAGGTCTCGCAGGTCAGGCACAGCCAGATGCGAGTCGTCGCCGAACAGCCGCTCGCGGTCGTCGGTCAGCGTCAGGCGCATGATGTCGTGCGGGCGGCAGCGGCATCTCGGACGCCCATCGGGCAGCCGGCCGAGCACTTGCCGCACTGGTAGCAGCGTGCAACGACCGCGCCGGAGGTGCGGCGCACGTAGGCCGCCAGCGTCTCGCGCGCGACAGTGTCGGTAGGCTGGCCTGAAGTGACCGGGGTGGCCGGGGTGGTCGTGGTATCCGCCTCTCGTGATCAGGGCCGTCGGGACGGCCGCTACGGGGGAGCCGAGCAGGAGACACGCTCGTTCCCCGAGATAAATCTACAGTCGTAGTGTAAAGGCCGCGCTCAATTCGGGCAATACTTGTCCGTTTTGTCACAAGTGACGCTCAAAACCCCGTCGTGAGGCCAACGACATGTGCTCAGGGGAAGCTTACGGGCGCCAGCGCGCAGGCCGGCCAGCTGCCATTGTGCAGCAGCAGGTGCCTGTTCGTGCCGTCTGCGCCGACGATCCAGAGATCGCCGTTGGGGCCACTACTTGTGCCGTACCACGTGCAGACGATCTGTTTGCCCTGCGGCGTCCAGGCCAGCGACGAGATCGTGCCCTTGCCGTTGGGATAGGTCACGACCGCGGTCGCCTTGGACGCGCCCGGCAGCCAGACGTTGACGGCGTCGGACGTCGTGGCGGTCGACGCGCCCCCGCCGAAGGCGAGGCTCGCCTTGGTGGCGAGCCATCTGCCCGCCGTCGGCCAGGCCAGGTAGGGGCTGACATACGCCCTGGACCCGTCCGTCCGGTACACCGTGCACCTGAACCCCGGGTCGCTGCCGGTCTGCGTCGTGTAGACCAGCGAGCCGTCGGGCGAGATCTGCGGGTAAGAGAAGGCGTCGCCGTCGATGTCGGCGGGCGCCTTGCCCGTGGCGACGGTCGAGAGCTGCAGGTTGTCGGCGTCGAACACCAGCAGCTTCTCTTTGATCACGCCGGCGCTCTTGGCGCCGTACCAGACGTAGGCGACCGAGGTGCCGTCGGCCGAGGCCGAGGGAGCGGCGCCGCGCAGGAGGTGGCCGGCGCTGTCCTTGACGGCCTGCGCAGTCTTCTTGACCGCGTCGTAGACGAACAGCGTGCCGTTGGCGCGGTAGGTCGGGCCGCTTGCGATCATCGAGACGATGAGCTGGGAGGGCCCGACCCAGGTGAAGCCGTCGATGGCCGCGGCGTTGTCTTCGTTAGGGAACACGACCTGGGTGGCCTTGTCGCTGGAGGCGTCGTAGACGTCGGAGCTGCGCGTCGTAGGCGTCGGCTGTCTCTGCCTGCAGGTACGCGAGCCGCATGCCGTCTGGCGACCATACGAGCTCGCGGACGGGCCCTGCGCTTGGCGGCACGAGATCCTTGACCTGGCCCGTCGAGTTGATCGCGCTGATGGCATTCGCATTGGGCCCGCTGGCGGCCGCGATCACGAGCTGCTTCGTCACACCTGCCGTCGGTGAGGACGAGGCGGATGGCGAGCCGCTCGGCCCTACGGTGACGGTCACGGTGGCGGCCGGAGTCGGCGACGAGCCGGCCGAGCCGTTGCCGCCGCAGGCGGCAAGGGCCGCGCCGGCGAGGGTCATGACGATGGCCGCGATCGCGAGAACGAGGAGAACGGGAACGGCTGAGCGGCGCGTACTGCCGTGAGGCTCGATCTTCATCTCGGCGTCCTTTCTCGAAGGGCTGCCGCGATGCTACATCAGTCGTGCGAGGCGCTACAGACCGTTCTCCGTGTGGCCGGCCGCGCTGGCGCCTCGTCCCACGACGAGCAGCAGGACGGCGGCGAGCGCGGCGGCGGCGGCGCCGTAGGCGAAGGTCGCCCAAGGGCCGACGACCGTCCACAGGACGCCGCCCGCCGCGCTCGCCGCGAAGGTCGCCATGCCGATCGAGGTGTCGAAGAAGCCCATCGCCGAGCCGCGCTCCGCGTCGGGCGCGGCCCGGCTGATGAGCGCCTTGGTCGTGCCCTCGGTGGCGGCGATGTAGAGGCCATAGGCGGCGAAGAGCACCACGACTGCCCACTTGCTATGGGCGAGCGCGAAGCCGAGGTAGACGGCGGCGAACACGAGCCAGCCGCCGGCGACCACGGGGAACTGGCCGATGCGGTCGGACAGGCCGCCCAGCGGCAGCGAGCCCGCGGCGTAGGTCAGGTTGTAGAGCACGTAGACGAGGATGACGGCCTTCACGCCGAAGCCCACCGACGAGGCCTTGAGCAGGATGAAGGCGTTGGTCGAGTTGCCGACGGCGAACACGAGCGAGGCGAGCAGCAGGCGCCGGAAGGCCGGCGACCGCGGCAGACGTAGACGCGGCAGCAGCGCACCGGCGGTCGTGGGTGCGGGAGCGGGCGCCCGTTCGGGCGCCCGCTCCCGCACCCACAGTCGGATCACCATGACGGAGAGCAGGCCCGGCACTACCGCCGCCGCGAACACCCAGCGCAACGACACGCCGAGCTCGATCAGCAGCAGCGCGAACAGCGGTCCGAGCACGGCACCGAGCGTGTCCATCGAGCGGTGCAGGCCGAACGCGAGGCCGCGGTCCTCATCGGGCACGCCGCCGGCCAGCAGCGCGTCGCGCGGGGCGGTGCGCATGCCCTTCCCCGTACGGTCGACGACGCGGCCTACCAGCGCGACGGGCCAGACGAGTGCCAATGCCAGCACGAGCTTGCCGAGCCCGGAGAGGCCGTAGCCACCGAGCACAAAGGCACGGCGTTTGCCGGCGCTGTCGGACCAGCGCCCGAAGGGGTAGCGCGTGAGGCTGGCAGTGGCCTCGGCGATGCCTTCGATGATGCCCAGGATCGCCGCCGAGGCGCCCAGCACCTTGGTGACGAAGTCCGGGAAGACCGGGTAGATCATCTCTGAGCTGAGGTCGGCCACGAAGCTGACCAGGCCGAGCGCGCGCACGTTGGGATCGAGGCGCCGCAGACGTGTCATCGTCGAGGGGCGGCGCGGGGGCGGGGGCTCGATCATGGTCATGGCCGGGATGCTACCACCGAAGGATAGCCAGCCCCGTCAACGCTTCCTCGTAAGTGCACCGGCGCAGCGCGCCGATACCAGCCAGAGGCGCACCGTCACGAGGAGACCCGGTTGACGCTCCAAGGCAGTCCGATCAGCCACGCGACCCTTCCGGGGTCGCTCGGCGACGCGGTGCGCGCCTGGCGGCTGCTGCGCGGCAACGAGGCGACCGCGACCGCGGGTACGCTGCTGGCGCGGACGCTCGGGCTCGCGATCGCGGCGCTGCTGGCGCTCACGGCCGTGTTTCTCGTGGTGGCGCTGTGGCTCGTGCTGGCGCCGCCCGCTGGCGCGGCGAGCGCCCCGGGGCTGCTACGAGACATCGGGCCCGGCTGCCCGATCCCGTTCCCGCTGTTCCCCGCCGACAACCCCTGGAACACGCCCGTCGACACCCTGCCGGTCGATCCCAACTCGGCCGACTACTCGGCGAGCATCGGCCTGTGCACCGGCCTGCACGCCGACTTCGGCACCGTCTGGGACGGCGCGCCGATCGGCATCCCCTACGTCGTGCGTGCCCGGCACCCAGCCGAAGGTGCCGGTCACGTTCGACTACGCCGACGAGAGCGACCCGGGGCCCTACCCGATCCCGCAGCGACGCGCCCATCGAGGGCGGCCGCTCCAGCACCGGCGACCGCCACGTGCTGATCGCTCGACGTCGACCATCAGCTGCTCTACGAGCTCTACGCCGCGCATCCGCAGGCCGACGGCTCGTGGTAGGCGGGCTCGGGCGCCGTCTTCGATCTGCAGTAGCAACGCTCTGCGGCCCGACGGCTGGACCTCGGCCGATGCCGCCGGCCTGCCCATCCTGCCGGGACTGGTGCGCTACGACGAAGCCGTGACCGAGGGAGTGATCGACCACGCGCTGCGCTTCACGGTCGCGCAGACGCAGCGCGCCTACGTCTACCCCGCCACCCACTTCGCCAGCGATGCGACCGACCCCGACCTGCCGCCGATGGGCCTGCGCGTGCGGCTCAAGGCCGGCTTCGACATCTACGGGTTCCCGCCCGAGGTGCAGGTGATCCTCAGGCGATGAAGACCTACGGCATGATGGTCGCCGACAACGGCGCCGACTGGTACGTCTCGCGGCGCGCCCGATCCGCGCTGGAACGACGAGGATCTGCACGAACTCTCGCAGGTCAAGGGCAGCGACTTCGAGGTGGTCGATACCCGCTCGCTGCAGCCCGGGACCCTGATTGTCAACTCCGGGGGTGACGGTGCGGTGGACGAAGGACAGACCTTCGCTCGTTCGGGATCGTTCGTCGACGACGGCGTGTCGTCGGTCTACACGGCGACCGTGGACTACGGGGGCGGCGAGGGCGAGCAGCCGCTCGCCCTCGCCGCCCCCGGCCACAGCTTCACCTTCTCGCAGCCCTACGCCGTCGCCGGCACGTACGTCGTCAAGGTCGTGGTGCAGGGAGACGGCGGCACGCTGGGCGGCTCGCGCTTCACCGTGACGGCGCGCAACGTCGCGCCGCGTATCGCCCATCAGTCTTCAGGGACCGCTCGCCGCGGGATCGCCTTCAGGCGTCGGATCGTCTTCACAGACCCCGGCGCCGACTCGTGGCGGGCGGTGCTGGCCTGGGGCGACGGCTCCGGCAGGAGCCGTCGCCCCATCGGCACCGCCCACGGGTTCGTCATCCGCCATACGTTCAGGCACGCGGGACTGTTCACCGTCTCGGTGAGGGTCTTCGATCGCCACGGAGGGGTCGGCCTGCGGCGGTTCCGGGTGCAGGTGCGCCGCTAGCGGGTCGGGACCGGCGCCCTCACCTGGTCGCGCACGACGCGGCTCAGCCCCGACAGCCACTCCCACGCCGGAGTCCGCCGTCACGCTCGCCGCGAACTCGCGCTCGAGCACGCCGAACAGCAGCGCGTCGCGCCAGCGGTCCTCGAAGAACACCCAGTCGCGCTCGCGGCCCTCGACCACGAAGCCGCAGGCCTGGCAGACAGGCGAGTGCGCGGGTGTTGAAGTCGAGCACCCGCGCCGAGACGCGATGCAGGCCGAGCACGGCGAACGCGTAGGTCAGGACCAGCCGCGTCGCCTCGGTGCCGAGGCCCATGCCCACGAGGTCGTGCGAGAGCAGCGTCACGCTGTACCAGGCGCGGCGGGCGGCCGGCTCGACGGCGAACAGGCGCGCGGTGCCGGCGAGCCGGCCGCCCGCCTCGATCACCCATCCCTGGGTCGACGGCGCGCCCGTCAGGCGCTCGACGCTGCGGCGCGCCTCGTCGGCGGTCAGGCCGCGGTGGCTGGCGAGCTCGACGCCGAAGAAGCGCGCGATCTCGGGGTCGACGCCGAGCCGGGCGATGAGCGGCGCGTCGCCGGCGGCCGGCGGCCGCAGCACGACGCGCCGCCCGGGCAGGACCGGCACGACGTCGGGGAGAGGCAGGCCGATCGGCGTCATGTCACGTCGTCACCGGTTCGTCTCGGCGACGTCCCGGACCGGCTCAGAAGCTGCCTGGGCCGAGGTAGGCCTCGAGCCCGTCGCCGGAATCCTCGTAGATCGTCCAGAACTTCTTGACCGGACCGAGGTTCTTCCAGTGGCCCTTGCTACCCTTCGGCGTGATCAGGATGTCGCCGGGACCAGCCACGACCAGGTTGCCGTCGTCGTCGGTCACCTCGACCTGGCCCTCGATGATGTAGGCGATCTCGTGGTAGCCCCGCTCGAAGTAGCGACGCTGCACGTCGCGCCGCCAGAGGCCGCAGCTGAAACGCTCGTCGGTCGACTGCGCCGCGACACATTCCTCCCCGGGCGGGTCGGTCTCTTCGGAGTAGGTCATCGCCTCGTCCCAGACCACGTCCTGGGGCCGGATGACGCGGATCCTGCTCGACCGTTCATCGGCGCACATCTGGATGACCTCCTGCGGCGGCCTGACCTGGCGCTGCAAGCTTACAGCAGGGGACGGACCAAGTGAGATCGAGCGCACAGCAGAGGTCCAGCGGGCGCTCGATGTATGCTACAAGGACAGCAGGATTTGCCTCTCGCTGCGAACCGATCCAGAAGATTCGCACTACCTTGCGCGGAGCGCGTGTGAGCAACGAATCGTCCTCACGTCGATCGTCACCCGGCGGCACGACTGCCGACGCGGCAAACGGCGGCGGTGCCCCGGAGTCGTGTGTGGTGGTCGGCGTCGGAGCCTCGGCGGGCGGCCTCGAGGCCTTCTCGCAGTTTCTCGAAGGGCTGCCTGGCGACACCGGCATGGGCTTCGTGTTGCTCCAGCATCTCGATCCGAAGCATCCCAGTCTGCTCAGCCACCTACTTACCGACAAGACGAGTATGGCAGTCGCCGAGGCCGCCGATGGCGAGCGCGTTGTCGCAGACCACGTGCATGTGATCCCGCCCGGGGTGGACGTCGTCATCGACGGGGGCGGCTCGGGTTCGCGCCGCGCCGGCAAACGCCGGAGGTCCATCTGCCCATCGACAGATTCTTGCGCTCGCTGGCAGCCGATCGCGGCGAGCGCGCGATCGGCGTCATCCTCTCGGGCGCTGCCTCGGACGGAGCGCAGGGCCTGGCGGCCATCAAGTCGGAGGGCGGCGTGACCTTCGCCCAGGAACCGTCGTCGGCGGAGTACCCGAGCATGCCCGCCAACGCCATGGGCGCCCGGGCCGTCGACTTCGTCCTGCCGCCGGGCGAGATGGGCCGCGAGCTGGCGCGCCTGGGAGCCGACGGCTCGCCGACAAGCGGCGGGGCCTCCACGGTCGCTGCGGGCGATGCCTCGAGCCAAGAGGATGAGGAGGCCCAGGCGTTCGACGAGATCTTCGCCTTGCTGCGTGCCGCCTTGAGCGTGGACTTCTCGGCCTACAAGCTGCCGACGATCCGCCGCCGCATCACCCGGCGCATGCTTGTGCGCAGGAGTCCGGATCTGGCGAGTTACGTGCGTCTCTTGCACGAGGACCCCGCCGAGGTGGAGGCCCTGTATCGCGACATCCTCATCATGGTGACCGAGTTCTTCCGCGATCCCGAGACCTTCGCGGTGTTGCGCAAGCGAGTCTTGCCGGCCATCCTGGAAGGCAAGGGTCGCCATGCTCCGGTGCGCATCTGGGTGCCAGGCTGCGCGAGCGGCGAAGAGGCCTACAGTCTGGCCATCAGCCTGCGCGAGGTGATGACGGAGCTGCACGTCGAGGCGAAGGTCAAGATCTTCGCCACCGACATCAGCGAGCCCGACCTGGAACGAGCACGCCGCGGGTCGTTCACAGAGAGCATCGCGGACGCGGTCGTCCCAGACCTGCTGCAGCGCCATTTCACACGCACCGAGAGCGGCTACCAGATCGCGAAAGCCATCCGCGAGCAGTGTGTCTTTGCTCGTCACGACGTCACGCACGACCCGCCCTTCGCCAATGTCGACCTGGTGAGTTGCCGTAACCTGCTGATCTATTTTGGCGCGGCCCTCCAGAGACGGGTCGTTCCCAGTCTCCACTACGGCTTGCGGCGAGACGGCTACCTGGTGCTCGGCCGATCGGAATCGATCGGCGGCTTCGGCGAGCTCTTCGAACCCGTCGACAAGAAGCACAAGATCTTCAGGAAGCTCGTTGCCGACTCGGCTGTGAGTCCGCTCAGTTTCGCCGCGCTGGCAGGCGCAGACCAGGCCGGCAAGCTCGCCCGTACCGACTCGGCGCGAAGACTCCCCGCAGGAGAACGCAGCCCGACAGTGCGGGAAGAGGCCGACAAAGCCGTTCTTGCGGCGATCGCTCCGGCCGGAGTGACCGTCGACTCCCGACTGGTCATCGTCGATTTCCGCGGCGACACGTCTCCCTACCTCAACAACCGGCCGGGCCGACCGACTCACAACCTGCTCGACATGCTGCGTGACGAACTGGTCGGGCAGGTGCGGGCGGCGCTGGCGGAGGCGCAGCGGACCGGGCTCACGACGGTGGTCGAGATCGGTCGCCCAGGCGTAGGCGAGGCCGAGGTACGGCGGACGATCGATCTCAAGGTCGTGCCGTTCAACTCCGCGACCGGCGAGACGCACTGCGTCGTCCTGTTCGAGGGGCCCGGGCCGATGGCCGTCGGCGGCCGTCCAGACAGAGACGGCGGAGAGCCAGGAGGCGATGAAGCCGTCAGCGAGATCGAGCGGCTGCGTGGTGAGCTGAACGCGACACGCGAACGCCTTGAGGCCGTGATCGAAGAAAAGGAGGCGGCCAACGAGGAGCTGCGTGCCGCCAACGAGGAGATGCTCTCAGCCGGCGAAGAGATGCAGAGCATCAACGAGGAGCGTCGCGATCTCGTCGGCGGTGACTTCCACGACGTCTTCCGCCTGCCCGACGGCAAGGTGCTCCTCCTCATCGGCGACGTGGCGGGCAAGGGGGTCAGGGCCACGGCACTGGGAGAGACGGTGCGAGTCGCCGTGCGTGCCACGGCACAACTCTCCTCGGCGCCCGATCGCATCCTCGCCAATGTGCACGCTCTGGTGAACGATGGGTCAGACCAGTTCGTCACGGCCCTGGTCGTTCTGCTCGACCCGGCCACCGGCGAGACGATCCTCGCCAGCGCCGGCCATCCGCCGCTCGCGCTGCTCTCAGCGACCGGCTGCTCGTTGGTGGAGCCTCAGAACGGCACCCCGTTGGGCAGCTTGGCATCCGACTACCCGGTGAAGCGCCTCTCGCTGACGTCGGGCGACACGTTAGTGCTCTACACAGACGGCGTCATCGAGGCACGTCGTGGCAAGGAGCTGTTTGGAGAGGAGCGGCTCATCGAGGTCCTGCTTGGTGTCCCCGAAGCGACGGCGAAGGCGCTGGTCGAGCACCTGCAGGCCGCCGTGATCGGGTTCGCCGACGAACTGAAGGACGACCTCCAGGTCGTCGCCCTGCGTTTGACCTGACTGGCCGCGACGAGGAGCACAGAGCATGGATTCCGACGAGCTTGAGGGTACGATCGTCGCCGAGGTGCGGCGCCGGCGCGACGAGCTCGTGAGTCTCACGAGCGAGCTCGTCGCGCTCGACACGACCGCCCGGGACGCCGGCGCGCCGCCGCGCGCTGAAGCGGAGCTTCAGCGCGTGCTCGCGGCGCGCCTCCGCGCGCTGGGCGCCGAGATCGACATCTGGGAGCCTCAGCCCACCGGTGACGGCGGGCGCTTCGTGCCGCCCGGCCTCGACTTCGTCGGCCGGCCGCAGCTGATCGCCCGCCTGCCGGGGGCGACGCGGCAGGTTGACGATCCAAGTGGGGCCGGGTCGGCCGCCGGCCACTCCCTCCTCCTCACCGGTCACATCGACGCCGTCGACGTCGAGCCGCGCGAGCAGTGGACGAGCGACCCGTTCGTCGCCACCGAGCGCGACGGCATGCTCTACGGGCGCGGCGTCAACGACATGAAGGGCGGCCTTGCGCTTCTGATCGTTGCGCTCGAGGTGCTGCACGCCGTGCTGCCGGGGGCCGGCGTTGCCCTGGCCGGCGAGGTCGTCTTCGCCTCGGTCACCGACGAGGAGTCGTCGGGCATGGGCAGCTGGTCGGTCGTCGAGCGCTTCAAGGAGCGCGGCATCCACCCCGACGCCGGCCTCTGCGCCGAGCCGACCGAGTTCGAGGCCTGGATCGCCTGCCGCGGCATCCTCAAGCCACGGCTGACGATCCCCGGCAGGGCCGGTCACTCCCAAGAGCCGCAGCCCCACTGGCGCGAGGGTGGCGCGGTCAACGCGATCGAACGGCTCGGGCCCCATCCTTGCAGAGATCAAAGCGATCAACGACGACTGGCGCAGCCGACCCGACATGCGGCACGCCTATCTCGCCCCCGGCGACATCGTGCCGGTGCTGGTCGACGGCGGCACCTGGGACGTCACCGTCCCGCCCTTCTGCCACCTCACGCTCGACTGTCACTACCTGCCGGCGCAATGGGACGGCGCCACCGGCGACGAGCGCGTCAGAGATGAGATCCGCGGCCGCATCGACGCCGCCGCCGCGCGGAACGACGACTGGCTCGCCGAGCACCCCATCGTCTGGGAATGGGAGTGGTCCGTGCCGCCCGCGGAGATCCCGGCCGAGCACCCACTCGTGACGACCGTCATGGCTGCGGCCGCCGGGCTTGGACATCCGTCCAAGCCCGGCGGCCTCAACTCCTGGCACGACGCGGCGACCTTCACGCTGCACGGCGGTATCCCGACCTTCTCGTACGGTCCGCGCGGCATGCTGACGGCGCACGCCGTCAACGAACGCGTCTCGATCGACGAACTCGTCGACGCGGCGGCGATCGTCGCGGTGAGCATTTTGCGCTGGTGTGGGGCCACCGGTTGACAGCGGCGGGGCAGCCCCCCCGAGTGCCGACGGCTTCTACCCTTGAGCGCCTTCGCGGATCTCGTCGACGAACGCCAGGGAGAGTCGCTCCCAGAGGCTGATCGCCGCCTCGAGGGCGCTGTCGTCGGGATCGAGGCCGTGCTGGATGGCGAGGCCGTCGACGATGGCGATCATCAGCATCGCGAAGGGCTTGAGTCGGCCCATGACGACCGGGTCGTTCGTACCCAGTGCCCTGACCACCGTGTCGCGGTAGCCTTCGTACAGCGCGGCCACCCGGGGCCGCAACACGGGGTCGCGCAGGGCGTGCGGCAGGGTCGCGAAGAAGGCCAGGAACGACTCGGCGTCGGCGGCGATGCGCGTCTCGCCGTCGATGAGCGCGTGGAACCGTTGTTCGTCCGAGGGCAGCGCTGCCGTCTGCTCGATCAGGCCGCGATTGGCGTCGTGGGCGAGCGAGTCGACGAGAGCGGCTACAAGGCCCTCCTTGTTGCCGAAGTGGTAGCCGATGCTGGCCTTCGATTCGTCGGCTTCGGCCGCGATCGCTGAGAGCTTGAGGGCCTCGAAGCCGCCGCTGACGAGCAGGCGCCGGGCGGCGGCCAGAATGCGCTGCGCCGTCGGCGGCAGGGCTTCCATCGGGTCTTCGAGCAGCAGCGGCTCGGGCAGTCCGTGCCCGCTCGCCAGGCTTCTGCGCTTGTCGTCCGTGCCGGTCATGGGGTCACCTTCGGTCGTGACGCACTGTCGATTGTCGCTGCGTGGATCGAATGGTATCATGCATTTGTCCGTCCGGACAGACAAAGACCGGTCAGGGTGCGGCCGCGGCTCGCGGCCGGCCGCGACATCGTCAGTCACGGCCGCTCGTCACGCCCGGCAGCCAAGATCGCAGGAGGTAACTACCAATGGACACCGCGCTCCCCGCCCTCAGGAAGCTCCGCGGGCGCCACTTCTTGACCGACCTCGATTACACACGCGAGGAGCTCGAGGACCTGCTGAAGTTGGCTGTCGCTCTCAAGGCGCTCTGGAAGAAGCGTCCGCTCACGCCCTTCCTGCCGGGCCATCATCTGGCGATGATCTTCGAGGCCGCCTCGACGCGCACACGCGTCAGTTTCGAGAACGGCTTCGCCGAGCTCGGCGGCAACGCGCTCTACCTGCGCCCAGGCGAGATCCACTTGCCCGGACGCGAGAGCATCGCCGACACCGCCCGCACGCTGTCGCAGTACAACGCGGCCATCGAGATCCGCTCGAAGAGCAACGAGACCGTCAACGAGCTGGCGGCATGGTCGACCGTGCCGGTCATCAACGGCATGGACCATGACCGGCACCCGTGCCAATCGATGAGTGACGCGTTCACGATGCTCGAGTACGCTGGGCATCTCCCGGGCGTCACCTTCGCCTACGTCGGCGACGCGGCCCACCCCTGCAACTCGCTCTCGACCACCCTCACGAAGCTCGGCATGAACGTGCGCATCGGCAACGCTGCCGGCTACGAGATAGCGCCGGAGATCCAGAAGAACGCGGCGCGCTTCGCAGCCGAGAGCGGTGGCAGCTTCCTGCTGACGAACGATCCGCTCGAGGCGATCGCCGGGGCCGACTTCATCTACACGGACTGCTGGTGGTGGACCGGCCAGGAAGAGGAGTACGCCGACCGCGTCGCCGCCTTCAAGCCGTTCCAGGTGAACCGCGAGCTGTGGAGCCACACCAAGCCGGGCGCGAAGTTCATGCACTGCCTGCCGGCCATGCGCGGCGAGGAGGTCACCGACGAGATCGCCGACAGCGACGCGTCGATCATCTTCCCGCAGGCTCAGAACCGGATGCACTTCCAGAAGGCGTTGATGCTGGCGCTGATCGGGATCGACGAGCTCCCCGCCGATCCTGATCTTCAGCCCATCGGCAAGGCCCTGCTCTCGTAGCGCGGGCGAGCACGATCATCTGCGAGGCAGGTATCATCTTCACCCTGGAGTGACAAAGGCGTACTGAGGAGTCAGATGGGCGACGCGAGGCGAAAGAGCGAGAAACGGGTGGTCGTCGCGCTGGGCGGCAACGCCATCCTGCAACCGGGCCAGCTCGGCACGTTCGAGGAGCAGCTGGTCAACGTCAACGCCGCGATGCGTCGCATCGCCGAGCTCGTCCTCGACGGCTGGCAAGTCGTGCTCACTCACGGCAACGGGCCTCAGGTCGGCAACCTGCTCATCCAGAACGCGCTGGCCGAGAAGACCGTCGCGCCGATGCCGATGGACGTCTGCGGCGCGGAGAGCCAGGGCCAGATCGGCTATATGCTCGAACAGACTCTCCTGAACCACCTGCGCAAGCGGCACCTCGATGTGCCGGTCGTCACGGTACTCACCCAGGTCGCGGTCGATCCGCGTGACAAGGCCTTCGCCCACCCATCCAAACCGGTCGGCCCGTTCTACAGCGAGCAGCAGGCCCAGGCGATGATGCTCGAGCAGGGTCTCGTCATGCGCGAGGACGCCGGCCGTGGCTGGCGGCGCGTCGTGCCGAGCCCCGAACCCAAGGAGATCGTGCCGCGCAAGGCGATCGTCGACATGGTAGCCGATGGCATCCTGGTCATCTGTTCGGGCGGCGGCGGCGTGCCGGTCGTGCGCACCCGCGGCGGCGCCCTGTCGGGCGTCGACGCGGTCATCGACAAGGACCTCGCCGCCGCCCTCCTGGCCAGCGAGGTGGGCGCCGACGTGCTGCTCATCCTCACCGACGTGCCCAGGGCCTACGTCAACTACAACACGCCCCAGCAACGCGCGCTCGCTACCGTGACCGAGGCCGAGATGAAGGCCTTCGCCGAAGAGGGTCACTTCAAGGCGGGCTCGATGGGGCCCAAGGTCGCCGCCTGCCTGCGTTTCGTGGCGACCGGCGGCATCTCCGTGATCGGCAGCCTCACCGAGGTAGTGCAGGCCATGGCGGGCGAAGCCGGCACCCGTATCGTGCCGGGGGCGAAGAGAACGGCCCGTACGCCGGCACGCGACCAGCGCCCCGGCGCGACGGCGAAGACGGCGAAGGCCGCGTCGCCCAAGCGGTCTGCCGGTACCACGCGGGCGCCGAAAGGCTCATCCGCGTCTGCGCCCGCACCCGCGGGCAAGCGTGCCGGCACGGGCAAACGCCGCGCTGCCGGCGCGCAGGTCATCGACATCGAGACGGCGCGGAGGCGAAGCGCCGGCGGTGACACATGAGCACCACGATCGACAGCACGCCGCGGGCTGACGGGTTCCGCATGCCCGGCGAGTTCGAGCCGCACGCGCAGATCTGGATGCTCTGGCCGCAGCGCCCCGACAACTGGCGTCTGGGCGGCAAGCCTGCCCAGCGGGCCTGGGTGCAGGTGGCGACGGCCATCGCGCAGTTCGAGCCTGTGACCGTGGGCGTCAACCACGATCAATACGAGAACGCGCGCAACATGCTGCCGCGCGACGTGCGCGTCGTCGAGCTCTCGAGCAACGACGCGTGGATGCGCGACTGCGGGCCCACGTTCGTGGTGAACGACAAGGGCGCCGTGCGACTCGTCGACTGGGACTTCAACGCCTGGGGCGGGCTCTACGACGGTCTCTACTTCCCGTGGGACAAGGACCAGATGGTCCCGCAGAAGGTCGCCGAGCTGGAACGTGTCGACCGCTACAAGGCGCCGCTCGTCATGGAGGGCGGCTCGATCCACGTCGACGGTGAGGGCACGGTCATCACCACCGAGGAGTGCCTCCTCAGTCCGGGCCGCAATCCGCAGCTCAGCCGCGACGAGATCGAGGGCGGCCTGCACGACTACCTGAACGTCGACAGGGTGATCTGGCTGGGTCGTGGCATCGACCCCGACGAGACCAACGGCCATGTCGACGACGTCGCCTGCTTCGTCCGGCCGGGCGTCGTGCTGGCGGCTGTCACGGACGACCACGACGATTGGCGCTACGAGCTGCTTCAGGACAACCTGAAGCGCCTCCAGGCGGCGACCGACGCGCGTGGACGCAGACTGGAGATCGTCACGATGCCGATGCCGGCGATCCTCGAGATCACCGCCGACGAGGCCTGGGGTGTGGACTCGGCCGAGGGCAGCATCCCGCGCGTGGCGGGCGACAAGACCGCGGCGTCGTACCTGAACTTCCTGATCGTCAATGGCGGCATCGTACTGCCTACCTTCGACGACCCCAACGACGCCGTCGCGATCGCGACCGTGCAGCGTGCCTTCCCCGAGCGGACCGTCGTGACGGTGCCCGGCCGCGAGATCGTCCTCGGCGGCGGCAACGTGCACTGCATCACCCAGCAGCAGCCGCGCGGCTGACGAGGCGACCCGGCGACCGATAGACTGTCGGTCTATGGTCGATCGGACTGAGGAGGAGGTCGTCGAGCTGGTGCGCGCGGGGCGCGACGAGCTCGTCGACTTGGTCGGCGAGCTCGTCGCGCTCGACACCACGGCGCGCATGCCCGGTGACCCGCCGCGTGACGAGGAGCGGCTGCAGCGGCTCCTCGCGGCCCGCCTGCGGGCGATCGGCGCCGAGGTCGACCTCTGGGAGCCTGCGCCGACCGGCAAGGGCAACCGGTTCGTGCCCGACGATCTCGATTTCAGGGGGCGGCCGCAACTGGCTGCCCGCCTTGCGGGCAGCGGCGGCGGCCGCTCGCTCCTGCTGAACGGCCACATCGACGCCGTGACGCCCGGCCCGCTCGACGACTGGGCGACCGATCCGTACAAGGTCGTCGAGCGGGACGGTCACCTTCTGGGCCGTGGCGTCGCCGACATGAAGGGCGGTCTCGCGTCGCACCTGTTCGCGCTCGAGATCCTGCGCCGGGCAGGCGTGCGGCTGCGCGGCGACGTCGTCTACTGCGCCGACACCGACGAGGAGTCGTCGGGCGCGGGCAGCCTGGCCTGCGTCGAGCACGGCGTGAAGGCAGACGGCGGCATCTGTGGCGAGCCGACCGCCTTCGACGCCTGGGTGTGCTGCCGCGGCACAGTCGTGCCCATCATCACCGTGCCGGGTCGTGCCGGTCACGCCGAGATGCCGCAGCCTGACTGGCATGAGGGTGGCGCCGTCAATGCGATCGAGAAGTCGGCGATCGTGCTGGCCGCGATCGAGACGCTGAGGGCCGAGTGGCGCCGCCGCCCCGAGAAGAAGCACTGGTGCCTGTCGCCGGGCGACATCGTGCCCACGATGATCGCCGGAGGCGTCTGGGTCGTCACCTACCCGCCGAGCTGCACCATCACCTGCGACATCCAGTACCTGCCCGGCGAGGTCGACGCGCAGGGGACCGGGGCGGCGGTCGAAGCCGAGGTCCGCA
Source organism: uncultured Actinomycetes bacterium (assembly GCA_963833555.1). Lineage (GTDB taxonomy): Bacteria > Actinomycetota > Thermoleophilia > UBA2241 > UBA2241 > CAWHYB01. The sequence continues at coordinate 203,690 of CAWHYB010000002.1, read as the reverse complement.
GCTGGATCGACCGTGCGGCCGGCGAGGATCCGTGGCTGCGTGAGCATCCGCTCGAGTGGCGCTGGACCGAGGACATCGTGCCCGCCGAGATGCCGGCCGGCCATCCCCTGGTCGAGACCGTGCTGGGCAGCGCCGTCTCAGTCGGTCGGCACGGCAAGCCGTCGGGGCTCGACTCGTGGCACGACGCCGCGCACTTCACCCGCTTGGGGAACACACCCACGCTCGCGTTCGGGCCCGATGGCTTCGAAAGCGCCCACACGGCGAACGAACACGTGTCGGTCGACGCGCTGGTCGACCACTGCGCAGCGGTGGCCCTGACGGCGATGCGCTGGTGCGGGGTGTAAGGTCTGACCAATCGCGACGTCGGAGGGGGTCGATTCTCGTGTTGAAGGGTCTCGCGGGCAAGACAGCGCTGGTCACCGGGGGTTCGTCTGGTCTGGGCGAGGCCATCGTCTGGCGTCTGGCCGCCGAGGGCGTGTCGGTCGCGGTGGGCGGCCGCGACGAAGCCCGGGCCGACGCGGTCGCGCGCCGGGCGGCGGAGCTGGCGGGTGATGCCGGCTATGACGAAGCCGTGTTCTCGACCGTGATCGGCGACGTGGCCAAGGTGGTCGACTGCGAGCGCCTTGTGAGCGACGCGGTCAACCAGCTGGGCGGCCTCGACATCCTGGTCAATTCGGCCGGTGTGTGGCTCGAGAAGCCGACCACCGAGATGACCGAGGACGAATACGACCGCCTCATGAACGTCAACCTCAAGGGCTGCTACTTCATGTGCCGCGAGGCGCTGCGCCACATGACGGCGCACGGCGGCGGCGTGATCGTCAACATCGCGAGCGACTCGGGCATCCGCGGCGAGCCCAATGCCGCCGCGTACTCGGCCTCCAAGGCGGGCGTGATCATGATGACCCGGTCCATGGCGATCGACCACGGTCCGCAGGGCGTGCGCGTCTGCAGCGTCGCGCCGGCTGTCTTCGACACCCCCATGCTGGCCAAGGCGATCGCCGACGCGCCAGAAGGCGGGGCGAACGACTCCGAGGACGAAACCGGCTATCCGGTGGGGCGCATCGGGCGGCCGGAGGAGCTCGCCTCGGTCGTGGCCTTCCTGGCCAGCGACGAGGCGAGCTTCGTGACCGGCCGCACCTGGGTGGTCGACGGCGGCTTCACGGCCTGACGATCAGGACGCTGCGTCCGGCCTTGACCTGTGGGTTGCCGGCTTCGTCCTTCGCCGTCACCTCATAGCGATAGCGCCCCGGCGGCAGCGTGCAGTGGAAGCGCCACCTGCCCGGATCCTTCATGCCGTCGACCATGAAGAGTGACACCCGGTGATGAGCGACTTCGCGACCGTTCATCGTCAGCAGCCTCATGGTCGTGTGGACGTACGTCGAGGTGGCGTCCGCGACCCGGCAGCGAAGCAGCACGGTCGCGCCACTCCTCACCGGGCCCGGCTTGATGGCCGTGCACGAGGGTCCCAGCGTGTCGATGACGATCTCGCGTTCGTGCTCCAGCTCACTGGTGCCGGCGAGGTCAGTCGAGAAGTAGTGGAGCAAGTAGTAGCCGTCGCCTGAATGATCGGCGGGCGCCGGGAACGGGATCTGGGTGCCGTCGCCCGCCGGCAGCCACGCCGTCGGAGCGTCATCCCAGAGCCAGCAGTTGGCGACCTTGTCGACGCGGTACCACGTGCCGGCGACGCCGGTGCCGGAATCGTGGACGGACAGCGTCACCGTCAGCGATTGGTTGGTCGACAGGTGCCACCACCGCGAGGGCAGGGTGCTCGTCGTGATTGGTGGCGTCCCGCCGCGGGTCGCCGAGTGCAGGATGATGCCATCGCCACCCCCACCGAACGAAAAGACGTAGGGCGAGCCGGCGGTGCCGACGGCCCAGACGTCGCCGCCGTTCACCGCGATGGCGTTGACCGTGCCGCTCGCGCCCATGCCGACGGCGCTCCAAGACTTGCCGCCATCGGCGGTGTGCAGCAACGCTGCACTCTGGCAGGGGCCTTCTTGCGACTCCCACCCAGGCACTAGGAGCCACCCCGTGAGCGCATCGGTGAAGACGACGTCGGTGTAGAAGCCCGCGACCAGCGCACGATCGCTCGGGTGCGAGGCCTTCCATGTCGCACCCCCGTCAGTGGTGTGGAGCAGGAAGGGATCGCCGTTATCGCAGATCGCCCAGCCGTTCGCAGCGTCGGCGAAGCACAGTCTGTCGATGACGCCCTCGACCACGTGCAGCCGGTACTCTTGTCGCCAGCTCACGCCTCCGTCGGTCGTCTGCCAGAGGCGGCTGCCGGCGGAGATCCACCCGTGCTGCCGATCAGCCCAGGCCATGTCGGTGGGTCGCGCCGAGCCCGCCAGTGTCGAGGCCGTCCATGTCGCTCCCGCATCGGTGCTCGTGCAGATCGAGAGGGAGGGTGCCGACGACCGTTGGCCGAGCGTGACCACAAACGTGTCGTCCGGAGCTGCGACAGCGATGAGCCGCGCCCGCGTGTTGGTCGTCAAACGGTCCCAGGTGACGCCCCCGTCGAGCGTCTGCAGGCAGGTCCCGCGGGCGCCGACCGCGTAGCCGACGCTCGGCGTCGCGAACGCCACGTCCAGGAGGGGCACGCTGGTCCCCGACACCCTTGCGGCCCACGAGGAACCGCCGCCGGAGGTCTGGACGATGGCGCCGTTCGGGCCGACGGCGCAGCCGACCGAGGCGTCGGCGAACGCGACCGCGGTGAGCGAGGGAACGTGGGTCATGCCGGCGACACCTGTGGCGTGCTGCTGCCAGGTGTCGCCACCGTCCGTGGTCGAACGCATGCTGCCAGCCGCTCCGACGACCCACCCTGAAGACGACGAGGTGAACGACAGGGCCAGCGCCTGGTCCCGGCGGAAGGAGCCCGTCCGCTGCCAGGTATCGCCTCCGTCGGTCGTTTCGTAGACCCGAGATCCGGAGCAGAGCCAGCCGTGATCGGCGTCGCTGAACTGAAGGTCGCTGATCTCCTCATACTGCCAATGATCTCTCGTCCAGCTGGCGCCCCCGTCGGTGGTGTGGAACAGGGTCCAGCGGCCGGACGCCCAGCCTTCGGTCGGCGAGACGAACGAGAAGGAGTCTGCCTGGTCGAACTCCTGTTTGCCCTCGATGACACAGGGAGCCCACGTGGCGCCGCCGTCCGTCGTGCGGATGATGCCCATGCCACCCCACTCGCTGCCCATGACGCCAGTCGTGGCGCTGGTGAACCAGCACGCCAAGGGCCCGGACGAGTGCTTCCAGGGGAAGGCGACCTTCGTCCAAGTCATGCCGCCGTCGGTCGTGTGATACGCGCCCGGGAAGAGGCCGACCGCCCAACCCTCGAGGGGCGTGACGAAGAAGACATCCTCGAACTCGTCGATCGTCGGCGCCCGCTGGACCTGCCACGTCAGGCCGCCGTCGCCCGTGTGCACGATGGTGCCGAACGTCCCGACAGCCCAGCCGGTGAGTCCGTCGACGAACGTGACGGCGACGAGGTCGGCTCGAGTCCCGCTTTGCTGCGATATCCAGGTGGCGCCGCCGTCGGTCGTGTGGACGATCGTGCCGTACCGGCCGACGGCCCAGCCGTTGTCGGCGTCGACAAACGTGACGTCCTCGAGCGGGTTGCCCTGCGGCGTCGGCGCCTGCCACGTCCAGGCCGGATCGGTGATCGAGAGGCCGGTGGCAGCGTGCGCGGCGGGGGCGGCCGCGGTCGCGGCCGCCCCCGCCGCGATCATCATGACCAGCAGAAAAGCGACCGCGGGCCGACGCAGACGCGGACGACTGGGATGACTCTTCATGCTCCCCCCCAAGGCTCGCTTGGCCCGATGCTATACCGTTGCCGCGACGTCTGCCTTCACGCCCGGGTTCATCTCTCCCCTTCCGTCCCTCTTCGTCACGTCGCGCTGCTTCGTTCCGGTCGACGCTCCCCCGCCCGCGGTGAGAGGATGAGCGGGATGATCTCTCGCCGCAAAGCCCTTGTCGCCGATCTCGCCCTGTTCTCGGTGGCGATCTTCTGGGGCTTCAACTTCGTCGTCATCAAGAACGTGACCGAGCGGCTCACCGATCTCGGCGAGACGGTGCTGGCCGCGACCATGCTCTATCTGTTCTTCCGTTACATCGTGGCGACCGTGATCTTCGCGGCGGCACAGCCGAAGGCGCTCATCAAGGCGACTCCACGGCAATGGGGCATGGGAGCGATGCTCGGCGGGTTCTACCTGACGGCCCTGGTCGTACAGACCGTGGCGCTGCAGTACACGACACCCGGCAAGTCGGGCTTCATCACGGGCTTGAGCGTCGCCATGGTGCCGTTCCTGTACTGGGCGGTGGCCAGGCACTCGCCGGGCTGGTTCCAGGTGCTCGGCGCGATCGTGGCCACCGCCGGCCTCGGGTTCCTCTCGCTGCGCGGCAACCTCACCGTGATGAGCTGGGGCGATGCGCTGACGCTGCTCGGTGCGCTGCTCTACGGCCTGCACATCATGTGCACCGGCTTCTTCGCCCCCAAGGTGCCGCCCTCGACGCTGGCGGTCACGCAGATGGCCGTCTCGACCGTGCTGATCGTCGCCGTCACGCCGTTCTTCGCCCACATCACCCTGGCTCTGCCCTGGCAGGCCTGGGCGGCGATCCTCTGGACCGCCCTGTCGGGCACGATCTACGCCTTCTTCATCCAGTCGTGGGCGCAGCGCTACACTACCTCGACCCACGCCGCCGTGCTGCTCTGCTTCGAAAGCGTCTTCGCGGCGGTGTCGGGCGTGATCTTCGGCATGGACTCGGTCACCTGGCGGATGCTCACCGGCGCCTCGCTGATCTTCACCGGCACGCTGATCATCGAGCTGCTGCCGAGCGGCAAGAAGCCCGATGAGACGACTGGGCAGGTGGCGCCGGGCGAGGCGCTGCTGCCGGTCGGGGCCCGACCCCCCGGGACCGGCAACTAGACGAGGTGCGCCGGCAGGTCGACCAAGTCGTTCAGCAGGACTGTCCGGTATCGCTGATCGAGGCCGGATCGTCTTGCGAGGTCAACCCACTGCTTTTCCGTGACGACGATGTCGCAGTACACGAGCGCGACTATGAGGAAGAATATGTCGTTGACGTCGTGGGGGTCCCACGGCTTGTCGGCGGCGGCCTCGCGCTGACGCTGTAGCTCCGAGGCGACGTGGATAATGGGAATAGCCTCGACAAGTCTCGACATGCCATCGCGTTTGAGCGCGTAGAGGTGACCCCAGTGCAGCCCCGCTCGCCCGAGCGCTTCGCTCAGCTCGTCCTTCCAGCCTGCGAAGGCAACGGCCTTGGAGACGCGCTTCGATCGCTCGCCGGTATGCCAGCCTCCTTCGCGCCGCGACAATCGATAGCGCTCCTGTTCTTGCGCCAGGCGCTCGCCCACTTCTTTCTGAGCCGTGTCGAATTCACTCTCGTCCACACCGGCCTTCGGCGGGAAGCCGCCAAGCATCACCCACTCGCGGTAGTCGGCGGCCCAACCTTCGAACCGCCGCACGAACTCGCTGTCTGACCGTTTGTCTTCGGGTACTCGGAATGCCGGCATCGGGTGGTTCGTCGCATGGCTGACTCCAACACCGAATACCTGCGCATCGCGCGCGACGAGCGGCAGCCCAAAAATCCCCTGAAATGCGAGGTCGATCTCGTGGGGGAGTACGACATCGAGGGGTGCAATCGTGTGAAAGCGGGATAGCATCGCCATCGTCCTTGCGAGCTCTTGCCGAGCCTGCCAGGGTCGGCGGTTCTCGGTCTCGATGTAGTGGATAAACGAGAGAGGAAACGACGCGTACCCGCGCGCTACGCCCGCTTGCGCAAGCGTGAGCGCATCCTGGTGTCGCTCACCCTTCTTGAGTCCCTTCGCGGCGGCAGCCAGGTCTATCCATTTGTTCTGGTCGAGGTAGATGCGCTTCATCTTGATGCAGTCGCGCGGACGGTTGCAGTCCCGCGACCTACGAGTCGGAGTCGGAGGGAGCACTCACTCGTCGCGGCAGAGGGGGTCGCGCGCATCGGCAGGAACTCCAGAACCAGCCCGAAGTTCGGAGAGATGACGTCACCCTCTCGAACCACGAGTTCGGCCGCCTCGAGCGCCGAGAGGTCGCGTGTCACCGTCTTGTCCGAAAGTCCGGCATAAAGCTCGGCGATTCGTGGGCTGACGTGGGTGATGTCACGCCGATGTGTGGGTTTGGTCAGGTCCAACACCAGCCGCCGCTGGCGATCGGGCGTCTTTCCGCGCAGGTCGTGGAAGTGCCCATTGACCGCGTCACGCCAGGTCACGACGAGCTGCTGGCCCTGGATCTCGTCGAGCTGCGCGCGCAGGCCGTCGACGAAGCCGTCGACCGCGTAGGCGATGAACGATGCCGCACCGTCGGCGGTCTTGCTCGAGCGCTCGAGCTCGATGTAATAGCGGCTTCGTGTGAGGTTGAAGTGGTTGCTCAGCAGGTGGGCGGCCGGCGTCGACACGAACCCCGAGTGCAGAAGGATCTGCAGCTCTACAAGTCGCGCGGTACGGCCGTTGCCGTCGCCGAAGGGGTGGATCCAGGCGATGTACAGGTGGGCGAGAGTGGCTCGAAAGAGCTGCATCGCGAACGCCATGTCGCGATTGTCGTTGGCGAGGTCGAACTCGGGGCCGTTGAGCCAGTCGCACATGCGCTCGAGGAGGTACTCACAGTCCTCGGCCGGCGCTCCTCGGTAGATGTCGCCCACGAGGACGGAGCGCGTGCGGTATTCCCCCGGCACGACGCCTTCCGTCTCATCGAGACCGGCGAGCACCTGTCGGTTGAATGCCATGATCCGCTGCGGATCCAGTCGAAAGGCGCGGCCGGAGGCGACTTCATCCCGGATCTCGTTGCAGGCCGCGATGATGTTGTCGACTTCGATCCCGAGGTACTCGCGTGAATGCGGGAGCTGGAGCCGGCCCTCGATGCGTTGCCGGACCTCGCCTTCGGTGAGTGTGTTGCCCTCGATCGCGGTGGTCGCCGCCGCTCCCTTGCTCAGATAGAGCGAGTGGAGCTCGCGCGCGACCTCGGGATGCAGGGGCGCGTTGTTGATGTGCTCGCACTTGGACCGCGCCTCTCCGACCAGCATCCAGGTGAGGTGTGAGAGCCGGTCGGCACGGAGCTCAAACGAGATCCAAGGATGTGTCCGCTCGTATGTCCTCACGATTGTCCACCACCTGCCATCACGAAATAGCTGTAAAACGCCATAACTGCCGCAGAGGATTCCCTATTCTGTCTCGAAAGATGTCCGGACCTGTGTCCATGATAGTGCCGCGGGACCCATCTGTCACGGGTGCGCGCGAGTGTCTACTCTCGCCATGGTCGCCTTCTCTAGAGCTCCAGCCGGTACTGCCCGAAGCGGCGCCAGACCGTCATGCCGGCCTTCTCGTAGAGTCGCACGGCGCCCGTCGGGTTCTCGGCGTCGACGAAGAGGAACACGTCGTCGTGGTAGCGGGCGTGGAGGCGGGCGAACTCCTCGAGCAGGAGCGCCAGCGCAAGCCCCTGGCCTCTCCAGGGCTTGCGCACGGCGACGCTGCCGATGTAGGCGGCGTCGCCGCGGATGGCGGCGACCACCTGGCCCGCGATGTCGCCGGACCAGGCGATCAGCCAGAGCGCGGGGTCGAAATCGGGCTGCGCCTCATACCAGGCCTTCCAGGCCTCGAACGACATCTCGTAGTAGCCGAAGTGTTCGACGAAAGCCTCGATGTCGGCCTCGTAGGCGGCGCGGTCGTCGATGCCGAGCCGCGCCTCGCGGAGCTCGAAGCCGGCCGGCCAGGCCGGAGCGGCGAACCCCCTTGAGAGGTCGATGCGCATCGCGAAGCTGGCGCGGACGCGGCGGTAGCCGCGTCCGCGCAACCACGCGATGCGCTCGGTCTTGGTGTCCTCGCAGACGGTCAGGAGCGTGGGGACCGGCCCGCCGGCCTTGCCGGCAGCCGGCGTGTCGGCTTGCCCGCCGGCCTTGCCGTTGCGCTCGGCCAGCCGCTCGCGGACCCGTCCTTCGGCCAGCTCGAGCAGCACGGCCGCCAGCAGTCGCCCGCGATGCTGCGGGTGCACGAAGGCGCTCGTCTCGGGCTCGGCTCCGGGCGGACAGTAGGCTGTGCCGAACGCCGCCGGCTCACCATTGCGCCACCGGACCAGCCACCAGTCCCGGGAGATGTCCACGGCCGGATCGAGGAGGCCTTCCGCGACCTCCCAGTCGGTGACCCGCGGCTCACCGCAGTCCGCCGACTCGCACGCGTTCAGGAGCGCCTGGATGGCGGGCGCGTCGTGCGCGCCCGGGCGGACGAGTGTGTAGCCAGGCGGCAGAGCTGGCATCGGGATCCCCCTTTGTCCGGTGTGGACATCCGCATCCTATCGCCGATGCGAGATAATGGGCCGGTCATGCCGCAACGACCTTACGAAGACGTCCGCATCGAGGGGCACCTGATCGACTCGCTCATGGTGCCGCAGATCATGGACGACATCATGGACCTCGAAGGCGAGTTCGAGATCCTGTCGTTCGACGTGGGGCGCACCAAGACCGACATCTCGACGGCCGTGTTTCGCATCTTCGGGCGCGACCGGGCGCACCTCGAGGAGATCCTCACCGCGATCCAGGAGCACGGCGCCGTCGCGGTCGCGCCCGAGGACGCGTGCTCGCGCCGGCGCCGGCCGACGGCGTCTTCCCCGACGAGTTCTACTCGACGACCAACCTCGAGACGTTCGTGCGCCTCGACGGCGAGTGGGTGCGCGTGGCGCAGCCCGAGATGGACTGCGGCGTGCGGGTGCGATGGCGGCGCGGGGCGGCGCGCAGCGGCCGCTGCCGACCGCGCCGAGACCATCCCGCTGAGCGACGTCCGCGAGGGCGAGCTCTACGTGGTCGGCCACCACGGCATGCGCGTGGTGCCGCTCGAGCGCCCGCGCGAGAGCCAGCCGTTCGAGTTCATGGCCTCGGCGGTCTCGCAGCGAGAAGCCCAAGGCGCAGATCATCCACGAGGTGGCGCGCCTGCTGCGCCGCGTGCGCGACGAGGGCAGGCTGACGATCGCCGTGGTCGGCCCGGCGGTGGTGCACACCGGCGCGGCGGCGCAGCTGGCGCGCCTCATCGAGCGCCGGCTACGTCGGCGTGCTCTTCGGCGGCAACGCCGTGGCCACCCACGACATCGAGTCGCGCGCTGTACGGCACCTCGCTGGGCATCGACATGAAGACGGGCATGCCGGTGCCCGGCGGCCACGAGCACCACCTGCGCGCCATCAACACCATCCGCGCGCTGCGGCGGCATCGCCGCGGCCGTCGAGCAGGGCGTGCTCACCGAGCGGCCTCATGTACACGCTGGTGAAGACCGGCACGCCGTTCGTGCTGGCCGGCTCGATCCGCGACGACGGCCCGCTGCCCGAGGTGATCACCGACGTGATCGAGGCGCAGCGGGCGATGCGCGCCTACTGCCCAGCGCGCCGGCGCCTGCCTGATGCTCTCGACCATGCTGCACTCGATCGCCACCGGCAACCTGCTGCCGGCGGCGGTGCACACCGTCTGCGTCGACATCAACCCGGCGGTGGTCACCAAGCTCGCCGACCGCGGCAGCTTCCAGACGATCGGCGTCGTCACCGACGTCGGCCTGTTCGTCGAGCAGCTCGCCGACGAGCTCGAGGGCTAGCCGGGTCGTTGGGAGCGGCCGGGGGCCCGCGCCCGGCCGCGATCACCCCAGATACTTCTGGCGCAGGGCGACCTTGTTGACCTTGCCGATCCCCGTGCGGTCGATCGCATCGACGAAGCGCACGGTCGTCACGAGCGCCTCGCGCGGCAGCACGCCGGCCGTGATGAAGCGCTTCACGTGGGCGCGCACGTCCTTCTCGGCGAGCCTCGTGGTCCGGCTTGAGCACCACGAGCGCCAGGGGCACCTCGCCCCACTTGTCGTCGGGCTGGCCGATGACGGCCGCCTCGGCGACGGCCGGGTGTGCCGTGAGGATGTCCTCGAGCTCGAGCGACGACAGCCACTCGCCGCCGACCTTGATGATGTCCTTGGCGCGGTCGGTGATGCGGATCGAGCCGGCGCTCGTTGCGGCCGGCGACGTCCTGGGTGTGCAGCCAGCCGTCCTGCCCAGAGCTTCTCGGAGTTGGCGTGGTCCTTGAAGTAGCCCTGCGTCAGCCAGGGCGCGCGCACGACGATCTCGCCGCTGGCTTTGTCGTCGCGCGGCACCTCGTCGCCCTGCTCGTCGACGACCTTCAGCTGGACCAGGGCGATCGGCGTCGCCGGTGCGGCAGCGCAGCGCCGCCTGCTCCTCGAGCGGCAGCTCGAGCTCGGCGGCGCTGCAGGTTGGTCACCGGCCAGCACCGGGCAGGTCTCCGACATGCCGTAGCCGACGAAGATGTCGATGCCGCGGTCGAGCGCCGCGAGGCGCGACCGCCTTGGGCAGGGCCGCGCCGCCGATGAGCACCTTCCAGTGCGACAGGTCGACCTGGGCCGGCGGCCGGGTCGCTGACCAGCATGGCGAGGATGGTCGGGACGCAGTGCGAGAAGGTGACCTTCTCGGTCGGCGATCAGCTTGAGCAGCACGCTCGGGCACGTACTTGCCGGGATAGACCTGCTTGACGCCCGAGCATGGTGGCGATGTAGGGGATGCCCCAGGCGTGGACGTGGAACATCGGCGTGAGCGGCATGTAGACGTCTTCGCGGCCGAAGTCTGCCCTGCGTGGCGGAGCTGATCGTGGCGAGCGTCGCCAGGGTGTGCAGCACGAGCTGGCGGTGGCTGAAGTAGACGCCCTTGGGCATGCCCGGTGGTGCCGGTCGTGTAGAAGGTCGTGGCCCGGGTGTTCTCGTCGAAGTCGGGGAACTCGGTCATGGGCGTGGCGGCCGCAAGCAGGGCTTCGTACTCGCCGGCGAACCTGAGCGTGGTGACCGGGCGCTCCGTCGTCTGTCGATCAGGACGAACTGCTTGACCGTGTCGATGCGGCCCTTGATGTGCTCGAGCAGGGGCAGGAACTCGGCGTTGACCAGGAGGACGTCGTCCTCGGCGTGGTCGATCGTGTAGACGAGCTGCTCGGGCGACAGGCGCACGTTCACCGTGTGCAGGACGGCGCCGATCATGGGTATGGCGTAGAAGCACTCGAGGTAGCGGTGGCTGTCCCAGTCGATCACGCCGACGGTGTCGCCCGGCTTGACGCCCAGGCCGACCAGGGCGGCGGCGAGCCGGCCGACCCGCTCGCGGAACTTCGCGGTAGGTGAGCCGCAGCTCGCCGCGGTAGACGATCTCCTGGTCGGGATCGTCGACCAGCGGCGCGGCGAACATGTTCTTGACGAGCAGCGGCGAGTCGTAGGCCGACTCGGTCCGCCAGATCACGTCGGGACTGGGATCGCTCATGTCTCCTCCCTGGAGTTGGCACGACACGATACGGGATTGCGTGGGCCGTAGCCAGACGGACGTCGCGGCCCGGCGGCGCAGGCCGCCGCGATAATCCCTGAGTGAACATGCCCGTCCACCGCCGTGCGAGGCTGCCATGAAGCCACGAGAGATCCGCGACAACGTCTATCTGCTCGGCCACGTCGACTGGGACCGGCGGCTGTTCGACGCCCTCATCCCGCTGCCGAGGGCACGAGCTACAACGCCTACCTGTGCAGAGGCAGCGAGAAGACCGCGCTGCTCGACACGGTCGACCCGGCCGTGTGGGAGACGCTCGCCCAGGCCAGCTCATCGGCTTGGCCCGACGTCGACTACGTCGTCCACCACCACGCCGAGCAGGACCACTCGGGCAGCCTGCGCATCGTGCTCGACACGCTATCCCGACGGCGATGCGTCGCTCACCAACGAGCGCTGCAAGGCGATGCTGATCGACCACCTGCACATTCCCGAGGACCGCATCCGCGTGGTGGCCGACGGCGAGACCGTCTCGCTGGGCGACAAGACGCTGCGCTTCGTCTACACGCCCTGGGTGCACTGGCCGGAGACGATGTCGACCTACCTCGAAGAGGACAAGATCCTCTTCAGCTGCGACTTCTTCGGTTCGCACCTGGCCACGACCGACCTCTACGCCGCGTCATGCCGTCGTGCACGGTCCCGCCAAGCGCTACTACGCCGAGATCATGATGCCCTTCGCACCGCAGGTGGCCAAGGACCTCGACAAGGTCGGCGAGCTCGACATCGAGCTGATCGCGCCGAGTCACGGTCCGCTCTGGGACAAGCCCCGCCAGATCGTCGACGCCTACCAGGAGTGGACCACGGGCGCGCCCGCGCAACCTCGTCTGTCTTCCGTTCGTGAGCATGCACGACAGCACCCGATTGATGGTCGACCACCTCACCAACGAGCTGGTCGAGCGCGGCGTGTCGGTGCGAGCGCTACGACCTCACGGTGGCCGACGTGGGTGACATCGCCCAGACGCTGGTCGACGCCGCGACCGTGATCATCGGCACGCCGACCGTGCTCAAGGGTCCGCACCCGCTGGCGGCCAACGTGGCGTTCCTGGCCAACGCGCTCAAGCCGAAGGCGAAGTGGGCCGGCGTGATCGGCTCGTTCGGCTGGGGCGGCAAGACGGTCGAGAAGCTGGCGGCCATGCTCGGTGACCTCAAGGTCGAACTGCTCGAGCCCGTGCTCTGCAAGGGCCTGCCGCGCGCCGACGATTTTGCCGCACTCGACGCGCTGGCCGATTCGGTGGCGGAGCGGCACCGGGCGCTTCCGGCGGTCTAAGTCCTCCCCGTCGAACAACCGGCAGTGGTCCCCGTCGACCCCGGCGCCGGCAAGCACGCTCTCGTGGCCGAGCAATGATCGCCATCCTGCTCAGTCTGGCCACGGCGCTGGGCTACACCACGCACGACACGCTGATGATCCCGGTGCTGCGCGAGACCTCGGTGCTCGCCTCGCTGCTGTGGATCAAGCTGGCCGCGCTGGTACTGCTGCTCGTCGCCCTGGTCGCGTTCGGCGGCCTGCCGGCCGGCCACGACGGCTGGCATGCGGCCGGCTTCGCGGCCGCCGGCGGCATCGTCGAGGTCGCCTCGTTCGGGGCGTTCCTGACGGCCCTGGCGCGTGGCAAGCTCTCGATCGTCTCGCCCCTGAGTTCGCTGTCGGGCGCCTTCACGGCGCTGTTCGTGGTGGCGCTCGGCGGGGCGATTGCGCCGCTGGCCTGGGTCGCCCTGCCGCTGGCCATCGTGGGCGGTGCATTCGCCTCCGTCGAGCGCCGCTCGTCTCAGTCTGCGGCATTCGCCGTCATCGTCGCCGCGCCGGATGCCGGCCCGCAGCAGCTCGCCACGCCGCCGCGCCGCGGCGTCACGGCTGGGGCGGGCTGGGCCCTGGTCGCCTCGTTACTCTTCGGGCTCATCACCATCTGCTTCGGCCAGGCAGCCTCGCTGACGCCCGTCGCGGTCGCCGTGGTCGGCTGCCTGGCGAGCCTCGTCGTGATCGCGCCGCTCGCGATGCTCAGCGGACGCTGGCGGGTCCCGCGGCAGTGGCGCGCCCGGCTCGGCCTGTGTGGCGTGCTCGACGCGATCTCGTTCCTGGCCTTCGCCCGCGCCACGGCGATCGGACCGCTGCCAGTGGTCGGTGTCGCGGTGGCGCAGACCGGGACCATGGCCGTCGTGGTCGGCATGCTGCTGCTCAAAGAGCGTCCGACTCGTCCCCAGGTGATCGGCGTCGGCTTCGCGATCGTGGCGGTGTCGTTGCTCGCCGCCGCGTCCTAGGCGACCACGCACGGCCCTCCTGGTGAGACCGCGGAACGCTCCCGGTCGCGCGGGCGAAGAACGGCGGTTGGCGCGGCACACTCGAGACAAATACGATACGATGCATTATGTCAATCAAGGCGAGCATCGCCGTGTTCGCGGTCACTGGCCTTGGGGGTATCGTGCGGGCGGAAGGAGGTCTTCTTCAGGTTCTCATCCGCCGTCCCGGCGGGCCCGCCCTTCGCGAGGCCTCCGGTTCGTTGACTTTGGCGTCGTCAGGAGGTGCGCGTGGCCGCAGACAAGGGTTCCCAGGTGCGTGAGAGGATCGTCGTGCCGGCGCGAGAAGGCCGCGGCGTGCGGCTCGCCAAAGGCGACACCTTTCGGGTGGTCGATATCGAGGGTCGCCAGGTGGGCGATCTGTTTGCCTATAACGCCGACGACGTGAGCGAGTACCACAGCGCTCCGCACACGAGGGCGGTCGTCGACCGCCTGTTCCCCCGGGTGGGCGAGCAGTTCCAGAGTAACCACCGGCGGCCCATCCTGACGCTGCTCGAGGACACGTCCCCAGGCATCCACGACATGCTGATCGCTCCGTGTGACCCCGAGCGCTTCGAACAGCTCGGCGTCGTGGGCTGGCACGCCTCCTGTCAGGAGAACGCCCAGAAGACGATGGCGTCGTTCGGGTTCGACGACATCGTCGTGCCCCAGTCGATCAACCTGTTCATGAACACGCCGGCCGGTCCGGACCAGACGATCCAGTGGCTGCCGGCGGAGACCAAGCCAGGCGATTACGTTTCCTTCCGGGTCGAGATGGACGCCTACATCGTGCTCTCGGCGTGCCCTCAGGACATAGTCGTCATCAACGACACCGCACCGTCGCCCATGGCGATAGAGGTGCTCCAGTAGGAGCGGCGGGAGGAGTCCGGCACATGCCGTGCCGGACTCCTCCCGCCGCACGCGAGTCGCCGTTCGTCGCGGACGCGAGGAGCGGCTGGGAGGTGGTCCTGTGGACAGTCAGGGCTCCGGAAGGCGAGCCGCCTTCGTGACGGGCGCCGCCGGCGTTGTGGGGTGCGCCGTCGTCGAGCGCCTTCAGGCCGACGGGTTCCTCGTGGCCGGCGTCGACCTGACGGGGCGGGTCGGCGACCTGGCTCTTGCCGTCGACGTGACCGACCGTGAGCCAGATGAGGGCGGCGGCCGAGCGGGCGGACGCGGAGCTGGGGCCGCTCGTCGGTCCTGGTGACGGCGCATGGCTACCACGCCGCCGCGCCCTTCGGCGACTATGCCCGAGCGATGAGCGCTGGAACGATCTGCTGCGACACGCACCTCGGCGGCACGGTCAACGCCTGCGCCGCCGTCGTGCCGGGCATGGTCGCGGCCGGGCAGCGGGCACGGTCGTCACGACCGTCCTCCTGGCTCGCTCTGGCCGGAGTGCCCGGGGAGGCCTACTTCGCCGCTGCCACCGGCACGATCCTCGCCTTCACCAAGAGCTTCTCCCTCGAGGTCGCCGCCGAAGGGCGTGCGCGTCAACTGCATCGCCGATCGGCCCCCTCGAGAGTGGGCGACGCGAGCCGGCTTCGCAGGGCACCAGCCCGCGGCCGACGGAGCTGCCGATACGGCGCTACGTGCAAGCCGGTCGGAGGTCGCCGACACGGTGTCGTTCCTGATCCGAGACGGCGACTTCTTCGTCGGTCAGGTCTTCTGTGCGGCCGCTGGGGCGGTGGTCTGAATGGGCATGCTCTGAACGATACGCGTCTGCCTGGTGACCGGCGCCGCGCAGGGCATCGGCAAGGGCATCGCTGATCCGCATGGCGGCGGAGGGCGCGCGCGTCGCCGTCAACGCGCGCCTCGACGACGACCGCCTCGCGGCCGTGGTCGAGCGAGATGGGCGGCATGCCGGCTCCCGCCGACATCGCCGACCCGACGCCGTGCGCGCGCATGGTGGCCGACGTGGAAGCGCGAACTCGGGCCCGATCGAGGTGCTCGTCTGCAACGCCGCGCGCATGACGATGAAGCCGTTCCTCGAGCAGGCGCCCGACGAGTGGTGGGAGCAGATCCACGTCAACCTGACGCGGCCACATGGACCTCATCACGGCCGTGCTCCCCGGCATGCGCCGCCTGGGTCGCGGTCGGATCGTGCTCATCAGCTCGCTCTGGGGGCCGATCGGCTGGGAGAACGCCACCGGCTACGCCGTCGACCAAGTCGGCGCTCATCTCGCTGGGCAGGGCGCTCGGTCGTGAGCTCGCGCCCGAGGGCATCTACGTCACCGTCGTGGCGCCGGGCATCATCGACACGCCGCAGCTTCAGGTCGACGCCGACGACGCCGGCGTGTCGCTCGAGGAGATGCACGCGATCTACGCCAAGAACATCCCGGCCGGGCGCATCGGCACGCCCGACGACGTCGCCGCGCGCCGTCGTCTTCCTGTCGCACCGACGCCGCCGCGCGCCTACGTCGGGCAGACGCTGCATCCGAACGGCGGTGAGATCAGATGCTCGATGTGAACGCCACCTGGCGCTACGCGCCGGTCGAGAGCTGGAAGGGCACGGCGGCCGCGGTCGCCGTGCTGAGCTTCGATGTCGATGCCGAGACGCCCCTGCTGGCCGCCGGCGAGAAGTACGCGCAGCACCTCTCGACGATGTCGCATCAGGTCTACGGGCCGACGATCGGCGTGCCGCGCATCATCAAGATGCTCGGCACGTCACGGCAAGCCGGCCACGTTCTTCGTGCCCGGCCTGACGGCCGAGAGCTATCCGCGCTGCGTCGAGGCCATCCTCGAGGCGGGGCACGAGATCGCCCTGCACGGCTACACGCACACGCCCCCGTGCTACCTCACGCGCCGACGAGCAGCGCCACGAGATCGAGACGGGGCTCGCCGCGCTCGAGCCGTTACGGCGTGAAGCCGTTCGGCTACCGGGCGCCGATGTGGCAGACCTCGAAGCACACGCTGGAGATGCTCGGCGAGTACGGCATCCGCTACGACTCGTCGCTGATGGACGACGACCGGCCGTACCTGCTCGACACGCCGTCGGGGCGCATCGCCGAGATGTGCCCGCAGTGGTATCTCGACGACTGGGAGCAGTACGTGTACGTGCCCGATCCCGACTGGGCAGCACCGATCAACCGGCCCAGCGTCGTCGCGCAACTGTGGATCGAAGAGCTCGAAGGGGAGCGCGAGACCGGGTCGCTGTTCATGCTCACGTGCCATCCCTTCGCCAGCGGCCGACCGGGTCGCATCAAGGCGATCGAGAAGCTGATCGAGTTCGCCGACGAGTGCGGCGACGTCGTCTTCACGCGCGGCGACGAGCTGGCGCAGAGGCTCCTCGCGGTGCCCGACGCGAGCTCAGCGAGCGAGCGGCCCGACTGAGTCGACGAACACGCCTGCTGAACGCGTGCGCTGGACACGACGGCCAGTCGGTCGACATGATGGATCGACCCAAGCACTTCGTGTCTAGTGGACAAGCGCTGCGGACAGCGGGAGCGCGCAGCACGGTAGACCGCGTGATCGAGGCAGGCAGGAGTTGGACGGTCGTTCGATCGCGCTGGCGAGGATGCCCGGCTGCGGGGCGTCTCGATCCGGGCACTCGCTCACACAACGGTCATCGACAAGGGGGTTCGCAGTGAGCGATATCACGGCTCCGCCGACCGGTGACGCTGGCGAGACCGGCGCGCAGGAACTGGGCTACAAACAGGAGCTCAGACGTGAGTTCGGCTTCTTCCACGCGTTCGCCATCAGCTTCGCCGACACGTCGCTGATCGTCGCCTTCTACGGCTCCTTCGCGCTCGCGCTCGGCGCCGCAGGGCCGACGTTCTTCTGGGGCATGCTGCGTCGTCCTGGTCGCTCCAGATCCTCGTCGTCCTGGTCCTCGGCGAGGTCGCGAGCCGCTATCCGCTCGAAGGCGCGCATCTACCAGTGGACGCTGCGAACAGACCGGGCGCCACCTCCGGCTGGTTCTCCGCCTGGGCCTACTGGTGGACGATGGTCTTCACCATGACGAGCTGCGCCTACGCGGCGGCGAGCTTCCTGCTGCCCGGGCTCGGGTTCGACACGCGCCACCAAGGGCTGGTTCATCGCGGCTGGCCGCCGTGATCGTCCTCATCGGCCTGGCCATCAACAGCATCGCGCAGTCGATCCTCAAGGTCTTCGTCACCATCCTGCTCATCGCCGAAGTCACGACGACCGTCGGTCTCGGCGATCGTGTTCTTCTTCGTCTACCGGGTGCACCCGTTCAGCACGCTGCTCCACTCCTTCAACACCGCCCACAACAGCGGCGTTCAACTGGCTCTGGATCGGCTGGTTCGGCGCCATCGCCTTCATGGGCTGGACCTTCCTCGGCTTCGAGGCCGCCGGCTCGATCGCGGAAGAGGTGCACGAGCCGGCGAAGAACGTGCCGCGCGCGATCGTCGGCGTGTGCGTCGGCATCGGCGTCATCACGCTGTTCGTCACCGTGGCCTTCATCCTGGCCATCCCCGACATCGAACGCGGCCATGACCGGCAACATCGCCGACCCGGTGATGCAGACGATCACCGTACCATCTCGGCAGCGGCTTCGAGAAGCCGCTGCTCATCATGATCTCGCTCGGGTTCATGGGCAGCATGGTCGCCCTGCACACGGCCGGCTCGCGCACGCTCTACTCCTTCGCCCGCGACAAGATGATCCCGGGCTCGAGGTACGCCACCATCCTCAGCAAGAACCGCAAGCTCCCGTGGGTCGCGCTGCAGCTTCACGGCGGCCATCTCGATCATCATCCTGCTGGTCAACATCGGCGCCGAGAAGGTGTTCACCACCCTGCTGCAGATCTCGGCGGCCGGGTTCTTCATCTCGTACGGGTTCGTGGTCATCTCGCAGCTCGTCGATGCACGTGAAGAAGCGCCACTCGCACGGCCCGTTCAGCCTCGGCAGGCTGGAGCTACCCGATCACCGTCGATCGCCTCCGTGTGGATCGTGTTCGAGATCATCAACCTCATGTGGCCGCGCGATCCGTCGCTGCCCTGGTACCAGAACTGGGGCGTGCTGACGGTGTCGCTGATCCTGGCGGTCGTCGGCGCGCGTGGTCTTCCTGGTCGTGCCGCAGGGCCGTGGAGCGCTGGAGGCGCCGCCACAGGGCGAGATCGCCGAAGGCCCGTCGGCCGTAACGACGACGACGGCCTGAGCCTAAGACGCATCGGGGCTGCGGGCGAAGCCGGCGAGCTCGCCCGCAGCCCGTCCGCATCGAACTTGGCGCGCGAGCGGGCGGTCCCGCCCACAGAGTCCGCCGTGAGCCGGTCAGATCATCCACCGGGCCGCTGACGACCGTGCGACCTCGCGAGCAACGCGAAAGGAGCAAGCGATGGCGGAGGCGGCAGACTGGCAGGGCGCGTCGCGCTGATCACCGGCGGCAGCCGGGGCATCGGCGCCGCCATCGCCAAGGCGTTCGGGCGCGAGGGCGCGCAGAGTCGCGTTCACCTACCACAGGCGCGAGGATGCGGCACGCGAGGTCGTCGCAGAGATCGAGGCGGCGGGGGCGAGGCGCTGGCCATCAAGGCCGACGCCTCGCAGGTCGACGACGCCAGGCGCGCGGTCGACGAGACGGTCGCAGCGCTTCGGCCACATCAACATCCTCGTCAACAACGCCGGCGCCATCGGCGCTGAGTACACCGTGCAAGGACATGCCGGTCGAGGAGTGGGACCGGCTCATCGGCACCGATCTGCGCGGCGTCTTCCTGGCCACCAAGTTCGCCCTGCCGCACATGAAGACCGAACCCGTCGGCAAGATCATCAACATCAGTTCGGAGCTCTCCCTCAAGGGGCGGCCGACCCAGGCCCACTACTGTGCCGCCAAGGGCGGCATCAACGGCTTCACCCGCGCCCTGCAGTGGGAGGTGGGGCCGGGGATCTGCGTCAACAGCCTGGCGCCGGGACCGATCGCCACCGACCTGATCCTGGCCGACATGACGCCGGAGTGGATCGAGAAGGAGAAGGACATCCTCGCCGGCCGGCTCGGCACCGTCGAGGAGATCGCCGAGCCGGCCGTGATGCTCGCCTCCGACGACGGCAACTTCTTCATGGGGCAGTTCATCAGTCCCAACGGCGGCGCCGTCTTCACGTGAGCCGGCCGCGAGCGTGACCAAGGAGGCTGCAAGGTGACCATGAGTACTCCCGCTGCTCCTCGCCCTGGCCGTCGTCGTCTACGCCTGCTTCGGCGTCTTCACGTCTCAAGCCGGCGGGAAGTTGCCCGCGTCCCTGAGTTCAGGGATCCT
Organism: uncultured Actinomycetes bacterium; assembly: GCA_963833555.1. Lineage (GTDB taxonomy): Bacteria > Actinomycetota > Thermoleophilia > UBA2241 > UBA2241 > CAWHYB01. The sequence continues at coordinate 183,857 of CAWHYB010000002.1, read as the reverse complement.
GAACGGCATCGGCGGCTTGCTGCCGCTCGCCATCTGGCAGATCCAGCGCATGACGCACGGGGATCTGGTCGCCACCCGTCCCTGGGGGCTCACGTTCTCGATCCTGGCCGGCGTCGACGGTCGGCGTGTTCTCGATCCTGCTGGTCACGATCTACGGCCGCGGTGGGGAGCTCTCGTACGTCTTTCCGATCATCTACGGGGGCGCGATCGCCGCGACCGCCGTCGTCGGGTGGAGCCTGCTCGGCGACACGTTCTCATGGGTCCATCTCACCGGCGTGGCGGGCATCGTCGCGGGCATCGGGCTACTGGCGCTGCCGGCGAAGTGAGGGCACGGGGGCGGAGCCTCCCGGCTCGGACGAAAGCGACGATGGGCAAGGCGAGGGTGCAACGTTCGGCCGTGACTCGTCATGCCCGAAAGGAGAGCAGATGGTAACCGAAGGACTGAAGGGTCGCGACTTCATCACGCTGCGCGATTTCAGCAAGGCTGAGATCGAGACGATGCTGGATATCGGGCTCCGGCTCAAGGCAGACAACGCGATACGCAGCCAGCACGTCGACGTGCTGCCTGGCCGCACACTGCTGATGATGTTCTTCAACCCCTCGCTGCGGACGCGCAACAGCTTCGAGGCGGGCATCTTCCAGCTCGGCGGCCACGCGCACTTCCTCGAGCCCTCGTCCACCCGCCTGCCCACCCTCGAGGGCGAAGACGTCCCGTATCAGTCGGAGCGCATCGCCGACGTCGCCCGCGTGCTCTCGCGCATGGGCGACGCCATCGCCATCCGCATCCTCGGGGGCGCCGTCGACTGGCAGTACGAGAAGTCGCTGCGCATCATCGAGGAGTTCGCCAAGTACGCGCAGGTGCCGGTCATCAACATGGAGGACAACAAGTACCATCCCAACCAGGGCATGGCCGACGCCATGACCCTTTGGGAGCAGCTCGGGCGCGACCTGCGCGGGCGCAAGCTGGCCGTGTCGTGGACGTACTCGCCCAGCACGAAGAAGCCCATCGCGCCGCATCACGATTTCATGTACGCCGCGAGCTTCTTCGGTCCCGACATCGTCTTCGCGCACCCTCCCGAGCTGCGCATCGATCCCGACATGGAGCAAGCGATCAAGGCGAACGTCGAGGCGAACGGGGGCTCGTATCAGGTGCTCGACGACATGGACGCGGCCTGCGAGGAGGCCGACGTGGTCTACGCCAAGAACTACGTGGCGCTCGATCTGCTCCCGCCGGTCACGTCCGAGCCCAAAGACGACGAGATGGCCAAGCTGTTCGAGAAGTACCGCGGCTGGATCGCCGACGAGCGCCGCATGAGGCTGGCCAAGAAGAGCGCCTTCTACATGCACTGTCTCCCCTGTGAACGGGGGTTCGAGGTGACCGACGCGGTACTCGACGACCCGCAGTGGGGGACGCCCTGCTACGACGAGGCAGAGAACCGGCTCCATGCCCAGAAGGGCGTGATGGCCTGCATCATAGACTAGGGACCGCCGACCAACGATCCGCGCTGAGGAGAGTGTCGAACATGCAGACGACGTCACTGAAAGGTCGCGACTTCATAGCACTATCAGACTTCACGAAGGAGGAGATAGAGACCGTCCTCGACACGGCCTTCGAGCTCAAGCTCGAGCGAGCGCGAGGCGTTCGGCATCACCTGCTCGAGGACGCGACCCTCTACATGATGTTCTACAACAAGAGCCTGCGCACCCGGAACAGCTTCGAGACCGGCGTCCACCAGCTCGGCGGCCATGCCATCTACCTCGACTCCAATGCCGTCTACACGCCTGCGATGGAGGGCAAGGAGCAGGCCTTCGTCACGGAGCGTCTCGACGATGTGGCCAAGGTCCTCAGCCGCTTCGGCGAGGCGATCGCCATCCGCATCTTCGGCGACCCCGTCGGGCTGGGTCCACGGCGATGCCAACGCCTACATCCGCGCCTTTGCGAAGGCTGCCGACGTCCCCGTGATCAACATGGAGGACGACATGTTCCATCCCTGCCAGGGCATCGCCGACCTGATGACCATGAAGGAGAAGCTCGGCTCACTCGAGGGACGGAAGATCGTCGTCAGCTGGGCCTACTCGCCGTCGCGGAAGAAGCCCGTGAGCGTGCCCCATTCCATGATGGCCGGCAGCTCGCTCTTCGGCGCTCATGTGGTCTTCGCCCATCCCGCCGGCTTCGAGCTCGACCAACAGCAGGTCGCGAAGGTGAAGGACAACGTCGCGCGCTACGGCGGGTCGTTCGAGGAGACGGACGACATGCACGCCGCCTTCGAGGATGCGGACGTGGTCTACCCCAAGTGCTGGCCGGCGATCCAGTTCATGGCCGGACCCGGCAAGTCGGCCGACTGGGAGGCGCAGGACGAGCTGTTCGAGGCCAACCGGGGCTGGATCGCTGACGAGAAGATCATGAGCGTCACCAAGCGGGACTGTCTCTACATGCACTGCCTGCCATGTGACCGCGGCTACGAGGTGACCGACCCCGTTATCGACGGTCCACACTCGGTGGTCTACGACCAGGCCGAGAACCGGATGCACGGTCAGAAGGCCGTCATGGCCCTGACGATGAGGGGATGAGCTGAGATGGCTGAGCGGGCCACCACGCCCGGCGCCGCGCTGCGCCAGTACAACGCCTACGGTCCCGTACGCCGGCTCCTGCTGTGCGCGCCCGACCACTACAGAGAGCTCGAGATCAGCGAGATCGCCCATCGCACCGTGCAGGGCGGCGAGGGTGTCGACCTCGATCTGGCCAAGCAGATGCATGCGGGGCTGGCGGGTGCCTTGGCCGACGCCGGCATCGGACTCTCGTGGGAGACTCCGCATTCCGCGCACGTCTGGCAGGTCTACACGCGAGACTTCGGCGTCAACACGCCGATGGGGGTGCTGATCGGCAAGTACCGCTACGAGCCGCGGTGGGGCGATGAGGAGTTCGCTCTGGAGGCCCTCCAGAAGCTCGGCGCCACTATCGTCGGACGCGTCGACCGGGGCGCCGTCGAGGGCGGCGACTGCTGGATGATCGACGACAGCACCCTGGTCATCGGCGCCGGCAACCGCTCCAATCTCGAGGGCATCGGCAACGCCGCCGAGATCATGAGGCCCCACGGCATCGACGTCGTCCCCGTCGAGTTCGACCCGGCCTGGAACCACCTCGACATGATCTTCAGCGTGGTGACCGAGAAAGTGGCTCTGTACGGCAAGGACGGCCTGCCGGGGGACTTCGTCGCCTTCCTGCAAGGGCGGGGCTGGCGCATGATCCCGCTTGGCGAGGACGAGGTCATGAAGACCGGCTGCAACGTCCTCAGTCTTGGCGAGGAACGGATCCTCTCGTTCGCCGAGAACGCGACCGTCAACGCGATGCTGGTGGCGGAAGGCTTCACCGTGCTCGCTCCGGCGTTGCGTGAGTTCACCAAGATGGGCGGGGGTCCCCACTGCCTGACGTTCGAGCTGCAACGGGACAGGTAGAGGCGCTGCACGAGCGGCCGCGATGCCGGCAGCGGGCAGACATCGTCTGCACCCTGGCCGGCGTCATCAATCTGGCTGACGCTGGCTCACGCCCACGCCCGCTCACGCCCGCTGACACCGGGCGCGCGGGCGGGCCGGGCTCGCCGCGCGGCGTGCCCGTGAACGGCCCGCCCGCGTCGGTTACACTGTCCGAAGGCCTTCCGGGGACCCGGCGCCGCACCCGCGGGACGCCGCGCCGCGCCCGGCCGTTCAGAAGGAGTGCGGATCCTCATGGGCGATCACCTCATCGACGACAGCCATCTCGAGAAGACGCGCGCCATGTTCGCCAAGTGCCAGGAGGTCGTGTCCGGCGGCGAAAGCAGCTACGCGCGGCTGATCGGTACGCGGCCCATCGTCATGGCCCGCGGCGAGGGCGCAAGGTTCTACGACGTCGACGGCAACGCGTACCTCGACTGGTGCCTCGGCTACGGGCCCATGATCTTCGGTCACCGCCCGAAGCCGATCATCGACGCCGTCACCGCGCAGATCAACGAGCGCGGCATGCTCTACACGTTCCCCCACGAGCTCGACTACGAGGTCGGCCGCAAGATCGTCCAGCTTGTACCGGGCATCGACCAGGTGCGCTTCGCCAACTCGGGATCAGAGGCGACCCAGGCCGCCATCCGCCTGGCGCGCGGCTACACCGGCAAGGACAAGATCCTCAAGTGGGAGGGCAGCTACAACGGCTTCCTCGACTGCCACGCGTTCTCGCACGTACCGGCGCTCGAGGCGGCCGGCACGGAGAAGTTCCCGCGCACGCTGCCGTCACTCGCCGGCATCCCGCGCACGTTCGAGGAGAACGTCATCGTCGGCTGCTTCAACGACCTCGACAGCGCCGAGCAGCTCATCCGCCGCAACGCCGACGAGCTCGCCGCCGTGCTGGCCGAGCCGATCCTCGCCGACGCCGGCATCATCCCGCCGGAGCCCGGCTTCCTCGAGGGGCTGCGCCGGCTCTGCGACGACTACGGCGTGCTGCTCATCTTCGACGAGGTCATCACGGGCTTCCGCGTGTCGCCCGGCGGCGCGCAGGAGCTCTACGGGGTGATCCCGGACATCACGTGCGTCGCCAAGGCGGTCGGCGGCGGCACCCCCGGTGCCGCCGCCTTCGGCGGGCGCATCGACATCATGGAGCTCGAAGCCGCGGGCGTCGTGCTGCACGGCGGCACCTACAGCGGCAACCCCATGACCCTGGCCGGCATGAACGCCGCGCTCGACATCTTCATCAACGACGGCGAGCGCGTCTACGGGCACCTGAACGCGATCGCCGACGCCATGGTGGCCGGCATGCGGGCGATCTTCGCCGAGCAGGGCGTGACGGCCTACATCAGCCAGGTCGGGCCCATGTGGCAGGTGTTCTTCGGCCATGAAGAGCCTGTGACGCGCTACCGCCAGGCACGCGCCAGCGACACCGTGTTCTTCGGCGAGCTGCAGGCCGAGTGCCAGGCGCGGGGCGTGTACTTCCACAACTTCAACTTCGAGCGCTTCTTCGCGAGCACCGCCCATACGCAAGCCGATGTCGACGAGAGCCTCAACGTGATCGAGGCGGCCACGAAGGCAGTCCTGGCGCGTCGCGGCGGCGTGACGGCGGCCGTGTGAGTCCGGCCGCGACGTGAGCGACTTCTTCGAGCGGCGGCCGGGCGAGCCCGGCCGCCGCATGCTCCGCCGCGACGATCGGCGCCGCCGGCTGCACCGGCGGCGCCTCCTCGCGTTCGTCACCCTGATCGTGGTCGTTGCGACAGCCGTCGGCATCGCTGTCTGGCGGCCGTGGCACAGCGTCGCGGCCGGCCGTCCCGTCGCGGCCGCGACCGCTCTGGTGGGACCAGCCGCCGCGGCGAGCGCCGACCCCAGTCCAAGTCCCAGTCCCAAGCCCAGCCACGGCGCGACCCACAGTCCCACGGCAAGCTCTAGTCCCAAGGCGAGCGCGATCCCCACCCCAACCCCCTCGCACCTTGCCGCCGCGCCGGCCATCGTCCAGGATCTCGTGCCCTACGGCCCGCAGCGCAAGGCCGAGATGGCTGCCTACAGCAAGCGTCACTACGGTCAGGACACCTGGGCCCTGCAGCCCAAGGCGATCGTGCTGCACTACACCGCGACGAGCACCTACGCGGCGGCGCACAACACCTTCGCCGCGAATGCTCCCAACCGTGGCGAGCTGCCCGGCGTCGCTTCGCACTTCATCATCGCCACCGACGGGACCACCTACGAGCAGGTCCCGCTCGATGTGCGCTGCCGTCACACGATCGGTCTGAACTGGTGCGCCATAGGCATCGAGTTCGTGCAGCCGGCCGGCTCGGGGTCGACTTGGGCCGTCGATCAGATCTTTGCGCGGCGCCGCCAGATCGACGCGGGGCTGCGCCTCGTGTCGTGGCTGCAGGCGACCTACGGCATCCCCACCGCGAACGTGTTCGGCCACGCCACCGCGAACTCATCGCCGCTTTTCCACGACCTGCTGGGTTGGCGCAACGACCATGTCGACTGGGGCGCCGCCGATCTCGCCCGCTTCAAGCGGGCGCTGACGGCGGGACTGTAGGGCGCGGCGGCGGCGACCGGCGCCGGTCGGTCGGGCGCGGCGGCGGCGACCGCCGCTCGGCCGGTCCTGCTATCGCGCCTCGTGGATCGCCAGCAGGTCGGCGTAAACCGCGTAGGCCGTCTGGTCGGGCAGCGCGTCGCGCTCGGCGATCTCGACCGTGCCCATGAGGTCTGTGTGGAGCAGCAGCGACAGGGTCGAGCCGCTCGCCGCGAAGAACGGGTGCTCCGGGGGCAGTTCGACGAGACGCACCGAGGCGCGCACACGGGGCGCGGGCGCTCCGGCTGGCGGCGTCATGCCGAGCTCGCTCGACACCGCCGAGCACAGCACCCGCAGCCGGCGCCCCGCGGCGCGCGCCTCGTCGACGCGGGTCTGGGTGATGCCGCGGATGCTCTCTTTGGGCACGTCGTCGGGGGTCATGCGCGCGTCCATGAGGACGTTGGCCAGGGCGGCGATCTTGGCGGCCGCGTCGTGGCCGTCGATGTCGTGCGAGGGATCGGCCTCGGCGTAGCCTTCCGCTTGGACCTGGGCGAGGGCGTCGGCGAAGCCGACGCCCTCGCCCATCTCGTCGAGGATGTAGTTCGTCGTCGAGTTGAAGATCGCGTCGAAGCCCAGGATGCGGCAGTCCGGCAGGCACGACCAGACTAGGTCGAAGACGGGACAGCCGTCCATGACCGTGCCCTCGAAGCGCAGGCGGCGCCCGGCCGCGTCTGCCAGGTCGGCGAGCCGCCGGTAGTCCCAGGCGATCGGACCCTTGTTGACCGTCACGGCGTCGAGCCCGGCGGCAAAGGCAGCTTCGAGGTGAGCGATCGCGGCCCGGCCGCCGTGCGGGTCGAGCGGGGTCGCTTCGATCAGGGTGTCGGCCCCGGCCGCCGCGGCGGCGGCGACGAGGTCGACACCCGGACGCACCGGTGCGGGGAACGACCCGGCGGCGGCCGTCAGCACCTCGTCGGCGGTCAGGCCGTCCGGCGCCAGCAGGCTGCCGTGCGAGCCGGTGCCGATCGCCACGAACAGGACGCGCAGGTTGTGACGTTCTGCGAGCTCGTCGCCCTTGCGGGCGACGAGCTCGCAGAACCGCCGGCCGACGTTGCCGAAGCCCAGCAGGCAGAGCCGGCGGGTGACGATGGCGGGCGCCGCGGTCATCCCGTCACCCCTGCGCGGCCAGCTCGCGCACGGCCTCGATCAGCCGGTCGACCTCGTCGGCCGTGTTGTAGGGCGCGAGTCCGGCGCGCACCAGGCCGCGGTCGATCAGGCCGAGCACCTCGACCAGCTTGATGGCGAAGAAGTGCCCGTCCCAGAGGTACAGGCCCTCGCGGCCCAGCCGCCGGCAGGCCTCTTCGGCAGAGAGATCGCCGATCGTGAACGAGACCGTCGAGGTGCGCGGGTGGCCGTCGGGCGGGCCGTAGACGGTCACGCCGGGGATGTCGCGCAGGGCGTCGATGAGCCGGCGGGCGAGCGGCTGCTCGTGCTCTTCAGCCGCGAGCATGCCGGCGACCACGTTGCGGCGGCGACCGTCGAGCCCCTCGATCCGGGCCGCCAGCGCGGGGTCTGCGTTGAGCCGGCGCAGGTGGTGTCGGCCCATGTCGGCGATGAACTCGACGGCCGCCGCCGCCCCGACGATGGCTTCGTGATCGAGTGTCCCCGTCTCGAACTTGAAGGGCGTCTCGCCCAGCTGAGTGCGCAGTCGCAGCGAGCGCACCCGCTCGGCGACGTCGCGGCGCGCGTACATCACGCCGGCGCCGTGGGGCGCGAAGAACTTGTAGGCCGAGCACAGCAGGAAGTCGCAGTCGATCTCGCGCACGTCGATGACGCCGTGCAGCGCGTAGTGGACGGCGTCGACCACGACCAGCGCGCCGACCTTGCGGGCGAGCGCCGCGGCACGCTTGACGTCGGTGATCGTGCCGACCGCGTTGCTCGCCCAGTTCAGCGCCACGATGCGCGTACGCTCGTTCAGAATCTGCTCGAAGGCGTCCCAGTCGAGCGTGCATGTCCCAGGATCGACGGGCACCTCGCGGATGACGATGCCGTGATCCTGCAGCGAGATCCAGGGGCCGCGGTTGGCCTCGTGATCGATCTGCGTGATGACGATCTCGTCGCCCTCGCGCAGGTCGTGAATGAGACTGTGGGCCAGCAGGAAGGCCGTCGTCGTGGTGTTGAAGCCGAAGGCGACCTCGTCCCAGTCGCAGTTGAGGAAGTCGGCGAGGGTGTCGCGGGCATCGGCCAGGAGATGGTCGGTCTCGATGGTCGTGTCGAAGAAGCCGTGGATGTTGGCGTTGTGGTCGACGAGGTATTCGTTGACGGCGTCGATGACTGTCTGGGGGACCTGTGTGCCGCCGGGGCTGTCGAGGAAGGCGACCGGGCGGCCGTCCATGGCGCGGGCCAGGGCGGGGAACTGCCGCCGGACGTACTGGACATCGAACTTCATGTGCGACCTGCTCCTTTTCGAGAACGAGGGTGACTCCGGACCCTAGTCTATCCGGTCGCCACGGGCGCAGGCTCCCGTGACGAGGCGCAAAGCCTTGGCGCGGTCCTCGAGTCGTGGAACGTCAGCCTCGGCAGCCAGGTGAGCAGCAGCACCGCGCTCGCCACCATCGACTTTCCCGACGATCTGATCGCCCAGGCGCTCGTGACCCAGGCCGACATCTCCTCGCTGAAGGTCGGCCAGAAGGCCGCCCTCACCATCGACGGCGACACGAACGACCCGTTCACCGGCACGATCACCTCGATCGCCAGCCAGCCGGCCTCGTCCAGGCTCGGCGGGGGGCTCGTCGAGCACCGTCGAGTACACGGTCGACCTTGCCCCGCACGGTCTGCCGTGCCTCGCCAAGTCGGGCATGACCGGCTCGCTCACGGTCACGATCGCCAGTCGCAGCAACGTGCTGCTGGTGCCGACGAGCGCCGTCAGCGGCAGCTCCTCGTCGTGCCGTTCGTGCGCGTGATGATGAACGGCACGCCCGACGTATCGGCAAGTCACGACGGGCATGGCGACCTCGTCGCTCACCCAGATCACGAGCGGTCTCGCGGCCGGTGAGGTGGTGGTCACCGGGTCAGTACACCAACTCCGCGACGAGCTCTACCGGCACGAGCGGCGGCTTCGGCGGCTTCGGCGGCTTCGGCGGCGGCGCTCCCGCCGGTCCAGCGGCGGCTCGTCGTCGGGCTCCCGGCGGCGGCTCGGGCGCGCGGTCCATGATCGTCGTTCTCGAGTCGCTGCGCCTGGCGTTCTCGAGCCTGCGCGCCAACCCGCTGCGGGCCGTGCTGACCATCCTCGGCATCGTCATCGGCATCGCCGCGGTGGTCGCGCTCACCTCGATCGGCGGCGGCTCGACAGCGCTCGGTCGAGAATCGCTTCAACGCCTTCGGCACCGACACGATCACCGTGCAGAACAGCCGGTTCTCGTCGAACGCGACGCCGCTGAGCAGCAGCGACCTGGCGGCCATCAACGCCACGCCGGGCGTCAAGACGACCGTCTACATCGTGAACACCAACGCCACCGTGACGCTCGGCGCGACCAGCGCCACGGAGACGATCAGCGGCACCTTCCCCCAGATCGTGGCGATCGACCACCTCACGGTCGAGGCCGGCACCTTCTTCAGCGAGTTCGACGTCGCCCACGGCCTGCCGGTGGCGGTGCTGGGCACGACCGTGGCCAGCGACCTCGAGCCTGACGCCGCTGCGCGGCGGTGGGCCAGACGATCGACGTCGGCGGCGTGCAGTTTCAGGTGATCGGCGTGCTGGCCTCGCAGGGCGGCGTCAGCTTCGCCTCGGTCGACTCCAGCGTGCTCGTGCCGCTGGGCGCCATCGAGGGCCGCCTGGTGGCCTTTCACCCCGACATCTCGCAGATCCGCGTGCAGGCCGAGCCCGGCGGCGGTGAACACCTTCCAGGCCGCGGTCGAGAGCACGCTGCGCACCCAGCACAACCTGACCGCGAGCGAGCAGGACGACTTCCAGATCGTCAACGCCAGCTCGATCGCCTCGGCCGTCTCGTCGAGCACCAAGACGCTCACCCAGCTGATGGCCGCGATCGCCGCCATCAGCCTGATCGTGGGCGGCATCGGCGTCGCCAACGTGATGCTCGTCACCGTGCGCGAGCGCACCCGCGAGATCGGCGTGCGCCGCGCCGTCGGCGCGACGCGGCGCAACATCGTCGTGCAGTTCCTCGTCTACGCCATCGTCATCAGCGTCATCGGCGGCATCCTCGGCCTGGGCGTCGGCGTCGCCGGCGCGTTCGTCGGCGGCTCGGCGCTGAACGTCTCGCCGGTGTTCTCGGCGACGACGGTGACCCTCGCCCTCGTAGTGGCCGTCGTCGTGGGCATCCTGGCCGGCATCGGCCCGGCGGTGCAGGCGGCGTCGGTCGAGCCGACCATGGCGCTGCGGTACGAGTAGGGGCATTGCGCGTAGAGGAGCCGGTCGTCCATCCGACCGCCTTCACCAAGAACCAAGAACCGCTACCGCCTGCCCGTCGGCTCGCGGCGGCTCAGCCTCTCGGGGGAGTGTCGGCCGGAGCGGCGCCCGTCGCGCCGGCGGCCGCGGTCGGCTGGTCGGTCGCGGCCGGCTCAGGAGCCGCCGCCGTGGTTCCCACCATGTGCGGGCGGTCCTCGTCGGGTAGCGAGGCAAGCCGCACGATGAAGCGACTGCCTTCTCCCGGTACGGTCTGCACCTCGATCGTGCCCTCGTGGGCGCGGACGATGCCGGCGACGATCGAGAGGCCCAGCCCGGTCGTGCCGTCGGCGTTCGCCGGGCCGGCCTTGTAGAAAGGCTCAAAGACGCGCTCGGCGACGTCCGGCGGCATGCCGACGCCGTCGTCGGCCACCTGAGCACCGCCTCGCCACCCTCGACGTGGACATCGACGGCGACACGTGCGTCGGGACCGCCGTGGAGCAGTGCGTTGACTCAGGAGGTTGGCCACGACCTGGCGCAGGCGGGCCTCGTCGCCGGCCACGACGACCGGGCCCGCCTCGCGCAGCTCGATCGCGCGTCCCGGTCGGGCCGACGCGCGCGTCGGCGACGGCGTCGGCGGCGACGCGCGCGAGGTCGACCGGCTCCCGCTCGCAGCGGCCGGCCCTCGTCGAGCCGCGCCAGCAGCAGCAGTTCCTCGACCAGCACGCCCATGCGCGCCGCCTCCTGCTCGATGCGCCGCATGGCGAGGTCGAGGTCCTCGGGCCGGTCCTTGGCGCCGCGGCGGAACAGCTCGGCGTAGCCGCGGATCGAGGCGAGCGGCGTGCGCAGCTCGTGCGACGCCTGGGCGAGGAAGCGCCGCAGGGCGTCCTCGGACGCCTGTCGTGTCGCGCGAACGCATGCTCGATCTGGGCGAGCATCGCGTTGAGGGCGAGCCCCAGGCGGCCGACCTCGGTGCGCGGCGTCGGCGCGGCTCGACGCGGCGCGGCGAGATCGCCGGCGGCGATCGCGCCCGCCGTCACCGCCATGTCGTCGAGCGGCCGCATCTCGCGGCGCACGAGCCACCAGGCCAGCAGGCCCAAGCCCACCAGCACGCTCGCGGTGACGATACCCTCGACCAGGAGCAGGCGGCCGAGCGTCTGCGCTCACCTCGGTCAGCGGGATCGCCGACACGAGTGTGTACGGCTGCCCAGCAGCTGCGCTGGCCAGCACGCGGTAGCGCGGCGACGTCGTGGCCGACGGCGCTGACCGTCAGCGCCACGGCTGCCGTGGTCGCGCCGCCGTCGCGGCGACAGATCCGCCGGCAGCGACGGCGCCGGCGGCCGTGCGTGCCGCCGTAGGTGAAGGTGACCGCGTTGAGCGTGCGTGCCCGACGCGTCGATCACGGCGGCGTAGGTGCCGGGCGGGAAGAGTGCGGTCTCGCCGGGCGGCGGCGCCGGCACGCCGTGGGGCACGCCTTGACCGGAGCTCTGCAAGCGCGCGCAGCGCCGGGAGCTTGCGCGGCGGCGAGCTGCTGGTCGACGCGCGCGATGAGGAACGACTGCAGCGAGAAGTACGTCACGGCGTCGGCGACCAGCAGGCCGACGGCCACGAGGCCGACGAGCGCGAGCAGGAGGCGCAGGCGCAGCGACACGGCGTCAGCTCCTGCGGTCTCGCGCAGGCAGTAGCCGAAGCCGCGCACCGTGTGGATCAGCGGCGGCCCGAGCGGGTCGAGCTTCTTGCGCAGGTAGCTGATGTAGATCTCGACGACGTTGGCGTCGCCGCCGAAGTCGTAGTTCCAGACGTGGTCGAGGATCTGCGCCTTGGAGAGCACGCGCCGCGGGTTGAGCATCAGGTAGCGCAGCAGCTTGTACTCGGTCGCGGTCAGCTCGATCCGGCGTGCCGCCGCGGCGCACCTCGTAGGTGTCCTCGTCCATCTCGAGATCGGCGAAGACCAGACGCTGCGGCTCGTCCGCTCGCCGCGCCGCGTGCGCCGCAGGATGGCGCGGATGCGGGCCACCAGCTCCTCGAGGCTGAACGGCTTGGTCATGTAGTCGTCGCCGCCGAGCGTGAGGCCGCGGACCTTGTCGTCGGTGGCGTCGCGGGCGGTCAGGAACAGGACCGGCGTCGACGGGCGACTCGGCGGCGATGCGGCGCGCCACCTCGAAGCCGTCGATGTCGGGCAGCATGACGTCGAGCACGACCAGATCGGGGTGAAACGAGCGGCAGCGCGAGCGAGCGCCGCCTTCGCCGGTGTGCGCGACGTCGACCTCGAACTGCTCGTAGCGCAAGGCGAGCGCGATCAGATCGGTGAGGCTCTCCTCGTCGTCGACGACGAGGATACGCGGACGCTCGCTCATCGGCTCTCCTTCCGGACGTGCGTAACCATTGTACGGCCGTTTGCTGTGAACCTTCTGAGAGGTCGCTGTGTCGCCTCCGTGAGACTCTCGCCTTTGAGGCTCGTTGAGGCTCGACCGGCGGTGCGGCCGCATCTCTCAGGCGACTCCAAGCACGGGCTCAGTCACGGCACAGGTCGAGCCGCTACAAGTGAACAGGAGCCAAGCAGGGAGGACCGCGATGAGACGACTCAGGTACGGCATGTTCTTCATTTCGGGGGTCGCTGCGACTCTGGCCGTGGTGCTCGTGCTGGCGCTGTTCGGCGTCGTGCCGGTGCGCAGCCGTACGACGACGGTCGTGCGCCAGCAGGTCGCCGGGCTGCCCACGACGATGACGGGTCCGGCGGCAGGCGTCGTAGCCGGCAGCCTCACCCCCTCGGAGATCTACCGCAAGTACGCCGCCGGGGTGGTCGAGGTCGTCTCGACGTTCGACACCTCGGGCGTCTCGGGCTTCTTCGGCTCGGCCACTAGCGAGGCGCTCGGCTCGGGGTTCGTAGCGGCAAGCGACGGCTCGATCCTGACCAACGCCCACGTCGTCTCGAACAACGGGCAGGCGGCGACCAAGGTCGTCGTGGTCTTCAAAGGCACCGGCACGAACGCCGCTACGACGCGCGTCCCCGCGACCATCCTCGGCGTCGACGATCGCCGAACGGCTCGGTCATCCCCAACGGCATCCAGACCGACGCGGCCATCAACGAGGGGAACTCCGGTGGCCCGCTGATCGATTCGTCCGGCCGGGTGATCGGCATCAACGAGCAGATCGCCACACAGACCGGAGGCAGCGAGGGCCTCGGTTTTGCCGTGCCCATCAACACCGCGGCGAGCGTCATGGCCCAGCTCAAGAAGGGTGGATCGGTCGCCTACGCATGGCTCGGCGTCCAGGGACAGACCCTGTCGCCGGACGTCGCGAGCTCGCTGGGGCTCTCGACCACCGAAGGCGTGCTCGTCGCCGACGTGGTGAGCGGCAGCCCGGCGGCCAAAGCCGGCATCCGGGGCGGGACGCGACAGACGGTCCTGCAGGGGCAGGTCTACGTGACCGGCGGTGACATCGTCACGGCGATCGACGGCACGTCCGTGACGAGCATGGAGGGGCTCGCGGCGGCCGTCGCCACTCACAAGCCCGGCGACGTGGTGACGCTGCGGGTAGTCGGGTCGTCGACGTCGGGCGGATCCGCGGGCAAGGACGTGAAGGTGACGCTGACAAAGCGGCCACCCCTGTCATAGGGCATTCGTCGCGGGAGGCGAACGGGCTTGTCGCAGGCCGGCGATACACACTCGCCTTGCGCTCTGGGGCGGGCGCGTCTAGCGTACGAACCGGCGCGCCCGGGAAGAACCGGCGAGCCGGCAACGAATCGCGAGACGAGACTGAATCCTGCCGTGACCGCCACCCGTACTCAGCTGCGACGGCCCTTCCGTGTGTTGTGCATCGATTGGGCGGCGGCGGCGCCTGCCGGCGCCGCCGCCGCCGACCTGCGCGACCGCATCGAGCGGCTCACGTCGCTCGGGGTCGACATCGCGCTGGTCGCCGAGGCGGGGATCGACGCCGTCGATCCCCGCCTCCATGCCCGCCCCGACGTCGAGGGCCGGCTCTTCCTGCTGCTCTCCCGCGGCGCAGAGGCCTATGTGCTCGGTCCCGCTGGGCCGCGCCTGCTCGACCGCAGGCTCGTGTCGGCCGACGACGAGACCCGGCTCACGAAGGCGGCCGCGGCGGTGCGCGACGAGCTCGCCTCGCGCGGCATCGCGGCGCGCGAGATCGACGCGCCGCCGGGACGCCGGCTGCTCGACCTGTTCGAGGGCGGCGCCACCGACGGCGGCGGTCAGGCGCGCGGCGACGAGCTCGCCGCGCGCCTGGCCGCCGCCGGCATCGACGGCGCCGACGCGCTGATCGCCCTGACTGCCCGCGTGGCGCATGCGGCCGGCGTCTTGCGCCCCTGCGTGGCGCTGCGCACCGGCCGTCTCGAGATCGCCCTGACCAACGCCGCCGACAGCATGCGCTGGCTGCTGCAATGGGTGGTCCGCTATCGCGACTACGACGCCCGCGAGGTGCTCGTCGTCGGCAACCGCCTCGAGCGCGGCGGGAGCCGCAGTCTCCTGATCCCGGAACTGCACGGCGCCACGTTCGTGTCGGTGGCAGAGACCGACGGAGTCCCTCAGCAAGCCGGCCGTCGTCGCGTCGAACATCTTGGCGGCGGCCGCCAGGCGATCCTGGATCTGCTCGACGAGCAGGTCTCGCTGCGCGAGGAGCACGTCATCGAGAGCTTCCCGGCGCCCACCGTCGAGCACGAATGGCTCTTTCAGGTCGACGGCTTCGACCCGTTCCGCGAGCGCGAGGTCGAGACCTGGCTCACCGTCGCCAACGGCGAGACCGGCACGCGCGGCTCGCTCGAAGAGGGCTCGGCGGCTTCGACGCCGGCCACGTTCGTGGCCGGCGTCTTCGGCGACGACACCCACGAGCCTGTCATCCGCATGCCCGTGACGGCGCCCGACTGGCTCTGCCTGCGTCTGCTGGTCGAAGGCATGCCGCTGAGCCTCGCCAACGGCGAGGTCATCGAGCACCGGCGCGTGCTCGACATGAGCCAGGGCATCGTCTTTCGCTACTGGCGCCAGCGCGATCGCGCGGGGCGCACCACGCGCATCCGCACGGCGCGCTTCGCGAGCCTCGACGATCGTTCGCTCATGGTCCTGCGCGCCGAGGCCAGTCCCGAGGACTTCTGCGGCCGGCTCGTCTGGGAAGCCTGCGTCGGCGTCTCGCACGCCGGCGGGCCCGTCTACGACGCCTCGTTCACCTCGCTCGACGGGACCGGCTTCGTGGCGCGCACCAAGGGCCGCCGTGGCGGCGGGCACGTGCTGGCGGTGTCGACCAGGCCTGCCGCCGGCTCGCCGGTGACACGGTACCTCGAACACTCGCGCGACGTGATCGGCGGGCGGCTCGATTGCGACGAGCCGGCCACGATCGACCGCATCGCGGCTGTCGTCTCGTCGCCCAGCCGCCCGCCGTCGCCCAGCGTCGCCCTGGGCGCCCTCGCGCGCGCCGAGCGTGACGGCTTCGACGAGCTGCTGCGTCGCCATCGCGAAGCCTGGCAGGCGCGCTGGGCCGACGCCAACATCGCGCTGGAGGGCGACCAGCAGGCCGATCTTGCCTTGCGCTTCTCGGTCTACCACATGATCGCCACCGCTCATCCGACCAACGAGGCGGTCTCGGTGGGCGCCCGCGGTCTGTCCGGCATGTCGTACTTCAACCATGTCTTCTGGGACACCGAGATCTTCGTCGTCCCGTTCTTCATCTACACGCACCCCGAAACGGCCCGCACGCTGCTTTCCTACCGCTACCGCAATCTCGACGGCGCGCGCCAGAAGGCGCACGACATGGGCTTCAAGGGTGCGCTGTTCCCCTGGGAGTCGGCCGACAGAGGCGTCGAGACCACGCCTCCCTACGGCATCGGTCCCGGCGGCGAGGTGATCCCCATCCTTTCGGGGCTGCTCGAACACCACATCTCGGCAGACGTCGGCTGGGCCGTGTGGGAGTACTGGAAGACGACCGGCGACGACGAGTTCATGGTCGACATGGGCGTCGAGCTGCTCGTCGAGACGGCGCGTTTCTGGGCGTCCCGGGCCAGCCGCGACGAACTCGGCCGCTACCACGTCCCCATGGTGGTCGGTCCCGACGAGTATCACGAAGGCGTCGACGACAACGCCTTCACCAACGTGATGGCCCGCCACAACATCCGCTGTGCACTCGAAGCCTGGCAATGGCTGCACGCCGGTCACGAGGCCGTCGCCGATGCCCTGGCCGAGCGCCTCGCCTTCACCGAGCAGGATCGCGTGGCCTGGCAGATCGTGGCCGACGCGCTGGTCAGCGGCTTCGACCCACAAACCAAGCTGTTCGAGCAGTTCGCGGGCTTCTACGAGCTGGACGACGTCGATCCGGCGCTGCTGGCGGCGCGCCCCATGGCGGCCGACCTGCTGCTCGGCCGCGAGGTCACGCTGCGCTCCAAGGTGGTCAAGCAGGCCGACGTCGTGATGCTCTGCTACCTGCTGCCCGACGAGGTCCCCAGGGACGTTGCCGTGGCGAACCTGCGCTACTACGAACCGATCACGACTCACGGCAGCTCGTTGTCGCCCGGTATCCACGCGGCCCTTGCGGCGCGACTCGGCCAGATGAACCTGGCCTACGAAGCCTTCCGGATGGCCGCCGACATCGATCTTTCGGACAACATGGGCAACGCGGCGCGCGGGCTCCACCTGGCGACGATGGGTGGGCTCTGGCAGGCCGGCGTCATGGGCTTCGGCGGCGTGCGCCGCCAGGGTGAGCGACTCGCCGTCGACCCGCATCTTCCCGAGGAGTGGCCATCGCTGTCGTTCGCGCTGCGCTTCCGGGGGGCGGGCCTGCAGTTCACGGTCCGCAACGACGAGATCGACGTGACGGTCTCGGATGCAGCGGCAACACTCATGATCGGGCGCCGCAAGCGCAAGCTCGCGCAAGGCGTCCACCATTTTCGCAGGCGGCAGAGCGGCGCCTGGGACGAGGAGGAGCGATGAACCTGCTGGTCGCACTCGACGTCGGCCCCGAAAGCGAGGCGCTGCTCGTGTCCGCCCGCGTGCTTTCGCACGTCAGCGGCTGGCCCATGCGTGTCATGCACGTGCGCCGCACCGCCGACGAACCCGAGCTTACCTTGCCGGCGCGCCTGGCCACCAACACGACGGTGGAGGAGGCGGTCGGCGACCCCGTGGAGCTGATCATCGCGGCGACCGGCGACGACGATGTGCTGGGCTTCGCGTTGCGGCGCGAGAGCGAGGAGGGCTTCGGCCTGGTGGCCGAAGCCCTCCTCGCCGGCGCGCCGCACGCCCTGTTCGTGACGCGCCCCGGCATGCGTGCCATGGCCTCGCTGCGTCACATCCTGGTGCCGCTCGAGGGCAGCCCGTCGACGTCCGAGGCGATGCGCCTCACCGAAGACGCCTTCTGCGCCCGCGGCCGCGAGATCGCCGTGCTGCACGTCGGTACGTCCGACACGCCGGACGAACCCGGCAGCCTCCCGGCTCCCCGCATGGTCGACCAGGAGCAGTACGAGTGGTCGTCGTGGCACGAGGAGTTCACGATGCGCTTCGCGACCTGCCCCTCGGGAGGCCGCCATCGCACCATGGTGCGGGTCGGCGAGCCCGGCGACATGATGCTCGACGAGGCGGGACGGCTGCCCGCCGACCTGCTCGTGCTCGCCTGGGCCGGCGTCTACAGCGAGGGCCGTTCCTTGCTCGTGCGGCGGCTGCTCGAAGAATCGCCCTGCCCGGTGCTGTTGGTGCGGGCTCCCGGCCAGTAGGCCGGCCCGCGTCTGGGACGGGCGGCCAGCCGAGCTAGGCGCCGGTGCGCCCCGCTTTGGCCGGCTTGCGCCCGGAGCGGGCCGCACCGGCGCCGGCTCCACCCTTCGCCGGCTTGCGCGCGGAGCGCGTCGTGGCCATCTCCATCTCGACCGTGGGCCTCGTGCGGGTGTACCAGATCATCGCGACGCCGAGCGCCACGCTGAGGACCGATTCCCACTGCGGCGTGCGCAGCCCCAGGAACACCACCGGGTTGCGGCGGATGAACTCGATCAGGAACCGCTCGATCCCCGACAGCACGAGGAACCAGCCGAACACATGCCAGCCCGGCTGCGGCTTCTTGGCCATGCGGTAGAGGAACCACGCGACGAGCACCATCGCGATCGTCTCCATGGGCGGCGTAGGCCAGACTTTGACGCCGGGCGGGGTAGGCACGGTGCCGTGCGGGAAGGCGATGCCGATGAAGGACTTGGTGGGACTGCCGTAGTCGCCGTCGCCCGAGAGCAGGCAGCCGATGCGCCCGATGGCGTAGCCGATCGCCACACCGGGGCCGGCGGCGTTCGCCATGAGACCCAGCGGCACGTGGCGAAAGCGCGCCCAGAGCACCACGCAGATGAAGCCGCCGATCAGCCCCCCATACCAGGTGAAGCCGGCGCCGCTGAAGAGGCTGCCCCAGATATCGCCCTTCACTTCGGCCCAGTGCTGCCCCATGTAGTAGAGGCGGGCCCCGGCGAAGCCGCCCAGGCCCGCGACGAAGAGCAGTTCGTAGGCGAACTCGAACGGCACGCCCCGCGTGCGCAGCACGAGATAGGCCACATAGCAGGCCCCGAGCAGCGCCGTGGCCGCCATCACGCCGAAGCTGTAGATGGTGATCGGGCCGATGTGAAAGAGGACGGGGATCATTGGCGTCTCAGTGTAGTCCTGTCGTCAGGTACCCGCGCGGATTCAATCCGATGCGCTGGTCGGTCCCATCGCACTCGCTCGCCAGCCCTTCGAGCGGATGAGCGCTCGGTCGCCGGCGATGCGCAGATGGGTGCCCAGGGCCGCCGAGTACTGCTGCATCTTGGTGAGGATGGCGGCGCCTGCGGCGCCGGTGACGACCGACGGGATGCCGCTCGCCGAGGCATAGACCGGGATGAGCACGACCTTGACGCCGTGGGGCGACAGGACGGCGTCGACCAGCACGGTCTGGCCCGTCTCGAGACTGTAGTGGTCGAAGACGAGGTCGCCGAGACTGTAGGCGATCAGGTGCCCTTTGTAGAGCTGCACGCCTTCGAGCACGTGCGGGTGGTGGCCGATGACGAGGTCGGCGCCGGCATCGATCGCGGCATGGGCCTCGGCGACCTGCTGGGCGATGGGTGGCGCCTGATACTCGATGCCCCAGTGGAAGCCGACCACGACGTAGTCGACCTTGCGCTTGAGCTTGCGGATCGCGTGCACCACCCGGCTCATGTCGGTGCGCGCGGTGGCCACGCCGGGTCCGCTGCCGGCCTGATAGCCGGGCCAGATGATGTCGGTCCAGGCGAGGAAGCCGATGGTCGCGCCGCCCTTGGTGTGGACGACGGCGGGCGTCCAGGCCTCGGCGTCGTTGCGGCCGGCGCCCACGACCTGGACGCCCGCCCGCTCGACCCGCTTGAGCGAGTCGACGAGCCCGGCCTGCCCCTGGTCGACGGCGTGGTTGTTGGCCATGGTCACCACGTCGATGCCGGCCTTGTCGAAGCGCCGGCGCCAGGCGGGGATCGCCCTGGAAGTGGACGTCCTTGCCGGGCCACGGCGCGCTGATGCTCGTCAGCGGTGATTCGAGGTTGACCCAGGCGGCGTCGGCAGCCTTGAAGATGGGCGCCACGCCGCGCAGCACCGCGTTCGCACCGTAGCTTGCGATGTACGACTTGACGCTCCGGTCGGCCATCGTGTCGCCGCCCGAGACGACTCGCACGTTGGGCGTGGCGGCGGCCACAGGCGCGCCGGACTGCTCTGCCGCAGGCGAGACGCCGGCCGGCGGCGGCGACGGGCCGGCGGCCACCGGTCGGCCGCCGCCGGCGCCTGGGTCGTGGCGGGCGGGCGCGACCGCGATGGCGAGCGCGACGGCGGCCATGATCGTCGCGGCGACGAGGAGGGCGAGCAGCAGGACGGTGCGGTTCGACGAGCGCACGCGGCGCGAGCGATAGTGGCGGGGTGCGCGGTCGGGAACTTGTACCCACTCGACGGAGGGCCGTTGTCCGTCCTTGCCGTCTGCGCCTGACATCGTGAGTCGATAGTACCAGTACGGGCGGCGCTGCAGGGTCCACCGGAGGTGCTACTCTTGGTCTCATGCGTCTTCGCCGCCTCCCCCGGACTGCCATCGCCCTGCTCGCGGGCGCCATGCTGGTCGTGGCCGTGTGGGGCTTCGTCGAAGCGTTCCGCGACCAAGGTCCGGTGCGCGCGACGGTGAGGGCGACGACGCGGGTCCCCGCCGCGACGCTGTCTACGACAGAGGTCGAGTCCTGGTTCGACCGCGCCTTGCGGGCACTCGCTCACAGGGACGAGGGGGCCTGGCGGGCGGCGCTGCCCGCCAAGGGCAGCGCCGCCCGCCAGGCCCTCGCCGCCCTCTATCGCCGCCTTGCGCCCATCCCCTGGACCGGACTGCACACGCTGGTGGTCGCAATCCCCGGCATCGCGGGGCGCTTCGACATCAAGATCCTGGGGCGGCCCGGCGGAGCCGGGCCGCCGACCCGGCTGGTCGCCGAGCGGCTGCTCGACCTCACGCGCCGGGGCGGGCGTGTGGTCGCCGTCGGCGACCACACGCCCGCCGGCGTGGCCCGCGAGTACCTGATGGCCTTCGCGACGCCGCGTGCGGTCATCGCTCCCGGCGTCGTGGCCATCTCCGACCAGACCTGGCAGCCGCTCGCCCGCGAGCTGGCCGCCGACATGCCGCAGGCCCGCGCCGACGTAGCGGCCACTCTCGGCGTGACCGGAGACCGGCCGATCGTCGTCTTCGTCTACTCGAGCGCCCGCGAGGTCGCCGACTATCTCGGCAACCCCGAAACGCAGAAGCGCGCACGCTTCTTCTCACGTCTGGCCTCGGCCACCTCGCCGAAGCCGTGGTGGCCGAGCGACGTCGGTGTCCTTGGCCCCGAGCTGCCGCCCGCCGACCCTTGGACCGTCCACATGCTCGCCCACGAGGTCACTCACACACTCACGCTGCGCTGGTTCTTCCATACCGCGCATGCTCCGCCGCTGCTGCTCGAGGGCATGGCCACGGCCGTCGAGGCCAGCCGCAGCTACTTGCCGCTCCAGCGCGAGGTCGCCGCCGGCAACACGAGCATGCCGCTGCTCGGCGCGTTCGCGACCAACGACCTGTGGTCGGGCGCCAAGCCGAAGAGGATCGAGCTCGGCTACCTCGAGGGTGGCTCCTTCGTGAAGTACATCCTCAGCAGATGGGGCAAGACCGCCGTGCGGCGCGTGAGCGTGGACATCGCCGACAGCGATCTGTCGGACGCGGCCATCAAGCGGGTGATCGGCCGCGACCTCGGCCTCGGCTGGACCAGCTTCTACTCAGGCTGGGAGGCCTACGTGGCGACGCTGCCCTGACGAGCCGAGCCTGACCGTGCCCGACTATGTCCGGCGTTCGAACAGGGGCATAATCAGGAACAACCCTTTTGCAGCGCCCGAGGCGACCAAAGGAGCAGTTCATGCGTCGCAGAACCTTGGCAATCATCGTGGCGGCGGCGGTCATCGTCGCAGTCCTCATCATCGGGGTAGTCAGAGCGAGTGCTCAGGGCTCGTCGAAGTTGCCCTCGATCACAGTCGCACAGCTTCTGCAGAACGTCGCCACCAAGGCGCACGGCACGACGGCGGTGAGCGGCGAGTTCGCCTGGACCAACGACCTGCTGGGCACGAACAACCTGCTGTCGCTCGGTAGTCAGACGCCGTCGGGTCTGTCGTCGCTGCTGCAAGGTGGCTCGGGACGAGTCTGGCTGCAGAACGGCAAGGCGCGCATCGAGTCGCAGGGCCAGGGCGGCGACTTCGTCGCCGTCGTCAACGGCATGACCGCCTGGACCTGGGATTCGATGACCAACACCGCGACGCAATACGCGCTCCCCGCGCCGCCGGCGGGAGCGACGGCGACTCCGTCGCCGTCGCCATCGATCGACCCGGCCACGGCCATCGCCAACCTCGTCGCCAAGCTTGCGCCTACTGCGACCATGAGCGTCAGCGGCCAGACGGTCGTCGGGAACCAGCATGCCTATGTGCTCAAGCTGACACCGGTCTCGTCCGTGACCACCTTCGGCTCGATCCAGGTCGCCATCGACGGCCGTCACTGGGTGCCGCTGCAGCTCCAGGTCTTCGCGAAGGGCGGCACGAAGGCCGTCCTGTCGGCCGGCTTCAAGAGCGTCTCGTACGCGCCCGTGTCCGCGAGTCTGTTCAGCTTCACGCCGCCGAGCGGCGCGAAGGTCGTCCATAAGGACCTGAGCAAGGCGACGCAGGGCCTGATGCAGGGCAAGACGGCGCCGACAGGCGCCACTCACAAGCCGCTGACGCTGGCTCAGGCGACCGCGCAGGCACCGTTCCTGCTCACGCCGTCGTCGACTCCTACGGGCCTGAGCTTCGAGGGCGCGTTCGTCACACCGGCGACGACCGGCAAGACGACGACCGGCACGACCGCCACGCACCCGCCGGTCGCCGTGCTGCACTACGGCATGGGCTTCGGCAGCGTCATCGTCGTCGAGACGCCCGCCAGCGCGAAGCAGGACCAGCAGATCCAGAAGCAGCTCGGGCAGCTCAGCACGCTCGGCAAGACGACCGTGAACGGCATGAGCGCGACGATGCTGCAGACGTCGCTCGGCTCGGCCGTGACCTTCACCCAGGGCAGCGTCCGCGTCGCGGTCGTCGGCCTGGTGCCGTGGAGCGACCTGAACCAGATCGCCGGCAGCCTGAGGTAACCACACGTGACCGACCAGCCATCCGCAGCGGCGGCGCCCCGATCCGGGGCGCCGCCGTGCGGTGACGAGCGGCCCGTGGTCCTGTCGGTCCACCAGCTCACCAAGCGCTTCGGCAAGATGCTGCGCCGTCGACCATCTCGACCTTGCGGTCTGCAAGGGCGACGTGTTCGGCTTCCTGGGCCCCAACGGCGCCGGCAAGACCACGACCATCCGCATGATCTTCGGGCTCATCTTCCCGACGAGCGGTCACGTGCAGGTGCTCGACCACCGCGTGCCCGGTCAGCGTGTCGAGGCGCTGCGTCACCTGGGCGGCTTCGTCGAGGTGCCGGCCTTCTACCCCAACATGAGCGCGCGCCGCAACCTGCGTCTGATCGGCGTCGGCCGGAGGCCAGGTGACGGAGGAGCGCGTCAACGAGGTGCTCGACATCGTCGGCCTGCGGACCGCGGCGACACGAAGGTCGGCGGCTACTCGCACGGCATGAAGCAGCGCCTGGGCATCGCCAACGCGCTGCTCAACCGGCCCGAGCTGATCATCCTCGACGAGCCGACCAGCGGCCTCGACCCGCAGGGCATGAAGGACGTGCGCGAGCTGGTCCGCGAGCTCGGCAAGGGCGGCACGACCGTCTTTCTGTGCTCGCACCTGCTGCACGAGGTCGAGCAGGTCTGCAACCGCGCCGTGATCATCAACAAGGGCCGCACGGTGATCGAGGGACCGGTCTCCGAGCTGCGGCCACGCGAAGAGGCGGTCAAGGTGCTGACCAGCGACCAGCGAAGGCGCCGAGACGGCGCGCGCCCTGTTCGGCGCGCAGGGCGTGAGCTGGGACGAGGACTACCTCGTGGTGCGGGCCGGCGACGAGGGCGTGCCCGAGCTCGTGCGCCGGCTGGTCGCCGACGGCATCGACGTGCGCGCCGTCGTGCCGGCGCATCGAGCAGGGCCTCGAAGACTTCTTCCTCGAGCTCACGCAGAGCTCAGACGTCGACGGCGGCGCGCGGCGCGGCGCCCGAAACGCCGCCGCCTCGCGCGCCAGAGCCGTCCGTCGCTCCGCCCGCCGCCGTACCACGCCGGCCCCGACTGGGCCCGACGATCAGGCGGTCACGTGATGGGCAGCCTCTGGCGCGAGTTCGTGAAGATCCTCGTCCCAGCGGCGCACCTACGTGGGCTGGGCGGGTCTGCTCGCCGTCCCCATACTGATCGTCCTGGCGCTCGATCTGTCGAGCTCCAAGCCGGCCCCCGGCGAGGGTCCGCCGTTCTTCTCCGGCGATCGTCAACAACGGCATCTTCGTGCCGCTCGCGGCGATCGGCGCGCTGTCGTTCTTCCTGTTGCCCCTGGTCGCGTCGATGGCCGGCGCCTACCCCTTGGCCGGCGAGGCCGAGCTGGGCACCATGAAGACCTGGATGAGCCGCCCCGTCGGACGCGCGGCCGTCCTGTTCTCGAAGTGGGGCGTCGCCATCCTCTACGTGATCGTCGGCATGCTGCTGGTCGGCATCGGCGGACTCGTCGCAGGCTGGCTCGTGTTCGGCGTCCACCCGCTCACCACTCTGTCGGGCACGACGATCGGCATCGGCGCCGGCATCGGCCGCATCGTGCTCGCCAACCTGCTCATCCTGGCGGGCCTGTTGTGCATGATCTCGCTCGCGCTGTTCGTCTCGACGCTGACCGACTCGAGCCTGACCGCGGCGATCGGCGCGATGGTCGTGTTCATCGTGCTCACCATCCTGAACGGCTTCAGCTACTTCGACTTCATGAAGCCCTACACGTTCACGACCTACATCACCGGACCGGCGCCGTCTTCGTGAACCTCTTCCGCGACCCGATCTACTGGCACCCCATCCGCGACGCGCTGCTCATCTACGGCGCCACCGTCGCCGGTCTCCTCGTGCTTTCGTGGCTCATCTTCCGCCGCAAGGACATCCTGACGTAGCGGTGCTGCGGCGCCGTGAGAGCGTTGCGCCTCGAGTTCGCCAAGATCCTCCGCCAGAAGCGCACGTACATCGGCTGGGCCGGTCTCGTCCTCGTCCCGCTGATCGTCGTGGCGTCGGGAGTCTTGCAGACGCCCCGGCCGCAGGACGCCGGCGAGCCGCCGTTCGTCGCCCACGTCAGCCAGAACGGCCTGCTCGTGATGCTCGCCACGCTGATCTCGCTGGCGTTCTTCCTGCTGCCGATCATCGCCGCGATGGGTGGCGCGTCGTCGATCGCCAGCGAGGCAGAAGGCGGCACGCTCAAGACCTGGCTGACGCGGCCGGTCAGCCGCACGAGCTTCCTGCTCGCCAAGTGGACGATGGCGGTCGCTTACGCGGCCGCGGGCACGGTCATCGTCGGCCTCGTCGCGTTCGGCGCGGGTGCACTGGCCTTCGGCGTGCACCCGCTGGTCACGTTCTCGGGCACGACCGACAGCGTGCCGCACGCGCTGGGCCTGATCGCCGCCGCCTATCTGCTGGTGCTCGCCGGCGCGGTGTGCTCATTGACGGTCGCGATGTTCCTCTCGACGCTCACCGACTCGAGCATCACCGCCGCGACCATCGCCGTAGCCGTGTTCACGGTGCTGACCATCCTCAACGCGTTCACCGTCTTCGACTTCATGAAGCCCTACACGTACTCGGCCTACCGCCTGACCTTCACGAACCTGTTCCGCTGGCCGATCTTCTGGCCACCGATCGAGCGCGCCCTGCTGGTCTACGCGGTGACGACGGGCGCGCTGCTGCTCGCCTCGTGGGCGGTCTTCAGCCGCAAGGACGTGCTGACGTAGGCGAGCGACAACGTGTGCGGCCAAGGCCCATCCGGGCGATGGGTATGATGTCTTCCAGCGACCTCTGGAGGCCTTCATGAGAGCCATGCTGCTGCGCCAGTCCAAGCCGATCGACGAGCGGCCGCTGGAGCTCGCCGAGCTCCAGCGGCCGCACCCCGCGGCGGGCCAGATCCTCATCGAGGTGCACGCCTGTGGCGTCTGCCACACCGACCTGCACATCGTCGAGGGCGAGCTGCCGCCGCACAAGTCGCCGGTCGTGCCGGGGCACCAGATCGTCGGGCGGGTGGTCGAGCTCGGCGAGGGCGTGACCGAGCACGCCGTCGGGCGACCGCGTCGGCGTGCCCTGGCTGCACTGGACCGACGGCACCTGCAGGTACTGCCGGCGCGGCGACGAGAACCTCTGCGAGGACGCGAAGTTCACGGGCTGGGACGTCGACGGCGGCTACGCCGAGTTCACGGTGGCGCCGGCGGCCTTCAGCTATGCGCTGCACGAGGACCTGTCCGACCTCGCCGTCGCGCCGCTGCTCTGCGCCGGCATCATCGGCTATCGCTCACTGCGACTGTCGGGACTCGTCCCGTGGGGACGCGGCAGACGGAGGCGGCGCGCGCGGCCCCGCCGGAGCCGGCGCGGCCGCCGGCCGCCGCCTCGGCCTCTACGGCTTCGGCGCCGCCGCCCACATCTGCCTGCAGATCGCGCGCTACTGGGGCGCCGAGGTCTACGTGTTCACGCGCGGCGACGAAGCACAAGCAGCTGGCGCGCGAGCTCGGCGCCGTGTGGGCCGGCGACGCCGGCGAGGCGCCCGGCGGCGACCCGTCGATCAAGCTCGACGCCGCGATCATCTTCGCGCCGGCCGGCGAGCTCGTGATCGACGCGCTCAAGGTGCTCGACAAGGGCGGCATCGTGGCCGATGGGCGGCATCTACTCGTCGCCGATCCCGCCGATCGAGTATCCGCTGATCTACGGCGAGCGTGTGCGTGCGCAGCGTGACCAACCGACCCGCGCACGACGCCGCCGAGCTGCTCGAGCTGGCGGCCGCGATCCCCATCACGACCGAGATCCAGGTCTATCCCGCTCGGAGCAGGCCAACGAGGCGCTGATCGCGCTCAAGCACGACGGCATCCGCGGCGCGGCGGTGCTACAGGTGGCGGGGTAGAAGCCTACGAGGCCTTCAGGTCCGTGCCGGCTCTCTGATCCTCGGCCGGCCAGACGTGGAGCACCGCCACCCGCGCCGCTGGTCCGTCGCCGGTGGCACCGCCGTCCCAGAGCACTGATCGGTATCCGCGGGGGATCGCGATGATGGTCCCGACCCCGGCCATCAATGTCTCGCGGCCGACGCGGGCCGCAAGCCGGCCCTCCAGCACATAGACATAGCGGTCGTGCGCCGCTGAGCTGGTGGGCGGGATCAGTCCATCGGTGGGCAGGAGGTACTCGACGAGATAGGTCTCGTCGGGGTCTTCCTGGTCGCGCGCGGGGTCGGGACCATTCGGGCTGTCGCGGTGGGTCGGCATGGGCGCTCTGGGGAGGGCATTCCCCGCTCTGTGCGGGTGTGGCCGTTCGCGCTAGGCGAACTCCTCTACTGCACCATGCGCTCGACCGCGGCCAGGGCGCGCGCGGCGATCTTGGGCGGCACGGTGATCTCGTTGAGGCCCTCGTCGAGCGCATCGATCGCCTTGTCGAGCGTCGTGCGCTTCATGTTCGGGCAGACGGCGCCGCGCGCCGCAGCCACGAACTCGCGATCGGGATAGGACTGGCGCAGCCGGTGCAGCAGGCCGGTCTCGGTGGCGACGACGAACGCCTTGGCGTCGCTCGTCGCCGGATACCTCAGCATGCCCGACGTGCTGGTCACGACGTCGGCCAGCTCGAGCACCTCGCGGCGGCACTCGGGGTGGGCCATCACCGCGGCGCCGGGGTGGGCGGCGATGACGGCCCGGACTTCGTCGGCCGTCATGTCGTCGTGCACCGGGCAGTAGCCGTCCCAGAGGATCATGTTCGTGCGCCCCGTCTCGCGCGCGACCCAGTCGCCGAGGTTGCGGTCGGGCACGAAGATGATGGGCCGGTCGGCCGGGATGCGACTCACGATCTCAGGCGCGTTTGCGCTCGTGCAGCAGACGTCGGTCTCGGCCTTCACGTCGGCGCTGGTGTTGACGTAGGCGACCACCAGCGCCTCGGGGTGCTGCGCCTTGAGCGCGCGCAGCGCGTCGGCGGTGACCATGTCGGCCATCGGGCAGCCGGCGTGCGCGTCGGGCATGAGCACCGTCTTGCCGGGCGAGAGGATCTTGGCCGTCTCGGCCATGAAGTGCACGCCGCAGAAGAGGATCACCGCGGCGTCGGTGGCGGCCGCCTTGCGGGCGAGCTCCAGGGAGTCGCCCACGAAGTCGGCCGCGTCCTGGACCTCGGGTCGCTGGTAGTTGTGGGCCAGGATGACCGCGTCCCGCTCGGCGGCGAGGTCGCGGAGCCGGCGCTGGAGCTCGGCGTGATCGGTCATGGGGCTCAGCCGCCCGCGATCGGCGGCAGCACCCGGACGACGTCGCCGTCGGCGACCGCCGCCGTCAGGCCGCCGAGGGCCCGCATGTTGCGGTCGTTCACGAACACGCCCACGAAGAGCCTGCCGTTCTTGTAGATGCGCGGCTCGAGCCGCGGTTCGGCGGCGACGGCGGCCGTGAGCACCTCCTCGACGGTGGCAGCCTCGACCTCGAGCTCCTTCTGCGGGTCGGGGTACGTGACGCCGAGCGGGAGCTTCACTCTCACCTTGGCCACGGGATCGACTCCTTCGCTCAGGTCTCTGGGCGGCCGCCCGGCGGGCAGCCGCGCCGACCGCCTCTACGCGGACTGGCACCATCGAATAGTAGCAGCCGCCCGAGGCCGGCGTCTCGCGAGCGCGGGGTGACGAAGCTCGGCTTCGTCACCCCCGTCCCGGTGCCAGCCGACTCAGCTGGTGAACGTCATCTTGTCGAAGGTCACGGTCACCTGACCGTTGCCGTTGTAGGTGATGTGGGTGACCTCATGGCCCCAGACGCTCGTGCCGTTGGTGCCGGTCACATGGATGGTGAGGGTGAACGTCGAGTTGGAGTTGCGCTGGTTGAAGTTGAAGTTGCCCCACGCCGTCGCGCGACCGCTGTACGTGACGCCCTGGTCCGTGAACCACACTGAGCCTGTCTCGGTGAAGGTGGCCCACGCTTCGTCACTCGCGGTGAAGAACGTGATGTGGGAGACGGCATTGCCGTCGAAATGCACGAGGATCGGGTCGCCCGTTATCGGGTTCGTCGCGTTCGGCTCGAGAAACTGGCCATGAGTCGTCTGGGTCATCGAGACCGTGTGACCCGACGCCGCGAGGGCCGGGACAGACGTGAGGGCAAACGCCGCCGCGATGACGGCGGCAAGCGCGAAGAGTTTACGCATGAGGACTCCCTGTGGTCGTCACCCCATCCCTGAGTGGGGTGTTCCCGTGTCGGTTGCCCCGCGGTGGGCGCTCTTTAGCCGTTGGCGCCGGCAAATGGTGCGCGGGGGGCGGGCTCTGCCCGCCCCCCGCGCACCCGCAGGCAGGCCAGAGGGGTGGTCCTTCCTACTCCTCGTCGTCGGGGCGGTGACCGCCCCAGGCGCCGATCTTCTCGAGGCGGCTTGCGAAGCCGGTCGCGTCCATGATCGTGCGCAGCTCGTCGCGGCCTTGTCGGACGGGTACATGCGTGCCCAGCCCGAGCATCTCGCGGATCTCGTCGCGGTGGGCGACGAAATCCTGCCACTTCGGTCCGCAGGCCTCGGCGATGTCCGCGAAGAAGACCTGCGGCGTGCCGCCCATGCCCTTGTCGTAGAACTGCTCGCCCCAGGCGGCGAACATCTCGACGTGCTTGACGCCGTAACCGCTCTCGACCTGCATGCCGCGGATCACCTGGTTGATCACGGCCACGCTGTTGTGGCGCGGGCAGCGGCTCTGGCAGGTGTAGCAGTAGAAGCAGTACCAGACGCGAGTCGTCGGTGAGCAGCGTCTCGTCGCCGTCGAGCGCGCGGCGCGCGGTCTCGCGCGGCGAGTACTCGGTGAAGCGCGCCGCCGGGCAGCCCGAGGTGCAGATGCCGCACTGGATGCAGGACTCGAAGCCCTCGAGGTGGTCGTGCATGCGCGGGTCGTTCAGGATGCGCTCGACCAGGTCGCCGTGCGCGGTCGGGCGCTCGCTGAAGGCGCTGTCGGCGACTGGCGTACGGGTTGTCGGCGGACAGGCCGCGCTTCGCGCCGGCTCGTCGCGCTCGGTCGTGTCGTTCTTGTCAGTCATCGGCGTCTCCCTCGGCGTGTCGGCGGCGGGCCCGGCGGCCTGGAAGAACTCGGGCCAGAAGTAGACCTCGGCTGCCTGCCGTGCTTGCGCGCGGCCGAGCGCACGTTGTCGCGGCAGAGCAGGCAGGGCGTGACGATGGGCGCGTCCTTGCTCTGCGGCGAAGTCGATCAGCTTGCGCACGGCTTCGGTCTCGCCGCGGTACATGCCGCCGAGAGCGCCGCAGCAGCCGGCGTGCAGCGACGGGATAGCTCATCTCGATCTCGGCGCCGGCGAGCGCGGCCGCCGCGCTGAGCGAGCTCAGCGCCGGGTCGCGCTCGCTCAGGCAGCCGACGTACGGCACGAAGCTCGGCGCGCGCGGCGCGCAAGCCGCGGCCGTTCCTCTCGGCGTGCTCGACGAGCGCCTGCCAGAGCGGCGTGGTCGTCGATCTGCGACTCGCGCAGGCCGTGCGTCGCAGGCCGGGCAGGCGGTGAGCACCGGCTCGTCGCTCGTCGTACTTGGCGGCGACCTGGCCGCGCGAGGGGTGGCCGCAGCAGCCGGCGCTCGCTCGGCCTCGGCGAGCGGCAGGCCGAGCTCGCGCGGCGACCTCGATGGCGTCAGCGCGTGCGCCTCGTGGTCCTGCGGCAGCGAGCAGCCGGCGTAGAAGGGCTGCGGCGCCGCGTGCGCGCTGGCGGCGCGGCGCGTAGCCGCGCGGCGCCCGCCGCCTCGTCCCGGCGATCATGCCCTTGACGATCTTGGCGGCCGCGCCGGCGGCGCCGACGACGTCCCTGGGCACGTAGCCCTTGCGCGGCCATCGCCATGCCGAAGGCCATGTTGTCGATGCGGTCGCTGCCGGCCAGGCGCTTCGTCGGCGATGTCGGCGGCGTCGCGCTCGGGGCAGCGCACGCCGCCGTACTCGCGCTGCAGCGCGCGCACGGCGGCCATCATCTCGGCGACGGTCGACCTCCATCGGGCAGGCGTCGGTGCAGGCGCCGCACTCGCTGCAGCGCCAGACGTCCTCGGCCGCGAGCAGCGCCTCGACGTCACCGGCGAGGATCAGGCGCACGATGCGGCGCGGACCCTGCTCGCAGATCGAAGCCGCTCGGGCAGGCGCCGATGCACTGGCCGCACTGAAAGCACTGGCGGCAGTCGTCGGCCAGCGCGTAGACGGCCTCGTAGGCGGACTCAGCCACCTGACGTGGACACAGCCCTCACCTCCCTGGCAGGCCGCGCTACCGGCGGCGACCACGAACGATGGATCGGCGCGCCTGTCGGGCACGCCGTCGGCGCCTTCGGCGACGCGCGCAGAAGAGGCGGATGCGCCGGCCGACCGTGTGCCGGTCGACGGCGCACAGATGCCAGAGCTCGAGCGGGATCGGCTGTGCCCGGCCTCGGCGAGCAGCTCGTCGGCGAGCTCGACCTGCTCGGCGCGCCGAGAGGTCGCCGCGTGCGGTACTGGCAGCGGCCTTCGGCGCAGCCGGCGAGGAACACGCCGGCTGCGCCCAGCCGGGCCGCCTCGACGATGTGCAGGGCGCTGACGCGGCCCAGGCAGGGCAGCTCGATGAGGCGCACGTTCTCGGGGTAGGTGTCGTGGCGCAGGCCGCTCAGGCTGATCGCCGCGCCGGCGCACTCCTTGCAGTAGAAGCCGACGACCGGCTGCTCGACGCCCTCGGTCATCATCGCGCAGGCGTCCGAAGAGCGCCTCGTCGTCGAGGTTGTGGGCGATCGCCATCTCGGGGCAGTTGGCGGCGCAGATGCCGCAGGCGCGGCAGGCCTCGTCGTCGATCACGGCGAGCTTGCCGTCGTCCTTGACCTCGGCCGGGCGCGGCGCGTCGGCGGGGCGCTCGACCAGCGTCGATCGCGCCGAACGGGCACATCGTGCCGCAGGTGTCGCAGCCGACGCACTTGGCCGCCTCGACGACGAGGCGGGCCGCCTGCGGCGGCCGGCCGAGGTGAGGAAGTTGTGGATCTCGCTGGCCACCGCCGAGGCCTCGGTGTTGAACTCGACGAGCGCCTTGGGGCCGGCCGCCGAGCCGCAGACGAAGACGCCCTCGGCGGTGGTCTCGGTGGCGCGGTTCTTGCGGTCGAGGATCTCGATGAAGCCGTCCTCGTCGAGATCGACGTTGAGCACGTCGGCGATGCGCTCGGTGTCGGTCGGCCGGCACCATGCCGGTCGAGAGCACGACCAGGTCGGGGCGCAGCAGCTTCTTGCCGGCCGGCGGTCATGTCCTCGACCTCGATCACCGGCTTGCCGTGCTCGTCGAACTGCACCTTCGGCGGCGTGCCGCGCAGGAACTCCACGCCGGCGCGCCGCGCCGCCAGATACCAGTTCTCGTAGCCGACGCCGGCGGCGCGCATCTCGAGGTAGCAGATCGTCACCTTCATCTCGGGGAACAGGGCGCGCAGCCGGATCGCGTGCTTGAGCGCGATCATGCAGCAGAGCCGCGAGCAGTAGGGCAGCCGGCGGCGGTCGCGCGAGCCGGCGCACTGGATCATCACGATCTCCTTCGCCGGGCTGGCGGCCGAGCCAGGACTGCTCCTCCCAGTCGTCGAGCAGCTCGGCCAGCTCGGTCTGCGTGACGACGCCCTCGTGACCGTAGCCGAGGTGGTCGATCAGCCTCGGGGGCGCGGGCTCGCAGCCGACGGCCGTGAGGATCGCGCCGGCTGCGACGGTCGTGAGCTCCGGCGACTGCGTGAAGTCGATCGCGTCCATCGGGCACGCCTCGGCGCAGGCGCCGCAGAAGGTGCAGGTCTCGAGATCGACCGTGCGCTGCACGCGGCCGTCGTAGAACTCGGCGAAGATCGCCTTGCCGTTGCCCTCGGCGTTGGCGACCTCGCAGACCGTCTCGCAGGTGCCGCAGTTGACGCAGTCGCCGGTGACGATGTTCGGCAGGCGGCGCAGCGAGACCTCGAAGTCGCCCGGGCTCGCCGCTGACCGACTCGACCGTCGTGCGCCGCCAGATGTGCAGGTTGGGGTTGTCGATCGCGACGTTGCGGTGGAAGCACTTGCGCGTGCCGGCCTGGGCGTCGGTGGTCGGCAGGCACTGGCCGCAGTCGTTGGTGGGAAAGACGGTGCCGATGCGCGCCGCGCGGCCGCCGAGGAACGGGCGGCGCTCGACGAGCTCGACGTGGTGGCCCATCTGCGCGAGCTCGGCGGCGGCCTGCGTGCCGGCGACGCCGCCGCCGATCACGAGCACCGAGTCGACCTTCCGCTCGCGCACGAGCTTGTCGGCGGGCGCCGTCGGGGAACGTCAGCGACGGCGTCGACGATGCGGCTCGCCTTGTCGGTCACCGCGGCCTCGTCGTCGCCGTGCACCCAGGAGCAGCCCTCGCGGATGTCGGCGACGCTCATGGTGCAGGCCGCGCTGCATCAGGCGGTGGAAGCGCCGGTTGGCGAAGTCCTGCGAGCAGCCGGCGAAGACGAGCGGCCGGTCGCCGCCGGCCTCGTCGCCGGCTCGAGCTCCATGAGCTCGAGCAGGCGCGCCTGGCCCTCGCGGCTGCACCAGGTGGCGCTCGCGCAGCACCTCGGCCTTGAGCGCCGGCGAACATGGCCAGCTCGTCGAAGTCGATGTTGGCCATCGTGCCGGCGCACTCGCAGAGCAGGACGACGCGGCTTGGCGACGCGTTGCCGTCGTCGCGCGGCTCATGCCGCGCTCCTCGGCCGCCGTCGGCGCTGCGATCGCAGTCTGGATCCGTCGACGCGGCAGCCGGCCTCGGCGGCCTGCGTCGGGCAGACGCGCGCGCAGGTGCCGCAGCCGAGGCAGAGCTCGTCGTCGTAGACGATCGTGCGGAAGGAGGTGACCCGCTCGGGCACCTCGATCGGGCCCGACGGGGCGTGGCGCGCGACGCGCCGCAGGGCGGCGCCGAGCGCGCCACGCCGGCTGTCGGCGGGCGCCGCGAAGAGCTGGATCGGGTCGAAGGTCGACGCCCTTGCTGCTGGCGCCCGCTCGGGCAGGCCGTGGCGCAGCGGCCGCAGCCGATGCAGAGCTCCTCGTGGCGGACGATCTCGCAGCCGATGGCGCCGGTGCTCACGCGGGGCGCGGCTCGGGCAGCCGCTCGAAGATCGCTTCGCCTCTCCTGGTCAGCGGCATGTCAGCCACGCCTCGGCGCTCGTCGAGCGCGTTGCGGTCGGCGCCCAGCGGCGGCAGGGCCGGCGATGACCCGTGCATCGTGCGCGCCGCCGCGACGAACTTGCGGCGAGTCGGCGGCGCTCATCGTGAACATCTGCACGCGCTCGGGCTCGACGCCGACCGACTCGAGCAGCCGCTGGCACGAACTCGACCCGGTCGATGGCGTGGAAGTTGCCCTCGCGGTAGTGGCACTGGCCCTCGAGGCAGCCGGCGACGTAGACGCCGTCGGCGCCTTCGGCGAGCGCGGTCAGCAGGTGCAGCGGGCTGACGCGGCCGGTGCACGGCACGAGCACGCTGCGGATCGTCGTCGGCAGCGAGATGCGCGCGTTGCCGGTCGCGTCGGCGGCGGCGTAGGCGCACTCGCGGCAGAAGAAGGCGACGATGCGCGCGCTGGCCGGTGTCGCCTGCGCGCGGCGCTCGCGCGCCGGCGCGACGGCGCCGTGCGGCGAGCTCGACGCCGTGGTCGGCGGCGGTCGCCGTCATCGGCCGTCACCTCGGCCAGGATCTCGTCGTCGGAGAAGCCGCCGAGCGTCATCGCGCCCGACGGGCACTCGGCGGCGCAGATGCCGCAGCCGCGGCAGGCGTTGACCTCGACGACGGCGTGGGGATGCTCGCCGCCGTCGCCGACGAGTGACACGGCGCTCTGCGGGCAGACCGTCTCGCAGACGCCGCAGCCGATGCAGACCTCCTCGTCGGACGAGGCGACCTGGGCCGGCGTGAGCACGAAGCCGGTCGAGAGCATCGAGATGACGCGCGCCGCGGCCGCCTTGGCCTGGGCGATCGTGTCGGGGATGCTCTTCGGTCCCTGCGCCGTGCCGGCGACGAAGATGCCGGAGCGCTGCGTGTCGACCGGCTTGAGCTTGGGGTGGTACTCCTTGATGAAGCCGGCCGCCGCCCTGCTGCAGGCCGGCGACGCGGGCGATCTCGGTCGTGCCGTCGCTGGCCTCGAGGCCGGCCGAGAGCACGACCAGGTCGAACAGCTCCTCGATCTTGCGGCCGGTGAACGTGTCCTCGAAGCGCACGCGCAGGCTCTTGTCGGGCTCCTCGATGACCTCGCCGATGCGGCCGCGCACGTAGCGCACGCCGCGCTCCTGCACGAGCCGGTAGTACTCCTCGTGCGCCTTGCCGGGCGCGCGCAGGTCGGTGTAGCCGATCGTCACCTCGGCGTCGGGGTCGTGCTGCTTGATGAGCGAGCTGTGCAGCGTCGCGAACAGGCAGCAGATGGCCGAGCAGTGCTCGTTGCCGCGTCGAGGTGCAGTCGCGCGAGCCGACGCACTGCAGCATGAAGATCTTCTTGGGGACGCTGCGCCGTCGGACGGCCGCAGCAGCTCGCCGTCGGTCGGGCCCGCGGCCGAGAGCAGGCGCGCCAGCTGGCTCTGGGTGAGCACGTTGTCGAAGCGGCCCCAGCCCGAGCGGCAGCTTGCGCGCGGCGTCGAACTCCTTGTGGCCGGTGGCGATGATGACGGCGCCGACCGTGACCTCCTCGTCGTGGCGGCCTGGTCGAAGTCGATCGCGTCGGCCGGGCAGGCGTCGACGCACGACCGGCACTCCGAGCAGACGGCGCAGTTGAGGCAGCGCTCGGCCTCGGCGACGGCGTCCTCCTCGCGAGAAGCCGAGCCGCACCTCGTCCCAGGTCGTGCGCCGCGCGACGCCGTCGAGCGTCTTCATGATGCGGCGCGCCTGCGGCTCGAGCGGCGCCAGCTCGGTCTGCGGGATCTTGACCTTGTCCGGACGCTCCGGTCCCAGACCGTCGATCATCTGCTCGCCGCGCAGGAAGTTGTGGATCGCGCGGGCGGCGCGGCGGCCGGCGGCGATGGCCTCGATCGCCGTCCAGGGGCCCATGGCGGCCGCGTCGCCGCCCGCGAAGACGCCCGGTGCGGCCGGTCATCATCGTGTCGGGGTCGACGACGATCTGGCCGCTTGTCGACGGTGACGCCGTCGGCGCCCGGCCAGGAAGTCGTCGACGATCGCCTGGCCGATGGCGAAGATCACCGTGTCGGCCTCGATCTCGACGAACTCGCCCTCGACGGGCAACCGGCGGGCGCCAGCCGCGCTCGTTGGGCTCGCCCAGCGTGCAGCGCTGGAACTTCACGCCGGTGGCCACGCCGTCCGTCGCCGAGGATCTCGACCGGCATCGAGCGAGTACTCGACGCTGGACCTGCTCCTCGCGGCCCTCCTCGATCTCCTCGGCGCGAGGCCGGCAGCGGTGCGCTCGTCCTCGATGCAGGCCAGCGTGACCGTGCTCGGCGCCGCGGCGGAAGCGCGGTGCGGCCGGCGTCGAAGGCGACGTCGCCGCCGCCGATGACCACGACGCGCTTGCCGACCGTCGGCCGTCTCGCCGAGCGGCCTGCTCGCGCAGGAACTCGACCGCGCGCACGACGCCCTGCTGCTCGAGGCCGGGCAGCGGCAGCTCCTTGCTCTTCTGCAGGCCGGTGGCGAGGAAGACGGCCTTGTAGCCGTCGGCGAGCAGCGAGTCGACGGTGAAGTCGCTGCCGCAGCGCGCTGACCGGTGCTGCAGCTCGACGCCGAGCGCGGTGATCTGGTCGATCTCGCGCTGCGAGCACGTCCTGCGGCAGGCGGTACTCGGGGATGCCGACGCGCAGCATGCCGCCGGCCACGGCAGCGCCTCGAAGACGGTCGCCGCGTAGCCGAAGCGGGCCAGCTCGCGCGCGGCGGTCAGGCCGGCCGGGCCGGCGCCGACGATCGCGACCGTCTCGTCGTAGACGGGCGGGATCGCCTGCGCCGGCAGCCTCGGCCGGCACGCGGTGTCGGCCACGAAGCGCTTGAGGCCGGCGATGGCGATCGGCTCCTCGACCTGGCCGCGCGTGCACTCGGTCTCGCAGACGTGCGTGCAGATGCGGCCGCAGACGCTGGGGAACGGGTTGGGCTCGCTGGCGACGCGGTAGGCGTCGTCGAAGCGGCCCGCGGCGACCAGCGCCACGTAGCCCTGGGCCGAGGTGTGCACCGGGCAGGCCGTCTTGCAGGGCGACCAGCCCTTGCGGTCGATGGCGAACGTCGAGGGCACGGCGTTGGCGAACGGGCGCGAGATCGCGGTGCGCTCGGTGACGCCGAAGTCGAACTCGCTCGTGACCTTCACCGGGCAGACCGGCACGCACTCGCCGCAGCCGACGCACTTCTCGCTCACGTAGCGCGGCTTGTGCTTGATCGTGACCCGGAACTCGCCGGGCGGACCGGCGATCTCGGTCACGTCGCTCGAGCGTGTGGATGTGGATGCGCGAGTCGGTCGCGGCGTTGGTCAGCCGCGGCGCCAGCGAGCACATGGCGCAGTCCTCGGTCGGGAAGGTCTTGGAGAGGCGGGCCATGTAGCCGCCGATGCTGCTGCTGGCGCTCGACCAGGTGCACCTCGATGCCCGCCTCGGCGAGCTCCTCGGCGGCGGAGAGGCCGGCGATGCCGCCGCCGACGACCAGCGCCGAGCGGTGCAGGAAGGTGCGCGAGCGCGGCAGGTCGCTCTGGATGCTGCGCGCGCGCGACGGCCGCGGCGACGATCTTCTCGGCCTTGCTTCTGGGCCTTCTCGGGCTCGTCCCTGTGGATGAACGAGCAGCCCTCGCGCAGGTTGGCGAAGGCGACGGCGTTCTCGCCCAGGCGCAGCTCGCGGGCGAGGCGCTCGAAGGTCGGGCCCTGGAAGCGGCGCGAGCAGGAGCCGATCACGAAGTGGTCGAGCCCGCGCTCCTCGACGGCCTCGCTCGATGTTGGCCGCGCCCTCGGTGCCGCACGTGAACTGGTTGATGCCGACGTGGACGACGCCGGCGACTGCCTGCGCGTCTTCGGCCAGCGCCTCGAGGTCGAGCACGCCCGAGATGTTGCCGCCGCACTCGCAGAGAAAGACGCCGCACCTCATCAGACCTCCGTCGAGCTCGCCACGGCGACCCTCCCGCGAGCGCCGATGCGCTCGAGGATCGGCTCGACGTCCTGGGAGTGCGAGCTGACGCCGCAGACCGTGTCGGGGTCGGCGCCGAGCGCCAGGGCGACGAGCTGCTGCACGTGCAGGTGCACGAACGGGTACTCCTCGCCGGAGACGTCGCGCGATGATCGTCGTGGTGGCGGTCGAACTGCGATGGCGCAGTTCGGGCACATGTGCACGCAGACGTCGACGCCCTCCTGGGCCAGCCGCTGCAGCTTCTGGCGCGTGACGGCCTGCGAGATCGCCGGGTTGACGAAGCGCTGGCGGAAGCCGGCGCCGCAGTGGGTCGTCTTCTCGTTGTAGTTGCCGGTCGATGATCACGCCGGTCGGCTCGAGCAGGTCCTCGGGGATCATGAAGTTCTCGCTGTCGCCGATGACCTCGTCGGGGAAGACCTTGCAGTAGTGGCAGGCGGGGTGCGTGGCGACCTTGATGCCGTCGAGGCGGCGCTTGATGAGACCGGGGATCGACTGATGGCGGCTCCAGAGGATCTCGAGCGTGTGCATGTGGCGGATCGGCGCCGGCGACGTCGTCGTCGTACTCGCGACCGATCGTGGCGAGCACCTCGTTGGTCGCCCGGCGGTACTCGGGCACCTCGAGCACGTTGCGCGCCTTCTTGTTGATCGCGTAGCAGGTCGAGCAGAGGTAGCTCTGGATCGGATGACCGGCCTCGACGGCGACGCACGAGTTGCGGGCCGACATGGCGGCCGTGGTCGGGAACGGCATCATGTCGGTGTAGTAGCCGAGCCCCGTGCAGCAGGTCTGGTCGGGGTTGACGATGTACTCGATGTCGAAGCGGTCGAAGAGCCACTTCGTCGCCGCCTCGACGCCGGGATACTCGGTCGAGATGAGGCAGCTTCGGAAGATCTGAACGCCGCCGGTGACGGGCGGGATGTCCGGAGTCGTGATCGCCATCGATCACCTTTCTGCCGTTGCGCGGGCCCGTGGCAGTATAGATAACCAAGGCTCATCCGTCGAATGACGATTGCTTATTTGGCAGCACTGACGAGATAAGAGGAGCTCGAGCTGGTGGGGGCATCCGCCGGCCGACGCAAACGGGGCGGGGGGAGGGCCGGAAAGGCCCTCCCCCCGCCCGCCCTCGATGAGCAGCGGCCGCGCGGGACTCCTACCGCGGGACCGAGACCACGTTGGTGAACGCGCCCCAGTACCAGTCGTCGCCCGCGTATCGGGCGACATACCAGGCACTGGGCTTCGTCGGCGGGATGCCCGCGTAGAAGCGACCCTGGCCGTTGCAGGTCGCCTCTGCGACCTTGTGCCATCCCTGGCCGGTGGGATCCCACTTCGTGGGCACCCCGGCGCGGCTGTACTTGGCGTAGATGATCACGCGCTTGTTCTTCCCGGCCTGCGCGCCCCAGTGGCCCTGGGTCGGGACGATCCCGGTCATGCGCAGCCGCCCGGAGAGATAGTACTTCTTGAGCGTCGCGAGCTGAACGTACTCCTGCAGCTGGAGACTGCTCCTGGAATCGTCGGTACGCAGGGCGTTGATGTAGTAGCCGTAGCCCGGCTTGGCCGTGCCGGGGATGCGGAACGAGAGGGTGTGCGCCGTCTTCGCCGTCGAAGTCCACTTGCGATCACCGAAGGTGGTGACGGGACCGCTCGGGGCATCGGGCTGACCGAGGAACGCCGCCTTTCGTCCCGCCGGCCAGTTCTGGAGCGCCATCTTGACGGTGTCTCCGGGACGGCAGGAATGCCAGAACGGAGAGGTCACGTAGCACCGCAAGGCGTCGTCCTGGTGGACGTAGGCGCGCTCCCAATCGAGGAGCTGGCCGGAGGCCACGGAGATGCCCTGGCCTGGCGGCCGCATCCACTCCGTGGCCTCATTCGCCCAGAAGTAGATGCAGGCGTAGTCGGCGTTGCCGGGCATGGCGGCGCCGAACATCGTCTCGCTGCCTCGCGTGTCGAAGGCGAAGTCGGTCCACGCGCCGTCGACGCCCGACTCGGCGAAGACGACCCTGGGCCGCTGCCAGGTCTTCCAGGGGCCGCCGCGAGTCGCGTTCAAGCCGGCCCGGCCGGGAGCGAAGTCGACCGTGGTCGTCGTCGCTTCCGTGAATGTGAGGGGCTCCCGCCACAGCGAGTAGCGGTGCCCGTCCTTCGTGAACCAGGCTTGCACACCGCCGGCGGTCGTCGCCGTCACCTCTGGGAACGAGAAGTGCCCAAGGTAGTCAGTGGTCGTGGTCCCCCCGAAATGCCAGCCGTCGGCGTTCGTGTAGCCCCAATCGACCTCGGTGTTGCCCCGGGTCAGGCCCTCGGGGTCCTTGATGGTGCCCTCGAGGGCACCGAACCCCGCGGCCATCAACATTGGCGTGGCAGTGAGCCCGAGGTACGGCTGCATCTGCCGGTGACCTGGAGCGCCGAGTACCGGCGCCGCGATGCCGCCAGAGTGGCCGAGGCCGACTTCGACGGGCGTCATCCCGCCCGGTCTGGAAGCGGCCGACGCCATCGGCACGACGAGTGCGAGGCAGCAGATGGCGATGGCCAGGATGGTGACGATTCTCACTGTTCCCCCCTTGTTGCGGTCGTGGCCCCCCGGCCACCTCGAGCGAGCGCGGGCGGGGGGAGGGCCCGAAAGGCCCTCCCCCCGCCCCAAAGGCAAGGCGTGCGGTCAGCCGCTCAGTGGACCGTCACCTTCTTGACCGAGGTCCAGGCGCCCCAGTGGCTGTTGTCGCGCGGATACCAGAGCACGTACCACGCCGTGCGCGAGGCGCTCACGAGCGGCGAGCGGAACTTCCCGGCGGTGTCCGTCTTGAAGCTGGTTACCTTCTTCCAGCCACTCACCTTGGTCGGGCCTCCCACCCTCCCGGGTTGGCCGGCCGATGTCAGTCGCTTGTAGAGGATCACGGTCTTGCGCGATCCCTGCTTGAAGGGCACGCGCCCGCTGAACCTGATGGATCCGGGCGCGGCGAGGCTGGCCTTCGATGGATTCAGGGTGCAGACCTGGAACCCCTCCGCGAGACTGAGAGTACCCGTCGTATGGTCGGCGGCGACGTCGTAGTTGAAGCCTGGCTTGGCAGAGAGCGGGATCGTGAAGCTCTTGCTCAGCCATGAAGTACCGCCGGGCGACGTCCAGGTGCCGAAGTCCTTCGCAGCCCCGCCGGCGACCGAGTAGCCGGAGAGGTGGTTCTGCCAGCCTGCCGGGAAGTTCTGGAACTTGATGGTGGTCTTGGTGCCCGGTTTGCCCGACGCCCACGAGAAGTTGTACATCCGTTGGGCCGCGGCCTGGTCGAGCGTGAGGCCGCTGGCGACCGGCGCGCCTGCGGTCGCGGTCAGACCGTTGAGCGAGAACTCCATGCCCTCGTCGTTCCAGAAGTACACGGCCGCGTCGGTGACGTTGCCGGGCAGGGCCAGCGGTGAGGCGGCGGTGACAACACTGGGCGCCGTCGGGTCCGCCTGGGCGGTGATGCTCTCGGCCAGCTGGTGGGCGTCGCCATTGTCGCTGTAGACGACGATCATGGCGGAGTAGTAGGGGTTCCAGAAGGGGTCTGACTCACCCTGCAGAGAGAGTCCGACTTGACCGGGACGCACCACCAGGTCAGTGCCGGCCGGATCGGCCCAGGCGAGATTCCAGATGTCATAGTAAACGAACGTGTCGCTGGGCGGGATGACCAGGATCTCGCCGTTGTTGGCCGACGCGGCCGGCACGCCGGTGAAGGTGACGAGGCCGTTGGCGTCGGTGCTGCCGGCGTCGATCGCGCCGTCGGTGTCGGTGCCGACCATCCAGATGACCCCAGCTCCGGCCTCGGGAGCGCCGGCGTAGCCGTAGACGTGCACGGCGATGGTCGCGCTGCCGGTGAGCGTGTACAGCGGCGACATCAGGTGTGGCGCGAGGTACCGGCCGGCGGGCGCGAGCGCGCCCACCACGGGCGCGCCCACCTTGACCCCGTGATGGCTGGGAATGGCTGCGGCCGCGGCGGGCAAGACGAGCACGGCCAGCGTCACGACGACAGCGACGGACAAACGTTTCATGAGCCCCTCCTCATGGACGACCCCCCAAAGGTCGAGTCGGTGTCCCCCCATACTACGCGCCCGGCGCGTCGGCGTCACCGCGAGCAGCCCGAAAAGCGTCGTCTGAGATGGCGTTTGCGGCACCCCCTGTGGGGGTAGTCAACAGGTGCCGGCTCCGGCACACGAAAGCCCGGCTCCTGCATCCTCCACGCGGCTGACGGGCACCCTTGGGACAGGAGTGCGTCATGGTACCAAGTCGCCCACTCCAGACCTCGCAGGCCCAGCAGATCGCGCAGTTCCCGCAGACTGCGCCGGCCGCGCAGCCGGCGCAGACCGGGCAGCCGGCGCCTGTCAGGGCGATCCGCCCCGTTCCTCAGCCGGTCATCGCCACGGCCCACTGCGATCTCTGTGGTGAGCCCCTGAGCGAGCACGCCGGCCACTTCGCCATGACGTCACCGCTCACCGCCCGCAAGGTCACGGTCTGTCGGACCTGCCGCCGGGCGGCTCTCAGCGAGGGGTACCGGCCGCGCGCCTGAGTGGCGGCGGACCGATGGCTGCACGGTCGGCAGCGAGCCGACCGGCGCCGGCGGCCGTTCGGGCTACAATAGACTCCGCCCTGCAGACCGCGGCCACCACTCCGGAGACAGAAACGCCGATGACCATGCGATTCCTCGACGCCTGCCTGCGCAAGCCCGTCGACGCGACACCGATCTGGCTCATGCGCCAGGCCGGCCGCTACCTGCCCGAGTACCGCGCCATCCGCGAGACGCTTCAGCTTCATCGAGATGTGCAAGCGCCCCGAGCTGGCCGCCGAGGTCACGCTGCAGCCGCTGGCGCGCTTCGACCTCGACGCCGCGATCATCTTCGCCGACATCCTGCTGCCGCTCGAAGGCATGGGCATCGGCTTCCACTTCGCCGACGGCGACGGTCCCGTCATCGAGACGCCGGTGCGCGAGGCCGCCGACCTCGACGGCGTGCGCGCCGTCGACCCGCCGCGCCGACGTCCCCTACGTGCTCGAAGCGCTCGGCTCGTACGCCGCGAGCTCGACGGGCGCGTGCCGCTGATCGGCTTTGCCGGCGCGCCGTTCACCCTGGCGAGCTACGTCATCGAGGGCGGCCATTCGCGCAACTACGCCGAGGTCAAGAAGCTCATGTACGGCGACCCGGCGACGTTCGCACGGCTCATGGGCCTGCTCGCCGACTCGGTGTCGCTCTACCTGCTCGCCCAGATCGAGGCCGGCGCCCAGGTGCTGCAGCTCTTCGACTCGTGGGTCGGCGCCCTGGGACCCGACGACTACGAGCGCTACGTGCTGCCTCACTCGCAGAAGGTGCTCGATGCCGTCAGCGGCCGGGCGTGCCGGTGATCCACTTCGCCAACGGCGCCTCGGCCATGC
Organism: uncultured Actinomycetes bacterium; assembly: GCA_963833555.1. Lineage (GTDB taxonomy): Bacteria > Actinomycetota > Thermoleophilia > UBA2241 > UBA2241 > CAWHYB01. Next base: position 140,429 of record CAWHYB010000002.1, on the reverse strand, counting down.
TGCCGCTGGTGCGGCAGGCGGGCGGCGACGTGATCGGCGTCGACTGGCGCATGGACCTCGACCGGGCCTGGAGCGACCTGGGCCACGACGTCGGCATCCAGGGCAATCTCGACCCGGTCAGCCTGCTCGGCCCCGTCGCCGAGGTCGAGCTGCGCGCGGCCGACATAGTGCGCCGCGCGCAGGGGCGTCCCGGGCACATCTTCAATCTGGGCCACGGCCTGCTGCCGTCGACCCCGCCCGACACGGTCAAGCGCCTCGTCGAGTTCGTGCACGGCGCGGAGCCGGCGGCGTGACCCTGCCGCGCGCGGCGACCATCGACGTCGCCATGCTCGCCTTCGGCGGCCCCGAGTCGCTCGCCGGCATCGGGCCGTTCATCACGACCATGACCGGCGCGGCGCCGCGGCCGGAGGTGCTCGAGACGGTCGAGCGTCGCTACGAGGCGATCGGCGGCGGCTCGCCGCTGCCCGACATCACTCGCCGGCAAGCCGCCGCCCTCGAGGCCGCGATGATCGCCGAGCTGGGCGTCGGGGTGCGCGTGCGGCCGGGGTTCCTGTACTGCGAGCCCTCGGTGAGCGCGTGTCTTGCCGAGCTCGCCGGGCGTGACACCGTCGCCCTGCCGATGTCGCCGTACTCGTCGCGGCTGACGACCGGCGCCTATCGCGCCGCCCTGGCGGCGGCCGGCCGCGACGACGTCCCGCTCATCGATGGCTGGTACGCCGACCGCCGCTACCTGGCGGCGCTCACCCACGGCATCGCGGTCGCCCTCGACGGCGCCTACGTCAACGAGTTCGCGGTGCTGTTCACCGCTCACAACGTACCGCTCGAGACCGTCCTCGAGGGCGACCCGTACGTCGAACAGCTCCAGCAGACGGTCGCCCAGCTCGTGCCGGCGCTGATGCCGGGCGACTGGCGTCTCGCCTTCCAGAGCAAGGGCCGGCGCGGCGGCGAATGGCTCGAGCCCGAGGCCGCCGACGGCGGTGCGCGAGCTCGCCGAGGCGGGCTGGACCAAGCTGCTGGTGGTGCCCATCGGTTTCGTCGCCGACCACGTCGAGACGCTGTACGACCTCGACGTCGAGCTGCGCGCGGTAGCCGAGTCCGAGGGCATGGACTTCTTCCGCTGCCGGGCGCTCAACGACTCGCCGGCCTTCATCGCGGCCCTGGCCGAGATCGTGATCGACTATCTCGCGCGGCGACCTATCACCGGACCGGTGGAGCTCGGCGGGGGCGCCCCGCCAGTGAGCCGGCGCCCCGTGATCGCCGTGATCGGGGGCGGCATGGCCGGCCTCGGCGCCGCGCACGCGCTCGAGACCGCCCTCCGCGAGGCCGGCCATGCCGCCCCGGCCGACCCAGACGCCCCCTTCGACTGGGTCCTCTTCGAGCGCGCCGACTACCTCGGCGGCAAGGTCAAGACCGAGCGCAGCGAGGGCTTCGTCATCGAAGGTGGCCCCGACTCGTTCATCATCGAGAAGCCCTGGCCCATGGAGCTCGCCCGCAAGGTCGGCGTCTACGACCGCCTGCTCGACTCCAACGAGGACATCCGCAAGAGCTACGTCTTCTCGCGCGGGCGCCTGCACGAGCTGCCCGAAGGCCTCATCCTCATGGTCCCGACCCGGCTCGTGCCGTTCGCGCTGTCGAGCCTGATGAGCTGGCCCGGCAAGCTGCGCATGGGGCTCGACCTCGTGCTGCCGCGCGGCCCGGCGAAGGACGACGAGAGCCTCGCCGTCTTCGTGCGTCGCCGGCTCGGCCGCGAGGCGCTCGCCAAGGTGGCCGAACCGATCGTCGCCGGCATCCACGCCGGCGACCCCGAGCAGATGAGCGTGCGCGCCACGTTCCCGATGTTCATGGAGATGGAGGAGAAGTACCGCAGCCTCATCGTCGGCATGGTCCGCCGCCGCAAGGCGCGTCTACGTGCGGCGGCACGGCCCACCGCTCGCCCCTCGGGATCGTCAACCAAACCGCGCTCCTACTTCCTCTCCTTCAAGACGGGACTCGCCGACCTCGCCGACGCGGTCGTCGCCGACCTGCCGGCCGCGCGACTGCAGACGGGTGTCGCGGTCGAGTCGATGGCGGTCGAGGCGGATCCAGAGCCGGCCGGCTATCGCCTGACGCTCTCTGACGGCTCGGAGCGTGTCGTCCAGGGCGTCGTGCTCGCCGGACCGGCCTTCGCGGCGGGCGAGCTGCTGCGCAGCGTCGCGCCCGCCGCCGCCGCAGATCTCGGGTCGATCCCCTACGTGACGACGGCGACGGTGTCGCTCGCCTATCGCAAGGCCGACGTGGCGCGTCCCCTCAGCGGCTTCGGCTTCGTCATCCCGCGGGCCGAGGAGCGCGGCATCATGGCCGGCACCTTCAGCTCGCTGAAGTTCGCGGGGCGCGCACCCGACGACGGCGTGCTGGTGCGTGCGTTCGTCGGACGGGCGGGCCGCGAAGGACCGGCGTCACTGCCCGACGGCGAGCTCGTCGCGCTTGTGCGTGCCGAGCTCGCCGCCATCGTCGGACTGCACGCCGAACCTCTGTTCACGCGCATCTTCCGCTGGCCGCGGGGCATGCCCCAGTATCGCGTCGGCCATCGCGAGCTGATCGACCATGTCGAGGCTGAAGTTGCCGGTGTGTCCGGCGTCGAGCTCGCCGGCGGCTACCTGCACGGCATCGGCATCGGCGACTGCATCCGCGAAGGCGCCGCCGCGGCGCAGCGCACGATCGCCCATGTGGAACACCTCGTCGAACCGCCGCTTCCGACGCAGCCCGACGACGTCCCCGCCGCCGACGGCATCGAGGACTGACGAGCCACTGCCCGACCTCGCGAACGCCAATGCGGTGCTCTCAACGCTAAAGGACAGCCCGGCCGGCGCCCGAATCTAGGGTGTACGGAGAGCGGGAGCCGTTCCTTTGAGTCAACGGCCTCTCCGGCAATCGATCCGGGACGGCGACAAGGAGGATCCATGGCTAGTGGCGTTGCGCTTGTCATCGCCAGCAAGGGAGGAGCACTTCTGGGTGGCGGCATCCTGCTGATCTTCTTCGTGATCGGCATCGTCATCGCGCTGCTGCTCGGCTGGTGGGGCATGAAGATCGTCGAGCCGAAGGGCTACAACAAGTGGCTGGGTTTCGGGCTGGGCTTTGGACTGACGTTCATCTTCAGCCTCCTTGGTGCCGTCATCGGAATCGTCATCTGCTTCGTGCTTCCGAAGAAGGGTCCGGTCGGGCCCATGGCGATGGGCGGAGGGTTCCAGCAGTACGCTCCGCCGCCCGGAGCGCCGCCGATGGCCGCGCCCCCTGCAGCCCCGCCGTGGGCGCCGCAGTCTGCTCCGGCTCCGCAGGCGCCTCCGCCCCCCGCCGCCGGCGACTCCGGCTCCGCAGGCGCCGCCGCCTCAGGCCGCTCCGGCTCCAGCGGTCGAGCCGCCGCTGGTGACGCCCCCGGCGCCTCCCGAACCCCCTGCTCCACCGACACCGGACGCCTGACCGGATCGGAGTCGCTGAGTCATAGATCACCCAGGACGCGGCGGGGGCGGGGAGCTTTCAGCTCCCCGCCCCCGCCGCGTCCTTGGCCGCTGCCGGATCGCGCGGGCCTATTCGAGGCTGGATCAGAACGAGGTGCCGCTCGTGGTACTCGAACCCGCCGTGATCGCGATCACGACGATCACGAACAGCACGATGAGCGCGATCCAGAAGAGCAGGGCGACCAGTCCCCACAGGGCCCACTTGCGCTGCACGCTGCGGAAGTGTTCGGGGTCTCGCCAGACCTTGTTCTGCCACGCCCACTCGTTGCCCTTCGCGCCCAGAACGATCGCCAGCACCAGGTTTCCCGGGCCAAAGAACAGCGTCAGGAGCAGGCCCGCGACGCCCGCCCAGGTGACCCCGTTGAAGAACGCCCAGATCCAGTTCCAGAAGAACCCTCCCCAGCTCCAGCCGGCGAGTTGAGGCGGGAGGACGCTCATGGCGCCGCGCCCCGGTTCGTACGTCGGGGCGGCCGCATACCCGTAGCCCGACGGCGGTCCGTAGGGAGCCCCCGCATACGGCTGCGGGTCGCGCGGCGGCATCGGACCGGCGCCCGGCTGTGCCGGTGGCGGCTGCCACGCGGGCGGCGCGGGTGGCGGCGGCACCGGCTGCCACGGATGCTCGCCCTCAGGCGGCGGCGGTGGTGGGGGCGTTACTCCCTCGTCCATAGACCCTCCCTCGTCCGGCAAGCGTGCGCGGCGGACCGTGGTCCGCCGGCGCCCAGTCCGCTCTAGTACTTCTTCGCCAGCTTCATGACCCAGCGGTGGATCATGTGCGGGCTGACCCCGGGTGTCACGTACATGACGGCGCAGGTCCCAGAGCAGACCTCGAGGCCGCGCTCTTCGGCGAGCTTCAGGGCCTCGGGTGTGTCTGTCTGCTGGTGGATCCACACCGCCTTGATGTCGGCGTCGGCGACGCGCCCGACCCACTCGGCGGTCTCCTCCTTCGGCAGCTCGAGCACCGCCGCCTCGACGGCGCCGGGCAGCGCGGCGAGGTCGGGATAGGTCGTGTCACCCTCGACCTGCGATGCGCCCGGGTCGACGGCATAGACGGTCTTGCCGCCCTTCTTCAGATTGGTGTAGGTGAGCTTCGGGAAGTTGCGCTTCCCGCTGTGCCCGACGACAGCGTAGCTGGCGTGGTCCCAGAACGATTCGCGTTGCGAAGCCATCGCCTCTCCTCTCTCTTCTTGCGCGCCACTCGCGGTCGAGCGGCGACATCATCGGCAGGTGCCAGTATGCCTCACCGACGCGGCGAGTGTCGCGGCTCGCTCACGAGCCGGGGTCTGCTCCCGGGACTCCGTAACATTGGTCGGGCGCCAGGACGTCGAGGTAGCGGCCGGCGGCGCGCAAGCGCCGCCGCAGCTCGTAGCAGAGATGGCATTCGTCGGCGTAGAGCGGAAGCTCGGGCTCGAGTCCCTCCGCCTGGGCCAGCCTCCAGGGACCACCGACGGCGATCTCGCGCACGACCGGCACCTCGGCCGGGTCGTAGCCGGCGAGGATCCCGGCGAGCGGTCGGGTGAACACATTGCCGATGCTGATGCCCTGGCAGGGCATGAGGTTGCCGTCGGGGCCGACGTGGCAGCGACCCGGGTCGGCGAAGTCCTCGTGGGGACAGGTCGTGAGGGTGTCGGGCGGGCGAGTGAGGCGCTCGCCGCACGGCGAGCGCCTCACTCGCCCGCCCCTTGTACATGATCGCGCCGGGATCGCCGCAGGTCACGCCGAGGTCGGCCAGCTTCGCCGGCGCGCCGACCTCGAGCACGGCGGCGGGGATGCCGAGGCGCTGCGCGGCCACGACGGCGTTGCGCAGGTTCGTCTCGTCTTCGAGCGGCTCGGTGAAGTAGGCATACGACGACAGCGAGAAGTCGGCCACGCCGATCTCGGCGAACGGCGCGAGCCAGACCAGGGCGTCGGCCACGCTACTCGGCCCAGTAGCAGTTGCTGACGATGCCGACGTCGAGGCCCGCACGAGCGGGCGTGACGGGCTGCGGCGAGCACGACCGGGTAGACGAGCATGGGCTCGCCGCCCTCGAAGTAGACCGTGTCGCAGCCTGCCGCGACCGCCTGATCGATGACGCCTTCGAGCTGCGCCAGCGTCATCGTCGCCTCCTGCTCCGGACTGCCCCAGACGAAGCAGTGGTCGCAGGCATAGGTGCAGCGGTAGGTCACGAGAAAGTGGATGCCGGCGATCTTCATTTGCCCCTCCAGCCCGCCATCACGGCCGCACGACTCTCTCCCGAGCGGACCTGCCGATCGTAGAGCATGCGGATGACGGCCAGGTCCTCGCGCGTGTAGCTGGTCGCCCCCGCCGGTCTCGTGGAACATGATCACGTCGCGCCAGCGCGCCGCCTGGGTGTCGGCCAGCCCGATGGCGTGGCCGAACTCGTGGTAGAGCGTGGCGCGTCGCTCAGGGCTCCAGGACGGCATCGCCCCGTCGATCTCGATGGCGGCGAAGCTCATCTGGTACGACGGCAGGCTGTAGTCGAACTTGCATACACCGGCGGCGCGGTCGCCCCAGCGCTGGTCCTTGACGAAGACCGCATGACGCGGGTAAGTGATGGTGATCTCGACGTGGGTATCGCTCGCGACGAACCGCGGCCGTCCCCGGTCGGCCTTGTTGACCATGGCCAGGACCTTCGTCAACGTCCGGCGGTCCTCGGCCCGGGCCCCGGAACTCATCCAGACGTGCACGACCGGCAGTGTCCACTTCGTCACGCAGGTGTCGCGCCTGCCGTTGAACCCTATGGCCCGGAAGTAGGCCTTGTCGGACGCCGTCGGCCGGAACGAGCTCGCGCTGATGTCGGCCGGCACCGACGAGAGTCCCTCGTCGGGGCCCGTCTGCCACGCCTGTCCCGACTGCTGGTGGAGGACGTAGAGACCGAGCCCGGCCGGCAACCCCACGGTGACGATCAGCCAGCTGACCACGGCAAACGCGACGATCGCCGCCGTGCGGCCGGCCCGTCGCCTGCGAGGTTCGCTCTGCGTGGGCGGATACGGCGGGTACTGGTGCTGCGGCCACGCGCTCTGTGGCCACGGGTACTGGCTCGGGGGCCAGGGCGCCGACGGCCAGCCCGGCTGCGGCGCGTCGCCCGCCTGCTGGTGTCTGCTCCAGGCCTGCGTCCACGTCTGCTGCAGATCCGGAGCTTCGTCGGGCTTCGACGACGACGGATCCGCCGGTGGCTCGTGGGGCGGCTCGCTCATTGGTCAACTCTACGCCCGGGGACGGTCGCGGGCGACTCCCTGATGAGGTCTGGGTCGTCGGAGAATCGTTCCGGGAGGGAGTTCCGCTGTAGAATCGCCGGGTCAGTCCCCTCGGCGCTCAGCCGCCCGCCACCGGAAGGCGAACCAGATGCCGCTCTTCAAACCGAACGTCGAGAAGCTCTCCGCCAAAGGGCACATCGAGGGGCTTCTTCAGGCTTCGAAGAACCGCGACCCCGCGGTCGCCGAACAGGCGCGCGCCGCGCTCGAGGAGCGCATGCCCCTGCTGCTCGACACGTTCCAGTCCAAGAACGTGCGGCACATCGTGCTCTCGCGCGATGCCTTCAGGCAGATCGGCGAGCCCGCCGTCCCGTTTCTTGCGGACGTCGTGGATCACGGCGACGCCGGCCGCCGCCAGGACGCAGTGCACGTGCTCGGCGAGGTCGGCTTGCCGTCCGTGGTGCCCGTTCTCAAGCGGGCCTGCCGCGATCAGGACGATGGTGTCCGGCTTCTCGCGGTGCGATCGCTGGCCGCGCTCGAGGGACCTGCAGATCGTCGAGCTGCTCGAGGCGCGGCTCAGGGACCGAGACCCTGCCGTGCGCCTTGCGGCGTCGAAGGCGCTCGAGAAGAGGGGGCGTGCGGCGCCATGAAACGTGACTATCGCTGGTATAGCCTCTGGCTCGACGGGGTGCCCGGCGAGCTCGTCGCCGCGTCCGTCGCTCGATGGGAACGTCGAGGCCGACGTGGCCATCCTTGGGGCCGGCTACACGGGATTGTGGACGGCCTACTACCTGAAGAAGGCCGATCCCTCGCTGCGCGTCGTCGTGCTCGAGAAGGAGATCGCAGGCTTCGGCGCCTCGGGCCGCAACGGCGGCTGGTGCTCGAGCTTCTTCGCGGCCTCGCCGGGGACGATCGCGGCTGAGTTCGGGCGCGAGGCTGCGGTCGACATGCAGCGGGCGATGTTCGCGACGGTCGACGAGGTCGGCCGCGTCATCGCAGACGAGGACATCGAGGCGCGCTGGCACAAGGGTGGGGTGCTCACCCTGGCCACCAGCGCGCCGCAGCTCGCGCGCCTGCACGAGGAGCTCGAGTACGAGCGCGAGTGGGGGTTCGACGACGACGACTATCGCGCCCTCGGCGCGGCCGAGGCGGCCGCGCGCATCGCCGTCGACGGCTGCCTGGGGGCGATCTACTCGCCGCACTGCGCCTGTGTCGACCCCGCCCGGCTGGCTCGCGGCCTCGCCGACGTCGTCGAGCGCCTGGGCGTGACGATCTACGAACGCACGCCCGCCTTGGAGCTCAGGCCGCACGAGGTGCCCACTCCAGCAGGTGCCGTCAAGGCCGACATCGTCGTGAACGCCCTTGAGGGCTACGTCGTGACCATGCCGGGACACGCCCGCGACCTCGTGCCGCTGTACTCGCTGATGATCGCGACCGAACCGCTGCCCGCGTCGTTCTGGGCGCAGGTCGGCTGGGACGGTCGCGAGGTGTTCACCGACGAGCGCAACCTCATCATCTACTGCATGCGCACCGACGACGGCCGCATCGCCCTCGGCGGGCGCGGCGCGCCCTATCACTTCGGCTCGGCCATCCGCGACGAGTTCGACCGCGACCCGGCCGTGTTCGCCGAGCTTCACCGCGTCCTCAAGAGCCTGTTCCCGGCCGTCGGCGACGCGCGCATCACCCACACGTGGGGCGGCTGTCTCGGCGCGCCGCGCGACTGGTTCGCCTCGGTCGGCTTCGACAAGGATTCGGGCATGGCGTGGGCCGGCGGCTACGTCGGCGACGGCGTGTCGACGACCAACCTCGCCGGACGCACCCTGGCCGAGCTCATCGCCGGCGCCGATCACGGCCTGTCCGGCCTGCCGTGGGTGGGTCGCCGACCGAAGCGCTGGGAGCCCGAGCCGCTGCGCTGGCTCGGGGTCAACCTCTCGCTGGCGATGATGGGCAGCGCCGACCGCGCCGAGGCGCGCACCGGCAGGCCGTCGAGGCGCGCCGATCTGACCGCCCGATTGATCGGGCGGTAGCCGGCGCGTCACTGGACCGTGGGGTTCTTCCGCCGGGCGTTGGGCCAACGACTATGATACGAGCGTGATGATCCCGCAACCCGAGAGATCGCGGCCGGTCACGCCCGATGGGGTCGCGTCGTGAGCTCGATCAGCCCTCTCGCCGGCAACCCGCTCCTGGCCATCCTCGAAGTCAGCGCCGCGCTCGTGTCGAGCACGGTCTACGAAGAGGTCCTGGCGGCCGTGCTCGCACGCATCGGCGAGGCCATGACCGTGGCGTCATGCGACCTGCAAACCTACGATCGCGCGCGGCGCGTGCTCATCTATGAGGCCTTCTGGTCGATCACCGGTCCCACGGAGGAGGAGCAGGACTACCTCGGCACCGTCACGCCCCTCGACGCCCGCCCCGACCTGAAGGCCATCCTCACCAGTCCTGGCCTGTTCGAGCAGCACGTCGACGATCCCGACATCTCGACGCACGATCTCGAGCAGATGCGCAAGTGGGGCTATCGGTCGACTCTGGACATGCCGCTGCGGTTCGGCGACGAGGTGATCGGCATCCTCGGACTGCAGGAGATGCGTTTCGTGCGGCGCTTCACGCCCGCGGAGCGAGACCAGTTCCTGCGGCTGTGCGAGCTCGCCGCCATCGGCATCCACAACGCCGGCCTGCTGCGTCACGACCAGGAGCGCGGTCGCCATCTGAGTTCGCTGGCCGAGATCGGCCATGCCCTCGCCACGGTCCGTGAGCCCCGCGAGGTGTTCGCTACCATCGCGGCCGCGACTGCGCGAGCGCTCGGCGCCCCGCGCGTGATCGTCTACGACTACGACGCCGGCGCCGACACGATGACGCCGCGGGCGATCCATCAGGATGACTACGACCCGGACTACGACACGCTGGACGTACCCGAACCGATCAACGTCGTGCTCGGCGACCACGCGCTGTTGACGCGCCGGGAACCGACTGTCGAGCAGGTCTCCGATCCCGACCTCCATCCCGACGTGCGCGAGAGCTTTCTGACGTGGGGAGAGGCGACATCCGTCGAGGCGACGATGGTGTTCCGCGGCGAGCCGCTCGGCGTGGTCATGGCCCTCTGGACCGGGCACGAGCGCCTTGTCACCCCGGACGAGCTGGCGCTCATCAGGGGGATCGGGGAGCAGGCTGCCGTGGCCCTCGAGAACGTGCGGCTGCGTTCGCTCGAATCGGGCTGGGCCAGCCGGCTCGAGGGGGCTCCCGAATGAGCGACGGCGCCACGCCGCGCGACGACCCCTTCCGCTGGCTGCTCGACGTCGCGGCGGCGATGGTGTCGAGCACCGCGGGACGCGAGGCGTTGCGCGACATCGCCGCCGCGGTCGGCAACGCGATGAACGTCTCGGCGGTCGACATCCAGTCCTACGACGCACGCCGCAACGTGCTGGTCCAGGAGGCCGCCTGGAATCGCGACGGCCTCGACGAGAAGGATCTCGCCTTCATCGGCACCGAGATCACGCTCGAGGACAGCCCTGGCCTCAACCGGACGATTTCGCAGCGCCGGCTCGACGAAACGCACGTAGACGACCCCGACCTGTCCCCGGCAGAGCGCGAGGCCTTCGAGGAGTGGGGCTACAAGACGACGCTCGATGCGCCGCTCATCGTGGCCGGCGAGGTCGTCGGCGTGCTCGGCATCGTCGAGTCCCGCTACAGGCGCCGCTTCATGGCGATGGAGCGCCAACGGTTCGAGCAGCTCGCCGGGCTGGTGGCGGCGGCCATCCGCAATATGCGGGTGGCCGCCCACGAGCGCTCCCAGAGCGATCGCCTGTCGGTGTTGGTCGAGCTCAGCGCGTCGCTCGCGGCTACGGCGGGCGACGAGGCCTTCGAACACGCCGCCCGCGGCTGTGTGACGGCGCTCGGTTGCTCGTGGTCCGGCGTCTACGAGCGGGCCGAGGGCGACGATCGGCTGCGGGTGAGGGCGGGGGAGGGTGCTCCCGCACCCTCCCCCGCCCTCACCGACGCGCTGCGTCCTCTGGCCGAGTTGCGTCTTCTGCGCGCGGCGCCGTCGCCCCCCGAAGAGCCGGCGCCGGCGATCGTGGCCGGGAACGGCGACCAGCTCTGGCTGGTCGTGCCGTTGGTGTTTCTCGACAGGCTCCTTGGGTGGCTCGTGGCCGGCTGGCGCCTTGACCCCGAGTCGCTCGACGACGACGCGCTGCGGTTCGCGCTGGCGGTCGGCGAGCAGCTCGCCGCCGGACTCGAGAACGAGCGGCTGGTGGCCGGCGCGGCGGCGGGTGGTCTGCGTGCTTCGGGCGAGCCCGACGGAGGCGCCGCCGCCGGTCTTGAGGCCGAGAGCGAGTTCTAGCGTCGTCATCGCAGGCGACGGACTTCTCGCCGCTCGCCGCTGAGACCCTTGTCAAGTCGGAGCGACGGCCGACACATCTGGTTGGACCCTCGTCCAGAGGGGGTCCGCACCTTCTCTCTCGCACGATCCGCCGCGCGGGGGAGCTCCCCGAAGGTGGTGTCCGTGGAGTACTGTCATCTCACCATCGCGAAGCTCGTGTCCGAAGGTCGGGCGCCGCGCGCGCTCGAGGTCGTCGACGCCGGCGTCGAAGCGGCCCGCGTCGAGGGCATGCGTTCCGAGCTCCTTGCCTGCCTCGTCGACAAGGCGCGCCTGCAACGGGCGCTCGGCGACCGTGACGGGGCGCGCCGCACGATGGCCGAGGCCGACGAGGTCGCGCCATCAGTGGTCGACGTTCCGACCGTCATAGCCGCGCTGCGACTCTGGGCCGAGCTGACCTCGCCGGCCTGGCCCGCCGTCGAACGGCTGCTGGCCACGCTCGAACGCGAGGCGGGCGGCGCGGACGCCGGTTTCGCGGCGTGGGCGGCGTCCGACAAGGCCTCGGCGCTGGTCGCCGAGGGCAGTCTGGCGGCCGCCGCGACGCTCTACGGCGCCCTCACCGGGTATCTGCATCCGCTCGAGGTCTCGGGCGTTCCGCTCGTGCCTGAGGCCGGGCAGGAGGCGACGTTGCGGGCGCTCGGCTACCTCGGCGCCGCCGCGGCCACGGTCTACGAGGCCGAGGCGACCTACGCCGACCGGCCTGAGCCGGCGGCCTGCGTCGCCCATTGCCTGCTGCTCATCGAACGGCGGCGGCTGCTGGCGGCCGCAGGCCGCCGCGAGGCAGCCGCCGACGTGCACGTGCTCCTGAAGGTGCAGGCGGCGGCCGCCATGCACCAGCTCGAGGGAAGGGTCATGGAGCTGGCGCGCTCGGCCGGCCGCCGCCCCAACTCGTATCTGATCGCGGCCATGCGCGAGTGGGAGACGATCGCCCGTGCGCTCGGCGACCACACGGCCATCGTGCGCTGCTGGCTGCCGCCCGACTCGGCGCTCTCGCGGCTCGATCCCAACGACGACATCGTCGTCCAGCGCCAGGCGTTGAGCATGTCGGCCGAGGCGGCGCTGCTCGCCGGTCTCGACCGGTTCCTGCGTCGCCTGCACGCCCTGCTCGCCTGCGTCGGTGTGCGGCGCCTGCGGCTCGAGTCGTAGCGGCGCCGCGCCGGTCGCGGCGATGGCCGCCGCCGGCCGCGCCGGCGGCCTCCGCTAATCAGCCGCGTCTGCCGTTGGCCATACCCTGGATCCGGGGTCGAAGGAGACGTCGTAGATGTCGGCCATGATCGTCGCCGGCCAGAGGTGGCCGGTCATCCTGTGGCCCCTTCATGCCCGGCGGTCGGGCCGCTCACTCGTGCGTCTGCGCCCTCGCGGGGGCCCGCAGGGGCGCAGATCGGTGTGCTCGCTGCGACATCGAGCGCGTTGCAGGGAATAGGGAGACTCGATGGCCGACATGGTGAACAGACTGGTGGTGCCCGGGAGGACCCTTATCGGGACATCGGGGTGGTCGTACAAGCACTGGCGTGGAGTGCTGTACCCCGAAGGACTGCCCGGCCGCGAGACGCTGACCTTCTACGCCGCGCGGTTCCCGACGGTCGAAGTCAACCGCACGTTCTACTCGCTGCCGGATGCGGCGGTGATCGAACGCTGGCGTGAGGCGGCTCGGCCGGGGTTCACGTACGCGATCAAGGCGCCGCGGGTGATCACTCACCTCAAGCGGCTGCGCCGTGTCGATCAGCCCCTGGCCGATTTCCTCACGCGCATGCGCGGCCTGGGACGGGCCCTGGGACCGATCCTGTTCCAGTTCCCGGAGGGATTCACCCGCGAGACCGGGCTGCTGCGCAACTTCCTCGACATGCTGCCGCGTGACCTCTCGTACGCCTTCGAATTTCGCGATCCGAGCTGGTTCCGCGATCGCATCTACGACATGCTGGCCGATCACGAAGCGGCCTTCTGCATCTACAGCATGGGCGAGTTCGAGACGCCGCGGGTGCTCACCGCGCCGTTCGTCTACGTGCGCCTGCACGGCCTGGGTACCGCCTACGCCGGGGCCTATGGGCGCGACGAGCTCGAACGCTGGGCCGACGCCTGCCGCGGCTGGGCTAGAGACGAGTTCGAGGTACGGCTGTACTTCAACAACGACATCGGCGGCGCCGCGGTGCGCGACGCGATGGTCCTGCGCAACCTGCTCGGGCAGCAGGTCGCCTGGGATCTGCCCCGCGAACGCGAGACGGGGACGGGCGAGTCGAACGGGGGCCGGATGGCAGGCTAGGGCGCAGGCGCGCCCGCCGACGGGGCCGCTATGATGGAGCCGTCGGCAGGGAGCGCTGGGTGGCCAAGAAGTCGAGCGGAAGGACCACGGGCCGGGCGGCGCCGCCCGGGCGACTGCTTCCGCGGATCGCAGTCCTGGCCGCGGCCGCCCTGATCGTGGTCGAGGCGGCCGGCTACGACGGCCGCCTCTTCGCGCCGTACTACGTCACGCGTTTTGCCCTGCTCTACCCGCTCGTCTTCGTCGTGCTGGCGCTGGCCGCGCTGCAGTTCGGGCCCGGCCGCCGGCCGCTGCGTGTCGACCTCGTCGACTGCCTCGCCGGCTTGCTGGGCCTGTGGCTGATCGTCGCCGCGTTTGCCTCGCCGGCTCCCTGGGTCGCCTGGCTCGGCTACTACAACCGCGGCACCGGGGCGCTGTTCGCTCTCTCGGTGCTTGCCCTGTTCGTCGTCGCGCGGCGCCTCTTCGCGGCGCCGCGCGAGCAGCGCGTGCTGGTCTGGGCGGCCGCGCTCACGCTCACGCTTGCCGCCGCCGTCGCGCTCGTGCAGGCGGCGGGCGGCGCGCTGTTCTGGCACGTCGCGAAGCCCTGGCCGGGCCGCATGACCGGCACCACGGGCAACCCGATCACCCTCGCCGGCCTCTCGCTGCTGGCCGTCTGGCTCGGGGCGTGGCTGGCGGTGTCGCCGTCGCCTCGGCCGGAGGGTGAGGCCGGCGAGGCGCGTCGGTGGGTGGCGACACGTCTCGCCGCCTGGCTCGGCGTGGCCGCCGGGCTGATCGCCAACCTCCTCGCCGTGACGCGCGCCTCGTACCTCGGCGCGCTGCTCGGCGTCGCCGTCCTTGGGGTCGTCTTGCGGCGGGCGCGCCGGCGCCGCGCCCTGCTCGTTGTGATCGCGGCCGTCGCCGTCCTTTTCGGGAGCGCGTTCGTCCCCGTGCCGGACGGTCACGGCGGCAGCCGCACGCTGCTCACACGGGTGCAGGACACACAGGCCTCAGGCGGCGGTCTGAACGAGAACGACGTCAAGCGGCTGGAGCTCTGGCGCGAGGCGCTCCACGGGTTCACCGCGCGGCCGCTGGTGGGCTACGGCCCGGGCGCCTTCATCGTCGCCGACCGGCTCTATCAGCCCTCGTCGCGGCGGTACACCGCGCTGGGTCGCAACGCCAGCGACCCCCATTCGCTGCCGCTCCTCGTCGCGGTGACCAGCGGCGCCCCCGGCCTGCTGCTGGCCCTGGCGCTTGCCGCCGCCGTGGCCCTGGCGCTGGGAGCCGCCGCCTGGCACGACGCGTTGTGGTGGCGGTCCGCGGCGGCCAGCGAGGCCAGGCGCGACGAGGCCAGGCGCGACGAGGCCAGGCGCGACGATGCCCCGCTCTCGGCGGGCGCCGGGGCCGCGCCGCTCCCCGCGCTTGCCTTCCTCGTGGCCGTGGGCAGCTATCTGCTGGTCAGCCCGCTCGATCCGGCCTTCGTGGTGCCGGCGGCTCTTGTCGCCGGCGCGGCCCTGCCGCTGGGCCTGGGCCGGCCGTTGCGGCGAGTGCTCACCGTGCCCGCCGTGCCCCGGCGCCGGCTGGCCACTGGGGTGGCGGCGACGGCGGCGACGGCCCTGGCCGTCGCCGTCGTCGCCGCCACCGTCCTGGGGATCGGCTTCTACCGTGCCGACTTGTCGTTCGCCACGTTCACTAAGACACACGAGGGCGCCGACGCGCAACTGGCCGCCGAGCGGTTCCGGTGGGAGCCGTTCTACGCCCTCGAAGCGGGAGCGCAAGACTGGCGCGATGGAAAGGCGGCAAACGACCCCGCCATGGTAGCTCGTGGCCGGCGCTTCATCTACGACGCACTACGGCTCGATCCCACCGGCCCTCTGGGCTACGCAGACTTGGCGCGGCTCGACATCGCCCAGGGGAGCTTCGCCGCGGTGCCGATCGATCTGCGCCCGGGCCTGCGCTGGAACCCGCACGATCCCGTTCTGGAGGGGCTCTGGGCGTACGCCGCGTTCGACGTCCTGCAGAGGCACGAGGACGCCGGCCTGGCTGCGGCCGTCTTTGCGGCGTTCCAGGCGACGCATCCGGCGTCGCCCGACGGCTGGTATTGGTCGGCGGACTACGCTCGCGAGAAGGGCGACCAGGCCGCCATGCGTGCCGACCTCGCCCGGGCGCAGCAGCTCGCTCCTGCGCTTACTGCGAAGGACTACCAGCAGCGGCTGCTGCGCGGGCGGTGACGCCTAGACCAGGTGCGTGCAGGCGATGAAGGTCGTGAACACCGTCAGCCAGTCGGCCGGCGGGATCTCGATCGTGACGCCGTCGAGGCGCCTCACGCCGGGGCAGGCCGCCGCCCCGTCGCACTTGTCCGGGCGGATGAAGCGCACGCGCAGGCCGCGGCCGTTCCAGTCGAGCGGCGCCGGGGGCGGCCCGGCCAGCGCCCGCGCCGCCCCGGCGCGCAACGCGTCGCGCGCCGCTTGCGGCGCGGTCAGCCGGGCCGCCTCCCACGCGAGCCCCTCCTTCACCGCGACCGCTTCGATGCCGGGTACGAACGCGCGCGCCTCGGCGGCGAGCTTGTCGTCGCCGCTGGCGAACACGAGCGGCGTGTTGAAGGCAGCCGCCACGGCGGCGTTCAGACCGAGCTCCCCGGTCTCGAAGTCGCCCTCGGGCCCGCCCGTCACCGTCACCCTCGCGGCCGCGGGGAGGTAGGTGTGAGCCAAGGTCGCTGCTGCGGTGCCGGCCTTGGCGTGATACCCGACGAACATCGCCGCGTCGAAGCCGGCCTCGATGCCCGCCATCATGCTCAGCGCCATGCCTTCGCCGCTGATCAGCGAGACGCCGGCCGGCTGCGCGTCGACGCCGAGGTTGTCGCCGTGGTCGTGGGCGTCGCAGACGACGATCTCGGCGGCGCCGGCCGCGAGGCAGCCCTCGATGATCGCGTCGAGGTCGCCGCGCATGAAGCCGCGCGCCTCGCGCCAGTCGTCGTTGGGCCGTTCCGTCTGGGCATCGCGGGATACCCCGGTGATGCCCTCGAGGTCGATGCTGACGAAGACCCGCTTGCCGTCCGGACTGGCCATCTCACGCTCCGCTTCGTGTTGGGGGTTGCAGTCTCACCCGCGAACGCTTGCCGCGGGTCCTTATCCTACGACTCCTCTGCCCGCCGCCGCCGGCGCAGGGCAAGCGCGATGACGACGAGCACGACCGCTATCGCCGCCGTGACGAGGAACGTCACCAGCGGCCCGTTCGACTTCTTGGCCACCGCGGCCGCCTTGGAGTGCACGAACAGGTAGCTGTCGATGTTGTCGACGGAGTAGATCGCCGAACCGGTGCCGCTCGGCGACTGCACCCAGCCGTCCCAGCGTGCACGTGTCGACTGCCTCGAGCCCCTTGGGGTAGGCAAGCACGACGTAGGGGCTTTGCTGGTAGAGCATCTGCTGCATCTTCCACGAGCATCGCCTGCCGCTGGGCCGGCGTCGACGTCGTCGCCTGCTGCTTGAAGAGGCTGTCGTAGGTGGGGTTCGACCAGGCGCAGTCGCTCCAGTTGTTGATCTGGCTGGTGAGGAAGATCGAGAAGATGAAGGTGGGGTCGACGTCGCCCGTCCAGTTGTAGATGTAGAGGTCCATGTTGGGCACGAAGCGCCGCCGACCATGTTGTAGAGGTAGTCGTTCATCGCGCCCTCGTCCATGTAGTCGAACTTCACGTCGATGCCGATCGCCTGAAGCCAGCCGGTCAGCAGCTTGCCGATCTTCTCGCCCTGCGGCGGCGCGTCGCAGGCGAACAGACGCAAGCGTGATCGGCTTGCCCTGCTTGTCGAGGAGCTTGCCGCCCGCGGTCCTGTAGCCCGCGTCGGCCAGCAGCTGCGTCGGCCTTGGCCGGGTCGTAGCCGTAGAGCTGGTCGGCCGGCGGCTGCCAGTGCCAGTCGGGGTTGGAGTAGAAGTCGGGCACGACGATGGTCGTGCCGGGCACGGCGTAGCCGTCGTAGGCGATCTGCACGAGCTGCTGCTTGTCGATCGCCCAGTTGAGCGCCTGGCGGAAGCGCCAGTCCGGTCAGCACGGGGTTGCCCAGCGACGTGCCGCCCGTGTAGCAGTTGAAGCCGAGCTCGTCGAAGCCCTTGACCACGTAGGCGATGGCCTTGAAGCCCGGCGTCTTCGCCGAGCGGCGCGAACTGACGCCTCGGGCACGCCCCAGCAGGCGTCGATGGCGCCGCTGCGCAGCTCCTGGACCATCGTGTCGGGGTTCTGGTAGGGGGTGAAGATGACCTCGTCGATGCGCGGGGCGCCGCGCCAGTAGTTCTTGTTGGCCACCATGCGGACGTACTGGCCCTTCTTGAACTCGACCGTCTGGAAGGGACCGGTGCCGACGATGCGGCGGCTTGTTCTGGAAGGTGTTCTGGGCGGCCTTGGGACTGACCTTCGACCAGATGTGCGCGGGCACGATCGGCACCCACATGCCGAGCATGTTCGACTTTGGGCGGCGAGCAGACGAAGCGCACCGTGAGGTCGTCGACGGCCTCGACCTGCTTGATGCCGACGGTGTAGCTCGTGTAGGCCGCGAGCTCGTTGTCGATGATGTAGTCGTAGGTGAAGGCCACGTCGCCGGCGGTGAACGGCGACGCCGTCCTGCCACTTCACGCCGGGGCGCAGCTTGAACGTCCAGACCTTGCCGTCGGCGGAGTGGCTCCAGCTCGCGGCGAGCTCGGGCGCCGGCTCGACGTTGGACGCCTTGTAGCCGGTGAGCAGGTCGTAGTTCAGGTGGCAGATGAGATAGGACGACGTCGAGTAGCCGATGAACGGGTTGAGGTTGTCGGGTTCGTTGACCCAGCCGACCTTGAGCGTCACCTTGCCGGTCGCCGGGGACGGACTGCCGGCGACGGCGAAGGCGCCGGCGAGGCCGAAGGCCACCCCGGCGCACAGCACCAGTGCCAATGTCAGTAGGGCGACGAACAGCAGGCGCCGCGGCTGCGGCGGCCGGGCGGAGGAGCGCCGCCAGCCGGCGCACGAGCCGGCGGCGCGGTCGACATGTCGCGACTCCTCGCAGCGCCGCCGGTGCGGATCGAACGGTGTCATGACCCCACCCCTTCTCGCGGGCCCGCGGCTGGCCGTGCGGACGGCGCGGGCTGCTCCCCCTGGACCTCGCAAGAGAGCATACAGAGCACGCTGGGTGGGTCAAAGGTCAACTTGAGCCGCCGCCGCGGCGCCGGCCACGCCCGCACGCAGTCACGGCCCCCGCGGACGGAGCCCGTCCCGGAACGACGAGAGGCGAGGGAGCGGCCTGCGGCCGCTCCCTCGCCTCCTTCTGAGCTCCCGCGCGGTGAGGGCCGCCGCGTGCCTTCCGGGAAAGGCACGGGCGTGCCGCGCGGGCGCACGGCCTGAGCTTGCGTGCTACCTGATGAGGGCTGCCATCGGCGTCGCGGAGTCGGTCGGGGTCGGCTCGGGGGCCAGCGTCGGAACCACCTGGGGCAGCGACTGGACGATCACCTTGGTCGCCACGAACACCGGATTGGCCGGGTCGGTCCTGTCGATCGTGCCGCCCAGATGGACCCGGGCGCCGGCGACCAGATCGGCCAGCGTCAGGGGTGGCGCGGCCGGGTCAGTCGTCGTCGCGTCGTCGGCCGTCGAGTCGACGAAGCGCGCGTCGGCGGCGATCGTCACGGTGAGCGGCAGGCCGCGGAAGGCCTTGACCGTCTTCGAGCCGGCCTTGACCGTCACTGTGAGCGTGCCGGCGACGGCGTCGCCAGGCACCACTACGCCGTTGAGCTGGAACTTGTTCTTGCCCTTGGCCTTTGCCTTGGTCTGGGTCTTGGCCTGCTTGCCGTGACCCTTGTGGGCCTTGCCCTTGCCGTTCGAGGCCAGCGCCAGCGGAGTGACCGCCAATGCCAGTACGAGGACCAGGATCAGTGCCGCAGAACGTCTCATGCGGTTGCTCCTCTCTGCTCGCTCACGCGAAGTACCACCACCCCTTGTAACGCCGGCGACGGGGAAACCTTGGCCCGATCGGCCAGAAGGGGTTGCCAGGACGGGCGACGACGCTCGCGTCAGGCGTTGATCTCGGCCAGGAACGCCTCGCCGTAGCGCGCGAGCTTGGCCTCGCCGACGCCGTTGACCTCGAGCAGCTCGGCGAGGCTGGCGGGCGCGCGGCGGCCATCTCGAGCAGCGTGGCGTCGGCGAACACGACGTAGGCGGGCACGCGCGCGCTGCCGGCCAGGCGTTTGCGCAGGGCGCGCAGGCGCTCGAAGAGCTCGCGTCGTCGGGTTCGGGCGGCTTCGGCGGTCTCGCCGGCGCTCGCCGGCGCGCAGACGCGCCGGCGTGCGGCGGGCCGCCGGTGAACCAGTCGGGCGCTGCGCCGCGCGCGGCGGCGGCGGCCTTCGCCCGCGCCGCGCGGCGGGCTTCTTCGCCTTCGCGGCCTTCGGCGGCTTGCACCCGCGGCTTGGCCAGCACGAGCGTCTCGTCGCCGCGCAGCAGCGGCTGCGCCGCGCGGCGTGAGCTTGAGCACCGAGTAGCGCGGCGATGTCCTGCGTGAGGTAGCCGCGGTGGATGAGCTGGCGGATCAGGCTCTGCCAGTCGTCCTGGCTCGAGGTCGGCGCCGATGCCGTAGGTCGAGAGCCGGTCGTGGCCGAGCGCGAAGATGCGCTCGGTCTCGGCGCCGCGCAGCACGTCGATGACGTGGCCGATGCCGAAGCGCTGGCCGCAGCCGGTAGACGCAGGACAGCGCCTTGCGGGCGTCTTCGGTGGCGTCGTAGGTCTCGGGCGGGTCGAGGCAGACGTCGCAGTTGCCGCAGTCGTCGTCGAGCGTGCTCGCCGAAGTAGCCCAGCAGCACGCGCCGCCGGCAGGTGGTGGCCTCGGCGAAGCCGACCATGGCGTTGAGCTTGTGCGCTCGATGCGGTTCTGCTCGGCGTTGTCGCCGCGTCTCGATGAGGCCGCGGGCGATGCCCGCGTCGCCGAGGCCGAAGAGCAGCAGGGCCTCGGCGGGCAGGCCGTCGCGGCCGGCCCGGCCCGTCTCCTGGTAGTAGCTCTCGATGGTCTTGGGCAGGTCGTAGTGCACGACGAAGCGCACGTCGGGCTTGTCGATGCCCATGCCGAAGGCGACGGTGGCGACGACGACCTGCAGGTCGTCGCGCGGCGAAGGCTCTTGCACGCGCTTGCGCTCGGCGGCGGGCAGGCCGGCGTGGTAGGCGGCGGCCGGCAAGCCGGCCGCCGCCAGCCGCTCGGCGACCTCTTCGGTGCGCTTGCGCGCTGAGGCAGTAGACGATGCCGCGCCTCGCCGTCGTGCTCGCGCAGGAAGGCGAGGAGCTGCTCGGCCGGCGTGCCGCTTGTCGACCACCGTGTAGCGGATGTTGGGCCGGTCGAAGCCGGCGACGAAGCAGGGCGCGTCGGCGAGGCCCAGCCGGGCGCGCACGTCGTCGCGCGTCTGCGGGTCGGCGGTGGCCGTGCAGGCGACGAGCGGCACGCCGGGGAAGAGGCCGCGCAGGCGGCCGAGGTCGATGTACTCGGGGCGGAAGTCGTGGCCCCACTGCGAGACGCAGTGCGCCTCGTCGATGGCGAACAGGGCGACGCGGGATGCAGGCTCGCCGTCGGCTTCGCCGGCGAGCCGCGTCGAGGAACCCGTCGGTCATGAGCCGCTCGGGCGCCACGTAGAGCAGGTCGAGCTCGCCGGCGTGCAGCTGCGCCAGCACGCGGCGCGCCTCGGCGCTGTCGAGCGACGAGTTGTAGAAGGCGGCGCGCACGCCGTTGGCGCGCAGCGCGTCGACCTGGTCTTTCATCAGCGAGATGAGCGGCGAGACGACGATGCCGACGCCGGGCCGCAGCAGCGCCGGGATCTGGTAGCAGAGCGACTTGCCGCCGCCGGTGGGCATGAGCACGAAGGCGTCGCCGCCGGCGACGACGTGCTCGACGATCTCGAGCTGGTCGGGGCGATACTCGCGAAAGCCGAAGACCGAGTGCAGGACGGCGGCCGGGTCGGCGGCCGCGTGTGCGAACGACGGAAGGGACGTGCCGGACATGGTCCGAGCGTAGCACAGGCGGTGGACGGGACGGGGCGGGCGGGCCGCACGGCCCGGCCGCCCCGCCCGCCCCGCGCACGACAAAGGGGCAGGGGCGGCTGCCGCCGCCCCTGCCCCAAGAGCATCGCGAGATCGTGGTCGGACTACTGCACCTTCACGAGCACTTCCGCGGCCGTGTAGACGGGGTGCGAGGAGTCGGTCAGATCGACCGTGCCCGAGATCTTGACGCGCTGGTTGGGCTGGAGATCGTCGATCAGGAGGTGGCCCCTCTTGGCCTTCATGGGGCAGATGACCGCCGCCGACATATCGACGCTCACTGCGGTCATGCGGTGTCGCTTGGTCACGCCAGGCTGACCCTTGACATCGACGACGACATATCCGGTCGACGCGTCGACCGACACGATCTGCCCGGTCAGCACGAAATCCTCAGTAGCGAGCATCGAGCTCGCAGGTGAGATCGCGGCTGCCGATGCGACGCCATACACGAGGACTGCGGCCAGCAGACCGGTCACACACGCTATGCGGAGCCATCTCGTCATCGTGCCACCCTCCGTGTTCGGGGTTCCTTCTCGCTTTCTGTCTGAAGGAGTCGGCGGCGGACAGTCCCGACGGTGATAGGTAGACGTCCCCATCTTCGGGGTCAGCCGTCGTGACCGCGGCCAGCCGGCGGCAAGGGCGAATAGGCAACATGCCTTATCGCGCGCGGGAGGTGTCGGCTCCGACACCAGCCATAGTCGCGAGATCCCTCGAACAAGGGGCCAGGCGACTCGGTCGAGGGCCGCGAGCTGAAAGGACGGGCGATGACGGCGACAGACGCAAGAGCTTTGCTCGACCTGAGCGCGGAGAGAGAGTCGTGGGGCCGTCAGGCTCGTTCCCTGGCCGGTGATCCCGACATCACTCTATTCTGCGCGGCGCTCCCAGACTGGCGGGACGAACTGATCCAGCGCTTCCTGCTGAGCGTGGGCAAGCTCGATCCAGAGTTGTCACCGGCCGTGTGCCGGAGCGCCGCGGAGAACGTGACGAGTTTCAGCGCTGCCCTCGCAGAGACGGTCAAGCGCTGCGGCTGGACTGTCGACCTGAACTTCGCCTGGACCTCGATCTACAACCCGGCGGCGTCACGCGGCTTGGCCGAAGCGAGCCTGTATCGGCGACAGGGCCTGCGACGTCACGAGGTCCTCGGCCTGGTCGAGTGCTGGCGGATGTCGTTCCTGGCAGTCGCGGCGAGGCGTGCCGCCGACGCCCGGCTCGAACGCCTGAGTTCGGTCGCCGTCAACCGGTTCTTCGATGCGGTGACCGAGGGCGCGGCGGTGACCATGTCGAGTGTAGCCTGGCGGGCTGCCGGCGATGACGGAGCGGCTGGAGCCACAGTCGCCGCGCCCGAGAACGAGGCCGCGTCACGGCGATCGCACGTCTCCTTCGCCGGGGATCCTCTGCCGGCGGGGGTCGTGCCGCCATCGGTCGCCGCTGACGCGCTGCACGCGGTCTTCGCGGCCGATGGCACGCTGGTCCGCGCCAGCGCCGAGGCCCGCCGCCTGCTCGGGTTCTTCGATCGCGCCGAAAGGGATCGTCGTGCCTGCTCGCCGAGTCTCCTCGAACGCCAGGCCATGAGCTTCATCACCAACGGCGCGCCGCTGTTCGTGCTCGCCTCGTCGATGGCGACGAGCGACGGTCCGCGGCACGTGCGCGCCCAGTTCTTCCGGAGATTGACGCCCGACGGCGGCTGCGACGGCGCCACCGTGCTGCTGACCCTGCTCGATGACCAGCCTCAGACGCAGAAGCGGCGCGCCAGGGTCGCTCGCACCCGAAGGGCGGCATGACTGCGGAGGGACCGGACCCCCCTTCCGCACGGTCCGGCGGGCGGCTCACCCAACTGAGACGGCCGCCCGCCGGATCGCCCCAGTCTTCGTCCCCGCGGAGGCCTTCATGGGGGCGGCGCCCGCAGCGCGGGCGCCGCCCCCATCGTTTCCTCTCTTCGCCATCACCTTAGTTCCGCGCCGTGATCCTCCAGACGTGGTGAGCACGCGCTCGGCGCGCGAAGTCGGGCGCCAGCGTGGCACGTGACAGGTCGACGAGCTCGAGGTCGCCGGACAGCGCCGTGACGTCCATCTCGAAGCGGCGCGCGTTGCAGGCGAAGACAAGGACACCCGCCGGCGCCAGAAGGCGGCGCGCCACCAGCCGGATGAGGTCGGCGTGGTCGCGGCGCACGTCGAAGGTCGCCCGTCCCATCTTCTTCGAGTTCGAGAACGTCGGCGGATCGAGGTAGACGACGACCGAACGGCTCGTCGTGCGCCGCCGCCACCCACTGCAGCGTGTCGGCTTCGACCACCGTGTTGCGCGCCGGCTTGAGCTTGTTGAGCGGCGAGGTTGCGCTCGGCCCAGTCGAGGTAGCCGGCGATGAGGTCGACCGTGGTCGTGCTCGCCGCCCCGCCCTTGCCGGCCGCCACGCTGGCGGTGCCCGTGTAGCCGAACAGGTTGAGGAACCGCTCGCCCGGTGGCCATGCCTCGCAGCAGGGCGCGCACCTCGCGGCCGGGCAGGAACAGCCCGGTGTCGAGATAGTCGCTGAAGTTGACCAGGAAGCGCAGATCGTGCTCGTGGACCTCGTGCTCGATGCCGGAGGCGGCCTGACGGGCGTACTGGTCGCCGGCCGCGCTGGCGGCGGCGCATCTTGAGGAACACGTCGCCGGGGTCGACGCCGAGCACCTCGGGGATGACGCGCATCGCCTCGGCGAGGCGCGCCGCCGCCTTGTCGACGTCGATCTCGGGCGGCGGCGCGTACTCCTGCACGTGCACCCAGCGCTCGTAGACGTCGATGGCCACCGCGAAGTCGGGCAGGTCGGCGTCGTAGACGCGGTAGCAGGTGACGCCGGCGCGGCGCATGTATGCGGCCCCAGTGTCGGGCGTTCTTGCGCAGGCGGTTGGCGAACTGCTCGGCGGCCGGAGAGAGGGACAGCGCGCGACCGCCGGCCGGTAAGGCGCCCGGCGCCCGTCTCTGCGGCGGCGGGGCGGCCGGCGCGGTCTGCGCGGTCGCTTGCACCCCACGGCGCCGCCGCCCTGTCGTCGACCCTCATGCGCAGGAGCGTCACCGGTATGGTGCCGTTCATGAGCCGGTTCGCGCGATGGGCGCGCAGCCCGAGCCGCTTGCCGAGCTCGAGATCGGCCACCAGGACGGCGGCCCGCCAGCCGGCGAACTGGCTGCGCAGGCGCTCGCCGAGCAGCTCGTAGAGTGCGGCGAGCGCAGGGTCGGCCGGCGTCGCTTCGTCGTTCGCTCCCCCGGCCGCTCGCCCACTCGGACGCCCTGCGGCGGGCCCTGCCGCGTGTCCTGCCCCGCCTCGTTCGTCGACGGGCTCCCAGTCCCGCGGCTCCCAGTCCCGCGGCTCCCGGTCCGCGGCCGGGCCGAGCCGGCGACCATAGGGCGGATTGGTGATGACCAGCCCGGGGACGTCCCCCGCCACCTGTGCAGGCCGGGTCAGGTCGGACAACTGGCGGCGCTCGAACCGGACGAGTCCTTCGATGCCGGCGCGCTGCGCATCGGCCTGGGCGAGCGCCAGGGCGCGGGCATCGCGGTCGTAGCCGAAGGCAAGGGGCAGGCTGCGCCCGCGGAGGCGGGCGAGCGCCGCCTCGCGGCGCTCGCCCGCCTCCGCCACCAGCGTCTCCCACGACCCGGCATCGTGCCCGCGCCAGCGCGCGAAACCCCAGCGCTCAAGCGGGCGCAACAGCCCCGGCGCTGCGTCGGCGGCCATCATGGCGGCCTCGATCGGCAGCGTGCCCGACCCGCAGAGCGGGTCGACCACGCTGCCGCCCTCGGCCGCCACCTCGGGCCAGCCGGCCCGCACGAGCATGGCCGCCGCGAGCGTCTCCTTGAGCGGCGCTTCGGCCTGCTCGCCGGGCGCGCGGTAGCCGCGCCGGTGCAGGCTCTCGCCCGAGAGGTCGATCGACACCGTCGCCTCGTGCCGCCCTACGTGTACAGTCGACGCGCAGGTCGGGCGAGTGCAGGTCGACCGACGGCCGTACGCCGAAGCGCTCGCGGAACTGGTCGACGATGACGTCCTTGACGCGCTGCGCCCCGAACAGGCTGTTGTCGATGCCGAGCGTGGTCCCCAGACCCAGGAAGTCGACGGCGAGGCTGCCCTCGGGCGCGAGATGATCGGACCAGGTGATCTCGGCGATGCCGTCCCAGAGCGCCGCGGCGGACCGCGCATCGATCTCCGCCGCGCCGCCTCGCGACGTGCGCGGCGTCGCCCGGGAGGTCTTCCGCGAGACCTGCGGTTCGTCGAAGCGCACCACGGCGAGCTGCAGCAGCACGCGCTGTGCCAGGCGCGACCAGAGGCAGGCGCGGTAGCCGAGCTCCAGCGGTCCGTGGAACGAGACGCCGCCGCGGGCCTCGGCGATGCCGACATCGCCGAGGCCCGCGGCGGCAGCGAGGACTCGCACCTCGGCGGGCAGCAACCCTTCGACGCCCCTCGCGGCGGACGCGAAGAAGGTCAGCGAGTCGGTGGCGGGCAGCGGAGGCATGCGGCCACGCTACCAGCGCGCGACGGAACGGCCAAGCGATGCCGCGGCATCACGCGGGCGCCCCTAAGCGGCTGCGCGGTCTTCGGCGAGCGGCCCTGATCTACTTCGCCTCTTCGTCCGGCTGGAGCAGCCCGACGATGTTGCCGTCGGGGTCCTTGATGTAGGCGAGCCAGCCCACGCCCGGCACCGCGTTCTTGGGCAACGCGACGCTGGCTCCGAGCTCCGCTCCCCTGGCCAGCGTCGCGTCGAGCGACTCGACCCCGGCCGTGCACACGAAGGCGTTGACGGCCTGCATATCGAGCGGCGGATCGGCCGGGCGCGGCAGCAGCCCACCGTTGATGCCCGGCTGGTCGTCGGGGCCGGTAGTGATCAGCCAGTACTCACCGCCTTCCCACTTGGTGAAGCTCCAGCCCAGCAGCTCGGTGTAGAAGTCGATCAGGGCCTGCGGCTGCGAGGCCTGGATCTCGAAATGAACGACACGCGACATCGGTTCCTCCTCACGTTGATCGATCCGTCCACTCCATCGCGGATCGCCCGGTAGACGAACCGCCAGAAATCGCGGCAGATCTCTGGAGGGCCTGGGGACTTCCAGGCGGACTGGGTCGGCAGCACGCCCACCAGGTTCTCACCGGGATCCGAGAACCAGGACGCGCCCAAGCCGCCGCCAGCGCCTGCGTTGTCGGATGCACTTCGGGCCATCATCGGGTCCTTCTGCGGATCGGGGGCGCACTGTCCTACGCGGCGAACCTGCGGACGGCGCGGGCGTGCGCCTTGGCGGCTTCGACCTCGCGGTCCCTCGGACGAGCCGTCGTCACGAGCGCGTCCAGCAGGGTCGAGGCGGCGCGCCCGACGTCGTCGACGGCGCGCCCGAAGGCCGCTTCGTTTGCGGCCGACGGCGCCGCGAACCCGCTGATCTTGCGCACGAACTGCAGAGCTGCGGCCCGGATCTCGTCGCCGGTCGCGGGGGGCTCGAAGTTGTAAAGCGTCTTGATGTTCCTGCACACGCGATCCACCTCGTGTCGCTGGCCGCCGATCGGCAGCCTCTCGGGCGTTGTACCTCTTGTCGTCAGGGATGCCCGCTTGTCGGGCTGTCCTCACGCTCGAGCGTTACTGCGCCCGAGTTGCCGCTCCATGTGCGCCACGCCGGGCTCTCTCGGCGGCGGCCCTACGAGGTGCACTCATGCCGCGGCTTCCCCGGCGACAGCTTGCCCGCCTGAGCACGCGGGAGGTGCTTTGACTCGACTGGGGGATGCTCGGCCGAAATGAAAGCGCCGGGCGGCCCGAAGGGCCGCCCGGCGCGTAGGTGCTCGCTTGAGTGTGCTTGACGCTTAGAGCGAACGCACCTGCGTCGCCTGCTTCTTGCCGTTGTTGCCTTCGGCCTCCGTAAAGGAGACGGCCTGGCCCTCGGCCAAGCTCTTGAAGCCCTCGCCCTGGACCTCGGAGAAGTGGACGAACAGGTCTTCGCCGACCTCACGCTCGATGAAGCCGTAGCCCTTGTCCGCGTTGAACCACTTTACTTTGCCTTCTGCCATCAGATACTCATCCTCTCGCCCCACCGGGGCAAACCAAAAAAGCGACGTGACCTTACCGCCAGAATGCGGTGTGTCACGTCGCAAACCTGCGAGCCGGTTGACTCGCCGCGACAAGCATACCACAGTCGGCACCCGAGCGGGGCCTCCAGCTAGTCCGTAGGCGGCTCTTGCGCCTCCGCGATCCGTTCGCGAACGAACTCCTCGAGTGTTGTGAGGTGCGTGGGAAACTCGGCCAGCAGCGCCGCCGGGTCGAACCTCTCGCTGAACGCGTCGTCGGTCAGGCTGCCGACGTACATGATCCGGCTTATGCCGGGCTGGATGGGTCGCAGCACGACGCTCATCGTCTTTGCGACCAGACGCGGCAGGTACCTCACGTCGGGAGTGACACCCGCAAGCTCGCCGTACAGCTCCGTCACCTGATTGTCTGTGAGATCCGCGGGGCCGCCGACCTCGAGGGTACGGTCGTGCAGGCGCGGGTCGGCGAACGCCAGCACGGCGAGTCGCGCCACATCACGCGCCGCTACGAAGTTGCGCGGCTTCGTGCCCTTCCCCATCAGCCTGGTCTTGCCGCCCTCGAGCACGGACTTGCCGTTGAAGATGTGCGCGTGCCACTCCATGAACGCGGACGGACGCAGGATCGTGTAGCGCAAGCCGCTGGCCTTCAGATGCTCCTCGACCCGGTGCTTCGTGCGCCAGAAGTCCACGGGGTGATCGGGCGCCGCGCCGAGGATCGAGATGTAGACGAAGTGCGCGACGCCCGCCGCCTTGGCGGCGTCGATCAGCGCACGGTGACCCGCGTCGTCGACGGCCTCTGACTTGTACCGTCCCTTGCCGACCAGCGAGTGTGCGGCCGCGAGAACGCCGTCGACACCCCGGCAGGCCCGCGCCAGTGACGGCGGATCGATAAGGTCGCCCTGCACCACCTCGGCGCCCGCCGCCTCCAGGTCGTCTGCGCCGGCGGGCGTGCGCGTCAGCACCCGCACTGGTTTGCCGGCGGAAAGGAGTTGTCGGGCGGCCTCGCGGCCGAGCACTCCGCTGCCACCGACGACAAGGATCATCGCTGCCCCCCGAAGAGGTCGAGGCGCCAGTCGTTGGCATGCAGGAAGTGACCCTTCGGGTACTCGACCTCGGTCTCGCCGAGCAGCTCGAAACCGAGGCGGCGACAGAGCGCGTTCGACGCCACGTTGTCGACCGCCGGAAAGGCGTGGAGAAAGCGACAGGTGCCGTCGTCGCGTGCGCGATCGATCACGAGGGCGGTCGCTGCCGTGGCGATGCCCCGACCCTGGAACTCGGGAAGCACGCTCCAGCCGGCCTCCCAGACGTCGGTGCCCTCCCAGTCTCTCTTCCAGTAGCCGACCCAGCCTGTCGCGACCCGATCGCGTCCGATGACGACCGCAAAGACGCCGCCGATAGAGGCTTCGGGTTGCAGGTATCGCCGGTGGCGGGCCTCCATCGCCTCCGGCGACTCAGGCCCGCCCAGATGCTCCATCATGACCGGGTCGCCGAGCAGGCGTTCGAGCAACCTCAGATCGCCCTCAGACCACGGCCGGATGGCGACGGATCGATCACTCATGCGGGCCGGCCCGCCGGGCCTCCGCGACCCTGAACTCGACGATGCGGCGGATCAGGTCGGCCGGCAGTGGCCGGCCGAGGGGGAACTGGGCCGAGCCCTTCCCGGTCTTGTAGGGCTTCAGTTCCTCCTTGAACGCCTCGACCGCGCTCGGCACCGGGTAGAAGCCGATGTGTCTCGCGAAGCCCGCGAAGTGCACCAGATGCTTCCCGTTCAGGTCGAACGTGGGGATCGCGTAGCTGATCGTCTCCGTGGCGTCGGGCGCTG
Source organism: uncultured Actinomycetes bacterium (assembly GCA_963833555.1). GTDB lineage: Bacteria > Actinomycetota > Thermoleophilia > UBA2241 > UBA2241 > CAWHYB01. The sequence goes on along the minus strand of CAWHYB010000002.1, from coordinate 111,263 downwards.
CCGCCCTGATGAGCGCCCGCATCTCTTCGAGCACCCTCTGGGTCTCGGGCGGGAATCTCGCTATGTACTCGTCGATGGAGCCGGCAGTCGATCGGTTCGTCATAATGTGCCTCTGTCCGTCCTCGTCCATAAGCGACACGGTGATGTGTTTGTCAGGCAGAGCTGCCATCGCACTTCGGTCTTGAACTCAGCTCGACTGCGCTGCAGCGCATCGCACGCCTTCCACGCCCTCGAAGTCGGAGTTCTGCGTCCAGAGCGCGGCCTCGAACGACCGCGCCGTGGCGAGCATGAGGCTGTCGGCCATCGGCATTCCCAGCGCGGCGCTCGTGCGAGCAGCCTCCAGGGCGATGGGCGCCGTCAGATCGACGACGACGCCCTGCTGCATGAGAGCCACGGCCTGCAGGGCGTCGCTCTCACCGCGCTGCTGTAGCACGCGCTTGAAGACCTCGTGGACGCTGATCGTCGGCACGACCAGTTCGGCCGGCGCCTCGAGTGCCGGCGCGAAGAAGTCGGCGTTGGGTCCCGCGGCGAAGTACTCGAGCCAGCCGCAGGAGTCGACGACGTTCACAGGCGGTCGGCCTCGCGCGGCACGTCGGTGGCGATGCCGCGCAGAAAGCCGCGCAGAAAGCCGAGCCGATTTCACGGGCACCAGCTCCACGCGATCGCCGTACTGGATCGCTTGGACCTTCTGACCGGGGTGGAGGCCCAGCCCCTCGCGGATGCGCTTGGGGATCACGGCCTGGGACTTCGGCGAGATGGTCACTGTCTCCATCACAGATACCTCATCGATAGGGACACCGGAGGAGTGCTATGTACAAGCCGGGTAGACGCGAGCGTCAGCGGGCCAAGTGTTGCACTCCAGACTTGAAGTCAGCCACGCACAACGTCGTCCGGTTCGCCCGGCAGCTGCGCGCCGTGCCAGACCGCGATGACCCACACGGCGTCTGACTTGACCCGGTAGAAGAGCCGGTACGGCGCCACGACGACCTCGCGGAAGGGCAGATCGGGAAACTCAGGCAGCACGCGCCCCGACTCGGGATAGTCGGCCAGCCGCGAGAGCGACGTGGCCGCCTTGTCGCGCAGCTCCTGTGCCGCGGCCACATTGTCGGCGCGGATGTAGTCGAGGGCGGCTAGGAACTGGGCGCGCGCCGCCGGTGTGAAGCGGACGCGCAGGCTCACGAGCCGCTGAGCAGTTTGTCGGCCTCAACCATCACGGCGTCGAGGTCATGACCGACCCCGGCCTCGACCTCGACCTCGCCACGTGCCAAGGCGCGCAGGATCTCCAACTCGTGAACGCTGCGCTCGTAGGCTTTGGCCGAGACCATCACGGCCGCCGCCCGGCCACGTTGGGTGATGAACACCGGCTCCTGTGATGTCGGCGGTGCGTTTGATCACGCCGGCGGCGTCCTGGCGCAGGTCGGTGATGGGCACGATATCGGGCAGAGAACTCATTGGCGGTACCTCCTATGCTACCGGCAACAGTAACACGAGTGTACCCAAGAAGCCAGTGGAGCTGCCGTGGCTAACGTAGTTGTACATGAGCTGCGCGCACTGACGTTCGCTCTTGGCGCAGCCTATGCCTAGTCAGCTCGAAGTAGACGCCGTAGGGAAAGCGGCGCAGCAGGGCGCGACGGCAGACCGGATGCACGACCGGGAAGCGCTCGGGCATGCGTGCGATCTCGGCCAGGGCGACGTCGACGGCACGCAAGAACTCAGCGCCGAGTCCGACGGCGCGCTGCTCGTACCACAGAGCGGCTTGTGCGATATCTGCCTCGGCGGCCGGGCGGACGACGAGGCGGGGCGTCATCCGGCCTGAGCCAGGCGCTTCTGGATACGCTCGCGCACGACCTCCCAAGGCTCACCGGCACCGGGGTCGCGCTCGAAGTCGACGAGGCGCAGCTCGAGCTCGGCACGCTGGGCATCGCTGAGCGGCAGGTCGCCGGTGTCGGCGGCGACGCTGTCCCAGAGGTCCTCGGCCAGCTGGATGCGCTCGGCCACGGTGAGTTCGCTGAGCTTGAGGTCGATCGGCTGCATGCGGTCAGTCTGCCCGCAGCGGGCGCGGTTGGCAACACTCGGGTGGTGGACAACTGCGGCTCGCGGTGTACCGCTAACGGTTGGGCGTTGAGCTGCGAGCGCCAACGGTCCGGTCTTGAGCAGAGCTTCTGCGAGTCTGCTCGAACGCCTTGTTAGCCGAGCGTGGCAGAGGGTAGCATTCATGTGCTACGGTTCCCATGACGAGTGGAGGATACATGACCAGGGGACTGAAACTGCGTAAGGCTGGTGGCTCGATCGTCGCGACACTGCCCAAAGACATGGCCGACCGCCTGCACTTGGCCGCCGGCGATACGGTGCTTGCCGTGGAGACCGACCGGGGCATCCTGCTCACCCCCTACGATCCAGCGACCGAAGAGGCACTGGGGATCGCCGCGAAGGTCTCGGGCAAGTACCGCAGCGCCCTGCGCGAGCTAGCCAAGTAGTCCTTGAGCCGCTCTGACGAGGAGCCACGCTGGGTCGACCGCCTCGTGGTCGAGGCGGTGCAGTTCGACTTGATCAGGACCTACGGCGGCATGCCCGGACTGCGCGACGAGCACGCGCTCGAGGCGGCGCTGGCGCGAGCGCCGCAGCGCCACGCCTACCGACCGCACGCCGACATCGCCGAGCTGGCCGCAGCCTACGGCTTCGGATTGGCGAGCGATCACCCGTTCGTCGACGGCAACAAACGTGTCGCCTTCGTGACGATGGCGGTCTTCGCGGGCCTGAACGGCCATGCGATCGAGGCGCCCGAGAACGAGGTCGTCGGCTTCATGTTGGCACTGGGCGCGGGCGAGCTGTCCGAAACTGAGTTGGCAAGCTGGGTACGTTCGCGGCTGCGAACAACGTCGTAGCGGACGTCTGGCCAGCGTTGCTGCATTTGAGCTGCGAGTGAGGCGCTCGCTCTTTGCGCGACCCTACTGCGAGTCTGCTCGAAATGCTCGTTGGGCAGAGTGTCCGGCGATCCACCCACCGGTCAGGGGACGACGATTCGCTGTGGCGAGGACGCGCCCGCCACGTTGTAGTTGGATCCCACGAAGTAGGCACGAACTAGGTACGTGCCAGGCTTCACATCGTAGTAGCCGTACGTGCACCAGGACTGGCCATCTGTCCCGGCCACGCCGACCTCGGCCGGAAGCCGGTTCCAGACGCCGTGCAAGCGGCATTGCACATAGGCGATGAAGGGCGGCTTCTCGAGAGGCAGCTGATAAAAGGGCTGTTCCGGCGCGACCGTAAGGCGGAACTTGGTATGGCTACGGGTGGCACTCTTCACGGACAGTTGTAGCTTCGGCCGCACGCCGGCGAACATCCAGCTGCTGGAGGCCGCGTAGTCGGCGTTGCCGGTCCAGGTCACGGTGATCATGCAGCTGCGCGTGATGGCGGGCACGACCGCCTCAAAGGCGTTGCCGGTCATCATGCTGTGCGTCACCGTAGCGTCGGCGACGAAGGTGTCTGCGCCCTCGCCAACCTCGCGTTTGTAGACCTTGACGACCGCGCCGCTCAGATCGGCATCGGCCACGATGCGCCCGCTCACGGCGATGTCGTGGCCTGTAAGCGTCACAGGCTGCGCGCCCACCGTGATCGGCGCACTGAGCTGCGTGGCCGGGGCTGAGGCGGTGACCAGTGCGGCCACCGCTGCGAGTACGATGCCGGCAAGCGCCACTCCGGCGAACGCGAGTCGTGGAACCGCGAATCTACGGAACCTAAGCTTGCCCATATGGCCTCCTCTTGTGCGCCTTGGGCGGCGCGTCGCCGCCCCTCAGCGTGTCGCGTCAGGAGACGCGCCGGTGACCTCTCAAGTTCACTGACCTCGCGTCTTCTGCCTAACGGTGTTGCATTTGAGCTGCGCACGCCGACGCCCGCTCTTGGCGCAGCCTGTGCCTAGTCAGCTGTTGCTCCTATGTCAATGCTACACCGCGACGGCGAGCGCGGTGAGCTGCCGAACTCCGCCTGCACGACCTCATCCCGCGCGGGCTCGCTCAGCAGCGCAGCATGGTCTTGAACACCGTGCGCGCGATGTGGCGCTTGAGGCAGCGCAGCGCCTCGCGGTTGCTCATCCCCTCGGCGCGCTTGCGCTCCATGAAGGCGATCGCCGGCGGGTGCATGCGCGCCTGGGTGACGGCGATCATGTGGATGGTCGAGTTGAGGCGCCGGTTGCCGCAGCGGTTGAGGCGGTGGCGCGTCGACTTGCCCGAGGAGACCGGCAGCGGCGCCGTGCCGACGTGCATGGCGAAGGCGGCCTCGCCGCCGAAGCGCGCGGCGCCGGCGACCTGGCCGACCAGCTGCGCCGCCGAGAGCGCCGAGCAGCCGGGCAGGGCGCAGCAGCTCGGGCGCGAGGGCGCGCATCAGCGCGCGCGATCTCGCGCTCCAGGGCGCGGATCTCGGCCGTCAGCTCGCGGCAGCGGCGCACGCTGCTCGAGTGGCGATGCGGCTGCGCGCGTGCTCGGCGGCAGGCGCGCCCAGGGCCGCCTCGATGCGGTCGAGCCAGACGTAGCGGTCGAGCACGCGCGGCGGCAGCTCCAGGTCGAGCTCGAGGTCGTGCAGGTGCCAGCGCAGGCGCTTCTGGATGCGCTGACGCTCGCCGACCAGGTCGTCGCGGTGGTCGCAGAGCAGGCGCACATCGGCTCGGGCCCGGCGAGGCGCGCCTCGGGCAGGCGCGGCTCGCGCAGCGCGGCGCGGGCCACGCAGGCGGCGTCGATGGGGTCGCGACTTGCCGTAGCTGCGTGCCGAGCGCGCGGGCCCCGGCCATCAGCTTGGGCGGCACGCGCACGAGGCGCTCGCCGCGGCGGCAGCAGGTGGCGCTCGAGGCGCGCCGGAGACGTGGCGGCAGTCCTCGAGGGCGAAGCAGGCGCTCGGGGCCCAGGCGCGCGCGCCCAGGCAAGCAGCTCGCTCGTGGCCCGGCGGCGTCGCAGCCGACGGTCTGTCTCGCCGAGCGTGCGCCCGCTCGCGGCGTCGAGCGCCACCGCGGTGTGGGTCTTCATATGCGGGTCGATCCCGATTACGATCATGTCAGTCCCCTTCCGTCGGCTGCAACCGATGCGAGTGGGGACCGCCGGCGGACACGCCTTAGCTGGGGCCTCTTGGCCAGGCTCCTATCAGGTCACGACGGCGACCCCTCGGTTTCCGGCGGCGGGGGACAGAAACAGCTGACGGTCAGCCCTTGCGAGGGCGACAGAAGCGCTTTGGGTCACTCCGCCGTCGGAACCGAGGCTACCTGACGGGTGTCAGGAATCCCACAGGGGCAGAGTGACACTAACGAAGTGCTTGTTAGCCCCACACAAGGATGCCACTAGGTCTCCAGACTATCGGGCCAAGATGACGAGGGTGGCCCTTGTACGGCCGAACAGACCGACACTGTACGGCTTGGGCCAGGCTCCGGGCCGGCCACCGCTCCCGTCCGGAAAAGGAATGCCGGGTGCCTCGAGCAGGTACGGGCCGGGCGCGAGACTCAGTGAGAACCGTCCGGCGCCATCGGTCACCGCGTGGGCTAGCACCTTGTGGGATGTCACGTCGAGCGCCAGCACGGTGCGGTGCGGGACCGGTCTGTTGTCCATCGCCCCCGCAGGACCGCCGCTCATCACGAGTCGTCCGTCGACGCCCGTGAAGAGGGGCACAATCGGCACGAGAGCGCATGCGGCGAGGAAGGCGACGCCGATGAGGAGCCACTGTCGTCGAACGGTCATCCCTGCACCGCCGTTCGTGCTCGTTGGGGCTAACAATGACTATGCAGACTGCGTGACACTCGGCGAAGCCTACGCCTTTCTGTGTAGCACGTCATCGCGAGCGTGGATCGGGGCGTTACGCGGTCTGCGTAATCGCGGACCTGTTGCGGCAAAAAGGGCGGGGGTGTGGGCATGGCCCACACCCCCGCCCCCACCCGTCGTCGGGTTGACGAACGAGATGGTTGCGGAGACCCGCTAGATCCCCAGCGCAGTCCGCTTGGTCTCGATATGGGCGAGCATTGCGGCGACGGCTTCGACCGGGTCGGTCTCGACGGCGAGCTTGCCGCCGGTGACGGCCGGCAGGTCCTCGGTGAGGAGCTTGACCAGGCGCGGGGCGCCGGTCACGAAGGGCACCGGGTTGACGTGGACGTACATGCCGAAGGCCAGCGCCGCCACGGCGTCGATCGTTGCCTTCTGCTCCATGTACTCAGGGGCCGTTGCCACGACGGGCAACGCCGGCACGTCGACGCCGAGGGCGTCGGCGATGGCGCCGACCAGCAGCATGATGCGGCCGGTGTCGGTGCAGGTGCCGAAGCTGACAGCACCGGCGGGATGCCGAGCAGCTCGCAGACGGCCTTCAGACCGGGGCCGGCGAGCTCCTTCGCCTCGGGTGTCTCGAGGCCGGCGACCTGGACGGCGGCGTTGCCGCAGCCCATCGCCAGCACGAGCACGTCGTTCTTGATGAGCTCGCGGGCGACGGCGACCGTGTTGCTGTCCTGGCCCGAGTCGCGCAGCGTGGTGCAGCTCACCAGGCCGGCGACGCCGCTCAGCGTGCCGTTCTTGATCACGTCGAGCAGCGGATCGAGCCTGCCGCCCAGAGCGGCAAGAATGGACTCGGTCGAGAAGCCGGCGACGGCGTCGCCGGTGCGCAGCGCGGGCTTGCCGTTGCCGTCGGGCTGGCCCGCTGCGGGAAGTTGTCGATCGCCCTGGCGATGAGCTCCTGCGCCTGCTCGGCCGCCTTGGCCGGGATCGAACACGATGGTCGGCTCGGCGCCGGGGATGCCCATCAGGTCGCTGACCGGGATGAGCAGCGCGCCGTGGGCGGTGCAGGTCTCGGCGAGGGTCGGCACGGTGCAGTTCATGTCGGCCGCGAAGACGTCGATGGCGCCGGTGGCGACCGCCATCTCCTGGTTGAGCCAGTTGCCGGTGAGGCCGACGAAGACGTCGTCGACAGGGAAGCGCTGCACGAGCTCCTGGCCGGTCTCGATGCTGCCGACGATGCGCAGGCCCTTCGCGCCCGCGGCGCGGGCGCCGGCCTGCGCCGCCATCGTCGTGCGCGGCGTCGATCAGCGCGGCGCCGAGCATCGGCTCGTGGCCGTTGACGACGATGTTCACGTAGGCGGCGTCGAGGATGCCGAGGTCGACCTTGATGGCGTGCGGCGTGGGCGTGCCGAAGAGCGCGTCCTGCGCCAGCTCGAGCGGCACCTGGGCGCCGTAGGCGGTGGCGACGCCGAGGCGCAGGCCCTTGAGCGGCGAGCGAGACGTAGTCGCCGTCGATGTTGGTCATGCAGCTGGCGGTGGCGCGTACGTTCTCGTGCAGCACGCCGCCGGGCATGATGCCGAGCTTCTTCCAGACCTCGACGCGCGCCTTGCCGGCGCGAAGGCCTCGACCAGCGGCGAGGGGCTCTGGTGGTCGCGGTTGAACTCGGCCCAGATGGTGTCGGCGACGCGCTTGGCCAGCGTGTCCTTGGGCTCGAGCTCGACGCCCGCGGCGCGGGCGAGCAGCTCGAGCTTGCTCCAGTCCTTGATCTCGTAGGTGCCGCCGGGCTTGGCCTGCGCCAGCGTCTTCATGACCTCGCCGGCGTGGTAGGTGTAGGCGGCGGTGCCCATCGTGTTCTGCAGCAGCAAGCCGCGCATCGCCATGCCGTCGGCGTCGATGCCGCAGACGCCGCGCGGCGCCTTGGGCGGTGATGCGGCAGGGGCCCTGCGAGCAGATCGAGCAGCGGATGCCCCGCTCGCAGAACTGGCAGCGCTTGTCGCCCTGCGCCTCCATGCGGTCGAAGACGGTGTCCTCGCCGGCCGCGCGGGTGCGCTCGAGCATGGTGTTCACCGAGCCGTGCAGCGCTGTCCATAGTCCTCCGATGGTCGCTGGCTGGTCCAGTCGCGCATGGCCATTGCGTGGCTTCCTGCCAACCGTGGATGAGCGCGGGCAGGCACTTGACGCAGACCCACGTGCTGTCGCCCTTGGTGCGCACCGGCAGCAGCGGGCGTCCATCTCGCTGCCGCCGCAGTTGAAGCAGGTCTGGGTGATGACCGCGCCGCCGGCCAGCTTGGCGGCCGTCTTCTCGGCGGCGACCTCTTCGTCGAACTCGGGCGCCTCGCGCTTCTCGACGGTGAGCGCGCCTTCGGGGCAGACGGCCAGGCAGAAGCCGGCGCCGTCGCAGAGCTCCTCCTTCACGACCTTGGCCTTGCCGTCGACGATCTCGATGGCGCCCTCGGCGCAGGGCGTGACGCACAGGCCGCAGCCGGTGCAGAGCTCTTCGTCGATGTGGACGATGCTTCTGACTGTCATCACTGTCATTTGTCCGCTCGCTTTCGTGGGGCGTGCGCCCCGTGGCCCCGCGACTTACGCCGACGCCGCCGCGGCGATCCGCGCGGCTCGGGAGGTGATCGGTCCGGTAGAGACAGCGTAACCGCCGGCAACGGAGGCCTACCTTGACTTGTGTCAAGCGCGAGCCTGGCGGGGTGTGCGAAGGCGGTGGGCGCGACCCAACGGTGGGCGTAGACTCTGAGCTACGTCGCGGGTCGTCGACATGAGGGGGATGTCGTGAAGCATCGAGGCCGGTTCAGCCCACGGATGCTGGGGGCGGCCGTCTGTGCCGTCGCGGCGATGGCGCTGGTGCTCGCCGCTCCGGCGCTCGCGATCGTCGCGACGAGTGACGGCACCTGGCTCTGGCAGAACCCGCTGGTGCAGGGCAACACCCTGCGCGACGTCACTGCCGTGGAGCCGGGGCTCGTCTTCGCGGGCGGCGACGACGGCACCGTCCTCAAATCCTACGATCAGGGTCAGCACTGGCTCGCCGAACGCTCTGGCGTCAGCGGCACCGTGAACGCGGTCTGTTTCACCGACCAGCTGAACGGCTGGTTGGTCACTAGCAGCGGGCAGATCGCCGCCACCACCGACGGCGGTCACACCTGGCCGCTGCAGTTCTCGGTCGGCGTTCCCGACGTCGGCTTCACCGACCTTGCTATGGCCGACGCAAAGCACGCTTGGGCGGTCGGCTGGAGCGGCACGGTCTACCACACCACCGACGGCGGCGTCGTATGGACGCAGCAGAGCCTGCCTGCCCCGCTCGCGACGGCCGGCCTGCAGGGCGTGGTGGCCAAGGACACCTTGACCGCCTGGGCGGTCGGCTGGAGCGGCGTCGTCGCGGCGACCACTGATGGCGGGAACAACTGGACCCAGCAGGGCCTCGCCGGAGGCGCCAGCGACAGTCTCGCGAGGGTGGCGATGGCGCCGGGCTCCGCCACCGACACGCTCGTGGCGGTCGGCTTCAACGGTGCTCTCTACCGCACGACCGACGGCGGCGCTACCCCGTGGGTCAAGGTCGACGCGACGACGCCGAGCAACCTGTATGGGATCGCGGCGAGCCCTTCGCAGATGTGGGCGGTCGGCAGCGACTTCCTCTCGCCCGTCATCGTGACCAGCACCGACGGCGGCGCTACGTGGGCGCCGCAGATGAGCGACGCCCCGTTCGGTCTGCAGGGCGTCGCCGCGCTCGACAGCGGAGCGTTGGCCGTCGGCGACTGGGGCGGGATCGTCACGGCCACCGATGGCTTGACCTGGCACACCTACTCGACGACGCCGGGCGGCCGCACCACCGATCTGCAGAACGTCTTCATGCTCGATGCGCAGCAGGGGTTCGCCGCAGGCTACGCCTCCGGCGGCACGTCCGTGCTGCGCACGACGGACTACGGCGCCACGTGGGACGCCGCGCCGAACGTCGGCCCAGGCGACGTCGAGGCGGTCGCCTTTGCGCCCGACGGCCAGCACGGCTGGCTGGCGGGCATCAGCACCGCCTCGCCGGTCGGCATCATCAAGGCGACGACGGACGGCGGCGAGCACTGGACCGACCAGACCTCGAACGCACCCTGGCGCCTGAACGCGATCAAGGCGCTCGACGCGTCGACGGCCGTCGCGGTCGGCGCCGGTGGCACCTTCGACAGGACCACCGACGGCGGCGCCGACTGGACGGCCCAGACCGGGCTCATCGCCGACAACTTCCAGGACGTCGACTTCTCCGACGCGCAACACGGCTGGGCGGTCGGCGGTCTCACCGGCGGCGACGCGATCTCCACCGCAGAGATCGTGAGGACGACCGACCAGGGCGCACACTGGGCCACCGTGACGCCGCCCGCCGGCGCCGGCGAGATCCTGGCGGTGAAGGCGCTCGGTCCGGCACTCGGCCGTCATCGGCGGCCGCAAGGCCGCCGCCAAACAGGCCGACACCTGGAAGACGACCGACGGTGGCGCCTCGTGGGCCGAAGCAGACCCGGGAGTGAGCGGCGCGGTGAGCAGCTTCGCCCTGGGTGCCGGCGGCAACGGCTGGGCGGTGACCGAGGGCGGCGACGCGCTCTACAGCGGCACCGGGGGCTCGTCGTGGAACGTCTCGCCCACGGGCACGGCAAACCAGCTCGAGGGCGTCTTCGCCGTCGGCAGCGACGTCTGGCTCGTGGGCCAGGCCGGCACGATCCTGCGCACTGGGCTGGGGCTGCCCGACACGACGAGGCCCGTCACGCAGGTCCACGGCCTGCCGTCTGGGTGGGTCGACCACCGCGTCGATCTGACGTTCCCGTCAGCAGACACCAACGACATCGTCGCCCTGGTCCTCACGCAGCTCGACGCCGGCGCCGTCGGTGTCACTCCCGGAACGAGTGGCGCCATCGCGATCGATCCGGACAAGACCAGCCACATCGACGACGGCGTTCACAAGCTCGCCTACTGGGCCGTCGACTCGCGCGGCAACGAGGAGTGGCCACACAAGACCTGCACGGTGCGCATCGACACGCGGCGGCCTGTGCCGAAGGCATACGCCGCCGCCGTCCGCTGGGGCGCCAGGGCCACGCTGAAGTACCGCGTCACCGAGAAGGGCTGGTTCGGCCCCCGCGCGACCGTGAAGATCAACGTCGCCAACCGCAGCGGCCACGTGGTCAGGACCATCAAGTGCGGCAAGGTCACGGTGAACGCGGCGCACACCGCGCGGTTCGTCTGCCGGCTCGCACGGGGCGCCTACAAGGTGCGCGTGTACGCGACCGACGCCGCCGGCAACGTGCAGGCGAAACCCGCGGTCGCCACGTTGACAGTGAGGTAGACGCGGGGGGCGATCACGGATTGCCGCCTCACCAGCCCTGACCTAGTATGAAGGGACTGCGCGCAGCGCCCCTTCGACGGAGCGCCGCCCGCGGCCGACCGTCATCGGGGCCGCAAGAGGGGGTCAAGCCATGAGAGTCTTCGGGGTCCGCAGGTTTCGCACGCTCGCGCTCATGCTGCTCGCCGCGGTAGCGGTCACACTGCTCGCCACCGGTAGCGCGTCGGCGCTGGTGATGCGCATGTCGGCCGCGCAGCTCACTGATGCGGCCGCCACCGTGGTCGTGGCCAAGGCCGTCACCACAGACTCGCACTGGACGAACCCGGCCGGCGCCAGCTACGCGGCCAAGGGCACGATCGTCACGGACGTCAAGCTCGCCGTCTACGACTCGCTCAAAGGTGAGGCGCAGGCGTCCATGACGATCACGGTGCCGGGCGGCAGAGTCGGGGTGGCCAGCATGCCGGTCGAGGACGCACCGCGCTTTGTGGTCGGGCAGATGTACGTCGTCTTCCTCGGGGCGAGCGGCCAGGTCATCGCCTGGCGCGAGGGTCAGCCGCAGATCGTCGGGGACCAGGTGCCGGCGCTGAACACCTCGCTGTCAGCGCTCAAGAGCAGCGTGGCGCAGCGCGTGGGCCATCCGGCCCAGTCCCTGCGCCCCTGGAGCGGGGTGGCGCCGAAGACCGGCCTGCCGCCGGCGTCATCGACACCGCCGCTCGCGCTGCCACAGAAGGGGACGACCATCCGGCTCAACGCCGTCGCGCCCAACGACGCGGCGGCCGGAGTCGCTCCCAACGAGGTCGTGAAGCCGGCGGGACCTCTTCCGCCCCAGACGAGACTCGGGAACGCCACCACCATCTTCTCCGACGGCTTCGAGAGCTGGACCTCGTCGCCGTGGGCAGTCCTCTCAGACCACGTCCAGAACGGCAACTCGCAGTGGGGCCAGACGCAGTGGGTGGACAACTACAACAACCTCTACAACTGGGGGTACTGCGCGAACTGGCAGTGGTACGACTACGGAACGTGGGTGACCTTCAACCAGCTCTTCTACCCGGGCAGCAGCTACTACGGCAATAACGACAACACCTGGATCGTCGCCGGACCCTTCAACCTCAGCAGCTACTCCCACGCCGCGCTCGACTTCGACCTGTGGTGCAACACGGCCGGCGCCGGCGACAACATCGGCGCCTGGGTCTCGTCTGACGGGACCAACTTCGAAGGCCCGTACTGGAACTACCAGGAGGGCCAGCAGAGTGGCGGCGACCCGCCCGCATTCTCGCCGAAGCGGCTCGACCTCGAGCACGTCCCTTACGACAACTACGGCAACACCCATAACTACTGCGGCAAGTCGCAGGTCTGGATCGCCTTCCCCTGGTGGAGCGATTCGTCGGGGGTCTCGACCGGGGCCTGCGTCGACAACGTCAAGATACTGGCCAGCAACACCGCCTTCCCGACGATCGACACCATCACGCCGAGCAGTGCCCCGTCCGGCACCTACTACGTGCCGAGCCGCAACCAGTCCGAGGTCACGATCACAGGCAGCGGCTTCGGGGCTAGTCCGGGAACGAACGGGGCCGTGGCTTTCTACTACCAGGACGGCAAGCCTCTCATCGGCGCGCCGGTCAAGTCGTGGAGCGACACGCAGATCGTCTGCGAGGTGCCCATCGGGATCATCCAGAACTACGCGGCTTCGGCGGGCTCGGGACCCGTCAAGGTGAAGACGAACGGTGGCAACTGGAGCAACGAGGTCAGCTTCGACGTGCCTTACGCCTACGGCAACCAGAGCTGGGAAGCGTCGCGCTGCATGTATCGGATCAACACGAGCAGCATGCCGGCTGACGCCGCGGCTGCGATCGACTCCGCGACGAGCTCGTGGAACGACGCCGGCTCGAACTTCCAGTTCCAGGACATCGGCACCTGTACGACGGTGCCGAAGCATGTGAACGGCAACTACTACATGCCCCAGGATGGTCACAACGACATCTGCTTCGCGAACGCCGCCGACCTGACGGCGGTGATCGCCTTCGCCCAGCCGCTCGACGTCAACGGCCGCATGCTCGAGGTCGACATCGTCTTCAACACCGGCGGCGGCTTTGGGTGGGCGACCGACGGCTCGTCCGGGGCGATGGATGTGCAGACCATCGCCACCCACGAGACCGGCCACTGGCTCAACCTGCGCGACCTCTACGGGCCCGGCGACACCGCCCGGATCATGTACGGCTTCTGCGATGTCGGCATCGTGAAGCGCTCGCTGACGCAGGGCGAGGTCGACGGCATCGACTGGATCTACGCCGACCACGGGACCGACACGAGAGGCCCGGTCGGGCAGGCGAAGAGTCTGACCGTGTATCGCGGCAAGAAGGCGAAGATCCAGTTCGACGTGAACGACCCGAAGCCGTCGATCGGCGTGGCGACGGCGACGATCTCGATCAAGAACTCGCACGGCAAGGTCGTGAAGAAGAAGACGACCACGGTCTACACGCGCTTCTGGTTCACGTGGGCGTTCACCTGCAAGCTGCCGAGAGGCCGCTACTCGATCGTCGTGACGGCGACCGACCAGCTGGGCTTCAAGCAGACGAAGAGCGTCAAGGGCTACCTGACGGTGAAGTAGGGTGGGCGGGGGCGGGGGCGGCGCCACAGGCGCCGCCCCCGCCCGACGTTGCGGCTCGCGCAGCTACTGCTGCGCGAGCCGCTCCAGCGCCCGACGGTTCAGGACCTCGAAGGCGTTGCCATCCACAGCGATCAGGCCACCCGCGGCGAACCGGTTGAGGGTGCGACTGAGCGTCTCGGGCACGGTGCCGAGCCTCGAGGCGAGTTCCTGTTTGCTGGTCGACAGGCGGCAATGTGCCGGCGTGCCCTGCTCGCTGCACAGCTCGAGCAGGTAGCGCGCGAGTCGCGCCGGCACCGGCAATAACAGCTCCTCGACGCGCTGGTTGAGCATCACCAGCAGATGCGCCATGGCGGCGATGATGCGCACGCCGATCTCGGGCTCGGCCAGCATCAGGCGGCGGAACTCGTCGCTGTCGAACCGGTAGAGGCGGCTCGCGGTCATCGTCTCGGTGGTCGCAGGGAACGTGTCGTTGAACAGGACGGATTCGCCGAAGGTCTCGCCGGGCCGCACGTGGCGTATGGTGGCGGTGCGACCGTCACGGAACGCCTTGACGACCTTCACGGCGCCGTCCGCGAGCAGGTAGAACGCCTGGGCGGGGTCGCCCTCCAGAAAGACCGTGGCCTCGGCGGGCATTGCGACGTAGCGAGCGATGCCCGCCAGCTTGCCGAGCTGCTCGCTGGTGAGGCCGGCGAACAGCGGCGCGCGGCGCAGGTCGTCGATGATCCCGTCGGACGTCACGGGCACGAGTATACCGAGGTATCATGGCAGCACGCCGGCAGGCCAGCGATCGTCGATCGTGGTCGAGTCCAGGGGGCGGCGGAGGAGTGGCATGGCCTCATGGCGAGGTCGGGGGACAAAGGGCTCGAAGGGCGCGGCAACCCAGCGGGGCTGAGGGGCGTCGTCTGGCTGCGCCGCCACCGCAAGGCCGTGGTGGCCCTGACGGCCGCCGGCATCTGCGTGTCGTTCCTGCTCGACCTGCTCATCCCCGGCTATGCGATCGCGGGCTTCTACCTGCTGCCGCTCATGCTGGTGGCCCTGGCGCTTCAGCGCCGTGCGGCGATCGTGCTCGTCGGTGCCCTTTGCCTTGCCCTCACCGTCTGCGTCATGGTCGTCCAGGATCGCATGACCGGCCAGAACATGCTTCTCGTCTGGTTCGGGGCGCTTGCCGGGGCCGGCCTGATCGCCCTCGGCTACCTCTACAATCGATTCGACCGGCTCTACGAGCGAGAGCGCGCGACGACCGCGCGGCTCCACTCGTTGACGACCCAGCTCCAGCGGTTGCAGGAAGTCTCAGTGCTGGACTCTCAACGGCCGTTGTCGGAGCTGCTCGCCGACGTCGTCGCTCAAGCCAGGCAGATGCTCGACAGCGACGACGGCAGGCTGTTCAGGCTCGACTCGGACCACGACACGTTCGTCTTGCAGGAGTCGCCGAACGCGCCCGGGGACGCCGGGCGGTTCTACCCGGTCGACGATGGTCTTCTCGGACGGGCTGTCGAGGCCCGGCGCCCCGTCGCGGCTCCCGATCTCGAGGCGCTGGGAAGTCACCGTGCCCCCGCGACTGTGAGCGATGAGCCCGAGGCGCGCACGGCGGCGCGAGCGATCCCGGCGAGCGGTGCGTGCCTTGCCGTGCCCCTCGTCGTCGGCGACGAGGTGTACGGCGTGATCGCACTGCTCTACGGCGAGCCGCGGACCTTCAGCGCCGATGACGATTGGTTCGCGTCGGTCTTCGCCGACCAGGCGGCTCTGGCGATCGAGAACGCGCGGCTCCGGGAGCAGGTCGAGCGGAGTGCCGTGGCCGCCGAGCGATCGCGGCTGGCCCGTGAGCTCCACGACTCAGTGACGCAATCGCTCTTCGGGGCCAGCCTCAACGCAGAGGCATTGCTTCGCGAGTCCGAGAACATCTCGCCGCAGGTGCGCGCTCGCCTCGAGGACATGGAAGTGCTTACGCGCGGCGCACTCGCCGAAATGCGCACGCTCCTGCTCGAGATGCGCCCGACGGCCCTCGGGCAGGCATCGTTGGCCGATCTGCTCGATCACGTGGTGAGGGCGGCGGCGGCGAGGACGGACACGCCCTTCGAGCTCGCCGCCGCCGACGCGTGCCCGCTGCCCTCCGACGTCACCATCGCTCTCTATCGCATCGCTCAAGAGGCGACCGCCAACATCGTGCGTCATGCCGCGGCCAGACGTGCCTGGGTGACGTTGGCGAGCTCCGCCGACGGCGTGACCCTGGTCGTCGGCGACGACGGGTGCGGGTTCGACGAAGCGAACGTCGGAGCCGAGCACTTCGGGCTGCGCAGTATGCGCGAGAGGGCCGAAGCGGCCGGCGTGACCTTCGTCATCGACAGTGCCGTCGGCCGTGGTACGGTGATCCGCGGTGAATGGTGCGTGGGTCGGGGGTGAGGGTGTGAGCGACACGACGGGGCAGGCCCCGAAGAGGATCAGGGTGATGATGGTGGACGACCACGCCCTGCTTCGTCGCGGTCTCGAGAGCGTCCTGCGGCATTTCGACGACATCGAGCTCGTCGCCCAAGCCGACGGCGGGGCCGAGGCCGTCGGCCTCTGCGACGAGCTCCGTCCCGACGTCGTCCTCATGGACCTCGTCATGCCCGGCATGAGCGGTGTCGCGGCGACCGCGGCCATCCTCGAGCGGCGGCCCGAGACCAGGGTGCTGGCGCTGACGAGCTTCACCGACGACGAGCTCATCGAGAGCGCCATCCGGGCCGGCGCGATCGGCTACCTGCTGAAGAACATCACCGGCGACCAGCTGGTCGCGGCGATCAGAGCCGCGTACGCCGGCAAGCCGACGCTCGCTCCCGAGGCCGCAGAGGCCTTGGTCCGCGTCGTTGCGACACCGGACTCTGCCGGTGGCGATCTCTCGCGCCGCGAGCGCCAGGTACTCGCGCTGGTGGCGGAGGGCCTGTCGAACGCCGAGATCGCCGACCGTCTCGTGATCAGCCGGTCGACGGTCAAGACGCACGTCAGCAGCGTCATCGCGAAGCTGGATGCGTGCAGCCGCACCGAGGCGGCTGCCATCGCCGTCCGTCGCAACCTCGTCTAGCCGGGCCCTCGACGACGCCTCTCTCGCCCATCTGGCCGACCACAAGATGAGCCGGCCGGCCCACCCAAGACCCTCCGTCCGCCCGATGTGCCAGGCGGCGCCGTCTGCTTAGCTTGATTCCCCCGCAAGAGCGGGAGAACGATCGACCGGCGATGGGAGGAGCCATGTTCGAGAAGATCGTGTTGGCGGTCGACGGCTCAGACCAGGCGAAGGGTGCGGTAGCGGCTGCCGCCGATCTCGCCGCCAAGTCTGGTGGCGACATCCGCGTGGTGCACGTTCACGAGAAGGGCTACGTCTCGCGCGAGACCATCGACCTGGAGACGCTGGCCGAGGCCAAGGTGCTCATGCAGGCCGTGCTCGACGTGCTGGCCAAAGCAGATGTGAAGGCGACCGGCGAACTCAGGGCAGCGGCGTCGACGGCTGTGGCCAAAGAGATCCTCGAAGCCGCGCGCGGCTTCAATGCAGACTGCATCGTGCTGGGTTCGCGCGGTCTTGGGGACTTCTCCGGACTCCTTCTGGGCAGCGTCGCCCACAAGGTGATCCAGCTCGCCGACTGCCCAGTCGTCGTGGTCCGCGCCGCCGGCGTCAATGCGGCGCGCCTCGACCACCAACAAGAGCAGACGACTTCAGTAGCGTAGGTGAGCCCGGAGGACGGGGGCCGGCGGTCATGGAGCACTTGTGCGAGGTCATCAGCGTCGAGAAGCTCGGGCGGCTCTATGAGATCAAGGAGGCACTCGAGAAGCGCGGCATCTACGTCGAGATCCGCCGCGATGTCGCGGGCAACGTGCGGCGCGTGCGAGACCATCGCG
This sequence comes from uncultured Actinomycetes bacterium, assembly GCA_963833555.1. GTDB lineage: Bacteria > Actinomycetota > Thermoleophilia > UBA2241 > UBA2241 > CAWHYB01. The sequence goes on along the minus strand of CAWHYB010000002.1, from coordinate 93,726 downwards.
CGCCGCGGCTCATGGTACGTGAGCGCGACCTCGTCTATGCGCGCTGGATCGCCTACGCCGCCGGTCTGGACCCATGGACAGACGACCGCAAAGAGGACGAGCAGGAGCCGGCGGCCCGCCGGGCCCGGGCTGCCGAGTGAGCCGACGGGCGAGACGGGGAGACGTAATCCATGTACCTAGCAGAGGTGCTTGCCGTGGTGGCCGGGCTGATGGTGACCATCGCCGCCATCGTGCTGGCCGCCTGGCTTGACCTGAGGCCGCTGGCAAGAGGCGACAACGATTCCCGCCGAGAGAAGCGAACCGGCGGCTGAAGCGGGGGGCAGGTGGGCACGGGGCGGCGACCCTTCTCGTACGAGGTCGTGATTGCCGCTCCGCCCACCGTGTGAAACGAGCAAACGGTGCGGAGTGTGGGGCCTTGACCACCGGACTGAGGAGTCTCGAAGACGAGCTGGACGACCTTCTCGGGAGCGACGTTCGGGGCACTCTGGCCAAGGCGTCGTGGCGGATACTGCTGGCCGTCGACCGCCCGTCGGCCGCTCGCAGGGCGGCGGGCGCCGCCGCCGCCCTCGCCCTGCGCAGCGAAGGCGTGGTCGAGGTCCTCCACATCCGTGAGTTGCAGCCGGGCCGCTGGGGAAGCCCTCCGTTCGGCGAGACGCAGGTCGAGGGAGCCGCGAAGGTCGGACTGGCGCTCGCCGAGCTGCACGATTGGGGGGTGCCGGCCTGTGGCCGGCTGCACAGGACGCTCACGGGCCGGGTCGCCGGCCACATCCTCTCCGAAGCACAAGACATCGCGGCCGATGTCATCGTGATCGGCGCCAGCGACTCGCGCTGGCTGTCGGGCCTGTGGGCTCCAAGGGTGGGTCTGGCCGTCGTGCGAAGGGCGGACTGTCCGGTGCTTGTGGTCTGAGCTCGCGTTTGACGGCGGTCGTGGGCCTGGACTACGCTTGCCTCCGTTCTCCCGGGACGCGGGAAGCCGGTGCAAGGCCGGCGCTGCCCCGCAACTGTGACCGCAGACGACCGCCGCACACCGCCACTGCCCTTCGGGTGGGAAGGCGCGGCCAGTAGGACGAAGCGGCTAGCCAGGACACCGTGGTCCGGGAGTCACTGCGACGAAAGCCTCGTGGGAGGGCTGCGGTGGTCTCAGACCTCGAAGACCCGACTCGACCGTCTCGGTCGTCTCGACTCATCCTCGTGCTGGGCGGCGCGCGCGGCGGCAAGAGTACGTTCGCCGAGCGGCTGGCCGAGCATCATGCCGCGTCCGGCGACGGGCGCGTAGGCTACCTCGCCACCTCAGAGACCAACGACCCCGAGATGGCGGCGCGCGTGGCGGCGCATCGCGCCGCCCGGCCCGCCGCCTGGGCCACCGTCGAGTGTCCGCTCGAGGTGGCGGCGGCGGTGCGCAGCACCGCCGCCGCCACCGGCACCCGCGTCTTCCTGCTCGACTGCGTCACGTTCTGGGTCAGCAACCTGCTGTTCGCCGGGGGCGATCTGGGCGGCACTATGCCAGAGGGCTTGGGCAACTTCGACAAGACGTTCATCCCCCGCGAGGTCGAGCAGGCCGCTGCGGCGCGCATCAACGCCGCGGTCGACGAGCTGCTCGACGCCGTCGCCGGGACCGGGGCCACCCTGATCGCCGTCTCGAACGAGGTCGGGCTGGGCGTCGTGCCCGAGTACCCGATCGCGCGCCTCTACCGCGACGAGCTCGGCCGCGCCAACCATCGCCTGGCCGACGCCGCCGACGAGGCTTACCTGCTTGTCGCAGGCATCCCGCTCGACCTGAAGGCGCTCGCCGCCCATCCGTTCCCAGAGGAGCCAGAATGACCGACCTGCTCGCCCGCACGATCGCCCGCATCCAGCCGCTCGACCAGGCGGCGATGCGCGCGGCGGAGGCACTTCAGCTGCAGCTGACGAAGCCGCCGCGCGCGCTCGGCCGCCTCGAGTCGCTGTCGGTGCAGCTCGCCGGCATCACTGGCGAGCGAACGTCCCACGCTCGCGCGCAAGGTGGTGGCCGTCATGGCCGCCGACCACGGCGTCGTCGCCGAAGGCGTGTCGGCGTTTCCCGCCGAGGTGACGCCCGCGCATGGTGCTGAACTTCGTCGCCGGTGGCGCCGCCATCAACGTGCTCTCGCGCCACGTCGGCGCCCGCGTGATGGTCACCGACGTGGGCGTCAACGCCGACCTGGGCGCCGCCGCCGGCGTCCGCCACGCAAGGTCCGCATGGGCACCGCCAACATGGCCCACGGCCCGGCGATGAGCCGCGACGAGGCGCTGCAGGCGATCGCCGTCGGCATCGAGCTGGTCGACGAGGAGCTCGCCGCCGGGCTCGACATCGATCGCCACCGGCGACATGGGCATCGGCAACACCACGGCCAGCTCGGCCGTCATCGCGGCGCTCACCGGCTTGCCGGTCGCCGACGTGACCGGTCGCGGCACCGGCATCACCGTCGAGGCGCTGGCCGGCCAAGGTCGCCATCATCGAGAAGGCGCTGGCCGTCAATCGAGCCCGACCGCGACGACCCCGTCGACGTGCTCGCCAAGGTCGGCGGGCTCGAGATCGCGGCGCTGACCGGCGTCGTGCTCGGCGCAGCGGCCAACCGCGTACCGGTCGTGATGGACGGCTTCATCTCGTCGGCCGCGGCGCTGGCCGCGGTGCGCCTCTGTCACGAGGCGGTCGACTACATCCTGCCCAGCCACGTGTCGATCGAGATGGGCCACCAGGCCGTCCTCGACGAGCTCGGGCTGATCCCGCTGTTCGACCTCGAGATGCGGCTCGGCGAGGGCACCGGCGCGGTGCTGGCGATGAGCATCATCGAGGCGGCGGCGAAGATCCTCGACGAGATGGCGACCTTCGAGAGCGCCGGCATCGCGGGCGACCCGAACGACGCCGACGCGGACCTGCGGCGGTAGGCGGCAGGCGTGACCGCACCTGACGGTAGCCCAACGATCGCCTCTCCCGTGCGGCGACTCTCGCTCGCAGTGATGTTCCTGACCGCCGTGCGGCTGCCCGGCGGCGGCGCGGCGGCCGAGCCCGACGACCTCTGGGGCAGCATGGCCTGGTACCCGCTGGTCGGGCTCGGCCTGGGCGCCGCCGCGTGGGGCGTCTACGCTCTGCTGCTCTACGCGGTGACGCCGCTCGTGGCGGCCGCACTGGTCGTGGTCGCGCTCGAGCTCGCCACGCGGGCGCTGCACTCGACGGACTCATGGACACCGCCGACGGCTTCTTCAGCGGCGCGCCCCGCGAGCGCGCGCTCGAGATCATGAAGGACAGCCGTGTCGGGGCGATGGGCGTGTTCGCGGCCGTCGCCGTCGTCGTGGTCAAGGTCACCGCGCTGGGTTCGCTCGGCCGCGGTGGGGCCTGTCTGGCGCTGCTCGTCGGCCTGAGCGCGGCGCGGGTGTTGCCGGCGCTCGACGTGCGCTTCTTCCGCTACGCGCGCGCCGAGGGCACGGGCGCCGCGTTCGCCCTCGGCGCGCGCGCCCACGAGTCGCCGGCGCCGGTCGTGGCGGCGGCGGCGCTCGGCGCCGCCGCCGCCATCGTCGCCGGCGCCCTGGGCCGCGGCGGTGCTGACCGGCGCCTTCCTGGGGCTCGATCTGGCGCTGGCGGCGGTCGCCTTGACGCTGCTGGCGCAGCGTCTGGTCGCCCGCCGCCTCGGCGGCCTCACCGGCGACGTCTACGGCATGGGCATCGAGCTGGCCGAGGCGCTGGCGTTCGTCGGCGCGGTGGTGATCGTGCGATGAAGCTCTACCTCGTCCGTCACGGGCGCTCCGACGGGCAACCTGCCGGGCTTCATGACCGGCTGGAGCGACCATCCGCTGACGCGCGCTCGGCGTCGCCCAGGCGCGCCGCGTGGCCGAGCGGCTGGCGCCGCTCGGCCCGATGCCCGTCTACTGCGAGCGACCTGCCGCGGGCCCTCCAGACGGCGCGGCATCATCGCCGCCTGGCGTGGGAGGCACGCCGCGGACGACCTTGTCGTCCCCGACCGCCGCCTGCGCGAGATCGCCTCGGCGACTACGAGGGCCGCACCTGGGAGGAGTTCACGGCCGACACGCTGCTCTCCGACGGCCTTCGCCGCGATCCCTTCACGACGACGCTTCCGGGCGGCGAGTCGCTCGCGCTCGTCTACGAGCGCGTGGTCGCCGCCTTCGAGAGATCGTCGCCGCCGGGCATCCCGCCGCCTGCATCGTCGCTCACGACGGCCCCATCCGCACGATCGTCAATCACGTCCTGAAGGTGCCCGTCGACCGTCACTATGCACTCTCGACCAATCACGGCGGCCTGACCCTGCTCGAGACCAGCGAGGACTGGGTCAGCGTGCGCTTTGTCAACGACACCAGCCATCTGCGTGGGCTCGACGAAGACGCCACTGTCGCGGGCGATAGACGCGGCCAAGGCCGCGACACGGCGCCCGCTTCGACCGCTCGCGGTCCCGTCCGGTCGGCGACCGAGGGTTAGCGACGGTCTACAGATCCTTGCGGAAGCGCGTCCTCTACTGAGCCGAATCGTGCGGCGGCTGCGTCTCGTCGCTGTTCCCACTGGCGTATCTCTCACTGTGCCGGCAGGTTGACGCCTGGCGCGCCGGTTGATAGGTTTTCTCAAGTGCGGATGAGAACGGTTCTCATCCCAACGTACTGAGGAGCCCAGTTCGTGACGAACGATCCGCCCGTATCGCGCGAGGTCGCGGCGCAGGACATTGAGAGCGTCTTCCGCGCCAAGGACATCCCGTTCACCAGGCAGCGGCGCCTGATCTGGGAGTACTTCGCCGGCGCCGATCGCGCGGGCACCATCGGCGAAGCCGCCGAGGCCCTGCGCGGCGCCGGCGTCGGCCAGGCGACCGTCTACCGTACCGTCACGCTGCTCACCGACCTCGGACTGCTCGTCCGCGTGCAGGATCGCCGCGGCGAGATCGGCTACACGGCGCCGCCCATCGGTCACAGCCACCCGCTCGTCTGCGGGGTCTGCCGCCGCGTCGTGCGCTTCGACGGCGACGGCGACCTGACCGAGCTCGAGGAACGCCTCTCGGGTGAGACCGGCTTCGCGATCTATGGCCATCACCTCGAGGTCTACGGGATCTGCGCCGAGTGCCGGGCGACCGGCCGCGGTGACGGAGTAGCGGAATGAAGGGACGAAGCGCACGCATGACCGACATGACCAGCGCGCCCGATCAGAGCGGTGCCGGCGGCTCGACGCCGGCTGACGAGCTCGCCGTCGTCGCCGGACGGCCCTTCTTCTGCTCATGGAGCGGCGGCAAGGACAGCTACCTCGCCTTCAGTCGTGCCGTGGCCGGCGGCGGCCGGCGCGCGCGCCCTGCTGACCATGCTGCGCGAGGACGGCCGCCGCACCCACAGTCATGCCCTGCCGGTAACGTCTCGTCGAGCGGCAGGCCGAGTCCCTCGGCCTGCCGCTCGTCACCGCGCAGCGGCCTCGTGGGAGACCTACGAAGCGGCCTTCCTCGACGCCCTCGCCGAGCTGCGCGCCGAGCACGGCGTCGAGGTCGGCGTGTTCGGCGACATCGACCTGCAGCCGCACCGCGACTGGGTCGAGCGCGTCTGCGCCGAGGCCGGCCTGCGGGCCTGTCTGCCGCTGTGGCTCGAACCGCGCCGGCCTCTGCTCGACGAACTGCTCGCCCAGGGTGTCTGCGCCAGCATCGTCGCGGTGAACGCGGAGCGGCTCGACGAGCGCTTCCTGGGCCGCTGTCTCGACGAGCGCACGATCGCCGAGCTCGAGGCGGCCGGCGTCGACGCCTGCGGCGAAGAGGGCGAGTTCCACACCGTCGTCACCGACGCGCCGCTGTTCGCCGACCGGTAGCCTATCGCCTGGCGTCGGCACGCTGACCATCGACCAATACCGGTTCGTCGACGTGCTCGACAGCCGCGTCGCCCGCCGCGGCGCGTCGTCCCCGTGAGACCAGTCATGCGCAAAGAAAGGAATCGCTATGGCCCGCCACCGCTCCGCCGTCGCCGGACGGCCTACTCCGGATCGGCCTCGTTGCCACCTCGCGGCAGTCGATCGCCGTCGCGGCAGCTGCGCTGCTGCTCGTCGCCGGCCTGCGGCTGCGGCGCGAGCGGCTCGACTGCGTCGAGCTCCCGCCGCCGCCGCACCGACCGCGGCTCCCGCGGGGCCCATCACCGTCACCGACGACTCCGGCCAGCAGGTCACGCTGACCAGGCGCCGGCGACGCGCGTCGTGTCGATCGCGCCGGCCAACACCGAGATCGCCTTCGCCATCGGCGCCGGCGACAAGGTCGTGGCCGGCACGAGCTACGACGACTACCCGGCGGCCGCCAAGTCGCTGCCCAAGATCGGCGACTTCCAGAGCCCGAGCGTCGAGAAGATCGTCTCGTTTCAGCCCGACCTCGTGCTGGCCACCGGCGGCATCCAGTCCGGCCTGCGCGCCAAGCTCGAGAACCTCGGCATCAAGGTGTTCGTCGTCGACCCGACCACGCTCGACGGCGTCTACGCCGACCTGACCGCGCTCGGGCAGCTGATGGGCGTCGCCCGGCAAGGCGACGACGCTCGTCGATGCCATGAAGCAGCGCGCCGCCGTCGATCGCAGCAGAAGGTCGGCCGGCCTGACCGAAGCCGAACGGTCTTCGTCGAGATCTACAGCAAGCCGCTGATGACGGCCGGCAAGGGCACCTTCATCGACAACCTGGTCAGCGCTCGCCGGCGGCACCAACGTCGGCGCGCCGCCGGCAGCGGCTTCCCGCCGTTCAGCTCCGAGGTGCTGCTCCAGGACAACCCCGACGTCTACATCGCCACGACCGGCAGCTGGCGAGCCCCGGCCAGATCGCCAGGCGCAGCGGCTACAGCGGGCTCAAGGCCGTGCAGGACGGACGCGTCTACGTCATCGACGACAACCTCATCGTGCGCCCCGGACCGCGCCTCGTCGACGGCCTCGAGCAGCTCGCCCAGATGATCCATCCCGAAGTCTTCGGCTCGCCGTCGCCGGCGGCGTCGGGACTCGCCGCTCGGGCACGAGCACGCCCTGAGCGCGCGACTCGCGCGACCGGTGAGACGATGGCGTCGGAGGTCGAGCGCGTGTGATCAGCTCGCCGAGACGCAGGGCCTGGCCCGGCATCGCGCTGGCGGTCGGTCTCTCGCTCGTCTGCCTCGTCGTCTCGCTGTCGTTCGGACCCGCCTCGCTCGCCCGGGCAGCTCTGGCACGACCTGCTGGCCGGGCCGGGCGCGCACTCGGCCGGCAGCATCATCTTCTGGCAGATCCGCATGCCGCGCGTGCGTCGCTCGCCTTCCTGGTCGGCGCGCGCGCTCGCGGTCGCCGGCGTGATCCTCCAGGACCTCTTCCTCAACCCGCTGACCGACCCCTACGTCACCGGCGTCTCGTCGGGCGCCGCGCTCGGGGCGACGATCGCCATCGTCGCCGGTCTCGCCGGCGGGCTCGTGGCTGACCGGGCTGGCCCTCGTCGGCGGCCTCGGCCACGCTGCTGCTGGTCTGGACGGCGGCGCCGGCGCCGCGGCCGCATCGACGTCTACGTGCTGCTGCTTGCCGGCGTCTCGGCCTCGTACCTGCTGAGCGGCGATCATCACCGTGCTCATGATCCGCGCCAACGACGACCTCGGCGCGATCCTCTACTGGCTGCTGGGCAGCTTCTCGGGGCGCGACCTGGACCGACGTCGAGACGGCCCTGTTCGCGCGTGCCCTTCATGATCGTGCCGCTGTTCTTCACCAAGGAGATGAACATCCTCCTGCAGGGCGAGAAGCGCGCGCTCGAGCTGGGCGTCGACGTCGAGCGCACCAAGGCGCGTGCTGGTGGTCGACGGCCGCGATCCTCACCGGCGATCGCCGTCTCGGTGTCGGGCATCATCGCCTTCGTCGGCCTCATCGTCCCGCACCTCGTGCGCCTGCTGGTCGGGCCCAACCACCGCCGCCTGCTGCCCTTCTCGCTGCTGATGGGCGCCGCCGCTCATGGGCATCGCCGACCTGGTCAGCCGCACGCTGCTCGCGCCCACCGAGATCCCGGTCGGCGTGGTGACGACGTTCATCGGCGCGCCGGTGTTCGTCTACCTGCTGCGGCCGGCGGCAGGCGGGCATGACGGAGGCGCCGGCGATCGGGGCGGCCGCGGCGGCGCCCCGCTCGTCGCCGCTCGTCGCCGTGCGAGCGGCGTCGTTCGCCTACGACGTCGAGCCGCCCGTGCTCAGGAGCCTGTCGTTCGAGATCGAGCCCGGCGACTTCGTCGGCGTGGTCGGTCCCAACGGCAGCGGCAAGAGCACGCTGCTCGACCTGATCGACGGCGTGCTCGAGCCGGTCGCCGGCGACGGTGCTCGTCAAGGGCCGGCCGACGCGCCAGTACCGGCGCCGCGAGATCGCCCGCGAGGTCGCCCTCGTGCCGCAGCACTTCGCCCTCGACTTCGACCTGTCGGTGCGCGACGTCGTCGAGATGGGCGCCTACTGCCGCGGCGCCGAGTGCTCGCCGCGCGAGCGAGGCGAGTGCGGCGCTCGGCAAGCTCGGCATCGCCGAGCTTGCCGAGCGCCGCTTCCCCGAGCTCTCGGGCGGCGAGAAGCAGATGGTCGTGCTCGCCCAGGCGCTCGTGCAGAGACGCCGGCGTGCTGCTGCTCGACGAGCCGGCGTCGAGCCTCGACGTCTCGCATCAGCTCGCGCCTGTTCGATCTGCTGCAGCGAGCTCAACGCCGACGGGCTCACCGTGATCTGCGTGCTGCACGACCTCAACCTGGCGCTCACCTACTTCGACAAGCTGCTCGTGCTGTCCGAGGGCGGCGTCGCCGCCTGGGGCCCGGCCGACGAAGCGCTCTCGCCCGAGATGCTCGAGGCGGTGTACGGCGTGCGCGCCTACGTGCACCACCACGCCGGGCGCACGTTCCTGACCTTCTCGCCGCGGCCGCGCTCGCAGCCGCGCGACCGCGGCCGCGTGCACCTGGTCTGCGGCGGCGGCACCGGCTCGCAGCTCATGCGCGAGCTGGTCGACCGCGGCTACGAGGTCAGCGCCGGCGTCCTGAACGCGCTCGACTCAGACGAAGTGACCGGCCGCGAGCTGGGCCTGTCGATGGCCGTCGAGGCGCCGTTCTCGCCGGTCGGCGACGACGCGCACGCCGAGAACCTGCGCCTGATGCGCCGACGCCGACCTCGTGATCGTGCGCCGCCGTGCCGCTCGGCCACGGCAACGTGCGCAACCTCGAGGCCGTGCGCGCGGCGCTCGAGCGCGGCACGCCGCGTCTGGGTGCGCGGAGCGCTGCTGGCCAACGACCACGCCGGGGCGGCGGCGTCGCTGCGCGACACCGCCGCCCGACTTCTTCGCCGACGACGCGCGATCCTCGCGGAGCTCGCAGACCGGCACGGCTCACGCTGGCCGGCGCTTGCCGTGAGCTACGGCGAGCGGCGAACTCCTGTCGCGACCGGTGCGCCATGGATCGGCGCCTGGAGGATAGAGCGAACGCAGGAGGGGCGGGCCTTGCGGCCCGCCCCTCTCCCAAGGCGCTGCTGGCTGCCGTCTTCGGCTTACCGGTTGACGGTGCCTTCCCAGGTGCTGATCTGCTTCTGCTTCTTGTCGGCCTCGGTGAACCAGCGCGTGGTGACGCACTTGGTCTCGGTGAAGAACTGGAAGCCGTCCTTGCCGAACACGTGGTTGTCGCCGAAGAAGGAGTCCTTGTGGCCCGCGAACGGGAAGAAGGACACCGGCACCGGGATGCCGACGTTGATGCCGACCATGCCGGCGTGCGTGCGGCGCGCGAACTCGCGCGAGTAGTAGCCGCTCTCGGTGAAGATGCACGAGCCGTTGGCGTAGGGGTTGTTGTTCATCAGCGTGAGGCCCTCTTCGAAGTCGTCGACGCGCTTGATGAAGAGCACGGGGCCGAAGGCCTCCTCGCGGCCGCAGATCATGTCCTCGGTCACGTGGTCGAAGATCGTCGGGCCGACGAAGTGGCCGCCCTCGAAGCCGGGGACGACGACGTCGCGGCCGTCGAGGACCAGGTCGGCGCCCTCTTCGACGCCCTTGTCGATCCAGCCCTTGACGGACGCCTGGTGGGCCGCCGAGACGACCGGGCCGAGCTCGGTCTTGGGGTCGTAGGCGGCGCCGACGACGCGCTCCTTGGCGAACTTCTTCATGTAGGCGACGAACTCGTCGGCGATCACGTTCTCGACCACGCAGACGGGCAGCGCCATGCAGCGCATGCCGGCGCAGCCGAAGGTCGAGTTGATGATGCCGCGGGCGGCGCGCTCGAGCGAGGCGTCGCGCAGCACGAGGCCGTGGTTCTTGGCCTGCGTCTGCGCCTGCACGCGCTTGCCGTGCGCGGCGGCGATCGAGTAGACGTGCTTGCCGACCGGCGTGGTGCCGACGAAGCTGACGCCGCGCACGGCCGGGTGCTTGAGCAGGACTTCGGCCTGCTCCTTCTCGGCCGTCACCATGTTGACGACGCCCTTGGGCAGGCCGGCCTCGTAGAGCATGTCGAGCAGCAGGTGGCTGGTGAGCGGCACGGGGTTGGCGGCCTTGAGCACGAAGGTGTTGCCGCAGGCGATGCAGATGGGCAGCATCCAGCCGAAGGGGATCATGGCCGGGAAGTTGAACGGCGCGATGCCGGCGAAGACGCCGAGCGGCTCGCGGTAGCTGACCGTGTCGTGTCCGGTGGACACGTTCATCAGGCGACTCGCCCTTCATCAGCATCGGGCGCGCCGACGGCGATGTCGATCGCCTCGATGATCTTGATGACCTCGCCGCGGGCCTCGTCGAGGTTCTTGCCGAGCTCGGTCGAGACCAGAGTGGCGATCTCGTCCATCCTCTGAAGGAGCATCGGGCGCCACGTGAAGAGCACCTCGGTGCGCTTCTGGATCGGCTTGCGTGGCCCAGGCGGCCGAAGGCCGCGTTGGCCGACTCGATCGCCTCGGTGACCTCGGCCTCGGTGCACATCGGCGTGCGGGCGATCATCTCGCCGGTGTTGGAGTCGGTGATGTCGACCCAGGTGTCGGACTGCGACTCGTGCCACTCGCCGTCGACCATGTAGCCGAGTGTCCTGACTTCTGTGCTGGTCTCCGCCATCGTCGTTCCTCTCGATGCTCGGGGGTTGATTAGTTCAGCAAGACGAAGTCTAATCAATCAAGTGATTGACCACAAGCGCTACGAGGGGACGTGCATGCCGGCTGACGGATGTGACGAGCAGATGGAGGGGGCGGCGGCGCTGAGCGGCGACCCGCGGCAGCGCATGTCGCCGCCCGCCCTCAAGATCCTCGCCGCCGCCCAGCGCGTGCTCGTGACCAAAGGCTTCTCCGGCCTCACGCTGCGTGCCATCGCGGCCGAGTCGGGCGACAACTCGGCGATGGTGCAGTACTACTTCGGGAACAAGGAGGGCCTCGTCAAGGCGATGATCGACTCGGTCTTCCGCGACGATCAGGAGGACGCCGCGGCGGCCATGAGCACCGTCGGCAGCGAGGACCGTCTGCACCCGTTCATCGACGGCCTGCGCACGATCAGCTCGTCGCGCTCGTTCCGCGTCTTCTTCGATGTGCTGCCCTACGCCCTGCGCAACGCGGGGCTCCGCGACCGCATGGCTCGCGCCTACGACTCGTACCGGGAGATCAAGCGGGACTGGTTGCGAGACGAAGACGAGCCGTCGACTTGCGAGCAGGAGGCGCTGCTGGGTGTGGCCGAGCTCATGACCGCGGTGGTCGACGGTCTGGCCATCCAGGAGGCCATCGACGACGACTTCGACATGCGCCGCGCGTACGCCGTGCTCGAGTTCATGCTGCAGCGCTCGCTGCCGGAGTTGCTCACGTCGGGGCTGCCTGGCGCGGCGGCGAAGCGCTGACCGACGCGCCGCCTTCGCGCGAAAGGCGAAGAGCAAGACGCGCGACCGAGCGGCCGGACTGACGTCTAGGGCCCCGGCAGCGCCGGGGCGAAGATCAGCCAGCGGCCGTCGGGCTGCAGTTCGAACGACTCCAGCGTCCTGGCGCCGCGCGCGCCCGGGTCGGCGGCGGGCAGCGGCGTCTTGTACGACAGCGTGACCCAGGCGGTGCAGACGCCGGGGACGTCGCCGCCGCTCGCCACGGCGCGCACCAGATGCCAGTCGCTGCGCTGCTGTGAGTCGCCCAGGGCCGGCGCCTTCTGCACCGCCGAATCGGCCGTGAAGAGGCGCTTGACCGCCGCATCGTCCTTGCGGTTCAGCGCGGCGCAGTAGCGCCGCAGGGTGCTCGTGACGCCCGCCGGGACGACGCGGCTTGCGTAGCTACGCAAGTCGCGTCGCGCGGCGGCGACGGCGTTGGCGGGCGCGCCGCCGCCGGCGAGCTCGGCCGGCAGCGCCCTGTCGACCACTGAAGACCGGTCGCCGCTGACATACCAGTGTCCGCCGGACACCGACAGGTCCACGGCGTCGTAGCCCTGCGTCACATCGTCGCTCCAGCGGTTCATGATCACCGACGAGAAGACGACGACCGTCGCCGTGCGCCCGCCGGGCGCGACGGTCACGCGCCGCACGAGCGGGCGCACGTCGATGCTGAGGTCGCGGACGTTGTAGCGGCGCGCGGCCAGCGCAGCGACGCCGCGCGCCCGCCACAGATCGAGGTCTGCGAGCGGCGAGCCGGGCAGGTACATGCCGCGTAGCGCCGCAAGGTCGGCGCCCTTGGTCGCCGCCAGCGCGCGCTGGCGCACGTACTCGGATGCGAAGGCGGCAAGATCGTGACGCGTGGCGTCGGCGGCGGGCGGGCGGGCGTTCGCCGGCCCGCCGCATCCGCTCGCGAGCAGCGCTCCGGCGAGCAATGCGCCGGCCAGCAGCGCGATCGCGACGAGGGATGAGACTAGCGGCGTCGCGAGGGCGACGCGCCTCGAACGGGTCATCCGATCAGCTGTACTTGACCCGGGGGTCGAGCCAGGTGTAGGCGACGTCGACGACGAGGTTGCTGATGACGATCAGCAGGGCGGCGAACTGCACCGTGCCCATGATCATCGGCAGGTCCATGTTGAGGATCGCATTCCAGGCTTGCCAACCGATGCCGGGGATGCCGAAGACGATCTCGATCACGACGATGCCGCCGAGGAACCAGCCGATGTCCATGCCCAACAGGGTGATGATCGGCGACCACGCGTTGCGCATGATGTGCCGCCAGACCACGACGCGCTCGGGCAGCCCCTTGGCGCGCGCCGCCTTGACGTAGTCGGCGTTGAGGATGTCGAGCATGCTCGAACGCAGCATGCGCGAATACCAGGCCGCGCCGCCGATGCCCAGTGTCAGGCCGGGCAGCATGACAGTAGAACGGCGACGACCAGCCGGGGTAGCCGCGCGAGGTTGGGGAAGACATGCAACCGGAAGCAGAAGAAGTAGAGAACATCATGCCCAGCCAGAACGAAGGCATCGAGATGCCCAGCAGGCTGAAGATGGTGAAGCCGCGGTCGCGGGCGCTGTACTGCTTCAGGGCACTGATCATGCCGATCGGGATGCCGATCAGCAGCTCGAAGAAGATCCCGCATACGGCGATCATCACGGTAGCCGGGAACCGCTGCAGGATCGACTGCGTGACGGGAAGCTGGGTGCTGTAGGAGTAGCCCAGGTTGCCGTGGCCAAGATGCCACATGTAGAGGCCGTACTGGTACCAGATCGGCTTGTCGAGCCCCAGACTATGGCGGATCGTGGCGAGGATCTGGGGCGTGGCGTGCGGCCCGGCGATCTGCTTGGCCGGGTCCGCCGGGATGGCGAAGGCGAGCAGGAACGTGATGAGGCTCACGAAGAAGATCACCACGAACATCCACAGCACGCGCCTGATCAGATACTTGCCCACGGCCTAGACCTCCCCTCGGGCATCGCAGTCGACCGGCCGGCGGCGGGGCTGTGCCCCGCCGCCGGCCGCAGGGCCGGGCCGCTGGGCGGGCGGCTGCGCCGCCCGCCCAGCGGGCCCTTGTCCAGCATTGTGCGGGCTCTGGTCACTTCTTCCAGTAGCTCGGGAAGTCGTAGGTGAAGGCGGCGTTCGTGTAGAACCCGCCGGTGCTCTTCGAGGACATCGTGGTGAGCACCGGCTGGTAGAGCGGCACGACCGGCGCCTGCTGCATGATGATCTGCTGCATCTGCTCGAAGAGCTTGGTGCGCTCCGGTCCCGGCGTCATCGGCTTGGCTTGGGCATATAGCGACTCGAGCTGCGGATCCCACCACCAGCTCACGTTCGCGCCCCCGTCGGTCAGGGCGCTCGACTTGCTGAACAGCGGCCCGATCCAGTCGGTGGGATCGGGGTAGTCCATGTACCAGTCGGTCAGGCCGATCGGGATCTTCGCGTTCATGCGGGCGATGAGATCCCAGTACGGGGCCTCGGCGAGCTGCTTGATCGAAGCCTTGACCCCGACCTGCGCCAAGTCGTTCTGGATCGACTGGGCGAGCTTGGGCATCGGGTCGACGTTGTGGGTGTAGAACGTGACACTGAAGCCGTTCGGGTAGCCCGCTTGTGCCAGCAGCGCCTTCGCCTTGGCAGGGTCGTATGAGTAGAACGTCGCCCCGTCGACGTGGCCCGCCATGCCGGACGGGAAGACCTGGTTCAGCGCCTCCGCCTGGCCGTACAGCAGCTTGAGGATCTTGTTCGTGTCGATGGCGTAGTTCATCGCCTGGCGGACCTGCAGGTTGTCGAACGGCTTCACCTTGACGTTCATGAAGACGTAGTACCAGCCGATCTGCGGCGCGGTCGCGACCTGGCTCTTCCACTGCGGGTTCGTGGTGGTCCGCACGTAGTCGGCCGAGGGCAGCCCGCTGCCGAGTACGTCGGTCTTGCCGCTCTGCAGCTGGAGCACGGCCGTCGAGGCGCTCGCGGCGAACTCGAAGTCGAGCGTGTCGAGGTAGGGGAAGTTCGGTACGAAGTAATCCGGGTTCTTCTTGAGGATGATCTGCTGGCCGTTGCTCCAGTGGTCGAAGACGAACGGACCGGTGCCGAGCGGGTGCCGGGCGATCGTGCGCGAGTTGTATTTGTCGACCCACTCCTTGGCCATCACGGCCGTGAAGGGCAGCGACATGACGTAGTTGAACGTGTAGTCAGGCTGGGTGAGGTCGAACTCGATCGTCTGCGGGTCGATCACCTTCACACCGGTGATCTCCTTGGCCTTGCCGCTCTGGAAGGCGGAGATGCCGACCACCTTGTCATAGAGGTAGCCCGCCGGCGCGAGCGGCACGGCCTTCGGGTTCATCATGCGCTCAAAGCTCCACTTGACGTCGGTGGCCGTGACGTCGCGGCTGACCGGCGCCTGGAACTTCACGCCCGGGCGGATATGGAAGATGTAGGTCTTGCCGCCGTTGGTGATGCCGCCGTTGGCCGTCGAGGGCACTTCGGTCGCGATGTCGGGCACCACGATCGCCGGTCCTGCAGCCGCCTTGTAAGTGAGCAGTTGGTTGAAGATGCAGTGCTCGATCGACCAGGACTCGACCTCCCAGGCGACGGCCGGATCGAGGCCCGTCGGTTCGCCCTGGAACGAGACGTTGAGCGTGCCACCCATCTTGGGTCCGGTGCCGGTGCCGCCGGTGCTCGAGCCACCGTTCGTGCTGCTGCCGCAGCCGGCGACGAGCGCCACGGCGATCGCTGCGACGAGAAGAGCGGCCAAGACTAGAGACAGTCTCCCTGATGTTCTTCGTGTCATCGTGACCCCCTGAGTATTGCTGTGTGTGATGCCGGTCATGTGTCTCACGAGACGGCCCAGAAGCGGACCGGGTCGATCTCGTACACGGGATGCAGATAGAAGCCACCGACGCGCGCCGAGCACATCGTCGTCTTGGTCATCGAGAACAGGGTGATGTAGGGCGCTTCGGCCATGATCAGCTCCTGCATCTCGCTGAAACGGGCGACGCGAGCGGCCGGGCTGGTCAGCGATTGCGCCTCGTCGAGCATGCGCTCGAGCTCGGCGCTCGACCAGAAGCTCGAGTTGACGCCGCTGTTGGCGCCCGGCCCCCTGGTGAACAGCGGCGCGACCCAGTCGATGGGGTCGGGGAAGTCCATCCACCAGGCGAAGCTGCCCATCGTCAGTGCGCGCGGCGTGCCCTGCAGGGTCGCGAACGAAGCGTTGCTCAGCGGCTTGACGTCGGCCCTGATGCCGACGGCTGCAAGGTCGCCGCTGATCGCCCGCATGAGTTGCGGGCTCGGTTCGACGTTCTCGCAGTACAGCGAGGTCGAGAAGCCGTCCGGGAAGGCCGGCTTCGGCGAGCAGCGCCCTCGCCTTCTCGGGGTCGTAGCCGTACCAGCCGCGGTCGGGCTGGTGGCCGGGCAGGCCGGGCGGGAACACCTGGTACAGCGACCGGCCCTCCCCGGCCAGCAGCCCGACGAGCTTGTCGCGGTCGATCGCCCAGGCGACGGCCTGACGCACCCTGACATCGTCGAACGGCGTCATCTCGACGTTGAGGAACAGGTAGGTGGTGGCGAACAGTGGCTGCGAGTGCACGCGACCGCTCCAGCGCGGGGTCGTCGCGGTACCCGGCGATGTCGGCCGGAGGGATGCCGTTGCCGAGCACGTCGACGCTGACCGCTGCGCAGCAGGTGGACGGCCATGGTCGGGGGTGAAGGTGAGTGCGTAGCGGATCTCATCGAGGTAGGGCAGCCCTCGCTCCCAATACGACGGGTTGCGTCTGAGCACGACTTCTCGGTTGGTGGTCCAGCGGTCGAGCATGAACGGGCCAGTGCCGAGGGGCTTGCGGGCGAAGTCGGCGCCCCAACGCTCGACCCACTCGCGCGGCACGACGTCGCAGAACTCGAGCGACAGCGCGTGCAGGAACGAGGGATCGGGCTTGGTCAGGGCGATGCGGATGGTGGTGGAGTCGAGCGCCTCGAACCCGGCGATCCCCGGGGCGCGGCCGTCGAAGAAGTCCTTGGCGCCGACCACGCCCATGTAGAAGTACGTGGCCGGCGCAAGCGGTGTCGCGCGCGGGTTCATCATGCGCTCGAAGCTGTAGACGAAGTCGTCGGCGGTCACCTCACGGTCGAGCGGTGGCTGGAACCGCACACCGGGGCGCAGGTGGATCGTGATCGTGCGGCCGTCAGAGCTCAGGCCGCCGTTGGCGACGGTCGGCACGGCCGTCGCCAGGCAGGGCTCGAGCGCCGTGCCGGCCTCGCCGGCCCGGGCCGCGTAGCGGAAGAAGCCCTGGTAGATCTGGTGGATCATGGCGCAGTCGGTGACCTCCCAGGAGACGGCTGGGTCGAAGCTCGTCGGGGTGGTCTGGTAGGCGATCGTCACGGCGCCGCCGGGCGTCGGGCGGCCGGGCGACGGATGAGCGGCGTGGGTCACGGTCGCCGGTGCCGCGTCGAGTGTCGTCACGCCGCTCATCGCCCGGCCGCCTACCGCCGCCGCTGCTGCGGGTCGAAGGCGTCGCGCAGGCCGTCGCCGACGAGGTTGAAGGCGAGCACGGTCAGCATGATGCACAGGCCGGGGTAGATGATCAGGCCGGGAGCGGCCAGATAG
Organism: uncultured Actinomycetes bacterium; assembly: GCA_963833555.1. Taxonomy (GTDB): domain Bacteria; phylum Actinomycetota; class Thermoleophilia; order UBA2241; family UBA2241; genus CAWHYB01. The sequence goes on along the minus strand of CAWHYB010000002.1, from coordinate 76,352 downwards.
TAGGCCTGGCCGTCGAAGATCATCTGTCCCCACGAAGCCGTGGGCGGCTGCACGCCTAGGCCGATGAACGACAGCGAGGCTTCGAACAGCACCGTGGTGGCGATGCCGAGGCTCGTGTAGACGATGATCGGCGCGACGAGGTGGGGCAGGATGTGGCGGTACAGGATCCGCACCGTCGAGCAGCCGGTGAGCCGCGCGGCGTCGACGAACTCCTTCTCGCGGATCGACAGCACCTCGCCGTGGATGACGCGCGTCATCGGCGTCCAGTAGGCGATGCCGATGACCAGCACCAGCACCCAGATGCCTGGTTTGTTGATGGCCGCCGATAAGGCGATCGCGAAGAGGAAGATCGGGAAGGCCATCATGACGTCGGTGGCCCTCATGATCAGCGTCTCGACCCAGCCGCGGAAGTACCCGGCGGTGATGCCGAAGATCACACCGAGCAGAAGCGCGAAGCCGTTGGCGAGTACGCCGATCACGAGCGAGACACGGGCGCCGTAGATGAGGCGGCTCAAGAGGTCGCGGCCGAGCGTGTCGGTGCCGAGCCAGAACTTGGCGCTCGGGCCGACCGGCATGCCCTGGTTGGTGATCCCGTCGTTGTACTGGGTGACCGGGTTGTGCGGGCGGATCCAGGGCGCCGTGATCGCGATCAGGACGAGCAGCACGATGATCACGAGGCCCACCACGGCGAACTTGTCCTTGCGGAACCGGCGCCAGACCTCGGACCAGGTGCCGCGCCCGGCGATGGCCTCGGCTTCGGGGTTCCAGCCGGCGTGGGCCGCCACCGCACCAAGGTCGCCGGCGAACGTGCTCAGCTCGGCGCCGCTGACCGGGTCGAGATCGCCGCGGAATCCGAGCACGCCCGCTGCTCCTTCGGAACCGAACTTGTCCCGATAGGCCTCGAGCTCCTGCTCCCGCTTCCGGTCGTCGTCGGTCGTGCTCATTCGCCGTCACCCCCTCCGTCGTGAGAATCAGCGATCGCGCGGGCGCCGGCTTCGTCTTGAGCCGACCTGATGTGCGGATACTCGGTGGCGGTGACGAGATGACATGCGGCGAAGTGGCTCGGCCGGACCTCGCGCAGGGCCGGGTCCTCGACGTCGCACAGGCCTTCCTGCGCGACCGGACAGCGCGTGTGGAAGTGACAGCCGGACGGCGGCGACGCCGGGCTCGGCACGTCGCCGGCCAGTACGACCGCGCTTGCGACGCTCCTCGACCACCGGATCGGGGATCGGCACGGCCGACAGCAGCGCCTGCGTGTAGGGGTGCATGGGCTCGCCGTAGAGCGTGGCGTTGGCGGCGATCTCGACGATGCGGCCGAGGTACATCACCGCGACGCGGTCGCGAGATGTGGCGCACCACCGACAGGTCGTGGGCGATGAACAGGTAGGTCAGTCCGAGCCTGCGCTGCAGCTCCTGCAGCAGGTTGACGATCTGCGCCTGGATCGAGACGTCGAGCGCCGAGATCGGCTCGTCGCAGACGATGAAGTTGGGCTCGACCGCCAGCGCCCGGGCGATGCCGATGCGCTGGCGCTGGCCGCCCGAGAACTCGTGCGGGTAGCGGTTGATCGTGTTGGGATTGATGCCGACGATGTTGAGCAGTTCCTTGACGCGCGCCTCGCGCCCGCCGCGCGGGCGCAGCTTGTGCACGAGCAGGGGCTCGCCCACGATGTGCGCCGAGCGTCATGCGCGCGTTCAGCGACGCGTACGGGTCCTGGAAGATCATCTGCATGCGGCGGCGCTGACGACGCAGCGCGCCGCCGCGAAGCCTGGCCAGGTCGGCGCCCTCGTAAAGGACGTGGCCGCCGGTCAGCTTCTCGAGCTGTAGGATCGCGCGTCCGGTGGTCGACTTGCCGCAGCCGGACTCGCCCACGAGCCCGAGCGTCTCGCCGCGCATGATGTCGAACGTGAGGCCGTCGACGGCCCGCACCGCACCGATCTTGTGCTGCACGACGATGCCGCTGGTGATGGGGAAGTGGACCTTGAGGTCCTCGATGCGTACCAGACGGCCGTCGCCGTTGCCGGTCGGCTCTGGGTAGTGGCTCCAGTCGTCGCTCACGCCGGCACCGCCTCGATGAGCTTGTCGGCGTGGATGCAGGCCGAAAGCCGGCCGAGCGTGGTCGGGAGAAGCTCGGGCGGCTGCTCCCAGCACTCGGCGGTCTGCAGCACGCAGCGGGGCGCGAAGGCGCAGCCCGGCGGCAGATGGGCGAGATCGGGCGGCAATCCCTCGATCGAATGCAGGACGTCCTTGCGTGGCTCGTCGAGGCGCGGTACCGAGCGCAGCAGACCGACCGTGTAGGGGTGGTGCGGCTGCCCGAAGACCTCTTTGGCGGTCGCCGCTTCGACGATGCGCCCCGCGTACATCACGAGGATGCGCTCGGTCATGCCGGCGACCACGCCGAGGTCGTGGGTGATCAGGATGATGGCCGGCGCCGTAGTCGCGTGAGAGCTCCTTCATGAGTCGCAGGATCTGCGCCTGGATCGTCACGTCGAGCGCGGTCGTGGGCTCGTCGGCGAGCAGGAGCTTGGGGTTGCAGCTCAGCGCGATGGCGATCATGACGCGCTGGCGCATGCCGCCCGAGAACTGGTGCGGGTAATCGTGCATGCGCTCGGCGGCCTTGGGGATGCCGACCGTCTCGAGCAGCTCGATCGAGCGCTTCGCCGCATCGCTGTGACTGACGCCGAGGTGGTTCTCGATGCCTTCGGTCATCTGGCGTTCGATCGACAGCACCGGGTTCAGCGAGGTGACGGGGTCCTGGAAGATCATCGACATGTCGCGGCCGCGCACGCTGCGCACCTGTCGTTCGGGCAGCTGCAGCAGGTCGCGGCCCATGAACTCGATGCTGCCGGTGACGGTGGCGTTGTTCATCATGCGCACGAGACCGAGGATGGCCAGGGCGCTGACGCTCTTGCCGCAACCCGACTCGCCCACGAGGCCGACCATCTCGCCGGGGGCGACGGAGAAGGTGATGCCGTCGACGGCGTGGACCATCCCCTCCTGGCTCTGGAAGGTGACGGCGAGATCGCGCACGTCGAGGAGCTTGTCTCCCTGCACGGACATAGCTTGTATCAAAGGCTACCGGAGCGTCTTTGGCAAGCTCGGCAGGCGGCGCGGTCGCCGGACGCGCCCTCGAGGCACTAGGCAGGTTGCCGATTGACGCGGCAGGCGACGGTTGATAAGCATCAGGCTATGACTCCCACCGTAGCCAGCGGCGGCGGCGAAGCCGCCGCCGCATCCACGCTCGCGCCCGATGTCGTGCTGAGGCAGATCGAGCTGCTCGCGCCGCAGGCGCGACCCTACGATCTCGACGACCGGTTCGACTGCTGGGGCTTCATGCGGGCCCTCTACGGTCGCCTGCTGGGCGGCGACCCGCTGCAGGAGGACCTCGACGCCGCCACGGCCGACCGGGCCGTGCGGCCGCGTCTCTGGCCGCCCATCAGCGACATGGGCGAACTCCTGCCGGGCGACGTCGTCACGACCCACGACCATCATGAGCCGGGCAAGTTCCATGTGGTGATCGTCTACGGCCGCATCGGCGAACGCCTGCTGGTCTACGACTCGTCGCCGCGGGGCGACATCCCGCTCTTCGAAGAGCGGGATGGCGAGTTCGTGCAGGTCGCCGCCCGTGAGTTGCGCACGCGGTTCATGCGGGCCACCGGCGGCACGGACCGGCTGTGGAACGAAGGAGGCGCCTACCTCCGTTCGTGGTTCGCCGGCGGTAGGTACTACGACCGCTGGCTCCACGAGCGGCTGCTCGAAGCGAACCCAGGGCGCGAGACCGACGCCGTCGCGCTGCGACGGCGCGCGGGTCTCGCGCCCCTGCCGTTCTACAACCTGCGGCGCCTGCCGCGCGACCGCCGCCGCCGCGAGCTCTACGACAACACGGCGACCCGGCTGCAGAACGCTTATCTTCCGGATCGCGCACCGGTGCTCGACGACGACTACGTGCGCGTCGTGCTGGAGGGTGGTGAGGCCGGGCGGCGGCCGGCGCCACCGGTGCTCGTCGCGGCGCCGGCCGCCGCTCACCCGGGCGGTCCCGCGACGATCGCCTGGTCTTCGGACGACGGCACAGGGTCGCTCGCGGGCTGGCGGGTCGAGGCCAACCTCCTGCGTCGCGGCGTCTGGAAGGACCCGCTGCTGGCGACCGACCTGCCCCCGGGCGAGACGTCGATCACCCTCGCCGCCGAACAGCTCGTCGAGGACATGGCCTATGAGGTCTCGGTGTTCGCCCGCGACGCGAACGGGTTCTCACCCGACGCGGTGGCCGCCTTCGTCAACAAGCCGGCGCCCGACAACCCGTTCCTTGCCACCGGGCTGGTGCGCGCTCGCGGACTGCGCCCCGACGGCGGGATCGAAATCGCCACCGTCACGCCCGTGCTGAGCTGGTCGATCCTCGACCCCGGCGTCAATCAGACCGCGCTGAAGCTCGCGATCCACGAGGGCGGCTGCATCGACGCCGGCGCCAAGCTGGTGCACGAGGTCGAGCTCGAAGGCGAGACGGCGGCGGGGACGGCCTACGCCGTCCCCGCCGCCGCCGGCCTTCGGCTCGGCCGCGCCTACCACTGGTACCTGACCACCCGCGACGTCGAGGGGCGCTGGGCCTATGCGCCGGTCGAAGGCGTCTTCACCGTCGCGCGCGATGCCGTCGCGCCCGGCGCCGCCGCACCGCACGCCGCCGCGTCCGGGGCAGCGTCCGGCGCCGCCCCGCCCCCGCCTCGCCGCGACCCACGGTTCCGGCCCCGCGCGGGCGCTGCGCCGGCGGATCACGACCCGGTCTGATGACGGATGGATCATCCGTGATCTCGATCGCTCTGGCGCCGCTCGACCTCGCGACGCGCACGCCGTTCGGCATCTCGCGCTGGGCGCACAGCGAGTTCGCCAACTTCGTCGTCACGATGACCGACGAGAACGGCGTCGTCGGCTACGGCGAGGGGGCCCCGAACGCGCGCTACCACGAGTCGCGCGCCGACGACGAGGCGGCGCTGGCCGAGCTCGCGCCCACCCTCGAAGCGATCGAAGGTGTCGCGGCGGTCGAGGCGTTCTGCGCCGCACAGACCACGTTCCCGGCGCTGCGTTCCGCCCTGTCGGCAGCAGCCTGGGACCTCGCCGGCAGACAGGCCGGAGAACCCGTGTGGAGCATGCTGGGCCTCGAACGCGCTTCTGTGCGCACGTCGCTCACGATCCCGATCGGCGATCCCGAGCTGATGCTCGCCCAGGCTCGCGCGGCGGGCGACATCGGTTCGCTCAAGATCAAGCTCGGCTTCGACGGCGACATCGAGGTCGCCCAGCGCCTCGCCAAGGCGCTGCCCGATACGCGCTTCCGGTACGACGCCAATGAGGGCTGGGACCGCGAGCGGGCGGCGAGGGCGCTCCACGCCCTCGCCGCCCTCAACGCCGAGCTCGTCGAGCAGCCGCTGCCGGCCGCGGCGGTCGACGACCAGGCCTGGCTGCTCGAGCGCTCGGCGGTGCAGCTCTTCGGCGACGAAGCGCTGCTCGACATCGACCACCTCGACGAGGTGGTCGATCTCTACGACGGCTTCGTCGTCAAGCTCGCCAAGTGCGGCGGCATCGCCAACGCGGCGGCGCTCATGGTGGCCTGCAAGGAGCGTGCCTGCCGCATCCTGCTGGGCTGCATGATCGAATCGAGCCTGGGGATCGCCGCGGCACTGCAGGTCGCGAGCCTTGCCGACTACGTCGACCTCGACGGCCCACTGCTGGTCGCTGACGACCCGTTCGGCGGCGTCCGGATCGACGGCGACCTGTTCACGGCCTCAGACCGGCCCGGTCTGGGCGTGGCACCGCGCGTCGCGCCGTAATCAGTCGCCGGCCGGTGCGACGGGATCGGGCGACGTGCCTTGACCGCCCGCAAGCTCCTCATACAGCGCGCGAGTCGTGCGCGCGACCGCATCGTAGCTGCCTTCGCCGTCAGTGAGCACCACCATGACGAGCGTCTCGCCGGCCGGCGTCGTTACCAGCCCGCAGTCGTGGGCGAAACGCCCCTCTGGTTGATCGTCGCCGGGCTTGCCGGCGTAGAGCGCATCGGGTGGCAGACCGCGCGGCAGGCCGTCGAGATGTTCCTGAAGGGCGAGCGACGCCAGTACGCGCTCGCAAGCGAGCGCGCCGATCCTGGCGTCGCCGGCGGCCAGCAGCTCGAGCAGCGCCGCCAGGTCGCGGGCGCTCGTCGTGTTGTCGACGCCCGCCTTGGCTGAGTCCCAGTCCATCATCACGCGGCGCAGCGCGGTGGCCGGCAGGCCGAGCTGCGCCGCGAGCGCGTTGACGCGCTCCATACCGGTGAAGGCGATCGCCACGTTGGTGGCGTCGTTGTCGCTGACGACGAGCGCCAGGTGGACGTAGTCGGCGAGCGCCATCTTCGCGGCGTGACGAAAGCCGCGCAGCACACCGGCGCCGCCGACGGCCTGCCAGGGCTGGAAGGCGTAGGGCCGGGCTTCGTTCAGCTCGCCGGCCTCGACCGCCTTCCAGAACGCTGCCGCGAGCAGGATCTTGATGGTGCTGAACGACGGCACCACGACGTCGTCGTGCTGCGCGCTCACGCGGCCGGTGGTGAGGTTCCTGGCGTGCCAGGCGATCATCGCGGGCGATGATAGCACCGCGCTGAGGCGGGCGGTTGCGGGCGGGCGGCCGCCCGCCGCGCCGGAGCCGCCCTGAACCCGCCATCGCCGTCGTCCCGTTTTCCCTGCGCCGTTTTTGGATAGACAGGGCTGCGAAGTCCAGTGGCACGAGGTGGGGGCACGCATGACGAGGGGCGGATTCCTGAAGTGGCTGATCGGCGTCGTCGGCGCGGTCGCGGCTCGGCGGCATCATCTATCCGATCATCCGCTTCCTCAAGCCGCCGCACGGCGAGCACCTCGGCCATCGGCCAGGTCACCACCGTCGGTCCGGTCTCGTCGTTTCCGGCCGGGCAGCTGACCCCGGTCACCGTCGCCGGTCGCCCGGTCGATCGTCACCAACGTAGGCGGCAAGCTCGTCGTCTACTCGGCCATCTGCACACACCTCGGTTGCGTCGTCGCGCCGAGCGGTAGCGAGCCTCCACTGTCCCTGCCACGGCAGCGATTTCTCGGCGACGGGCACGGTCACGCACGGGCCGGCGACGCTGCCGCTGCCGATCTACAGCTCGAAGGTGAGCGGCGGCTCGCTCCTGGTCGGCCCCGTCAGCTTCAGCCGGGCTTCCTATCCGGCTTGGTACAAGGGGCAGTTCCAGTGAGCGTCGAGGGCGTGGGACCACAGGGAGGCGACGTGAGCCAGACCGACGCGGCGCCGGAAGGGGCGACCCACGGCCGGACCCCGGGTGGATCGCCTGGGTCATCAATCGGCTCGGCATGGAAGAGCTGATGGAGGACCAGTACAACCGCATCGTGCCGATCCACGCCACCAACTACATCTACTGTTTCGGCGGCATCGCCTTCATCCTGTTCCTGATCCTGGCCGTGACCGGCATCCTCCTGGTGGTCTACTACCAGCCGACGCCCGACAACGCCTACCAGAGCGTCGTCAACATCTCGACCAACGTGCTCGTTCGGCTGGTGGGTGCGCTCGATCCACAAGTGGGCGGCGACCGGCATGGTCGTGCTCGTCTTCGTGCACATGCTGCGCGTCTTCTTCACCACCGCCTACAAGCGGCCCGCGCGAGCTCAACTGGCTCAGCGGCGTCGCGCTGCTGCTGGTCACGCTGGGCTTCGGCTTCACCGGCTACCTGCTGCCCTGGGACCAGAAGGCCTACTGGGCGACCCGTGTGGGCACCGACATCGCCGGCTCGACGCCGCTGATCGGCCACTTCCTGCTGGTCAGCCTGCGTGGCGGCGAGAACATCACGGCGGCGACGCTCGGCCGGTTCTTCGATCTGCACGTGCTGGTCTTCCCGGCGATCATCGTGGCCTTCCTGGGCGCTCACTTCTGGATGATCCGCCGTCACGGCATCTCCGGACGGCTCTAGGCGAGGGGGGAGGACGCCAATGCCCGACATCGTCGACCGGCCCCGTCAGGAGCACACCTCGCGCTACTACTGGGAGCGCGAGCACGCGCCCGGCGAGACGCTTCGTCCCCTACTTCTGGCTCGAGTTCACCTCTCAGGTCATGATCCTGGCCCTGTTCCTCGCGATCATGGGCGGTCTCGCCCTGCTGTGGCCGGCGAGCCTGGGCGAGCGCGCCAACGCGCTCGTGACGCCGGCCAACACCAAGCCCGAGTGGTACTACCTGAGCCTCTTCCAGCTGCTCAAGATCGTGCCCGAGAAGATCGGGCTGATCGTGCCGGGCGTGCTGCTCGTGGTGATCATCATCCTGCCGTTCGTCGACCGCAGCCCCGTGCGCAACCCGCTGCGCAAACCGGTGACGACGACGATCGCGCTGGTGGTCATCGTCGCCACCGTCGTGCTCACCATCTGGGGGGCAGTGTCGTGAAGGGTCCGAAAGGGAGGCACATGAAACGGATCACCCTGGCACTGGCGCTGCCGGCCGTCCTGGCGGCGCTCGTCGTCGGCGCCGGGTGTGCCAGCCTGGCGACGCCGGAGGCGCCGTCGACAGGCTCGCCCTCGCCCGGCGCCACGAGCGCCGTGGCGGTCAGTCAGCAGGTCAAGGACGGCGCCGCGCTCTACGTCGCCTTCGCCTGCGTGCGCTGTCACGCGCCCGACGGTGTCGGCGGCGTCCCCAACCGCCTCAACGTCGGCGGCGACGACGACATCCCGCCCCTGAACAACGCGTACCGCGATCCGTCCGAACAGTTCCGCAACGCCGCCCAGATCACGACCGTGATGAACGAGGGCAGCATCATCAGCAAGAAGCCCGGCATCATCAACATGCCGTCGTGGAAGGGCGTCGTCAACGACGCCCAGACGAGCGCCATCGCCGCCTACATCCTGGCCGGCTTCCCGCGCACCGGGGTGCAGGTCGATTTCGACCCACCCACGGCGCCAGACATCTACGTCGGCTACGCCTGCATCTCGTGCCACGGCCAGGTGGGCGCGAACGCCACACCTCCGCCCGCGCCGAACCCACTCAGTCCCGACAAGATCGTGCCGCTGTTGCGCAACCCGGCCGACAACATCACCCTTGCAGAGTTCATGACGACCCTCACGAACGGCTCGATACCGCCGCCCGGCAAGAAGGGCGAGCTGCTCATGCCGGCCTGGGGCCAGATCATGAGCACGCAGGAGGTGGCCAAGATCCTGCCCTACATCCAGGACGGGCCGAAGGGCAAGGCCTTGCCCGCGCCACCGGCCTACACGGCACCGCCGCTGAGCAGCGGGACCGCGCCCTCGGTCTCGGCGAGCCCGTGACGGTGGCGGTCGTGACCGGCATCATCGCCCAGATCCCGCTTTCGCCGCCGCTGAACGTGCGCATGATCGCGCTCGCGGTCGTCGAAGTCGTGCTGCTCGCGCTCGCCGTGGCGCTCTGGCTGAAGTACGAGCAGCTCAAGAAGGTGTCGGTCGACGAGTGGTGGGAGCGCCGCCGCCGTGCGGGCATCTCGCCGCGAGTGAGGCGCATGATCCAGGAGTCGCACGAGCAGTACCTCGCCGATCGCCGCGAGGCGGGCGAGAGCGCCGAGATCGACGAGCGCGACCAGAGCAGCTAGCGGCCCCGTTCCCTCAGGTCACCGCGTGGGCGCCGGCGTCGACGTGGATGATCTCGCCCGTGATCGCGCGCGACAGGTCTGACAGCAGGAAGACGGCCGCGTCGGCGACCTCTTCGGCGGTGACGTTACGTCGCAGCGGCGTGTGCGTCTGGAGCAGCTCGAGCATGCCGGCGAAGTCCTTGATGCTGCGTGCCGCGACAGTGTGGATGGGGCCGGCCGAGACGGCGTTGACCCGGATCTCGGCCGGCCCCAGGTCTGCCGCCAGGTAACGCACGCTGGCCTCGAGCGAGGCCTTCGCCGGACCCATGACGTTGTAGTTGGGGACCACCCGGTGCGAGCCGGCGTAGGTCATCGTCACGATCGCACCACCTTGGGCCATGAGGCGGCGCGCTTCGCGCGCCGCCGCTATCAGGCTGTAAGAGCTGATGTCGTTGGCGACGGCGAAGCCGTCGCGGGTGGTCTCGACGAAGCTGCCCTGAAGGTCCTCTGCCGGCGCGTAGGCGATGCTGTGCACGAGCCCGTGGAGCACCGGCATCTCGCGCGCCAGGCGCTTCATGGCCTTCGCCACGCCGTCGTCGGTGGCCACGTCGCATTCGAGCAGAAGCACGTCGCCGTCGATCTCGCCGACCAGGCGCTCGAGGCGCGGCTTGATGCGGTCCGACTGGTAGGTGAGAGCCAGGCGCCCGCCCTGGGCGTGCACGGCGCGGGCCACTGCCCAGGCGATGCTGCGCCGGTTGGCGACGCCCATGACGAGCACGTTACGACCATCGAGGAGTCCGGACATGGTCAGACTTCTACACTGGCCGGAGGCGGCAGCGCAAGCGGCAGGTACGACGAGGCAGATCAGGCAGGCCGTGCGGGGGCGCAGGGGCCGACCCGCTAGGGCAGGCGCACCGAGGCTGCATCGACGCCGGGGGGCAGCGGCGTGGTCGCCGCCAGCGTGCCGTGCGCGCCGTGGAAGCGGTAGAGGCTCACGACCGTCGAGCGGGAGCCCGACGGCGGGCTCGAGCCGCCGCCGCCGGCGCCCGCCACCGCGCCGGAGGCCGGGCTTGCCGCTCCCGTGGGGGTTCCGGCGCCGTACACCTGGCCGGTGATCGTGCGGCCGGCAGAAGTAGTCAGGGGATCGAGATAGGCGATCTGCAGCGAGCCGGCCGAGGCGGGTTTGGTCGCGGGTGAGACCGACAGCGTGAACCTCGCGGCGATCGCGCCCTTCAGCGCGCGGACCAGCGTGAAGCTCTGGCGGCCGTTGGTGACCCGGCCGGCGCGTACGACCGCGACTGTGCGGAAGCCGTCGGCGTATGCGGCCACGACGGGCGCGGCCGGCGCCGTGGCAGGCGTCTGCCCGTTCGCGGCCGGGGCGCCGGCCGCGCTCAGGCCCTCGCCACCCTTGGCGGCCAGGCCCGAGTTCGGGCTGGACACGTTGCGCGGCAGGATCGAGACGAGCCCGACGATGACCGCGAGCACGAGCGCGGCCGCGGCGAAGCCGGCGGTGAGGCGGCGGCCGCGCCGCGGCCGCCGCCTCACGTCGTCGTGCACCATGAACCGGGCCAGGCGCGGCCAGTGGTCCGGCGAAGGCTCGAGGTAGGCGTCGTCGACGGGGGGGATAGTGCGCCGCAGTTCGTCTTCGATCGCGGAGAGATCGGACTTGAGGTCGGCGAGCCGTTCGCGCAACCCGGTCGAGTGGGCGAGCGCGGCAGTGAGCTCGGGATCGTCCTCGATGCCCAGGGCATAGTCGAGCAGACGATCGTCGTCGAAGGCGGCGCGCTGGTTGTCGTGGAGATCGCTCACGGGATGGGCACCTCACCTCGCATATGCCCGGATTCCGGCGGCCTAGTCGCGGCTTCCGCGGCCTCGCCGGGGGTGGCCGGAGCGCTCGTGATGGCGGTCCGCAAGCGGGCCAGGGCCGTGTGCAGGCGCGACTTGACGGTACCGACCGGGACCTGCTGACAGCGGGCGATCTCGTCGAGCGGCATGTCGGCGAAGAAGCGCAGCGCGACTGCTTCGCGGAACTCGGGACCCAGCGACTGCAGCGCGTCGCGCAGGCCAGGGTCGCCGAACGGCTCGGCCGACGGCGGAGCCACGTCGGCCGGGGCCGCGTCGGTGAGGCGGCGCAAGAGCCGCAGGCGGCTCCGGCGCCGCCTCCCCAGGTCGCGGCCCGTGTTCAGGATGACCTGGTAGAACCAGCCCAGGAACGTCTCCTCGCGCGGGAGCGTCGCGCGGAACACCTTGACGAACACCTCCTGGACGCCGTCGTCGACGTCGTCGCACATGTCTTGCAGGAAGAGGATCTCGCGCGCACGCGGGGCGTACAGGCGGAAGAACTCGGTCCGTGCCTCAGGTGTGCCGCGGCGCAGCCGCTCGAGCAGACCAGGGGGCAGGGGTTCGATCCTCGTCCTCCTTCGGGAGGGAGACGCGGCGGCCGCGCGAGCGGTTCGCGGCGCCCGGACGCCGCCAGTATAGCGCGGCCGCCGCCGCGGCCCCTGCGTCGAGGAAACGTACGGCCTGCATCGAACGAGGCTGGAGATAGCTAAAGGTGAAGCGTCGGCCCGCCGATTCTCAGAGGCGCGTGCTGTGGGAGCGACCAGAGACTGACGGGGTCTTTCTGCCGTGGTGGATTCGAGTCAACTTGTCATCTTCGTCCTGGACGGGCAGCGCTATGCCTTGCCGCTGCACGTGGTCGAGCGCGTCGTGCGCGCGGTCGAGGTGACGTCGCTGCCGGAAGCGCCGCCCATCATCCTCGGCATCATCAACCTCCAGGGACAGGTCGTGCCGGTGGTCGACCTGCGCGCGCGGTTCCACCTGGAGCCACGCGACATCGACGTCGACGACCACTTCGTGGTGGCGGAGTCGTCGACCGGACGCGTGGCCCTGCCGGTCGACGAGGCCGAGGGTCTCGTGCGCGACCTCGGTCACGAGCAGGTGGCGGCGGCCGATATCGTCCCTGAACTCAACTACGTGGATGAGGTGTTCCTGTTCGGGGCCGAGATGGTGTTCGTGCTCGACATCGACACGGTGCTGACCGCCGACGAGGAGCTCGCCCTGGCCGACACCCTGAGCGCTGTCGACGCGGGCATCGAAGCATGACCGCGATACCCCGGTCACAGCTTGCCGCACTCAGCGACCTCGTCGGCCGCTGGACTGGCCTGCACTTCCCCGAGGAGCGCTACGCCGAGCTCGAGCGCGGGCTGGTGCGCGCGGCGCACGATTTCGGCCACACCAGCACGACGGCGTTCGTCAACTTCTGCCTCACCACCGCCGCGATGACTCCCGACCAGGTGCAGGCGCTCGCCTGGCACCTGACGATCGGCGAGACGTACTTCCTGAGGGGACGCCAGACCTTCGAGGTGCTCGAGCGCGACGTGCTGCCCGCCTTGATCATGGAGCGCAGGAAGGCAGAACCGCACCTGCGGCTCTGGAGCGCCGGCTGCGCCGGCGGCGAGGAGCCCTACTCATTGGCGATCACCGTGTCGCGCCTGCTGCCCGACGTCGAGCGATGGAACACGACCATCCTGGCGACCGACATCAACACCCGTGCGCTCAACAAGGCCAGCATGGGCCACTACAGCAACTGGTCGTTTCGCGACACCCCGGACTGGCTGCGGCCGCAGTTCTTCACGCAGACGGTGGACGGCGAGTGGGCCATCAGGCCTGACATCAGACGGCGAGTGACGTTCTCCTACCTCAATCTCGCCGCCGACCCGTACCCGTCGCTGGCCACCAACACGAACGCGATGGACGTCATCTTCTGCCGCAACGTCCTCATGTACTTCAGCGGCGAGACCATGCGTCGCGTCGTCGAGAGGCTCTACGACGCGCTGCGCGACGGCGGCTACCTGTTCGTGGCGCCGTCCGAGGCCTCCCAGGAGTTCTTCCCGCAGTTCGAACGCGTCGCCGCGAACGGTGAGATCTACTACCGCAAGGTCGTGAGCGGCCGGCGCCGCGACGCGCGGCCGGTGACGCCCGTCCAGCATCACGCGGCGCCGGCCGCGCTCCGCCCGAGCGCCGCGAAGCGCGGCGCCTCTGAGAGGCCGACGCCGTCGCGGCGGCGCACGACGGCCGAGCGCGCCGCGCAACAGCGTCAGCCGGCGGCCGGCAAGGCGGCGCCCCGTGCGGCGGCGGCGACGGCGCCGGCCGATGCGTCCGCCCTGGTCGCCGCCGCCCGCAGCGCCGCCAACGAGGGCCGCCTCAACGAAGCGCTCGCTGCCTGCGAGCAAGCTATCGCCATCGACAAGCTGAGCGGCGACTACCGGTATCTGTATGCCACAGTCCTCGCCGAGCTCGACCGCCAAGACGAAGCTGTCAAGGCGTTGAACTCGGCGCTCTACCTCGACCCGCGATTCGTGCTGGCGCACTTCCTGCACGGCAACATCTCGCGCCGCAGGGCTCGCCCCGCGGAGGCAGAGAGCCACTTCCGCACCACGCTGGCGCTTCTCGAGGAGCTGTCCCCCGATGAGATCCTGCCCGAGTCCGAGGGCATGACCGCGGGCAAGCTCGCCGAGATCGTCAAGTCGATCCTGCAGCTGGAGGCCGTGCAATGAGCGACCCATCGATCCCCGACAAGGACAACGGCGCCGGCAACGGTCACGGGAACGGCGCCGGCGACGGACTCATCGACTGGTCCGCGGTGCGTGGCCGGCTCGAGCGCCTCGTGGCGGCCACCGACGGCTCGGCTCTGACGCCGGCCGCCAAGCGCACGGTCCTCAAGGAGCGCGCCGACCTGCTGGCGCGGCTCGCCGTCCCGAAAGACGACGAGACCGCGACGGTGCAGGTCCTCGAGTTCACGCTCGGCAGCGAACGCTACGCGGTCGACACCTCGTCGGTGCGCGAGGTGTGCGCGCTGAAGGAGATCACGCCGGTACCGGGCACGCCGGCATTCATCCTCGGAGTCATCAGCGTCCGAGGCCGCATCTGCTCGGTCGTCGATCTGGGCCGCCTCTTCGGGCTGCCCGCGAAAGAGCCCGGCGCCGACGCCATGGCGATCGTCTTGTCGAACCGCACCATGGAGTTCGCCATCGTGGCCGATCAGGTCGCCGGCATGCGGCCGGTGTCGATGGCTACGCTGCAGACGTCCCTGCCGACACTGACCGGCGCACGCCAGAAGTTCCTGCGAGGAGTGACCCCCGAACGCGTGGCCGTGCTCGACGCACAGCGTCTGCTTGCGGACGCCGCGCTCGTGGTCCGAGAAGAGCGCGGAGCAGCCCGCTGAGAAGGAGACGAGGAGCCGTCCACATGAACAGAATGACCATCACACGCAAGATCGTCCTTGGCTATGTGCTGCTGTGCCTGCTCCTGGCCGCGTCGGGAGCGTTCGCCCTCTACGCCCTGTTCAGCATGAGCAGCCAGTCCAAGAACCAGCGCGAGCAGCAGCAGGCGCTGGCCGCGGCGACGTCGTCGCTGAAGATCGATGTCAGCGCCTCGGTCGACGCGGTCCGTGCCGAACTGCTCGCCAGGACCATGGGTGGCGGCACCCTGGCCGACGCGAACGCTGTCGACGCCCAGGTGCAGAGCGACATCAAGACGCTCAAGGGCGTGCTCACCGACGCGAAGGCGAAGGTGACCTTCAAGGACGCCACAGGGCTGGTCGACCGGTTCAACGCGGCGAAGACCAGGGTGCTCGCGGCGGCGCGGGCGGGTCGGCTGCAGCAGGCGACCGCCCTCAACGAGACCGTCCTCAACCCGCTGTCGATGCTGATCGCGACGGACCTGACGGATCTCGAGAAGCAGGTCACGGCGTCGATCGAGGCGGCCCACGCGAGACTCGACAGCCGCACGCAGACGCTGGGAATCGCGGCCGGCCTCGCCATTCTCGCCGCATTCGTGATCGGTGTCGCCCTGGCGATCATCATCTCGCGTGACGCCGCCGCCAAGCTGCGCACGGTGATCGATCGCCTCTCCACCTCGACCGCCGAGATGCTCGCCGTGACCAGCCAGGTCGCCGCCGGCGCCGTGCAGACCGCGACCGCCATCAGCGAGGCGGCCACCACGGTCGACGAGGTACGCCAGACCTCGCTGCTCTCTTCCCAGAAGGCGACCTCAGTCTCCGACTCGGCCCAGACCGCCGACTCGGTCGCCGAGGCCGGACGTAGGGCCGTCGCGGAGACCCTCGACGGCATCCAGCGCATCCAGGACCAGATGGCCGTGGTGGCCGACTGCGTGGTGCGCCTCTCCGAACAGACCGAGGCCGTGGGCGAGATCATCTCGACCTCCAACGACCTAGCCGAGCAGTCCAACCTGCTCTCGGTCAACGCCGCCATCGAGGCGGCCAAGGCCTCCGACCAGGGCAAGGGCTTCTGCGTCGTGGCCGAGGAGATCAAGAACCTGGCGATGCAGTCCAAGCAGGGCGTGATCCAGGTGCGCTCGCATCCTGACCGACATCCAGAAGGCCACCGCCGCCGCCGTGATGGCCGCCGAGCAGTCGGCCAAGGCCATCGACGAGGGCGCCCGCCAGGCCGCCGAGTCGAGCGTGGCGATCGAGTCGCTGGCCGAGAACGTGGCGGCCGCGGCCCAGTCGGCGATGCAGATCGTGGCCTCCTCGCAGCAGCAGCTCGTCGGCATGGACCAGATCTCCGAGGCGATGAGCTCGATCGACCAGGCCAGCGGCCCAGAACGCGGCCGGCGCCCGGCAGATGGAGACCGAGGTGCAGCACCTGCGGGAGCTGGCCGGGCGCCGATGCGCGACATGGTCGAGCGCGGCTACGTGCCGGCGACGTGACGATGACCCGGAGAACGTGATGGACCAGGACGACAGCGAGTTCCTCGCAAGGCTGCTCGAGACGTTCAGGATCGAGGCCGAGGAGCACTTCGAGGTGCTTTCCAACGGCTTGCTCGAACTCGAGCGCGATCCCGAAGGAGACCACCTGCCGCTGGTCGAGACCCTGTTTCGCGAAGCGCACAGCCTCAAGGGCGCCGCGCGGGCCGTCGAGCTGGGCGACATCGAGTCGGTCTGCCAGGCGATCGAGAGCGTGTTCGCCGCCTGGAAGCGTGGCGAGATCGGTGCCTCGACGAGCCTGTTCGACACCCTGAACGAGGCGGTCGACGCGCTTGCGCGAGTCGAGCGCCCACGGGCGCGACAGCGCCAGCGGCGCCGAGGCGACGGCCGGGCTGATCGACCGCCTGATGGTGCTGGCCGAGTCGCGCGGGGCGGCGGGCCGGCGCAGCCGGGGCCGCCGCCACAGACGGCGAAAGCCGACACCACCCCGGCCTCCGGCGGAGCGGCTCCGTCCGCAGCTCCGAAGTCCGCAGCGACGGCCGGGACCGGCCGTCGTCACGAAGCCCACACCGCCGTCAGGGCGCGCGCCGGCGCAGCCCAAGGCTGCGCCGGCGGCGCGCGCCCCCGCCGCCGCGAAGGCGACGGCGCCGGTCGCCAGGCACCGATGGCCGAGGTCTCCCATCAGACCGACACCATCCGCGTCTCGCTCGGCCGCCTCACCGACCTGATGCTGCGCATGGAGGAGCTGATCACCGGTCAAGCTGGTCCTGCGCCAGCGCACCGCCGAGCTGAACGACCTGCTGACCGAGTTCGACGTCTGGAAGAAGCGGTGGCAGGCGGTGCGCACCGCGATCAACGAGGAACGCCAGCGCCCCTGCGCCGACGTCTGGCTGGGTGACCCGCCGGCCGAGAGCGAGCACGCTCGAGGCCCGCCGCCGCGGCGGCGACAAGCTGCTCGAGTACGTCGACTGGAGCACGCCGTTCGTCAACGAGCTCGCCGACGCGCATCGTCGCGTCTGGCGATGACGAGCGAGAACGATCAGCGCTCGCTGGGACCGCTCGTCGAGGACCTGCTCGACGACGTCAAGACGCTCGTCATGCTGCCCTTCTCGTCGCTGTCGCAGGCCTTCCCGAAGATGGTCCGCGACCTGGCGCGTGCCGAGGGCAAGGCGGTCGATCTGACGGTCACCGGCGGTGACATCGAGATCGACCGCCACGTGCTCGAGACGATCAAGGATCCCGATCATCCACATCCTGCGCAACTGCGTCGGCCACGGCATCGAGACGCCCGACGTGCGCGCCAAGCGCGGCAAGCCGGTGCGCGGTCAGGTGACGATCGCCGTGACGCGCATCGAGGGCAACAAGCTCGAGCATCGCGATCGCCGACGACGGCGGCGGCATCGACCAGCACGCGCGTGCGGCAGGTCGCGGGCAAGGTCGGCGCGCGCTCGCAGGACCAGCTGAGCAGCCTCGACGACGAGCAGGCGCTGACGCTCGTGTTCGAGTCGGGCGTCTCGACCAACCCGATCGTCACCGACGTGTCCGGGCGCGGCATCGGCCTGGCCATCGTCCAGGAGAAGGTCGAACAGCTCGGCGGCTCGGCCGACGTGCGGTCGTCGCCCGGCGTGGGCACCACGTTCGAGCTCATCGTGCCGGCCACGCTGGCGTCGTCGCGCGGGCGTGGTCGTGCGTGTCGCCGACCGCCTGTTCGTGCTGCCCACGCTGCACGTCGACCGCGTCACGCGCATCGACCCGCGCGACATCGCCACGGTCGAGAACACCGACACGGTGACGATGGACGGCCAGACGGTCGCCTTCGCCTTCCTGCACGACGTGCTCGACCTGCCGCGCAGGCCGCGCGGCGACGACATCGGCGCTGCTGCCGGTCGTCGTGCTCGGTCACCGGCAACGAGCGCATCGCCTTCGCCGTCGACTGGATCCTCGGCGAACAGGAGGTCCTCGTGAAGACGCTCGGGCCGCAGCTCGAGAACGTGCGGTACGTCACCGGCGCCACCGTGCTCGAGTCCGAGCAAGATCGCCCTGATCCTGCACCCGCCCGAGGTGATCCGCGCCGCCGCCCACGGCACCGTGCAGACCACGCCGGTGGCCGACTCGTCGTCGAAGAGGCGCGTGCGCCGCAAGAAGCGCATCCTCGTCGCCGAGGACTCGATCACCTCGCGCACCCTGCTCAAGAACATCCTCGAGACGACCGGCTACGAGGTGCGCACGGTGGTCGACGGCCTCGAGGCGCTCACCGCGCTCATGGACGAGGAGTTCGACCTGCTCATCTCCGACGTCGAGATGCCGCGCATGAACGGCTTCGACCTGACGCGCCAAGATCCGCGCCGACGACAAGCACGCCGAGCTGCCGGTCATGCTGGTCACGAGTCTCGAGTCGCGCGAAGACCGCGAGAAGGGCGTCGACGTGGGCGCCAACGCCTACATCACCAAGGGCAGCTTCGACCAGACGACGCTCCTCGAGACCGCGCGCAGGCTCATGTAGGCGTGGCGCGACTGCCGATGATCAACGTCCTGATCGTCGACGACAGTCCCGCGGTGCGCGCGCGAGCTGCGTCGCCTGCTCGCCGCGCAGCGCGACATCACCGTCGTCGGCGAGGCGGCGAGCGGCCGCGCAGGCCGTGCGCATGGTCGGCGTGCTCAAGCCCGACGTCGTGCTCGATGGACGCCGACATGCCCGGCATGGACGGCTTCGAGACGACCGTCGAGGTGATGGCCGCGCTCGGCCGTGCCGATCATCATCGTCAGCGCGACGGTCGACGCGGGCGAGGCCGACAAGGCCTTTCGCGCGATGGAGGCCGGCGCCGTGGCGCTTGTCGCGCTGCCGTCGGGCACGGGCGAGTCGCACGGCCGCCGCGAGACCGAGATCGTGCAGACGGTGCGGGCGATGGCCGAGGTCCGGGTCGTGCATCGCCGGCGCCGGCCGGCGGCGGCGCCGACGGCGTCGCCGCCCGTGCCGCCGGCAGCCGCCGGCCACCCAGGGCAGCGATCGACCTCATCGCGATCGGCGCGTCGACCGGCGGTCCGCAGGCGCTGCAGCGTGTGCTGGCCGGCCTGCCCGCGCGACCTCGCCGCCGCGGTCGTCGTCGTGCAGCACATCACGCCCGACTTTCAGGCGAGCTTCGTCAGCTGGCTGGGCGACGCGACGCGGCCTGCCCGTCCATCTCGCCGAGGACGGTCAGGCGCTGCAGCGCGGCCACGTCTACGTCGCGCCGCATCCGTATCCAGATGGGCATCGACCGCCAGCCGCCATGTCGTGCTTCGCGACGATCCGCCCGAGAACGGCCTGCGGCCCGCGGTCTCATACCTGTTCCGCTCGGTCGCCACGGTCGCGCCGCGCCGGACGCGCCGCGGTGCTGCTCACCGGCATGGGCCAGGACGGCGCCGCGCGAGCTGCTCGAACTGCGCACCCGGGGCGCGATCACCGTCGCCCAGGACGAGGCGACCTCGATCGTCCACGGCATGCCCGGCGAGGCGATCCGCCTGGGCGCGGCCATGTTCGTGCATGCCGCCCGAAGAGATCGCGGCGCTGCTCGCCGGCGTCACTGCGCCGGCCAACGGCGACGGCCGGCGCAGAACCGGCGCGCAAGGCGTGAGGGACGCGTACGATGAGCCGACACGGCCCATACGCCGGCGTCGAGATCCTGATCGCCGAGGACAGCCTCACGCAGGCCGAGCGGCTGCGCTACTTCCTCGAGAAGAACGGCTTCGTCGTGCGCTGCGCCCGCAACGGTCGCCAGGCGCTCGAGATGCTCGCCGAGCAGCGCCCCGCGCGCTGGTCGTCAGCGACATCGTCATGCCCGAGATCGACGGCTACGAGCTCTGCCGTCGGCTGCGCCAGGACGCAGCGACGGCCGAACATGCCGGTCATCCTGCTGACCGCGCTGTCCGAGTCGACCGACGTGATCAACGGCCTGGCGTCGGGGGCCACCGACTTCCTCGCCAAGCCCTACAACGAGCACTCGCTGGTGGCGCGCATCGAGCGGGCGCTGGCCAACGCGCGAGCTGCGGCGCGACTCGACCGGCCGGCGACGGCGTCGACGTGTTCTTCGGCGGCAATCGCAGTACACGCTCGAGTCGAGCAGCGCGCCAGAGCGTCGACTTCCTGCTGTCGTCGTTCGAGGACGCGATCGAGAAGAACGTCCAGCTCAACGAGGCCAACAGCCAGCTCAAGGACGCGCTGCAGAAGATCTCGACCCTCGAGACGCGCTACCAGAAGCTGATGGAGTTCAGTCCGGCGGCGCTGCTCGTGGTCGGCCGCGACGGCGTCGATCTGGTTCGCCAACCAGGCGGCCGAGGTGCTCTTCCGGCGCGACGCCGAAGACCTCAAGGGCACGCGCGTTCCCGTTCGCGCTCGAGGTCGACGTCGCCGGCGAGATCGAGCTGGCACATCGCCCGGCGGCGAGAACGGCCATCGCCGAGCTGCGCGTCGTCGAGACGACCTGGGGCGACAACGAGGCCTACCTCGTGTCGATGTGGGACGTGACCGAGAACGTGCGCCTGCGCGAGCAGCTCCACGAGCTGTCGGTCACCGACGAGCTCACCGGCCTCGCCAACCGGCGCGGCTTCATGATCCTCGCCGAGCAGCAGCGCAAGCTGGTGCGGCGCGGCCACAGCATGGTCCTGCTCTACATGGACCTGAACGACTTCAAGTCGATCAACGACACGCTCGGCCACAACGCCGGCGACGAGGCGCTGGTCGAGACGGCGGCGATCCTGCGCACCTGCGTGCGCGAGTCGGACATCCTGGCGCGCATGGGGGGCGACGAGTTCGCCGCCCTGCTGGTCGACTCCGAGCGCGGCTTCGCCGAGCTCGCGCCGTCGCGGCTGCAGGCGGCGTTCGAGCGGCGCAACGCGGTCAGCCGACGGCCTACGACCTCTCGATCAGTTGCGGCTCGGCGCCCTACCTCGGCGACGAACCGATCTCGCTCGAGGAGCTCATCGCGCGGGCCGACGAACTGATGTACCAGAACAAGCAGACCATGAAGGCCGGTCACGACGGGCGTCTGACCGGCCTCGAAGGGTAGCGTCGGGCGAGTCGCGGGCGGCCTCCGGCCGCCCGCGACGGCAACGAAGGGCAGGGACCAATGAACGTGCTGCGACGGATCTCCATCACCTACGCGGTGCTTCTCGCGCTGCTCGTAGTCATCAGCGTCTCGTCGCTCGTCGCGCTCTCGTATCTGACAAGTCAGCTGCAGACACAGCGCACCAAGCAGGTGCAGCTGGCGACGCTGACCGGCCGGGTGCGGGCGGGCTTCTACGCCGAGATCGACTCGGCCCGCACGATCCTGCTCGAGCGCACCTTCAACATGCCGACGAGGACCGATCCGGGGAAGATCGCGGCCCCCGTCGACGACGCCGAGGCGGCGCTCATGGACATCCTGCCCGACGCGGCGTCCACACGCGCTTCAAGGCCTTCGAGAGCGACGTCGCCGTGTTCCTGCAAGCCCATCAGCGTGTCGTGATGGCCGCCGAGAACGACAAGTTCCGCGCGGCGTCCACCATCGCTTCGCGGGAGCTGAACCCCGCCGGCGAGAAGGTGCAAGCGTCCTTGACGGTCATGTCGAACGCCATCGACGCGGCCATGAGGGCCGACCAGACGCGGCTGAACGGCCTCAAGCAGACGGTGCAGATCGCGATGGGCGCGGCGACGGCGCTCGCCGTGCTGCTCGCCGTCGTGCTGGTCGTCCGCCAGCGACGCGCCATCGGTCGGCGTCTGAGCGACGTCGTGGGCCGCCTCTCCACCTCGACCGCCGAGATGCTCGCCGTGACCAGCCAGGTCGCCGCCGGCGCCGTGCAGACCGCGACCGCCATCTCCGAGGCGGCGACCACGGTCGACGAGGTGCGCCAGACCTCGCTGCTCTCCTCCCAGAAGGCGACCTCAGTCTCCGACTCGGCCCAGACCGCCGACTGGTCGCCGAGGCCGGACGTGCGCGTCGTCGCGGAGACCCTCGACGGCATCCGAAGCGCCATCCAGGACCAGATGGGCGTGGTGGCCGACTGCGTGGTGCGCCTCAGCGAACAGACCGAGGCCGTGGGCGAGATCATGTCGACCTCCAACGACATCGCCGAGCAGTCCAACCTGCTCAGCGTGAACGCCGCCATCGAGGCGGCCAAGGCCCCGACCAGGGCAAGGGCTTCTCGGTCGTGGCCGACGAGATCAAGAACCTGGCCCAGCAGTGCAAGCAGGCGCGTCATGCAGGTGCGCTCGCATCCTGCCGACATCCAGAAGGCGACGCCGCCGCCGTGATGGCCGCCGAGCAGTCAGCCAAGGCCATCGATCGAGGACCACGCCGCCAAGCCGCCACTCCCAGCGAGACGATCGAGTCCCTGGCCGAGAACGTGGCGGCCGCGGCCCAGTCGGCGATGCAGATCGTCGCCTCGTAGCAGCAGCAGCTCGTCGGCATGGACCAGATCAGCGAGGCGATGAGCGTCGATCGACCAGGCCTGCGCCCAGAACGCCGCCGGCGCCCAGCCAGATGGAGACCGAGGTGCAGCACCTGCGGCGAGCTGGCGGTCGGGCTGCAGGCCATGATCGGCGCCCACAAGAGTCCCGGCGGGCGGGCCGGCTGAGAAGCGACGCCCGCTTGAGCGGACTCGATCGGCGGACCCGCGCGGCGACCGTTCAGTCGAAGCCCGAGCAGCACGACCTCTTCTTCGAGGCGCACCCCGGAGTGCTCGAACACGCGTCGCCGCACTTCGGCGGCGACGCGCCGGATGTCGTCGGCGCCCGCGCCCGGATGGGCGACGATGAAGTTGGCGTGATCGCGGCTGACCTCGGCGTTGCCGAAACGGAACCCCTTGAGGCCGAGCTCGTCGATGAGCTTGGCCGCGGGCAGCTCGCGCGAAGGGTTCTTGAAGTAGCTGCCGCACGAGGCGTAGTCGAGAGGGTGCTTGTCGCGCCGCAGCTCGGCGTCGCGGGCGATCTCGTCGAGCAGCGCGTTGCGCCGTCCGCCGTGCAGCGCGAAGGTCGCCTCGAGGACGATCGCCGCCGGATTGCCTTTGAGGCCGCTCGTGCGATAGCCGAGCGCGAGGTCGGCGGGCTCCGCGAGGTGCTCCTCGCTCGCCGGCCAGCACGCGGGCACGCACGAGGGCGTCGCCCACGGCGCGTCCGTAGGCGCCGGCGTTGCCGACGACGGCGCCGCCGAACGAACCCGGGATGTTGGCGGCGAACTCAAGGCCGGCCAGCCCGCGCTGTGCGAGGTCGAGCACGACCTCGGGCAGAAGCGCGCCGGCGCCGGTCGTGAGGACCTCGCCGTCGATCGTACGTGGCTCGTTACGGGCAGAGCACGACGAGACCGCGGACGCCGCCGTCGCTGACCAGCACGTTGGTCGCCTGACCGAGGACGGTGACCGGCACGCCGAGCTCGCGGCCGACGACGACGGCGTGCCGCAGATCTTCGGTGCGTCCGCGCCGTGAACAGGTACTCGGCCGGCCCGCCCACCCGATAGGCGCAGTGCGGCCCGACCGGCATCGCGTACTGGAGACCGTGCAGCTCGCGCTCAAGGATCTCGCCAAAGCGGGGCATGTCGGGCGTCGATTCATCTCACTGCGCCGACTACCCGACGCCATCTACGGTCGCGACAGGAGACTTCGCAGGCGACTCTCTCCGTCATGCCGAACGGCCTCGCGTGCCGATATCGGGTCCAGTGCCGGTTTCCAGGGGAGGTAATCGAATGACCGTGGTCGGACGCGTGAGGGCCGGCTACGCCATTCTGGCGATCCTCTCCTGTCATCACCGCCGGGCTGTACGTCGTGCGGTACGCGATGATCGACCGGCCCAACTCCGTCGACCGCGTGACCGAGCAGCGGCTGGCCTCGGTAGTCCAGACAGTGCCGACGTCTGTCGCGCTGTACTCGGGCTGGATCGACAAGGGGCTCCTCTACGGCGGCATGATGAACGGCTCGCCGGACATGCTCGACAACCCCGCCAAGGCCGCCGATCGGCGCTGCACTCGCTGGACGGCAGGCTCAGCGGGCGCGCCGCAGACGCGCCTCACCGCGTTGCCGCCTCGTACGACCGTTTCTGGTCACCGCCCGCAAGATGTTCGCCACCGAGCAGAGCGGCAACATGAACGAGGCCCGCAGGCCTGACCGTGAGCAAGCTCCAGCCGCTGTCTGACCGAGCGTTGCAGGCCGTACGAGTCCTTCCACCAGATCGCCTCGAGGGCGCTCGATTCACGCAGCGGCAGTCGCGACACGCCGAGCATCATCATCACCGTCATGCTGCTGGTCGTGTTCGCCGGCGCGGCCCTGGCGGCGATCACCATGGTCGTCCGTGTCCCGCGCGATATCGCAGGCATGGTGCGCGGCGCGGTCGAGCGATCTCGAGCACACCACGGCGCAAGTGAGCGCCGTGTCGTCGCAGCTCGCCTCGGGCGCCGCCCAGACGTCGGCCGCCATCAGCGAGGCTGCGACCACAGTCGACGAGGTACGGCAGACTTCGCTGCTCGCCAGTCAGAAATCTGCTTCGCTGTCGGACCAGTCACAAGCGGCCGAGTCGGTCGCCGAAGCCGGTCGCACCGCGCTGGCCGAGATCGTCGAGGACATGCGCGACATCGAGGGGCAAGTCGCCGTCGTCGGCGAGAGCATCGTGCGGCTCAGCGAGAGGGCCGAAGCGATAGCGGCGCTGACCACCACGTCAAACGACATCGCCGAGCAGTCGAACCTGCTCGCCGTCAACGCCGCCATCGAGGCCGCCAAGAGCTCGGAGGAAGGCAAGGGCTTCGCCGTGGTCGCCGACGAGATCAAGAGCCTCGCGCTGCAGTCGAGAGACGGCGTATATCAGGTGCGAGGCGTGCTCGACGACATCGTGCAGGCGACAACCGCCGCCGTCGATGCCGCCGAGGCCAGCTCGTCGGCGATCGGCCGCAGCGCGGACCGGGTGAAGGGCTCGAGCGAGGCCATCGAGACGCTCGCCGAGACCGTCGAGATGACGGCTCAATCGTCGCTGCAGATCGCCGCGTCGAGCCAGCAGCAGCTCATCGGCATGGATCAGATCAGCCAGTCGATGGACTCGATCGACGAAGCCAGCCGGCACACCGCGACGGCGGCCCGCGAGATGGCCGAGGAGATGGCCCGGCTGCGGGATGTGGCAGAGCGCCTGCGCTCGATGATCGGGGCGGGCGGCGATGGCGAAGTAGCGCGCGCTCAATTCGCCGCGATCATGGGTTTCGGGGAGCTCGAACCGGGACCAGACGAAGTGGTCGCCGCCGATGCTGCGGCTCCCGAGGCGACCGCGACGTCCTGAGGCTCCAGTCGGTCCGGATTCCTGCCGATAGGGCGTCTGGTGGGAAGTCACGTGACTCTGCGCGCCGCATGTGCGGCTGGCGGCGGCTGACGGTCAAGGGAGAAGTGGAATGACGTTTCTGAACAAAGTGCGCATCGGCTGCTGGTCGGTGACGGCCTTGCTCGTCGTGACCGGCTGTGTCTACGTCTGGGGGCCGGCACTCATCGGTAGCGCGAGCCAGCAAGGCGGAGCGGCTCGCATAGTCGTCATCGTGCTCGGCGCGGTCGGCGCGGTCGTCGCTGCCTGGCTTGCGGTCACGCTGCCGCGTGAGATCGTCAGGACGGTCGCCCCAGTGGCAGCCGATGTGAGGGAGGCGTCCCAGCAAGTGCTGGCCATCGCGTCGCAGGTCGCGGCCGGCGCAGTCCAGACCGCCACCGCCATCAGCGAAGCGGCCACCACCGTCGACGAAGTGCGCCAGACGTCGCTGCTCGCCAACCAGAAGTCGACGGCTCTCTCGCGATACGGCGCAGGAGGCCGAGCGCTCGGCCGACGACGGACGTCACGCGGTCGCGGAGATCGTGGCCGGCATGAACAGTATCCGCGACCAGATCGGGACGGTCGCCGAGACGGTCGTCAAGCTCAGCGATCAGACCGAGGCCGCCGAGCAGATCGCGCAGACATCGAACATGCTGGCCGAGCAGTCGAACCTGCTGTCGGTCAACGCCGCCATCGAGGCCGCCGGGGCCGGCGAGCACGGCAAGGGCTTCGGTGTCGTGGCCGACGAGATCCGCAACCTGGCCACGCAGTCGAAGCAGGCGGTGCAGCAGGTGCGCGGCATCCTGGCTGACATCCAGCACGCCACCGACGCCGCCGTCATGGCGACCGAGCAGGGCAGCAAGACGATCGACCTGAGCCTGCACGAGGCCGGCGATTCGAGCACGGCCATCGAGAACCTCGCCGACAGCGTCGAGATGTCGGCGCAGTCGTCGCTGCAGATCGCGGCTTCGACCCAGCAGCAGCTGATCGGCATGGACCAGATCAGCGAGTCGATGGAATCGATCAACTCGGCCAGCGCGCAGAATGCGGCGGCGGCTCGCCAGATGGAGACCGAGGTCGCCCGGCTCGAGCAAGCGGCGGCGGCGCTGGCGCGCGCCGTCGGCGGTGCCGACGGCGCGCGCCAGCGCCGCGACGAGGACTCGCCCGCGGGATCGGCCGAGCCCGTCGCGAAGGGCGTCAGCGACGACTCGCTGGCCGGCGCCGCCGGCTGAGAAGGCTCCACCCGCCACCAGTCCGCCGGAACGCCGCCACGATTGACGGTCGCTCCTGAGTGTCATAATGTGCGTAACTCCGGTAGGGATAAGGAGATTACGTGCACATCTCGACGCGCTGCCGCTATGCCATCAACGCCCTGGTGCGTCTTGCGCTGTCGTACGGCGGCCTGCCGGTGCAGGCGCGCGACATCGCCGGGTTCGGCGGCATCCCCGTGAAGTACCTCGAACAGGTCATGCACGACCTGCGCCAGGCCGGACTCGTGATCAGCCAGCGCGGCAAGAACGGCGGCTACTCCTTGGCCCGGGATCCCGACGACGATCACCTTCGCGGAGGTGCGCGAGATCGTCGACGGGCCGTTCAGCGACGGACCGAATGCCCGGGGCCGGCCAGGCCGACATCCTCGTGGAGCCGGTGTGGCGCGACGTGCGCCGGGCTGTCCGCGAGGTCCTGGCCGGCACGACCATCGGCGGCGCGGCCGACCGGGCGCGTTCGCACGCACATGTACTCGATCTGACAGAAGAGACCGGAGACCGACATGACAGACGGACGACCAGCGACGCCCCGGCTTCGAGACGCTGGCCCTGCACGGCGGCCAGGAGCCCGACCCGACGACCAACGCGCGCGCCGTGCCGATCTACCAGACGACCTCGTACGTCTTCAACGACGCCGACCACGCGGCCAGACCTGTTCGGCCTGCAGGAGTTCGGCAACATCTACACCCGCATCATGAACCCGACGAACGACGTCTTCGAGCAGCGCGTGGCGGCGCTCGAAGGCGGCGTCGGCGCCGCTCGCCTTCGCCTCGGGTTCGTCGGCCGTGACCTTCTCGATCCTGAACATCGCCGGCGCCGGCGACCACGTCGTCTGCGCCAACAGCCTCTACGGCGGCACGTACAACCTGTTCGTGCACACGCTGCCGCGGCTCGGCCTCGACATCGACCTGGTCGATCCCGGCGACCCCGAGAACTTCCGCACGGGCCATCAAGCCGACGACCAAGCTGCTCTACGCCGAGACGATCGGCAACCCCAAGCTCGACACGCTCGACATCGCGGCGGTCGCCGACGATCGCCCACGAGGCGGGTATCCCGCTGATCGTCGACAACACGATGCCGACCCCGTACCTGATCCGTCCGTTCGAGCACGGCGCCGACATCGTCGTGCACTCGGCGACCAAGTTCATCGGCGGCCACGGCACCTCGATCGGCGGCGTCGTCGTCGACGGCGGCAGGTTCGACTGGGCGCAGAACGACAAGTTCCCGGGCCTCACCGAGCCCGACGCGAGCTACCACGGCCTGCAGTTCCACGAGGCGCTCGGGCCGAGCTCGCCTACATCATCAAGCTGCGCGTCAGCCTGCTGCGCGACATCGGCGCGGCGCTGTCGCCGTTCAACGCGTTCCTGTTCCTGCAGGGGCTCGAGACGCTGCCGCTGCGCATGGAGCGCCACAGCACCAACGCGCTGGCGGTGGCCGAGTACCTCGAGCGATCACGCCAAGGTCGCCTGGGTCAGTCTACCCCGGCCTGGCTCGCACCCGTACACACGATGTGCGCACGCAAGTACCACTATCGCGGCCTGTACGGCGCCATCGTCGGCTTCGGCATCAAGGGCGGCCGCGAGGCCGGCCGGCGCTTCGTCGAGAGCACGAAGCTGTTCTCGCACCTGGCCAACATCGGCGACGCCAAGTCGCTCGTGATCCACCCGGCCACGACGACCCACTCGCAGCTCACCCCGGAGGAGCAGCTCGACGACCGGCGTGACCGACGACTTCGTGCGGCTCTCGATCGGCATCGAGACGCTCGACGACATCATCGCCGACCTCGACCAGGCGCTGGCGCGGGCCTGACGGCCGGCGGCGCCGGCATGGGGCGGCGGGAAGGGCGCGGCGGGGCGGCGGGACGCGCCCCGCCGCGCCTTGGCGCCCCGCCGCCCTCTGCGCGTAGAATCTCGGAGCTTGATGACCCCGTCACCCGACGACAGCAACAAGACGGCGGCGACGGGCACGTCGCAGATCGGCGACGTGCGCCGTCGCCGCCGATCGCCGACGCCGGCTCCGCCGGCGTCGTCAAGACCCGTCACGTCACCCTCGCCAAGCCGCCCGACGCGCTGGCGCTCGAATGCGGCCAGACGCTCGGCCCCATCACGGTCGCCTACGAGACCTACGGCACGCTGAGCGAGCCGGGGACAACGCCATCCTGGTCTGTCACGCGCTGTCCGGCGACGCCCACGTGGCCGGCGTCGCACCGCCCCGAGCGACAAGCGGCCGGGCTGGTGGGACATGCTCATCGGACCCGGCAAGGCGCTCGACACCGACAAGTACTTCGTCATCTGCTCCAACGTGCTCGGCGGCTGCAACGGCACGACCGGGCCGTCGAGCATCGACCCGGCGACCGGCGAGCGCTACGGCACCGCGTTCCCGATCATCACCATCGCCGACATGGTCGAGGTCCAGATGCTGCTGCTCGACAACCTCGGCATCGAGCAGGCTGCTGGCCGTCATCGGCGGCTCGATGGGCGGCATGCAGGTGCTGCAGCTGGCCACGGCGCTCACCCGGAGCGCGTGCACTGCGCCATCGCCGTGGCCACGCGCCGCGCACCAGCCCACCCAGGCGATCGCCTTCAACGAGGTCGGCCGCCAGGCGATCATGGCCGACCCGGACTGGCGCGGCGGCGACTACTACGGTCACACGCCGCCGCGCCAGCGGCCTGGCGGTGGCGCGCATGATCGGTCACATCACCTACCTGTCCGACGAGGCCATGCAGCGAGAAGTTCGGGCGCCGCCTGCAGGACCTGCGCGACTACTCGTTCACCTTCTCGGCCGACTTCGAGGTCGAGAGCTACCTGCACCACCAGGGCCTGGCGTTCACCGACCGCTTCGACGCCAACAGCTACCTCTACATCACGCGGGCGATCGACTACTTCGACCTCGCCCGCGGCACGGCCGAGCCTGGCCGACGCGCTGCGCCACGCCCAGGCGCGGTTCCTGGTCATGTCGTTCTCGAGCGACTGGCTGCACCCGCCGTACCAGCTCAAGGAGATCGTCAGCGCCCTGCGGGCGACGCACAAGCACGTCACCTACTACGAGGTGCAGTCCGCACTACGGTCACGACGCGTTCCTGCTCGAGCGCGAGAAGATGGAGGGCGTGATCGCGGCCTTCCTGGCCAGCGGCGCGAAGACCTTCCGCGCACGCACGTCCGACGGCGCCGGGCCGGCGGCCAAGCGAGGGGAGGCGGTGACGTGGCGATGGATCGCTTCGACTACCAGCTGATCGAGGACATGGTGCCCGAAGGCGCCACCGTGCTCGACCTGGGCTGCGGCGACGGCGAGCTGCTCGCCGAGCTGGTCGCGCGACAAGCACGTGCGCGGCAGCGGCGTCGACATCGACCCGGCCGCGGTCGAGGCCTGCGTCGGCCGCGGCCTGTCGGTCTTCCACGGCGACCTCGACGAGGGCCTGGCCGACTACGACGACGGCTCGATCGACGTCGTCATCCTCAGCTTCAGCCTGCAGCAGCTGCGCCGGCCGCGGCTGGTGGTGCGCGAGATGGTCGCGGGTCGGCAAGCTGGCCATCGTCAGCTTCCCCAACTTCGCCCACTGGTCGGTGCGCGGGCAGCTCTTCGTCCGGGCCGCATGCCGGTCTCGAAGGAGCTGCCCTACCAGTGGTACGACACGCCCAACATCCACCTCTGCACCGTGCAGCGACTTCCGCGACCTGTGCCGCGCGCGAGGGTCTGCGCATCGAGCGCGAGACCTATCTGCGACCGCTTCGACCGGCCGGCCCGGGAGCCTGCGCCTGCCGAACCTCACGGCGCGCATCGCGATCTTCGCCGTCACGCGGCTGCCCGCCGGCCGCCGGCTGAGCGGTCGCCGCCCGCACGGTCTCCAGGCACCAGCAACGTCAACGGGCCGGCGCGGGTTTCAACCTGACGGAAGGTGCGCGTACACTACCCGATGGCGCATCGGAGGAATCAGAACATGGCCGGATCGCCGACAGCGCCGTCGGTCCGGCCGAGCGCACACCGTAGCCCTCGCACAGCGTCGGCATACGGGCACGCTCCACAACTGAGGAGGAAAGGTGCCTCAAGGTACAGTCAAGTGGTTCTCGACGCAGAAGGGCTACGGGTTCATCACGCAGGACGAGGGCGGCGACATCTTCGTGCACGTGACCGGTCTCGCCGCCGGCACGACCGGTCTCGACGAGAACCAGCGCGTCGAGTTCGAGGTCAGCGAAGGCCGCAAGGGCCCGCAGGCGACCGACGTCAAGCCGGTCCCGCCGAGGCCTGACCGGCCGCGCCTGCTTGAGCGCACGCCCCGACGGGCGGCGGCGGCGCCGCGGCGACCGCCCTCGCCCGTGCTCGTTTTGCCCGGCTTGGCTCGCCCCGGGGCAGACTGCAGTCGTCGCGGGGCGGTTCCCGGCGCGCGACGAGGCGAAAGGCCGCGAAGCAGCAATGGTCGACAACCTCGCCTGGCTGGGGCACGACTCGTTCCGCATCGCGGGCTCGAAGATCGTCTACATCGATCCCTGGCACCTCGCCGCCGGCGCGCCGCCGGCCGACGTCGATCCTCGTCACCCACGAGCACTTCGACCACTTCAGCGACGACGACATCGACCGGATCGTCGCGGCCCGACGACGGTGGTCGTCGGCCCGGCCGAGGTCACGCGGCAGGCTCGGCGGTCGCGAGACGCGCACCGTGGCGCCGGGCGACGTCGTCACGATCGCCGGCGTCACGGTGCGCGGCGGTGCCGGCCTACAACATCGACAAGTTCCGCGAACCGGGCGTGCCTGTTCCATCCCAAGGAGGACGGCAAGGTCGGGCTACGTCATCGAGCTGGACGGCACCCGCTACTACCACGCCGGCGACACCGACGTCATCGACGAGATGGCCGACATCGACGTCGACGTGGCGATGATCCCGGTGAGCGGCACCTACGTGATGACCGCCGACGAGGCGGCGAAGGCCTGCGCGAAGCTCCGCGCCAGCGGTCGTGGTGCCGATGCACTACGACACGATCGTGGGCTCGATCGCCGATGCCGAGCGGCTTCGCCGACCTCTGTCCGCTGCCGGTCGAGATCCTGCCGAAGAGGCGGCGAGCGCCGCTCAGAAGGCGGCCCCGGCTTCAGTCCTCTTCGATGACGATGGCCTCTTCGGGGCAGGCTTCTTCGGCGCGGCGCACGCAGTCCCAGAGCGTCGCGTGCGGCTCGGGGTCGAGGACCTCGGCGAGGCCGTCGGAGTCGCGGATCGCGAAGACCTCGGGGCACACCGCCTCGCAGGCCGCGACGCCGGTGCACTTGTCGTAGTCGATGCTGACCTTCATTGCCATGGCCGCGAGTGTACGTGCAACGGGTCGTGCGGCCGCCCCGTTTCGCTTTGGTGCGGCTCGGCAATAGGCTACGACGGAGATAGAGAGGCGTGGGGCGGCGGGCGAGACGCCCGCCGCCCCGACGCCTTCAAGGCGCGACCAGGAGGGACCATGCTCAACGAGGGCGATCCGACGCCGCAGGTTTCCGGCACGGCGTACGACGGGCGCGTCTTCGACTTCGGGGCGCCCGGCAGGCGTACCGTCCTGTTCTTCTATCCCAAGGCCAACACGGGTGGCTGAACCACCGAAGCCGTTGAGTTCAACGGCCTTCTGGACGACTTCGCCGGGCTGGACGTGCAGGTGATCGGCGCGAGCGTCGACACGCCGCAGGCGAACGAGAAGTGGGCCGCGCAAGTACGACCTGGCCATGCCGCTCATCGGCGACGCCGACGAGCCGACCGTGGCCTCTGAGTTCGGCGTCGCACGGCCGATGGTCGGCGTCGCCAAGCGCACGACCTTCCTGATCGACCCCGACGGCACCCTGCGGCGAGGTTCCTCAACGTGACGCCCAAGGGGCACGCCGCCGACGTGCTCGCCAAGGCCCGCGAGATCTGGGGCAAGGCACCCTGACCGGCGCCGCGTTCATGGCAGACGACCATGGCTGAGACACGTCGCGAGCACGACTCACTGGGCGAGCTAGCCGTCCCGGCCGACGCGCTCTTACGGCATCCAGACCCAGCGCGCCATCGAGAACTTCCCGATCTCGGGGCTGCCGCCGCGGCCCGAGCTCGTCGACGGCATCGTGCTCGTCAAGAAGGCCGCCGCCCTGGTCAATCGCGAGCTCGGGCTGCTGCCCGTCGATAAGGCCGAAGCGATCGTGCGCGCCGCGGACGAAGTCCTCGGCGGCGCGCACCGCGAGCAGTTCCGCGTCGACCCGTTCCAGGCCGGCGCCGGCACCTCGCACAACATGAACGCCAACGAGGTGCTCGCCAACCGCGCCAACGAGCTGCTGGGCGGCGGTCCGCGCGGCGTCTACGCGCCGGTCCATCCCAACGACGACGTCAACCGGGGCCAGTCGTCGAACGACACCATCCCGACGGCGATCCGCATCGCCTTGCAGCGGCCGGCCGCCGAGCTGGCGGCGGCCTTGCTCGCGCTGCAGGAAGCGCTCGAGGCCAAGGCGCGCCGCGTTCGATCACATCCTGAAGAGCGCCCGCACGCACCTGCAGGACGCCGTGCCCATCCGCCTCGGTCAGGAGTTCGCCGCCTACGCGGTCACGGTGCGCAAGGCGCGCGCAGCGCGTCGAGCGGGCGCTCGAAGAGACGCGCGCCCTCCACATCGGCGGCACCGCCGCCGGCACCGGCCTGAACACCGACCCGCGCTATGCGGCGCGGATGGTCGACACGCTCTCGCAGCTTGCCGGCGTGCCGTTCCGCGCCGCCGACGACCTCGTCCAGGCGACGCAGTCGCCTCGACGACTTCGTCGCCTTCTCGGCCGCGCTGCGCGGCGCCGCGCTCAGCCTGATCCAGCTCGCCAACGATCTGCGCCTGCTGTCGAGCGGGCCGCGCACCGGCATCGCCGAGATCACGCTGCCGGCGGTCCAGCCCGGCTCGTCGATCATGCCCGGCAAGGTCAATCCGGTGATGGCCGAGACTGCTCGACATGGTCTGCTTCCACGTCGTCGGCGCCGACGCCGCCGTGGCGCTGGCCGGCCAGGCCGGACAGCTCGAGATCAACGTGATGACGCCGCTCGTCGGCTTCGAGCTGCTCTTCGCGCTGCAGGTGCTGGCCTCGGGCGTGCGCGCTTTCACCGACCGCTGCGTGGTCGGCATCGAGGCCAACGAAGACAACGCCGCCGCTGGGGCGAGCAGAGCCTCGGCCTGGCCACGGCGCTGAACCCCTTCATCGGCTACGAGGCCGCGGCCGAGGTCGCCAAGGAGGCCTTGCCGCACCGGCAAGACCGTCCGCGAGCTGGTGCTCGAGAAGGGCATCCTGACCGAGGAACGAGCTGGCGGAGCGGCTGGATCCGACTGCGCTGACCCAGCCGAGGGCGCTGCCCGAGCCGGGCCCGACCAGCACGACGGCGAACGAGAGCACTAGTCATGGACGCTAGGGGCCTTTGGACGAAGAACAGCCCAAGATGATCCAAAGGAAATCCAGCAACTTCATGCAAAGGCGACTGCTGACGTATTTGAACGGGTAATCGAAATGCCAAGGAATATCTATGGTGTGCTTTACATTTTGGTATTGATAGCCGTTGTCGTTAGCGTAGATCTACTGTTCTTTGAGAATCGATTCTGGGAACGGCTGATAGTGAATATCGGCATTGTTATGGTATTTGCAGCCGTCTATTTGAGATTCCTAAAGAACTAGCGGTCTCTCTGGGGACTAGGGGCCTCCAGTTCGAATCTGGCCCGCCGACCATCTCTCGTTCCCTACCAATCGCTCCCTCTTGGGCAAGTCGTCGTCCCCGCCTGAGTGGCCGACAGTCTCCCCGAGGCGGAGCGAAAGTCTGCTACCGCCGCGGCGGCCGCATGCGCGCATACGACACCCAGAGCCGCCACGCGAGCAGCGCCGCGATCACGAAGAAGACGACCTTGACGACCACCGGCGCGGCCTAGAAGAGCGGTTCGATCGTCGGCTCGTCGGGCGGCCCGGGCCGCGTCTGCCGGCGCCGCCTCGGCGCCGTTCGAGCGATCGGTCTCAAGTTCGGCCGGCGGCTCGTCGGCGATCGCCGCCAGCGCCTCGTCGAGCGGGTCGCCGTAGGTCTCGGGGCCGGGCTCGGGTTCTGGAGCCGGCTCGGGCTCGGCGACGGCGACGACCGGTGCGACCGGCACGGCCTCGCTCGTGGCCGAAGGCAGATAGCTGTAGCTGTCGAGCATGTTCACCCAGGCCGACCAGCGTTCGCCGGCGGCGGTGCGGGCCGCCACCTCGTCGATCGCGGCGATGCGCGCCGTCATGTCGTCGCAGAAGTGCACGATGATGGCCTCGCGGGTGGCCGGCACGACGGGACTGCCCTTCTCGCGTTCGCCGTGGTGCGACACCACGATGTGGCGCAGCTGCGTCGCGAGCTCAGGCGGGAAGCCCGGGATCTCGTCGATCAGGCCGCGGACGATGTCGTGCCCGATGACGATCTCGCCGTGCAAGCGGCCGGCGTCGGTGAACCCCGGGTTCATGGGGTCGGCGGAGTAGGACTTGACCTTGCCGATGTCGTGGACGCAGGGCGCCGGCGACCGTGAGATCGCGGTTGACGGTCGCGAAGCGAGCGGCGACGGCGGCCGCGACCTCGGCGACGATGAGCGAGTGCTCGAGCAGGCCGTAGCGGTAGGCGTGATGGTTGCGCACGGCGGCGGGCACGAGAGCGAAGGTCGCACCCGGTTCGCGCGACGGGTCGAGCGCACGCGTTCGAGCAGGGCCCGCAGGGCGGGGTCGGCGACCGAGCCGATGAGCTCGCCCAGGCGGCGTTCGAGCTCGGGCCGGGGCACCGGCGACACCGGCACCAGCGTGCCCATGTCGTACTCGCCCGGCTCCATCACGCGCAGCCGCCTGACCTGGAACTGCTGGCCGTACTTGGCGTGGACCGAGTAGGTGCCGCTGACCTTGACCACGTCGCCGTTGGCCAGCGAGGCGACGACCGCCTCGTCGGGATCGAAGTGGATGGCCTTGAGCTCGCCCGAGGCGTCGCGCAGCTTGAGCCGCAGCAAGCCCTTGCCGTTGCGGTCGGTGGCCGCCTCTTTGTCGGTGCAGACGAAGTAGGTGGTGACCTCGCGGCCTTCGGGCAGCGCGGTGACGAGGATCTTGGGGGTCGCGCCGCCGTCGGCGGAGTCATCGGTCATGTGCGTCTCCTTGGTCTGGCCTAGCCTAGCAGACGGGGGAGACGGAGAGAGGCAGATGGGGCGGGGGCGGGGCCGTCAGGCCCCGCCCCCGCTCCACGTTTGAGGTCTGGCTCAGAAGGTGGGCGGCGGCGGCGCGAAGCCGGGCGGCGCTGCCGGTGGCTGCTGCTCGGGCGCCGCCGCCGGAGGAGCGGCGTCCGGGATCGGCGCGGCCGCGGCGCAGGCGCGGCCGGCGGCGCGTAGCCGGGGACCGGCGGCGCGGCCACCGGTGGCGCGGGGCGTAGCCGGGCTGCGGAGCGGGCGGCATCGGGGCGCCGGTCGCCGCGCCGGGAACGGGCGGACGCTGGACGGGCGCGGCCGCGGCGGCCTGGGCCGCCTGGGCGGCCTGCTGGGCTGCCGCCACCGCGGCGAGTTGCGGCTGGAGCGCGGGGTGGTCGAGTTGTCCGCTCTGCGCCAAGTCGAAGGTCGCGATGCCGAGCTGGCGGATGGCCGCCTCGAGCTGCTGCTGGGCCTGCTTGACCTGGCTGCCCGCCGCGGCGCCGGAGACCTGCTGGTTGATCGACTGGGCCGCCTTGTCGGCGGTCTCCTTCATCTTGTCGAGGAATCCCATCGTGTGCATCCTCCTTGTCGTCGGCTCGGCCGTGGACGCCTAGTCTATCCCCGCCTGGACGGGCGCGGAATCGGCCGCGGCCGTCGTGGGCTCGCTGTGGCTCGCCCGGCTCGACGGCGAGCGCCGCGCCCGTCCCGCGAGCGCCAGCGCCAGCAGCATGACGACGCTGATCGCGATCACCGTGTAGAACGGCAGCGCGTAGCCTTGCCGGTACAGCAGGCCGCCGAGCACCGAGCCGCTGGCCATCGGGATGCCCATGCTGGCGTCGAAGACGGCGTAGCCCCACACCGGCGGGATCGAGCCGAACGAGCCGCTCATGATGCCCGCCGCGACGAACCGGAACGAATCGAACGCGCCGTAGAGGAACACGGCGACGGCCCACACCGGCGGTCCGTAGCCGGTCGAGCAGGAGCATGGCGCCGAGCGCCAGGCAGGCGATCGTCACGCCGATGCCGCGGCGGTTCCCGTACTGGTCGGTGGTGCGGCCGGCGACGAAGGTGATCGCGCTTCCGCCGAGGGCCATCACCGCGGCGAAGATGCCGAGCGCGATCTTGCCCTGATGGTGGACCTGGTCCATGAAGAGCAGCACGTAGTTGTAGGCCAGGTACACGGTGAAGAACCCGGCGAGGAAGAAGACGAGGTTGCGTCGGAACACGCGCTGGCCGAGCAGGTCGGCGAGTCTCCAGGACTGCCCGGCGGCGTGATACGGCGTGTCGGCGATGAAGCGAGATGACGGTGGACGACGCCGTGTAGAAGACGATCGCCACGATGAAGACCACGCGCATCCCGTAGTGGTCCCACAGCCAGCCGCCGGCGAGCGGCCCGAGGGCCATGCCGAGCGGGAAGCTCGCGAACACGTAGGAGATGTTGCGCGCCATGCGCGACGGCTCGGACTTGAGCATGATGTAGACCTTGAACGCCGGGTTGTTGGCCATGTACATGCCGGTCAGCAGGTAGCCGGGGATCAGCCAGGGCCAGCTCGGCGCCAGCGCGAAGCTGATCGCCGTCGGCACGGTGATCCACCACACCGCGACGATGATCGGCTTGAGACGGATGTGGTCGGCGGCCCAGGCGCCGGGGATGTAGCCGACCGCCGTCATCACGAGCTGGATGGCGACCAGCACGCCGGGCATGGCCTTGGGCGCGCCGAGCTCCTTCACCGCGTAGACGTTGAGGAGCTGGTAGTAGAGCCCGAGGCCGAGCGCGAACAGCAGGTTCGACAGGAACGCGAGCCACAGGTCGCGGCCGAAGGAATCGGCACGCGGGCCGGAGCGCGGCGCGAGCGGCTGACCCTCAGGCAAGGGCTCGTTCCCCGTCGTCGGGGCGGCTCGGGCTCGCGCCGCGCTGCTCGAGGGGGGCGCGGGCGACCGCCCGCGCCCCCCACTTCATGTCGTACAGCGCCCCAGCGCAGGCCGCCCAGACCGCCAGGGGGAACAGCGTGACGAACGAGAGCGCGTAGAACCACGACGGCGCCTGGACGCCAAGCCGGCCGAGGATGGCCCAGATGAACCACGTGAGGTCGGTGAGGACAAGCAGCGCCGCCATGACGGCCCAGGCCGGCGGCCGGAGCCTGGCGCGAATGCCGGCTGCCGGCGTGGCATCGGCGGGCCGGTACCAGGCGGCGAGCACCAGCAGCGGCACCAGGATCGTCACCAGTTGGTGGATCCAGGTGAAGGGCGGCAGGAGCGGCAGTGCCGCGACGATGAGCGCGAACTCGAGCGCGGCCCGAGATGGGCCCTCGACCGAACGTGACGGCCGCCGGGACGGCACGATCACGAGCGCGACGGTGGCGACGAGCAGCCCGGCGTCGAGGCCGCGGCCGATGCTGCGGGCGAGCATGAGGTGGGCCGGCAGGAGCCGGCCCGCCGCGCCGACGAACGTCGTGTTGGTGGCGCCGTTGAAGACGAGGTTCGGGCGGGTCAGGTCGACGGCGTGACGTGCGTAGTCGGCGAAGCCGTGAGCGCCCACGAGCGGCAGCGCCGCCAAGCTGAGCAGGGCGAGGGCGGCGGCGGTGGCGAGCAGCGCTCGCCACCGCCGCCGCCAGACGAGCCAGGCAACGAGCGCCAGCGGCACGATCTTGAGCGCGACACCCGCCGCCAGACTCGCGCCGAGCAGCGTGTCGCGCTTGCGCACGAGCGCCCAGAAGGCGAGCGCGAGCGTCAGCAGCAGCAGGCCGTTGATCTGACCCACCATGAGGGTGTCGTAGGCCGGCGCCAGTGCCAGCAGCAGGCCGAGGGCGAGCGGCACGAGCCGGCCGCCGCCCAGCGCGCGGGCGATCAGCCAGGCGGCCAGGATCATGGCCGCGGCGTTGGCCGCGAGCCAGCCGACCTCGACCGCGCCGCCGCCCAGTGGCTGCAGGGCGCGGAACAGCGCGGCGGTGTAGGGAGGGTAGCGATACGGCCAGGCGACGTGGTAGAGGCGGTCGTGCGCGGCGAGCGCCCGCCACGCCGGCTTCGCCAGCGTGTAGGGGCTCTCGTCGCGCGCGACCGCCGTCCCGGCGACGTAGTAGACAGCGTAGTCGAGCGGCTGATGCGTGGCGACGGCCCAGCCGATCCAGCCCCCGAACGCGACGACGAGCGCGGCCAGCAACACGACGGACGCGCGACGTATCCGCTTCGCGGACGGCCCGACGGGAGCCTGCGAGACGGGGATTGCCGGGACTGCTGCAGCGGCCTGTGACACCGCGTTCAGCGGTGAACGGGGCGTGTCGCCGGAGGACGAGCTCGGCTGCTGGCGGGACGCGGCGCTCGACATGTCGTCCAGTCTACAGCCTCGCGCCGAGGGGTTTCCCGCGCCTCATCGATGCTGCATACTCTCTCACTCTAACGAGATGGCCGAAGAGAGGATGAGCCGAGTGGAACTGCGCCGCATCGACCGACTCCCGCCCTACGTGTTCGCCTTCGTCAACGACCTCAAGATGGAGGCGCGCCGCCAGGGCGACGACGTCATCGACCTCGGCATGGGCAACCCCGACCTCGCCACGCCGCAGCGCGTCGTCGACAAGCTCACCGAGGCGGCCAACATCCCGCGCAACCACCGCTACTCCGCCTCGCGCGGCATCACCAAGCTGCGTCTCGCGGTGAGCGACTGGTACGACCGCCACTTCGACGTGGCCATCGACCCCGAACGCGAGGCCCTGGTCACCATCGGTGTGAAAGAGGGCCTCACACATCTCGCCTGGGTGTTGCTGCGGTCGGGCGACTCCTGCCTCGTCCCCGAGCCCACGTACCCTATTCACTCGTATTCAGCCATCCTCACGGGCGCCGAGGTCATCAACGTCAAGCTGGGCATCGGCAGCGACTTCTTCGCCGACCTGCTGCGCGCCTACCGCAACACCTGGCCGCGGCCGAGGGTGCTCATCTGCAGCTTCCCGCACAACCCCACGACCTACTGTGTCGACCTCGAGTTCATGCGGCGGCTGGTGCAGTTCGCCAAGGACGAGGACCTGTTCATCGTGCACGACTTCGCCTACGCCCAGATCGTGTTCGACGGCTACCGGCCGCCCAGCATCCTGCAGGTGCCGGGCGCCAAGGACGTGGCCGTCGAGTTCATGTCGATCTCCAAGAGCCACAGCATGGCAGGCTGGCGGATGGGCTTCGCGGTGGGCAACGCCGAGGTGATCGACGGGCTGCGGCGCCTGAAGAGCTACCTCGACTACGGTGTGTTCCAGCCCATCCAGATCGCCGGCATCATCGCCCTGAACGAATGCGACGACGAGGCGCCGCGGGCGTCGGCCGTCTACCAGAGCCGCCGCGACGTGCTCTGCGACGGCCTGGCGCGCGCGGGCTGGCACATCGACAAGCCCAAGGCGACGATGTTCGTCTG
This sequence comes from uncultured Actinomycetes bacterium, assembly GCA_963833555.1. GTDB lineage: Bacteria > Actinomycetota > Thermoleophilia > UBA2241 > UBA2241 > CAWHYB01. Next base: position 35,971 of record CAWHYB010000002.1, on the reverse strand, counting down.
GGCGCCGATCCCCGAGGAGTTCCGCCACATGGGCTCGCTCGACTTCTCGCTGCACATGCTGCGCGAGGCCAAGGTCGCGGTGTCGCCGGGCATCGGCTTCGGCCGCCACGGCGACGGCCACGTGCGCTTCGCGCTGGTCGAGAACGAGGAGCGCATCCGCCAGGCGGTGCGCGGCATCAAGAGGATGCTCGAGGCGGGGGCGCCGCTGCCGGCGGAGCCGGCCGATCCGGCGCCCCGCCGGGCGCGCTAGGTCTCTCGCCCCGCGCCCTTCGTCAACGCTTCGATGTAGCGCGCGACGCCGTCGTCGTCGTTGCTCGCGATGATCTCGTCGGCCGCGGCGAGCACGTCGGGATGGGCGTTGGCGACCGCCACGGCGCGCCCGGCCCAGCGCAGCATCGGCAGGTCGTTGACCATGTCGCCGATGGCGACCACCTCGGCGGCCTCGAGCCCAGCCGCTCGCAGAGTCGTTCCAGCGCGCTCGCCTTGGTCACCCCGGCGGCCGAGATCTCGAGCAGGCTCGGCCGGCCGGAACGGGTGACGACGGCGTCGTCGCCGGCCACCGCCTCGGCGAGCGGCAGCAGCAGCTTCTGGGCCATGCCGGGTGACGCACGAGCAGCTTGGCGACGGGGCCGCGGTTCGGCGAAGCGCAGCGCGTCCTCGACGACCGTCTCGTCGGCGGTCGATCGAGCGGGTCGCCCGGCGCGTAGGCGGGCTCGCGGCAGAACGAAAGCCGGCCTCGGCGGCGAACACGACGCCGGGGGCGGCCCGGCGCAGGTCGGCGACGAGCCGCGCGCACGACGGCGCCGGGGAGGGGATGCTCGCTCGAGCGAGCCGGTCGAGCGGCAAGATCGTAGAGCAGGGCGCCGTTGGCGCAGACGGCGAGCTCGGCGCACGCCGGTCCCCGCCAGACCGAGTCGGCGCACGCCGCGCGGCGGACGGCCGGTGACGAGGACGACCGCGAGGCCGCGGGCGCGGGCGGCGCGCAGCGCCGCCCGCGCCCGCGCCGTACGCCGTCCGTCCGGAGTGAAGCAGCGTGCCGTCGAGGTCGATCGCGACGAGGCGGACTCGTCGTCATGGCGGCAAGCCTACACTCGATGCCGACGGGCAGCGGCAGGGAGTCGCGGTGCGTCGAGGTCGCGCGAGAGGGTGTCGCTGGAAACAAGCGGGGGGCGGGGTGCCGTGCGCCCCGCCCCTCGGGCGGCTCGACGTATGACAGCCGCTCTCACGTGAGCAGTAGCTCTAGAAGACGACTGCCTTCCATTCTCGCTACCTCGGAATCTGTCATCGGCACCTCCTGTCCTCGCTCGCCGGAAACCGCGCCGGCGAGCGTTCACCGGAGCGGTGTCAAGCAGTATAGGGCAGTCGGCAAGACAGGTGAAGAATGAGCCTCACGGTGGCAGGATCGTTCAGAAGAGACGGGAATCGAGCACTGGAGAACGATCGTGGCGGCATCTGCGGATCGGGGGCATGGCACTGCGGGATGGGGTCCTGCTGCAGACCATCGACAATTGGGCGGCGGCGGTCCGGCTGCCCGACGGCGGCATCAAGGTGCGCTCGGGCGCGAAGAGCAAGCTTCCGGGCAGTGCCTTGTACGATCGGATCCCGGTCCTGCGCGGGATGGGCCGCATGGTCGAGATGACCAGCGCCTTGCCGGCCATGCGACGTGAGCTCGGTGGGCGCGTCCTGCCCCAGGAGGAGCCGGTCTTGCTCGCCGCGACGCTGGCGAGCGCCACCGTGACGGTCGTGCTGCGCAAGGCCATGAAGCGTGCCCCGCTGGCGCGCGAGCTCGCCGTGTCGGCCCTGTCGATCGTCCCGGCGCTGCTGGCCGTGCGCGCGACGCGAGCTGTCGCGGTTCCACGGCGCCGAGCACAAGAGCGTCGCCGCTTACGAGACGGGCGGCGACCCCGAGGATGCCGCCAAAGAGCACGACCGCTGCGGCAGCAACCTCATCGGCCCGCTGCTCCTCACCAATCTCGCCGGCGGCCTGACGCTGCGCGCCATGCGGCGCGACAATCGCCCGGTGCCCACGCTGCTGATGGGGCTCGTGTCACTGGGCTCGGCGTTCGAGATCTTCTCGTGGATGGCCCGCCATCACGGTCATCCGCTCGCCGACACGCTGCGCGCGCCGGGCGTGACGATCCAGCGGCTTTTCACGACAAGGGAGCCCAGCGAACAGCAGCTCGACGTGGCCCAGGCGGCCCTGAAGGAGCTGCTGCGACTCGAGGGTGTCGAGCCCGCGGCAGCCGGCGAACGAGCCGGCGTTGGCGGTCTAGCGGGAGGCTAGTCCTTCGGTTCGCGTTCGCGCTCGGCGAGGCGCACGCGGCGGCGCTCGTCGGCGGCAGCCCAGCGCCGCCGCTCGATCGCGGTCTCGACGATGAGTTCGGGCACGGCCGTCGGCTTGCCGTCGTCGCCTATCGCGACGAACACGAGATAGGCCGAGTTGGTGTGCAGCCACTTGCCCGTGTCGAGGTCTTCGGCCTCGACGCGCACGCCGATCTCCATCGAGCTGCGGCCCGCCCAGTTGACGGTGGCCTTGCAGCACGACCAGGTTGCCGATCTGCACCGGATAGTGGAACGAGGTGCGGTCGATCGAGGCGGTCACGACACGGGTGCGGGCGAAGCGGTAGGCGCAGGTGCCGGCGGCCTCGTCGATCAGCTTGAGCATGTGTCCGCCGTGGATCACGCCCATGAAGTTCGCGTCGGCGGGCTGCATGAGCGAGGAGAGTTCGACGGCGGTGTCGGCCGCGCGGATGGGGTCGGCAGTCACGGCGGGGCTGGTCCTTTCGGGGTGCGGCGGCCGGCGTGCCGCGCGGCTGTCAGACGTCGAACGAGCCCGGCAGGCGGCGGCGGCGGCGGTCGCGGGTCTCGCGACCGCCGCCGCCCGGACTTGTCGGCGCGACGGTCGCCCTTGCGGCGGTCCATGATGACCGTGATGTTCGGGTTGTCCTTGTAGCGCTCGACGAGTCGACCGAAGACCTCTTCGCCGAGTTCGGGTGGAACGACTGAGTAGATCACATCGACCTCCGTACCAGCGCCAATCTAGCAGAACCTCACCGGTCGGTCACCGGGTCTCCGCGCCTCGCCTGTCCGGGACCCAAAGGGAACGGGCCCGGGCACTGCGGGCCGTCTCGCTGTGAGTCGGTCTGCGGTACCCGGGCCCGTCTTGAAGGGGGTATGCGCACGATATCGGCACCCACCGCGCGGGGCTTTAGCTTTTTCCCGTGGTTCGCGCGGCGGCTAGACTGGGCGCGTCGTGATCGACCTCGTCCCGCAGCGGCCGCGGCGGCCGCGGCGGCCGCGGCCGCTGCGACGACACGAGGCGCGCTCCACGCACTAAGACATGCGTCTAGCAGACCCCCGGCGGCTGCAGCCCAGGGGCTTTGCCGCCGATACCGAATGCAGAGGCGCGCAGCGACGACCGGGCGCGTGGCCCAACAGGGAGCGGCAGTGGACAAGACGAGTGTGACGGCGGCGAGCCTCGAGGCGATGCTGACGTCGAGTCTCGTCCTCGAAGAGGTGCTGCCCGCCGTGGCGCGCCGCATTGCCGAGGGACTCGACGTCTGGGAGTGCGATCTCTACGAATACGACGCGGAGCGTCGCGCCCTGGTGTGCTCGGCGGTCTGGTGCGCGGAGATGACGCCCGAGGACGAGGCCTTCGTCGGCAGCGTCGTCGAGCTCGCCGAGCGCGGCAGTTACCGGTCCGTGATCGACGACCGCCTCATGGATGTGGCCGTGATCGACGATCCCGACATGGCCGACGAGGACCGCCGCCTCATGCGTGAGTGGGGCGAGCTGTCCAGCCTGGCTGCGCCGCTCGTCTACGACGACCGGGTCATCGGCTGCGTCACCCTCATCGAGAAGCGCGCGCCGCGGCGGTTCACCGAAGAGGATCGCGCCGCCGTTGCGGGGCTGACCGTGCCGGCCTCGGTCGCCATCCACAACGCCCGCATGTATCGCCGCGAGGAGGAGCAGCATAGACGGCTCGAATCGTTGCTCGATTCGAGCCGCGCCCTCACCTCGACGGTCGTGCTCGACGACGTGCTGAACATCGTGGCGCGCAAGGCGGCGCAGGCGCTGGGCTCGCCGGAGTGCGTGATCTACGAGTACGACGACGCGCTCGACGCGCTCGTCTATCGCTCCATGCACCCGCCGGAGAACATGGGTGACGACGTCGGGACCGTCTATCCGCTTCGTGAGGATCCCGTCGATCGTAGCATCCTGAGGGCCAGACGCATCGTCGAGGAGTCGCTCTCCGACGAGGGGCTCGACCCGACCGTGCGCGCCGACATGGAGTCGCACGGCGAGACGACCTGCCTGAACGTGCCGCTCGTCTTCAAGGACAGGCCGCTGGGTATCATGGTGCTCGTCGAGAGCGAGATCGAGCGGCATTTCACGCCCGAGGAGATCGAGCTCGTCCAGGGGCTGGGCGAGCAGGCGGCGGTCGCCATCCACTACGCGCAGCAGTACCGCCGCCAAGAGGACCAGGCGGCCCGTCTGGTGGCGCTGCTCGAGGCGAGCCGCACCGTGACGGGCTCGCTCGACAGCCGCCACATCGTGGCGCTCATCGGCGAACAGACGGGGCGGCTGCTGGGCGAGCCCGACTGCGGCGTCGAGATCTTCCTGCGCGGCGACGCCGGCCTGCTCGTGCCGTTCGGCATCGCCGACGGCAACGGCGCCACCCGCGCCGCGCCCGGCGACGCCGGAGACGCCGGCGACGGGACCGGCGCGAACGCCGGCGACCGCGGGGGCGGCGATCGTGACGATGCCGTCGTGGGGATCCCCCCCGACGACCTCGTCGACGCCGCCCTGGTGAGCGGCTCGGCGGTCCAGCACGGGCACCTTGGTGGGCGCCGCCTGGTCGTCCCGCTCGCCCTCAAGGGCCGCGCCGTGGGCGTCCTCGACGTGCGCAGCACCGAACGGGGGCGCTTCTCACCCGACGAGATCGAGCTCGTGCAGATCCTTGCCAACCAGGCCAGCGTCGCCATCGAGAACGCCCAGCTGTACCTGACGATCGAACAGCAGGCCGTGACCGACGGTCTCACGGGGCTGTTCAACCGGCGGCGCTTCTACGAGCGGCTCGAGGACGAGATCGCCCGAGCCGGGCGCTACGACGAGCCGCTGTCGCTGATCATGCTCGATCTCGATGACTTCAAGGGCTTCAACGACCGCTACGGGCATCCGGCCGGCGACGAGGCCCTGCGCCGCGTGGGCGCGGTGCTGATCACCGAGGTGCGTAGGCGCATCGACGTCGCCGCCCGGCTCGGCGGCGAGGAGTTCGGCGTGCTGCTGCCCAACACGAGCGCCGAGGGAGCGATGGCGGCCGGGCGTCGCATCCGCGACGCGGTCGCGGCCGCCTCGGGCGGCGAGCCCGCCTCGGGCGGCGAGCCCGCCGAGGGCGACGCCGGCGCGCGCACCGTCGGCGAGCGCATCAGGCGCGACATCGAAGCCACGTCACTGGCGGTCGGCGGAGGCGCGGTGCACATCACCGTGAGCGCCGGCATCGCCGGCTTCCCCGGGCAGGCGCGCACGGCTGAGGAGCTCGTGCGCAACGCCGACAAAGCGCTCTATCTGGCCAAGCGACTCGGCAAGAACCGCGTCGAGGTCTACCAGGGCTCGCCCGGGCGCGGCAAGGAGCGCTCATGACCGGCGAGCGTCGGCCCCGCAAGAAGCCGAAGCCGCTGCCGATCGACGTGCGCGGCATCATCGCCGAGGTCGGCGCCACGCTGGTCTCGAGCCTCGTGCTCGAGGACGTCCTGGCCACCGTCGCCCGCCAGGTCGGCGAGGCGCTCGGCGTCGGCACGGTCGATATCCAGGACTATTCCGCCGAGCGCGACGAGCTCACCTACGAGGCGTTCTGGTCGCGCGAGCGGGCCACCGACGAGGAGCTGGCCTACGTCGGCACAGTCATCAACCTCGCCGACAGGCCGGACTTCAAGCGCATCGTCGAAGGTCGCGAGCCGGTCGAATGGCACATCGACGACCCGGAGCTGCCCGCCGAGGAGCGCGAGCTCATGGTCAAATGGAACGAGCTGACCACACTCGACGCCCCTCTGATCTACGGCGACGAGGTGATCGGCACCATCGGCGTGACCGAGACCCACGTCCGCCACTACAGCGCCGAGGAGCGCGAGCTCTTCGCGCAGCTCTGCGTGCTGGCGTCGATCGCCATCCACAACGCGAAGATGTTCCGCCGCCAGGAGGAGCAGAACCGTCACCTTACCTCGCTGCTCGACTCGAGCCGCGCCATCACGTCGACGATCGTCCTCGAAGAGGTGCTCGATCTGATCGCCCAGAAAGCCGCCGAGGCGGTGGCCGTGCCGCGCTGCATGATCTACGAGTTCGCGCCCGAGGACGACGCGCTGATGCTGCATTCGACGTTCTTCGGTGACGGCACCACCGACTACGCCGCCGACAAAGTGCGTCCGTTGCGCGAGCACGAAAGCGACCGCGCCATCCTGCTGGGCGGGAAGATCGTCGTCGAGCAGGCCTCGGACGAGACGATCGACCAAGCACTGCGCGACGAGTTCGCGCTTCTCGGCGAGACCACCTTCCTGAACGTGCCGATCGTCTTCAAGGGCGAGCCGCTGGGCTTGATGGTGCTGGCCGAGACCGAGCGGGAGCGGCACTTCATCGGCGACGAGCTCGATCTGGCCACCGGTATCGCCGAGCAGGCCGCGGCCGCGCTGCAGAACGCGCGGCTGTTCCGCCGCCAGGAGGAGCAGAACGGGCGGCTCGTCGCGCTGCTCGAAACGAGCCGCACGATCGCCGCTTCGCTCGATCTGGCAGAGCTGCGCACGCGCCTCAAGATCGAGGTCGGACTCATCTTCGGCGAGAGCGAGGACGCCATCACCATCCGCCTGCGCAACCCCGGGGGGCGATGGCTGCTCGTCGATGAGTGGCTCGACGACCCGTTCGGCGCGGCGGGCGAGCATGACGGCGGCGGCAAAGGCGACGGCCTCGACCCGCTCGCCCGCCGCGCCCTCGCCGCGCTCGCTCCGCGCCAGGACGAAACGCCCGAGGGACCGCGTCTCGTCGTGCCACTCGTCTCGCGTGACGAGGCCGTGGGGTTTTTGGCGATCGCCAGTGCTCGTTTGCGCCCCTACGACGAGACCGATGTCGAGCTGCTGCAGATCATCGCCAACCAGGCGGCCGTCGCGGTCGAGAACACGCGGCTCTACCAGACCATCAAGCACCAGGCCGTCACCGACGGGCTCACCAGCCTGTTCAACCACCGCTTCTTCTACGAGCATCTCGCCGGCGAAGTCCAGCGCGCCCGTCGCTACCGCGCTCCCCTGACGCTGCTGATGATCGACATCGACGACTTCAAGCGCTTCAACGACAGCCACGGGCATCCGGTCGGCGACGCGGCGTTGCGCCAGATCGCCGGCATCCTCGGCCGCCGCCTGCGGCGCGGCGCCGACATGGTGGCGCGCTACGGCGGCGAGGAGTTTGCCGTGATCCTGCCGAGCACGCCGCGCGACCCTGGTAGCCCGGACGCCGGCGCGGCGGCCGCGGGCGACGGCGCGGACGTGGTCGCCGAGCGCATCCGCGCCGATGTCGAGGCGGCTGGTCTCGCCGACGCCGAAGGCCAGCCGCTGACCGTGAGCATCGGCGTGGCGCGCAGCTTGCGGGGCGAGCTCAGCGTCGACGAGCTCGTCGCCAGCGCCGACAAGGCTCTGTACCTCGCCAAGCGCCTCGGCAAGAACCGCGTCGAGACCTTCCGCTGAGCTCGGCGGCCTTGCCGGCAGGACTTGGTCGGCGGCCGGATGTTCGGTAGGGTGCGCGGTGAGGACCAAGACGTGACTGGGGGGCTCCACGTGAACGTTGACAATCGCGAGAGAGACGTGCTCGAGCTCGCCGCCACGCTGGCGTCGAACCTCGTCCTCGAAGACGTCCTGTCCACGGTCGCGCGCCGCATCGGCGAGATCATGGATGTCTGGTGGGTCGACATCTGGAACTACTCCCGCGAGCGCGACGCCCTCGTCTACGAGGCCTACTGGTGCAGGGGCGGCGTGAGCGACGACGACCTCGCCTACGTCGGCACCGTGACGCCGCTCGCCGACCGGCCGGAGTTTCGCAGTCTCCTCGAGGGCGGCAAGGCCGTCGAGTGCCACATCGACGATCCTGAGCTCGCGCCCGAAGAGCGCGCGGCGTACGAGAAATGGGGTCAGAAGGCCACGCTCGACGGGCCGCTCGTGTTCGGCGACCAGGTGATCGGCACGCTGGGCGTCGGCGAGACCCGCTTCGTGCGCCACTTCACGCCCGAGGAACGACAGCTGTTCGAGCAGCTCTGCGTGGTGGCCGCCATTGCCATCCACAACGCCAAGATGGTCCGCCGCCTCGAGGAGCAGACGAGGTTCCTCACGTCGCTGATCGATTCGAGCCGCGCGATCACCTCGACGGTCGACCTCGAAGAGGTGCTCGCCCGGGTGACGCGCGAGGCGACGGTCGGGCTCGACATGACCCAGTCCGTAGTCTTCGAATACGACGCCGAGACCGAGGCCATCGTCTACCGCGCCATCCACGAACGCGCGCCGCAGCCGGTGCCCGACGACGAGTTCGGCACTTCGTACCCGTTTGCCACCTTCCCGGGCGAGCGCGACATCCTGCGTAGCGACGGCGCCACCATCGAGCACGTCTCGGACCCCGCCCTGCCGCGCGACCGGCGCAAGAGCATGGAGATCTACGGCGAGAAGACCGTCCTGAGCATCCCGCTGCGCTTCGGCGACCAGCCCGTCGGCATCCTGCGGCTCTACGACGGCCGCGATGAGCGCCGCCTGACCGAGGCCGAGCTGCGGCTCGCCGTCGGCCTCGGCGAGCAGGCGGCCATCGCCATCACCAACGCCCGCCTGTTCGGTCAGGTCGACGCCGCCCGGCGTCGCCTCGGCGCGCTGCTCGACGCCAGCCGGGCGCTCACCTCTAGCCTCGTTCTCGAGGAAGTGATCGACACCATCGCGCGGACCGGCGCCGCCGAGCTGGGTTCGCCGCGTTGCATCCTCTACGAGTACGAACACGACGCCGACACGCTCACGGCGCGCGCCTACTCCGAGACGACGCCGACGCCGGGCTACGCCGAGATCGGCGTGCCCTTGCCGCTTACGAAGATGCCCGGCGATCGGGCGATCCTCGACAGCCGCGTGCCCGTCGTCGAGCAGCTCTCCGATCCTGCCGTCGAGAGACACACGCGTGCCGAGATGGTCCACTGGGGCGAGTTCACCGCCCTGAACGTGCCCCTGTTCTACAAGGACGAGCCGCTCGGCATCCTGATGTTCATCGAGACCGAAGCCGAGCGGCGCTTCGCCGCCGACGAGCTCGAGCTGGCGGCCGGGATCGGCGAGCAGGCCTCGATCGCGCTCCAGAACGCGCGGCTGTACCGGCGCCAGGAGTCGCAGAACCAGCGGCTCCTGGCGCTGCTCGAATCCAGCCGCGCGATGGCCGCGTCGCGCAACGCCGAGCAGACCATCGAAGGCATGAAGGCCGAGATCAGCAACCTGCTGAGCGGCGTCGACTGCAAGATCGGGGTGCATCTGCGCGGCGACGACGACCGGTACGAGGTGTTCGTGCCGGCGGGCGCCAAGCGGGTCGTCGCCGCCGACAAGGTCAGCGCGGACGAAGCCGTGGTCGCCGCCCTCGAGGAGAAGCGCCCGGTCCAGACGGAACAGACCAAGGGCCGCCGCCGGCTGGTGCTGCCGCTGCTCGTCAAGGACAAGCCCGCCGGCTTCATCGATCTGAGCGGGCGGCTGGCGCGGCCGTTCCGCGACGATGAGATCGAGTTCGCCCAGATCCTCGCCAACCAGACGGCGGTGGCGGTCGACAACGCCCGCATGTACGAGACCATCAGCCGGCAGGCGATCACCGACGGGCTCACGGGACTGGTCAACCACCGCGAGTTCCACGAGCGCCTCAAGGCCGAGGTGGTGAGGGCGACGCGCTATCAGGCGCCGGTCTCGCTGCTCATGCTCGACATCGACGACTTCAAGAAGTTCAACGACGCCTACGGTCACCAGATCGGCGACGAGGTGCTGCGCACCGTCGGCCGGCTGCTTCAGACGGGGCTGCGGCGCGACATCGACGTCGCCGCCCGCTACGGCGGCGAGGAGTTCGCCGTCATCTTGCCGATGACGCCGATCGACGCCGCCCATGCGGTCGGCGAGCGCGTGCGGGCCGCGCTGTCAGACGCCGCTAAGGGCGTCGTCGACGCCGTTCCAGACGTCGAGGCGACCAAGGCCCACAAGGGTGGCGCGGTCCGCGTCGGCGAGCGTCTGCGCCGCGAGATCGCGCAGGCCGAGCTCGTCACGGGATCGGGTTCGCCGCTCGAACACATCACGGTGAGCGTCGGTGTGGCCGCGTTCCCCGACAACGGCGGCGATGCGGCAGGCCTGCTCAAGGCCGCCGACGACGCCCTCTACGCGGCCAAACACGCCGGCAAGAACCGGGTCACGCTGGCGTCCGAGGTCGACGCCTGAGGGGGCAGTCGGACCGCGACACCGGGTCCTGGCGCCGAGCAGCGACTGCTTGCGCGAGCGCCGCCCTCTCTATCGGTCCGCAGCGAATCTGCCGACAGTAGCCGGGGGAGTACCCCAGCGACCGGTCGACAGGAGGGCGAGTGCGCGTCGATGAGCGCATCGGCGGAGGCGCCGCGGCAGGGCGCGCCGTGAGCGCCTCTTCGTTCATCGCCTGCCTCATCTCGGAAGAGGGGCTCAAGGCTTTCGTACGCGAGGTCGGCCAGGCGATGGATGTGTGGCTGGTCGACGTATGGACGGTCGACCACGAGCGCGAAAGCGTCGTCTATGAGGCGGTGTGGAGCCGCGAAGCGGCGCATCCCGACGAACTCGAGGCGGCCGGCACGCGGGTGGCGCTCGACGAGCGCCCCGACCTGCGCGCTTTGCTCGACCGCGGGGCGCTCGTCGAGCGCCACATCGACGATCCCGACCTGTCCCCCGACGTGCGCGCCTTCATGGAGCGCCGCGGCTACCGCACGACCCTCGACGCCCCGCTGCGCATCGCCGGCGAGGTGGTAGGAGTGCTGGGGCTCGTCGAGACCCGCGAGGTGCGCCGCTTCAGCGACGCTGAGCGGCGCCTGTTCGAACGCATCTGCGAGCTCGCGTCGCTGGGTGTTCAGAGTGCCTGGGCCCAGCACCGCGACGACGAGCACGCGCAGCACCTGGCGACGATGCTCGACTCGAGCCGGCGCCTGGCGACGTCGCTCGACCAGTGGAAGACGCTGGCGGGCCTGCGTGCCGAGATCGAGCGGCTCCTCGCCGCGACACCGCACACGCTCGACATCTACCTGCGCACCGAGAACGGCGCCTTCGCGCGCCAGGCGCCCGGCGCCGACGCCACCGGCGAGCCCGCCGAGGAGATCTGTGACGATGCACCCGACACGCTCGCCTGGCGGGCCATCGAGCGCCGGCGCCCCTCCCAGGCGCGCACCGGGGGCGTGCCCGTGCGCCTGGTCGTGCCGCTGGTCGTCGGCGCCGAGCCGTACGGGTATGTCGACGTGCGCGGCACGCCGCTCCAGCGCCTCACGGCGCCCGAGCTCGGCCTGCTCCAGGTGCTCGGCGATCATGCAGCCGTGGCGGTCGAGTACGCGCGCCTGAGTCACAGCAACGACCGTCAGGCGGCGGTCGATCCCGTCACGGGCTTCTTCAACCGCTGGTACTTCTACGAGCGCCTCTACTCCGAGGCGGCGCGCGCCGATCGCTACAAACAGCCGCTGTCGATCCTCCTCATCGGCGTGGACGGCTACCGCGGCTTCGTCATGGCGCGCGGCCAGGACGCCGGCGACGCCGTGCTCAAGGCCATTGCCCGGCTGCTCAGCGGCGGCCTGCGTCGCAAGGTCGACGTGGCCTGTCGCCACGGCGAGGGCGAGTTCGGCCTGCTGCTGCCGAGCACGCCGCCGTTCAATCCCGGCGCCGCCCTGGTCGCCGAACGCCTGCGGCACTCGATCGAGAACATGGAGTTCCGCAACGAAGACCACGACCTGCTGGGCAAGTTCACGCTGAGCATGGGCGTCGCGGGACTGCCGCAGCACGCCGAAGACGCCGAGGAGCTGGCCGCCTGCGCCGTCAGGGCGCTGGCCGAGGCTCGTGATCTCGGTGGCGACCGGGTCAAGGTCTCGGGATCGCGCGTCTAGGCCGCAGTGGCGTCGCTTGGCCTTGTTGCAGCCGATAGGATGAGCCGATGACCAGCGCGACCGACAGCCGCCCCGTCGTCTCCGGTCCGTTGACCGGTCAGGGCGCGCTCTGCGCTCACATCCTGGCCGATCTGCCCGAGTTCTTCGGCCTGCCCGACTCGAACCGTGCCTACGCGGCCGCGGCCGAGACGCTGCCCTCGTTCGTCGCTTCGGTCGAACAGGGCGACCGCCGCATCGACGCCGGTCTGCTGCTGCTCAAAGAGACGGCGCCGGCGGCGGTCGAACTGCATCTCATCGCCGTGCTGCGCGAGTTCCAGGGGGTGGGCGTGGGCGGCGCGCTGGTGCGCGCCGCCGAAGCCCACCTCCGCGAGCGCGGCGTCCGTTGGTTCCACGTCAAGACCCTCGGCCCCACCGATCCCGACGAGAACTACGCCCGCACCCGCGGCTTCTACGTGGCGATGGGCTTCGAGCCCCTCGAGGAGATCGTCCAGATCTGGGGGCCCGACAACCCGTGCCTGCTGCTGGTGAAGCGGCTGGACTGACGCGACGAGAGCTCCCCGGATCCGCTATCGCGCCGCAGAGAAGGAGACGACGAGTTTTACAACTTAGACACGGTTTACGTTCAAGGCGAAAACCATGTCTAACTTGATAAGGTAGCAGCGTGGACCCTCGAAGCAACCCATACGCGCCTGGCGCCGGCGCCGAGCCCCGGCCTTGGTCGGGCGCGAGACCAGCAGGTTGAAGTCGTTCGACATCTTGCTCGAGCGTCTCGAGCGCGGCTACGCCGAGCAGTCGATGATCATCACGGGGCTGCGTGGGGTCGGCAAGACGGTCTTGCTCGACGTCTTTCGCGAGAAGGCTGAAGACCGGCGAGTGGGCGACGGTCGAGTGGGAGATCGAAAAGAACATCGCCTTCGCACCCACGATCGCTGCCCACGCACGACGCGCCCTCTTGCAGATTGCGCCCAAGGCGCGCTGGACCGACCGGCTTCTGAGGGCTGCCGCCATCCTCAAGTCCTTCACGGTCACGTTCTCATCAGATGGAGCAATGACGGCCGGTCTGGACGTCGAAGCGGCCGCAGGCGCCGCAGACACCGGCCTGCTCCCCCAGGATCTCGGCGATCTGTTCATCGGGCTTGGGGAGGCCGCACGCGACCACGGGGTCGGGGTCGTCTTCCTGCTCGACGAGATCCAGCTTCCGAACAGGTCAATCTCGAGGCGCTAATCGTCGCGCTGCACAGGTGCACGCGCCGGTCCCTGCCCCTCACGTTGGTAGGTGCCGGTCTACCGCAGGTGCCTCGTCTCGCCGGCGAGGCCAAGTCATACAGCGAGCGACTGTTCCAGTTCACCGAGATCGGCGCACTCGACCTCGAGACGGCCGCCCGCGACGCCCTTGTGCCTTCCCGCCGCGGAGCTGGACGTCGACTTCGCGTCCGACGCGGTCGATGCCGTGGTCTCCTACACGCAGGGGTATCCGTACTTCCTGCAGGAGTACGGGCGTATCGTCTGGGACGAGGCTACCGGGCCCACGGTGACGCACCACGAGGTCACGTCACTCCTGCCTCTGGTCGAAGCAAAGCTCGACGAGAGCTTCTTCCGGGTCCGCATCGAACGGGTCACCGATCTGGAGCTGCGCTACCTGTACGCGATGGCACAGGCGGGCGTGCGTCCGCAGCGCGCGGCCGAGGTGGCGGAGAGGGTCGGCCGCACCGCACAGCAGGCGGGCCCCGTGCGTTCGCGACTCATCAACAAGGGCCTGCTGTACACGCCCGAGTACGGCTACGCGGCCTTCACGGTGCCGCAGTTCGACAAGTACATGCTGCGCCGCCATGGAGATCTCGCGGACGTTCTATCAACCGGGCGGGCGCCGACTCGTGGGCCATAGGGGCGCCGACTCGCGAGCGACAGGGGCGCTGACTCGCGATCGGTAGACTCGTCGTCGATCTCTACGGGCTGGCGCGATTGGGCGGAGGCTGCGGCACCGGCGGCTTCCTGGCGCAGTCGTTCGAGCACATGGCCGGGGTCGCCAACGCCAACCTCGATTTCGGGCGTGCGCGGCTGCCGAGCCCGCTGCCGCCACCCTTACTGCAGAATGCGAAGCTGCTCATGGTGGAGCGCAACCCGGGTGAGGCGGTCATCCCCGGGGCGCCGCACAATGTGCAGCGCACGGGCGCTCCGTTCAACGAAAGACTGGAGGCGTTCCTGGGCTCGGCGAAGGTCGCAAGCAGGGCGGCGTGACCCCGCACAGGTCGGCCGCCCCTACTTCAATCTCTGCCGAGCGCCTGCAGGGCGTCGAGCGAGGCCGCGCTGCCGTCGGTGACCGCCTGGGCGGCGCCGGCGACGCGCGCGCTCATCTGCTCGACGAAGTAGCGCGCCACGAGCAGCTTGCGCGCGTCGCGCTGCGCGTCGCGCAGCAGCAGGTAGCCGCAGACGAGGTCGATCGCCATCTCCACCAGCCGGCGGCGCGTGGAAGTCGCGGAACTCGGCGTCGTCGACCGCGCGCACGTGGGCGACGGCGGCCGACCAGCGCTCGGCGCGGCCGTGCGCACGCGGGCGAGCAGCTCGGGCGTCGCCGCGTAGTCGCCGCCGTCGTAGCTCGTCGAGCTGCTCGGCCATCGTGCCCGACAGGACGCCGCCGATGGCGGCCACGACCTGCAGCTGCGTGGTGCCTTCGTAGATGTTGGTGATGCGCGCGTCGCGCGCGTGGCGCTCGACGGCGAAGTCGCGCATGTAGCCCGAGCCGCCGTGGACCTGCAGCGAGTCGTAGGTGACGCGTGTTGGCCATCTCGGTGGCAGCAGGCCTTGGCGAGCGGCGTGTAGAGCGCGGCGAGGCGGTTGTAGCTCTTGAGCTCGCCGCGCAGCTCCTTGAGCTCGTCGGCGCTCGCCGCGGCGCGCTCGCCGGACTGCGAGCTGCTCGACGCGGCGCTCGAGGCCTTCCTTCAGGTCGACGATGAGCGCCGTCTCGTAGAGCAGCGCCCGCGAGGCCTCGACGGCGACCTTCATGTCGGCCAGCATGCCGGCGACGGCGGTGAGGTTGCGGATCGGCCCGCCGAACTGCACGCGCTCGTCGGCGTACTTGTCGGCGGCGCGGTAGGCGGCCTCGGCGATGCCCTGGGCCTGCGCGGCGATGGCGAGGCGAGCGCCGTTCATGAGGCTCATCACGTACGTGGTGAGCCCGCGGCGGCGCTCGCCGACGAGCAGCGCCGGCGCGTCGCTGAACTGCAGCTCGCAGGTCGGCGAGCCGTGGATGCCGAGCTTGTCCTCGAGCCGGCGGATCTTCATGTGCTCGTCGCGCTCGTAGAGGAACAGCGACAGGCCGCGGGCGTCGGTCGTGCCCTCCTCGGTGCGGGCCAGCACGAGCGAGACCTGGCCGCAGCCGTTGGTGATGAAGCGCTTGACGCCGTTCAGGCGCCAGACGCCGTCGTCGCCGAGCGTGGCCTTGAGCTGCACGTTCTGCAGGTCGGTGCCGGCCTCGGGTTCGGTGAGCGCCATCGAGCCGGTCACCTCGCCGCTGGCGAAGCGTGGCAGGTAGGCCGTGCTTGAGCTCGTCCGAGGCGAACTTGTTGATCGTCTCGGCGATGTCCTGCAGGCCGAAGACGTTCATCAGCGCCGGGTCGGCGCGCGAGATCATCTCGACGATCATCACCGAGACGGTGACCGGGAAGTTGAGGCCGCCGTAGCGGCGCGGCAGGGTGATGCCCATGAGGTCGGCCTGGCGCGAGCCGCTCGAGCGCCTCGCTGATGCCGGGCGCGTAGCAGACCTCGCCGTCGACGAGCTCTGCGCCCGCCCGGTCGACGTCCTCGGCGCGCGGCGCCACGAACTCGCCGGCGATGTCGCCGACGATCTCGAGCGTGCGCCGGTACGAGTCGAGGGCGTCGTCGTAGTCGCCGGGCGCGTAGGTGAAGTCGTCGCGCCTGCGCGTAGTCGTCCTCGCGCAGGCGACGATGCGGCGCCAGGTCGAGCAGGCTCGAGCTGGCGCTGCAGGTCGGGGTTGTCGAGTGTAGAAGTTGCTCATCGTGCTGCCGTCACCCCTTCTCCCGGTAGGCCTTGATCAGCATGGGGATGACCTCGTGCAGGTCGCCGACGATGCCGTAGTGGGCGACCGAGAAGATCGGCGCCAGCGGGTCGGTGTTGATGGCCAGGATGCGGGCCGACTGGTCCATGCCGGCGCGGTGCTGGACCGAGCCCGAGATGCCGGCGGCGATGTAGAGCTTGGGGCGCACCGTGGTGCCGGTCTGGCCGACCTGGTGCTCGCGGCCGATCCAGCCGGCGTCGACGGCGGCGCGCGAGGCGCCGACGACGCCGCCGAGCGTGTGCGCCAGTTCGTGGAGCAGCGCGAAGTCGGCGGCCGAGCCGACGCCGACGCCGCCGGAGACGATCACGCGCGCGCCCTTGAGGTCGACCGACTTCTCCTCGCGGATCGCGCGAGACGACCGCGCACGGCGAAGTCGAGGTCGTCGAGCACGGTGGGACCGCCCGCCGCGGTCGGCTTGCCGTTGCGGCCCGCGTGGCCGTCGCCCTGGCCGGCTGGGGCCCGCTCGAGGTACAGCTCCACGATGTCGCCCGTGCGAGCTGACATCGGGACGGGCAGCCGGAAGACGCCCTCGCGCACGGTCGCCATCTGGGGCCGGTGCTCGGGGCTGACGATGGTGGCGATGATGTTGCCGCCGAAGGCGGGGCGGATCTGGTAGAGCAGGTCCGTGTACTCGATGCCCTTGCGTCTCGTGGTCGCCGATCTGCAGGTCGGTGCAGTCGGCGGTCAGGCCGGTGCGCAGCGCCGAGGCGACGCGCGGGCGCCAGGTCGCGACCGGTGGTGGTGGCGCCGTAGAGGACGATCTGCGGCTGGAAGTGGCGGACCGCCTCGACGACCACGCGGGCGTAGGGCTGGGCGAGGTAGTCGGTCAGCGCTTCGTGGTCGGCGACGTAGACGGTGTCGGCGCCGTGGGCGACGAGCGAGCTCGCGAGCGAACCGCACCCCGGCGCCGATGACGACGGCGCCGGTCGTCGTGCCGAGCCGGTCGGCGAGTTCGCGCGCCCGCCCGAGCAGCTCGAGGCTGACCTCGGCGGCGCGGGGCTCTCCCTCGCCGGGCGCCGTCTCGACGAAGACCCAGACGTCGCCGGCGGGACTAGCCAAGGATGTGCTCCTCGACGAGCTCGCGCACGAGCGCGCCCACGCCCTCGTCGCGCGGCTCGACCATGCGCGTGTCGCCGGCCGCCAGCACGACGACTTCGATCTTCTTCACGCGCGTCGGCGAGCCGCGCAAGCCCGTGAGCTCGTGCTCGGCTCCGATCGCGGCGGCGTCCCACAGGACGATCTTCGCGCGGCAGACGCGGCGGCCGTCGCGGTCGATCATGCAGACCTCGGCCTCGTCGGTGTCGGGGTCGAGGTAGCTGTCGTCGTAGCCCGGCATGGCCTCGGCGACGGCGTCCTTGTAGGTCATGACCAGCTTCACGCTCGGCGGGCGCGGCTCGTTGGCCTCGCTGGTGATGGTGAGCAGTGCCGGCAGCGGCGCCTGCAGCGTCTCGAAGCCGTCCTCGACGGAGCGCGTCGCGGTGACCGAGCCGCTGCGCCGCGGGTCGGCCGGTCCGGCGGTCGGGTCGGGCGGCACGAGCTCGTCGATGCGGCTGACACAGGTGATCTGCGGCAGGTCGAGCTTCTCCGCGGTCTGCGGGCCGACCTGGGCGGTGTCGCCGTCGATCGCCTGCCGGCCGCAGAGCACCAGGTCGAACGAGCCCAGCGACTCGACAGCGCGGGCGAGCGCGTAGCTCGTCGCCAGCGTGTCGGCGCCGGCGAAGGCGCGGTCGGACAGCAGGACGACTTCGTCGGCGCCGCGGAAGAGCGAGTCGCGCAGCACCTGAGCGGCGGAGGGCGGACCCATCGTGATCACCGTCACCCGTCCGCCGTGGCGCTCACGCAGCCGCAGCGCCTCTTCGAGAGCGTTCAGGTCCTCGGGATTGAAGACCGCCGGCAGGGCCGCGCGGTTGACGGTGCCGTCCTCCTTCATGGCCTCGCCGGTCACGTTCGCGGTGTCGGGGACCTGCTTGACCAGCACGACGATTCGAAGACCCTGTTGGGACACGCGCTGCCTCGGGCGTTGAAGGGGTGACGGATTCGGTACGGTACCAGAAAGTGGGGACCGGGTGAACTCTCGCACGCGCGACATGCGCGGGCTCGCGGCGGCAGGCGGGCAAGGCGGCGCTGGTTTGACCTCTATGCGCCGGGCTCCTACGATGGTAGCGAGGTCAATCATGCCGCCGTCGCCGACAGCCCGCGCAGCGACCCCGCGTCTCGACGATGGCGTGGCGCTCCCGTCCGTGCCGAGCCGCACTCTCGCTCCTTCCCGTGTAGTTGCGCTTGCCGCCCTGGCGTGCGTGGCGACACTGGTCCTGCTGGCGGCGCTGGCCGGCGCGGTCGTCTGGGCGGCGCCGGCAGGCGCCGCCCCGACGACCGCGACACAGCGCGCCGCGGGCAGCGCCGCTTTGGTCGATGCGGTCGTCGTCGCGCCGCGCGACTACAGGTCGGCCGACAGGCTCATCGCCGCGCTCGACGGCCAGCGTGTCCGCGCCGGCGTGATCTATCTGCCGCGCACCGTCCTTGCGCACGTCTCGACGGGGGCGGCGCGGCGCCTGCGCGCAGCGGGCTATACCGTCCTGCGCGCCCACGCCGCGCCGCCGCCGGCCGCCTCGGGCGCGACCCGCCAGGCGCTGCGTGTCCTCAACGGCATCGCCACCAAGGCGGCCGGCCTGCAAGCGGGCAAGACACCCGCCATCCCGCCCGAGCCTGCAGCCGCTCACCAACGACCTCAAGGTGCCGGCCGCGACCGGCACGTCCGGCATCGTCCAGCCTCAGGGGCTGGCGGCGCCGACGCTCGGCGGTCGTCTGGGGTTCCTGCCGAATGCGACCGAGCCGGCCGCGTTCGCGGCCGGCTCGGTCGCCGTCAGCATCATCTTCCCGCAGAGCACGGGCGCCCAAAGCAGCGAGGACTGGGCCACCCAGGACTCGGTCGACGCGCCCGGCCAGGACCGGCGTACCTACATCGAGAACAAGGTCGCGGCCGCACTGGCCTGGTGGCAGGCGCGCAATCCCGGCGCCGATCTGAGCTTCGTCGTGCCGACCGACGGCACCCTCGGCGCTCCCCAGACCGTCGACTTGCCACTCTTCGCGTCGGGCATCAAGAAGGGCAAGTCCATCGAGCCGATCACCCTCTACTCCATGAGCGACTCCGAGTGGCGCTATCCCATCATGTCGTCGCTGGGCTTCCCAAGCGTGACGAACTCCGACACGCCGCCCCCCGAGACCGCCTACGACGCGGCCGTGCGCACGGCCAGCGGCACCGACTGGGCATTCACGATCTACGTGGTCGACGACCTGAACGACACCAGCGACAACACGCCGCACGCGTTTCCGGATGGCGCGTTCGCCTACACGTTCGACCTCTTCGGGCCCTACATGGTGCTCACCTGGCACAACGACGGCTACGGGCCGAGCCTCTTCGACGGCGTGCTCGCCCACGAGATGGGCCACGTGTTCGGCGCGCTCGACGAATACCACTGCAGACTATCCCGACTACCCGAGCACCAGCAGCTACTACTCGGGCTATCTCTGGGCGCGCAACAGCAACGCGTTCGACGGCGGCACGGTCCACGACCCCTACTGCATCATGCGCGGCGGCAACGAGGGGATCGACGGCTACGAGGGCACGGCGCCCGCCGCCGACCCGGCCGTCTGCAAAGCCACCGGCGCCCAGATCGGCTGGCGCGACTCGGACGGCGACGGCACCCCCAACGTACTCGACACGACCCCCACCGTCGCCCTGAAGCCGCCGTCGTCCGACGGCTCCTCGGCGAACGTGACGGGCTCTGTCCACGAGAACCCCTGGCCGCACGGCTTCAAGGCCAACACCACCGATGGCACTCATCAGGACCAGGCCTTCACCCACGACATCAGCGTGCTCGTGCCCCACGACGTGCAGTACCGCGTCGACGGTGGCGACACCTGGTCGCCGGTCGACGCCGTGGACGGGTCGTTCGACGAGCCCTCCGAGAGCATCACCCTGACGACGCCCGCGCTCGGTCCCGGTCCCGACGCCGCCGCGCCGACGCGCCACGTGATCGAGGTGCGCGCCACGACCGGCAACGCCGCGACCGCGAGCATGGTCGCATGGGTCGGCGCCACCCCCGTGACGCTGGCGCTGAGCCGCAGCAGCAGCACGATGACGCTGGGCGGCTCGGTCAAGATGACCGTGCACAGCCTGGGCGGCCCCTACCCGATCGCCTGGCTGCCCGGCATCGGGTTCGGCGCCGCGGGTGGTACGACGAAGACGATCGCGACCGGCGCCGACGGGCGCTGGCGCGGCTCGGTCTCGCCGAGGTTCACTACGAGCTATGTGGCCACCTTCGCCACGAACGGGCAGTTCCAGGGACCGGCCGCCTCGGCGCAGGTCCGGGTCGCTGTGCACCCGGTGCTCACCGTGCGGGTCGCGACGACCGCCGTGCCGCGCATGGTCCGTGTCACCGGGCACTTCGCGCCTGTCCGCGCGGGCGTCCCGCTCCTGCTCCAGCGGCTCCGGAGCGGCGTCTGGGCGACCGTCAAGACATTCAAGACCGACGCCGCCTCGAACTTCGCCACGACCTGGCGCGCGTCGCGGGTCGGGCTGATCACGCTCCGCGTGCGTTTCGCGGGCGACGCCCGCAACCTCGCGGCCGCCAAGGCGGCGCCGGCGCTCAGGCTGAAGTAGGCGGGGCGGGGCGGCGCAGCCGCCCCGCCCCGCCGCCGTTCACTGCACGCGGATCGTCACGACGTCCGACATCTCGGTGCTCGTCTTCAGCCTGAAGAAGCGCGTCTCGGCGCGATCGGGCGCCCTCCAGCTCGTGCGTACGACCTTCTGGCCGGCCTTGACGGTGATCTTGCGCAGGGCCAGCCAGTGATACCTGTCCTTCGAGATCTGAAACGACGCCGTCACGGCCTTGGCGGGCGCGGTCTCGAACGTCCAGCGAAGGATCGCGGTGCTGGACGCGGGGATCGTGAACGCTCTCTGAGGCTCGGTCTTGATGGTGCTCGAGTCGGCGTGGGCGGCGGCCGGCACGGCCGCCGCCCACGCCGCGACCACGGCCAAAGCCAGCGCTACGACGACGGCCATGGACAGCGGGCGCGGATGCAGTCTCATGCTCGTGCTCCTTGTGGAGGTGGCTTACGCGGTGAATGTTGCCCGCTCGCGCGGAGCTCACGCGCCGTTCGAGCCCGACCTGTGGGGTATCATCCCGGTCATGACCGACCCCGCCACCGACCCCGCCACCGGCCTGGTCCGCGTCCGCTTCGCGCCGTCGCCGACCGGCTACCTGCACCTCGGCGGCGCCCGCACGGCGCTCTACAACTACATCTTCGCCCGCCAGCGTGGCGGCGACTTCATCCTGCGCATCGAAGACACCGATCCGTCACGCTCGACCGACGCCGCCATCGCCCAGATCCTCGCGTCGATGCGCGAGATGGGCCTGGAGTGGGACGAAGGTCCCCAGAAGCCGGGGGCGCACGGCCCGTACCGCCAGACCGAACGCCAGGCGATCTACCGCGAGCACATCGACCGGCTCGTGGCCGAGCGGTCATCTCTACCCGTGCTTCCACACGGCCGAGCAGCTCGAGGCCGAGCGCACCGCCGCCCAGGCCGAGAAGCGCGCCTGGGTCTATGGCGGCGCCTGCCGCTCGCTGCCGGCCGACGAGGTCGAGCGCCGCAAGGCCGCCGGCGAACCCTGGACGCTGCGCTTCGCGGTGCCGCCCGGCGCGACCGTCTTCGACGACCTGCTGCGCGGCCCGGTCGAGGTCGCCAACGACACCATCGGCGACTTCATCGTGCAGCGCTCCGACGGCACCATCACCTACAACCTGGCGGTCGTCGTCGACGACGTGACGATGGAGATCACGCACGTCATCCGCGGCGACGACCACATCTCGAACACGCCCAGGCAGGTCCTGATCTATCGGGCGCTCGGCGCCGCGACGCCGCACTTCCTGCACATGCCGTTGCTGTTCGGCACCGACCGCAAGAAGCTCAGCAAGCGCCACGGCGCGACCAAGCTCGAGCAGCTCACGGCGATGGGGTTCACGGTCGAGGTGGTGCGCAACTACCTGTGCTTCCTGTCGACCGAGTTCGACGAGTCGATGATCACCTGGAGCCTCGACGACCTGGTGGCCCACTTCCACGTCGAGACGCTCGGCACGAGCCCGAGCATCTTCGACCCCGAGAAGCTGCGCTGGATGAACGGGCGTTTCGTGCGCTCGCTCGACCCGCACGAGCTCGGTATCCGGCTCGTGCGCTACCTCGAACGAGTGGGGTTCTACGGCCAGCCGCCGGCGCTGGCGCTCGTCGCGGCCGGCGGTGCCACGGCGGTGGCCGAGGCGGTCGAACTGGGCCAACTGGTGGCGATGCCGCCGGGTGACGAGCAGGAGCAGCTCACCCGCGCGATCGCGCCGCTCGTGCAGGAGAAGATCGAGGTGCTGGCCGACTTCATCACCATCGCGGGCTGGTTCTTCACCCCGCTGCGGCTCGCGCCCGCGGCTCTCGAGCAGCTCGCGGCGATCCCCGAAGCGCGGCGCATCCTGCTCGAGACGTCGGTCAGGCTGGCTGGTCTCGATAGCTACGAGGTCGAGGCCATCGAGGCGGCCGTGCGGGCGCTGCCCGCCGAGCTCGGCGTCAAGCCCAAGCACGTGTTCGCCGCGCTGCGGCTGGGCATGAGCGGGCAGTCGGTGACGCCCGGCCTGTTCGAATCGCTCTGGGTGCTCGGTCGCAACGAGGCGTCAGGGCGCATGGCGACGGCCGCCGGTCTGCTGAACGAGGCATAGGACCTGTACCGCGCCGGCCGTCCGGGGGCCGCGATGTCCGAACGGTCGTAGTCTTGCGCGAAGGTGGCCGTAGACACACACTAGGAGTTCTGGACCGCCACGACGGGCGACGTCCTGCTCGTGGTCACGGATCTTCGGGGCGCGGGGGCGCTCCGCGCTACGGCCCGCGTGTGGCCGAAGGGTCGCAACTTGAGTCGGGAGGACGGTCATGAACCGCAGGATCTTCACCAGGACCGGACGTTGGAGTGTGCTTGCGGTCGCGGCGGTCGCGGCGGCGGTCATCCTGATGACCGCCGCGCCCGCCTTGGCCGCGCCCCCGGCCAACACGATCTCCGAACAGGACCTGCAGACACTGCTCGAGGCGGGCACGGTCCACGGCTACTTCTCGACGGTTCTCGGCGGCGTCACGCAGCTCTCACAGACGCCCGTGCCGATCCCGGTGACGGTGCTGAGCATCGTCCCCAATGCCGGGCCGGCCGGCGACCTCATTCTCTTCCAGGCTAGCGGCGATGACATCGCCAACATCGGCGGCATCGCTGCCGGCATGAGCGGCAGTCCCCTCTACATCGACGACGGCTCCGGCACCGACAAGCTCGCCGGCGCGGTCTCGTACGGCGACGTCTTCACGACTCACGAACTCGGCCTCGCCACGCCGATCGCCGACATGACGGCGCTCGAGAGCACCTACGCGAGCACGCTCGCCGCCCCGACGTCGGCCAGGCTCGCCGCGCCGGTGGCGACCAGCGGCGGCAAGATCAGTACCGTGCTCGTCGCGCCCAGCCGGGCGGCGGCGGCGCGGCTCGGCCGCGCCGCCGCCGGCGCCGTCATGGCGCCGCTCACCACGCTGCAGGTCAACGGCCTCATCCCCGACAGCGCCGTCTACAAGAAGCTCGCCGCCAAGCTGACGGCGCACGGCTTCGACTTGACGCCACGGTCGGCCGGCGCCTACCAGGGCACGGAGTCGCTGCCGGCACTCGACGACGCCTCGTCGCTCGGCGTGATGTACTCGATGGGTGACTTCGCCGCGGGTGCGCTCGGCACTGTGACCTATGTCGATCACGACAACCAGGTCGTCGTCGCGTTCGGCCATCCGTTCGACTATGCGGGCGCGACTGCGCTCTACCTCACGAGCGCCTGGGTGCAAGGCATCTGGAGCAGCAGCATGGAGCCCTACAAGGTGATGTCGCCGGTCGCCACGGTCGGCACCATCACCCAAGATCGCGGCGCCGGCGTCGTCGGCCTGCTCGGTCCGGCGCCGGACGAGGTGCAGATCACCTCGCAGGCGACGCTCGGGAGTGTCACGAAGACGAGCGCCAGCACGGCCACACAGTGGGTGGTCGACAATCCCATGCTCGGTGGGCTGCCCAGCGCCGCGGCGTCTGTCGCCATGCAGCGGGTCACAGACACCGGGTTCTTCCCGGGCAGCGCAAAGGCCACGGTGAAGATCGACGTCTCCGACGCCACGGGCGACTACCATGTCCTGCGTACCGACGTGTGGGCCGATCCCTACGACGTCACGTACCTTGCCACGAGCGACATCGACAACGCCCTGGCGACGCTCACGTCGAACTTGCCGGGGCTGTCGCCGAAGGTCACCAAGATCGACTTCCAGGCGACCCTGACGTCGGCCATGAAGACGGCCACGATCGAAGACGTAACCAGCGCTGGCCCGTTCAAGAACGGGGCCAACCACTTGACCGTCGAGCTGCTCGCCGGTGACGGCACGGCAGTCGAGGTGCCGGTGACCCTCGACGTCCCGGTCGGCGTGCGGCCGGAGGGCATGGTCGAGGTCTATCCGTCAGCGAGCGGGTCGGGCGGCTTCGGCACAGCAGGCGGCATGGCAGCCGCCGTGCGCCACGCGCTGCGGCCGGACGGTGCAGCGCCGTCGGCCTACGCACCGACCCTGGCCGATGTCGTCGACGCCATCAACTCGATGCCCACCAACACCCAGCTCGAGGTCTCCTTCACGTCGGTCGACGGCGCGCAGATCGGCATGACCGTCGACACGCAGGACTGGGTGGTCGACGGCTACGCCTCGAAGCAGGCCTCGAGGATGGTCGTGCATGCACCCTCGGTGGTGAAGTACGGACACCGGGTGACGCTGAGCGGCATGATCACGTCGGTCGACGGCGACTCGACCGTGCGCATCTACAAGCGCGTGTCGGGGACTACGGTAGACAAGCTCGTGGCCACCGTGCCGGTCTCGGCCGTCGATCAGTCCGGAGGTCCGGGCGTGTTCGGCGCCAGCCTTGCGGCGTTCAGGAAGACCGCCCGCGTCACCATCGTCTGGGACGGCGACGGCAGCCACTTCGGGGCGACCTGGAAGAAGCTGATCCGGGTCGTGAAGTAGATGGGCGAGGGCGGGGCGGCGGCTCTCTCGAGCCGCCGCCCCGCCCTCGCCGGCGCTAGTCCACCAGGACGAGCGAGAAGAACCGGTACTGGTCCTCTTTGTCGCGCACGACGTCGATCGCCCATTCCGCGTTGCGCACCGTGCCGAACACGTCGATCCCGCAGCTTTCCAGCGAGGGTCGCGCGTGCTCGGGGTCGACGCAGGGCTTGTCCATGTCGCAGGTCGCGCAGGTCGCGCAGGGACCGGCGCCGAGGCTCCAGACCCTGTGGTAGCCCGCCAGGAACATCTCGCGCTCGAGTTCGACCGCGGCGCTGCGGGCTGCCAGCGAGTATTTGTCCGAGTCGTCGTAGCCGGTATGGGGACCGACCCGCAGCAACAGCGCCCGCGAGTAGCCGTCGAGCAGGCGGCGCGTCTGGTCGGGGGTGAGCGAGTACGGCGGGCAGGTGCGGCACAGGCCGTAGCCGTCGCAGCCGAACTGGCACTTGAGTCGTACCCAGTCGGCGGTGACCACGAGACCGGGCGCGAGCGGTCTGGCCGCTTCGGCCCCCAGCGCGAGCGCCCGCTCGCACCAGTCGCGCAGGTCGTCGACGGCATCGTGGCTCGTCATCTCGTAGGCTGTCGGCTCACCCGCGACGCCGCGGCCGGTCATGTCGTCGAACGTCATCGCATCCCCCTTGGCGGACCTTACGGCCGCGACTGGTGCTGACCGGTACGCTCGACCCACAGTTCGAGGCGGTGCAGCACGAACGGCAGCGAGTTCAAGTCGGTGATCTGGGCGTAGTGGTCGCGGGCGCCGTCGGGCGCGGGGCTGCCGGCCGGGTTGTACCAGATGCTCCACAACCCGGCGGCGCGCGCCCCGCGCACGTCGTTCTCATAGCTGTCGCCGACCATGACGAGCTCTTCGGGCTCGGCCTCGAGCCCGACGATGACGCTGCGGTAGAAGGCGGGCGCGGGCTTCTCGGCGCCTATCTCCGACGAGACGAAGACGGCCGAGAAGTACGTGTCGAGCGCGACGCGCGCCGAGCGCCTCGCGCACGAGCGCCGCGCCTGAGTCGGCCGCGTTCGTGGCGAGCGCCACGCGATGGCGGGCCGCGACCGCGGCAAGCGCTTCGGCGGCGCCCTCGACGGCGGCGACCTCGGGCCAGCGGGCCATCGGCCCGGGCAGACCGAGGTCACGCATCACGGTATCGCCCCAGTCGAACACCACTGCGCGGATCACTGCGTCGGCTCCTCCTCGTCGCCGTCGCCGCGAGCCGGTGCGGAAGCGGTGGCCGGCGCGGCGGCTGCCGTGGCCGCGCTCGCCGGGCCGGCTTCCGGCCCGTCGAGTCTAGCACCGGGACTGGGCTCGAGCCGGTTCCAGAACAGCAGCCAGACCACAGCCACGACGGCCAGCGACAGCGCCCAGCCGGCGACCACATCGGAAGGGTAGTGCACGCCGAGGTACACGCGAGAGACGCCGACCGCCACCGCGTACAGGACGGCGGCGAGGATCACGAGCCGCCGCCGCTTCGTGTGCAGGAACACGACGGCGAGCGCCACGGCGAAGCCCATGGCGCTCATCGTGTGACCGCTGGGGAACGACCAGTAGCGCTCGGGCACGAGCTGCGGGAACACCCCTGGGCGCGGCCGCTCGAAGACGGGCTTCAGCACCGCGTCCATGATCATCGCCAGTACGGTCGCCGTCGCCAGGAACGCGGCGTGCCACCGCAGCCGCGCGACGAGCAGGGCGATCACGACCCCGAGCAGCAGTACCGTGACGACCTCGGCGCGGCCGGTGTCGGTCGCGATCTTCATGATCGACGTGAGGGCGCCGCTCTGGTGGTGCTCCATGAAACGCAGGATGGGCGTGTCCCAATCGAAGTTCTCCTTCTCGGCGATCACAGCCCTCAGCCCCGCCAGTACCCAGATTGTGTTGGTGAACTCAGAGCGGACGCCTGCCAATCCCCCGTCACCAAAACCGGGGGGAAGAAGGCCGTAACGGCCCATCGTGCCGCCCTGGCTTTTGGCCTTGTCACGCAGGCCCACCAGGAATTTGACAGCTCGCAGCACATTCGGCTGCATCTTGCGGAAGTAGCTCCAGTCCTGGCTGAGTTCGGCCTGCCGAACCAGACTGAACATGGCAATGCCGGTATCTTTCCAGTGCTCTGACTGAACAGCCGCGAAGACTCCGCCATCAGCTCTTTGCCAAGCCCAAGTGGCTTCCAGACCCTGCTGCGCTTCTGCGTCGTAGCCCAGATAGCGCGCTGCTTCCAAAAGGAAGTTCCCGTCCACGACCCAAAGGCCGCGATAAACCGTGGGGCCGACTTGAAAATTCAATCGCCCGTTCTTCATTTCTCGGGCCTGCAGGATATTGCGCGCGCAGGCCACCAGAAACTCGCCGTATCGCTCGGGCTGGCTCCAGGTGACTTTTCCACCAAGGGGGTTCCACGCTCCCCAGTATTCCCGGGCTGACGCCAACAGTCGATCCGGGTGGCCGAGGTTGGCTTTCAGCTTCTGAACTTCCTGCCCTTCCTGCGGAAGCCGGAAGAAATGGCGGAGAGGAGTCCGGGAGGTCGCGGCTGATGCCGGGATGCGGTACAACTTTTGATAGCCACAATCCTCAGCCGACAGGGGTGCGTCGGAGAGGAGAAAGAGCTGTGACCCTGCTTTGTAGATCGCAGAAGCGCCGCCTGCATGCTGAAGGGTCAGCGGTTGCTCTGACTTGAGGATTACCTGCGGGACCGCATGCACTTCCTTTTCAGTCCCTGGGACAACTTCCAGGATGACGTTGTCGACGCGTCCTTCCTCCGGCAGGTTAGTGGCAAATGTGGTGAGCTCCAGGAACCCGTCAGGCCGATCGATGCGAGTGTGAACAATGGGAACGCTGGGGCCTTCCACACGCTGGTAATGC
The DNA here is from genome assembly GCA_963833555.1 of uncultured Actinomycetes bacterium. Lineage (GTDB taxonomy): Bacteria > Actinomycetota > Thermoleophilia > UBA2241 > UBA2241 > CAWHYB01. Next base: position 7,757 of record CAWHYB010000002.1, on the reverse strand, counting down.
ACCTGGTCGGGCTCCATGCCGAGGACGGAAAATCCTACGACCTCGGCAAACCAGTGCAGTCCCTTGCTGTTGGCGCCCGGGTGCCCGCAACGCAACTCGCCGTGCTGGCCCACCAAGCTCTTGTGAGGGTCATCCGGAAAGCAAAACGACGTCTGGAAGGCGAGGGGCGAGTATCGAAAATCGATTGCGGAATCCGTGTCCTGGATGCTCGCCGCCCCCTTCTCTTCTGCCTCTCTCTGGGCGACCGCCATGCGGGCATCGATGGAATCGGCAGCGCTCAGGACTGTCGCCCCCGCTGCCACTCCCACAGTTTTTAGAAACTTCCTGCGATTTGACTTTGTCCCCATCGTTTCTCCCTATGCGTGAACACTTACCAGCCTGAACGTATCTCCCGATCTCCTGCTTCACCCATCACTTCAGGGTGATAACGGACTCCCCAGGGGCTATGCTGCGAGCCTTTCCGTTCACTCGTACCGATGTGATTTCTCCACCGAGCGACGGGACGTGCAGGCGGACGTCTTCTGCCGCCGCCTGTCCCGATGCGGGAGTGAGGCTGTAATCCAAAATGAGACTTGACCCTGACCTTTGCAGTTCGAATCGGACCTTGCCGAAAATCGTTGGTGCCTGCTTCACGGAGAGTTTCGCGCCGTCCTTCAACCATTCGGGCTGGACTCCCCAGCAAAGCTCCAGCCTCTTCCCGTCTTCATAGACCAGGGCGTTGCGATGCAGCAGAACGTATTGACCGGCTGCCCAGCCGTGCGGCATATCGCCGGTTCCGTAGTGCGTGTTGAGGAAAATCTCCTCAACCCATGCATTGGTCGGCGAGGCGTGCGCAACGTATCCATTGAACAGCCGGTAGAACATGGGCAGGTCATTGCGAAGCAAATAGCACATGGCCCAGTCAGCCGTAATGTAAGTCCAGATCTTTTTCGTAACAAAGAACGTGTACTCATCTTCCTGGGAGTGTTTCGCCATTTTGTCGAGTGTGCTCGTCATCATCGGATCTTGCGCGTCCAAAAAGCGCGCCGGGTACAATGCGGTGATCGATCCCCAAATATCAAGACTCGGATCAAAGGGTGTAGCAGGAATGACTTCGTTCTTTCCAATGCGTTGATAGGCCCACTTCACTGATGCCAGGAGGTTGGCACAGAATTCCTGGTAGGTCTGCTTCATCCAGGCAGCATCAGCGTCCTGGCCGAGAGACTCGGCGGCAATAATCGCTTCCCGCAGACCGAGAACGGCCCAGAAGTCGTGATAATAGATATACCCATTTGAGCCGATGGCCTCCCCTTCACCTGCCGGGATCAACCCAAAGTAATAGGGTTTCTCACCATGCTCATTAACGATCTGGGTCTGCTCGGTGACGTTCTTGATCCACAGAGCTCCCCTCCGAATGCTTTCATAAGCCGTGCGCAGCCAATCTTTATCGCCAGTCACCTGGAAATGGCTAACCAGCGCCCACAGCGCTTGGCCCTGCCCGTCCCATTCGGTAATGGGAGCCTGCCACACTCCGCTGCGTTGCTGCCCATACGACGCAAAGATTCCTGCCAGATTCTGTTGCCAGAACAGCCGCAGGGACTTCTCGGCTTCCTCCGCGTGTCCAGACAAATCCAGCGCGTTCACCAGGTAGGCGCCGTCCCGGTACCAGAACGCGTCATAGTCGCCTGCCCCTGGCTTGACTACGTAAAGGTCCTGACCGTTGTTGGCTTCGCCTGCGTACTTTGTTCTCATCAGGAACACGTTGATGAGCGAGGTCTTGTAGAGGTCATCCAGGTGCTTAACCCCGGTGGTAAACTCAGCCCCCGCGTGCAGCAGTGCGTCCCAACTCTCCTGCGTGCTCGCACGGGCCGATGCAGGAGAAATGCCGGTGGCTTTGGCCCCGTCCGCCAGACTCAAGCTGTAGGGCAGCCGAATCCAGCGCTCCTCCGTTCCTGCCTCTTGCGGCGCGAGGTCGAGAACGACCGAGCATGCAATGTCAGGCATCCGTTCCTTGCCGCACTCAACGTAGAAGCGCGCCTGTTGGCTCATCTTCCCCGTTGCGACTTCTTCCAGCTTGGCCGGCGCATCGAAGATCCAAATACCATGCAGCAAAGATCCTCGGTAAGGCGCCGTAGAGGAGGGATCACATTCCGAAATCACGCGGATTCCTTCCGGCGCTGAAGACACAACGAATTCACGCAGGATGGGCTTGCGGGTTTCCACGAGGCCCACATCAACCACTTGGTGCTCGCCGTTAACAGAAAGCCTGACCAGCACCTCGCCGGGTTTGACATGCTCCATATTCACTAGGCCCAGGAACACGTGATAAGTCTTGCCGCTGGCCACGGGGAAACGATATTCGATGGGCCGGTTGAGGAACCCGCTTCGCCCCTTGCTGAAGGCAGGGTCGTAACCCGGAAGCGGCTTCGGGGGCTCCTCAGTATGGCCATCCCCCCAGTCAACAAAAGGCCCCTGGATGGGGCCAGCCTCGGGAGTCAAAAAGTTGTACTTCGCCTGGGTTACTTCCACCACTTTTGCGGAAGGAAGTGTGGCCAGAACCTGGTCCCCGCTGGTGACCAATCCGTCGCTGACCTTGACGGCAGTTGTGTGTGGAAACCACAGCGTGATGCGCGCCCCTTTTTTGGCTTCCTCAATGCCAATATAATCAGCTTTCAAATCATTTGCCTGAGACGTAAAGGCGACCCAGCGCAGGTAACCCCGCGGGGTACGAACTTCCGAGTTCACGATTGGGAGGTAGCCATCCTGGAGGGATTGCGACCACCCAGACGTGGCCACTCCCGTGGAAAGCGATCCCATTTCCAACTGCACTTCCGCGTTACGAGTTTTCAGTTGGCCGAGCTTGTCCAGGAAGCCCGGAGGCTCGTCTCCTAGCCCTATGAGTGTATGCAGATTAGTGTTGTAAAAAGGCCGTTTCTCGTGCGGCAACTTGGCTGTGCCGGTCTTTGCGGGCACTGGGTTCTGGAGGCCGCCGGGCGCGGCCAGAGTGTTCACAAGCGAAAGCATACCGGGGCTGGCGATGCTCAACCCCAGGGTGGTTCCCGACTTAATAAGAAACCGGCGTCGATCTGGATTTTTCATGTCTACCCCCCAGGCGGTGATATGCGCATGGCTTGTCTCTCGACGGAGAGGCTTTGAGCATGGCGAGAATCAGAGATTCAGCAACATGACTGCGGAAGGCCACTCAACGGAAATACGTCAGGACGAGACAACCTGCGATGCGGCTGTTGCGCGGCCAGATCGGGAACAGGTGCGTCCCCTGTGAAGCTCTGCCTCCCTGTCGGAGTTTATGGTGTGCGAGGTAGCGTGCGGGCCAGGTACGCGGCGGCACAAGGGACAACCGCCGGTCAAGTTTTCATCCAATTCCAAGGATGTGACGGCCGGAGAAAGGAAGTCCCTTCCCCGGCCGTCCTCCAGCAAATGTGGTGCAACAACTATGCGATTACCCACTGGTTACCATGACATGTGCAACCCGAACTCGAAACGGCGCATGGGGAAGCCGGGCTGCAAACTGGTAATCACCGGGGCTGCAGCGTTGTCCACGGTAGTGCCAATCCATGTTGCGTCGCCTGGGCTTCCAAGGTTAGTCAAGTTAAAGACGTTGAAACTCTCAATGCGGAGCTCAATGGTCGTCTTTTCCCGATTCAAGAATGTGGAGAGGTCAAAACCTTTCCAAAGAGCAAAGTCCACATTGTGGACACCGGGGCCTCTTAGCGAGCCAACCGCTGCATCGCCGATGTGAAATGCGTCGGACCTGGTGAAACAGGCAGGGTTATACCACTCGTTCCGATTGCGTCCTCCCGGTACGTTGGCGGGATTGCAGCCCGGAACGGTATTCGGCTTCTGACTGATGTCAGCATTGATGGGAGCACTGGAATACGGGGTCAGCGCGCCACCCGACTCGAGAACGGTGGTGCCGCTGAATTGCCACCCTGCCAGTGCGGCTTTCTTGACACCGCTCGCGTCAGAACCCCACCGTTGTCCCTTTCCGTAAGGAAGAATAATGGTGTGCCCCAACGTAAAAGTAGTGGCGCGCTCAACTTGGTTAATGTTGCTGGCCCCCGGGCCGTAGTCCAGTCTAGAGTTAAAGGGGTTGTTTGTATTGTACCCCAGGGCCTTTTGCCAGGTGAAGTTTGCCGTAAAGGCTAGATCCTTCGAATAGGTCTTCCTGGCTTGAATCTGCAACGAATTGTAATTCGAATCCGAGCAGTTGCATTCGTACGCGATGCCCCCGGTGGTGCCATACTTTTGGGTGTAGGGACGACGAGACGCCAGATCTGTCGAGCCAATATTCGCGGCGTCCACGTTGGGGCTCCAGGAAAGGTGGGTCCCTTTGGATCCAACGTAGGCGACGCTGACAGTGGTGTCGCGGCTAACCTGGCGCTCCACCGTGAGATTCCAGGAATCCATGGTCTCCGTCAACCAATCAAACGGGCGCGATTTCAACAACTGGCCGCTGGGCGCGGGAAGCATGCCGCTGGAGGGAAGCGCCGGCGGAGTGCTGGGAGGTGGGCCCTGATCGATGGGGAACACTTCCTGATAGGCACTCGCCGGGTTGATGGTCTGCTGCGCGACAATCGGGTAGAAGCTGGTCAGGTGATAGAACGTAGCGTCATAGCCAGAGCTAAAATAACTTCTCCCCAATCCGGCACGCACTACGGTCTTGGATGTCAATTGATAAGCAATACCCAGCCGGGGCGCAAAGTCAGTGTTCGGAGTGTAGATCCCGGTGCTGGAGGGAACACTACCCAGGCCGCCGAGCAAGATATTGCCGGTGGCCAGATCAAAATTGGCAATCCCGCCCTTTCTGCCCGGCGTTATGGGTGTGAATTTATCCCAACGGAGTCCCAGGCTCAAGGTGAGTTTCTTGGTGGCGTGCCAGGTGTCCTGCCCATAGATGCCCCAACGTGTCTGCCGCTCCTCAGGGAAGGACGTGAAGATGGCGCGGTCAAACTCGGAGGGCATACCCAGGAGGAAGGTCGCCATCCCCAAACCAGAGTTGGTTACATCGGGTTCTCCCGTGAGGGTGTTGTTGAAATTGAAGTTGCCGCGGGAACTGGCGTTCACGGACTCAAAGTTAAAGCGCTCCCGCACCACATCCAAGCCAAACCGGATCTGATGGGGACCATGCATCCAGGACCAGTTATTGATGCCTTCAAAGTTCGTGGTGCGGTCAAAGCGCGGAATGCCGACCCCGGAGGGGATGCCCATGGTCCACCCACCCACCGGACCGGCGACCGTGATTCCAGCCAGGCCGCCGTTGAGGGGGTCACCTGTATTGATATTCGGGATCCCCACTTGGTTGTTGGTTTGAAGGGCAGAATCCGCTTGGAAGGCATCCAAACGAAAACGACTGACACCAAAGCGAGCCTCGGTGAGCAGATTCCCGTTAAAAGTGTGGGTCCAATTGATGGCGGCCTGCTGCTCTGTGCTGTGCGCTACTTCAGGACTTAACGAACCGCCGCTCGGTCCTCCCGCCGTGACGCCAAAAAGCGGAGGATTCGCGAGATTAGTCTTGAACATGCTGTAACGCGCAAACACCTTGTCTTTGTCTGAAAAATTGACGTCGCCTCTCGTATCCACTTGCCATTGGTTGAAAACCTCGTGGAGACTGCCATCGTAGTTGTTGTTGGTGGCGTCGGCGGCACCGGTGTTAGGCACGGGCAGGAGTGCCAGTAGGTTTTTGGCGACAGGGTTAATTCGAGCCGGGTCGATGACGTTCATCTGCCCGTTGTAAGAGAATTGTTGGCGCCCCAGAAATGTATTGGGATCTCCTGTGGTGGGGTCGTAGATTGGATTGGTCGAGGCAAGTGAGCTGAAATCCCCCGCCCGGAAAGCAGCATTGGGCACGGTGGAGATCAGCTTATAGGCCACGGCCCACAAGTCGCGGGAAGTGGGTGTCTGGTCTCGATGGCCATGCGGTAGGGCGGGTTCATGGCCGAGGCGCCGCCGAAGATGCGGACCCGGGCCATGGGGTCGCTCAAGATGTCGCTGATGATGAAGGCCGCCTGGGGAGAAATGGGGTTCCGTCTGCCGGCGGGGGCGTCCAGGGTGAAGCGCAGGGGTGCGAATCTCCCGCCGTTGGCCAGGCAGGCGTAAGCCGCGGCCAGTTGCAGGAGGCTGACTTCGGGGTTGCCCACCACCACGCCCAAACCGTAGTCTCCGGGGTAATTCCGGCCGGTCGATGAGGTGCAGCCTGGCCAGGGTGTCGTAATAAGACTCCGGTCCCGATCAGGTTGAGGAGGTGCACGGCGGAGAGGTTGAGGGAATTACCCAGGGCCTCGCGGGAAGGAAACGGGACCGTGGGAGACGCGATCGAAGTTGGACGGGATAAACTCGCCCCGGGGGGTGCGGTAGCGCCGTTCCACGTCCTCCATCACCGAAGCGGGCGTGAACCCCTGGTCCAGGGCCAGTGCGTAGAGAAACGGCTTGAGCGTGGAACCCGGCGAGCGCCAGGCGACGGCGCCGTTGTTGAAGCCCTGGTCCCGGGGGCCATAGGCGCAGGACCCCACCAGGGCCAGGACTTCCCGGGATGCGTTGGCGACGATCACCGCGGCCGCCTGGGAGGCGCCGGCTTTTCAACGAGCCGGGCCCGGTGCGAGTGGACGATGGCCTGGGCCCGGCGCTGCAGGGGCAAATCCAGGGTGGTCTGAGCCGCTGGGAGCCGGGGCGCCGGTCTCTCCCGGGTCCAAGGACCAGATTGACGAAATGGGGCGCTTCAAAGGGAAAGGCCGGGGGCCGGGGGCCGTGGCCCCGAAACCGGAGGTGTTCCGCCTGGCAGGCCTGGAGTTCCTGGGGGCTGAGATACCCCAGGTGCGCCATGCGGCTTAGGACCCAGCGCTGCCGCGCCAGGAGACGGGCGCGGTGCGGGCCGTAAGGGTTCAGGGCGCCGGGGGCCTTGACCAGGGCGGCCAGGAGGGCGGCTTCGCCACGTCCAAGTGGGAGGCGGTTTTGCCGAAATAGGCCTAGGCTCCGGCCTCCACCCCCATGAGGTTATTGCCCAGGGGCACCCGGTCGAGGTAGCGCCGCAGGATTTCGTCCTTGCTGAGGACGCAGCTCCAGCCTGAGGCTGCGGCCTATTTCCACCAGCTTGCGATAATAACTGCGGGGGCCGGGGTAGGTGAGGCGCGCCAGTTGCTGGGTGATGGTGGAAGCGCCGGAGACGATGCGGCCGTGGCTCAGGTTGGTCATGGCGGCCCGGAGGATGGCCAGGGGGTCGATGCCCGGATGACGCCAGAACCTCTGGTCCTCCGCGGCCACAAAGGCCGCGGCCACCATTGGGGGACGGCGCTCTCGGGCAAGGTGACGAGCTTGCCCCCCTGGGCCTCGGGCACCAGGCGCAAGATCCGCCCGGTCCGGTCCAGCACCAGGGGGCCGGGCCTGGGTTCCAGGGCCTCCGGGTTGAGGCGGGAGGCGGCCTCAAAATGCCAGGCCAGGCCGCCCAGGACCAGCAGGGCCGCAGCCAGGCACCAGGAGACACGGCCCCATGGCAGCCTATTCAGCATCAGCGCCCCTTGACGGTCAGTTCTCCCTTAGGGGAGTAGCCGTTCACCCCGGGCGAGTACATGGCCGCCACCCGGGTGGCGGGGGCGATAAACTTACCCTCGCATACGGCCCGGCAGTAATACTCGAACTTCTGGGAGCCGGAGTAGACCTGATCCCTAAAGGCCAGCACCCGGTCGTCCCGGATTTCGAAAGAATTGGGACGGAACCGGATGCCCCATCCGGCGTGACGTAATCGAAGTCGTCGTCGTTCTCCT
>CAWHYB010000001.1:0-47741 GCA_963833555.1 uncultured Actinomycetes bacterium | reverse complement strand
GCCAACCAGGCACTGAGCCTCGCACTGGGCCTGCCGGCACAGATGCCATAGGCTCGGCCACAGTCGACGCTGAGCGGGGCGGGGGCCGCCCGCCGGTTCCGGCGGGCGGCCCCCGCCGTCTCGACCCCGGGCTCGTCGCCCGAATGCGCCGGCTCGCGCTGTTTGGGGTAGAGCGTGTCGACGATCTCGACCCAGAAGGCACGCGCCGGCGACGCGCGCTGCACTCCCGCCTCGAGCCGCTCGCGCCACCGACCTAGCGAAGGATAGGCTCATGAAACTCGCGTCCACCGCCTACGTACCAGGGCTGTCATGGTAGCTATCTCGAGTGGTGCAGCGGCCACGCTCATAGGCGTCGGCGTCGTCGTGGTCGTCGTCAATCCTCGCGCTGAGCGTCCGCGTGGTGCGACCGACGCACCGCGGGCTGGTCGAGCGGCTCGGCAAGTACCACCACTTCGCGGCCCCGGCTTTCAACTCGTCGTCCCCCGGTCGACCGTCTCGTCAACGTCGACATCCGCGAGGTGCTGGTCGAGGCCGAGCCGCAGGAGATCATCACCAACGACAACCTCAACGCCAAGGTGGACGCCCAGGTCTACTTCAAGGTCAAGGGCGACGAGGAGAGCGTCAAGGCCTCGCACTACAACGTCATCAACTATCAGATCAGATCGTCAACCTCGCCCGCACGACGCTCCGCAACATCATCGGCACGCTGACGCTCAAGTCCGCCAACAGCGAGCGCGGCAAGATCAACGGCGAGCTGCAACGCACCCTGCGCGAAGAGACGACGAGCTGGGGCATCGAGATCGTCAGGACCGAGCTGAAGGAGATCGATCCGCCCACAGGACGTCCAGGAGACGATGAACAAGGTGGTCAAGGCCGAGAACGAGAAGGTCGCCGCCATCGACTTCGCCACCGCCACCGAGACGCATGGCCGACGGCGCAGCGGCGCGCCGAGATCAAGAAGGCCGAGGGCATCAAGCAGGCCAAGATCCTCGAGGCCGAGGGCGAGGCCCAGGCGATCCAGCTCGTCAACGAGGCCGCCGACAAGTACTTCGTCGGCAACGCCCAGCTGCTGCGCAGGCTCGAGGCGGTCGAGACGGGCGCTCTCCAGAACAGCCAAGATCGTCGTGCCGCGCGACACCGAGCTCGTCAACGTGATCGGCGACATCGGCGGGCATCGTGCCGATGGCGACCGACGACGCCGGCAAGGACAAGAACGCACCCGCCGGCGGCGCCGGGAAGAGGGGCAACGGAACCAGTCCATCTGTGCCCACACGACCTTGACGAGCGTGAGTCGGCCCCGTCCGGAAAGACGCAAGAAGCAACCCCGAGGCGCGTCCGACCGGCGAGCCCGGAGGGCCAGGGCCGAGCGTAGAGAGCATCGAAGAGGTCCGCGACCTGATGATCGAGGGTCGTGAACAGGGCTACCTCACCGCCGAGCGCATCCAGGACGCGCTCCAGGACGTCGAACTGGACCCTGCTCAGATCGACGATCTGCTGCTCGCAGTTGCACGACATCGGCGTCGACGTGCTCGAGTCGGAGGAGACGCCGGTCGGCGAGCCGCACGACGCGAGCGGCCCCGACGATGATGAGGCCGCTCGCCCGCGTCCACCTCTCGGTGAAGACGAAGAGCTTCGACCCAGTCCGCATGTACCTCAGAGAGATCGGCAAGGTGCCGCTCCTCACGGGCGTGCAGGAAGTCTCGCTCGCCAGGCGCATCGAACGCCACGACATGGAAGCCAAGCGCGAGCTGGTCGAGGCCAACCTGCGCCTGGTCGTGTCGATCGCCAAGCGCTACGCGCGGCCGCGGCATGCCTATCCTCGACCTGATCCAGGAGGGCAACCTCGGCCTGATGCGCGCGGTCGAGAAGTTCGACTACCGGCGCGGCTACAAGTTCTCCACCTACGCGACGTGGTGGATCCGTCAGGCGATCACGCGCGCGATCGCCGACCAGGCGCGCACCATCCGCGTGCCCGTGCACATGGTCGAACAGATCAACAAGCTGATCCGCGTGCAACGCGAGCTCCAGTCGAACATCGGTCGCGAGGCCACCCCAGAGGAGATCGCCACGAGATGGGGACGACGCCTCAGAAGGTGCACGACATCCTCAAGATCAGCCAGGAGCCGGTGAGCCTCGAGAGCCGGTGGGCGACGCCGAGCATGCCAACCTCGCCGACTTCCTCGAAGACGAGGGGGCCGTGGCCCCGATCGAGGCTGTGGGAGAGATCCTGCAGCGCGAAGAGGTCGGCGAGGATCCTGTCGACGCTCACGCCGCGCGAGCGCAAGGTGATCGAGCTGCGCTTCGGTCTCAAGAGGTGAGCACGCCAGCACCCTCGAAGAAGTCGGCCAGAAGTACGGCGTCACCCGCGAGCGCATCCGTCAGATCGAGGCCAAGACCCTGGCCAAGCTCAAGGCCTGCCACGACACGCAGTCCTTGCGCGACTTCATCGACTAGCGCACAGCGGCCGTCGAGAGGCGGCACGATGCCGGCGGGGGCGTGCGTACGCACGCCCCCGCCCGGGTCGCATCGGCCTTTGCGGTGGCAGCCCTCAGGCCGCCGGGCCGCTCGCGAGCGTGACCGTCGCAGAGTGCGTCCGGCCCGCCGGGTCGATCCATTGCAGCTGCACCGAGTCTCCAGGATGGTGGGCGGAGAGCAGGTCGGGGAGCCCCCAGCCGAGGTGACGGCCTGCCCATCGAGCGCTGTGATGACGTCGCCGTGGCTGCAGCCCGGCCTTCGCCGCCGGATAGCCCGCAAGCACGCCACCGACGAACGCTCCCGGGTGCTGCGGCCCAGATGAGCCGAAACCGCCACCGAGCTGGGCCGGCGGGATGATCTCCACTCCCAGGAACCCGGTCGGTCCGACATGCACGGTCGACGAGGCCACGCCTGCTTCGATCTGCTTGCCGATGGAGATCGCTTCGTTGATCGGGATCGCATAGCCCTCAGTCGATGCAGGTCGCGCGACGAAGCTTGCCGACGCCGCGGCATCCATGCCGATCACCTGACCGGACCCATTGACGAGAGGCCCGCCCGAGTCGCCGGGCCGGATGGCTGCGTTCGTCTGGATGAGTCCCGACAGTCGCTGCATGTTGCCGCCGCCGGCGTCGCTCGCGGTGATCGTCTGATCGAGTGCGGTGACCGACCCGCGGGCCACGCGAGGGGTGCCTCCGACGCCGCCGGCGTTGCCGATGGCCGTCACCTTCGTCCCGGTAGTCACCTTCGAGGAATCGCCCAAAGACACTGTCTGCAGACCGGCGGCGCCCTGCAGCTGCAGGACGGCGACGTCGCTGGTGCGGTCATACCCCACCACGGTCGCGCCGTAGGTACGGCCGTTGCCGATGTCGGTCACGCGGATGCTGGTCGCACCCTCGACGACATGGTTGTTGGTCAAGACGACACCCGACTGCGTAAGCACCATCCCCGTAGCGGCGCCTCGCGCCCCGGCGTGTCCGAACGTGACGTTGATGTCGACCAGGCCGGGATCCACAGTCGCGGCGATGGCGGAGGCCGTGGCGTGCGCAGCGGTTCGGGGAGGCTGCGAGACAGCCCCAAACCCGCCAGTCCCCGTTGACGACGGCACCCCGACGGCGCCGGCGGGTGTGCCGAGGAGGTGGCCGACATGAATGGCGGCCACCGCCAATGCCGCGACGACCAGCAGCCCAGCGACGGCCGCGATGATGCCGCCCCGTCGGCTACGCCGCCGCGGTGGCGGACCACCCCAGCCGACACCTCGATCGTCGTTCACTTGGGTGGAAGGAAGGTCACCCTCATTCATGATGCGCTCAACTCCTGAGTCCGGAGCCCCGCGGATGCGCGCTAGGCTCGCGTTGGTTCGCAGCGGAATAGATGCTCGTCTTCTCGCATCATGCCCACACCGACCAAGGTCAAGCTGAGCGGAAGCTGAGAACTTGCTGAGGAGTGGCGACTGACCCGCGATCCGGGACGCCGCGATCCACCTCAGCGGCAGCCCGAGATATGCGCGGGGGCGCGACCTTTCGGTCGCGCCCCCTCCCCCCCTTCGACGCCGGCTCTGTCGCTGGGCGGCCGCCTGCGGCGGCCGCCCAGCCCCCTGCCCCCTTCTACTGGCAGTACGCTGCCAGGAACTCGTCCCAGTGTGTCTGCGCGGCGAAGCTCAGCTTGGTGGTATAGAAAGTCCAGTCGTCTGAGCTCCACGGATTGAGGCGCGCGTGCGTGTTTGGCCACCAGATCGACAACCCTCGGGCCCGGGCATAGCTCGGCTTGCCGTTGGTCCAGTCGGCCGTTTCGACCGCCGCGGCGGCGCTGATCACGGCGTCGCACTTGGCCTTGATATTGGCGTCCGGCACCGCCGCCTTGAGCTGCACTGCGGCGTCGTAGAGGTCCTTCTCGGTGATGTCGTTGAAGCCCTGTGTGTGGGTCCAGGCCGTGTTGTAGGCTGCCCGGTAGGTCGGCAGGCCGGCCGTAAGGGCGATCGACCACTGATCGACGGCGGTCACCAGCGTTGTGAACCGGCTGTCGAGTGCCACCGAGGAGAAGCACAGGTTGTCGCCCTGCGCGGTCGTGGCGATGGTGTCACTGACCTGCTGGGCGGTCATCGTCGGGGCAGTGCGCAGGGCGGAGATCACCGCGTCGTAGCGGACGCCGTCCCAGTTGGTGTACTCCTGGGAGCCGGCCATCGCCTTGGCGTAGGGCGCCCAGTTGGCGCCGACCTCGATCACATTGCGTGCGCAGCAGTCCCAGGCCACGACGTCGACCGGACCGGCGGTCTGCATGGCGGCGACCTGTTCGTCGTCGTTCAGACAATCGTTGCCGCTGGTCTCGTCCTTCATGGTCCAGCCCGGGAACCATAGCCAGCCGTGATCCCAGAAGGCGAGCAGGTAGTGGCTCGCCGGTGCGTTGGCCTTGGTCCAGGTCACGAAGTCCTTGAGCGTCTGAGGATCGCCCATGTTGCGCTCGCCCCAGTCGGCCACGGCACTCGCCGCGTCGGCCTGCATGCCCTGCTGGCAGTAGAAGAGCTTGGTCGAGGTCCAGTCGCCTCGCGAGGTGTCGTAGCCAGGCGCACGGTCGGCAAGGGCGACGACGTTGACGTTGGCGTTGGAACCCAGCGCGCTGAGCTCCAGCTCGAGGTCATGGGTGATGTAGGACTCGAGGTTGTTGTCGCCGTCCATGTAGACCATCACGGTCCACGGTTTGCTCGCCAGCGGGAACTTGGGGAGTGCCGGCGGCGTGTAAGAGGGCGAAGGCGAGGGCTTGGGCGCAGGAGCGTTTACCGCGACTGTTCCCGGTCCGCGCACGCCGTGACTGGCCGGCGATGCGGCGCCGGCGGTCAGGGCGAACAGCAGCACTGCCGCGAGCAGCAGCCCGATCACCACGCAGGCCAGTCGCAAGCTCCCCGAGACGTGCCGTTCTCTGCCTATCATGCTTTTCCCTCCTATAGCTGACTGGCCCCCCTTGCTGTCCATGTTTGAATCGCGCCCACCTCTGCGTCAACGGCTAATTGACACCGGTGCATGTATGTCTGGTATATGGCAGCATGTACTATCCTTGGCGACCGATGGAGGCGGCGGATGAGCACGATCCACGATCAGAGCCCTAGCCCTGTCACCGTTGCGCCTCGCGTGCCGACCGATGATGAGTGCCTCGACTGGCTGTGGCGCAATCGGTACTCGACCGACGGGACGACGGCCGCCTGCCCGCAGTGCTCGTGCAACCGCCGGTTCCACCGCATCCGCAGCCGGCGCTCCTACGCATGTGACCATTGCGGACACCAGCTCTACCCCACCTCAGGCACGCTGTTCGGGCGCTCGAGCACACCGCTGTCGGTCTGGCTTCGCGTCGCCGATCTGGTGCTCGGATCCGACGACGTCGTGACCGCGCGGGAGATACAGCGGCGGTTTCGGCTGGAGTACCGGACGGCGCTGCGAATGAAATCCCGGATCAACGACGCGCTGGCCGACCCGCGGCAGGCGCGCATGCTGCGCGATGCCACGACAACGCTTCTGTCGTCCGGGGGGACGGGGTCGCGTGCGGCTACGATCGATCCCCGTACCCGGGCGCGGATGAACAAGATACGGGCGGCAGCTTGCACGGTGTTCGCGAGAAGGGGGTTCGCCTACGCTCCTGTGGCCGAGGTCGCCGCCGAGTGCGGCGTTTCGAGTGCCGTCGTCCACTACTACTTCCGTACGAAGGACGCTCTTCTGCGCTCGGCCATGATGTGGACCCAGGAGCAGGGGGCGCGACGCCTGCGCGAGCTCATGCGCAGCAGGCGCGGCGTCACCGGCCGTCTCGAGGGGCTGATCGAGCTCGCACTCCCCACTTCAGATGCCATCAGAGACGAGTACCTGCTGTGGCTCGACGCCTGGGCAAGATCGCGCGGCGACCAGCGCTTCGACGAAGACCAGGCGTTCTCGGGCTGGCACGAAGCGGTGGTCGACGTGGTCCGCGAGGGCCAGGCTCACGGCGTCTTCTCGCCGCGTCACACCCCCGAGGATTTCGGCGACGTCTTCGTCGCGCTCGCAGACGGTCTTTCGTTCAAGGTCGTGCAGAACTACGAGGAGATGCCACTCCCGCGCGCTCGTGAGCTGCTCTGGAACTTCGCCCAGGACGAACTGGGGCTGAAGGGCGGCCGCGACTGACCTCTGCGGCGGCCGCTCACGGACGCGAGACCGGGCGGCCGCTATGTCGCCTCGCCGGGACGCGCGTCCGGGTCGACCGAGAGGTGCGGCATGCGGCGATCGACCGGGCCCGGCAGCCACCAGTTCGCCCGACCGAACAGGTGCATCGCCGACGGCACCAGCACGGTGCGCAGGATGAAGGCGTCGAGCAACACAGCGGCGGCGAGCCCGATGCCGAACTCGGCGATCACCCGCTCGCCCGCCGAAGACGAACGCCACGAACACGCTGATCATGATCGCCGCGGCCGCCGTGATGACCCGACCCGTGGTCGCCTGCCCGAGCACCGACCGCGCTGCGGTTGTCGCCGAGTGCTGGACCCACTCCTCGTGCATGCGGCTGACCAGGAACACCTGGTAGTCCATGGACAGGCCGAAGAGGACGGCCAGCATGATCACCGGCAGGAACGCCTCGACCGGGCCGGCCCGGCCCAGTCCGAGGCGCTCGGACCCCCAGCCCCACTGGAAGAACGCGACCACGACCCCGAACGAGGCGCCGGCGGCGAGCAGGTTCATGACGGCCGCCGTCGCCGGCACGAGCAGGCTGCGGAAGGCGACCAGCAGGAGCACGAAGCCCAGGCCGACGATGACCGCGATGAACAGCGGCAGCTTGGCGCTGATGATGGCGGCGAAGTCGTCGAAGATCGCCGTGCTGCCGCCGACGTAGCACGCGCAGCGTGGTGCCGCGCTCGACGGCCGGGATGACGTCGCGCCGCAGGTGCGTGATGAGAGCGGACGTGCGCACGTCTTGCGGAGTGGTGGTCGGGATGACCTGGACGACCGCCACTTTGGCTCCGGGCGCCGAGGGAAACGGCGCGACCGCGGCGACGCCGGGCACTGCGCGCAGATCCTGCGTGAGCCGCCCCAGCGCGGCCCGGTCGGCCGGCGAGCCGACCTGGGCCACGAGCAGCGAGCGGTCCGTTGGACCCTGGTCCGAACGCCGGCCGACAGCAGGTCGTAGGCCTTGCGCGTCGTCGTGCCGGCGGGATCGTTGCCGGCGTCGGACAGGCCGAGCCGCAGCGCCAGCACCGGGCTGGCGAGGACCAGCATCACGAGCACCGCGCCAAGGGCGAGGACGGCGGGCCGCCGGGCCACGAACGCGCGCCCAGCGCGCCCAGAAACCGGTCTCGTGGCCGTCCTGCGGTCCGTCCGCGGCCAGCCGGCGCCGTTCGCGACGGCTGAGCACCCGCGTGCCCATGAAGCCGAGCATCGCCGGCAGCAGCGTCATCGCGGTGGCCATCGTCAGCACCACGGTCATGACCGAAGCGATCGCCAGGCCGTTGAGGAAGCTCAGCCGCAGCACGTACAGCCCGAGCAGGGCGACGCAGACCGTGCCGCCGGCGAAGAGCACGGCCCGGCCGGCCGTGTTGAGCGAGCGCACGGCCGCCTCCTCGGAGCGGCAGGCCGGCCTTGAGGCCGTCGCGGTACCGCGTGACGATGAACAGCGCGTAGTCGATGCCGACGCCCAGCCCGATGAGGGCGGCCAGTGTCGGGGCGATGACGGCAGACGCTCGTCACGTGCGAGAGCAGCCCGATGGCGAAGATCGCCGTGCTCAGCGCCACGACGGCCGCGATCAGCGGCAGCGCCATGCCCAGGAGCGAACCGAAGGCGAGCAGGATGATGATGGCCGCGGCGACCAGGCCGATCGCTTCGCTGTTCGAGGGCGGCGTCTGCGAAGCCTGCTCGATGGCCTGGCCGCCGATCTCGACCTGGACGGCGTCGGTGCGCGCGCTGGGCGACGAGGTCGATGACGTGCTTGACGTCGGCCTTGGGGATCGCCTGGGCCAGCTTGGTGAAGACGACGGTGGCGTAGGCCGTCTTGCCGTCGCGGCTGATCTGGGCGGCGCCGGTCGGGCCGTAGGGACTGCGCACCGCGGCCACCGACGGCGCCGCGGCAACCTTCTGCAGCAATCGCCTGCGATGTGGGTCCGCACCGCGGGATCGTTGACCGAGCCGGTGCGGACGTGCCAGACGATCGGGTCGGAGTCGCCGGACTGCTTCGGCAGGGCCGAGCTGAGCAGGCTCAGCGCCTTGGCCGACTCGGTGCCGGGCAGGGTGAAGGTGTTCGAGTAGGCGCTGCCGACGGCGCGCTCGACCCCGATCACGGAGACCAGCACGACGAGCCAGGCGATGACGACGATGAGGCGGTGCCGGTAGCACCAGCGAGCAAACGAACCCACGGCGGCGATCTCCTTGGATATGGGAAGGGGCGGAAGGCCTGATCGGACCCATGCTCTCCGTTACGGCCTACAGGAAAACGCAGAAGCACCCGGCGGTGCGCTCCCGTGGGGTCCCGCGACGCCGCCGGGCGCGCGTAGGCATATACTTCGCGCCATGTCCGGCGTCGCCGAAGCGCTGTCGCCCCTGGTCCACCACCTCTGCGGTGGTGAGCCTCCCCTGCGCATGCGCTTCTGGGACGGCAGCGAGCTCGGGCCGGCGACCGGTCCGGCGGCACGGACGCCGGCCGCGCCGCGGCCGCGGGCGACGCCGCGACACTCGTGGTCTCGTCGCCTCGAGCGCCGTGCGACGCATCCTGTGGCAGCCGAACGAGCTCGGCCTGAGCCGCGCCTACGTCGCCGGCGAGATCGACATCGAGGGCGACATCTGGTCGCTCTTCGGCCTGCAGACGGTGCTCTCGCCGCGGCCGCGGCCGAGCGGCTGGAGGGCGCGCCTCGAGGGCGGGCGGCGGCTGCTCGCGGCCGCGCGCGCCGTCGGCGCGCTCGGCCGCCCGCTCGACGCCGCCGCCCGAAGAGGCGCGCCTGCGCGGTCCGCTGCACTCGCGCGGCCGCGACGCCCAGGCCATCGCCCATCACTACGACGTCTCCAACGACTTCTACCGCCTCTTCCTCGGCGAGACGATGACCTACTCGTGCGCCTACTTCGCCGACGCCGGAGACCTCGCTGGCCGACGCACAGCGGGCGAAGTACGACCTGATCTGCCGCAAGCTGGGCCTGCGGCCGGGGATGCGCCTGCTCGACGTCGGCTGCGGCTGGGGCGGCATGGTCATGCACGCCGCCGAACACTACGGCGTGCGCGCCGTCGGCGTGACGCTGTCGCAGCGCCAGGTCGACTACGCCCGCGACGCGGTCGCGGCCGCCGGCCTCGGCGACCGCGTCGAGATCCGCCTGCAGGACTACCGCGACGTCGCCGACGGGCCGTTCGACGCCGTCTCGAGCATCGGCATGGTCGAGCACGTCGGGGCGGTCTCGGCTGGCGGAGTACTTCGACTGCCTGCACGCGCCTGCTGCGCCCCGGCGGCCGGCTGCTCAATCACGGCATCTGCCGGCCGCGCGGCAGCCGCGGCCTGGGCCGCGACGTCGTTCGTCGGTCGCTACGTGTTCCCCGACGGCGAGCTGCACGAGGTCGGCATCGTCGCGCAGGCGATGCAGGCGCGCGGCTTCGAGGTGCGCGACACCGAGTCGCTGCGCGAGCACTACGCGCTCACGCTGCGTCACTGGGTGCGCAACCTCGAAGAGAACTGGGACGACGCGGTCCGCATCGCCGGCGCCGGGCGGGCGCGCGTGTGGCGGCTCTACATGGCCGGCTCGGCGGTGAACTTCACCCGCGGCAAGATCACGGTCCACCAGGTGCTCGCCGTGCGCCCGCACCAGGACGGCGCCTCCGACATGCCCCTTACCCGCGCCGCCCTGGGCTGACCGCTACGGCCTTCGGGCGCAAGCGCCCCGCCTCCTAGACAAGGATGTCCTTGCGACGGAACACATACCAGGCAGCCGTCATCAGACCGACGATGTAGATCGCGAAGGCGACGATGCCGGTGATGATCGGATGCCAGGCGATCGGCTGGCTGAAGAGGTTCTGCCAGGCGTCGATGTGGCTCGTGAACAGGTAGGGCTTCAGGAAGTCGAAGTAGCTGAAGGCGCCCAGGATGTTCATGACGATCACCACGACCAGGGCGCCGATGGCCGCCGTGAGGCTCGAGTTGGTGAAGGTCGCAAACAACAGCGCCAGTGAGAGGACGCAGATCACGCCGGCCAGCACGTAGAGGTACGAGATCAGGCTCAGCCACAGCCCGTGGGTCACGCTCACTGTCTGGCCTGAGAGCAATGTCGGTGCGTGCAGGCCGAAGGCCAGGCCACCGGCCACGCAGTGCGCCCACTGCCACCAGCGCCAGACCGATGGCGACGTAGATGACGGCCACGCCCCACTTCGAGACGAGCACGCCGCCACGGCTGATGGAGTGCATGAGCCACGTCTTGATGGTGCCGGTCTCGGCCTCGCCGGCCAGCTGGTAGCTGCCCACCATCGAGGCCAGCAGCGGCAGCAGGAAGGCGGAGAGCAGCGTGATCGCGGCGATCGGCATCGAGCAGGCCGTTGTGCATCGCCAGGCTGATCAGGCCGCCGGGTCCGTTGTCGTGATGCTGGCTGTTGCGGTTCAGGTAGATCGCCAGCGTCATGAGCAGTGGCACGGCGAGCAGCCCTGCCCAGCCCACGTAGCTGCGCCTCTGAAAGACCAGCTTGGTGAGCTCACGTCGCAGAAGCATCATCGCGCACCTCCCGCTGCGGCGGCCGGTGAGCGGCCGGTGTCGACGTCAGAACTCTGGGTCAGACCGAGGAAGTAGTCTTCGAGACCCTGCTCGCGCGCGGGGATGACGGCGTCGACGCCGATGCCGTCGGCGACCAGCGCGCGGACCATTTCGCGCACAGTGCCATCGCCGGCCTCGACGATCAGATACTCCTCATCGACGTCGACATGCTGCGCGCCGATCAGAGCTGCTACGACGGCGCGCGCCCTGTCCTGGTCCGAGGTCAGCACCTTCACCGACGAGTGAGCCGGATGGAGCTCGCTCACCGGGCCCTCGACCACGACGCGCCCCTTGTTGATGATCACGGCGCGGTTGCAGACCTGCTCGACCTCGTGCGAGCAGGTGCGACGAGAGAAACACGGTCGTGCCGCCCGTGCCGAGCTCGCGCACGAGCTCGCGCACGTCCTTCATGCCCTGCGGGTCGAGGCCGCTCGTCGGTTCGTCGAGGATGACCAGCTCGGGCTCATTGATCAGAGCGTTGGCGATGCCCAGCCGCTGCTTCATGCCGTGCGAGTAGTCGCCGACCTTCGAGTCGGCGCGCTCGCTCAGGCCGACGACGTCGAGGACCTCCTCGATGCGCTTCTCGTCGACCTCGCCGTTCAAGCTGCCCATGCAGACGCAGGTTGCGGCGCGCGGTCATGTTGCCGTAGAAGGCCGGCACCTCGACGAAGCCGCCCATGTGGCGCAGGGCTTCGATCTTGTCGCGCGGTACCTGGTGGTCGAGCACGTCGACATAGCCGCTGGTCGGGTAGATAAGGCCGACGATCATGCGGATGGTGGTCGTCTTGCCGGCGCCGTTAGGGCCGAGAAAGCCGAAGACGTCGCCGCGGCGCACGGACAGGTCGAGATGATCCACGGCGAGCGTATCGCCGAAGCTCTTGGTCAGCCCGTGAGTCGCCAGCACGACGGGCGGGTCATCGCCGCTCTGCGGCGCCGACCGCCCGTCGGTTCGATCCTGTAGCATCGTCATCGTTTACGGTCCTCCGGTTTGCTGTGCGGGTCCATGGCCGTCTGACTCTCAGCCTGATACCGCACCATACCCACATTCCCATAAGGCCGCCGTAAAGCCCGGTCTGGCTTTCTCATCCGAGTCGGCCTTACGCTCCCCTTACAGGCCACCGCCGACAATGTCGTCGAAGGCGGCGCGACCTTGCATGGCGCCTGCCCCTTCCACGCGGAAGCCGTCGCGGGTGAGTAGAAAGGCCAAGATGCGTGTACTGATCATCGAAGACGAAGAGGCGCTCGCGTCGGCGATCGCGCGCGGACTGCGTCGCGAGGGTATGGCCGTCGACGTGTCGCTCGAAGGCAGCGATGGCCTGCAGAAGGCCCTGGTCAACGACTACGACGTCGTCGATCCTGGACCGCAACCTGCCCGAGATGCACGGCGACGAGGTCTGCCGCCGGCTCGCCGCCTCAGAGGCCGGCGCGCGCATCCTGATGCTGACCGCAGCCGGTGGGCTGCCCGACAAGGTCGCCGGCCTGAACCTCGGAGCCGACGACTACCTCGGCAAGCCCTTCGCCTTCGAAGAGCTCGTGGCGCGCGTCCGCGCGCTGGCGCGGCGCGCCGGCCCGTCCCGGCCCCCCGTCCTGCGGCACGCGGGCATCGAGCTCGCTCCCGCCGCGCGGCGCGCGACGCGCGACGGCCACGAGCTCGACCTGACGAACAAGGAGTTCGGGGTGCTCGAAGCGCTCCTCGGCGCGGACGGCGCAGTCGTCTCGAGCGAGGAACTGCTCGACCAGGGTCTGGGACGAGAACACCGACCCCTTCTCCAACGTCGTGCGTGTCACGGTCATGACGCTGCGCAGGAAGCTCGGTGAGCCGCAGCCGATCGAGACGGTAGCGGGCGTGGGGTACCGGCTGTGAGGCGGCACACGACCAGTCTGCGCCTCCGCGCCTGACGCTCTCCTACGGGGCCGTCTTCTTCGCGCTCGGGTTCCTGCTTATCGCCGTCAGCTACGTGCTCGTTCATCGGGTGCTGATCCATAACCCCGGCGAGTTCGTCGCACACGTCGCGACGCGGCTGCACCTCTCCCCGACGTTCCTGAACGAGAAGATGCCGTCGTCGTCGGGCGGGCAGCAAGCAGTGAGCGTCTTCATGCGCCAGATCCAGGACCAGGTCGTGTCGCAGCTGCTGCACGGCCTGACGGGGGTCGCCTTCACGGCTCTGGCGATCGCCGCCGCCGTCTCGGTGGGGCTCGGATGGTTGATAGCGGGGCGCATGCTGCGACCCCTCAAGGAGATCGCCGTGGTAGCGAAGCGCGCGTCGGTGAGCACCTTGCACGAGCGCATTGCCCTGCAAGGTCCCAAAGATGAGCTTCGCGAGCTGGCAGACACCTTCGACGCCATGCTCGCGCGGCTCGAGGCCGCGTTCGCGGCGCAGCGTGAGTTCGTGGCCAACGCCTCGCACGAGCTGCGCACCCCGCTGGCGATCATCCGCACCGAGCTCGATGTCACGCTGGCCGATCCGGAGGCCGAAACGGGTGAACTACGGCGCATGGCCGAGACCATCCGCGCGGCCGTCGCGCGCAACCAGGACGTCGTCGACAAGCTCCTGGTGCTGGCAGAAAGCGAGCACCTTGCCGAAAGAGGGCCGGTCGACCTGGGCGCCGTGGTCAACGACGCCGTCCGTGCGCACGCCCGCGCCGGCGCTCAGAGAGGTCTCTCCTTCGAGACGACCATCGAGCCGCGACCGGTCGAAGGCGACCGCGACCTGCTCGAACGGCTCGTCGACAACCTCGTCGACAACGCGGTGAGGTATGCGACACCCGACACGGTCGTCGACATCATCGTCGCTGAGCGTGCCGACGGAGTCACGCTCAGCGTCGCAAATGCCTGCGAAGCCATCAGCAAGGACGAGTTGCCGCACCTTCTCGAGCGCTTCTACCGGCGCGGCACCGCTCGCAGCAGGCGCGATGGCGGCGCCGGACTCGGCATGGCGATCGTCGCCGCGGTGGCCACGGTCCACGGCGGCTCAGTCCAGGTGGAGGGACCGCCGGGCGGCGGCCTTGTGGTGACGGTCACGCTGCCGCCCGCCCGGATCTCGGCACTTCGAGTGGCGCCCTGATTGGCTGACCACGAGTTGAGGAATACAGGTAGCGAAACGATGTAGTGTCACAGGGCCGTCGAACTCGAGGTCGAAGACGACCCCGACGACGCCCTGAGGCAACAGTCCAGGCCCAGTTGCTCCTGCTCTCGTCGCCGCGACAGGGCATCGCGCCCCGAAAGAAGAGGTACAGACGTGAGCAAGTACCGGCGCATCATCATCCCGATGGTGATCGTACTCGTCCTTCTGGCTGCCGTGCAGGCGATGCGCGGCAGGAGCGGCAGTACCACGCCGCACGCCTATCAGGGTGGCGGGCAGAGCTTCGTCAGCCAGCTGAACGCAGGCAAAGTCGCGGACGTACTCGTCAACACCACGGCCCAGACGATCCAGGTCACGCCCACGAGCGGGCAGACCTACACGATCGGCTACCCGAACGACGTGCAGCTCGTCCAGCTACTCGGCAAGCATCCCGACGTCGCCGTCGCGGCCAAGAGCGGAAGCTCATCTTGGGCCAGCCTGATCGCTCTGCTGCTGCCGATCGTGCTGATCGTCGGATTCATGCTGTTCATGATGCGTCGCATGCAGGGCGGCGGCTCCAAGGTGATGAGCTTCGGCAAGAGCCGCGCCAAGCGCGTCTCGGTCGACTCGCCCAAGGTCACCTTCAAGGACGTGGCCGGCATCGAGGAGACCGTCGAGGAGCTGCAAGAGATCAAGGAGTTCCTGGAGAACCCCAAGAAGTTCCAGCAGCTCGGGGCGCGCATCCCCAAGGGCGTGCTGCTCTACGGCCCGCCCGGCACCGGCAAGACGCTGCTGGCGCGGGCGGTGGCCGGCGAGGCCGGCGTGCCGTTCTTTTCGATCTCGGGCTCCGACTTCGTCGAGATGTTCGTCGGTGTGGGGGCGAGCCGGGTGCGCGACCTGTTCGACCAGGCCAAGCAGAACTCGCCCTGCATCATCTTCATGGACGAGATCGACGCCGTGGGCCGGCACAGGGGAGCAGGGTTCGGCGGCGGCAACGACGAGCGCGAGCAGACCCTGAACCAGCTGCTGGTCGAGATGGACGGCTTCGAGATGAAGGACAACATCATCCTGATCGCCGCCACCAACCGCCCCGACATCCTCGACCCGGCGCTGCTGCGCCCGGGCCGCTTCGACCGCCAGATCGTGGTCGACCGGCCCGACCGCAGCGGCCGCGAGGCGATCCTGCAGGTGCACACCCGCGGCAAGCCGATCGCCAAGCACATCGACCTCGACACCCTGGCCGCCCAGACGCCGGGCTTCACCGGCGCCGACCTGGCCAACCTAGTCAACGAGGCGGCCCTGCTGGCCGCCCGCCACGGCCACAAGGTGATCGACATGCCCGAGCTCGAAGAGGGCATCATGCGCGTGCTGGCCGGGCCCGAGAAGAAGAGCCGCCTGCTCTCCGAGAAGGAGAAGGCGATCACCGCCTACCACGAGATGGGCCACGCCCTGGTGGGCCACCACCTGCCCAACACCGACCCGGTCCACAAGATCTCGATCGTGTCCCGCGGCGCGGCCCTGGGCTTCACCATCTCGCTGCCCGCCGAGGACAAGTTCCTGACGACCATGGCCGAGCTCAACGACACGCTCGCCATGACCCTCGGCGGCCGTGCCGCCGAGGAGATCCAGTACGGCGAGATCACGACCGGCGCCGCCAACGACCTAGAGAAGGCCACCGACACCGCCAAGCAGATGATCATGCGCTGGGGCATGAGCGAGAAGCTCGGCCCGCGCACCCTGGGCCACAACCACGCCCAGCCCTTCCTGGGACGCGAGTTCTCGCAGGAGCCCGACTACTCAGAAGAGATCGCCCGCGAGATCGACGCCGAGATCCGCCGCATCATCGAGCACGCCCACGAGCGCGCCCGGGCGGTGCTGATCGACCATCGCGAGCAGCTCGACGCGATCTCGAAGATCCTGATCGAGCGCGAGACGCTCGAGCGCGGCGAGTTCGAAGCGCTGCTTGCCGGCACCCCCGAAGACGAGGTCTTCCGCGAGAAGGACGAGAAGGCGCGGCAGCGCTCCGCGGACAAGAGCGACAAGACCGAGAAGCCCGCTCCGCTGCGGCCGCGTCGCCCGCAAGTGGGCGGTCCCGCCCCGGCCAACCCCACGCCCTAGGGTACAACTGCGGACGGGCGGCGGGCGGGACGCCCGCCGCCCGTCCGCTTCAGCGGATGACGGCCAGCAGGCCCTTTCCCGTATACAGGGCGCCGACCACGCCGAAGACGCCGAGCAGGATCGGTCGGTTGTGGCGGGCAAGCCACGTCTTCACCTGGTCCATCGCAGCGGTCGTTCGCCCGGGCGCGGCGATCGCGGCGATCAGGGGGACCGCCGGCGTCGACGAGGCGATCACGATGAACACGGCCAGTGCCGCGAAGCCCTCGATGCGGCTCAGGTGGGCGTGCAGGATGTCGGCGAGCGCCGGGGACTCCATCTCATAGTTGACGAGCAGCACGCCCACGACGGCCGCCCCGGCCGGTCCCATCCTGCCGATCAGGCGCATCCAGCGCGGCTCCCGGTCGCGGCGCTCCGACACCGGCTTGCGCAACGCGAGCACCAGGAACGCCGTCAGGAACCCCAGCCCGACGACCAGCCAGGCGAGCACGATGTAGCCGGCCGCGGAGCCGCCGGCGCCGACAGAGCCGCTGGGCACGAGGACGAGTACGGCGCCGCCGAACAGTGCCATCACGATGACGAGGGTGATGACGAACGCCGCCCCGTTGACCATCGGACGCCTGGTGCCGGCGATGACCAGGGCGGCGATGATGGGCACCGGGTTGATGGCGATGCCCACCGCCACCGGCATGATCTGCAGGAGCAGCAGGCCCATCAGGCAGACGTCACTGGCGGATGATGGCGAGTCCGCCGCACGTGAGCTCTCTGGACCCGTTCACGCCAGATCACCAATCGCTGCCAGCAGGTCGACCTGGGCCAGCTCATCGTCGCTCAGCTCCCACGCGGTGATCGCCGCCACGTTGGCACGGACCTGCTTGGCCGACATGGCACCGGCGATCACAGAAGCGATCAGATCGTGGCTCGCCAGCCAGCCGAGGGCGAGTTCCAGCAGGCTGTGGCCATGTTGCACTGCGAACGCAGCCAGCCGCTCGACCGTCGCCAGCCGCGGCTCGTCCACGACCTCGTCGGCCGGCTGCGTGCCCGGTCCCCCGAGGCGCGTTCCACCGGGCACTTGCCGGCCGCGCCGGTACTTGCCGCTGAGCAAGCCCGACGCCAGCGGGAAGTACGGAACGAAGGTCATGCCGAGACGGGCACAGGCGGCAAGAACGTCGTGCCCGCCTTCGCGGTGCAGCAGGCTGTACTCGTTCTGCACGCATGCGAAGCCGCGCAGGCCCTGCTCGCTTGCCGCCGCTGCCGCTTCGGCAAGCTGCGCGGCAGTGAAGTTGGAACAACCGATCTCGCGCACCTTGCCCTGCTGCGTGAGCCGGTCCATGGCGGCCAGAGTCTCGGCGATCGGCGTCGCTGGATCGGGGCGATGGAGCAGGTAGAGGTCGATGCGATCGCTGCCCAGTCTGCGGAGGCTTTCCTCGCACGCCTGCTCGGCCCACGACAGATGGCCGCCGGAGAGCCCCTCGGGTGGTTTGCCCATGCCGAACTTGGTCGTGATCACGACTTCGTCGCGACGCGCCCCGAGCGCGCGGCCCAAGAACGTCTCGGAGGCGCCGCTGCCATAGATGTCCGCGGTATCGAAGTGCGTCACGCCGGCGTCGAGGGCGGCCTCGACCACTGAACGAGCGCCGGCGGCGTCAAGCCGCCGGCCTAAGTTGTTGCAGCCGAGGCCGACGACGGACACCTCGAGACTGCCGATATGCCGACTCTCCACGCAAACCTCCCGGGCGGCGCGAGCGATCCCGACCCCTGTTGTCTGGGTCCTTCTTCTCCGACGGTCCGCTTTTCAACCGAGAGTTGACGTTGGCGGCGGTGAGGGAGGCGTGGTCTTCGGCTCTGCCGGCAGAGGCTCCCCGCGGGTTGGACGCCCCGTTCTGCGCGCATACTTCATGAAGCGAGCCGGAGCGGCGTGACGATGCACGCAGTCGTGATCACGAAAGGACAGCTGAGCTGGGAGGAGCGTCCGGACCCGTCGCCCGGCGACACTGAGCTGCTCGTGGCGGTGCGGGCCGCAGGGGTCAACGGCGCGGATCTCGCACAGCGGCGCGGCGCCTACCCTGCGCCGCCAGGGTGGCCCCCCGACATTCCCGGCCTGGAGCTTGCCGGAGAAGTGCTGGCCGTCGGCCGGCAGGTCGCGAAGTTCGCCGTCGGCGAGCGCGTCATGGGACTCGTCGGCGGCGGCGCGCAAGCCACGCGCGCCGTCGTCGACGAGTCGCACGCGCTCGCCGTACCCGCGGGGCTGCCGTGGCCTGAGGCCGGAGGCTTCGTCGAATCGTCTTTCACGGCGTTCGACGCCCTCTTTCGCCAGGCCGGCCTTGCCCTGGGCGAGCGTCTGCTGATCACCGGCGCCGCAGGCGGCGTGGGAACCGCCGCCGTGCAGTTCGCGGCGGCGGCCGGCGCCCGCGTGGTCGCCGGCGTGCGTGACCCGGCCCTGCAGGCGGCGGTCGCAGAGCTCGGCGCCGCCCGCGTCGTGGCTCCCGGCGAGGTCGGCGACCACGGCCCCTACGACGTGATCCTCGAGCTCGTGGGGGCTTTCGGCCTGGCGCTGGCTTTGCCCGCCCTCGCCACGCAAGGGCGAGTGGTGGTGATCGGCGTCGACGGCGGCGACCGTCTCGATCTCGACCTGCACCACCTCATGCGCACGCGCGCGCAGATCCGGGGGTCGACCATGCGCGCGCGTTCGCGCGCCGAGAAGGCCGCAGTGACCGCCGACGTGGAGCGCAGGTTACTGCCGCTGCTGGCCGCCGGCCGCGTGCGCGTGCCCGTTTCGGCGACCTTCGCCATGGCGGAGCCCGACCAGGCCTACGAGAGGTTCACCGCCCGCGGCAAGTTCGGCAAGATCGTGCTCGTCGCGTAGAGGAGGCGGATGGATCACCCCCGCGAATCTCTGAGCGGCCCTCGCGGCGGTGGGTCAGCGGCGGCGCGAGGCGCGGCTGGGGGTCAGCGACCACGTCCCGAGCGAGACCGCGCCCAGGAAGCAGAGCAGCAGCCCTACCGCCAGCCACTCGAGCCAGTGGCGACGAGCGACGATCGAGACGATGTCGACGGCGCAGACGGCGAAAGCGAGGTAGCTGATCCTGTGCGACAGGCCAGGATGCCAGACCGGAGCCCAGCCGATGAACCACACAGCCGACGCCAGCGCGATGAACAGGATCGTTGCCCAGACGGCATGAGCCGCGTAGTCGTTCTCTGAGAAGACCCCGGTCATGACCAACGCGACAGCCGCCACCAGCCCGCTGATCTGACCGACCGCGACGAGCAGCTTGATGACGATGTGCTGGCCCCGGGCCCAGACCCGCAACCCGAGGAAGAAGGCCACGAGCACAGCGCCGACGGCGATCATGTCGAGCCGGAAGAACACCGAACCCCTCGGGCTCAGGAGTGTGTTGCCGAGGTCGCTGATCCAGTTGGCGGCCGGGCTGAACGCCCAGGGATAGTAGGCGTAGGCCACGACCGCCAGGGTCACGGAGACGACGATCCCCACGAGTCCGGCGATGGTCGTAAGTGGCGGTCTTCTGCGCAACGTGGCGTCCACCCCTGCCGAGGTCGCCCGTGCTCAGTGATTCGGGCGGCCGGATTTGCATTTCAGTCTCACCAGACGGTAGCTACCCGCCCGCAAGCCGTCAACAACGGCGTTGAGCCTGCGAATGTCACTCTGCAGATTACGGCCTGTTACGATTCGCTTTCGGTCGTCACCCCAACGGCCGGCGCGCGAGGCCACAGCAGCGGTTGCGGCCCTCGGCGCCGCGCCTGATCTCAGGGGTGGAGATCCTTGACCATCACGAGGTGTGTGCCGCTGCTGTGGCCGAGCCGCACCGAGCTCATCAGCGACCAGATCATGAAGAGCCCTCTGCCGCCCTCGGACGACAACCCAGGAGGTTTCGGCGGGATGGCGACGCGAGGGTCGATGCCCCTGCCGTCGTCCACGACCTCGACCACGACACTCGATCTTCCGGCCTGCATGCGGACCGCGATGTCGCTGCTGGCACCGCTGTGTCTCAGCGCGTTGACGACAGCCTCGTGCAGCGCGATCAGGATGTCTTCGATGGTCCCGGAAGCGATCCCCGCCGCGGCGAGGTAGCCCCACGTGCGCCAGCGCAGGTCAGAGAGGGCGAGTGTGTCCATCGGCACCGTGAGCCGCAACTCGTCGTCGATGGTGGCTTGCACCCGAACCCCCTGGCTCCAAGTTCTCCCTTGGGCTCCTTGTGGCTATGCTACCCAGCGTCGCCGGTTCCCGAGCGTTGCGGCGCGCCTAGCCTTGTCGTACGCCGAGGGTGTTCCCGTCGGGGTCGCGAAAGCAGGCGCCGCGTGGGACCGATCTGGGCGACATGGCCCGCCGTCTTCAGCCGCCGCGTCACGGTTCCCGAGGCGGTCGACGCTGCCACTGTGCGGCTAGCTCAGCACGCGCCGGCGAAAGCCGTCGATGCCGACCCAGGTGAGCGCCGACGTGAATGCGATCATGGCCGAGGTAGATGGCCCACACCGGCATGTGCGGGACACCCGTGGTCAGCGACAGCCGGAATCCCTCGCACATGTACACGAGCGGGTTCACGAGCACGACGACCTGCAGCCACGGATCGGCGCCAGCGACGACCACGGGTAGTAGACGGCGCCGAGGAACGTGATCGGCAGCACGACGATGGCGAAGAGCAGCGGCACCTGCTGGGGCTTGACGCGCGTGCCCATCGTCAGGCCGAGCGCCGCGCTCAGCACCGCGGCGATCGGCGCGATGGTCAGCAGGTAGAGCCAGTGCACGTGCAGGTGCACCGGCGTCGCCGGGATGATCGCCGCCAGCGGGAACACGACGAGCCCGGCGATCAGCGCCTGGACCGCGCCGGCGACGATCTTCTCGACGGCGACGCCCCAGACCGGCAACGGCGCCATCACGCGGTCCTCGATCTCGCGCGTGTAGCCGAACTCCTGCACCAGCGGCAGCGCGACCGCCTGCACGCCCTGGAAGATCATCGAGGTGGCCACGACGCCGGCCATGAGCAGCGTCGAGAAGGCCGACTCCGAGGCGGCCGAGCCGCCGACCCCCTGGCCGATCTTGGGAAAGACGTACGTGAACACGAAGACCAGCAGCAACGGCTGCATGATCGTGCGCACGGCGAAGACGCCGATGGTCTTCTGCAGCACGCGCAGGTCGCGCAGCAGCAGGGCCCGGAAGGCGGTGAGCGACGCGGAGCGCGATGGGCGGAAGCCCATCGCGCTCCGCGTCGACCGATCGGCGAGCATGGCGCTCATTCGCGCAACTCCTTGCCGGTCAGCGTGATGAACACCGTCTCGAGCGTCGGCTCGCTGACCGAGATGTCGGTGATGGGAAAGCCGCCCGACTCGGCGTGCGCCACGACGCGCGGCACCACGCCGTCGCCGCCCTTCAGGAAGAGCGTGACGGCGCCGTCGCCGGTCTCGGCCCGCGCGCCGTCGCCGAGACCGGCGATCAGCACGCCGGCGAGCGCGGCCGAGTCGCCGGCCGTCGAGACGCGCACGATCGTGTCGGCGCCGATCGACGCCTTGAGACCGTCGCGGCGTGTCCAGGGCAAGGATGCGACCGTGGTCCATGATCGCCACCCGGTCGCAGAGCTGGTCGGCCTCTTCCATGTAGTGCGTCGTGAGCAGGACGGTCAGACCCTCGCCGTGCAGGCCGTGCGAGGATCTCCCAGAGGGCCAGGCGGCTCTGCGGGTCGAGGCCCGCGGTCGGCTCGTCGAGGAACAGGATGTGCGGCCGGTGGGCGATGCCGCGGGCGACCATGAGCCGCTGGGCCATGCCGCCCGACAGCGCGTAGACGTCGGCGTTGGCCCGGTCGGCGAGGCGGAACTGCTCGAGCAGTTCGTCGGCCCGGGCGCGCGCCTCGCCCTTCGCCCATGCCGAAGTAGCGGCAGTGGAAGTAGAGGTTCTCCCAGACCGTCAGGCTGCGGTCGAGCGTGTTCGTCTGCGCCACCACGCCGATCGCCTGCTTGGCGAGAGCCGGCTCGGCGACGACGTCGACACCACCCACACAGGCCGCGCCCGGCGGTGGGGATGACGCGCGTCGACAGCATGCCGACGGTCGTCGTCTTGCCGGCGCCGTTGGGCCCGAGCAGGCCGAAGATCTCGCCGGCAGCGACCGTGAGGTCGAGTGACTCGACGGCGTGGATGTCGCCCGGATAGGTCTTCGACAGGCCCGCGGTCATGATGACGTCGTCCAGGTTGCAGGCCAGCGGAGCCGGAGCGGCAGCCTTCTCGTTCAGGGCAAGCTCTCGAGCGGACACGTGCATGCTCCCCATCTCTTCGCCATCCAGGTCAGCGATCTGCCGACACGCCCGACGGCTCGCGGCCGGCCGAAGCAAGAATCGTCGACCCCCCTTTGTCGCCGGGCAAGCCGCGGGGCAAACCCAGGGACCGCGCGTCACTCGGCGACGCTCGAAGCGGAGGCTCAGTGAACGGTGACGAGCGTCCCGATCGGGTCGTACCTGAAGACCACGGCGGCATTGGCGTACGTGAGCTCGACGCAGCCGAGGCTCTGCGGCCAGCCGTAGCCGGGCCGGATGAAGCCGTGGATGGCGCAGCCGCCGTTGAAGTAGGCGACCCACGGCACGCCCGGGTCGTTGTAGTGGGTGCCGTCGGGGTTCGTGCCGCTCATCGTCGTCGTGACGAAGCGTGCCCAGACGGGGGTCGTCCCCTTCGGCGTCGGCCGGCTGGCGATGCCGGTGTTGCAGGCCGCGCGGAAGACGACCCTGCCGTTGCGCCAGACCGTGAGCGCCTGGGGCAGCGACGTGTAGACCTGGACGTAGTCGTAGGCGCGCGTGGTCGCGTGGTGCCGGGCCGTGTTGCGCAGCAAGGCGAGCCAGACGTTGCGCCCGACGACGCCGTCGGTGGCGAGGCCGTGATCGCTTTCGAAGGCCATGACGACGCCCTTGATGAGCGTCGTGTAGCTGCCGCGCTTCCAGAGCGAGCTGAGCGACGAGGGGATGTGGCCGTAGCGCCAGCTGAACTTTCCGGAAAGTGGCGAGAGCGAGACCAGGTCCGACTTGCGAGGCTCGGCTGCGAGGGCGGACGACTTGGGCCTGGCGGCGAGACGGAAGCGCAGCGGCAGATAGCCTAACTCGGCCAGGAGCTGCTGACAGCGCAGCATCGACGTGGGACCCCGCACCGAGAACTGTGCCGTCCACTTGACGGCCAGTAGACGACCGTCCGCGCCATGCACGCCTGTGGCGCCCGCCGGGATAGTGAGGTGCACCGTGGTGTAAATGGGCAGATGCCCGGTCGGGCTGAACACGAGCGATGTGGCGTTCACGATCCGCCACTTACCCGGGATCGCGGGCGTCATCTTCGGGACCGGCGTGTCGGCCGCCAGCGGCGCCGCGAAGAGGATGTGGATGCTCGAACCGGGCGCGACGTTCTTGGCGAACCTGTGAGGTACGACGGAGACGATCTTGAGGGGCGGCGGAGGTGTCGGCGTGGCCGTCGGGGTAGGTGTCGGCGACGGGCTCGACGATGGATCGCCGCTCGGCGTTGCCGAGGGCGAGCCGCTCGGGAGGGCGCCCGACGGCGAGGCGCCGGCCGGGGCCAGGGCAGAGAACATCGCCATGGCCAGCGCGAAGGCGAGCACCACCACGGCCAGCAGCACGATCCTGGTGACGGCTTTCTGCACGGACTGCCTCCTTGAGACCCTCATCGACTCGATCTTCGTCTGCACATGATGCTATGCAACATCGGCGCCGAGTGCGAGCCGATCTTGCACGGCGGTGGCGGGGGCGGCCGCAAGGCCGCCCCCGCCACCGGCGGCTCGAGTGACTTCTACTTGCCCGAAAGCGGTCCCCACCGGTCGGTGCTCAGAGCCGAGAAGGTCTGTAGCAGGAAGAGCGAGAACGCCCCGTGGCTCGACGCCCAGCCCGGATGGCCGGCAAGGTAGGCGGCAGCGTCGAAATGATCGCCGCTGCCGTGGCCCAGACACGCCCACGAGGACAGGCCATGGAGGGCCATGGCCTCGGTCGTGACCTTGCCGTCGGTCGCTCCCTCGGGTTCGAGCACCCAGCTGTCCCAGCTGAGCAACCCTGGCGTACCGTACTCGGGCTCTCCGCAGAGGCCCCTGGCATCGGGCCGGTCCATCCCGAGGTAGGTGTCGTAGGTGTCCGACTCCATCGTCATGGCGACGTTGGCGTCGATACGACCGTAGTACTTGGCCTTGAGCTGTCCCCAGCGGATGTAGCGCGCGTAGTCGACCACTGCCGGCTTGTACGGGTCGGCGATCTTGCCCTCCTCGGCGCGGGTCTTGGGACCCCAGTCGAAGTTGCACGAGCCGAAGAACCCGTTCCTCGTGGTGTTCAGGTCGTAGACCTTGCCGCCGAGTTGCAGCGAGGCGATGGTGCCTTTCGAATCGCCGATGAGCCACTCGTTCGAGTACGCCCCGTTGTTGCCGTTGACCAGCGTGTCGACCGCCTGAGCGACCGTCGCGGCGTACTGAGCCGCCTGGCGCGCCCTCACGAACACCGGGATGCCTGTCGGCGTGTAGATCGTGTCGGCCAGCGTGGTCTCGGAGAGCAGCAGGCCGGCGCTGTTCTCATACCAGTCCTCGCCACTCCAGATCTGTCCGCCGCAAGACTGATACGAGAAGTCGTAGCCCTTCGTCGGGTGCACGTAGAACATGACGTTGTAGGTGATGCAGCCGTCGTAGTAGTCCCAGGTGTCGTGACCCATCACCGGCCTGCCGTCGACGGTCGCGTCACCGGTCGCGATGAAGGCGCTGCAGCCGCCCGGCTTGCGGGTCGCGATGGTCACCGCGCCCGACGTCGAGGTGGTCTTGGGCAGCAGCTGCGCATAGCAGGGCTCATCGGCCCAGGCGTTTGCCGCCACGACGTCCCACAGCGTGTCCTGCGTGTAGCCGGCGGCGTGCATGCCGTCGGCGATGCCCCTAAGCTCTTGCTGGTATTCGGCAGGCACCAGCGGCCAGACGTAGTTCTGTGCGACCTTGTCGCACAGCCTGCGATACGGCGTGCCTATCGCTCCGACGTCGTAGGCGATGCCGTAGTCGGCCGACTGCGCCGTCAGGTAGCCGTTCTGAAAGCCGATCTGGTAGGGACTCCCGCGCAGGCTCGCGACGATCCAGCCGTCGTGTCCGGTCACGCTCGAGCCCTGGAGGAGAGCTGCGATCGCGGGTGTCGCCGGCGGCGGGACCTGTGGCGGGACCTGGTAGGGAGCGAACGTGGCCGCGTTCTGGCCGGCGCCGAACGCAACGCCCGGCGAGCAGGCCAGCAGGAGCAACATCACTCCGGCCACCACGACTAGGGCTCTGACGGAACGATCCACGGTGACACCCCCTGGTAGGCTCCTATGGCTGCGTCACGAGTACCCCGCGGCACTCGCCGTCGCCGGCGACCCTACCACCGACGGAACGGCTGATCTGATCGCGTGAGAGACGGCAGTCGCAGACGAACGGCTCGGTCAGCCGCGGCCGCCGGGTTCGGAGAGCTGCGGGAGCGTAAGAGCGGCGGCGAACGTCTGGCGCGCTTTGGCCCGGCCCCTGGCGGCCTGCAGTTCCTCGGTGAGGGCCTGCAGGAGACTCTCGTTGTAGGCCTCGACCTGAGCCCTCAGACGACTCACCCGTGCTTCGGCATCATCGAGACCGTCCTGGAAGTACTGATTGGCAGTCTCGGCGACCGGATGCTCGGCCAGATAGAGCACCACGAGGCACTGGTTGCCGGCGTCCAGCTGCGCATCGCCGAGATCGAGGTCATCGTCCTTGGCCAGCAGCGCCAGCGTCGCGAACCCTTCGATCATCACCCACATCTCCACGCTCGTGGCCGGCCTGATGACCAGAGCGTGTTCCCGCCCCGGCTCACCGGGGTCGCCCTTGCGCACGGCCCGCGGGACGGTGATGATGGCCCGCTGGATCCGCGGAAGTTCCAGATAGTGGTGCTCGGCGATCCGCTCGGCGACAGATCTGGGATCCTTGTCGAGAAGAAGATCGTCATCGAGCTTGTCGATGTCGAACAATGCCGCCTCGCGCAACGACTCGAGCCTGCTAGCCACACTCACGACCGACCCTCCTCCGGCGCCATCTTTACGCTCCGAGTCTACCGTGGCTGCCCACCCGACAGGCAACCTGGCGCGAGCTCGCAGCCTAGGCCCTGACGAGCGCCGCGTATCTCACATGGCCTTTCGCCGCGGCCTCGGCGGACGGCCACGGCCTCTCTGCCGGCGACGATGGCGCCACGCAGTACGCCGGCGTCCGCGACGTCGCGCAGCAGCGTGGCGCCGACCATCACCTCGCCGCGCAGCAGCAGCCTGCGGTAGACGCCGTGACGCTCATCGAGATAGGTGACCTCGCGCAGGCCCGCGCTGTCGCGGCCCTTGGTGATGCCGATGGCGGCCACCTGCGCCCCGAACAGGGTCGTGATGTTCTCGGCCACCGAACCCGGGAAGGCGAGCGCGTCGCCGGCCATGTTGGCGCCGGCGACGGCGCCCTGCTCGCAGGCGTCGATCCAGTTGGCGACCAGCTCGACCTCGCCGCTGACGCGGTTGCGACCCTGGGCCAGGTCGCCGGCCGCCCAGACGTTACCGACGGCTGGTGCGCAGCTGGTCGTCGACGAGGATGCCTTCGTCGACGGCGATCTGCGTGCGGTCGACGAACCCGATGTTGGGGCTGACGCCCTTGCCGGCGACGAGCAGGTCGGCCTGGAGCTCCGCGCCGGAGTCGAGGCAGACGCGGTAGCCTCCTTCGCCTTCGCGATCTCGGTGACCGACGTGCCGAACAGGAACTCGATGTTCGCCGAACGCTCGACGTGGTCGCGCAGCAGCTCGGCGCAAGTCGCGTCGATGTTCTGCGACAGGATCTGGCGGGAGGCCACGACGCACGTCACCTTCAGGTCTGGGCGGGCGACGGCGCCGGCCACCTGCAGGCTGACCAGGCCGGCGCCCATCATGACGATGTGCTGCGCGCCCGTGCCGCCTCGTGGATGCGGCGCGCGTCCTCGATCGTGCGCAGGTAGTGGACGTCGCCGGCGATCTCCGGATCGAGGCCGGTGACGCGCTTCGCCGAAGCGCCGGTGGCGATCAGCAGCTTGTCGTAGTCGAGCCGCGTGCCGTCGGCGAGGGTGACGCGCTGGGCAGCGGCATCGAGGTCGACTGCGGCCGTGCCGAAGTGGCAGGCGATGTCGCGCTCGCGGTAGTAGCCGATGTCGCAGAAGTAGAGCGCCGACTCCGGGATCTCGCCGCTCAGGTAGTGCGTGGTCAGCACCGGTGAATAGGCCGTGCAGTTCTCGTTGGAGACCATGGTGATCGCCTGCTTGCCGCCGCGGGCGCGGATCGCGCGCACGGCGGCGATCGCCGCGGCGCTGTTGCCGAGGATCAGGATGCGTTCAGACATCACTCCGCCGAGCCTTCTCCGCTGCAGTCAGCCTCCCGCCACCATGGGGAAGATCGAGACCTCGTCGTCCACCGCGAGCGGCGTGTCCAGGCCCTGCAGGTAGCGCACGTTGCGCCCGTTGACGAGGATGATGATCTCGGCGTTGAGCGTCGTCGGCGGAGAACACGGCGCGCCGGAACGGCGCGCCGTAGCGCTCCGCGAGCTGCGTGAGCAGCTCGCGGAGATCGGCCGGCGCGTCGTCGACGCGGCGCGCCGTCTCACCGGTGTAGGTGCGGATGGTGGCGAAGTACTTGACCGTCATGGCGTCGAGCTCCGTGGCGGCGGGGCGCCGGGCGGCTCGCGCCGCCCGGCGCCGCCCGCTCCCCGTCCTAGAGGGCCAGCTCCTTGAGCTTGGCCTTGGTCGGCACGCCGTTCTCGTCCCAGCCGCGGAGCTCGTAGTACTCCGGCAGCATCTCGCCCAGGTGGCTGATCTCGCCCTTCGACGGGCCGGTCTTGATCGGCTCGGTCAGCAGGCGCTCCGGCAGCGTGTCGTCGGCCTTGGTGAAGCCGGCCTTGAGGTTCCAGAGCCGCTCCTGGTTCCAGATGCGATCGCCGATCAGCATGAACTCGTCGAGCGTGTAGTCGACGCCGGTCAGCGCCGCGAGCATCTCCGTCAGCTCGGCGCCGCCGATCCCGAAGGTGGCGAACAGGCAGGCCCCGCTCGAGTCGAGCGCCGCCGTCAGGTTCTGGAAGGTGATGTCCAGCCCGGCCTTGCCCTCGGTGACGTGCGGATCCATCACGGCGCCGTTCTGCAGCACCTCGACGGCGATCGTGTAGCCGCGCACGTGGCAGCCGCCGCGGTTGCCGGTGGCGTAGTTGAGGCCGATGCCCTGCACGCCGCGCGGGTCGTAGGCCGGCATCTCCTGCTTCTTGCAGGTCATCGAGTACTCGGGGTGACCGTAGCTCTCGGCGAGGCGGTACGAGCCCTGAGCCAGCTTGGCGCCGAAGCCCTCGCCCTCGCCGGTCTTGCGTACCATCTCGACCATCGCGGCGACGTTGCCGAAGGTGAGCTCGCACGCCGTCGGTGTCCTTGGTCGTGATGATGCCGCGCTCGAACAGCTCCATGGCGCAGGCGATGGTGGAGCCCATCGAGATGGTGTCCATGCCGTACTCGTTGCAGAGGAAGTTGGCCTTGGTGATGGCGTCGAGGTCGTCGATGCCGCAGTCGGCGCCGAACGCCCAGGCGGTCTCGTACTCGGGGCCCTCGCCGTCGCCCGCGTAGTCGGGATTGTCGACCTTGGTCACCCGGCCGCAGCTGATGATGCAGCTGAAGCAGCCCTTGGGCCGCACGAGCTGCTTGGCGGCCAGCGACTCGCCGCCGATCTTGTCGGCGGTCGGGAAGTAGCCGTCCTGGAAGTTGCGCGTGGGCAGCGCGCCGGTCTGGTTGAGGATGTTGACCAGCACGTCGGTGCCGTAGGCCTTGAGGCCGGTGCCGCCGACCGGGTGCGCCTGGATCATCTGGCGCGCCTTCATCACGGCGGCCTTGAAGCCCTCCGGGTCGGCGACCTTGACGGCGCCGCTGCCGAACACCGCGACGGCCTTGAGGTTCTTGGAGCCCATCACGGCGCCGACGCCGGTGCGGCCGGCCGCCCGGTGCATCTCGTTCATGATGTTGGCGATGAGCGAGAGATGCTCGCCGGCCGGACCGATGCAGGAGACCTTGGCGTCCTCGTCGGTCTCGGCGCGCACGAGGTCGGTGGTGTCGGGCGTGTTGTGCCCCACATGGCGGCGGCGTCGCGGATCTCGACCTCGTCGTCCCTGATCCACAGGTAGACGGGCTTGGCCGCCTTGCCCTCGATGATGATCGCGTCGTAGCCGGCGTACTTGAGCTCGGGGCCGAAGGTGCCGCCCGAGTTGGAGGCGGCGAGCACGCCGTTCAGCGGGCCCTTGGTGACGACGTCGTAGCGCCCGGCCGACGGCGCGAACGTGCCGGTCAGCGGCCCCGGGGCGAAGACGAGCTTGTTGTCCGGGCCGAGGGCGTCGGTCTTGGGGTCGACCTCGTAGCGCACGATCTGGCCGCCGAGGCCGCGCGCGCCGAGGTAGTCGCGCGCGAGCTTGGGGTCGGTGGCCTCGCGGGTGACCGTCCCCTTGGTGAGATCGACGCGAAGGATCGTGCCTGTCCAGCCGTACATCTCAGCTCACCTCCTGGAAGGCTTCCTTGAACTTGGCCGCGTATGCCTTCTTGCGCGAGCGCACGTGCTGGTCGTCGTCGACGAACTCGAGCGCCCCGTTGGGGCAGAAGGCCACGCACTCCGGCGCGCCCTGGCAGGTGTCGCACTTGAAGATGCTGCTGGAGGCGGCGTCGTAGCGCGCGTTGCCGAAGGGGCAGGCGATGGTGCACATCTTGCAGCGGATGCAGGTGCTCTCGTCCCAGTCCACCAGGTTCGGCATGTGTGGTGCTGCGATGCATGGCGCCGGTCGGGCAGACGTTGACGCAGGCGGCGTCGTCGCACTGCTGGCACATCATCGGCACCGACATGCCTTCGCGCTCCCAGGTGTACGCCTGCACGCGCGACGCCGCCATGGCGGAACTGGCCTTCGTGCTCGAACGAGCAGGCCAGCTCGCAGTTGCGGCAGCCGGTGCACTTGTCGGGGTGGATCATCAGGATCTTGGCCATGGGCTCTCCTCGGTTGACGGGTGCACGGAATGAGGCGGCGCGGCCGGACAGCCGCAGCCGTCGACGGCTGGCGGGGGAAGTTCGAGGAGGCCCGAGGCGGCCGGACGAGTCGCCGCAGAGCGTTCTCGGGTGACGTTGTGCTTCAGCTGTGCCGGGCTCCCGTACCCATCGATCCGGATGTCCACGGCGTCCCCTCCTGGTCGGCACGTTACCTGCCACGTGCCACGAGGCGTCCTTCACAGA
Organism: uncultured Actinomycetes bacterium; assembly: GCA_963833555.1. GTDB lineage: Bacteria > Actinomycetota > Thermoleophilia > UBA2241 > UBA2241 > CAWHYB01. The sequence continues at coordinate 17,111 of CAWHYB010000001.1, read as the reverse complement.
GTACCGGACAGCGGCGGCGGCGGCCAGCAGAGCCGTTGGACGAACGCACGCATCGCGCCGCAGCCAGTCGCGGCGCGGCGGCGAGGACTGACGAGCAGGGGTTTCCTGGGATCATGCCAAGCGCAACGGCGACCAAGGCTTGAGCTGCCGCCGACGCAGGTATCCTGCTCGACGTCGGTCGCAGGATCGCCGGCAAGAAGTCAGGACGTCACCGGTCCGAAAGGAGTGCCATGAGCAAACCGCAAGCATCGGTCGAGCTGCTGGACCTGCTGAACAAGGCCATCGCCCGTGAGCTGCAGGTCTCGATCCAGTACATCTGGCAGCACGTCCAGTGGAGCGGCGTCGAGGGGCACGCCGTCAAGGACGAGCTCAGGTCGATCGGCATCACCGAGATGAAGCACGCCGAGGCGATCGCAGAGCGGCTCGCCTACCTCGGCGGCACGCCGACCACCAAGCCCGAGCCCATCTTCGTGGGCGCCACACTGAAGGAGATGCTCGAGCGTGACCAGGCCGACGAAGAGGGCGCGCTCGTCCTCTACCGTCAGATCCTGGCCAAGGCCGGCGGCGACGGCGACATCGTGACCGAGGACCTCTTCAAGGGCATCCTGGCCGACGAAGAGGACCACCACGACACCTTCACGAGCCTGCTCGAAGGGATGTGAGAGCGCCGTCGGACGGCGTCAATCCGGCGGTTTGCGCTCCGGTGGGTCGCTGGGTGCCGGCACGCCCGCCAGTGCCTCCGGGCTAAGGATCTCATCGAGCCGCTCCCGGCTCAGAAGCCCGCTGGAAAGGACGATGTCGTGCACGGTCCGGCCCGTCGCGGCGGCCTCTTGCGCGATGGCGGTGGCCTGAGCGTATCCGAAGATGGGGTTGAGCGCGGTCGCGAGCCCGATCGAGTCTTCGACCTGGGCCCTGAGGTGGCTGACGTTCGCGGTGATCCCCCCGACACAGCGTTCGGCGAGCGTGCGGCATCCCATCTCCAGATGGGTGACGCTCTCGAAGAGGGCGTGCGCGATGATCGGTTCGAAGGCATTGAGCTGAAGCTGGCCGGCTTCAGCGGCGAAGCTGACGGTGACATCGTTGCCGATCACCTCGAAGGCGATCTGGTTGACCACCTCCGGGATGACCGGGTTGACCTTCCCGGGCATCATGCTCGAGCCGGCCTGCATCGGAGGCAGGTTGATCTCGTTCAGACCCGCCCGAGGACCGGACGACAGCAGCCTCAGGTCGTTGCAGATCTTGGACAACTTGACGGCGATGCGCTTGAGGACACCGGAGAACTGGACGAACGACCCGGGATCCTGGGTGGCTTCGATGAGGTTCGGCGAGATGACCAGCGGAATGCCGGTGAGTTCGCGCAGGTGCCGACATGCCGACTCGCAGTAGAGTGGCGGAGCATTGAGACGCGTGCCGATGGCAGTGCCGCCCAGGTTCACCTCTTCGATGAGCCGGCAGGCCTCGGCGAGTCGGCGCTCATCTTCCCCGATCATCACCGCGTAGGCCGTGAATTCCTGCCCAAGCGTCATGGGGACGGCGTCCTGCAGCTGCGTACGTCCGACCTTGACGACCTCCGTGAACGTGGCGGCCTTTGCGGCGAAAGCGATGCGTAGTACACCCATCGCCTCGAGCAGGCGATCGGCGGCGGTCCGCAGCGCCACCTTGACGGCGGTGGGATAGACGTCGTTCGTGCTCTGCCCCTGGTTGACGTCGTCGAGGGGGTGCAGGAAGGCGTACTCGCCGCGCTCGTGGCCGAGATGCTCCAGGGCGCGATTGGCGATGACCTCGTTCGCGTTCATGTTGGCCGAGGTTCCCGCGCCGCCCTGGATGACGTCGACGACGAAGTGCTCATGAAGTCGACCGGCCCGGATCTCCTCGCATGCTCTCAGGATCGCAGCCGCTTTGTCGGCCGAGAGCAGACCCAGGTCACGGTTGGCTGCGGCGGCAGCGTACTTCACGGACGCCAACGCGTTGACGAGATCCGGGTACGAGGAGATGGCGATGCCCGTGATGGGGAAGTTCTCCCGGGCACGCAGAGTATGAACGCCGTAGTACGCGTCGGCAGGCACCTCACGCTCGCCGAGAAGATCGTGTTCGACGCGGGGCTCGGCACGAGACATCGTCTGCTCCAGGTTTGCGATTGTCGGGTACTTCCCCGCGTCGTGCGCGACCAGCCAGACGGACAAGGTCACCGCACTCACCGGATGCGGGCTATCAGCATACCGCGCGCAGGGGCCTGGTGCTTTCGCGGCTGCCCCGGCCAGCCGCACAACGGTCCGCCGTCCCCCCATTTGGGGAATCCGGCTGGCAGCCGTGAGCGGGCGAATGCACGATGCCGCCTGCGGCGCGCCGATACCGGCGCAGCCCTGCCACCTGGCCAGATCAGGGGCCTCACGGCGTGCGCGGTCGAGGCGCGGTAATCGAGCATGGATCTCGAGCCGACCGCACAACACCGGCTCGATCGACCTTGGAGCGGCGTATGGAAAGCGGGCGGAACGCAAGCTGCCGGATAGTCAGCCGTGTGGCGGGCAGATCGGTCATCCCCAGCCATGCGGCCCAAGCGGCCTCTAGGCGACGACGCTCATTTCGCGACCCCGAGGGCGATGGCAGCGCCTATCGCCAGGCGGTCGTTCTAGTGGGCGGCGAGGGCAGGCGCTTGCGACCGATCACCTCGCGCGTGCCCAAGCCGGCGGCGCCCGTCATGGGGCGTCCCTTCATCAGCTACATCCTCGAGAACCTCGTCCGCCACGGCGTCGAGCGCGTGGTGTTCTCGACCGGCTATCTGGCGGCAGCGATCGAGGCCGAGATCGGCGACGGCAGCAGCTTCGGCCTCGAGGCACGGTATGCATGCGAGGACTCGCCGCTGGGCACCGCCGGAGCGATCAGAAACGCCCAGTCCGAGCTGGAGCCGGGCGGCTTTCTCGTGTTCAACGGCGACATTCTGAGCGACGTCGATCTGACGGCGTTGGTCGCCTTCCACAGAAGATCACAGGGGGCGGCGACGCTCCTGACCATCGAGGTGGAGGATCCGCGTCGCTACGGCTTGGTCGATGTGCGCGACGACGGCCGCATCGCGAGCTTCCGAGAGAAGCCCGGGGCCGACTGGCGTGGGCCTGGTCTCATCAACGCCGGCGTCTACGTGCTCGAGCACGAGGTGCTGGACATGGTCCCGCCGGGGCGCGAGTTCAGCATCGAGCGCGGCGTCTTCCCCAACCTGGCCGCCCGCGGCAGGCTCTACGGCTTCGTCGGCGCAGGCTATTGGCGCGACATCGGCACGCCACAAAGCTACCTCGAAGCCCACTTCGACCTTCTGCGCGGCCCGCTGTTCACGGGCGACTTGGGACGCGCCGGGAAGCCGCTCTCCATCTCCCCCGATGCGGTCATCGAGCCGGAAGCCCGGATCGTGCCGCCCGCGCGCATCGAAACCGGCGTGGTGATCGGCGCGAGCGCGCGAGTGGGACCCTGGGCCGTGGTGGGGCGCGACTCCCGGATCGGACCCGGCGCACGGATCGTCGCGTCCGTGCTCCAGGAAGGGGTCAGCGTAGGCCACGACGCCGTCGTGGAGCGCAGCGTGATCGTCCGTCACGCCACCGTCGGCAGCCGGTCGCAGCTCACGGACGTGGTCATCGGCGAGGCCAGCAACATTGGACGTGGCAACGTGCTCGCGAACGGTCTCCACCTGTTTCCCGAGGCGGTGCTGCTCGATCACAGCGTCAAGTTCCGGGAGACTGCGGGAGCTCTCGCAGTCGTCCCGGGCACCCCCGCCCAGGAGCTGATGCCCCTCGAGGACACGGCCTAGGCGTTTACTGTCCCGACAACGGTCGTCTCGCATACGGTGGCGCGCGCGAGCGCTGCCACGACCGCCCTCGACGGTGTCACAGCGCGGGACTCGAGGGCGGACCGCGATTCCACTACGTACTGTTAGCTAACAGTTAGGCGCTTGCGAGTTCGCGGCACCAACCGCCAACAGGTCACCTACTGAAAGAGGGATCATGAGCTCCAACGCACGGCTGATCCCATCCACGGATGGACGGATCGAGAAACGCGGCCTTGGCGGTCGCTGGGCAACAGGCAAACACGGCGACACCCTCATCGCATTCGCGCTTGTGGGAGCGTCGGGGATACTCGTGAACCAGGCTCTCCTGTGGGGACTCGTCAGTCTGGGAGGCGTCAACTACCTGCTTGCGGCGATCGTCGCGACGCAGGGCTCCACCACCTGGAACTTCTCGCTCAACGAGCTCTGGGTGTTTCGCCGCCGCAAACCCGGCAAGGGAGCCTTCCGGCGGTTCATCGCGTTCGCAGGCATCAACAACGCCGCGCTGCTCGTGCGCGGTCCTCTGTTGGTGTTCTTCACGTCGGCGATGCACATCCACTATCTCGTTTCGAACCTGCTCACGCTCGTCCTGTTGTTCGCCGTGCGCTTTCTGGTCAGCGATCAATTGGTCTGGCGATCCAGCGCGGCCGCTCGAACGAGTGGAGCGCCGGCGGTCGCGACCGATCCGAGCGACGCGACCTTGGATCTGCCGGGAGCGGGCCGGCAAGGAGCGGCGACTGCACTGCCGCACCTGTATGACATTCACGGATTCGCGTCCGTCGCGTCAGAGGTCGACCTTCGCGAGCTCAGGCACTTCAGGGCGCAGTCACTGCACCGGTGGGGCCGACGTGGAGATCCGCGTGGGCAGCATCGGGATGCTGCCGCGACGGAGGATCAAGGTTGTCGGGTCCCCGGAAGCAATCTCATACGAAGAGCACCTTGGAGGTCTCGGCGCGAACTTCCGCATCGACGTCGGTGACCGCATCAAGGTCACGGTGACACCCTTGCTCGCGCACTCCCCGCACGTCGTGTACACGAACGTGATCGAGGCGCTCCTGCGCTTCGTCCTGGCCTCCAGGGACTACGCGCTCCTCCATTCGGCGACGCTCGTCCTCAACGGTCGCGGCGTGATGTTGTCGGCCCATACCGACACGGGCAAGACCCACACCATCCTGCGACTCCTGCAAGAGGTGGGCGGGGTGTTCCTGTCCGATGACATGTCGATCGTCACGCCTGGCGGGCAGGTGTTCGCCTACCCGAAGCCGCTGACCATCAGTCACCACACGCTTGGAGCAGTGGATGCGAGTCAGTACTCCCGGCGCGAGCGGACGGTCCTCGTGTTCAAGAGTTCGATCCACTCGAAGAAGGGACGCGGAGCCGGGATGCGCCTGGCCGGTCACAACCTGCCGATCATGGCGATCAACGCGCTCACCCAGGTCGTCGTGCCTCCGCCCAAGTACCCCGTGGACCGGCTCGTGCCGTGCGAGATCGGCGTCTCTACGCGAGTGAGGGAACTGTTCTTCATCGGCCGGGGACCCCATCGCGACGAGCTCGTGACCCCGGCCGACGCTCTCGAGGCGCTGATCGAGAACACAGACGATGCCTACGGGTTCCCCCCCTTCAAAGACATCGCTCCGGCGATCGCGCTGGGCGGAGAGGACTACGCCACACTTCGCCAGCGGGAGCGTTCGGTCCTCCAGCACATGCTGAAAGGCGTCACCGCCCAGCGCTTGACCAGGGACGACTTCACGTGGGCGGACGACATCTCCAGGAACGCTCAACTTCGCCTGGCGCCTGTCCGCTCGTCGGTCCAACTCGCTCATCCTTCTGTGCAGAGCGAGCCGGACCTCGTGCCGGCAGCTCAGGCAGCGGCATGAGCCCCGCCGAGGTGTGCGCATGAACGGCAACTCCTCACGTCTTCGGGACCGCCGCGCCGGTGTGCGGCAGTACACCAACGGCGGGCCCGTCGACGCGACGACGGATGTGCAGGCAGCAACGATCGGCACCGTAGCCGACCTGTACGCAGCCCCGATCGCGCGGCGTGCCGGCCTATTCGCTTCGCGGTGGCTCATGGTGGCCGCCACGACCGCCGCGGTCGGCGTGCCAGCCGCGGTGCTCCGCCTGTGGCACATCAACGTCCTTGGGTTCAACAGCGACGAGGCGGTGTACGCAGGGCAGGCTGCATCCCTCGCGGGCGACCCCCGACTCAGCCACCTCTTCCCCGTGTTTCGAGCTCACCCGCTGCTTTTCCAGATGCTCGTCTCCCTGGCATACCGGGTCCAGGTGAGCGATCTGGCGCCCCGCCTGATCGCCGTCGCGTTTGGACTGGGCACCGTGGTCGCGGGGTACGCCGCGGCGTCGAGGATCTTCGGCCGTCGAGCAGCAGTGATGACGGCGCTGCTGCTCGCCGTCATGCCCTATCTCGTCGTGGTCAACCGACAGGGGCTGCTGGACGGGCCCATGGTGTTCTTCTCCGTCGTGGCCCTGTGGCTGCTCGCAAGGTTCGCGGCCAGAGAGCGCAGGGCAGATCTGTATGCGGCGGGAGCGGCTCTCGGTCTGGCGTTTCTGTCCAAGGAGACTGCCGTGCTGCTGGTTCCGGCGGCGTACGCCTTTCTCGCACTGACGCCCAGCGTGCGGGTCAGAGTGAAGGACATGCTCATCTCATTCGCGGTGTTCGCCGCGGTGGCACTTGTCTACCCCGTGTCGTCGGCACTCGCCGGCGGCAAGACGACCGGATCTCACTTCTTCGTCTGGCAGCTCTTCAGGCCGGCGAACCACCCCTGGACCTTCTACTTCAGGGTCGTTCCCCTCGCCATCGGCATCCCCGTGGTCGTCCTGGCCATCGCAGCTCTTGTCGCAACAGCGATCGGCAGGCGCTGGTCATGGAGGGAGACACTCCTCGTCTGCTGGATCATGGTGCCCTTCCTCTTTCTCCAGATCTGGCCGGTCAAGGGATACCAGTACCTGCTTCCTGCCGCAGCCCCTGCGGCGGTCCTAGCGGCCGGACTTCTGTCCGATGCCGCCATGAAGGCTCGGTTCGGTCTCGGCCGGATCCGCGGTGGCTCGCTCATCGCCACCGCGGTCGTCGTGGTCACCGTGGTGTGGCTCGCCGCGACGAGCTGGACGAGCATCAGCGCGGCGAGCTCCACCTCGTTTCTCGCGGGCACCGGCGGCGTCCCTGGAGGCCGGCAGGCCGGCGAATGGATCAGCAGTAACATCCCGAGCGGGGCGGAGGCCCTCTCGATCGGACCGTCGATGGCCAACATCCTGCAGTTCTACGGCCAGCGCGAAGTCCTGGGCCTTTCAGTCAGTCCGAACCCGCTACACAGGAACCCCGCATACGCTCCAGTCATCAATCCAGACCTGCTTCTGCGTAGCGGCCAGGTCCAATACCTCGTGTGGGATGCGTACTCGGCGGCTCGCAGCACCAACTTCTCGCAACGGCTGTTGACCTACGTGCGCCGTTACCACGGCATCGTCGTCCACGTCGAGTCAGTGAACGTGGCGACGGCCGCTGGCACCGTCGCCCGGCCTGTCATCGTTATCTACGAGGTGCACCCATGAGCAGAGGTCGCGTCGCCTTGATCGCAGCAGGAGTGGCTCCTGCCGTGTTCATGCTCTTTCTCTCTGTCGGCAGGGCGGCGGCGACGTCCGGAACCGGCGGGTCGCACGCGCCCAAGACACCGATCCAGCATCTCGTCGTCGTCATGCAGGAGAACCACACGTTCGACAACTACTTCGGCACCTATCCCGGTGCCGACGGGATCCCCGCCGGCGCCGCCATGCCCGTCAACCCCGCCAAAGGGCCACAGCCGGCCGTGCGGCCGTTTCACATCGGCGACCGGTCTATCAAGGATCTCAGTCACACGGTCCAGTCCGCCACTATCGCTCTCAACGGCGGCCGCATGAACGGGTTCGTACGAGCCCAGAACCTCGTCGGCAGCAGTGGCACTCAGTCTATGGGCCACTACGACGGCACCGACGTGCCGTTCTACTGGAACGTCGCGGACCGCTATGTGCTGTTCGACCACTTCTTCACGTCGGCGCTCGGAGGCAGCTTCATGAACCACGTCTACTGGGTCGCAGGCGGACCGGGGAATGCGACCCAGACCGTGCCGGCCGGCGGGCTGCGCGTCACGACGATCTTCGACCGCCTCCAGAAGGCCGGCGTGTCCTGGAAGTTCTACATCGAGAACTACGACCCCTCGATCACCTACCGAACCCTGACCCGCACGATGAACGCGAACAGGGCCTCGCAGGCCACGTGGTGCCCTCTTTTGGACATCGCGCGATTCATCGACAATCCGGCTCTGCGGTCGCACATCGTCGACTTGAGCCAGTACTACACGGACCTTCGCGACGGCACACTTCCGCAGGTCTCCTACATCGTGCCCTCGGGCTCGAGTGAGCACCCCCCGGGAAGCCTCAAAGCGGGTCAACGGAAGGTCGGTGGCCTGGTGAACGCGCTCATCGGGAGCAGAGCGTGGAAGAGCTCCGCGTTCATGGTCAGCTACGACGACTGGGGGGGATGGTACGACCACGTGCGGCCGCCTAAACGGGACATGAATGGGGACGGTTTCCGGGCGCCGGCTCTGCTGGTGAGCCCGTACGCACGCGCTCACTTCATCGACCATACGACACTGGACTTCACCTCGATCCTGAAGTTCATCGAGCAGAACTGGAACGTCGCGCCTCTCAGCCGCCTCGATGCCACCGCGGGCAGCATGATGGGAGCCTTCGACTTCAGTCAGCCGCCAAGGCCGGCGAGCGTCATCCCTCTCGATCGCACCGCGGCCTCCCCGCCGGCCAGCACCGGTCGGAAGGCCATTCTCTACCCTGCATACGCGGTCGTCGGCGTCATCTCCCTGACCCTGATCGCGTGGGCCCTGTTCCGCCCCACGCGGCGTCCGGCTTCTGGCTCCCTGCACTGGGATGGTGGATCGTGACTTCCGGGCGGATGTTAAGGTTGGCCCTCTGTCTGGCATTGAGCCTCGCCACCATGCTGGCAGTGGGCGGCGGCGCGGCCAACGGCGCGACCGCGCCGCCCACGACCCTCATGCTGCAGACCGTTCCGGCCTTCCCCGGAGTGCGCATCGTCTTCGATGGGAAGATGTTCCAGACCGGTTCCAACGGGTCCGTCACGATCACCACGATCGCGGGCCCACACATCATCAGTGTTCTTCCGCCGCACACGCAGCCCGCAGGGACAAGTGTGCGGTTCGCCCGCTGGCTCGACCATACCCAGTTGCGGAAGCGCGTGATGAAGCTCCATAAGGGATTCGAAACGCAGCAGATAGGCTTGGCCGTGTCGCATCCCGTCTCGATAAGCGTGATCGACCCGACAGGTCGACTGGTGCCCTCGCAGGACATCACGCTCATCAAGCTCAGCAACACCCTCGGACAGCTCTTCTCGTTCTCGCCGCGTCGGCTCCCGGTGAACCTCGTCGCGAACCGCATTCTCCGCAGCAATGCCACCCTGCTTTCTATCCCCGTTCGCTACTCGATCCGCGAGGTGATCATGGGGGGCGTGGATGTCGTCCATGAAGGAGCGCAGGGCTTCTTCGTCGGCCCGTCTCCCCGCACCTGGAAGGTGTCGGCCCTGCTCTTCCCCATGCGGATCGAAGTGCGCGACGCGCTGTTCGGGTTCCCGATTGGTCACACCGTCCAGCTGACGCTGCCCAACGGTGCGAAGAGGGTCGTCGACCTCGGGTCCGACAACATGGTCACCCTGACCGGGCTGCCTCGGGGGTTGTACCAACTGGCACCCAGGGGCCTGGGTTTGGGGCTCGCCTCTCCGGCATCCCTCTCCGGGCCCCTGACGGCAAAGCTGTTGATGTTCAGCTGGGTCGACGTGACGGTGGTGATCACGTTTGGGGTCCTGTTCCTGGTCGGGCTCCCGCTTGTCGGAGGGCGTCTTGTGCGGCGCAAGAGAGGCGTTCGTCTGCCCACCTGGCGCAGCGGGTTCCCCGCTCAGAAGAGGAACGTGTGATGCCCTTCTTGGCCGGGCGTCGATGGGCGCTTCGCCGGGCAATCATCGGCGTCGCGCTCACAGTCCTCATGATGGGTCTCTGGGCGCCTTCCGTGCAGGGCGCGTCGTCCAGCCCCGCGGCTGGCCGATCGAGCCGGCCGATTCCTCTGCTCGCCTACTACTACATCTGGTTCAACACGAGTTCGTGGAACCGCGCCAAGATCGACTACCCCCTGATCGGCAGATACTCGTCCAGCAATGTCTCGGTGATGCGCAGCCAGGTGGCACAGGCCAAGCAGGCCGGGATCACCGGCTTCCTGGTGAGCTGGAAGGACACTCCGGTCCTCGACCGGCGGCTGGCCGCACTCGTCAAAGTATCCGCCGCAGCCGGATTCAAGCTCGGCATCGTTCTGGAAGGCCTGGACTTTCTGCGTAACCCCTTGCCCATGTCCGAGGTGAGCAGAAGCTTCGGATACCTCGAGCAGCACTACGCAGGGAACCCGGTGTTCAATCTGTTCGGCAAACCCGTGGTCGTTTGGTCGGGCACGTGGAAGTACACGACCGCCCAGAAGGCGGCGATCACGGGCCAGTACGGATCGCAGCTGACGATACTGGCCTCAGAGAAGCAACCTGCCGCCTATGCCGCCGTGTCACATCTGTTCGCCGGAGACGCCTACTACTGGTCCTCGGTGGACCCCCTGCACACTCCAGGCTACAAGAGCAAGCTCGACACCTTCTCGTCAACGGTCCACAGCCATGGCGGCCTGTGGATCGCCCCCGCGGCGCCGGGATATGACGCCAGGCTGATCGGGGGCACGAGAGTCATTCCCAGGCGCGGCGGTCAGACCCTTCGGCTTGAGATGAACGCCGCCATGGCCTCGTCGCCGGACGCGGTCGGCCTGATCAGCTGGAACGAGTTCAGCGAAAACACCTACATCGAGCCGAGTCGCAACTACGGATCGGCCGCGCTACAGACCGTCACGAGCGTCGCAAAAGCGAGCCCCGCCGCCATTCCCAACTTCGACTCGAACGGCCCCTCGGGCGCCACCGGCGGGCCCGGCCGATTCGTCTTCCTGGGGGTGATCGCCGTTGTTCTGATCGGCAGCGCGAGCGCCATCGTCCTCAGAGAAGTGCGGCGCCGATGAGCCTCGAGCGTCGACCACGAGGAGTCGCCCACGTGTCTTCAACAGTGAAGTCAACGGGCGTGCCGGGCAGATGGAGGGAGTCTGAAGTGCAAACCAACGGTGGCGGGCAGCCCCCGCCGACCGGGGATCCAGGCAGAATCGGTTGAGGAGGATCGGCAGATGTCCCATCGAGCGAGACGAGGAGTGCTGGTGGCGATTGCGACAGTCGGGGCGCTCGCGGCATGGACACTTGCCGCGGCGCCGGTCGCGTCGGCTAGCCTGCCTCAACTCACGCGCTACCCCTACATCACAGATGTCGTCAGCGCCGGCACTGCGTACAACGCGACGATCAACTGGGCGACCAACCGGAGCCAAACGACGGGCTACGCCACGTACGGTCAGGCGGGTGTCGAATCCGTCACGGCGCACAGGGCCAACGGCAGCAAGACGTCGATCACCGTGAACGGCGTCGCGGAGTACCAATGGAAGGCCAAGATCACCGGCCTTCTGCCGGCAACCGGCTACGACTACCGCGTGTTCTTCAACAGTCCGGCGGTGGACCTGCTCGGGACCGATACGTCCCCGGCATTCACCACGACCCCGTCCCCAGGCGCCGCTGCGTCGTTCTCATTCGCCGTGTTGGGCGACTGGGGAGCGAGCAACTCGTCGGGCGTCAACCCCTACCAGGCGAGTCTCATGTCTCAGATCGCCGCAAGCGGCGCGTCGTTCATCCTGAGCGCAGGCGACGTCGCCTACCCGAGCGGCAGCCAGACCAACTACGGCGATCTCTTCCAGACGGGCACCAACATCTCGGACGTCTTCGGGCCCTCCCTCTACCCGAGCGTCGGCGATAGGATGTCGATGTTCGGCTCGCCGGGCAACCACGGCTTCAACTCGACGTTCCTCAACATCTGGCCGGAGCCGACCGCCCCCGTGCTATCCGCCGGTCGGTACCAGATGGACTCGTACAGCGTGCCCGGCACGAACACGGCCAACTACCCGTCGGCTTGGTATGCGTTCTCGGTCGGCAACGCCCGCTTCTACGTCCTCACCGCGGCGTGGGCCAACGGCAACGTCGGATCCGGGACGCTCTACTCCAACGACTACGCGGCGCACTGGACACCCACATCGGCCGAATACCAATGGTTGGCCAACGACCTCGCCACGCACCCCGCCCAGCTGAAGTTCGCCGTGTTCCACTTCCCGATGTACTCGGACAACTCCACCGAGAGAACGGACACCTACCTGCACGGGCCCAACAGCCTGGCGGCGCTCCTGACCCAATACGGGGTCCAGTTCGTGTTCAACGGGCACGCCCACATCTACGAGCGCAACTTCCAGCAACCGGGCGAGAGCTTCGTCTCGTACGTGACCGGGGGCGGCGGAGAGAGCGCTCGAGCCGATCGGGCAACACGGCACCAGCTCGTTCGACGCGTACGGCATCGGCTGGAACTACTCCAAGAACATCGGCAGCGCCACAGGGTCGGCTCCGATACCGACCTCGCCCGGCGCAGGTCTTCAGCTTCCTGCTCGTGACGGTCGAGCCCAGCCAGGTCACGGTCACCCCGATCAACTCCCTGGGCCAGTCGTTCGATGTAATGACCTACCCCTACTGAGTCGGCCGGAGGCCGGCCCGCGGTCAGAAGCCTACTTCGGCAGCAGGAACTCGCCCATCGTGGCGGCGCCGGCGTCGTTGGCGGTCAGCGGCGTGCAGACCCCAGACCGCCTCGATGGTGTGCAGCAGCGAGTAGTGGTCGTAGGGGCGGCCCGAGCGGTAGCCGTGCTTGGCGCCGCTGCCCGCCAGGATCGTCGCGACGTGGTTGTCGCTTGCCGTCCCCTCGTCCCAGGTGATGACGAGCAGCGACGGGCGTGCTCGTGAAGGCCGGCGACCCCAGGATGAGCGGCACGACGCGCGCGAGCCAGGCGTCGCCCGTCGACACGGGGCAGTCGTGCATGTCGTTGCACAGGTTGGGCGTGATGAAGGCGAAGCTCGGGCGTCGTGCTCGCCGACTTCAGGTCGGCCGCGAGCTGCGTGAACGGCACGACGTGGCTCGTCCGCCGGGTCGCGTTGTCGAGGATGTCCTTGTAGTAGAGGAAGGGGACGTGCTTGGTCGCGTAGAGGCCGGAGTCGGAGCCGTAGCCGGGCGAGGGCATGCTCTCGGCGTAGAGCCTTCCAGGTGCGGCCCGAGGCCTCGATGCGATCGGCGATGTTGGTGGCAGACACCGCGTAACCGGCGGTCGGCGGGCTGCGGTCGTCGGTGATGCCCTGGTTCGAGCCGCTCGTCAGGGCGATGTAGTTCGGCAGGCTGGGATGGAAGAGCGCCGAGTAGTCGGTCGCCAGCGAGTACTGCCGGGCGAGCCGGTTGATGAAGGGGGCGGCCGGGTTGCCGATGATCTGGCTCGCCGAATGGTTCTCCATGACGATCAGGAAGATGTGGGTGAGAGCCGGAAGCGCGGCACTTGGCGTCGGCTGGGCCGAGCGAGCCGGTGCTGAGGGGGACGAGGCTGCGGCCGAGCCGGCCTTTGCGCCGCTCGCGCCGCAGCCTCCAGCCACGCCGAAAGCAGCGATCAAGATGAGCGCGGCGATGAAGCGCGTCCGGGGGGTGAACGGCGGCATGGCCAGGGGATACCCACGGAGCCCCTTCATCCACTCTGTCGCCGGAGGTGGGCTCTGGGCTTGCGGGAGAAGGAGCTTGGGGGCGGCGGCCGGAGTTGAACCGGCGACGGAGGTTTTGCACTTCCATCGGGTGCTGATGCAGGCATCACGCTCGGCCCCTCCGAGTCTCGAAAAGTACCCGCAAGCAGCACGTGTTTCAGCGCGTGCCCGCTATCGGCGTGTCGAAAGCCATACGTGTCCTCCAGTCCGACCCGCACCTTCACGACGACGGGAAGGCCAGTCTTCGCAGCGACGATCTGGGCTTCGGCCTGGTCGTCACGCACGTCGACGGCAGTGTAGGAAGGCCAGCCTGCGCAAAGAGCTTCTTGCCCTGGTGCTCGAGCGGGTCCATCTGCGGTCAGGGCTCCCGTGCGGCTGACGGGTCGGAGCTATTTGGACGCCGAGGCGATGCGTCGGCCTTCTATGCTTCGGCCGCTAGCCCGAGGCCGAGCCGGAATGCCGCCAAGTTGAGCTCGCGAAGACGCTCCGGCACACGACGAACCACGGCCTGTTCGACCTCTTCAGGTGGCAGGAACCCGCCGACAGCGACGAGGGCCCCCAGGGCGACGATGTTGGCGACCACCTTCTTCTTCAGATGCTCAGCGGAAGCTTGCGTGAATGGCAGCCCGCGCAGTTCGAAGTCATGGTGACCGTGACCAGGCTCGACCAGCCCCGAGTCGTACACAACAAGCCCGTGCGAGCACGTCTCATGCGCGTACTTGTCGTAGGCCGCCTGCGACAAGCACAAGCTGATGCCCGGCGCGGCCACTTCCGGGTAGTCGATGTCGTCTTTGGCGACGATGACCTCGGCCTTTGACGCCCCGCCGCGCGCGGCGGGACCGTAGCTTTGTGTCTGCACGACTCGTTTGCCAAGCGCAGTGGCGGCATCGGCGACGATCGCCGCTGCGAGCAGGATTCCCTGTCCGCCCGAGCCCGAGAGGCGAATCTCCATGCGATCTGGTTGCTGTTGCAATGTCTCAGCCACGGACGGCCTCCTGAGCCTTTTCACTCACCCGAGCCAAGCCAGCGCCAAGGTCTTCTCGTTCCGCGTGGTACAAGACGCCGACCGGGTAGCGCTCACGCAAACGTGACTCCCCTTCGTCGAACTGGCTCGCAGGCACACCGCGCTCCTTCTGACCGCGCAGGAACTCCGCGGGGTCGGACGTCAGGTTGAAGCGTCCGTAGTACACCGGACAGAGCGCCATCGCCTCGACCAGCGAGAAGCCCTTGTGGACGATTCCGCCTGCGATGCTGTGGACGAGCTGTCGATAAGCCCAGGCGGTGCCGCGGGCGACATAACTGGCGCCGGCGGCATGCGCGAGCTGGCAAATGTCGAAGGCAGGCTCGATGTTGCCGTACACGCTCGTCGTCGAACGGTCCCCAGTATGGGTCGTAGGGCTCATCTGGCCCCCCGTCATGCCGTAGATGGAGTTGTTGAAGACGAGGGCGGTGAGATCGACGTTGCGGCGCGCAGCGTGGATCAAGTGGTTGCCGCCGATGGCAGCGCAGTCGCCATCGCCCATGGCGACGATGACGTGGAGCGAAGGGTCGGCAAGCTTGGCGCCGGTGGCCATCGGCAGCGCGCGACCGTGTGCAGAGTGAACCGTGCTGTACTCCAGGTACTGATTGATGCGCCCGGAACAGCCGATGCCGGCGACCACGCAGACCTTCTGCGGGTCCAAGTTGAGGCCGAGGATGGCGTCGATGAGCGCTCGTGTGATGGTGCCGTTGGAACAGCCCGGGCACCAGATCGTTTTCGGCGTGCGCAGCCACGATCTGATCTCACCGGTCCTGTGCGGCTTGATTCTTGGCGGTTTGCACTCCGTGGCCGGCTCTGTCCCAAGCCGCTCGTTGACGATGGCCGTCATGACTCTGCCCACCTGTGATAGGGGAACTCCTTCTTCACCAGCAGCTTGATCTCGTCCGGCGTGATGAGCTTCCCGTCGATGCGACCGTAATCGACCACCTTAGCGCGACCGGCCACGGCAGCCTGCACCTCCCAACTCATCTGCTTGAGGTTCATCTCGGGCACGATTACTGTGCGCACTTGCTCGGCCATGCGCTCGACGGCGGCCGTCGGGAACGGCCACAAAGTAATGGGCCGCACGAGGCCAACCGGCACACCGTGGGCGCGCGCCCAGCGCACGACGGCGCGGGCAGAACGGGCCACGGAGCCGTAGGCGAAGATGGCGACCTCGGCGCCCTCCATCTCGAACTCCTCGACCTTCGCAATGGCTTCGCGGTGATGGTAGATCTTCTCTCGTAGGAAGCGTCCCAGATCGCTGGCCACCTCCGGATCACCCGTCTCGGGGGCACCGCTGCGGCGGTTGTAGACAAGGCCCGTGACGTGCACGCGAAAGGGCGAGCCCAGCGCCGGCCGCGGCAGAATGTTGTCGAGGTCCGAGACGACCGTGTCGTAGTCGTCGGGGTCGCAGTCAGGCTCGCCCCGCTCGGCAATGTGCAGTTCGGAGACGTCAGGCAGAGTGACGGCTTCGCGCATGTGGCCGACGGTCGCGTCTGAGAGGATAATGACCGGCGTGCGATAGCGTTCGGCGAGGTTGAAGGCCTCCACGGTAAGCGTGTAGCACTCGAGCACGCCGCTGGGGACGAGCGCGATCACCGAGTGTTCTCCATGTGTGCCCCAACGCGCCTGCATCACGTCGCCCTGACTAGGATCGGTAGGCAGGCCGGTCGAAGGGCCGCCGCGCATCACGTCGACGATGACACATGGCACCTGCGCCATAGCGGCGAAGCCGAGCATCTCCTGCATTAGCGAGAAGCCTGGGCCGGATGTGGCCGTGAGCGACTTCTGACCGGCGAGCGAGGCGCCGCACATGGCGGCGATAGATGCGATCTCGTCCTCCATCTGGATGAACCTGCCGCCGACCTCGGGCATGCGGCGCGCGAGGGTCTCGGCGATCTCGGTAGACGGCGTGATGGGGTATCCGGCAAAGAAGCGAGCGCCGGCAGCGATAGCACCCTCGGCGACGGGCCTCGTTGCCCTGGAGGAGGATCGGTTCGGAGGTCACGTCAGCCCTCCTCTTCGTAAGGGCCAAGCTCTTCGTCGGCCGACTCCCCGCTGCGACTCTGGCTGGCGACACCGACAGCAGCAATGACTCTATCGCTGTCCGCTGTGTCGGAGACTTTGGAACCCTTCTTGGGATGTCGCCGGACTTCGATGGCGAAGTCGGGGCAATGCAGCTCACACAGAAGGCAGGCGGTGCAGTCGGCTTGCCTGGCCACGATGGGAATACCAAGACCGTCTTGCTCAAACACCCCTGCGGGACACACCGCTATGCAGATGCCACAGGCTTTGCAGAGGGCGAGCTCAAGAGATACCGGGCCATGTGATTCCGTCCTAACCGCCTCCTTCTAGCTTCGAGTGTCGTCTATGCCTTTCACCATGGCTCGCGCCAAGTCACCAGCCGAGGGTAGATCTCGGCTCGATCGTCGTGCCATTCCAAGAGCGCACTGGGGTTCAGGGGCAAAGAGAAGCGAGCTCGGTGGTCATGCTCGGTGGTCTCACCCTTGTCTTGAACTCACCGTCCCGCC